>CAWEFW010000007.1:0-134659 GCA_963808435.1 uncultured Actinomycetota bacterium | reverse complement strand
TCCTGGTGACCGGTGGAGCGGGGTTCATCGGCGCGAACTTCGTGCATCACGTCCTCGCCCGGACCGACGCCACGGTCACGGTGCTGGACAAGCTGACCTACGCCGGCAACACCGAGTCACTGGCCGGCCTGCCCGAGAGCCGGTTCCGGCTGGTGGTCGGGGACGTCGCTGACCCGGCGCTGGTCGACGAGCTGGTCGCCGGTCACGACCTGGTCGTCCACTTCGCCGCCGAGTCGCACAACGACAACTCGCTGCGGGACCCGTCCCCCTTCGTGCAGACCAACCTGGTCGGCACCTACACCCTGCTCGAGGCGGTCCGCCGCCATGGGGTCCGCTACCACCACATCTCCACCGACGAGGTGTACGGCGACCTGGAGCTGGACGACCCGCAACGGTTCACCGAGACGACGCCGTACCACCCGTCCAGCCCGTACTCGGCGACCAAGGCCGGCTCCGACCTGCTGGTCCGGGCCTGGGTGCGCTCGTTCGGGGTCCAGGCCACGATCAGCAACTGCTCCAACAACTACGGGCCGTACCAGCACGTGGAGAAGTTCATCCCCCGCCAGATCACCAACGTGCTGGACGGCGGCCGGCCCAGGCTCTACGGCAGCGGAGCGAACGTGCGCGACTGGATCCACGTCGAAGACCACAGCTCCGCCGTGCTGCTGATCACCGAGCGCGGCCGGATCGGCGAGACCTATCTGATCGGCGCCGACGGCGAGCGCAGCAACCGGGAGGTCGTCGAAGCGATCCTGACCCTGCTCGGCCGGCCGCGCGACGCGTACGACCAGGTGACCGACCGGGCCGGCCACGACCTGCGCTACGCCATCGACTCCACCAAGCTGCGCACCGAGCTCGACTGGCAGCCGGCGTACGTGGACTTCGCCAGTGGCCTGGCCGACACCATCGCCTGGTACCGCGACCACGAGGCGTGGTGGCGGCCGCAGAAGGCCGGTACCGAGGCCACGTACGCGGCCCTGGGCCAGTAACCGATGGCTGGGCCGCAGGTCAGCACGACGAGCATTCCCGGCCTGCTGCGAATCGACCTGGACGTCCGGGGCGACAACCGCGGCTGGTTCAAGGAGAACTGGCAACGCCGCACCATGGTCGCTGCCGGCCTGCCCGACTTCGGTCCGGTGCAGCAGAACATGTCGTTCAACACCCGGCGCGGGGTCACCCGGGGCATTCACGCCGAGCCGTGGGACAAGCTGGTCTCAGTGGCCACGGGGCGGGTCTTCGGCGCGTGGGTCGACCTGCGGCCGGGGGAGCACTTCGGCCGCACCTACACCACCGAGCTCGGCCCGGAGACCGCCGTGTTCGTGCCCCGGGGGGTGGGCAACGCGTTCCAGACCCTGACCGAGGGAACCGTCTACTCCTACCTGGTCAACGACCACTGGAGCCCACAGGCCACGGACTCCTACACGTTCGTCAACCTCGCGGACGAGACCCTGGCGATCACCTGGCCGATCCCGCTGGAGGAGACCGACCGGTCGGCGGCCGACCTGGCCCACCCGCGGCTTGCGGACGTGGTGCCGATGCGCGCGAAGCCGGTGCTGGTGGTCGGCGCCTCCGGGCAGCTCGGCCAGTCCCTCACGGCGGCGTGGCCCGAGGCCGAAGGGATCGGCCGCCACGGACTCGACCTGAGCCGGCCGGAGTCGGTGGCCGAGTTCGACCTGTCCCCGTACGGGGTCGTGGTCAACGCCGCCGCGTACACCAAGGTGGACGCGGCCGAGAGCGCCCAGGGCCGGCGCGAGGCGTGGGCGGTCAACGTGGCCGGGGTCGGCGCCTTGGTCCGCGGCGCCCGCGAGCACCGCTGCATCCTGGTGCACATCTCCTCCGACTACGTCTTCGACGGCCGGAACGAGACCCACGACGAGCACGAGCCGTTCTCCCCGCTGGGGGTGTACGGCCAGACCAAGGCGGCGGGTGATGCGCTGGTCACCACTGCGGACCGCCACTACCTGCTGCGGACGAGCTGGGTGATCGGGGACGGCCACAACTTCGTCCGCACCATGGCCGGTCTGGCCGAGCGCGGCGTGTCGCCGTCGGTGGTCGACGACCAGCACGGACGGCTCACCTTCACCGCCGAGCTGGCCCGGGCGATCCGCCACCTGCTCGACGTGGGTGCGCCGTTCGGCACCTACAACGTGAGCAATGGCGGACCGACCCAGACCTGGGCCGACATCGCGGCTGAGGTGTTCGCCCTCTGCGGCCGCGATCCGGCTGACGTGACCCGGGTAAGCACGGCGGCCTACGCGGCGGGCAAGGGCCTGGCCCCCCGGCCGGCGCACAGCACGTTGCGCCTGGACAAGATCACCGCCACGGGCTTTCGGCCGGAGGAGGCGTCGCCGACACTACAGCGGTATCTCGCGGCTCAGCGCTGACCGCAGCTCGGGGCCGGACCGTCAGCGCCGAGCCGACCAGCAGCACCCCCGCTCCGACCACGGCGAAGAAGCCACCGCGGGCCCCGGCAAGGTCGATCAGGTGGCCGGTCACGGCCGCGCCCGCGGCCAGTCCCAGCGCCATGCCCGTCGTGCTCCAGTTGAGCGCCTCGGTCAGCCGGGTGGTGGGCACCGCCGCCTCGATCACCGCGACCGAGGCGATCAGCGTCGGGGCGATGGCCATCCCACTGACCAGCAGCAGACCGCCGACCGGAAGCGGACTGCCCAGGAACGGCAGCGGCAGCAACGACGCGGCCAGCGCGGCCGCGCCGATGCGGAAGCGGGTCGCCGGAGCGGCCCGCCAGGCCACGGCGCCGGTCACCACGCCGGCCAGCAGGGAACCGAAGGACCAGGCGGTGATGAAGAGCCCGGCGTAGGGCAGCACGCCGGTCTCGCGTGCGAATGCCACGACGACGACCTCCATGCCGCCGAACACCGACCCGAGGGCCAGGCTGGCCAGGCTGATCGGCAGCAGGATTCCCAACGGCAGCCGCTCCGACGGCCTGGCCCGGTCCCGTGGGACGGCAGGCGGCTGCGTCGAGCGCTGCCCGGCGAGGAGCACCGCGCCGACGAGGCCGATCACCGCGGAGACCGAGACACCCAGAGCCGGGTGCACGGCGGTGGCCAGGAACGTGACCACGACCGGACCGACGATGAAGATGACCTCGTCGAGGACCGCCTCCAGGGCGAACGCGGTCTGCAGCAGCGGGGACTCGCGCAGCCGGTGGCTCCACCGCGCTCGGACCGCCGAGCCGGCCGAGGAGAACCCGGCCCCGACCCCGAGCGCGGCGAGCAGGGTGACGGCGAGCGGCCAGCCCAGCTGCACGCTGCTGACCAGCAGCACCAGGCTGAGACTGTTGATCATCGCGGCGATCACCAGGACCCGGGCCTGACCCAGCCGGTCGATCGCCTGCCCCCACAGCGGAGCGGCGACCGCACCCGTGAGCGTGCCGACGGCCGCGACCAGCCCGGCGCGGCCGAAGGACCCGCTGGTCAGCGAGATCAGCAGGACGATGCCGAGCCCGGTCATCGAGATCGGCAGCCGAGCGACCAGACCCGCGGCGCTGAACGCCCGCGCCCGGGGGTCGGCCAGAATCTGCCGGTAGGCACTGAGCCCGGCCACCACGTCCTTGCCCCTCTCCGTAGGGTTCCGCCTGTGAACGAAGCGTCCGCAGCCGCGGCATCGAGCCCGCTCGACCCGTACGAGGCGGTGCTGCTGGTCTCCTTCGGCGGCCCCGAGGGGCCGGAGGAGGTTCTGCCGTTCCTGGAGAACGTGACCCGCGGCCGGGGCATTCCTCGGGAGCGGCTGGCCGAGGTCGGCGAGCACTACTACCAGTTCGGCGGCCGTAGCCCGATCAACGAGCAGTGTCGCATGCTGCTGTCGGCGCTGGACAGCGAGTTGTCGCGGCGAGGGCTGGGCGTGCCGCTGTTCTGGGGCAACCGCAACTCGGAGCCGTTCCTGGCCGCCGAGATGCGCCGGATCGAGGCGGCGGGCCACCGTCGGGTGCTGGCGGTGGTGACCAGCGCGTACCCGTCCTACTCGTCCTGTCGGCAGTACCGGGAGAACCTGTACGACGCGGCCGAGGGCACCGCCGTGCAGATCGATCGGATCCGGCACTACGCCGACCACCCGGGCTTCGTCGCCGCCTCGGTGGACGCCACCCTGGCCGGGCTGGACCGGCTGGGGGCGGCGGGGTCGGCCGCCCGACTGGTGTTCGTCACCCACTCCATCCCCGCGACCATGGCCGAGACCGCCGGTCCGGAGCCGCGTACCGGTACCGGGGCGTACGTCGACTGGCACCGGTCCGTGGCCTCCGCGGTGACCGGCGCGGTGGCGGCCCGCCGGGGGAGCGAGCTCGGCCACGACCTCGTCTACTGCTCGCGCTCGGGCCCGCCCGGCCAACCCTGGCTGGAGCCGGACGTCAACGACCACCTACGGTCGCTGCACGCCGAAGGGGTCGGGGCCGTCGTGCTGGTGCCGATCGGGTTCGTCTCTGACCACATGGAGGTGATCTACGACCTGGACACCGAGGCGCTCGCCACGGCGGCCGAGCTCGGGCTGCCCTGCGAGCGCGCCGCGACGGCGGGCGTGCACGCCGAGTTCGTGGCCGGACTGGTCGATCTGATGCTCGAACGGGCCGCTGCGGCCCGCGGTGAGAACCCCGCTCGGCCGGTCGCCGGGAACGGGCCGGTGGGGTGGTATGCCTGCTCCCCGGGATGCTGTCCGAACCTGCGCGAACCGGGCCGTCCGGCGCTGGTCCAGACCTCGGCCTGAGCCCGGGAAAATCGTTGCCCAGACAGGGAATTTCGGCCGGTCAAGGGCGTTATAGAGGCGCGACCGTCAGTGTTGCGCAGCGCGGCGGCCGATGTGGTAAGACTGCGCAGCGAATTCTTTGCGAAAGACCTAGGGCCACCGCCCGGGAAGGGAATGATGGCTACCGACTACGACGCCCCTCGTAAGACCGATGAAGAGCTGAACGAAGACAGTATTGAAGAGCTGAAGACCCGTCGTAACGACAAGAACTCCGGGAAGGTCGACGAGGACGAGGCGGAGGCCGCAGAGGCGTTCGAACTGCCTGGCGCCGACCTGTCCCACGAGGAGCTGACCGTCCGGGTCTTGCCCCGGCAGTCCGACGAGTTCACCTGTGCCGGCTGTTTCCTGGTCCGGCACCGCAGCCAGATCGCCGAGGAACGGGCCAACGGCGACGCCTACTGCTTCGACTGCGCGGGCTGAGGCAGCGAGCGTCGGGTCGCGCGCCCTCGGCCTGGACGAGGGACAGAGCCGCGAGTCAGCCGTAAGCGGTCGGTCGTGGGCGGCGAACGAGCGAGCAGCCTCATCCAAATCGTCCACATGTCGATTTAATTGACTTAGGGGCTGGCGCGATCAGGACGCATGTGATGGCCTTCCCGTGGGGCGGCTAGTGATGGCCCGTGTCCGCCCCGCCAACGTTTGCGGATGTGCCGGCCTGGTTGGGGGCAGTCAGTCCGGCCGGACGCCGCCTCGTGCGAACGCGCGAGGCGGCGTTCGACGTTCCGGAGCCTTTACGCCCTGAGCCGGGCGAAGGGACCGCGCGATCGACGTATCGTCTGCCCATGCGGTTCCGGGAGCGGTTGCACGTGCCGGTGGTCTGGTGGCTGCTGGCCGCCGGGTTCGCGGTGTCGGTGCTGCTGGCCATCGGCCTCTACGTCGGACCAATCTGGGGGATCGGCGCCACGGCGGTCAGCCTGGCCGTCACCGCTGCCCTCTTCGTCCGGTCCGCGGTCCGGATCGAAGTCGACGACGCAACCCTGCGGATCGGACGGGCGTTGATCGAGCACCGCTACATCGCCGCGGCACAGGCCCTCGACGCCGAGCAGACCCGGCGGCGGGCCGGGGTCGAGGCGGACGCCCGGGCCCACCTCGTGCTCCGGCCGTACGTCAGCACAGCCGTCGAGATCACCCTCGACGACCCGGCCGACCCGGTGCCGTACTGGTTGGTCTCCAGCCGGCGACCGGAGGCGTTGGCCGCCGCCCTCGACCAGGCCTCGGCCACGCATCGGCCTGCTGCGCCAGCCGACCAGGACACGGCCTAGGCTGTGCCGGTGAGCCATGGACCTGCCGCGGCCGCGGTCGAGGTGCTGCTGCTCCAACTGGACGCTGAACTCGAACCCCCGGCGTATGCGCATCCCGGTGATGCCGGCGCCGACCTTCGGTGCACCGAGGACTTCCTGCTCGGCCCTGGCCAGCGCCGCCTGGTGGGGACCGGCGTCGCGGTCGCCCTGCCCGACGGGTACGCGGCGTTCGTCCATCCCCGTTCGGGCCTGGCCGCGCGACACGGCGTCACGCTGGTGAACGCTCCGGGTACTGTCGACGCCGGCTACCGGGGCGAGATCAAGGTCTGCCTGCTCAACACCGACCTCGAGCAGGCCGTCGGGTTCACCCGGGGGGACCGGATCGCCCAGCTGGTGATCCAGCCGGTGAGCCAAGCCACCTTCGTTCCGGTGACCGAGCTGCCGGCGTCAGTCCGCGGCAGTGGCGGGCACGGATCGACGGGCGGAATACTGAGCACTTCGTCGCAGCAGTCAGGAGCATCGATGACCATCCCGGGTGAGAGCGCGTGATCTTTCGTCGCAAGCGCAAGCAGGAGGCCGAGGACGTCGAGTCGGAGGACGCTGTCGAGGCCACGGCCGAGGAGGACGCCGACGCGGACGAGGAGTCTGACGATGCGGCGGCCGCCGGGGCGGAACCCAACTGGACGGCGCTGGACGTGCTCGACTGGCGCACCGAGGGTCCCTGGGACATCACCGAGGTGGACGACCTGGACGGCACCGACCAGGCGCCCAAGATCGACCTCGGCAGCCTGATCGTCACCGGGGTCCCCGGATCCGAGCTGCGGCTCCAGGTCGCGGAGGAGACCCAGGAGATCGTCTCGGCCATGCTCATCCTCGAGACCGCGGTGGACACCGGGTCCGGTGGGTCAGGCCGGAAGCAGACGGTCTCGTCCGCCCTCGAGCTGGGCGCGTACGCGGCCCCCCGCAGCGGCGGTCTGTGGTCGGAGCTGCGGGAGGAGATCTCGGCGGCGGCCACCGCCCAAGGTGGTTCGGCCTCGCTGCGGGAGGGACCGTTCGGAGTCGAGCTGCACCGGTTCATCCCCGTCACCACCCCGGACGGCGAGCAGGGCTACCAACCGTCCCGGATGTGGGTGGCCGAGGGCCCGCGCTGGCTGCTGCGGGGCATCGTCTACGGCCAAGCCGCGCTCGAGGAGGACCTCGAGTCCCCGGTGGTCACCGACGTGCTGCGCGCCTTCCGCCAGGTGGTGGTCCGCCGCGGTGAGGAGGCGATGGCGCCGGGCGACCTGCTGCCGCTGAGCATGCCGAGCACCGTCGGCGCGGGCGAGGAGAAGGCTTGACGGCCGTGGGAATAGTTGCCCCGCATGAGATGCTGGAAGAGCGAGGTGAGATGCACATGACGACGAAAGAGAACGTCCTGCAGCGGGCCCTGCGCCGGTTCACCTCCTCCAACGCCGAGCTGGAGTCGGAGGACCTGCAGCGCACCGTCCGCGAGGAGGGCGCCGTCCCGATCCGGACCTGTGAGGACCGGCAGCTGGTCCAGCTCACCGGCACCATCTCCACCGTCACGATCAACCCGCGCGGCGGGCACCCCGCCCTCGAGGTCGAGCTGCGGGACGGGTCGGGCGCGGTGACGCTGCTCTGGCTGGGCCGCCGGCAGATCCCGGGGATCGACCCGGGACGGGCGATCAAGGTCTGGGGCCGGATCAGCTGTCACGACGGCCGTCGGCTGCTCTATAACCCGCGCTACGAGCTGATGCCCTCCGCCACGTGAGCGAGCTTGCGAGCTCACCATCCAGCGCAGCACCGCCGGGAACGCGGCCGACGAGCGTCAGCGAGGAGAGAGCGTGACCGGCTCTTCGGCCACGGCGAACGGCGTTCGGCCGGCCGGTGAGTTCCGCTACGTCGAGGAGTTCGTCCGCCACCAGCTGTCGGAGTCCCTGGGTGGGTTGCGCGGGATGCTCGAGGCCGCGCTGCCCTTCGTCGCGTTCACCGTGGCCTGGGTGGTCGGCCGCCAGCTCTATCCCGCTCTCGGCGCCGCGCTGGCCACCGCGGTGGCCCTGGCCACCGTCCGGCTGGTGCAGCGCCAGTCGGTCCGCTACGTCGCGACCGCGGTCGTCCCGACGGCGATCGCCGCCGTCGTCGCCATCCGCACCGGCCGCGCCGAGGACGTGTTCCTGCCGGGCATCCTCTACAACGGCGGGCTGGCGCTGCTGTCGCTGTTCACCGTCGCCATTCGCCGGCCCCTGGTCGGCTTTGTCATCGGCGCCGCCGTCGGCGATCCGACCGGCTGGATGCAGGACCGCGGTCTGGTGCGGATGGCCACGAAGCTGACCTTGGTGCTGGCCGTGCCGTACCTGCTGCGGTTCGCGATCCAGCTCCCGCTGTTCCTGGCCGGCCAGGTGGTCTGGCTCGGCGTGGCCAAGGTCGTGCTGGGCTGGCCGCTGCTGATCGCCGCCCTGGCCGTCATCGGCGTGATGCTGTCCAAGGGCCGGACCCCGATCGAGGAGTCGGTGCTCAGCGACGCCGCCGAGGAAGTCGAGGAGGACGAGGCGAAGTCCGACTGAGCGCGAAGTACGACTAGCGCTGCGGTTTCCCGCTGGCCACGGCCGGGCTCTGCGGACAAAACTCCACCAAGGGCGAGTTCTCGCCCCCGCCGCAGCTGATCGAGGTCGGAAACTCGACCAGAGTGGAGCTTTGTCCGTAGGCCACGGTTGGTGCGGGCCGAGACGCGACCGGCGTCGGGCCGACCAGGTCAGAGCGGCTGGAGGCGGGGTGTGGTGGCGGTCCGGGCCACCGCGATGGAGCCCTCGCGGGGGCTCAGCATCTCGGCCAGCTCTTTCTCGTAGTCCTGCGCGGTGACGAACAACAGCTCGTCACCCGCCTCCAGCGACCCGTCGGGATCCGGGGGCCGAGCGTGGCCGTCACGGATGATCGCCACCAGCACCACGTCGCCGGGCCAGGTCATGTCGCCGATCCGGTGCCCGACGGTCGGGCTGTTGCCCGGCAGGGTCATCTCCACCAGGTTGGTCGCGCCCTCGTGGAAGGTCAGCAGCCGGACCAGGTCTCCGACGGTCACCGCCTCCTCGACCAGGGCCGACATCAGACGCGGCGTCGACACCGCGACGTCGACGCCCCACACCTCGTTGAACATCCACTCGTTCTTGGGGTGGTTGACCCGGCCGACCGTACGCGGCACGCCGAACTCGGTCTTGGCCAGCAGCGACATCACCAGGTTGGCCTTGTCGTCACCGGTGGCGGCGATGGCCACGTCGCAGCTGTCCAGCCCGGCCTCCTCCAGCGAGGACAGCTCGCAGGCGTCGGCCAGCAGCCAGTCCGCCTGATCCAGGCTCTCGACGTGGATGGCCCGAGGGTCCTTGTCGATCAGCAGCACCTGGTGACCGTTCTCCACCAGCTCATGGGCGATGGACCGTCCGACGTTGCCGGCCCCGGCTATGGCTACCCGCATCTCGTTCCTCCGGCTCGGGTCATTGGGGTGGGGGAGGAGCGCCCAGTACGGCCTCGACCTGGGCCAGCTCGCGGTCCAGGACCGCCGCGTACACCAGGTCCCCGTCCTGGAAGATCGTGCTCGACTTCGGGATCATGCCGCTGCCCATCCGGAACAAGAACGGCACTCGGGCGCCGGTCGCCGCCTCGATCTGCTGCACGGACCGGCCCACCCAGGACCGGTCGACGTGCACCTCCATCAGCCGCACCGAGCCCGAAGGGTCGCGCCACTGGGGCTCGGAGCCGGCCGGCAGCAGCCGGCGCAGCACCTGGTCCGACGCCCAGCGCACGGTGGCCACGGTGGGAATGCCGAGCCGCTCGTACACCTCGGCGCGACCGGGGTCGTAGATCCGGGCCACCACGTTCTCGACGTTGTACTTCTCCCGCACGACCCTCGCAGCGAGGATGTTGGAGTTGTCGCCGGAGGAGACGGCGGCGAATCCCTCGGCCTGGTCGATGCCGGCCTCCTCCAGCACCTCGCGGTCGAAGCCCACACCCCGGATGGTCTTGCCGGCGAAGTCCGGCCCGAGCCGGCGGAACGCTTCGACCTCCATGTCGATCACCGCGACAGTGTGCCCGCGCTTCTCCAGGCTGCGGGCCAGGGTGGAGCCGACCCGGCCGCATCCCATGATCACGATGTGCACGTTCCGAAGTCTAGTGAACCGAGGCCCTCGCGCGGGATCCGCGCTCTCCGGCCAGGAGCACTACGCTTTTCGACTGTGGTGAACCTCTCCGACATCGGCAAACGGTTGTTGGTCGGTCGCAAGCTGCGGAGCGCCCAGCTCGGAGAGACGCTGTTGCCGAAGCGGATCGCGCTGCCGGTGTTCGCCTCGGATGCGCTGTCCTCGGTGGCGTACGCCCCTGACGAGATCCTGCTGACCCTCAGCCTGGCCGGGCTGACCGCGTACGCCTTCTCCTGGAAGATCGCCATCCTCGTTGCGGTGGTGATGCTGGTGGTGGTCGCCTCCTACCGGCAGAACGTCCATGCCTATCCCTCGGGCGGCGGTGACTACGAGGTCGCGACGGTCAACCTCGGCCCGCAGGCCGGACTGACGGTGGCCAGCGCCCTGCTGGTGGACTACGTGCTCACGGTGGCCGTCTCCATCTCTTCCGGGGTGCAGAACGCCAAGTCGCTGATGCCGTTCATCGACGGCAACGAGGCCTGGGTGGCCTCGATCGCGGTCCTGGTGCTGATGGCGATGAACCTGCGCGGCGTACGCGAGTCCGGCACGTTCTTCGCCATCCCGACCTACTGCTTCATGGTCGGCGTCCTGGCCATGATCGTCTGGGGCCTGTTCCGGATCCTGGTGCTGGGCCAGGACGTCCAGGCCCACAGCGCGCAGTACGGCATCGAGCCCGACCCCGACTATGCCGACTTCACCGGCCTGGCCATGGTCTTCCTGCTGGCCCGCACGTTCTCCTCGGGCTGCGCCGCGCTCACCGGGGTGGAGGCCATCTCCAACGGGGTGCCGGCGTTCCGGAAGCCGAAGAGCCGCAACGCGGCCACCACGCTGCTGCTGCTCGGCACCATCTCGGTGACCATGCTGATGGGGGTGGTGGCCTTGGCCAACCTGACCCACCTGAAGCTGATCGACGCGGGCCACTCGCACTACACGCTGAACGGCGAGCGGGTCGACGTCATCGAGGAGACCGCCATCGGGCAGCTGGCCCGGACCGTGTTCGCGGGCTTCCCGCCCGGCTTCTACTTCGTCGTCATCGCCACCATGCTGATCCTGTTCCTGGCCGCCAACACCGCCTTCAACGGGTTCCCGGTCCTGGGCTCGATCCTGGGCCGGGACGGCTTCCTGCCCCGGCAGCTGCACACCCGCGGCGACCGGTTGGCCTACAGCAACGGGATCATCGTGCTGGCCGTCTTCGCGATCGTGCTGATCGTGGCCTTCCAGGCCGACGTCACCGCACTGATCCAGCTCTACGTGGTCGGGGTGTTCGTCTCCTTCACCGTCAGCCAGGCCGGCATGCTGCGGCACTGGACCCGGCACCTCCGGATCGAGACCGACCCGGCCAAGCGCCGCCGGATGCAGCGCTCCCGAGTCATCAACGGCATTGGCCTGACCATGACCGGCACCGTGCTGGTGATCGTCCTGCTGGCCAAGTTCACCCAGGGCGCCTACATCGCGATCATCGCCATGGCCGTGCTCTTCGTCCTGATGCGGCTGATCCGGCGGCACTACGAGTCGGTGGCCCGGGAGACCGCACTGGTCGAGGGCGAAGACCGCACCCTGCCCAGCCGGGTCCGCGCCGTCGTCCTGGTCAGCAAGCTGCACAAGCCGACGCTGCGGGCGCTGGCCTTCGCCAAGGCGGCGCGGCCGAGCACGCTGGAGGCCCTGACCGTCGACGTGGACCCGGACGAGACGGTCCGGCTGGTCAGGCTCTGGGAGGAGTCCGACCTCGGAATTCCGCTCAAGGTGGTCGCCTCGCCGTACCGGGAGGTCACCAACCCGATCATCGACTACGTCCGGAACCTCCGCAGCGAGAGCCCGCGGGACGTGGTCACGGTCTACATCCCGGAGTACGTGGTCGGCCACTGGTGGGAGCAGATCCTGCACAACCAGAGCGCGTTGCGGCTGAAGGGGCGGCTGCTGTTCACGCCCGGAGTGATGGTGACCTCGGTGCCCTACCACCTGGCCTCCTCCAGCAAAGCCGAGGAGCGGCTGGAGCGGGAGTCGGTCAGCGACAACTTCCGCCGCACGCTCCACCGGTGACCACGAATCCGCGAATCGCCCCAACCAATCGTTCTTCGCCGGTAGCATCCGGCCCGTGACCTCGGGTGCCGAACGCCGGACCAGGCTGTACGCCGGGCTGGCGCTGGCCGTCGGAATCCTGGTGACGGGTGGCTGCGGCACGCCTCAGACCCCGATCCTCGCCACGCCCACGCCCACAGCCTCCACCCCATCCTCGAGCCCGGTCGCCCCGGACACGTCGGCACCCGCCCCGTCGGACACCGTCTCGATCGGGACGGGGACGCCCTCGGTGGAGACCAACAGTCCGGGAGGGGGGAACAGCAACGAGCCGCCCGTGCTGGACGAGGGCTCGTCCGGGCGATCCCTGACCACCGCCGACTTCTTCTCCAGCCCCGACGACTGGGCCGATGGCCGGTTCGACGTCGCCGGCCAACAGGACCTTCCCGGCATCGGTGGTCCGCTGGTCGGCTGCACCGAGCGGCCGTCCGAGAGCAGCCCGACCATCGAGCTTCGGCTGGCCAACAACTTCAAGCAGATCTCGATGCAGGTCGGCCAGAGCGACGACTCGCCGTCCTCCGACGTCGAGGTCAACGTCCAGTTGCTGGGCAACGAGGAGTACATCGACACCGTCCAGGTGCCGTTCAACCAGATCCGGACGTTCCGGGCCTCGGTGGCCAACGTGAACGCCCTGAAGATCCAGCTGTGGATCGGCAAGAAAGGCTGCGAGTACACCGAGCGTGTCGACGCCGTGCTGATGGATCTCAAGGTCGAGTGAGCGGCGGGCCGCCGGAGCGTCGGGGCCTGGCCGACCGGTGGGCGCAGAACTCCGGATTGATCGTGGCTGCCCTCATCCTGACCATCGTGGCCGGGCTGGTCGCGGTGGCCACCTTCGGGTTCGACCTGTTCGACCGGTTGGGCGCCGGACCGACGGCGCCAGCGTCGCCGAGTGCACCGTCGGTGGCCCTGCGTACAGAGGCCTCCGCGCCCTCACCGGACGTGCCTGCCCCGTCCGGATCGCCCGCGGCGGCGGTCTGCCTCAACGACCAGCAGGTCGAGATCGACTGCCGAGAGCCCCATCGACTGGAGAAGTTCGGCGGTTCCTGCTCCACTGCGGGGATGCTGGGTTACATGTCGGGGCGCGCTGGGCTGGACGTCGTGCTGGCGAGTGTCCGGCCGACCTCCGGTGCCTGTGTCATCGACAACCCGGTCGAAGTTGCCGAAACGGCGGCCGGCGTACTCGCCCGGTCCAACGACGACGCCTGGCGGCGGTGCCTGGACGACCGGCAGGGGCGCTTGGTCCCGTGCTCCGAGGAGCACACGGGTGAGTACATCGCCACCGGGGAGGCCCGCAAGGCCAACCAGGAGGAGTGCGAGGACGCAGCGGAGGCGTACCTGGACCAGACCCTGGCCAACGTCGGAGACCTGTTGGCCGTCCGCGTGGTCGGTGAGGTCGATCCTGATCCGAACTCACCGCGGTGCCTGATCACCGTGCGCGGTACCCAGCCGCTGACCGCGTCGGTGCGCAACCTCGGGGTCAGCCCGGTCCCGATCGGGCGCTGACATGGTGATCGGCCCGGTCGAGGTCGGTCCGGTGGCGCACGGCGGGCACTGCGTCGCGCGCCACGAGGGCCGGGTGATCTTCGTCCGGCACGCCTTACCCGGCGAACAGGTGATGGTGCAGGTCACCGACGACCGTCACGACCGGTTCTGGCGGGCCGACGCGGTGGAGATCCTGGTCTCCAGCCCCGACCGGGTGGTGCCCCCCTGCCCGATCGCCGGACCCGGGCTGTGCGGCGGCTGCGACTTCCAGCATGCGGCGCTTCCCGCCCAACGCGGCCTCAAGACCGCCGTGGTCGCCGAGCAGCTGCGTCGGCTGGCCGGGATCGAGTGGACGGGCGAGGTGGTCGAGGTCAGCACGCCCGATACCGCCGACGGTCTGCACTGGCGCACCCGGATGCGCTATGTGACCGACGACGCCGGGCGGGTCGGGCTGCGGGCCCACCGGTCCCATCGGGTCGTCCCGCTGCCGCCCGGCGGCTGCCGGATCGCCGCGCCCGGAGCACTGACCGGAGACGAGGGCGTGGTCGCCGAGATCGCTGCCGGGCGGCGCTGGGCGGTCGACGCGGCCGGCTTCTGGCAGGTGCATCCCGCCGCCGCGGACACCCTGGTCCGGGCGGTGCTGGAGGGGTTGCGACCAGAGGCTGGGGAGCGGGCCCTCGACCTGTACGCCGGAGTCGGCCTGTTCACCGGCGCGCTGGCCGACGCCGGCTGCCGGGTGTGGGCGGTGGAGGGCAGCCGCTCCGCCGCGAAGCTCGCCAGGGAGAACCTGACCGATGTCGCCGATCAGGTGACCGTCCGGGCCGGTCAGGTCGAGCGCACCCTGCGTCAGCTGCCCGCCCCGGTGGACCTGGCGGTGCTGGACCCGCCACGGACCGGTGCGGGCCGCACCGTCATGCAGGCGGTCCTCGCCCGCCGCCCCCGGGCCTTGGCCTACGTGGCCTGCGACCCGGCCGCGCTGGCCCGCGACCTCGGCACGGCCGCTGGCCTCGGCTACCAAGCCGATGCGATCACCGCGTACGACCTGTTCCCGATGACCCATCACGTGGAGTGCGTGGCCATCCTCACGCATGGATCTGCTACGCGCGTTTCCGCGACACGCCGCTGAGGGCGCTCGCGGGCTGAAACCACGTAGCAGATTCAGGTGCGATGCCCCGCAGCGGTGGCGACAGCACGAGCGCTAGGGTGCGAGAAACGTCACGTCCGCCTGGTATCTTGACATCAAGATACTTTTACCGACCCGACGGAGAGTCTTATGAGCGTGAACAGCTTCGGTGCCCAGTCCACCCTCACGGTCGGGGAGGATTCGTTCGAGATCTTCCGCCTGGACGCGGTCGAGGGGTCCGACTCGCTGCCCTACAGCCTGAAGATCCTGCTGGAGAACCTCCTGCGCACCGAGGACGGCGCCAACATCACCGCGGACGACATCCGCGCGCTGGCCGCCTGGGACGCCGAGGCGGAGCCGAGCAAGGAGATCCAGTTCACCCCGGCCCGGGTGATCATGCAGGACTTCACCGGCGTGCCCTGCGTCGTCGACCTGGCCACCATGCGCGAGGCGATGGCCGACATGGGCGGCGACCCGGCGAAGATCAACCCGCTCGCTCCGGCCGAGCTGGTCATCGACCACTCGGTGATCGCCGACGTGTTCGGCACCGCGGACGCCTTCAGCCGCAACGTGGAGATCGAGTACGGCCGCAACCGGGAGCGCTACCAGTTCCTGCGCTGGGGGCAGACCGCGTTCGACGACTTCAAGGTCGTGCCGCCGGGCACCGGGATCGTGCACCAGGTCAACATCGAGCACCTGGCCCGGGTGGTCTTCACCCGCCCGTCCGGCTCAGGCGAGGTCGTCCAGGCGTACCCGGACACCTGTGTCGGCACCGACTCGCACACCACCATGGTCAACGGGCTCGGTGTGGTCGGCTGGGGGGTCGGGGGCATCGAGGCCGAGGCCGCCATGCTGGGCCAGCCCGTGTCGATGCTCATCCCGCGCGTTGTCGGCTTCAAGCTCTCCGGTGCCATGCCCGAGGGCGCCACCGCCACCGACCTGGTACTGACCATCACCGAGATGCTGCGGCAGCACAAGGTGGTCGGCAAGTTCGTCGAGTTCTACGGGCCCGGGGTGTCCCAGGTCCCGCTGGCCAACCGGGCCACCATCGGCAACATGAGCCCGGAGTACGGCTCGACCATCGCCGTCTTCCCGATCGACGACAAGACGAGCGACTACCTGCGGCTGACCGGGCGCAGCGAGGATCAGATCGCGCTGGTGGAGGCGTACGCGAAGGAGCAGGGCCTCTGGCATGACGACGACCGGGAGCCGCGCTACTCCGAGTACCTCGAGTTGGACCTGAGCACCGTCGTGCCGAGCATCGCCGGTCCGAAGCGTCCCCAGGACCGGGTGGTCTTGGCGCACGCCAAGGAGGGCTTCCGCGAGGCGCTGGACGACTACGTGTCGGTGGGCGAGAACGGCTATGACGAGGCGGTCGCCGAGACGTTCCCCGCCTCCGACTCGCCGTCGCACACCGGGGGCAACACCGAGGAGGGCCCGCACGGATACGGCGAGCACGGCAACGGCGGCCGCTCCCGGCTGAGCATGACGGTGCCCGTCACCCTGGCCGACGGTTCGAGCTTCGAGCTCGACCACGGCGCGGTGGTCATCGCCGCCATCACCTCCTGCACCAACACCTCCAACCCCAGCGTGATGATCGGCGCCGCGCTGGTGGCCAAGAAGGCGGTGGAGCGCGGCCTGACCCGTAAGCCGTGGGTGAAGACCACGCTGGCCCCCGGGTCCAAGGTGGTCAGCGACTACTACGACCGGTCCGGCCTGACGCCGTACCTGGACAAGCTCGGCTTCAACCTGGTCGGCTACGGCTGCACCACCTGCATCGGCAACTCGGGCCCGCTGATCCCGGAGGTCAGCGCCGCGGTGCAGGAGAACGACCTGGCCGTCGTCTCGGTGCTGTCGGGCAACCGGAACTTCGAGGGCCGGATCAACCCCGACGTGAAGATGAACTACCTGGCGTCGCCGCCGCTGGTGGTGGCGTACGCGCTGGCCGGGACGATGGACATCGACCTGCTGAACGACTCCCTGGGCACCGACGAGCAGGGCAACGACGTGTACCTGCGCGACGTCTGGCCGGCCGAGGCGGAGATCGACGAGATCGTGGCCTCAGCGATCGGGGCGGAGATGTTCACCGACTCCTACTCCGACGTCTTCGCCGGCGACGAGCAGTGGCAGTCCCTGCCCACCCCGGAGGGGGAGACGTTCGCCTGGGACCCCGAGTCCACCTACGTCCGCAAGCCGCCGTACTTCGAGGGCATGCCGGCCGACCCGGAGCCGGTCACCGACATCACCGACGCACGGGTCCTGCTCAAGCTGGGGGACTCGATCACCACCGACCACATCTCCCCCGCGGGATCGATCAAGGCGGACGCCCCAGCGGGGAAGTACCTGTCCGAGCACGGGGTCGAGCGGCGCGACTTCAACTCCTACGGCTCGCGGCGCGGCAACCACGAGGTGATGATCCGGGGGACGTTCGCCAACATCCGGCTGCGCAACCAGCTCGCGCCCGGCACCGAGGGTGGCTTCACCCGTGACTTCACCGCGCCCGACGGACCGGTGACCACGGTGTACGAGGCGTCCGAGCACTATCTGGCCGCCGGCACTCCGTTGGTGGTGCTGGCCGGCAAGGAGTACGGCTCGGGCTCGTCCCGGGACTGGGCGGCCAAGGGGACCGCGCTACTCGGGGTCAAGGCGGTCATCGCCGAGTCCTACGAGCGGATCCACCGGTCCAACCTGATCGGCATGGGCGTCCTGCCGCTGCAGTTCCCGGAGGGCGAGAACGCCGAGTCGTTGGGGCTGACCGGCGAGGAGACCTTCGCCATCAGCGGGATCACGGAGCTCAACTCCGGGACCACCCCGCGGACGGTCCAGGTCACCGCCGACGAGATCACCTTCGACGCGGTGGTCCGGATCGACACCCCGGGCGAGGGGGACTACTACCGCAACGGCGGGATCATGCAGTACGTCCTCCGGTCGCTGCTGCGGAGGTGAGTGGGCGATGCAGCTCTGTGTCCACGAGTTCCTGACCCTGGACGGGGTGATGCAGGGGCCGGGCGGCCCCGACGAGGACCGCAGCAACGGCTTCGACCACGGTGGCTGGCTGGTCCCGTACGCCGACCAGGACTTCGGCCGGGTCGTGGACGGCTGGTTCCGCGACGCCGAGGCGATCCTGCTCGGCCGCAGTACCTACCAGATGATGGAGCCGTACTGGTCGCAGGTGACCGACCCGGACGACCGGGTCGGCGCGGTGCTGAACACCTTCCCGAAGTACGTCGCCTCGACCACGCTGACCCAGGAGACGGCGACCTGGACCAACAGCACGGTGCTGCCGGACCCGGTCCTCGACCGGGTGCGGGAGCTGAAGGAGCAGCCGGGCGGCGAGCTTCAGGTGCACGGCAGCTGGCGACTGGTCCGGGCCCTGCACGATGCGGGGCTGGTGGACGTCTACCGGCTGCTGGTCTTCCCACTCGTCCTGGGCGACGGCAAGCGGCTGTTCGAGCCCGGAGCGGCGCCGACGGGGTTCCAGACCTCGAGCTCGGAGCTGACCGCCGCCGGGGTGGTGTCGCTGGTGCTGGAGCCGGCGGCCCTTGCGACCGCCGGCACGTTCGTGGTCGAGGACGGCCGCGAGACCGTGGCCTAGTGTCGGGACACTGAATGGGCCTCTGGGGCGAGGCGATCCTGCCGCGGATCGTCGACCGCGCCCTGCGTACGCCGGAGGTGAACGCCCGCCGCGCACTCACGTTGGCCGGGCTGTCCGGTCCGGTGCTGGAGATCGGCTTCGGCTCGGGGCTGAACCTGCGCCACTACCCGAAGGCCGTGGAGCGGGTCCTCGCGGTGGAGCCGTCCGACCTGGCCTGGCGGCTGGCCCAGCCCCGGATAGCGGCCGGAACCCTGCCGGTCGAACGGGTGGGCCTGGATGGCGCCCGACTCTCGCTGTCGGACGCGTCCGTGGACGGCGTGGCCTCCACATTCACCCTGTGCAGCATCCCGGACGTCACGGCGGCCCTGGCCGAGATCCGGCGGGTGCTGCGGCCCGGCGGCCGGCTGCATTTCCTCGAGCACGGGCGGGCGCCCGAGGAGTCCGTACGCCGCTGGCAGCACCGACTCCAACCGCTGCAGAGCCGGATGGTCGGTGGCTGCCGGCTGGACCGTCGGATTGACGAGTTGGTGGCCGGGGCCGCGCTCGAGATCGTGGATCTGACCACCGAGTACGGTGACGGGCCGAAGCCGTTCAGCTACCTGTACCGCGGCCGGGCACAGGCGGCATGACGGAGATCGTCCCGTTCCGGATCGAGGTGCCTGAGGCCGACCTGGTCGACCTGCGCGAGCGGCTGCGGCGGACCCGTTGGCCGGAGGCGGAGACCGTCGACGACTGGTCGCAGGGTGTCCCGCTGGCCTACCTGCAGGACCTCTGTCGACACTGGGCCGAGGCGTACGACTGGCGGACCAGCGAGGCGCGGCTGAACCGGCTGGACCACTACCGGACCACGGTCGACGGCCTGCCCATCCACTTCGTGCACGTCCGGTCGCCGCACCCCGACGCGCTGCCACTGGTGATCACCCACGGCTGGCCCGGCTCGATCATCGAGTTCGAGGCAGTCGTCGGTCCGCTCACCGACCCGACGGCGTACGGCGGAGCGGCCCAGGAAGCGTTCAACCTCGTGCTGCCGTCGCTCCCGGGGTTCGGGCTCAGCGGAAGGCCGACGGCACCGGGCTGGGGCATCGCCCGAATCGCCGACGCGTGGGCCGAGCTGATGGCGCGGCTGGAATACCCGCGGTTCGGCGCCTCGGGTGGGGACTGGGGCAGCAGTGTCAGCACCTGTCTGGGCCAGCAGCACCCGGACCGGGTGGTCGGCCTGCACCTGACTCCGCCCCTGGCCGCGCCGGACCCCGCGACGCTCGCGGACCTGACGCCGGCCGAGCACGCCTCGCTGGAGGCGCTGCGGTATGCCGACCGCTCGGAGGACGGCTACTCGGCGGAGCAGTCGACCAAGCCCCAGACCATCGGCTACTCACTGGTCGACTCACCGGCGGGGCTGGCCGCCTGGATCGTGGAGAAGTTCCGCACCTGGAGCGACTGCGACGGCGTGCCGGAGCGAGCCTTCGACCGGAACCGGATGCTGGACGACATCACGCTGTACTGGCTGACCAGCACCGGCGCGTCGGCCGCCCGGCTCTACTGGGAGAGCATCCACGAGGTGCAGAAGATCTTCACCAGTGGCACCGGCGACTCCGTCACGGTTCCCACCGGCGGCTCGATCTTCGCCCACGAGAACCCGCGGCCGTCCCGCCGCTGGGCCGCCCGGCGGTTCACCGACCTCCGCTACTGGAATGAGCTCGACCGTGGCGGCCACTTTGCGGCCTGGGAGCAGCCGGAGCTGTTCGTCGGCGAGGTCCGAGCCTTCTTCCGCCTGGTGCGCTGAGGACGGCTCAGCCCAGCGCGTCCCGGATCAGCTGCGCGTACGCCGCAATCTCACCGTCGCCGTACTTGGTCCGCGGCCAGAAGAAGCCGCGCAGGCCGTCGCCCTTGGTCCGCGGCACGATGTGCACATGCAGGTGCGGTACCGACTGGCTGACCACGTTGTTGACCGCGACAAAGGTGCCCTCAGCGCCTAACGCCCGACCAACGGCTAAGGCCACCCGCTGCGCGGCGGTGAACACCGGCACCATCAGCTCGGTCGGCAGGTCCAGCAGGTTGTCGACGTGGCGGACGGGGGAGACCAGCACGTGGCCCTTGAACACGGGCCGGTGATCCAGGAAGGCCACCACCTCGTCATTCCGCAGGACGACGGCGGCGTCCCGCTCGCCGGACACGATCTGGCACACCATGTCGCTCACGGCGGACAGCGTAGAAGGCCTGTTGAATAGAACAGATATTCGATATCATCGAACTCATGTCCACGCCGCCGTACGCCCCTCCCGGCTGGCCCGACCGGGTCCGACCGCCAGGGACTCCGCACTGGGAGGCCGATGCCGCGGCGTACCTGTTCGACTGCTGTCCCGCCGACTTCCGAGCCTACGTCGTGCTGCGGAACCATCCGGTGGTGCTGGCCCAGTTCGCGTCACACTTCGTCGAAGGCCAGACCCGGGCGATGCAGGACGGGCTGGCCGCGGCCCGAACCTCGCTTCAGGACTTCGTTGAGCCTCAGGTGCTGGAGGAGGCCAGTCAGGCCTGGCTCGAGCAGGCCGCGCGGCTCGTTCGCACCCGGCGCGCCGTCGCTCTGATCGACGAGGCGCTGCGCGGCGCAACCTTCAAGCCTCGCCTCTGATCTCGGACGTATCTGAGCCCACGCTCGGGACTCCTCAGACCAAATAGGCATTTGTGCGGATGCCGACTCAGTCCAGCAGAGGGGAATCACCCATGACCGATTTGCTGCACCACCTTCCCGCCGGCAAGGTTCTCCAGAACCTCAGCCACGGCCACACTGCCACGTCGGACAACGTGGTCGCGCCGAGCGGTGACCAACTCGAGGTCGCGGAGGTCAAGACCCGGTTCGACTACCTCTTCAGCTCGATCACCGATGACCCGGAGGCTCACCTCCCAGCCACCGACCCGGCCAAGGTGTCGGCCGACCTCGAGAGACTCGGCCAGCTGATGCTCGAGCCGGGCCCCGTGCGGGGAGACCCCGACGTGTTCCAGAGTGTCGACGGCAACTCCACCATTCCGGCCGTCTACACCTATCTGGGGCAGTTCATCGACCACGACATCACGGCGCGCACCGACCGGCCCAACGAGGTCGGCCACGTGACTGACCAGCCGGTCGTTCCGGTTGACCCCGACGTGGTCAGCACGGAGGTCACCAACGAGCGCGAGCCGGCCCTGGACCTCGACTCGGTCTATGGCGACGGCCCCACCCTCCCGGGTGGCCCGGAGACGGCCGCCAAGGACCTCTACGACGGCATCAAGCTCAAGCTGGGCACCGTCGCCCTCGAGGGCAAGCCCGGCGAGGACCCGGTCATCCGCGGCGTCCGGATCCCGCTGCACTCGGACCTGGAGCGGGACCTGCCCCGCGGGGTCGACGGTGATCCGACCAAGGCCAACATCGCGGATAGCCGCAATGACGAGAACCTGATCGTCGCTCAGCTGCACCTGGCCTTCCTGAGGTTCCACAACCGCACCGTGGACTGGGTGCGTAAGCATGAGCCGTACTACACCGACCGGGCGGTGTTCGACCGCGCCCGGCAGCTCGCCACCTGGCACTACCAGTGGCTCATCGTGCACGACTATCTGGCCACGGTTGCTCTGCCGGGCGTCGTCGACGACCTGTTGCTCCATCCCGACCCGCGGTTCGACCGGCGCGACGGCGAGGTCTGGATGCCACTGGAGTTCTCCGTGGCGGCGTTCCGCTTCGGGCACACGATGGTGCGCGGCGCGTACGACTACAACCGCAACTTCGGCCGGCCCACCGGTTCGGCACCGTTCTTCCTCCTCTTCGCCTTCACCGGCGGGGGTGGCTTCTTCGGCCAGACCGACGTGCTGCCCTTCAACTGGGTCATCGAGTGGGAGCGGTTCGTCGAGCACGATCCGCGGTTCCCAGACCACTTCTCGCGCAAGGTCGACACCCGCCTAGCGGCGGCACTCGGTCAGATGATCAACCAGACCAACCAGGAGGAGGAGGCCGACCCGCGGATCAAGGCGATCCTGGAGCACCTGGCCGTGCGCAACCTGCTCCGCGGCTACCAGCTCTCGATGCCGACCGGCCAGGCCGTCGCCGCCCAGCTCTCACTGGCTCCGTTGAGCGAATCGGAGATTCAGGAGGGCAACTCCGACGAACTGAACCAGCACCTGGCCGACAGCGGGTTCCTGCAGAAGACGCCACTCTGGTACTACGTGCTGAAGGAGGCCGAGGTCCAGTCCCAGGGCAACTCGCTGGGCGAGCTGGGCAGTCGGATCGTGGCGGGCACCCTGATCGGGCAGCTGCGCAACGATCCGAGCTCGTACCTGGCCCAGTCCACCCCCTGGAACCCGGAGGATGGTGTCCTGCTGCCCGACGGTCGGGGAGTCCGGACGATCAAGGACTTCTTCCGGTTCGCTGGCGTGCTGCCGACGCGGCCCTGACTGTCGTCTCGAACAGGCCGTTCCGGGTACCGCACGTCGCGCCCGGAACGGCTCAGGCCGTCGCCGGCGAGACCCGGCGCGGCGGGTGCACCCGCCCACCCTGTGACACCGACGCGGCGTGGCGTTGGCCACACTCCTCCGGTCCGCCTCAGCCAGCCCCCGTACTATCGGGCCATGTCGGCTCAACCCCGCACCGGTCTGCTGTGCTCCATCTCCAGCCCGCAGGACCTGCGCGGACTGACCCCGGACCAGCTGACGGCGCTGAGTGCGGAGATCCGCGCGTTCCTGATCAGCAACGTCAGCCAGACTGGTGGGCACCTCGGTCCCAACCTCGGCGTGGTCGAGCTGACACTGGCGATGCACCGGGTGTTCGAGTCCCCGCGCGACCCGATGATCTTCGACACCGGGCACCAGAGCTACGTGCACAAGATGCTGACCGGCCGGCAGGACCGGTTCCCGACCCTCCGTCAGCGCCACGGTCTGTCCGGATACCCCAGCCGGGAGGAGTCGGAGCACGACTGGGTCGGGAACTCCCACGCCTCGACCGCGCTGTCCTACGCCGACGGGTTGGCCAAGGCGATCCGGCTGCAGGGCCGGCCGGGCACGGTGGTCGCCTTAGTCGGCGACGGCTCGCTGACCGGGGGCATGGCCTGGGAGGCGCTGAACAACATCGCGGCGTCGGACGACCTGCCGCTGGTGATCGTGGTCAACGACAACGGTCGCTCCTACACCCCGACCGTGGGCGGGCTGGCCAAGCAGCTGAGCGGGCTGCGCACCAACCCGCGCTACGAGCAGATCCTCGAGATGGTCAGGCGCGGCGTGAGCCGGGCCCCGTTGGTCGGCTCGACGGCGTACGAGCTGCTGCACGGGATCAAGACCGGGCTGAAGGACGTGCTGGCCCCGCAGGGGATGTTCTCCGACCTCGGGCTGAAGTACGTCGGACCGATCGACGGCCACGACATCGCCGCGGTGGAGCGCGCCCTGCAGCAGGCGCGGCAGTTCGGCGGCCCGGTGCTGGTGCACTGCGTGACCCGTAAGGGCGAGGGCTTCAAGGCGGCCGAGGACAACGAGGAGGACCGCTTCCACACTGTCGGCAAGATCGACGCACTGACCGGCGAGGCGCTGGGCGGGTCGGTCGGTCAGACCCTGACTGAGGTGTTCTCCGAGGAGCTGCTGCGGCTGGGCAGCACGGACGAGCGGGTGGTGGCCATCACGGCCGCGATGCTCTACCCGACCGGGCTGCACCGGTTCGCCGCGGCGTTCCCCGACCGGTGCTTCGACGTCGGCATCGCCGAACAGCACGCGGTGACCTCGGCGGCCGGCCTGGCGATGGGCGGGCTGCACCCGGTGGTGGCGGTGTACGCGACCTTCCTCAACCGGGCCTTCGACCAGCTGCTGATGGACGTGGCGCTGCACCGGTGCGGGGTGACCTTCGTCCTGGACCGGGCGGGCATCACCGGGCCGGACGGGGCCAGCCACCACGGCATGTGGGACATGTCGATCACCCAGCTGGTGCCGGGCCTGCACCTGGCCGCCCCCCGGGACGGGACGCGGCTCCGGGAAGCCCTGGCCACATCGCTCACGATCGACGATGCGCCGTCGGTGCTGCGGTTCTCGAAGGACCTGGCACCGCCCGACCTGGTCGCGGTCGACCAGGTGGACGGGCTGGACGTGCTGCTGCGTACCGAGGACCCGCGGGTCCTGGTGGTCGGCTACGGACCGCTGGCCGTGACGGCGGTGGCGGTGGGGGAGCGGCTGGCCGACCAGGGCATCGGGGTCACCGTCGTCGACCCGGTCTGGGTCCTGCCGGTCAACCCGTCCCTGGTCCGCCTGGCCGGCGCACACGAGCTGGTGGTCACCATCGAGGACAACGGCGTGGTCGGCGGCTGCGGGTCCCGGCTGGCCCAGGAGCTCCGGCTCGCCGAGGTGCGTACCCCGCTGCGCGAGTTCGGCATCCCGCAAGCGTTCCTCGACCACGGCAGCCGGGCCGAGCTGCTGGCCGAGGTCGGGCTGAGCGCGCAGGAGATCGCCCGCTACGCGGTTGAGGCCATCGCCCGCGCGGACGAGGCTCTGGAGCAGCCGGTCAGCAAGGCCGACTCGGACCGCTGAGGCCTCTCTCAGCTCGGCGCGGCCGACGCTGGGTCGGCCGAATGCGGCGGCTCAGGGAGGAAGATGCGCTGATCATCCCAGGACGCCCGCCCTCAGAGCGTGGCCACTCCGGTGGGGAGCAGCCGGCGACCGAGGACCCGCTCGGAGATTCCGGTGCGGTCCAGATACGGCGTGATGCCGCCGAGGTGGAACGGCCAGCCGCCGCCGAGGATGAGGCACAGGTCGATGTCCATCGGGGCCTCGACCACCCCCTCGTCCAGCATCCGCCCGACCTCGTCGGCCAGCGCCTCGAGGGCGCGCTCTCGGACCTGCTCCTCGGTGCTCGGCCGGTCACCGACCTCGAGCAGCGCCTGGACCTCGTCCGGGACGTAGGTCTCGCCGTCCGGCGACCAGTCGTAGAAACCGGTCCGCTTCGAGGCGACGATCGCCCGCAGGTTGTCTGAGACCGGGAATCGGTCACCGAAGGTCGCGTGCAGGCTCTCGCCGACGTGCAGCACGATTGCCGGCCCGACCAGCTGGAGCAGCACGAACGGCGGCATGGGCAGGCCGAGCGGCTTGAGCGCCGCGTCGGCCACCGGGATCGGCGTGCCCTCGTCGACCGCGGCGAACACCTCGCCCATCATCCGCAGCAGCAGCCGGTTGAACACGAACCCGGTCGCGTCCTTGACCAGCACCGCGTTCTTCCGCAGGTCCTTTGCCACGGCCAGGGCAGTAGCCAGAGTGGCGTTGTCGGTCGGGTCCCCGCGTACGACCTCCAGCAGCGGGAGCACGGCCACCGGGTTGAAGAAGTGGAAGCCGACGACCCGTTCCGGGTGCTCCAGGTCAATCGCCATCTCGGTCACCGAGAGTGAGGAGGTGTTGGTGGCCAGCACGCAGCTCGGCTCCACGTACTTCTCCAGGTCGGCGAACACCTGCTGCTTCACCGACAGCTCCTCGAACACGGCCTCGATCACGAAGTCGCAGTCCGCGAAATCGGCCAGGTCCGTGCTGCCGCTGACCAGCGCGCGCAGCCGGCTGGCCTCATCGGCCGACATCCGCCGCTTGGTCAGCTGCTTGTCGACCTCGGCGGAAATCGCGGCCAGTCCGCGGTCGACCCGCTCCTGGTCGAGGTCGCTGATCACCAGCGGCACCCGCAGCCGGCGCAGGAACAGGGTGGCCAGCTGGCTGGCCATAAGGCCGGCCCCGACCACACCCACCTTGGTCACCGGACGGGCCAGCGAGCGATCCGGCGCCCCGGCCGGCTTCCGGGCGCGCTTGCGAACCAGGTCGAACGCGTACAGCCCGGCCCGAAGCTCCTCGCTCATGATCAGGTCGGCCAAGGCCTCGTCCTCCGCCGCGAACGCCGCGACGCGGTCCGCAGTCCGGGCGGCGGCCAGCAGCTCCAGGGCCCGATACGGAGCCGGCGCGGCCCCGCCGACCTTCGTGTCCACGAAGGCCCGGGCGTCGGCCAGCACCGCGTCCCAGCGATCGGCGTCCCGGTCGACCGGGGCGCGCTCGACGGTGGTGGTCCCGCTGACCACCTGACCGGCCCAGTCCAGCGAACGCTCCAGGAAGTCGGCGCCGTCGAACATCGCGTCGGCCAGCCCCAGCGCGTAGGCGGCCTTCCCGTCGAGCATCCGGTTCTGGCTCAGCGGGTTCTGCAGGACCAGGGTGACCGCACCCTCGATGCCGATCAGGTTGGGGACCAGGAACGCCCCGCCCCAGCCTGGAACCAGGCCCAGGAAGCACTCCGGCAGGGCGATCCCGGCGGCCGCGGCGGACACGGTGCGGTAGTCGCAGTGGAGGGTGACCTCCAGCCCGCCGCCGAGCGCCATGCCGTTGATCAGGGCGAACGTCGGCACCGGCGCGTCGTGCAGCTTGCCCAGCACGGCATGGCCGATCCGCGCGATGGCCAGCGCCTGCTCACGATCGCTGAGCAGACCCATCGCCGACAGGTCGGCGCCGGCGGCCAGGATGAACGGCTTGCCGGTGACCAGGATCGCCGAGATGTCGTCCCGGGCCCGGGCGGTGTCCAGGGCGGCGTTGAGCTCGGCCAGCCCGCGCGGCCCGAGCGTGTTGGGCCGGCTGTGGTCCTGCCCGTTGTCCAGGGTGATCAGCACGGCGGGGCGGTCGGTGTGCGGCAGGGCGACGTCGCGGCTGAGCGCCCGGGTCACCACCTCGCCCTCGGCCGCGGTGGCGGCCTGCTCGATCAGGGCGTTCAGCTCCTCGTTGCTCACGCGGCCGCCTCCGAGACGTCGTAGTGCGGGTTCTCCCAGACAACCGTCCCGCCCATACCCAGCCCGATGCACATGGTGGTCAGGCCGTAGCGGACCTCCGGATGCTCCCGGAACGTCCGGGCCAGGTGGATCATCAGCCGTACGCCGGAACTGGCCAGCGGGTGGCCGAGGGCGATCGCCCCGCCGTACGGGTTGACCCGCGGATCGTCGGCGGGCACGCCGAAGTGGTCGAGGAAGGCCAGCACCTGGACTGCGAAGGCCTCGTTGATCTCGAAGGCGCCGATGTCGTCGATGCCCAGGTCGGCCTTGGCCAGCGCCTTCTCGGTGCTGGGGATCGGGCCCACGCCCATGGTCTCCGGATCGACGCCGGCGAAGGCGAAGGACACCATCCGCATGGCCACCGGGAGACCGAGCTCGCCGGCCACCTCCTCGGCCGCGACCAGGCAGGCGGTTGCGCCGTCGTTCAGGCCGGCCGCGTTGCCCGCGGTCACCCTCCCGTGCGGCCGGAACGGCGTCTTCAGCCCGGCCAGGGCCTCGGCCGTCGTGCCGGGACGGGGCGGCTCGTCCGCGGTGGCCAGGCCCCAGCCCAGCTCGGTGCTGCGGGTGGCCACGGTGACCAGCGACTCCTGGATCACCCCGTCGACATAGGCCTGCTGCACCCGCTGCTGGCTGAGCGCTGCGAAGGCGTCGGCCCGCTCCCGGGTGATCGCCGGGAACCGGTCGTGCAGGTTCTCCGCGGTCGCGCCCATCACCAGGGCCGACTGATCGACCAGCTTCTCAGCCACGATCCGGGGGTTGGGGTCGATGCCCTGGCCCATCGGATGGTGGCCCATGTGCTCGACGCCGCCGGCCACGGCGACGTCATACGCACCGACGGCGATGCCCGAGGAGACGGTGGTCACCGCGGTCATCGCCCCGGCGCACATCCGGTCGATCGCGAAGCCGGGCACCGAGCGCGGCAGGCCGGCCAGCAGGGCGGCGGTGCGACCGATGGTCAGACCCTGGTCGCCAGTCTGGGTCGTGGCGGCGATGGCCACCTCGTCGATCCGCTCCGGCGGTAGCTCGGGGTGGCGGCGGACCAGCTCACGGATGCAGTTCACGACCAGGTCGTCGGCGCGGGTCTCGGCGTAGAGGGAGCCGGCCTTGCCGAAGGGGGTCCGAACGCCGTCGACGAAGACGACCTCACGAAGCTGGCGGGGGGCACGAGCGGGTGGCATGGACCGTATATTACTCACCAGTAACTAAGAGCGGGGTAACGGCCGCGACGGTCAGCTCCCGCTGCCACGGGCGGGCACCGTACTCGGCCAGCGCCGCATCCACCGTCTCCTCGGTCACCGGCGTCGGCGGTCGCCAGGCCAACCGGCGCACGTAGTCCGGTGTGATGAGGTTCTCCACCGGCAGCTCGTACTGCTCGGCGATGTTCTGCAGCGCCGTCCGCACCGCGGCCAGCCGGGCCGCGGCGGCGGGGTCCTTGGTCGGCCACAGCCGGGCCTGTGGCGGACCGTCGCTGGTCACGTGCATCGGCGGCAGCTCCGACTCCCGCAGCGCGGACACCGACTCCAAGGCGGCCAGCCACGCCGCCTCGAACCGCCGGGCCTGCCGTCGGGCGAATGCCGGGATCTGGCGCAGCGCCGCTCGGCCGGGGTTCCCGGCGGCGGCCAGCTCGCTGAGGCCGACATCGGCCAGGACCCGGCCCGGCGCGCGGTCCAGCTCTCGGGCGATCGTGTCCCGGGCCGCCCACAGCGCAGCGACGTACGCGAGACCCCGCCGGGTTCGCACCTTGTGGATTCCCGACGTACGGCGCCACGGGTCGGCCCGCCGCTCCTGCGGCACCCCTGCCCCGGCGACCAGCGCGGCGAACTCCTGGTGGGCCCACTCGAGCTTGCCGGTCTCCTGGAGCCGGGCGTGCAGCACGTCGCGCAGCTCCAGCAGCAGCTCCACGTCGAGGGCGGCGTAGGTCAGCCACTCGACCGGGAGCGGCCGGGTGGACCAGTCCGACGCGGAGTGCTCCTTGAGTAGCCGTACGCCGAGCAGCTCTTCGAGCATCGTGCCCAGGGCCACCCGTGGGAAGCCGAGCAGCCGAGCGGCCAGCTCGGTGTCGAACAAGATCTGCGGAACCAGGCCGACCTGGTACAGGCAGGGCAGGTCCTGGCTGGCCGCGTGGATCACCCACTCGGCGTTGACGATGGCCGCACCCAAGGGGCGCAGGTCGGCTGGAGGCGCCTCCGCACCGGTGCCTTCGGCGGGCGGCGCGAACGCGATCGGGTCGACCAGGTGGGTGCCGGAACCGGCCCGGCGCAGCTGGATCAGGTAGGCCCGCTGGCTGTACCGGAATCCGTGCGCCCGCTCCGCGTCCACGGCGACCGGTCCCGTGCCTGCGGCCAACGCGGCGATCGTCGCGTTCAGCTGCTCGGGCGTGGCCACCACCGGGGGCATGCCGTCGACCGGCTCGGTGAGCAGGACCGGCTCGTCGTCGACCGGCGGGGTGGGCGAAGATGCCTCGGTCAACGTCTCCGCGTCCGACTCGGTGGGTTACGGCGGGACGGCATCAGCACCACCCCTGCCGGCAGCGGCGGCAGCCCCGCCGTCGTACACAACAGCTCGGCCCAGGCGGCCAGGTGCGGCGGCAGGCCGACCCCGTCCTCCAGCAGCGGGGTCCAGGATGCGCGGACCTCCACCTCGGCCCGGGGCGCCTCGTCGGCCATGCCGCCGAAGGACTCGCTGGTCACCGACGTCACGGTGCCGCTCGGCGCGGTGTACTCAGCGCTGTGAGCGGCCAGAGCGTCGATCAGCCAGGACCAGCCCACACTGCCCATCAGGGGATCGGTGACCATCTCCGGGTCGACCTCGGCGCGAGCGAAGGTGACGCAGCGGAACGTGCCCTGCCAGGCCGCATTGCCGGCGGGGTCGTGCAGGAGCACGAGCCGCCCACTCCCGGCCTCCTCGTCGCCGACCATCACGTCGGCGGTGATGGCGGCGGCGAACGGGGCGATCCGCTGCGGGGCCGGAATCGGCTCGACAGCCAGCTCGGGCCGCCAGGTGGCCGCGGTGAGGTCGGCGGCCGCACGCCGGAACGCGCTTGGCGCAGGCGTAGGTTCAGTCGTGGCGACCACCCGTTGAGCCTATTCTCAGGTTCCTAGCGCAGCCGCTCGACGCGCCGGATTTCCGGTGCGTGAAAGGATCGCGCTGTGCCATCCGAGGGGTCGATGCGCCCTGAGCATGTCGAGGGCGCCGTTCTGAGCTCGTCGACGGAGCCTTCGACAAGCTCAGGCCACACGGGTCAGCAGACGTCGCTGCTGGTCGCCGCCTGCCGTCGGCAGCAGCCGGACGGGCAGGTCCCGGTGTGGTTCATGCGGCAGGCCGGACGCTCGCTCCCTGAGTACCGGGAGATCCGCGACGGGATCAACATGCTGGAGAGCTGCAGCCAGCCCGATCTGGTCGCCGAGATCACCCTGCAGCCGGTCCGCCGCTACGGCGTGGACGCGGCGATCTTCTATTCCGACATCATGGTTCCGCTTCGGGCGGCAGGCGTGGACCTGGAGATCGTCTCCGGCCAGGGCCCGATCATCGCCGAGCCAGTGCGACGGATGGCCGACCTGGACCGGATCGAGCCGCTGGATACCGAGAAGCTGTGGTTCGTCACCGAGGCGGTCCAGCGGCTGGTGGCCGAGCTGGGCCCGACGCCGCTGATCGGGTTCGCCGGGGCGCCGTTCACCCTGGCCAGCTACGTGGTCGAGGGCGGGCCGAGCAAGGACTACTCCCGGACCAAGGCGATGATGGTCAGCGAGCCGGAGCTGTGGGATGGGCTCTGCTCCCGCCTGGCCGGACTCTCCGGGACGTTCCTGCGGACCCAGGTCGCCGCCGGCGCCGCGGCGGTGCAGCTGTTCGACTCCTGGGTGGGCAGCCTCAGCGCCGCCGACTACGCCCGCTACGCCCAGCCCTACTCGGCGCAGGTGCTCGGCGCCCTGGCCGACACCGGCGTTCCCCGGATCCACTTCGGCGTCGGCACCTCGGAGCTGCTCGGGCTGATGGGCGAGGCCGGCGCCGAGGTGGTCGGGGTGGACTGGCGGGTACCACTGGCCGAGGCCAGCCGGCGGATCGGGCCGGGGTACGCCGTACAGGGCAACCTCGACCCGGCCCTGCTGTCCGCCCCCTGGCCCGTGCTGTCCGAGCGGGTGCGCCAGGTGGTGCGCTCCGGCGCCGCGGCCCCGGGCCACATCTTCAATCTCGGCCACGGCGTACCACCCGAGGCCAGTCCCGACGTCCTGGCCCGCATCGTCGACCTGGTGCACACCGAGGGTGCGGAGCTGCGGGCCGGGGCGGGGGAGCGGCTCGCGGCCGGCGTCCGATGACCCTGGTCGCCGTCGTCGGCGGCGGCATCACCGGACTGGCCGCGGCCCGGGTGCTCGGTTCCGCGGGCGTCGAGGTGGTCGTGCTGGAGCAGGGCCGGCGATGGGGCGGCAAGCTGGCGTCGCTCGAGCTGGACGGCGTACGGCTGGACGGCGGCGCGGAGTCGATGCTCGCCCGCCGGCCGGAGGGCACCAACCTGGCCGACGACCTCGGGCTGGGTCGGACTCTCGTCCACCCGACCGCGGCCCGACCCGCGCTGCTCGTCGGCGGCGCGGCGCACCCGATGCCGCCCTCGCTGCTGGGCGTGCCCACCGACGTGACCAGTCTGCGCGGTCTGCTGAGCGCTGAGGGCTACCGGCGCGCGGCCAGTGAGCCCGACCGCCCGGGACCGCCGCTCGGGACGGATGCGGCTATCGGGACGGTGGTGGACGGCCGGTTCGGTCCCGAGGTGACGGACCGGCTGCTGGAACCCCTGCTCGGCGGGGTGTACGCCGGGCACGCCCGGACGCTCTCCTTCGCCGCCGTGAGCCCCGACCTGTTCGCGCGGGCGAGGAACGGGGGATCGCTGCTCGAGCACGCCCGGGCCGCGGTCCGCCGGGCCGACTCCGGACCGGTCTTCGCCGGCCTGGTCGGCGGGCTGTTGACGCTGGTCGCGGCGCTGGCCGCCGACCTGGAACACAGCGGCGTCCAGCTCCGGGCCGGCACCACGGTTCGGCGAATCGACCGGCAGAGCGGCGGCTATCGACTGACCACCGGGCCGGCGCCTCACCCGGAGGCGATCGATGCCGATGCCGTGCTGCTCGCCCTTCCCGCGGGACCGGCCGGCCGACTGCTGACGGATCTGGCCGAGACCGCGCCGGAGCTGGCGGCCGTGCCGTACGCCTCGGTCGCCGTGGTCACCCTCGTGGTTCGCGGGCTGGGAAAGCGCGGCTCCGGGATCCTGGTGCCGCCGTCCGAACTACCGACCATCAAGGCGCTCACCTACTCCGGAACCAAGTGGGACTGGGTGGCCGAGGTGGCCGCGACGGCCTGGGGCGAGGACGTCGACGTGGTCCGGGCGAGTCTCGGTCGGGCCGGCGACGCCTCGGTGCTGCAACACGACGACTCGGCGCTGCTGACCCGCACGTTTGCCGAGGCCCGAGGTATCCCGGGGTGGGAGCGCGCCGAGCTCGTCATCGGAGCGGTGACCCGGTGGGGTGGGGCGCTGCCCCAGTACCGGGTGGGTCATCGGGAACTGGTGACCCGGCTGCGCGCCGACCTCGCCGGCCGGCCCGGCCTGGCGGTCGCCGGGGCCGCGCTGGACGGCGTCGGCATCGCGGCCTGCCTCGGCTCGGCGTACGCGGCCGTGGCCAAGATCACCGCCGACCTGGGCGGCCGCGGTGGCAGGATCGACCCGTGAAGGCGCGGGAGATCAACAACGTCATCCGCTACACGATGTGGTCGGTCTTCCGGCGCATCGGTACCCTGGACGACCCGCCGATCGAGTCGGCGGACGCCACCCTGCGGGCGGTCGAGCGGGCAACCCGGGGCGAGGACCTGGTGATCCGCGGCTGGTACGACGTGGCCGGGCTGCGGGCCGACGCCGACCTGATGGTGTGGTGGCACGCACCGACCTCGGACACCCTGCAGGACGCCTACCACGCGCTGCGCCGCTCCGACCTCGGAACGAAGCTGGCGCCGGTCTGGTCGCAGCTGGCGCTGCACCGGCCCGCGGAGTTCAACAGGGGCCACGTGCCGGCGTTCATGGCCGACGAGACGCCGTCGGCCTACCTCTGCGTCTACCCGTTCGTCCGCTCCTACGAGTGGTACCTGCTGCCGGAGGAGGAGCGCCGGGCCATGCTCACCGAGCACGGCATGATGGCCCGGCCCTACCCCGACGTACGCGCCAACACGGTGTCGTCGTTCGCCCTCGGCGACTACGAGTGGATCCTCGCCTTCGAGGCGCCCGAGCTGCACCGGATCGTCGACCTGATGCGCGCGCTCCGGGCGGCCGCGGCCCGGCGGCACACCCGCGAGGAGGTGCCGTTCTACACCGGCCGCCGCCGGGACCTGGCCGACATCCTCGCCCTCTGGTAGCCGAAGAGCCGTGTGTCTGTCGAGGCCCTGCGTATCCCCACCCCGCCGGTCACAAGATTCCCACGCAGCGTGGGAATCTCACGCAGAGCACAGGTTGCAACCTATGTGCGGCGTCGGTTCCACACGCTGCGTGGGAAACCGACGGGCAGGCCTGCGTGGTCAGGGGGCATCGACGAGCTCAGGGCGCATCGGCAGGCTCAGGACATAGGTCCAGGCTCAGTCCTCGGCGGGGACGAGCCGCAGCGAGATCGAGTTGATGCAGTAGCGGTCGTCGGTGGGGGTGTCGTAACCTTCGCCGGAGAACACGTGGCCGAGGTGGGAGTCGCAGGCCGCGCAGCGGACCTCGACCCGGCGCATGAACATGCTGTTGTCCTCGATCAGCCGGACGCGGTCGCCGGCCAGCGGTGCGAAGAACGACGGCCAGCCGCAGTGCGAGTCGAACTTCTGGTTGCTGCGGAACAGCTCGGTGCCGCATGCCCGGCACTGGTAGACGCCAACGGTCTTGGTGTCGGTGTACTCGCCCGTGAAGGCCCGCTCGGTGTCGGCCTCGCGCAGCACCTTGTACTCGGCGCGGCTGAGCTGGGCCCGCCACTCCGCCTCGGACTTGACGATCTTGCCGACGCTCGCGGCGGGGTTGCTCTGGGTATCAGTCATGGTGATCACTCCTCGCATCTACCAACAGGCTAGTCACTAGGGTTGTTCCATGCCCGTGCCCGCGGTCGAGCTCCAGGTCGGTGAGCGAACCGTTCGCGTGACCAGCCCGGAGAAGGTCTACTTTCCCGAGGTCGGCATCACCAAGCTGGAGATGGTCGAGTACGTCGTGGCGGTTGGCGACGGCATCTTCGCCGCCCTCCGCGACCGCCCCGTCACCATGGAGCGCTGGCCGGGCGGCTACCGGCCCGATGTCACCCTGAGTACCCGCACGGACTCCCATCACGACGCCTTCTACCAGAAGCGAGCGCCGAGCAAGGGGGTGCCGGACTGGGTGGAGACGGTGACCATCACGTTCCCCTCCGGCCGCACCGCCGACGAGGTGTGCGCGACCGAGCTGGCCACCGTGGTCTGGATGGCGAACCTGGGCACGCTGCGATACCACCCGTGGCCGAGCCGGCGGCCGGACACCGACAAGGTGGACCAGCTGCGCATCGACCTCGACCCGCAGCCGGGCACCGACTTCCGCGACGCCGCCCGCGCCGCGCAGGAGCTCCGCGGGGTGCTGGACGACGCTGGCCTGGTCGGGTTCGCGAAGACGAGCGGCGGGCGCGGGGTCCACGTGTTCGTGCCGGTCGAACCGGCGTACGGGTTCATCGAGGCTCGCCATGCGGTGATCGCGCTAGGCCGGGAGCTGAGCCGGCGGATGCCCGACCACGTCACGATCAGCTGGTGGAAGGAGGAGCGCGGTAAACGGATCTTCGTCGACTTCAACCAGATGGCCCGGGACCGCACGATCGCCTCGGCCTACTCCATCCGCCCGACGCCGACCGCGGTGGTCTCGGCGCCGCTGACCTGGGACGAGCTGGCGGACGCGGAGCCGGCGGACTTCACCGTCCGCAGCATGCCCGGGCGGTTCGCCGAGACCGGCGACGCGTGGGCGGACTTCTACGCGTTGGAGCCGCGCAGTCTGGAGGGCGCGTTGGAGATGTACGCGCGGGACGAGCGCGAGCTGGGAACCGGCAGGTACGGGGGTGCGGAGATGCCTTACCCTCCGGACTATCCCAAGATGCCGGGCGAGCCGGCTAGGGTTCAACCCAGCCGAATGACCAAGGAAACAAGGGAAAACGAGGGTCTTGCGTGAGTGTCGCGCGGTAGCACAGCGTTCGCTCTCCTGATAGTTACCTTCCGTGGCGGCCAGGTCTCCATTCTCGGCCACCCGTCGTCCCAGAAACTCCGCGCGGCCGTCCATGAAGGCGAGGCGTGCTACCGGCCGGTGACACCGGTGACTCGCCACGGTGATGATCTCAGCCGTTGTTGGACAGACTCGCTGCCGCGGCTGAGGGCAAGACGGCATCCGCGCCGAAGTCGCGGGGAACATCGCCGTGACTGGATGGCCCATCCGGAGAGGCGGCAGGGTCACGATCTGATCGCTGCCGGCTTGTTGATCTTGTCCGGGGTCACCGACCGCGGCCTGGACGCCGACGCGGTGCGGGTGGGCTTACGAGCGCGGCAAGGGCAGCCTGAAAGGGTACGACCCCGGGCCGCTGACGTCCGAGAAACTTCACTCGGTTCGACCAAACCCCTGGCCTGCCCGGCTCCGAAGCAGTCTCGGAACATTCGGGGATTTCTTCACTTTCGGGGGTTGCTGTGTCATCGGTTCGCCGCATTGCCATCGGCCTTGTGCGCCGTCCGGGTTCGGTCGTGGTCGGCCTCCTTGCGACGCTCCTCGCATCCGTTGTGATGCTGCTCGCAAGCATCTTGCCTGCGTCGGCCGGATTGATCTAACCGACCGCGGCGTGGTCGCGGAAGCCGTACGGGCTGGCTACGAGCGGGCAAGGGCAGCCTGCAGGGGTCTCGTACCCGCTGGGCGTGACGGTTATCTTGCGGAGTACGTCGAAGGTGTAGCAGATGGTCGGGCACCCGCTCGGGTTGGCGTGGCCAGAGTGACCAGTCGAGGTTGCGGCAGGTGACGACGCCGTACACGAGGCCGTAGAGGGTGCCGAAGACCGCCAGCACGAGGTCCAGGTCGGTCATGCGGACTCCCTCTGCGGCGGCAGGAGTTGGCCGAGCACCTCGCCTACGGTGGTCATAGTGCCTGTGTGCAGTCCGGCTTCAAGTTCGTGGACCACGCCTCGACCGGGTACGTGTTGGCCGTCGCCGATGGCGCGGTAGGCGCCGCGCATCCAGGACGCCAGGGCGGCCAGTACGCGCTTCATACGAGTCTCCTGTGAGCGGCGGAATGTTCCGATGGTTCTCTGGGTCGGTGGGGTGTGTCAACGCCAGCTGGCCAGCACGACTGCGCGTGCCCGCGGAAGCCGTCCGGGTCGGCTACGTGCGGAAAGGCAACCTGCAGGTATCGCCGCGCATCGGGGTCCACTCCTTCACAGTGGGTCTCCAGGCCCGGCCGGTGCTCCAACACCGCCCGGGCCGCTAGTTGATCTTGAGTTGGCCTCGCTTTCTCGCCCGATAACCCGGGCCACAGCGCGCGGTCAAGACACGCCTGGTACGCCCAATCGCACAGCGTCTATGGGGTTGGCACTCCCGAGTTGCCGGGGGAGCCGAGCCGTGTCCAACCGAGCCGCGCTCGCGCCGATAACCCCGACTTCACCTGACCGTAAGGGGAGTTCGCGCGACTCGGCGGGGCCGTCACGTTCGACGCCATTGTGGCGAAGGCGACGGTTACGCTCAACACGAGTGGCTACACGCAGAAGGGCGAGACCACGTTCGTCGGCCTCAAGGTTGGAGGCGTGGCGGTTCCGGACCTGACTCCGGCCCCGAACACAGAGATCCCTTTGTTGGGCCTCGGCAAGCTCATCCTGAACCAGCAGGGCACCCTGAACCAGTTCGGCCTCCACTCCCAGGGCGTCAACGGCCTGCGGCTCATCCTCGAACCCAGGCGAACTCCCGCCGGTCTGCCGGCCGGTGAACTCGTCATCTCCTACGCGTTGGCGTCGCTCCATTCGCCGACCTTCCGGCGGGCGTACGGTTCCGCGTACGCGACCAAGGTCCAGGTCGGAGACGTGGTTCAGTCCGGGGCTTCGGCCGCCGTCAACCTGCCGTGCGGCGGTAGCAGCGGAGTGACCCGGACCAACAACCTGGCCGGCGCGAACGTGCCCGGGGTTCTCACGGGCGGCGCGGCCGTCACGACCGCGAAGAGCACGGACAGCTCGACGTCGACCAACGCCACCACCACGGCGCGAATCACCAACGTGAACCTGCTCGGCGGTGTGGTGACCGCGATGCCGTCAAGGCGGTGTCGAGCACCACCAAGAAGGGCACGACGTACTCCCGGTCGAGTGCGGGGACAGAGATCCTCGACCTGGAGATCAACGGCATCGAGGTGACGACTCCGATCGGTCCGAACACGACGAGGTCCATCCCCGGCGTCGGGCACGCTCTACCTGCGACGCAGCGTGTGGAGCAGTACGGGCATGGACGTGATCGCGCTCCAGCTCGTCCTGAGCAGTCCCCAAGGTGGCCTGCCGGCTGGCGCCGTGGTGACGGCCGGGTTCGCGCAGTCCGGCGTGGTCTAGCACCAGGGCATGACTGACCCACGAAGCCCCCGGCGTTCCGCGCCGGGGGGCTTCGTGACTTCGTTGCCTACGCGGACACCGCCGGGAGGGGGTCGCGGCGGTAGCTGGTGAACAGGGCCCCGTCGTCGCCGAGCAGCGCGAACTGCAGTCCGAACCCGAGGGTCTCGGGCAGCTCGCCGCCCGCGGTCGTCCGGGGTCCGCTGCCGCCCACGACGACCGGCGCGAGGGTGAGGGACAGCTCGTCCACCAGCCCGGCGGCCAGCAGGTCGCGATGCAGGTGGGGTCCACCCTCGCAGAGCAGGCGGGGGAGCCCCCGGCCGGCCAGCTCGTCGACCAGACCGGTCAGGTCGACCTCGGCCGTGCCCAGCTCGAGCACCTCGACCCCGGCCGCCCGTAGCGGGTCGAGGTGCGCGGCGGGGTTGCCGACGGTGGTGGCGACCACGACCGGGCCACCCGGGCCCTCGGCCGGTCGGGCGATCGAAGGATTGAGCCGGCCGGACCGGGTGACGACGACCAGCGTCGGCAGCGGGGCCAGACCCTCGGCGGTCCGGATGGCCTGCTGCCAGGGTGCCAGGTCGACCGCCCGGTAGCCCTCATGCCGGGCCGTCCCGCCGGCCACGATCACGGCGTCGGCGAGCGCGCGGTGCACAGCGAACACGTGCTGGTCGCTGCTGGTGTTGATGCTGCCCGAACGTCCGTCCGGGCCGGAGATCGACCCGTCCAGCGAGGTGACGAAGTTGGTCCGCAGCCAGGCCCCCGCCTCGGGTGCCGGATGCCGGTACAGCTCCACCAGCTCCGGATCACCGACCGGACCGCGCTCGGTGCCACCCCGGTCGAAGATCAGCTGCACCGCGTCATCCTCGCACGGCGGCGTCCGGCTGCGGCACAATCGCGACTATGACTGCGGACCCCTCCTCGCCCCTGACCGAGCTGCTCCGACTTCCGGCCGGATCGGTAGACCTCGCCGACCTCGACCCGGCCGGGACCCCCGGGTTCTCCGGCAAGAAGACGGACGCGCCCGCCGCGACCGAGGCACTGGCCCCGGAGCTCAGCGACCTGCAGGAGCGCCTGTACGCGGTCGGGCGAACGGCGGAGGAGCGGGCGCCCAAGGTCCTGATGGTGCTGCAGGGCATGGACACCTCCGGCAAGGGCGGGGCGATCCGGCACGCCATCGGCCTGGTCGACCCCCAGGGCGTGCGGATCAAGGCCTTCAAGGCACCGACCGAGGAGGAGCGGAGGCACGACTACCTGTGGCGGATCGAGCGCGAGGTGCCGGGCCCGGGCATGATCGGCATCTTCGACCGGTCGCAGTACGAGGACGTGCTGGTGGTCCGAGTGAACGGCGTGGTGCCCGAGAAGGTCTGGCAGTCGCGCTACGACGAGATCAACGCCTTCGAGCAGCGGCTCGTCGACGACGGCACGGTGGTCATCAAGTGCTTCCTGCACATCTCGTCGGCCGAGCAGAAGGAGCGGCTGCTGGCCCGTCTGGAGGACCCCAGCAAGCACTGGAAGTACAACCCCGAGGACGTCGACGTACGCGGGAAGTGGGCCGACTACCAGGCCGCGTACGCCGACGCGCTGGAGCGGTGCAGCACCCAGCAGGCGCCGTGGTACGTCATCCCCTCGGACCGGAAGTGGTACCGCAACTGGGCGGTGGCCCAGCTGCTGGCCGAGCACCTACGGGCGCTCGACCTGACGTGGCCGGTCGCCGACTTCGACGTCGAGGTGGAGAAGGCGCGGGTCTCCGCGTCCTAGGCCACTAAGCGCCGACCACCGACAGGTGCCGCACCGGGGCCGGCTCGAAGTCCTCCAGGTCCAGCGGCTCGTCCACGGCGACCAGGTCCATCGCGGCGACCACGTACCGGGTCAGCGCGACCTCGGCGACCTCCGGCTCGCCGCCCATCGGGGCCGAGACGGCGACCGCGCCGCCCGCGTAGGCCAGCTCGGTCTGGTGAGTCCACAGCAGCCCGGGTGAGAGGAACCAGCTGCCGACGGCGATGTGCCGCCGCCCCTGGGCTCGCAGCGACCGGATGGCCTCGGCCGTGCTTGGACCTGACCCACCCGCAAAGGACACGACGTGGGGCAGCTTGTGGTGGGTGGCCCACTGCCGGGCGCGCCGGGCGACCAGCGCGTTGCTGCGGACGTCGGTGCTGCCGGCTGCGGCGAAGACCAGGGCGTCGAGCTCGCAGACCCGGCGCACCCGCAGCGCCTCGCGGAGCCGCTGGTCGAGGATGGAGAGCAGGTGGGTCTCCGGACCGATCGGGCGGGCCGCGGTGATCCGCAGCCCGGAGTGGGCGGCCGCGGCTTGGGCGGCCAGCGCCGGCACCGCGGCCGGTGCACCGAAGGCCTCCGACAGCAGTAGGGGAACCAGCACGATCTCGGTCACCCCTTGGCCGACGAGACGGTTGACCACCGACATGCCGCTGGGCGCACCCTGCTCCAGGAACCCGACGTGGACGTCGAGCTCCGGCCGGATTTCGAGTAGCTCGTCACGGAGCTGGTGGCTGACCTGAGCCACCCGAGGATCGGGGCTGCCGTAGCCGAGTAGCACCAAGGAGGGAGCGGTCATGACGGTTCACTTTCCGGTCGTGCGGGTTCCTGCGAAACGGACGGACGAGCGGCACCGGCGCGTCCGGAGTCGGAGGCGACGGTGGGCATGGGCGTGCTGCCGGCCATGCCGGCACCTAGCGTCCAGCCGTCGGCCTCGTCAACGATGATGAAGGCACCGGTGGTGCGGTGCTCCTTGTAGGCGTCGATCGGTAGCGGGGACGCCAGGGCGAGCCGGATCTTACCGATGTCGTTGAGCCGGAGGGTACTGGTGTGCACCCAGCCCGGCACGGCGCCGGCCTCGAAGTCGAGGTCCAGCGCGCTGTCGACGGCTTTGACGATGGCCTTGGTCACCGAGGTCCCGTGCTGCACCAGCACCCGGGCCCCGACATTCAGCTCCCGCTCGGCCAGCCAGCAGACGGTCGCCGTGAGGTCGCGGACGGGTGCGGGGGGTGCGTCCGTGGCGGCCAGGATGTCACCGCGGGACACGTCGACGTCCTGGGCCAGCCGGAGCACCACCGACTGGCCGGCGCCGGCCGCTTCCAACGGGCCGTCCGGGGTGTCGATCGCCTCGACCACGGCGTGCGAGCCGCGCGGCAGCACCACGACCTCCTCGCCGACGCGGACCCGGCCGGACTCGATCTTGCCCGCGTAGCCGCGGTAGTCCCCATCCACCTTCGGGGCACGGGCGGCCCAGGGGGCGGGCGCGGCCGACTGGGGCCGCACCACATGCTGCACGGGGAAGCGGAACTCCGAGCCGAGGGCCAGGGGTCGGTCGTCGACGTTCTCCAGGTACCCGAGCACGGTCGGCCCGTCGTACCACGGCGTACGGGTCGAGCGGGTCACCACGTTGTCGCCCTCGGTGGCCGAGACCGGGATGCAGTGGGTGTCGAGCACCCCGAGGCTGCGGGCCAGCAGGGCGAAGTCGGTGGCCACCGACCAGAACACGTCCTCGGCGTAGTCCACCAGGTCGATCTTGTTGACCACCAGCACCACGTGCGGCACCCGCAGCAGGGATGCGACGGCCAAGTGGCGGCGGGTCTGCTCGACCACGCCGTTGCGGGCGTCGACCAGCAGCACGATCACGTCGGCGGTGGAGGAGCCGGTCACGGTGTTGCGGGTGTACTGAACGTGCCCGGGGCAGTCGGCCAGGATGAACTTCCGGGCCGGGGTGGCGAAGTAGCGGTAGGCCACGTCGATGGTGATGCCCTGCTCCCGCTCGGCCCGCAGGCCGTCCGTCAGCAGTGCCAGGTCGGCCCGGTCCAGCCCGCGGCGCTTGCTGACCTGCTCGACGTGGTCGAGGGTGTCCGACAGCACCGAGTTGGTGTCGAACAGCAGCCGGCCGACCAAGGTCGACTTGCCGTCGTCGACCGAACCGGCCGTGGCCAGCCGCAGCAGCGTGCGCCCGCCGGTGGCGAGGGCAGGGGAGCGTGTCATCAGAAGTAGCCCTCCCGCTTGCGGTCCTCCATCGCAGCCTCTGACAGCCGGTCGTCGGCCCGGGTCGCGCCCCGCTCGGTGAGCGAGCTCAGGCCGACCTCGGTGATCACGTCGTGGACGGTGTTGGCGGTCGAGAGCACGGCGGCCGTGCAGGACATGTCGCCGACGGTGCGGTAACGGACCGACCGCAGCTCCACCGCGTCGCTCGCCCGCGCCGGCGTGACCGGGGTGACGGCGACCCACATCCCGTCCCGCAGCATCACCTCGCGTTCGTGCGCGTAGTAGATGGACGGCAGGGCGATCTTCTCCGCCTCGATGTAGTCCCAGACGTCGATCTCGGTCCAGTTCGACAGTGGGAACACCCGCACGTGCTCACCCGGCAGGTGCCGGCCGTTGTACAACGACCACAGCTCGGGACGCTGGTTGCGCGGGTCCCACTGCCCGAACTCGTCGCGCATGCTGAAGACCCGCTCCTTGGCCCTGGCCCGCTCCTCGTCCCGGCGTCCGCCACCGAAGACGGCATCGTGCTTGCCCTCGGTGATCGCGTCCAGCAGCGGCACCGTCTGCAGCGGGTTGCGCTGGCCGTCGGGCCGCTCACGGAGCCGGCCGTCGTCGAGATAGTCCTGGACCCGCGCCACCTCGAGCGAGGCGCCGTAGAACTCGGCGGCCTGGTCGCGGAACTCCAGCACCTCGGGGAAGTTGTGCCCGGTGTCGACGTGCAGAAGGCCGAACGGGACCGGCGCCGGCCAGAAGGCCTTGGCCGCCAGATGCAGCATGACGACCGAGTCCTTGCCGCCGGAGAACAACATGACCGGCTTCGCGAACGTGGCGGCCACCTCGCGCATGATGTGCACCGACTCCGACTCCAGGGCCTGGAGCTCGGTCAGCGGGCGCAGTCCCGCAGCACTTATCGGGGGTCCAAGGGGGTCGCCCCCCTTGCCTCGGTGATGCGCAACGCTCATCGGGCCGGTTCCTCCGTGATCGCGGCGAGCAGGTGGGCGGAGCGCTCCACCGCGGTGGCCAGGTCGACGCGGGCGGTGTCGAGCACAAGTTCCGGGCGGTCCGGCCGCTCGTACGGGTCGTCCACGCCGGTCATCCCGTTCAGCTCACCCCGCCGGGCTTTCGCGTAGAGGCCCTTGACGTCGCGGTGCTCCGCGACCTCCAGGGAGGTGGAGACGTACACCTCGCCGTATGCCACCCCGGCCGCCGCGTGGTCGGCGCGGACCGCGTCACGGGACTCGGCGTACGGGGCGATCACCGGCACCAGCACGACCACGCCGTGCCCGGCCAGCAGCCGGGCGACCCAGCCGATCCGCCGGACGTTGACGTCCCGGTCGGCTCGGCTGAAGCCCAGGCCGGCGGACAGGTGCGGCCGGACCTCGTCGCCGTCCAGCACCTGTACGCGGCGGCCGCCGGCGGCCAGCCGGTCGGCCAGGGCGTGGGCGATGGTGGACTTGCCCGCTGACGGGAGCCCGGTGAACCATAGGGTGGCCCCCTCTCGTGTAGGGGGGCGACTCCCCACACCCCCCGCTGGATTCCCGTCGCTGGCGCTCCGGGAATCCATGGCTGCGTCTCGATCCAACACAGGGACCTGTTCTTCGGCGCTCACAGGTGGATCCCGCATTCGGTCTTGGCCAGACCGGCCCAGCGGCCAGCTCGGGCGTCGGGTCCGCTGGCGCGGACGGTGCAGGGTTCGCAGCCGATCGAGCCGTACCCGTCCTCCAGCAACGGGTTGAGCATCAGCTGGTGCTCGGCGACGTAGGCCATCAGGTCGTCGTCCGACCAGGTCGCGATCGGCGCCACCTTGACCAGCTGTCGGTTGGCGTCCCACGACACCACCGGCGTCTTCGCCCGGGCCTTGGAGTCGGCGCGGCGCACGCCACTGGCCCATGCCGAGTACGGCCGCAGAGCGGCACCCAGCGGGGCGACCTTGCGCAGTGCGCAGCAGCGATCCGGGTCGCGGGCGAACAGGTCCTTGCCCCAGGTGGCGTCCTGCTCGGCGACGGTCTGCTCCGGGGTCACGTTGATCACGTTCACGTTGTGCACCAGAGCCGCCGCGTCGCGGGTCCCGATGGTCTCCACGAAGTGGTAGCCGGTGTCCAGGAAGATCACGTCGATCCCGGGGGCCACCTGCTCGGCGAGGTGGATCATCACGGTGTCGGCCATGGAGGAGGTGACCACGAGCTCGGAGCCGAACTCCGCGTACGCCCAGCGCATGATCTCCAGCGCCGGAGCCCCCTCAAGGTCGCGGCTGGCCTGGACGGCCAGCTCGGACGGGTCGACGGTGGTGCTCATGACTTCTGCACCTCGCGCCTGCTCGGGACGTTCGGATCCCGCCTTCCTCCGCACGCTCGCCACCGAGGAGTCAGGCGGGTCACCCCAGTCGGCCGTGCCTCGCTTGGTCGTCCAGACGGGATCGGTCCCCTCGCTGCCCGACGCACCGGTGCTCATCGGACACGCTCCCGGGAGACCAGACCGAGGAAGGCCACCGAGAAGGCCCGCAGGCAGCTGTGGCACTCCCAACCGCGCTCGGCCGGGAACAGCGTCTCCTCGCCGCAGTAGGGGCAGTAGAGCACCGTCTGGCGGTTCGGGTTGTGGTGACCGCCCTCACCGTGGCCCGAGCCCGGTTCGGGGCGCACGTCGGTCACGCCAGCACCGCCTCGTCGGCGCGGGTGACCCACTGGGCGAACCGCTCACCGTCGGCCCGCTGATCCAGGTACGTCCGGGCCAGCCGCTCGACGTAGTCGGGCAGCTCGTCCGCGGTGACCTTGTGGCCGCGCAGCTTGCGGCCGAACCCGGCGTCGAGGCCGAGCCCGCCGCCCAGGTGCACCTGAAAGCCCTCGACCTGGTCCCCGTTCGGGCCGACCACCAGCTGGCCCTTGAGCCCGATGTCGGCGACCTGGATCCGGGCACACGAGTTGGGGCAGCCGTTGATGTGGACGGTGATCGGCGAGTCCATGGCGTCGAGCCGCGACTCCAGCTCCTCCACCACTCGGGCCGCCTGGGCCTTGGTCTCCACGATCGCGAGCTTGCAGAACTCGATGCCCGTGCAGGCCATCACCGAGCGCCGCCAGGAGTCAGGACGGGCCGACAGACCCAGCGCCTCGGCGCCGCTCACCAGCGCGTCCACGTGGTCGCCCGGGACGTCCAGCACCAGGATCTTCTGCAGCGGCGTGGTCCGCAGCCGTCCCTGCCCATGGGTCTCGGCCAGGTCGGCCAGCGCGATCAGCCGGCTGCCGCTCACCCGCCCGGCCACCGCGGCCAGGCCGACGAAGAACCGGCCGTCCTTCTGCTTGTGCACGCCGACGTGGTCGCCGGGCTGCTCCGGGATCGCCGGCGCCGGGCCATCGAGCAGCGGCCGGTGCAGGTACTCGGTCTCCAGCACGTCGCGGAACTTCTCCGCACCCCAGTCGGCGACCAGGAACTTGATCCGGGCCCGGGTCCGCAGCCGTCGGTACCCGTAGTCGCGGAAGAGGCCGACCACCCCGGCCCAGACCTCGGCGACCTCGGCCTCGGGCACCCAGGCGCCCAACCGGACGGCCAGCATCGGGTTGGTGGACAGGCCGCCGCCCACCCACAGGTCGTAGCCGGGCCCGTAGTCGGGATGAACCACCCCGACGAACGAGATGTCGTTGACCTCTGGTGCCACGTCGTGCACCGGGTGGCCGGTGATGGCCGACTTGAACTTGCGGGGCAGGTTCGCGTACGCCGGGTCGCCGATGTAGGTGTCGGCGATGGCCCGGATGGCCGCGGTCGGGTCGATGATCTCGTCGGCTGCGATGCCGGCCACCGGCGAGCCCAGGATCACCCGTGGGCAGTCGCCGCAGGCCTCGGTGGTGTGCAACCCAACCGCCTCGAGCCGGCGCCAGATCTCCGGCACGTCCTCGATCCGGATCCAGTGCAGCTGCACGTTCTGCCGGTCAGTGATGTCGGCCACGTCCCGCCCGAACTCGACCGAGATCTGACCGATCACCCGCAGCTGCTCGGCCGTCAGGGCGCCGCCGTCGATCCGCACCCGGAGCATGAAGTACTCGTCATCCAGCTCCCAGGGCTCCAACGTCGCGGTCTTGCCGCCGTCGATGCCGGGGCGGCGCTGGGTGTACAGGCCGTACCACCGGAAGCGGCCGCGCAGGTCGCCCGGGTCGATGGAGGCGAAGCCGCGCTTGGCGTAGATGGTCTCGATCCGCGCGCGGACGTTCAGCGGGTTGTCGTCCTTCTTGGACTGCTCGTTGACGTTCAGTGGCTCGCGGTAGCCCAGCGCCCACTGACCCTCGCCCTTCTTGCGCCGCGGGCGAGGGGCCGGGCGACCAGCGCCGGGCGGCGCAGTGGGCCGGCCCGGTGCCGGCTGGACGGGAGTGTCGGTGGTCATGTAATCCTCGGTGGGGAGGCGCGCGGCGCGGATCGCCGGCAAGCGGCCATTCGGCGCCGCAGCGCGCGGGCTGGGGTCAGCAGGCGCGCGGAGGACAGATCATCGACTTCGTCCGTCCGAGGTCGACGAACCGACGAGCGGTCAGGTCCGACCGGCCGCGCCAGCCCGGCGGCAGACCGGGATGACGCAGGACACGGAGGCTGGACACCCCCTCACCCTCCGTCAGGTTCGGCCCGCGATCAAATCTAAATCTCACTTATTGAGAAGGCTGTCCACTTCTTGAGACGCTGGGCGAGGCTCACCCGGGTGCAGACTGGCGTTGAAGGCCGCGCCGACCAGCAACGCCAGGTTGATCAGGTAAAGCCACAGCAACACGGCGATCGGCGCCGCGAGCGGACCGTAGATCGACGTGCTACCGATTGACAGGCTGAGGATCAGCCGGAGGAGCGCGCTGCCCCCGAGCCAGAGCAGCAGGGTCAGGGCGGCCCCGGGCAGGTCGCTGCGCCAGCGCTTACGCACTGGTACGGCCAGGTGGTACAGGCTGGCCAGGGCCACCGCCGTACCGAGCAGCACGACCGGCCAGTAGAGGTAGGCCACCGCGTCCAGTCGGTCCGGCAGCACCCGGTCGACCAGCCCAGGACCGGCCAGCACCAGGGGCAGCAGGATCACCGCGGCGACCAGGAAGATCACATAGAGGGAGAAGGACAGCGCCCGCGTCCGCAGGATGCTGCGGTGCCCAGCCAGCCCGTACATGATCGTGATGGTGTCGACCAACACGTTGACCGCCCGCGATCCGGACCAGAGGGCAATGACGAAGCCGATCGAGATGATCTCGAACCGGCCCTGGAAGAGCACGTCGTCCAGGGTGGGGGCGAGCACACCTTCCACGGCCGATGGCGTCAGCAGCCGCGACGCGACGTCCAGCACCTGGGTGCGGAACTCGGCGACAGTGGTCACGTCGAAGCGCTGGGCGATGAAGCCGATGGCGCCGGCTAGGCCGAAGACCAGAGGGGGCAGCGAGAGCAGGGCGAAGAACGCGGCCTCGGCGGCGAGGCCCGTCACCCGGTAGCGCAGACACGCGCCGAAGGTCTGGGCGACCACCCGCCAGGACCGACGCCGCATCTGCTCAGCGTAGGGGAGCCGACCGGGAAACCCGGTCGGCGCGACCCTCCTCAGATGCCGTCGATCCGGTCCGGGGGTGGGGAGACGGTGTCGTTCGCATCGAGATAGTCGGTCAGGGCGACGAGGTCGTCACCGCCGCCGGCTCGGTTGGTGCCCTCGGTGAAGACGGTGAACGCGTCGCCACCATCGGCCAGGAAGTTGTTGGTGACGATCCGGTACGTCGCAGCCGGATCCAGCGTGACCTCGTTCAGCTGGATGGTGGCCGGGTCGATCCGGTCGCCGAACGGACCCTCCGGGTCATAGGTGAAGGTGAACCCGGCCGAGACGCCGAGGATCAAGATGTCGCGCCCTCCGGGTCGCTGGAAGACGGCCTGCTGCTCGAGCAGCCGCTCGATCTGCGCCCCGGTCAGGTCCATGGTGACCAGCAGGTTGCCGAACGGCTGCACCGCGAACGCCTCGCCGTACGTGACCTCGCCCGGCGACTCGCCTCCGGAGATCTGCTCGTAGTCCAGATCGGCGCGGACCCCGCCTGGGTTCATGAAGGCGATCTGGGCCCCGCCGTTGCCCGGCGCCGTTGTGGCGGCCAGCTGAGCGTCGGCGATGAGGTTGGCCAGCGGCCCCTCGGTGTCACGGTTCGGCGAGCGGACGATGTCTGCTGTGATGGAGCCGACAACCTCGTTGGCGATCGGCGCGGCCGCTGCGGTCCACCGGTTGATGATCTCGGTCTGCTCCGGGTCGGCGGTGGCCCGGGTCACCAGGTGGTTGGTCGCGGTGGTCTTGGCCCGGTTGACCTCACCGGTGCGCTTGTTGATGACCACGTTGGTCTCGGTCACCACGCGGCCGAACGACGCGGCCGAGGTGACCAGCCGGTTCTTCCCGGCCGGGTCGGGGATGTTGCAGACATAGGGCTGGTGGGTATGGCCGGTCACCACCAGGTCGATCTCGGGATGCAGGTTCTCGGCGATGTCGACGATGGGGCCGGAGATCCCGACGCAGTCCCGGTAGGTCCCGGTCTGAAAGCCGCCCTCGTGCAGCAGCACGATGATCGTCTGCACGCCCTGGCGACGCAGCTGGCGGGCGGCCCGGTTCGCCGTCTCCACCTCGTCCCGGAACTCGATGCCCTGGATGCCGGACTGGGCGACCAACGTCGGGGTGGCCTCCAGGGTCATGCCGATGTAGCCGACCTTGACACCCCGGACCTTCCTGATCGTGGTGCCGGGCAGGATCGTACGGCCGGTGTCATCGTCCACCACATTGGCGGCGAGCCACGGGAAGTCCGCACCGGGGTAACCGTCCTCGCCCCAGGGCTCGTAACAGCCGTCGTCGAGATGGCAGCCACCGCGCTGCATCCGCAGCAGCTCGTCGACGCCCTCGTCGAACTCGTGGTTGCCCACGCTGGAAACGTCCAGACCCATCGCGTTGAGCGACTCGACGGCCGGCTCGTCGTGGAAGAGGCCGGAGAGGAACGGGGAACCGCCGATCAGGTCACCGGCAGCCACGGTCTGCGAGTAGCGGGCATTGGCGCGAAGCCCCTCCAGGGTCGACGCGAGGTACTCCGCGCCCCCGACCTGGGTGTTGGTCGGGTCCAGCGTGGTGCCCAGCGTGGCATCCGTGCCGCCCGGCGGCTGCAGATGGCCGTGGAAGTCGTTGAACGACAGCACCTGAAGCTGGAGTTCCTTCGGCTTCGGCGGCCGTGGCCGGGCCTCGGCGGTGCCGGCGACCCCCGCCGTCGTCAACGCCAGCGCCAAGGCTGCGGTGATGGTTGCCAGTCGACGGCTGAGGCGCATGAGTTCCTCCCCAAGGATTCAGTGGGCCGGGCCCACCTTAGAACGCGCTACCGACACACCGCCAGGGGAGCAGCCACCGAGGCGGCCGTGCGGTCAGGGCACCGGCGGGATGCGCTCGACGAGGTCAGCCCGGTCCGCCGGCGGCTCGTACGCCGTGGGCCAGTACTCGACGTGCCGGGCGATCTGACCGTCCGCCACGTCGGAGAAGGCGATCACCCGTGCCGCCTGCACCCCGTCGGTCACCGTGACCTCGCTGACGGTCGTGGTCCCGTCGCTGACCAGACGGTGGACCTCGAACTCCCAGTGGCCTGTCGTCGTGGGGTAGCGCTCCTGCAGTGCAACGAAGTTGGCCCGGCCGACGATCCGTTCGCCCGAGCAGGGCCAGTCGATGACGATCTCCGCAACGAAATGGTCGGCGGCGGCGGTCCAGTCGTTGCGCTGCATCGCCATCCAGAACCGCTCGACGACCCCGTTCACGAGTGGCGGTGGACACGACCGCGGTCACCAGCAGGGGCGGCGGACACCAACCACGGCCAGCGTCGACTCACGCGCAGCATCCCTTCTCGACTCTCGCCGCGAGTACCTCCCGCCAAGGTCTCTCGGCCATCATCACGCTAACGTGACCAGATGCGAGTAACCATCGCCGGGGGCCACGGCCAGATCGCCCTGCGCCTCGCCCGGCTCCTGTCCCAGCGCGGTGACCAGGTGGTGGCCCTGATCCGTAACCCGGAGCATGCCGAGGATGTCCGACAGGTGGGCGCCGAGCCGGCCGTGGTCGATCTCGAGCACGCGAGCGAGACGGACGTCACCCAGGCGATCGCCGGCGCCGAGGCCGTCGTGTTCGCCGCCGGCGCCGGCCCGGGGAGCGGTTCGGCCCGCAAGGAGACGATGGACTACGGCGGCGCGGTGAAGCTCATCGCAGCGGCGAAGCAGGCCGGAATCCGCCGCTACGTGATCGTGAGCAGCATGGGCGCGGACCCCGACGCACCGGGCGACGACACCTTCGGCGTCTACCTGCGGGCGAAGGGCCGGGCGGATGACGCGGTGCGGGCCAGCGGCCTGGATGCGACTGTGGTGCGTCCAGGCGGGCTGACCAACGATCCCGGCACCGGCCGGGTCACGGTGGGGGAGAGCCTGCCGCGGGGACAGGTCACGCGTGACGACGTCGCGGCCGTGCTGGCCGCGGTCCTCGACTCGCCCGCCACAGTCGGCCGGACCTTCGACCTGACCGGCGGGAAGACGGCCGTGGCGGAGGCGGTCGCGGGACTCTAGGTCGCCGCGTGCGTCACCGGGTCAGAGCGTTGTTCGCCTCGATCGCCTCGACGATCCCGATCAGCGCGAAGATCACCGAGGCAGCGCCGGCCAGCAGCAGGGCGACGCGGATGAGGGTGTACTTCCGTGCACGACCCTCGACACATGCCAGAGCTGGTGCTGAACCCGCTCGATCGCGGTGACCGTACTGGTCTCCAGGCTGGCCACGAAGTCCTGGATGTTCTCGAACCCAGCGACGTGACCCCAGTAGTAGACCTCGGCCGGCCGTCGGTTCCGGCGGTACCGCGGCCAGAGGGAGTAGGCGGCCGTCCCCACGGAACAGAGCGCGAGCACCGCACCCAACCACCAGACGACGCTGGCCGCCCGGCCCAACAGGGTCGGGTCCCATTCTCCCTCCCGGAAGCCACCGAACAACCCCGAAACCGATCTCCAGCGCCGCGAGCAGGATCGAGGCCTTGGTCGGCAATTGCGACCTCGGCGAGCGCCCTCAGACAACATGTTCTCCTGAACATGATCATCTGCAGGCATCTGGATCGATCCTCACCCCAAGATCTGGTTAGAACGCGATCTAGTGCCGCGGGCGGGGGAGTGGGTACCACTGCTCGTCCGAGCGGCCCTGTCGCTGGTAGTGCCGGTTACGGATCCACAGAATGGTTCCGCCCAGGACGGCGGCGATCAGCGATCCGGTGAGGACGCCCACCTTGACGTACGTGTGAGCGGCCGAGGCCTCTGGGTAGGACAGGTCGCCGACAAGCAGGGCAACGGTGAAGCCGATCCCGGCGACGAACGACATCCCGATGAGGTCGGGCCAGGCGATGGTGGGATCAAGCCGGAACCGCGGCGAACGGGTGAGCAGCGCCACGGTGCCGGTGATGCCGACGAACTTGCCGACCACGAGCCCGGCCATGATCCCGATGGTGATGGTGTTGCTGAGGGAAGCGACCAAGCCGGCGAGTCCGCCGACGGTCACGCCGGTGGCAAAAAACGCGAAGACCGGGACGGCGACCGTGCCCGAGATCACCTCCCACCGGTCCGCGAAATGGGCGGTCATGCCGTCAAAGACCCGCCGCCCGTCCTCGTCGGTGCCGACCAGGACGCGGGCGCGGTCGGTGGCCTTGACCGGGACGGCGAAAGCGAGCAGGACGCCGGCCACGGTGGCATGGATGCCGGAGGCGTGGATCAGCGCCCACGTCAGTATCGCGAGCGGCAGCAGCACGAACCACGCGCGGGAACCTCGTTGCACCGCGAGGGCGAAGACGGCGAGCGGCACGCAGGCGGCCAGTAGCGGCCAGAACGCGAGGTCGTCGGTGAAGACGGTGGCGATGATGGCGATGGCCACCAGGTCGTCGACGATCGCCAAGGTGAGCAGGAACGTACGCAGTGCCGGAGGCAGCGACCGGCCGACGACGGCGAGGACCGCCACCGCGAAGGCGATGTCGGTGGCGGTCGGGATCGCCCAGCCGTGCCGAGCCTCGTCGCCGGCGTTCCCGTTGGCGGCCAGGAAGACGAGAGCGGGCGTCGCCACTCCGGCGATCGCCGCCGCGATGGGTACCGCGGCGGCGCGCGGATCCCGTAGCTTGCCGACCACGAACTCCTCTTTGAGCTCCAACCCGACCACGAAGAAGAAGATGGCCAGCAGACCGTCGGCGGCCCACTCACCGAGAGTCAGCCGCAGGTGCAGGGCCTCCGGGCCGACCGCGTAGTCGCGGACTCGCTCGTAGACCGCGGCAGCGGGACTGTTGGCCACGACCAGGGCCGTGACGGTGGCGACGAGCAGAAGCACGCCGGCCGTCACGTCACTGCGCAGGGTGTGGTGCACCCCCGCCCAGATCGTGCGCGGGCTCTGACGATCAGTCGGGTCGGACGTACTGGCGATGGTCGATCCTCAAGACGCGGGGCAGCGAAGGCTAGCAGCGCGCGGGGGTGGCGGCCGACTGGGACGTGGAGTCAGCTGCGCCGACGGGCGGACGGTCGGAGGGCAGGGTTGTCGTAGCTGGAGTCGGCGGGGTTGATCAGGGTGCCGGGGGCGACGATCTCGTCGATCCGGTCGAGGACGTCGGCGCCGAGGCGGATATCGGCGGCCGGGAGCTGGGACTCCAGGTGCTCGAGGGTGCGAGGGCCGATGATCGCCGACGTGACGGCGGGGTGGTTGAGGACGAACGCGATGGCCATCTCGATCAGCGACAGGCCCGCATCCTCCGCGAGCCGGCCGAGCGCCTCGGCCGCCTCCAGCTTCCGCTGGTTCACCGGCAGCGACATGTCGTACCGGGCGGTGAGCCGCTGCCGAGACGGCGAAGGCGTCGGTAGGTCGGAGTCCGTGCGCCACCGACCCGACAACCACCCACCGGCCAGCGGGCTGTAGGTGAGGACGCCCATGCCGTGGCGCGCGCAGGTGGGGAGGATGTCGGCCTCGGTGTGCCGGACCAGGATCGAGTAGGGCGGCTGCTCGGTGACGAACCGCTGCAGGTTGCGGTCCCGGGCCACCCACTGCGCTTCGACGATCTGGCTGGCCGGAAAGGTGGAGGAGCCGACGTAGCGGACCTTGCCCTGGTGGACGAGGTCGGTCAACGCGGAAAGGGTCTCCTCGACGTCGGTGTCGGTGCGAGGCCGGTGGACCTGGTAGAGGTCGATCCAGTCCGTGCCCAGTCGGCGCAGCGAGTTCTCGACCTCTCGGATGATCCAGCGGCGCGAGCTGCCCTGCTGGTTGGGGTCATCGCCGCCCATGGCGCCGTGGAACTTGGTCGCCAGGATGATGTCGTCCCGACGTCCGGCGATGGCCTTGGCGACGATCTCTTCTGACTCGCCCTGGGAGTACACGTCGGCGGTGTCGAGGAAGTTGATTCCCGCGTCCAGCGCACGGTGGATGGTGCGGATGCCATTGTCGTGGTCGGGGTCGCCCCAGGGGCCGAACATCATCGCTCCGAGGCAAAGGTTGCTGACCGTCACACCGGTGCGGCCGAGAACTCGGTACTCCATCGAATCCCTCTCATCGTCGTTGTCTCTGCGCACGACGCTAGCCGGGCGCCCGTTGCATCCGCCCTCGACGGGTGGTCAGGTGGGTTCAGGAGCATGATCGATGTGGCGGCATCCGGGGCACCATGACTGATCGACACCGATGTGCATCGGGCGCGCTGCCCGACCTTCGCCCGTACCAGCCGAGCCCTTGGCGAGGCCGACTCGGAGCTCAACATCGACTGTTCGCCACCCGCCCTCGCAACGGCCGGCTGAGACCACGCCGGAGCAAAGCTAGCGTTGCGCAATGAGTTACCACGTGCTGGCGTCAACCGCAATGAAACAGAAACCGGCCCAGGTGTTGCCAGGCAGGCGAGCCAGCGGTCGAAGAGGGCGAGCGGTTGAACCTATACTCAAGCATTCCTGTCGGGGTCCTTGATTCGCAGCGCGTTCCTTCGTCCGCCGTCAAAGGGCTGCCTCGACGTGCGGTGCTGCTTGGCGTCGTCGTCTTCGCCGTTGCGTTCAGCGCCCGGCTGCTGCCGTTGGCCCGGGGCGGTGGTCTGTTCGGCATCGGGGGCTATGACGACGGCGTCTATTTCGGCTCCGCGCTCGGCCTGGTGAACGGGCTGATGCCATATCGCGACTTCGTCATGCTTCATCCGCCCGGCGTCACGCTGGCGCTGGCCCCGTCCGCCGCTCTGTCGTACTTGACGTCTGATGCCACCGCATTCGCCGTCGCCCGAATGGGAATGATGGTCCTCGGGGCGGTGAATGCCGTGTTGGTGATGCGGCTGTTGTACCCGGTGGGGCTGATGGCCGCCACGGCGGGCGGTCTCTTCTTCGGTCTCTACTACCCAGCGGCCCTTGTGGAACGGAAGACCCTTCTGGAGGGTTTCGCCAATCTCTGTCTGCTCATCTCCCTGCTGATCTTGGCTCGGTTGTACAAGAGGCTGGAACTGACCAGCGGCTTGGCCCTCGCGGCTGGAGTGCCGCTCGGAGTCGCCGCGAGCATAAAGATCTGGGGCGTCGTCGCGATCATCGCCGTCGTCGCGTACGTATGGGCCACCAAGCGTGGGCGGGCCGCGCTACTGGTCGCCCTCGGAGCGGCAGTCGGCGGGTCTGCTGTCTATCTGCCGTTCTTCGTCTCCGCGCCCAGCAACATGTGGCGAATGGTGGTGCTCGACCAGGTTGGTCGACCGGACACCGATCTCGGTTACCTGAGGCGGCTGAACGCGCTGACCGGACTCACGCCCTTTCGCCTGGTGGAGAAGGCTCCTGCACTGATCCTGTTCGCGACTGGCTGCGTTGTGCTGGCCGCCGTCCTCGCCTGCGCCGTAAGCAAGGCTCGGTTACCGGTGACGCTTCTCGCAGCCATGGGGACCGTGATGATGGCCACGCCTAGTTTCTTCACGCATTACGCGGCCGCTATTGCGGTGCCGATGGCCCTCGTGATCGGGGCCGCAGTCGGGGTGGCCAGCACGTGGCTCGCTCACCGCAGACGCAGCTTCGCGGTGGCCGCAGCCGTTGCCGGGCTGGCCATATTGCTGGGCTTGGCCCTCCCGCACGCCATCTTGACCGTTGACCGACCGTTCCCAGCTCGTGAGCTGTCCCGATCCACCGCCACCGTTTCGGGCTGCGTTACATCGGATGAGCCGACCACCTTGATCGAGCTGGATCTCATCAGTCAGAACATCGACCGCGGTTGCTCGTTCGTCATCGACCTCGGTGGACTCGCTTATGACCAGACGAAACTGAACGCGGAGACGCTCGCGTCGAGCACCCTGGAACGGTATGAGCTGACATACCTGACCGGTGGCGATGTCGTCGTTTTGGCGCGCTCCAGTTCCGGCTTCGGTTTTCATCCCATCGACCAAGAAGTCACCGATCGGTGGTTTCTCATTCAGGAGTCAGGAAAGTTCCGCGTATACCGACCATCCTGACGAACATCGCACAGCTCAGGGGCACGCGAATGGATGGTTCCTCAACGGTCGTTTTCGGCTCACGAGCATCGAGGACGCTGGCACCTCGTGCGCATCCCATGCGTGACCGTGAGCGTCAGGGTGCTAGCCGTCCCCATGGCTGGTCATGTTGATCACATTGCCGTCGGGAGCTCGGACGAAGAACCTTCGCAGGCCCCAGGGCTCCGTGGTCAGCGGGTAGACGATCTCGAACCCACGCCGTTTCGCTTCCGCGTACGCCTCCTCAATGCCGTCGCCGACGGCGACCGAGATCACGGAGTTCTGCGGTGCGGTTGCATCACGGGTGACGAGCTGCACGACTGCCTGGCCATCAGGAGACTGGAAGCGGGCAACCCAGTCCATGTCGAGCTCCTGGACGCTCAGTCCGAGGTAGTCCGCGTAGAAGCTCCGAGCCTTGTCGATGTCCGGGACGGACAGGTTCGCAATGACGCGGGTTGGCTGCACGAGGGCTCCAGTTGTCTGTCGTTTGCGGCACGGGCCGCGACGGTTCTACTCGTCTGCTGACCTTGGTTCCAGGTAACCCCAAATGGCTGTGGTGAGCAAGACGGGTCGCGATGTCCTAGCCGGCTTGGTGGGTGAGGGCTGCCTGGCGCAGCCGGTACTCGCGTTCGGGTGTGCTGAGGGTTCGCTGGGCGGCGGTCCGGTACTGCTCGGCCGCGACGGTAGTCATGGCTCCTCCGCGAAGCTGAGATGTAGTTGCCTTCACCTCTCCTGACGGAGCCAACCGCAGGAACCGGACACGCCCAACCCAATCTTTCGGAAGTTGCTCACCGGGCCATTTCTCGCACGCTGCGGGCCGAACCGGGCCGGCTCAGCGCGCTACCGGGGCGTCAACAGGCAGAACTCGTTGCCATCGGGATCGGCCATCACCACCCAGCTGACCTCGCCCTGGCCGATGTCGATAACAGTCGCGCCGAGGGCGAGGAGACGGTCGACCTCCGCTTGCTGATCACCGTCAACGGATGGAGCAAGGTCGAAATGCAGCCGGTTCTTCCCTGTCTTCGGCGCTACGGGCGGACCACCCCACGCGATCTTCGGACCGCCGTGCGGCGAGCGGATCGCGGTCTCCTCGTCCTGGTCCCAGACCATCGGCCAGCCCAGCGCCTCGCTCCAGAAGAACCCGACCTCCCGCGAGCCGTCGCACGACAGCGCGCCGATGAACCCGCAGCCAGCAAGGAACCTGTTGCCCGGCTCGATGACGCAGAACTCGTTGCCCTCGGGGTCGGCAAGCACGACATGGCCCTCCTCCGGCCGCTGACCGACGTCGATGTGGCGGGCGCCGAGTCGAAGCGACCTCGCCACCGTCTGCTGCTGATCGTCAAGGGACGTACTCGTCAGGTCGAAGTGCATCTGGTTCTGGCCGGTCTTCGGCTCCTGGGTCTGGAGGAACCGGATCTGGAACCCGGTGTCATCGCTCGGCAGGAGCGTGACTCCGTCGTCCGGGTCGTCGGCCATTGCCCAGCCCAGGATGGGGGCCCAGAAGCCGGCGAGACGGAGCGGTTCGCGCGCATCGAAGCAGAGGGCTACGAGCTCAGAGGTCATACCGGTCCACATCTCCAATCGGAAAGAACGTTGATACCGCTATGTCAGCTTCTCGGACAACGCGATTAGTACGAAAGCCTTCACCGGCGCCTTGTGAGCGCCGGTGAAGAGTTCTGCTGCTGAGGACTGCTGACCTTGTTCCTGGTTGCTGACCCGCCCGCCCAAAGCGGGACCCGAGGACACTCTTGCCCAGCCACCGCCGCGTCGGGACGTTGGTGCCGCCGGAGAGCACGTGGGGTCGGTCAGCGGTCGCTGTCCATCCTTTGCCGTGCGTCGCTGCTGTAGCCTCCCGAGGTGACAGCCGAGGCGCCCGCTGCACTCCCCGAGCGGGTACGAGCCTGGACCGATGCGCTCGCGCCGCAAGTAGTCGTCGACGTGACGGCGATCGGCGGCGGCATTACCAACACGAAGTGGCTGGTGTGCCTGGCCGACGGCGACTCGCTGGTGCTCCGGTGGTCAGATCCGGCAGTCTGGGACGGGACCGGCCGGGAGCATGTCCGGCGGGAGGCTCTGGCGTGTCGACTGCTTGCCAGCTCGGCGCTCCCGGTGCCGCGGCTCGTGGCCAGCGACGTTGACGGGGCGACGGCCGGCGGTCCGGCCAACCTGATGACCTGGCGCCCAGGTCGCGTACGACTTGACCGGCTGGAGCCGGCCGCGATGACGGCCCTGGCACGTCTGGCCGTGGCGGTGCACCGGCAGCCCGTGCCGGCGGAGCATCAACCACCGACCTTCTCGTTCCGTGGGCCGGCCGAGCCGGAGGTTCCGGGCTGGGCTCGGTGGCCCGGTCTGTGGAAGCAGGCAATTGACCTGTGGGCCGCCGGCCCGCCGCCGACGCCTTACGGCCTGCTGCACCGTGACTTCCACCTCGGCAACATCTTGTGGCAGGACGACACCGTCACGGGACTGATCGACTGGGCGGAGACATCGTGGGGACCGCCCGACCTCGACGTGGCCCATCTGTGCTCGGACTTCGCCATGCTGCACACGGCCACGGACGTTGAGACCTTCAGGGCGGCATACGTCCGGCAAGGCGGGCAGCTCGACCCAGACCCCGATGCCGCTCGGTTCTGGGTGGTCAGCGACATCCTCGGCTTCCTGCCCGACCCGGCCCACATCCTCGCCGCCGTGGCGAGTAGTCGGCCGGACCTGACCTCCGGGATCATCCGGCGAGGCTTGGAGGACCTACTCGCACAGACGCTCGCCTGAACGCCTTGGGCCATGACGGTCCGGCCACGTACTGATCGCCTCGGAGCACTCGGTAAGCAGGGATCCCGATACGGAAGGTCACTGTCACGGGCACAGCGGGTCACGCCTTCGTTCCGAACGGATCGAAGGCCGAGCCGGTTTCTGTTCGGGTTGAGAACCTGCGAGCGTGGTCCCACCGACAGAAGGAGAGGATTGCGCTGTGGCTCTGGTTACCGAGATGCTCCTGGTGAGTGGCGTGGCGTTGGACCTGGTAGGCGCGGGTGTCCTCTCGCACGCTCACAACGCCGAGTCGATCGTAGAACTGCGGGAGGACATCGGCGAAGAGGGATCCGCAGTGGGGGAGCCGGACGCGCTCTCCACCCATGCCCAGCTGTTGGCCGAGAAACGGATCGGCTTTCTACTCTTGACCCTGGGGCTGGTTCTCTACCTGAGTGGACTCGTCCTGAAGAGCTCCGAGGATCTGGCGATGATGGGGCTCATCGCGGGGGGTGTCGTGATGGCCAGCCTCGTCGTCAGCGTCATCTTCACCCGGGTGGTTGGCAACCGGATACGCGGCCAGGCGCGTCGGGCCATGGAGCAGAAGGACCCCGATGCGCTCCCCGAGCAGTAGAACGCCGCGTATGCGCGACACCGGGCGGTTCGGTCGCTCTCGGGCCGGGCTTCTCGATGAGAGTCTTCAAGCCCCAATCCGGCTGGGCCAACACAACGCATGACGAGCCGGAGGCGTTTGAGCACCATCACGCGTGCTGCGGTTGGCGGACAGTCAACGGTGGTCTGTCCGATCGAGCTGGGTACCCCGCTGCCGCCGCGGCGGGCCACATTGGGGTCGAAGCACCCTGGATACGCAGCCGCAGCGATGTTAGGTTTACAACGTAAACCTACCAAGTTGAACGAGCCGGCAGATCCGGCTCGGGCTGCGGATCTCGAGGAGGAGACACAGTGACGACGAAGGTTGAGAAGTCGATTCTGGTGAACGTCCCGGTGAGCACGGCCTACAACCAGTGGACGCAGTTCGAGGACTTCCCCCGGTTCATGGGCGGGGTGAAGAGTGTGAAGCAACTGGAGGACGACCGCCTGGAATGGGTTGCCGAGATAGCGGGCGTCCGCCGTCAGTGGACGGCCAGGGTTCTGGAGCAGGTGCCCGATCGAAAGGTGGCGTGGGCGGCGACTGAGGGCGCGACCAACGCAGGCGCGGTCACGTTCGAGGACGTCGGCGGTGGCCAGACCTCGGTGCATCTCACACTGGAGTACGAGCCGGAGGGCCTACTGGAGAAGGTCGGCGACAAGCTCAACGTTGTCGAGAACCAGGCCGAGGCGGACCTCGACCGGTTCAAGGCGTTCATCGAGGCCGAAGGTTATGCGACCGGTGCTTGGCGCGGATCGGTCAACGAGGGTGCTTCGGTTGGCACACCCGGGCTGGCCGAAGCCAGCAGCTCGCGGGGTGACACCGGCAAGGCTGGAGTGTCGGGCAAGGCCGTCGCGGCCGGACTGGGTGCCGCAGCTGCGGCCGCCGTCGGGGCCGCGGCAGTGGCTGGGAAGAAGGCTTCCGCCGACGATGACACCGACGACGAGACCCGGATGGATGTGGGGGTTCCGTTGGAGGCTACGCCCACCTACACAGGTCAGGCCGAACCCGAGCTGCTCGATCGAGGGGATGCCACCTACAGCGGCGGCGTGCCCAGCACCGATGTCTACACCGATCGGTCGGGCGACGTCGCCAATCCGCCCGACAACACATTTGGTCAACCGACTGATCCGGACCGGACCTGATCGGCTGGCTTCGAACGTTCGATCGGGCAGATCACATGGTCACGCGTCGCCCGACCATGCTGTCGTGAGGTGAGACGGGTTCCGCGTCGTACTCAACGAGCTTCTGCCAAGACTCTCACCAGATGCAGAGCTCGTTGAGTTGGACGACCAGTGACACCGGCGGCTACTGGTCGTAGATTGATTTGGCTGACCAAATGTGGAGGTAGTGGTAGCCGCGATGTCCCGAGTCCTCGTCGTCGCCAATCAGACCCTCGGCAGCAGCGACCTCCTTGAGTCCATCCGAGATCGGATGACCCGAGGCCCGTGCGAGTTCACTCTGCTCGTCCCGGCTACTGCTCATGCCCACCGCGAGGGCACGATGGATGCGATCAACCGCCGTCTCGCCGTGGTGCCGCTTCCTGGGGATGTGCGCGGTGCCGCAGAAGTTGACTATGACCACGCTCGAAGTCAACTGGAGATCGGTATCGAGCAACTGCAGAAGTTGGGTGCCGAAGTGGATGGCACCGTCGGCGACCCGAATCCCGTCAAGGCCATCCAGAACGCCCTGTCACGACGGAAATACGATGAGATCATCTTGTCCACGCTTCCCAGCGGTGTCTCTCGCTGGTTAGGTCAGGACCTTCCTCACAAGGTGAGACGGACGTTCAAGGGTCCTGTCACGGTCGTCACGGCGCCGAAATCACACTAGTCACGAACGCGGGGCGGATGCCTGCTTCGGTGTGAACAAGACCCTGAGGCAGGAGTCGATGCCGTCGAGGCCTTCCGAGCGGCGACTCTTAGGACCAGACTCGGTGGTGCAGGACCAAAGACTGGAGGAGCGGATGCGAGCAGCGGTAGGTGACCGGCTCCACTTCGAGGGCAAAGTGGTCGGAATGCATGAGCACACGGCGGTCGTTGTCGAGGCACGCGGCAAGGACGGAGCTCCGCCGTACCTCGTTCGCCACGACGACGGGCACGAGACCGTCGTATACCCGGGGCCGGACGTGTGGATCGAACATCGCGAAGAGACCTCGAACTGACTGAGCCGCCGCGTCCCTAGTAGCGACGAGACTCCGTAATCCCGCCCGTCTTCTCTATGGGCGGGATTACGGGAGATGGCGCAGTCAGGCGGTGGCGAAGGTGGAGGCGCTGGTCGCGGGGATGCGCCGCCTTCACCCGCGGTGGGGGTCGAAACGGGTCCGGATGCAGAGGCGCCTGCACCACCCCGGCCGGGGTGGTGACCAACCACCCCACAACACGCTTCACTGATCCCGGCAGACTGAACGAGGCCAAGCGCGAAGGAGCGGTGATGAGCATGGCCGACAAAGACGAAGCTCCGCAGGATCTCTACGTCGCTGCGTACAGTGACTCCGCTGCCGCAGAGGCGGCCTGGGACTCCCTCAAGCAGCTCGCGGCCGACGACGTGATCGAGGTCGAGGCGCTGGCCCTGGTGGAGCGCGACAGCGACGGGAAGATCCACGTTAAGGACACCAGCCACGAGACCGGAACCGGCGCGAAAATCGGCGCCGTCGGCGGCGCCCTGGTCGGCCTGATCTTCCCACCTTCGCTGCTGGCCACCGCCGCTCTGGGGGCGGGTCTGGGCGCTGGAACCGGCGCCGTCGTGGACCGGGTCCGTAATCGCAAAATCGGGACGGACGTCGAGTGGGCGCTCCCGCCCGACAGCTCGGGCGTCGTCGTTGTCTTCGACGAACAGTGGGTCGCCGAGGTCGAAAAGGTCTTGACCGCCGCCGACAAGCTGGTCCGCGACCACCTTCACGGCGACGAGGACGCGCGGATCGAGGAGAGGCGGACCGCTGCCGGGGAACCCGGACCCCACCCGAACTTCCCTATGGCGCCACCAGCGAACGTGTAGGGCATCGCCGCCGTCGTATCCGGGTTCGCGCAGGTCCCACAATCACCCGCCTGGATCGGTATGCGTCCCGCCTTCTCGCTCCCCTTCAAGGGGACTAAGTCCTTCCCCGCTCCGGTGGGCATGCCTGCCGCGAAGTCGGCTAGCGCCTGGTCGAAGGTGTCCTCTTGACGCCGAGGTGCTCGATTCTTGGCTAACGCTGGCTTCTCGTCCGTGGTCCATAACCCGGACTTTGATCTCCGGCAGGTCGCCACGGACCGGCTACATACCGCTGCCGACTCGCCCGAACGGACTCTCGCCGCCGTCCGGTCCACCTTCCGCGGCGCCGCGAACGTCGAGCTGCTCAGCGCCCGGGTCGGCGTACGCCCCATGCCCGCCGACGGCGAGCCGATCGTCGGCCCGGTCGCCGAGGTGCCCGGCCTCTACCGCAGCCCTTCCTGCGCATCCAAGCCTGTCGCGCCCGTGCGGAGTGCGTGCGAGTCCGCTGGCGATCACACGGCATCACCCCGATTGGCTGGCAGTCTGGCTGTCAGGGTGCCGACCAGCTGAAGGGATACCGCGGGGCGGCCCGGCGTAGCGAGCCGCAGTTGGCAGGCCGGGGCGCCATGTCGCTGGTGCACCCGAGCGTCTGTTTATGTTCCTAGACGCAAAGCGGTGTCTTGCTGGTGGTCCTGGCCCTGCTGGCCGGAGTTTAGGCGCTGATCACGTTGATCGCCACGTCAGCTAAGCCCATGCTGAACCGCGTACGCCGCGGCGGAGGTGCGGGAGCGGACGTCGAGCTTGGCCAGGATGTTGCTGACGTGTCGGTGAATGGTTCGCTCGCTCAGACTCAGCTGAGTGGCAATCTCAGCGTTAGTTCGACCCGTGGCGATCAGACCGAGCACCTCGGTCTCTCGAGGGCTCAGCGCGCCAAGGTGCGCGTTCCGGCCTGATAACAGCCCGCGGACTCGGGATGCGTCCGGCCGTGCGCCGAGCCGCTCGAAGGTCGCTAGGGCCGCGCGGAACTCCATCCGCGCGCCCTCTTCGTCACCGAGTGCACGGCAACCCTCCCCGATCCGGGCGCCGACCTGGGCGGTCTCGTACGGGGCGTCGAGCTCCCGCCACCGGTCGGAGGCGGCCCGCAAGCGGGCCAGTGCGTCGGCGGGCCGGCCCTCACTCAGGGCAACGGCCCCGTGGGCGGTATCCAGAATGGCCCGCATCGCGGTTGTCGGGTAGGTGTGAGCGGTCTGCACCATCTCGGTGATGACGTCCTTCGCGTCATCGATCCGACCAGCGGTGAGGCAGACCTCAACCGCCGCCGGGAGCAGGATGAGCCGGTCGGCCGCCCGCTCCCGCTCGGCCAGGACCCGGCGCAAACCCGCGCCGGCCGCCTGCACGTTCCCTTGGCCCAGCCGGTAGAGCGCGAGTCCCGGCTGGGCGACGTGCCCGAAGGCAGTCGCCTGCCCGAAGGCATCCTCGACACCTGGCTCTCCCCGCAGCCGCCGCAGCTCGCCGAGCTCGTACCAAGCATGGCCGGCCACCAGTTGCCCGTCCACGGCCAGGTCCCGGCATGCCTGCTGGAACTCGGCTTCAGCCCGAGGCCAGTCCCCGCGCAGACGCATCAGGATCGCGCGATAGATCCGACAGTTCCCGAAGTAGACGCCACCCAGTTGCGGCAGTGTGCCGAGCCACTGGTCGAGGGCGACCGACCACTCGGCTGCCCGCGCGATCTCCTGCACCTCGTAGCACGAGCCGATCGCGGCGCAGTACATCACGCTTGTCGCACGTGGCGAGGTTGCCCGGGACAGGATGCGAACCATTGCCGCATCGAGGAGCGCCAACCCCTCCTCCAGCGATCCGAGCTTGAGGGCGGCCCGGCCACGCATCGTGGTTGCGATCGTGATCAAATCTATGTCGCCGCGGCCCATCCCCAGCTCGACCGCCCGATGCAGCAGACCCTCAGCGGTCGCGTAGTCACCCCTCCCAATGCATGCGTAGGCCCGCGGGATCAGGAGCCACCCGTACTCACCCGCCCCCCGCTCATCCGACAATGTCCCGGCTCGCTCGACCCAGCCGGCCGCGATGGCAAACTCGCCTCGCGCAAAGACGTGAGCACTCCAGAGCCAGTACATCGCACGCGTCGTCTCGTGGATCTCCCCGGCTTCCGCCCGCAGCTCGAAACATCGGGTCAGCACGGCGATCGCCTCGTCGATCCGCCCGATCACCTGGGCGGCCTCGGCCCAGGACTCCAGGTCCTCGACGGTCAACGGCGTCGCCCGGTCAGCGGCTGCGTACTCCTCACAGGCCCGGACCCACCGCGAAGAACGGACGTGCTCGCGGGCAGCTTCGAGATGGCCGGGTTCGCCGCTCATCGCACCTCCCTGCCGCCGATCCTGCCACCGGTGGCGCTAGGTAGGAATACCCACCGCGGGTGCGCGAAGTCGGCCCGCTCTGCCGAAGCGCCGCAACCGGGACGGCGCCGATCGTGGACTCGTGGCCCCGAGCCCATCGGGGCACAGACTCCCAGGAGGACCCCATGACCACTCCGTTCATCTTCATCGCCACCCACAAGATCAAGCCCGGCAAAGGCGAGGCGTTCAAGCAGTACTTCGCGCATTTCAGCTCCGACGTCGTCGAGCCGGCAGAGCCGCGACTGCACTCCTTCTACGGCTACACCACGCCGAATTCGGACTACGTCACGATCGTGCAGGTCCATCCGGACGCCGACTCGATGAACACCCACATGAAGGTCGGCGTCGAGCACTTTGCGACCGCGTACGCCGAGTACCTCGAAGCCGAAAGCAGCCTGCAGATCTACGGAAACCTCACCGAGGACCTGATCCGGGCGATCTCGGCAGCCGCACAGACCGATGGAGACGACTCCAACGTAACGATCCGGCAGCCGTTCGCCGGATTCGACCGACTTCCCGCATCGTGAGCCTCTGATGCGGCCACGATGCTTGGTCGCGTAGCCCACACGGCTCCCCGCTGCTTCTGACTGCTTCCGTGTCAGCCAAGGTCGACCCGCGTTGTGTCCGGGAACTGAGGCGTAAATGAGTCCGTGGACGTTCAGGGGTGATCGTCAGTTCTCGCCTTCATTGGTAAGCAGATTGGTAAGCACACAGTGGCGCACCTGAGTCATGGCGGATCGTTCGGCGGCTCTTGCCCAGCAGCGCGGCATTCGGTGCCCGGCTCGCAGCTCAAGGGACTAGGTCGCCATGTTCCGCAGCCCAGTCCGCAACCTGCTCCGGGGTGTAATCGGCACAGGCCACCTCGCGGATCGCTCGAAGGAGCACAGTTAGCGTTGCTTCGGCATCCGTGTCCATGTAGGCACGGAGTTCCACCTGCCGATCCTAGAGTCGGCCCCCCAGCCCTCTATGACTTGGCTCGTCCCGCAGCGGATTAAAAACCGCGTCGTCGTCGGAGCCCGCGCGGGAATCATTGGGCTGGGATGATAGTGGCTCCGAGTTGCTCGTACAGGCTGTCGGCATCGTAGTGCACCACTAGGTCAGCGCTTTTCCCTTCATCGAATGAAAAGAAGCGGACCCTCAGCGTGTCGTTGCAAAAGGGGGCGTTGACCACTGGCCGACGACTGGGTAGCTCCTCCGGCCCGCCCCGAACTGAAACGGCAGCGGCTCCCGGTACAGCGATGGAGTCTGCAAACTGCGCCCCTGCCGAGTGTTGGGGGCCGCCGTCGTTGAACACCAGGCTACCCGCATCCTCAAAGGGACCGCAGGTGAGCCACACACGGCCACTGCGGGTCGATTCAGTTCGGGGGTCCGCAGCAGCAACTTGCTTGGTCGTCAGCGCGGGGCCGGCTGCGGTCAGGCCTGTGCGAGGTGGCTGGCCAGGCGTGCGAGGTCGGTCCACCCTGCTTTGTGCAGTTCGCATCGCGCGGCGGTAGCGAACGGGCCTTGGGTGAGCGCCACCTCGGTTGCGCCGTCGCGCGCGCAGTGCCGGGCGCGCCACCGTCTCGTGGTCGTCAGGGTCGGGCGGCTCCCAGCGAAACCTGTAGGCCAGGCGGACGGCGGCTGCACCTCGAGATACTCACCGGCCAGGTGAAACAGTTCCCATTTGGGCGGTTGCATCGCGATTAGGCGCCGCCCTGCGGTCCCCACCGGTGGGCGACCTGCTGGGGATCGGTCATCGCCTCCAACACGCGCTGCGGCTCGAGGACCAGTTCCGCGCCCATTCGACCGAGGGTAGTCGTGCCTCTTGCGGACGGTGACGGATCTAATGTCGGGGCGGGTCAGCCCGTTCCCTGGCGCCGAACGGGGAGGGGCGTGTGCGGTGGGTCAGGTGACACAATTGACCATGGCAGAGATCACCGTTCGGGTGCTGGGGGAGTCTGAGTGGTCGCTGTATCGAGAGATCCGTCTACACGCCCTGACGCAGTCTCCGAGTGCGTTCACCGCGAGTTTGGCTGATGAGGCTGATCGCGGCGAGTCATTCTGGCGGGACCGAATGACCGGGTCCTACCGGCTGCTGGCCGAACGAGGGCAGATACCCCAGGGAATCGTCAGTCTCGGGGTGTACGAGGAGGACCCCTCAGCCGCTGAGGTCTTCGGCTTATACGTCGTCCCGGAGGCCCGCGGCACCGGCGTCTCCTGGCGACTCGTCGAGGCTGCCGCGGCACTGGCAACGCAGAACGGCTATAGCCAGCTCTATTACTGGGTGGGAACCGACAATGGTCGAGCGATCGGTTTCGCCAACAACTTCGGGTTCCGTTCCACCGGCTACCGTCGTCCCTCACGCGCCTCGGACCTCGAGTTGGGTGAGCAGGAGGTGGCGCTGGTCTTGTCGTTGGAGCCCGACACCACATCAGTGCCGAACCCGACGAGCGGGAAGGCAACAACCCGCCAAGGCCCAATCCGCTGAGAACCGGGGCCGTAGGCCGAACTGGTCGGAGCGCCCCAGGTGGCAGCGTGGACGTAGCCAGCCAGCCTGACAGCGTACGGATGCATTCACGACCTCGACTCAACACTCGCGCGATACTCATCGCCGAACCACTTGGGGAGGTCGCGTGGCTGGCCTACCCTCAGCGCGCGGACCTGGCCTCGAGTATGGGGTGGGTGTGACACTGGATGGCATGTCGACGGTCGACCAGACACTCGCCTCGCGGCTTCACGGTGAAGCGGTACTCGCCGCTCAGGACGAGCGGTGGCAGCCGCTGCTGGACCAGCTCGCCGCGGCCGCTGAGGGTCGCGACGATCTCAGCGCTGAGGTCGCCGGCCAGCTTGCCGAAACATGGTTCGCCCAACCAGACGCGCGGATCGGTCACGAGCTGATCGCGGCCGGCTTGTTGATCTTGGCCGGCGTTACCGACCGTGGCGCGGTGGCGAAAGCGGTGCGTGTTGGATACGAGCGTGGTACGGGCACCCGTCACGGATACGAGCCAACCGACGCAACCGACTGAACAGCCTCCCGCAACCTCCCCCAGGGCTCCCGGCCATTTGTCGCGGTTGGCCGGTCAAACCGGTGGTGGCGAGGTGCCGCCGGTTTAGCCAGGAGCCGGCAGGATCGCTTGACAGCTCGGCCGCCTCGAGCGCGATTGGGCGTGTCGACATTCCATTTCGCAGGTACGTACGCGGTTCGCGTGAAATCGGTTACCCGTACGTGTTTCTCGACGCCACCTACTGCAAGGCTCGGGTCAACCACCGGGTCGTGTCCCGAGCGGTGGTGATCGCCACCGGCGTCACCGCCGACGGCCGCCGGGAAGTGCTGGGCTTCGACGCGACTCCGAAGACGGCGCGTTCTGGACCGCGTTCCTGCGCTCCCTGCGAGCCCGCGGCCCTGCCGGGGTGCAGCTGGTCATCTCCGACGCGCATACCGGGCTGAAGGCTGCGATCGGTGCGGTGATGCTCGGCGCCGCCTGGCAACGCTGCCGAGTCCACTTCCTGCGCAACGTGCTCGCCCAGGTGCCCCGCGGCAACGCCGAAATGGTCGCCGCGGCGATCCGCACCATCTTCGCCCAACCCGACGCCGAGCATGTGCACGAGCAGTTCGAAACCATCGCCGGCATGCTCGGCCGACAGCTGCCCAAAGTCGAGCAGATGCTGCGCGCTGCCAAGGACGACCTGCTGGCGTTCACCGTGTTCCCCGCCAGCCACTGGAAGAAGATCTGGTCCACCATCCCGCTCGAGCGGCTCAACCGGGAAGTGAAACGCCGCACCGACGTCGTCGGCGCCTTCCCCAACCCCGCCGCACTACTCCGACTCGCCAGTGCCGTACTCGTAGAAGCCCACGACGAATGGGCCGTCGCCGCCGAACGCCGCTACCTCTCCGAAGGCTCCATGAAACTCATCAACACCAAGCCCGAACAAGAGGTAGCCGAACCAGCCGCACTCACGGCATGATTAGAACCACTGACCTGCACGAGTGGAACTACACACGACCCGGGGCTTGACCCACGGTGACTCAGGCTGTCAGTTGGGCTGTCAAGGTCGGATCTAGCGCGCCGGCTGGTACGAACAACAGCGTCGTAACACGCTCCGACTTGGGGTCTTGCTAGTGGGCGATACTGGGTTCGAACCAGTGACCTCTTCCGTGTCAGGGAAGCGCGCTACCGCTGCGCCAATCGCCCGAGGTGGAGACGGGATTTGAACCCGTGTACACGGATTTGCAGTCCGTTGCCTCGCCTCTCGGCCACTCCACCGTGAGAGCTGTGCTCCCCGCCGGACTGGCCGAGACTCGCTCCGAGCGGACGACGGGATTCGAACCCGCGACCCTCACCTTGGCAAGGTGATGCTCTACCAACTGAGCCACGTCCGCGTGCCGCCCCTGCCCGAACCGGGTGGAGGCGCGACTAGAAACCATAGCCGAGCCGACCGGTGGAGTCCAAACATTCCCGACCGCGTCGGATCGGTCGTCGGCCACGCCCAAGATCAACTGCTCCCGACTACCCTGACCGGGTGACCCTCACCTCCCCGACCCTGGTCCGCCAGCTCGCCGTGTGGCGGAACGGCGAGCGCCTCGACCCTCCAGACCAGGCTGTCGTGCCGGCCACCGACCACGGTCTTGTGGTCGGCGACGGCGTGTTCGAGGCTATGAAGGCCGGTCCGACGGGCGCGTTCGCCGTCCAGCGGCACCTCAACCGGTTGTCCCGGTCCGCGGCCGCCATGGGCCTGCCGGCGCCGGACCACGGGTTGGTCAGGGAGGGGATCGCGGCGGCCCTAGAGGGATGCGCCCTGCCGGAGATGAAGGTCCGAGTAACCTACACCGGCGGCGAGGGGCCGCTCGGCTCGGGCGCCGCGTATGGGCCGCCCACCCTGATCGTCGCCGTCGAGGCCCATGAGCCGTCACCACCGACCGCCGCGGTCGTCACCGCGCCCTGGCGGCGGAACGAGAACGGCGCGCTGACCGGGGTGAAGTCCACCTCGTACGCGGAGAACGTACGCGGCCTGGCGTACGCGGTCTCCTGTGGGGCCGGCGAGGCGATCTTCCTCAACACGGTCGGCCAGGTCTGCGAAGGCACCGGTACCAACATCTTCCTCGTCTTCGGCAAGGAGGTGGTGACGCCGCCGCTGAGCGCCGGCCCGCTGGCCGGGATCACCCGGGAGCTGCTGCTGGAGTGGACCGCCGTCACCGAACGGAACGTCACCCCCGAGGAGGCGGAGTCGGCAGACGAGGTCTTTCTCACCTCATCCCTGCGCGACGTGCAGGGAGTTCACCGCTGGGACGACCGGGACCTCGCCGGACCCCGGCCGGTCACCGAGCAGCTGGCGGTGCTGTTCGCCGGCCGATCGGCGACTCTGCTCGATCCCTGAGTGGACCGCTGCCCCCGGTCGCTAGCGTGTGCCCCGTGGGGAGGACGCTGGGCGTGGTGGTGGCCCACCCGGACGACGACGCGTACGGCATGGCCGCGGTGGTCGCGCTACACCTCGCTGATCCGGAGTTCCGGTTCTTCCTGGTGCACGCCACCGACGGCGAGGGTGGGGCGATCGCGGAGAGGAGCGGTGCCACTCCCGAGACCCTCGGCGCCATCCGTCGCGTCGAGGACAGCAGCGCCTGGCGCGTCCTCGGTCTGTCCCCGTACCGGCACGAATGGTTCGGCTATCCCGACGGCGGCCTGCGCGACGTGCCGTTCGCCGAGCTGGTCGACCGGGTCGCCGACGTGCTCGGTGAGGAGCGACCTGACGTCGTCGCGACGTTCGGCCCGGACGGCATCACCGGCCACCCCGACCACATCCGGATCGGCGAGGCCGCAACCAGTGCGTTCCTGCGCTTCGCTGGGGACGGCGGTCCGGGATTTCGCCGGCTGGTGTACGGCGGGATTCGCCAGTCGGTCATCGACCGCTGGAACCACCGCCGGGTGGCGGCGGGCCTGTCGGCCTGGGACCCAGACACCGTCTACCACCTACGGGGCGTCCCGGACGAGCGGATCGACGTCGACATCGACACCACCGACGTGGCCCCGCTGGTCCGCCGGGCGATGCAGGAGCACCGCACGCAGTGGAACGACATGAACAACCCCGAGGCCACCGAGGAGCAGCGGCTGAAGAGCGTGTCTCGAGAGACCGAGGTGATCGCCTGGCCGCCGACCCGTCCGGGACGGGTGCTCGGCGACATCTTCGAGGGCCTCTGAGGAAGCACCACCCGGTGGCTCACACCACGCACAGCTCGTTGCCCTCCGGGTCCGCCATCTCTACGTGGTCCAGGTGGGCTTCGAAGGTGTGCTCCCGCAGCACCGTGCCGCCGGCCGCGACCAGCCGCTCGACCATGGCCAGGATGCGCTCGCGGCGAAGCGACTGGTCGACATGCCGACCACCCGTCACCCGAAGGTCGATGTGCTGCCGGTTCTTGGCCGTCTTGTCCTCGGGAACCTTGAGGAAGCCGACAGACGGCAGGGTGGCGTCCGGGTCGACCAGGTACGCCCCGTCGTCCCACTCGTCCTCCGGGATGTCGAAATGGCGAGACCAGTCCTCCCACGAGTCCCAGCCCGTCGGTGGGGGAGCGTCGATGTAGCCGAGCGCGACCTTCCAGAATTCCGCGAGCACTCGGGCGTTGGAACAGTCGAAGGTGATGCCCCAGGATGTGGCCATCCGCCGACGATAGCGAGCCCTCGCCGGCAACGGAGCGGGGGGATACCCGTCTGACTAGGGGTGGTTCTCGGCATCCGGTCGTCAGAGGTGGCAGGTCAACGGTAGGTAACGCCCGGGTCTGCGGCCGCTGCGGCGGACCGTGACCGCCCGGCGGCACGCGCGGCGCAAACTCGTAGTAGCCACCTTCCCGTTATCGTCCTATTATTTGGGCTCTCGGGGGAAACGAGGAGTCACGTCGTCGGTGTTCGATGGCGTGCGTAACGATAAACGCTCATGGTGACACCAGTGGTTGGTGGCTCTGAGAGCGACGTCGGCTACCCTGCAGGATGGGGTGGCTTGTCCGCGCCTGGGCACGACGTCGACGGGGATGTCGACCAGTTGCTTTGCCGCCGGGAAAGGAAGCTGAGTCGGTGACGACTTCACCCTCAGGACCCACGCGGTGATGTCCGCGCCACGGTTTGCGCCTGTCAACAACGGGCCGTCGTAGCCTCATGGACACGTCAGAGCTGAGACAGAGCTGGGCGACGGTTCGACAAGCGGGCGACAAGGTCCCGCAGTACTTCTACTCACACCTGTTCGTCAGCCGTCCCGAGTTGCGCGCCATGTTCCCGATCCAGGTGTCGGGCCAGCGGGACAAGCTCGTGGCGGCGCTCGGCGCGATGGTGTCCAACGCCGACACCATCGAGGCGGTCTCGCCGTTCATCGAGCAGCTCGGTCGGGACCACCGCCGTTTCTCCGTGGGAACCGAGCACTACATGGCAGTCGGCGCCAGCCTGATGGCCACGTTGAAACGGTTCCTGGGCAGCTCCTGGGATGCTGAGCGGGCCGATACCTGGGCCCAGGCGTACGGGTTGATCGCGAAGGTGATGGTCGTGGCGGCCGAGCAGCATGAGGACCTCGCGCCGGCCTACTGGCAAGCGGACGTGGTGCGGGTCGAGCGGCGGTCGATGGACGTCGCCGTCGTCGAGATCGCGCCGCGAGAACCGTTCTCCTACCAGCCGGGGCAGTCGGTGGCGGTGGAGATCCCGCAGCGTCCGCGGCTGTGGCGCTACTTCAGCCCGGCGAACGCACCTCAGCCCTCCGGTCATCTGCACTTCCACATCCAGCCGATCGCCGGCGGCATCGTGTCAACCGCGGTGGTCCGAAACGTCGGGCAAGGGGACACGGTACGGCTTGCCGCCCCGGTCGGGCAGCAGCTCACGCTGCCCGAGAACGAGCCCACCAGGGACCTCCTGATGATCGCCGGTGGCACCGGGCTCGCGCCGCTGCGGGCAGTCCTGGAGCAGATCGACCGCAAGTGGGAGACCGTACGGTCGGCGCCGCGCGTCCACCTGTTTCACGGCTCCCGGATGCCCTGGAACCTTTACGACCACCAGCACCTCACCCAGCTCGCGCGTAAGCCATGGTTCGACTACACCCCGGTTGTCTCCGAGGACCGGTCGTACCCGGGCGCCCGCGGGCTGGTCGGCACCGTCGCGGCTCGGTCCGGCGACTGGTCCCGGCGAACGGTTCTGGCCTGCGGCCCGCCGCCAATGGTTCGGCACACGGTCGGTGAGCTCAAGGCCGCCGGTGTTCCGGCCGACTCGATCCGGCGTGAGCAGTTCGACTTCGGGACGACCTCGCCGACAGAGGAGTCCACCACCTGGGAAACCGGCAAGCAGTGGAAGGTACATCCATGAGTGCGACCGCCTCACCCCATGCTTGGCGTCCGGACGAGGTCCGGCGCAAGCAGTTCACCGTCCGGTTCCGTGGTCTGGACCCGAACGAGGTCCGTGGGTTTCTCAACGCGCTGGCCGACGACGTCACCCGGCTGCAGGGGGACCTCGCGACCGTGAAGCGGGAGCGGGCCCGCGAGCGCGACGACCTGGAGCAGGCTCAGGACGAGCTGGCGCAGACCCGGGCGGAGCTGCAACAGGTCAAGGAGGACCTACGGCGGGCTCAGAACGACCCGCTGGCCCAGGTCACCGACCAGGCCGTGCTGCTGCTCAACCAGGCCCAGCAGCTCGCCGACGCCTTGATCGACGAAGGCATGCAGTCAGCCCGCGACCTGATGGTCGCCGCGCGGACCCACCAGCGGGAGATCGTGTCGCCTGGGGGCGACGATGAACACGGGGGAGTCCAACCGGTGACGGGCGACCATGCGGGCCACCCCGATCTCTCAGTGTCCGCCGAGATCGAAGACGTCCGGACGTTCGCCCGGGTCGCGCAGGTGCAGTTCCGGGCCGTGCTCGATGCGCTCAACGAGCAGGTCGAACGCCTCGGCAGTGTGTCCGACACCGAGGAGCGGGCCGCGGCGCCCGAGCACTCCGCACCGGCGTGGACCGGCGCGGCCAACGGTCACCGGGGCTGAGCCTTCCGACCCACCGGCTGGTTGCTCAGGCGACCTTCCGCTGGTCGTTCTCCCGGTCCCAGCCGTGTGGGCCGGACGGCGCCGACCGACCGCAGATCGGTACGGAGAGCATCCGTTCGCTGGCTCCTGAGCTCCCCTTCGACGTCGCCCGGCGTGGGTACTCCGTCGGCACGAGGGTGCTCCAGGCGGTCCTGCCCGAGCACGACGGCCCGACCGCTGTGGTGCCGGTCGAGATGGGCGATGCTGGGCTGGAGGAGCGCGACGGCATCGAGGCCAAGACCGTCGTCCTCAGGCAGCTGCGCGCCGCGCTGGACATCATCCAGGACCGCCACCCGGCCCGTATCACCACCCTCGGCGGGGAGTGCTCGGTGAGCATGGCGCCGTTCTCACATCTCATCAGCACGTACGGAGAGGCGCTGGCGATCCTCTGGATCGACTCCCATCCCGATATGGGCACCGGTGAGACGGCGTACCCCGGCTACGACGCCATGGTCGTCTCCGCGCTCACCGGGCACGGTGACCGTGAGCTTCTCGACATCCTGCCGGCCACGATCGGCGCCAATCGGGTCGCTCGTCGGTATGCATGACTGGACCGATCCGACCCTGCCGGCGATTGCGGACGAGTGGGGTCTGACTGTGTTCGACCCGAACGCGCTGCGGTCCGACAGTGCGCCGCTGGTCGACCGGCTTAACCGGATCGGTGCGACGAAGGTGGCCATCCACTTCGACGTCGACACGATCGACGCGAACGAGATCCGGCTGGGCCTAGGTGCCGACCTCGGCGGTCTCACCAGCGCCGAGACGCGCCGCCTGGTTGCCGACATCAATGGTGCGGTCGAGGTCGTAGCGCTCACGATTGCGGGGTACTGCCCCGCCAAGTGATGCACCTGCAGCAGATCCTCTCCGGCTTCCCTCTGCTCGGCACCCCAATCCCCTGAGCAGGCTGGAGGTGGTTACCAGGCGTAGGCCTGCGAGGCTTCTCCCGGTCTGGGCCAGAACTGGTCGAGGCGTTCCAGGACCTCTGCTGCCGAGGATGCCCGGCCAGATATGCCGGGGCTTGCGTCCCGGTCGTCAAGCAGGGCGACAACCAGTAGGGCGTGCTCACCACGCCGAGCGATCATCGGCTTTCGATGGCCAACTCAGTGCTGGTCGCAGCCAAGGTGAGTTGGCGTCGGTGGTGGTCGTAGTGCTGGGTCGGGTAGTGGTAGACGTCGCGCAGTGTCATGTATTCGTTGAAGTAGGGGTCCCAGCCGGTCGGAAAGTACATCCCTCGGTGAAGATCGTCTTCGCTGGCGTCCATCACAAACCGCTGTAGCCGGCGGATCACGACGTCCATGAGTCTTCCCATGCCGGAGCGGCCGAGGACGCGGCCACCGCCGAACGAGCCCAGGTAGTTGACCACGTGGAAGGGCCTGGTGACGGCATTCAGGGTGGCCGCGAAGGTCTTGGAGACCTGCTGAGGTAGCCGGGCGAAGGCTCGGACCAGAGGCAGCAGGTTGTGGACCAGCAGGTAGCCGAAGAGCATGTGGAAGAGCAGCTGCTCATTGGTCCACTTGGTGCCATGGGTAACCGCTCGGAGTTCGGCGCTGGTGGCGTTGTCGAGAAGGTGGTGGAAATCGACCCGGACCCGTTCCAACTCCGCACCTATGTCGCGTTGTCGCATCGGTCGCTCCAGCGAGAGGTTGCCACTCCTTCGATGCACGCTACCGCTGGGCCTTGTGGCTGGTCTGTGAGGACGCTGAAGGGTCGCGCGGACCTTGGCGGTCTCAGGTCGGACGAGTCGGGTATCGGCTGACAAGATGAGCTGTACCCAGCCCCTAGTTACTTCGGGGCGGCGGCGGCGATGATTTGTGCGAGATCACGGACCCTTGACCGTCGGCTGTTGCGAAGGGGGTCTCAGTGAGCTTGGCCGTGGCCACGATCATCGTGGAGCCCTTTTGACCCGGTACCGCCACCCGGCTCGTCCACGACCGGGGCTGGCTCTAATCAGAACCGTGCGCGCGGCCCGCAGCGCAGCGAGGACACGCGCCGCTCGGCCGGCGAAGCCGGCCCTTGATCCTGACTAGAGCCGTTATCGACAGTTGACGCGGTGGATCAACGCGGTAGATCGAGTCTAGAACTGACGGAGGTTGTTGACAGTCGGGTCTCCTGACTCTAGGAGATCGGCATGACTGAACGTGAGCTGGAACGACGGGCCCAGCGCCGGCTGGCGGTGCTGCGTCACGTCGAGGAGGTATCGGGCAACGTGGCGGCCACCTGCCGCTACTACGGGATCAGCCGGGAGTGCTACTACCGCTGGCGGCGCCGCTACGAGGCCGACGGCCTGAGGGGTTGAAGGGCCGCTCGCACCGGCCGCACCATTCACCCCGGGCCACCCAGGCCGAGGTGGTGGAGAAGATCGTGTGGCTGCGGAGGCACTACCACTTCGGCCCGGGCGAAGATCGCGATGTATCTGGCCCGCTACCACGACGTGACGATCTCCAGCTCCGGGGTGTGGCGGATCCTGAAGCGGCTGGGCATGAGCCGGCTGCCCGCCTCGCAGCGCTACCAGCGCCGGGCGGTGCGGTGGAAACGGTATGAGAAGCAGCGGCCCGGGCACCAGCTGTCGAGAAGACCGAATGGATGCTCAATGGACTCAACAGTCACACATGCGAGGCCGATGCCGCCGAAGGCTCCTGGCGGGACCTGATCTACGGTCTGTTGACGGCCGAGGAGTGGGCCGACCTGAGGACGGCCGCCGGCCGCCCGGAGTTCACACACGACGGCGTGACATACGCCCGTGGCTCCGACGGGAGATGGCAACTGAAGGGCTTAGTGCGCAGGGTAAGTGGTACCACCGCCATCACCGGCGGCCGAGGCGGCAGGGAACGTGGTCGGTTTCGAACTTGCCGACATTCGCACCCCGCGGAACCGGGCTCAGGGGCCCTTCCGACGGCGTTCAAGGTAGTTCCGATGCCTGCATCGGTTCCGAGGGCCGTTGACCTGGTTATGCTCGGTTAAGACCTACCGGACAATCGGGGATCCAGGTGGTCACCAGGTGGGAGGTGCCTTATGACTGTGACGGAAAGTCAGCCCGTCCCAGGTGCTGACGTCATCCCAGAGCTCGCCGATTACCCGCCCGCTCTTGACACCGCGCAGGTCGCGGAGGTGCTCGGTATAGCGGACAGCGGCTGGGTCAGCTCTCAGCTGTTCAACAAGAGGTGGCCCGGCTTCCGGGTTGGTCGTGACTGGCGGATGCGCCGGTCGGTGGTACAGCGCATCATGCTGGGCCTAGACCCGTTCGGCTCGGCGGACGCCACCGATGCAGAGGTCGGGGACGAGTCGCAGGTGTGACCCGGGCGGGGCGCGTTGTCCTCAAGGGCTCGGATCGTCGCTAGCGGTCGCGTCGGTGCCGCGCTGGTAGCCGACCCGCACCCAGCGGGCGACGGCCTGGCTGTCGACTGGACCGGACACTAGCGTCAGACCAGCAGCGATGAGCTCGTGTCCTTGGTGGCCGGCGGGGGCGGCTATCCAGTAGCCGGCAATCGTGCCCGCGACCTCGGCGCGGAGGTCGAGGCGATCGCCAACTACGGTCCGGATCCGGTTCAGCAACGGCTGCAGTGACTCGTCATACGCCACCAGCAGTGCGCTGGCCCCGAGCAGCCTCACTCTGGCGGTGGGATCGTTGCCGGTGCTGCCAGCCTCACCTGCCAGCGCCTCGACGGCGGCGTTCCCGATCGACTCGTAGGCGTAGCCGGCGCGAAGCCAGCGGGCGACGTCGCGGCGGTCGATCGCACCAGCGAGGATCGTGAGGCCGGCGGCGATGAGGTCATACCCGGAGCGGGCTTCCGGGTTGGCGAACCATCGGCCGGCCAGGCTGCCGGCGACCTCGGCACGCAGGTCCGGCCGATCGCCAGCCATCGAGGTAAGGCGGCCCACGAGCGGTTGCAGGGTGGCGTCCTGGGCTAAATGCAGCGCGGCGCCATGCAGCTTCGATGTCAAGGTCTGGTCTGCTGTCGACATGCCTCAAGTCTTGCCGCTCGGGCCGCCTCTACGGACGGCCAGTCACCCGGTGGTCGGGATAGAGGATGATCCACAGTCCGGCGGCGGCAGCATCCTCAGCTGGCCCGGGCGCAGTCTGCGGAGCCGGCGGCGGGCATCACGCAGCTGTCGCAGCCGGTTTGACCAGCTGGTCGGGCCTCGCCTTCAGGCTGGCCCGGCAGAGCCGAGCGGGCCGCCTGGGCGGCTTAGGACGTCGCCTGGCTCGAGGTCGAGCACCTGATCGTAGTCGAGGTACCGCTGAAGGGTGTCCGGATCGTCGAGGGCCGCCATCCGAGCCCGGAAGAGGTCCAGTCCGTTGTCGAGCCCTGCGAACACCTGGGTCCACAGCGCGGTCTCGGCCGCGATCCAGCGAGCGCTGAACCCGATCTCAGGGAGCCGTCGCAGACCCTCGGTCACCTCGGGTGGCAGTTGTGGGAGGAGCCGGCCGCCTGGCGAAGCCGGCGATGGGCCTCTCCAGGCCCTGGATCGAGCGCCGAGGCTGCCGTCCAGGTCGGCCAAGGCCACCTCAATGCTGGCGTCCGAGGCGGCGGTGAGGTTACGGATGCCCGACGCGGAGACGCCGGCCTCGGTGAGGGTGCGGACGGTGAGCAGCTGCTCGGCGTGCTGGGGGTGTAGCGGGTCTGGCCCTGGTGGTCCAGCTCGGCGGAGGAGAGGAGACCCTCGGCCTGATAGACGAGGATGGTCTCCGACGTCACTCCGGCGTAGCGGGCTAACTGGTCGATGGTGCGGTTTACGATTCTGTTACCTCCGGACGGTGCTGCAGTAGCGTAACGGCGGTGGGAACCGGTTCAAGTAGGTTATGAGCCCTTCCGCTGGGGCCCCAGCCCGTGATAGGCACAGTTTGTCGGACACGAGAAAAAATCTCTGGAGCAGACCAAGAGTTGGGGGGCAGACATGAGCGAGACCGCAGTCAGCGACTACGAGGCGGTCGGCGGTGGGCCGGCGGTCAAGGTGGTGGTCGACGACTTCTACCAGCGGGTCCTCGCCGACCCAGAACTCACCCACTACTTCGACGGGATCGACATGATCCGGCTGAAGCGGCACCAGGCACTCCTGGTCGGGCAGATCCTCGGCGGGCCACCCGAATACGACGGCCGGTCCCTGCAGGAGGCCCACCACGGTCTCGGTGTCACCAAGCCGCACTTCGACCGGGTTGTGGGTCACCTGGCGGGCGCACTGAAGGACGCCGGAGTGCCAGATGACATCCTGGGCCGAGCCGGAGCGGCGGTCGTCGCCACCGAACCTGACATCGTCGAAGCGAGGTAATGCACCCCTGATGGACACCGTCGCTCTTAAGCAGAGCTGGGCACAGGCCGCGGCTCTCGGAGACCAAGTACCGAGTTGGTTCTACGCGCATCTCTTTCTCAGCCACCCAGAGGTGCGGGACATGTTCCCGATCCGAATGGCGGAGCAGCGTGACAAGCTTGTCGCAGCTCTCGGCGCCGCGGTCTCCAATGTCGACCAACTGGACAAGGTCGTCCCGGTGCTGGAGCAGCTGGGCCGAGACCACCGTCGCTTCGGCGCGGTCACGGCTCATTACGACGCTGTGGGAGCCAGTCTGCTGGCTACCCTGAGGCACTTCTTCGGTCCGGCGTGGAGCCCGGAACTGCATGCGGCCTGGTCCGAGGCGTACGGCACGGTAGCGAAGGTGATGGTCACCGCTGCCGAGCAGGCCGAAGATCACGCGCCGGCTGTTTGGGAGGCCGAAGTCACCAGGTTCGATCGCCGCAGCGTTGGCGTTGCCACGTTCGAGGTGGTTCCGCAGCAGCCATTCTCCTATCGCGCCGGGCAGTCGGTCGCGATGAAGATTCCGCAGCGGCCTCGGGAGTGGCGCTACTACAGCCCGGCCAATGCGCCCGAGTCGTCGGGACGGATGGAGTTTCATGTCCAGCCGATCGACGGCGGCTTAGTGTCCGGTCCGCTGGTCCACCAGCTGCGCCCGGGCCAAGTCGTGAAGCTCGGATCACCGGTCGGCCAGCAGTTGACGTTGCCTGACGACGGTCCGCTACCGGATCTGTTGATGGTGGCCGGCGGCACCGGCCTCGCGCCGTTCCGGGCCCTACTGCAGGAGATCGACCAGCGCTTCCGAGGCAACGGCCCGGCGCCGCTGGTCCACCTGTTCCACGGCGCCCGGATGTCGTGGAACCTGTACGACCACCAGTACCTATCTGAGTTGGCTCAGAAGCCGTGGTTCGACTACACACCGGTGGTGTCGGAGGACCCGACCTACCCAGGCAAGCGTGGGCTTGTCGGAGAGGTCGCGGCGGGCGCCGGCGACTGGTCGAGACGGGTGGCGTTGGTCTGCGGCTCACCGGGGATGGTCGAGCACACCACAAGGGCGCTCACAGCGGCCGGGATGCCAGCCGACGCGATCCGCCGCGAGCAGTTTCATTTCCACGCGGTCTCGCCCCAAGGGGCCACCCGATGACCGCCAGCGACTCGGTCAGCCGCAACGGCTCGCCCCCTGACGGACAGTTCACCACCCAACTCAGCGGCGTCGACCTGCAGCTTCAGACCAAGGAGGATGCCGACCAGGTTCGTCAGGCCTTTACCGCGGTGATCGCCGACCTCGAGCCCCTCTGCGTCCAGCAGGAGGAAGCGCTCCGCGCAGCACTCCAAGAGATCGACGAACTGAAGCGGCATCTGGCACGCCAGCGCAACACCAAGCGAGCCGCAACTGAGGATGAGCACGAGCAGGCGGTCGAGCTGTTGACCCAGGCCCAGGCGCTCGCCGATCAACTGATCGATGACGCCCAAGCCGAGTCGCGTGACATGATGCTCGCCGCCCGTGCTCTTCAACGCAAAGCCGTCGAAGAGCGAAAAACCGTGGAGGATCTCCGCGCCGCTGCAGTGCCCGCGGAAGGCAGAACCGGAGCGGATGACGAGACGGAGAGCGACGGAGAGCGGAGGGTGCGGTCTCTGGCCAAGGTGGCCAAGACTCAGTTCTACGCAGTACTCGACGCGCTTCGCGAGGAGATTGACCACCTTGACGAAGACACCAGCCCCAGAAGCTTGGACGCAGAAATGCGTCAGGTCAGGGCAGCCAGCGAGCGACCACCTCACCTGTTGGTTGCGGAAGCGAGGCCATTCGTACGCTGATCCGACAAGATCAGGTCCGTGGGCGTCTGAACCTGGTCACGCGTGGGGTTCGTCGATGACGAGCCGGACCAGGATCGCCGCGAGAGCTTCCCCGAGCCCTCGCTCCTGAGCCGCCTGCATCAGATATCCGATGGTGGCGGTCGACAATGACCCGATCAGCTCGCGGCTCACCACCTCCGTGTCCAAGCCGTGCAGAAGACCGAACGTGATGAAGTAGTCCGCCGATCGCCGGCCGAGTTCCTCGAGCGGTGTCTCAGTCATCCGAGACCCTGGTTGGCGGACGCCTGCGCCAGCAGCAGCGCGGTTGCCTCTGATTTTCGGAGAGAAAGCGTTTGGTCCCCGGTCAACACGTGTCTGAGTATGGGTCAAGAGGACCCGACCAGCACGGTCGCCCTGATGGTCCGGCGGCTGACGATCCGCCGGCTTCGGTGTCGACGGATGATGCACTCGGCGACGGCAAGGTTGATGATTCAGCCCGCGTCCAGGCTCAGGTCGGTGGTGAGCATCGCTGGTGACAAAGTCAACTTGACGTGCCGGCCGCCGGGGCAGATCCCACGTTCACGTGGGATCAGATGAGCCACGTGGTGACGCACCAGGCCGCCGACGGCTGGTCCCGGTCGCCGCGTTGGCCGAGTTCGTGGCTTCACTCGAAGCGGGCGCCGTATGACCAGGCGGCCCAGGGCGACGGTGGGCTGTACTGGGACGAGCGGCGGCAACGTTGGATTGCGACCATGGCGGTCGGCTACGACGGTCGGGGGAAGCGCATGGTCCGGAAAGCGGCCGGTCGGTCCAAGACCGAGGCGAAGAACAAACTGCGAACATGCTCCGCGACCAGGCCGACGGTCTGCCGGCCGCTGCTGACGGCTACACCGTTCAACAGGCCGTCGAGGACCGGCGCTCGGACCGAGGAACTACGGGCGCATCGCTGGGACCACGTTCACCTCGACCCGCCCACCGGGCCGCCGCACCTGGAAGTGTGGCGGTCGGTCCGGGCACACGGTGATACCAAGACTCGGTGGTCGCGCCGAACCCTCGCCCTGTCCGGGCTGTGTATCGATGCGCTACGGGCGAGGAGGGTGGCGCAGGCCCGGGACCGGTTGGCGGCGGGGGAGCGGTGGACGGAGACCGGACTGGTGTTCACCACCGGGTTAGGTACAGGCATGGATGCCGCCAACGTCCGGCGAGATCTACGTCGGGCTCTCGCCCTGGTCCCCGGCCTCGATCCGGCCGATTGGACGCCGCGGGAAACTGCGCCACTCCTTCGTCTCGCTGCTGTCTGACGCGGGGGTGCCGGTCGAGCAGATTGCTCAGCTTGTCGGGCACAGCGCACCAACGTCACCGAGCTGGTCTACCGACACCAGATCAGGCCCGTCATCCAGACCGGCGCTACAGTCATGGATCAGCTCTTCGGACAGCTCGGCCCGAGTGCGTAGTCACTTTGTAAGTCACTCACCCGGGCGAGTCGGTCCGGTGGGTGCGGCCGCAATTGGCCTCTGACTTGGTGGGCGATACTGGGTTCGAACCAGTGACCTCTTCGGTGTGAACGAAGCGCGCTACCACTGCGCCAATCGCCCCAGCTCGGGATGAGCGACGCCCACCATATCTCATCGGGAGGCTCGGACGTATGCGGAAAGATCCGCACCCTTTTCCTTGCCTCTGCACCGCCTGCAGAGGGTGCAGAGGCAAGGAAAGGGTGCAGGTTCGCGCGGCCGGGCTGGGCCTGAAACCCCGATGAGCCGTGCGGGGCGCAGGTCTAGGCTTACTCGGGTGTCTTCTATGTCGATCACCCTCAGCTCCGACGGCGTACGCCAGGAGACGGTGACTGCGACCGACACCACCGGGCTGGACCTGTACGGCGACGACAAGACGGTCATCGCGGTTCGGGTGAACGGCGAGCTGCGCGACCTGAACCGGCCCATCCCCGACGGCGCCGAGGTCGAGCCGGTCCGCAACGACAGCGACGAGGGTCTGTCCATCGTGCGGCACTCGGCCGCCCACGTCGCCGCACAGGCGGTGCAGGCCCGCCACCCGCAGGCCAAGCTCGGTATCGGGCCACCGATCACCGACGGCTTCTACTACGACTTCGACGTGCCCGAGCCCTTCACCCCGGACAACCTGCGGGAGCTGGAGAAGGGCATGAACGCGATCATCAAGGAGCGGCAGCGGTTCCGCCGCCGACCGGTCAGTGACGACGAGGCCCGGGCCGAGCTGGCCCACGAGCCGTACAAGCTGGAGCTGATCGCCGACAAGGGCTCCGCCAGCGACGACGACGGGGCCAGCGCCGAGGTGGGCGCGGGCGAGCTGACGATCTACGACAACCTGCGCCGGGACGGCTCGACGGCCTGGAAGGACCTGTGCCGCGGTCCGCACGTGCCGCACACCGGCTACATTCCGGCGTTCGCGCTGACCCGCAGCTCCGCGGCCTACTGGCGCGGTGACCAGGACAACGCCTCCCTGCAACGGCTGTACGGGACGGCGTGGCCGAGCAAGGAGGCCCTGAAGGCCTACCAGACGCGCCTGGCGGAGGCAGCCAAGCGCGACCACCGCAAGCTGGGCCGCGAGCTGGACCTGTTCTCCTTCCCGGAGGAGATCGGGTCCGGGCTGGCCGTGTTCCACCCCAAGGGCGGCATCCTGCGCAAGGTGATGGAGGACCGCTCGAGGCAGCGCCACCTCGACGCGGGCTACGAGTTCGTCTACTCCCCGCACATCAGCAAGGCCGAGCTGTTCGAGATCTCCGGCCACCTCGGCTTCTACGCCGAGGGCATGTTCCCCCCGATGCATCTGGACGAGGAGCACCACCCCGACGGCAGTCTCAAGCGGCAGGGGCAGGACTACTACCTGAAGCCGATGAACTGCCCGATGCACTGCCTGATCTTCCGGTCGCGCGGTCGCTCCTACCGCGAGCTGCCCCTTCGGCTCTTCGAGTTCGGCAGCGTCTACCGCTACGAGATGTCGGGCGTCGTGCACGGCCTGACCCGGGTCCGCGGCATGACCCAGGACGACGCGCACATCTACTGCACCGAAGACCAGATGCAGGACGAGATCAAGTCCCTGCTCCGCTTCGTGCTCGACCTGCTGGCCGACTACGGCCTCGACGACTTCTACCTCGAGCTGTCCACCCGGGACCCGGAGAAGTCGATCGGCAGCGAGGACGACTGGGAACGAGCGACGGCCGCGCTGCAGCAGGCGGCCGACGACACCGGCCTGGACCTGGTGATGGACCCCGGCGGCGCCGCCTTCTACGCCCCGAAGATCAGCGTGCAGGCGCGGGACGCGATCGGACGCGCCTGGCAACTGTCGACCATCCAGGTCGACCTGATGCTGCCCGAGCGGTTCGGTCTGGAGATCACGGCACCCGACGGCACCCGGCAGCGGCCGGTGATGATCCACCGCGCGCTGTTCGGCTCGATCGAGCGCTTCCTCGGCGTTCTCACCGAGCACTACGCCGGGGCGTTCCCGCCCTGGCTGGCTCCGGTCCAGGTGGTTGCGGTCCCGGTGGCCAGCGAGTACGACGGCTACCTGGCCGGGGTGGCCGACCGGCTCCGGCAGGCCGGCGTACGGGTCGAGGTGGACACCAGCGACGACCGGATGGGCAAGAAGATCCGCAACGCCGAGCAGCAGAAGGTGCCCTACATCCTGATCGCCGGCGGGGAGGACGAGGCCGCCGGGGCCGTGTCCTTCCGCTACCGCGACCGGACGCAGAAGAACGGGGTCCCGGTCGACGCCGCAGTCGCCGAGATCACCGGCGCCATCGACCGCCGCATCCAGGTCTGAACCGTCGGGCTTCCGCCTCCCGGCCGACGGTCTACGCTGACAGGGCGTCAGGGGAGGAAGGGGAGCGGTGAGCCACGAGGTCGACGAGGCTGCCAGCCTGCCCGGAACGCCGGACGGCTTCCAGCGGCTCTGGACTCCGCACCGGATGGTCTACATCCAGGGCGAGAACAAGCCGGCCACCCCGGAAGCCGCGGAGTGCCCTTTCTGCACCGCACCGGAGCAACAGGACCGGGAACGGTTGATCGTGCACCGAGGCGAGAGCGCGTACGCGGTGCTCAACCTCTACCCGTACTCCCCGGGACACGTGCTCATCTGCCCCTACCGGCACGTCGCGGACTACACCGAGCTGACCCTGGAGGAGTCGGCGGAGGTCACCCGCCTGACCCAGCGGGCGATGCGAGCGATCCGCGCCGCGAGCGGTCCGCACGGGTTCAACCTCGGCATCAACCAGGGTGCTGCCGCCGGAGCGGGCATCGCCGCCCATCTGCATCAGCACGTAGTGCCGCGCTGGTCCGGCGACGCCAACTTCCTACCGGTCGTGGGGCAGACCAAGGCGCTGCCCCAGTTGCTGGACCAGACCTGGGTAGCGGTCCGGCAGGCCTGGGACGAGCTGGACTGATGCTCGAGCGGTTCCGCGCTCTGTCCCACATCGTGTTGGGTCCGGTGGCCCGGCTGCTGGTCCGCCTCGGCGTCTCACCCGACGTGGTCACGGTGATCGGCACGCTGGGCGTCGCCCTGGCCGCGCTCATCTGCTTCCCGCTGGGCTGGCTCTGGCAGGGTGCGCTCGTGGTCACCCTGTTCGTCATCTCGGACATGATCGACGGCCTGATGGCCAAGACCACCGGAACCTCGAGCAACTGGGGCGCGTTCCTGGACTCGACCTCCGACCGGCTCGGCGACGCAGCCGTCTTCGGCGGCATCCTGCTCTACTTCGTCTACCGCGAGGACTCCACGCTGTGGGCCGGTATCGCCCTGGCCGGGCTGGTGTTCGGCCAGTGGACCTCGTACGTGAAGGCCCGGGCCGAGAGCCTCGGCTTCACCTGCTCCGGCGGCCTCGCCGCCCGGGCCGACCGGTTGGTGATCATCCTGGCCGGCGCGTTGCTGGCCGGGCTGGGCGTGCCCTACGTGCTCCAGGTCGCCGTAGCCGGCCTGGCGGTCACCAGCATGATCACCGTGCTGCAGCGGATCGCCCAGGTCCGCCGGCAGGCCAAGGCGGCTGATGTCCGGACCGCCTGACAGAGCTGGAGCAAGCGAAGCGCCCCCTTTCAGCCCCCGGACCAGCCATGGGTTGGCCAAGATCCGCAGCCGGATCCGGGACAGCACACTCCGCCGGCTCTTCCGCCTCGGTTGGCGGACCGCGCACCGGATCCCGGCACCGATCGTGACCGCCGTCCTGGCTGTCGGGGCCCGGCTCGCGGTGCGGTTCCCGGGCGGCAACGTGCAAGCGCTGCGCCGCAACCTCAGCCTGACCACCGGCCGCCCGGTCGACGACCGGCTGCTCCGCGCTGCCGTCGCCTCGCACCTCCGCAACGTGTACGAGATGCTCGCCCTGCCCGGCTGGCGCGACGAGGACGTGCTGCGGCGGATCGAGACGGTCAACGAGCCGCAGATGCGGACCGCCTACGCCAGCACCGGTGCGGTGGTCGTGCTGCCGCACAGCGGCAACTGGGACCTGGCCGGGGCGTACGCGCAGCTCACCGCGATGCCGGTGACCACCGTGGCCGAGGCGCTGCCGGGCCCCGACTTCGCCGCGTTCGTGGCCTTCCGGGAGCAGCTGGGCATGCAGGTGCTGTCCCACCGCGACCCGGCGGTGATCGGCGAGCTGCTGGCGGCCGTCCGCGCCGGCCGCCTGGTCTGCCTGCTCGGGGACCGCGACCTGGCCGGCTCCGGAGTCCCGGTGACCTGGGCCGGTCAGCCGATCACCATGCCGGCCGGCCCCGCCGTCGTCGCCCGCCGGTCGGGTGCGGCGCTGATCCCGATCGTCTGCCAGTTCACCCCGCGCGGCATGCGGATCGTCTACTCCGACCCGATCCCGCATCGGCCGGGCCGAGCCGGGCTAGTGGCCATGACGCAGGAGGTCGCCGACTTCTTCGTGGCCACCCTGGCGAATCAGCCCCAGGACTGGCACATGATGCAGCCATTCTTCGCCCCCGACGCTGCGGCCCCGGCGGCCGAGCACACCCGCCCGGTCCGTGCCTAGGGGTTCCGCCACGCCGCTGCGCATCGGCCTGGTCTGCCCCTACTCGCTGGAGTCCCCGGGTGGGGTGCAGAACCACGTCCTCGGCCTGGCCCGGCATCTGCGGGAGCGCGGCCACCGGCCTGCGGTCCTGGCCCCCGGCGAGCTGCCGGCCCGGCTGGCCAGCACGCTCGGAACGGACGAGTTCGCCAGCGCGGGCACGGCGGTGCCGCTGCGCTACAACGGGTCGGTCGCTCGGGTGGGCTTCGGCCCGCTCACCGCCGCTCGGGCTCGCAGCTGGCTGCGCCACGGGGCCTTCGATCTCGTGCACGTGCACGAGCCGATCACGCCCAGCGTCGCCCTGCTCGCCCTCTGGGCCGCCGAGGTGCCGGTCGTGGCCACCTTCCACACCGCTACGCCGCGGTCCCGGTCGATGCAGCTGGCCGGCGGCGTGCTGCGGCCGGCGCTGGAGAAGCTGCACGCCCAGATCGCCGTCAGCGAGTCGGCCCGGCTGGTCGTGGTCCAGCACCTGGGTCGGGATGCGGTGGTCATTCCGAACGGCTTCCGGGCGGACGACTTCGCCGCGCCGACCGAGCCGGCCTGCCAGGCCGACCGTCGGCTCCGGCTGCTCTTCCTCGGCCGCACCGATGAGCCGCGGAAGGGTCTGGACATACTGCTGGCAGCGTTGCCGGCGATCCGCCGGGCCGTCCCCGACCTCGAGGTGGTTGTGGCCGGGCAGGGCGCCCGGCCTCTTCCGCACGACTGCGTCGGTTACGGCCTGGTCGACGACCGCGAGAAGGCGGACCTGCTGGCGTCGGCCGACGTCTTCGTCGCCCCGCACCGGGCCCGGGAGAGCTTCGGCATCGTGGTCCTGGAGGCCATGGCCAGCGGGGCTCCCGTGGTCGCCTCCGACCTACCGCCGTTCGCCGAACTCCTCGGCGGCAGCGGGCCAGGCCCTGCCGATCGTGGTGTTCTCTTCGCCGGCGGGAGACCCGACGCCCTGGCCCAGGCCGTGGTGGACACGCTTCGTCGGCCCGACCCGGCCCGCGCCGACCGGGCCGGTGAGCACGCCCGCCGGTTCGACTGGTCCGTGGTCGGCCGGGCCGTCGAGTCGGTATATCGGGCCACGCTGGACGCGGCGTACGGCGACGTCGCGGCGGGGACCGGATGACGGAGCTGACGATCGCGGCGGTCCTGGTCATCGTCCTGCTGGCCACCGGGTGGCGGCTGTCCTGGCTGGCCACCCGGGTGGACCGGGCCAACACCCGCGCTGAGCGGACCTGGGCGGCCCTGGATGCGGCGCTGGTCCGTCGGGCCCAGGGCGCCGCCGAGCTCGTGCTGACGCCCCGGCTGGATCCGGCGACAGCCCTGCTGGTGTCCGACGCGGCGGCCGCGGCACTCGAGCCCGAGCTGAGCCGGGCGGACCGGGAGCAGGCCGAGAGCGACCTCAGCCACGTACTGGACCTGGTCGCCCCCGAGCTGGGCGACGGCGCCGACGGGCTGGCCGACCTGCAGGACCGGGCCGTGCTGAGTCGGCGGCTGCACAACGACGCTGTGGCCACCGCGCGCCGCCTGCACCGGCGGCGTACGGTCCGGTTGTTCCGGCTGGCTGGGTACGCCGCCGAGCCGACGCCGTTCGAGATGGCCGACGACCGGCGACCGTCGTGGGCCGGCCAATGGTAAGCGCTGCCTGTCCTGGTCGGGAGACACGCCCCGGCCCGGGGCAGTACGCTCTCCGGGCTGACCATGCGCACAAGGAGAGATCGTGTCGGACTACCCGGAAGACCTGAAGTACACCGCGGAGCACGAGTGGGTCCGGAGCGGGAACGGCAGCACCATCCGGGTGGGCATCACCGAGTACGCCGCCGACCAGCTCGGCGACATCGTCTTCGCCTCGCTGCCGTCGGTGGGGGAGTCCGTCGGAGCCGGTGATGCGTGCGGCGAGCTCGAGTCCACCAAGAGCGTCTCCGACATCTTCTGCCCGGTGCCCGGGGTGGTCTCGGCCGTAAACGCCCTGCTGGACAGCAACCCGGAGACGGTGAACGCCGACCCGTACGGGGACGGCTGGCTGTTCGAGCTCGAGATGGACGAGGGCGCCGACCTCGACGACCTGCTGGATGCGGACGCGTACGCGGAGCAGATCGCGGGCTGACGACCGCCCGATCGGCCCGGTATTGACTCGGCGGGCCTAAACTCTGCATCACGCCTCGAGATTTCTCCTCGGGGCAGACGCGAAAGTCGAGACCCTATGCCCTTCTGCACGAACTGCGGCCACGACAACCCGGACGGAAGCAACTTCTGCGGGCAGTGCGGCGCAGCCCTGACTCCAGCGCGCGGCGAGACGACCGAACGCATCCCCACCGGGGACACCACCAAGACCATCCCACCGATGGTCGACGAGCACACCGAGCCGCTGACCGCTGAGGAGGAGGCCGCCGTCAGTGGTCTGCCCTCCGGCTCTGCCCTGCTGATCGTGCAGCGGGGGGCCAACGCCGGCGCCCGGTTCCTGGTCAACACCGAGAAGGTCACGGCCGGGCGGCACCAGGACTCCGACATCTTCCTCGACGACATCTCGGTTTCGCGCCGCCATGCCACGTTCAACCGGACCGACGAGGGCATCGTGGTCAAGGATCTGGGCAGCCTGAACGGCACCTACGTCAACCGGGACCTGGTCGAGGAGCAGCTGCTGCGGCACGGCGACGAGGTGCAGATCGGCAAGTTCCGGCTGGTGTTCTTCGCCAGCCCGCACGGGTCCGAGTAGTGCCCTGACGGTTCTGAGTATGCCCAACCAACCGGACCCCCGGTCGCGCGGCGCCACCCGCAGCATCGGTCAGGTGCTGGCTGTGCTGCGGCCGGACTTCCCCGAGATCTCCATCTCCAAGATCCGGTTCCTGGAGTCGGAGGGCCTGGTCTCGCCGCAGCGCGCCGAGTCCGGCTACCGGCGCTACACCGACGCCGATGTCGAGCGGCTGCGCTACGTCCTGGGCGTGCAGCGCGAGCACTACGTGCCGCTGAAGGTGATCCGGGACCACCTGGCCCAGATCGACCGCGGCCTCACCCCGCCCAGCCTGGGCTCGGTCCGGCAGCCGGAGGGCGGGGAAACCAATGAGGCCGCGGCGACGGTGCCCGCGGCCTCGCCGTCCCCCGCCCCCAAGGCTCCGCTGCGGCTGTCCCGGGCCGAGCTGCTGGAGGCCAGTGGACTCACCGAGGCCGCGCTCAGTGAGCTGGAGCGGAACCAGATCGTGCTGACCCGGCGGGGCAGCAGCTCGTACGGTCGCGACGCCCTGACCCTGGCCATCGCGGCCCGCCGACTGGGGGAGTACGGGCTGGACGGACGGCACCTGCGGGCTTTCAAAATGTCGGCGGACCGCGAGGTCGGTCTGGTCGAGCAAGCGATCGCCCCGCACGTCCGGCGGGCGGGTGGAAACCGGGACGTCTCGGCCGAGGTGACCCAGCTGGTGATCAGCTTCCACGCGGCCCTGGTGCGCACCGCCATGGAGAGGTGAAGGAGCGAAGCGACCCAAGTAGGGTTGGCTTATGCGTGAGCTCGATGTGGTGGGCGTCCGGGTCGAGATGCCGTCCAACGCGCCCATGGTGCTGCTGCGCGAGGTCGGGGGCAGTCGCTACCTGCCTATCTGGATCGGGGCCAACGAGGCTTCGGCCATCGCCAATGCGCAGGAAGGCGTGGTGCCGCCGCGTCCCTTGACCCATGACCTGATGGTCGACACGCTGGCCACCCTGGGCCATCGGCTGACCGAGGTGCACATCACCGAGCTCGAGGGCGGGACGTTCTACGCCGTGCTGCTGGTCGACGGGGTGGAGGTGAGCGCCCGGCCCTCGGACGCCATCGCCCTCGCTCTGCGGGTCGGATCCGACATCTACTGCGCGGAGGACGTGCTGGACGAGGCGGGGATCGAGATTCCGGAGGCCGAGGAAGACGAGGTGGAGAAGTTCCGCGAGTTCCTCGACCAGGTCAACCCGGACGACTTCGTCACCGGCGAGGAACCGAAGCCTTGAGCCGGCGAGCGTCAGGTAGGTGCGCCGCCGAACTGAGGAGGAGCGAGCGAAGCACGCTTTTCGGTTCGCGAGCGACGACGAAGTCGGCAGATCGGAGCGCCGGGCGCGAGGCGGCGCAGCAGAAAGGGAAGTCTCAGGGGCAACTCGAGGGTGAATAATCGTCTTCCGGCGGTATCGGCGTGTCGTTGACCACCTCGCCGAGCCCGTCGTAGCGTTCACAAGGTAATGCCGACGATGGAATTACGCCCGCGCAACTCCCGGCGGGTTCGTCGCGGCTGTCAGGTTGGCGAGATTCGGAGGCAGACGTGAGCAGCACCGAGGTTCCCGCAGCGACCGAGCCGACCCCGGTCGACCCGGAGGACGCCCAGGGCCTGCTGTTCGACGGCGACTTCTCCCCGATGCCCACCGACCTCGGCTTCCGCGGCCCGGTCGCCTGCAGTGCGGCCGGGATCACCTACCGCCAGCTGGACTACTGGGCGCGCACCGGCCTGGTCGTGCCCGAGGTCCGCGGCGCATCCGGCTCCGGCTCGCAGCGGCTCTACAGCTTCCGCGACATCTTGATGCTCAAGGTGATCAAACGGCTGATCGACGCCGGCATCTCGCTGCAGCAGATCCGTGCCGCCATCGACCACCTGCGCGCCCGCGGCGTCGCCGACCTCACCCAGGTCACGCTGATGAGCGACGGCGTCTCGGTCTTCGAGTGCACCTCCGACGACGAGGTGATCGACCTGCTGCGCGGCGGCCAGGGCGTGTTCGGGATCGCCCTCGGCGGCGTCTGGCGCAGCATCGAGGGCACCCTGTCCGACCTGCCGGCCGAGCGGGCCGAAGAGCCCGAGGCGCCGACGGCGAACGACGAGCTGTCCCGCCGCCGCCAGGCCCGCGCCGCCGGCTGACTTCCGGACGCAACCACTCACCCGCGTCCAGTCCCCGGCGGGTCCGGGTCAGCTCCGAGTGCCGTCGGACGAGGAATCCCGCTACCCGTGCGGTACAGCTCCAGTCTGAGCGCACCAGCGCGAGCAACCAGATAGGATCTAGCCAGCCAACATGGCCCGCGGGAGAGCTCATCGGGCTCGCTGTCGACCACGATGACGCCGAAGGGGCAACCTCCCCGGAACCTCTCAGGCACCAAGACCGCGTACGCCATGGCGACTCTGAAGCTCCGACGGTGACAGAGGGGGAGTGCGTACGCCGCGCAGCGGGTGCGCAACGCCTCCGACGTCGACGTAAGGAACCCCGCATGGCCCAGACCCCCAGCTCCATCGACTCGATGCCGATCGCTCGGTTCGACCGCCGACACATCGGCCCGCAGCCCGACGAGCGCGACAAGATGCTCGCGGCTCTCGGCCTGGCCGACCTGGACGAGCTGGTCGAGTCCTCGGTGCCGGCTGCCATCCGGCAGACGGAGCCGCTGGACCTGCCGCCCGCCTGGTCGGAGTCTCAGACCTTGACCGAGCTGCGCCGGCTCGCCGCCGCGAACCGGCCGCGGACTCCGATGATCGGCCTGGGCTACTACGGCACCATCACACCGTCGGTGATCCGCCGCAACGTGCTGGAGTCGCCGGCCTGGTACACCGCGTACACGCCCTACCAGCCGGAGATCAGCCAAGGCCGGCTGGAGGCGCTGCTCAACTTCCAGACCATGGTGTCCGACCTGACCGGGCTGCCGACCTCGGGCGCGAGCCTGCTGGACGAGGCCACCGCGGTCGCCGAGGCGATGACCCTGGCCCGACGCAGCACCAAGACCGGCACTGTGTTCCTGCTCGACGCCGACACGCTGCCGCAGACCGTGGGCGTGGTCCGCACCCGGGCCGCCGCCCTCGGCCTGGAGGTTCTGGTCGCCGACGGCCCGCTGCTCGAGGCCCTCGAGCAGGTCGAGGCGTTCGGCGTGCTGGTCCAGACGCCAGGAGCGTCCGGCCGGCTGGCCGGCACCGAAGAGCTGGCCGCCATCGCCGAGCGGGCCCACGAGCAGGGTGCCCTCGTCGTCGCCGCCTGCGACCTGCTGGCCCTGACCCTGACCACCCCGCCGGGAGAGTGGGGCGCCGACGTGGCCGTCGGGTCGAGCCAGCGGTTCGGCGTCCCGCTGTTCTACGGCGGTCCGCACGCCGGTTTCATCGCGGTCCGCGCCGGGCTGGAGCGCACGCTGCCCGGGCGTCTGGTCGGTGTGTCCAAGGACGTCGACGGGACCGCGGCGTTCCGGCTTGCCCTGCAGACCCGCGAACAGCACATCCGGCGGGAGAAGGCGACCTCGAACATCTGCACCGCACAGGTGCTGCTCGCGGTCGCCGCCAGCATGTACGCGGTGTACCACGGCCCGGAGGGGCTGCGGGCCATAGCCACGGCCATCCACGAGCGCGCCACCGGGCTGGCCGGCGACCTCCGGGCGGCCGGGATCGATGTCACGCACGATGCGTTCTTCGACACCGTTACGGCCGGGGTCCCCGGGCGGGCCGACACCGTCGTGGCCGCCGCCCGTGAGGCTGGAGTCCACCTGCGCCGGGTCGACGCCGACACCGTGGCGGTCGCGGTGGGCGAGGACAGCACGCTGACCGACCTGGAGGCGGTGCGCGGTGCGTTCGGGGTCACCGAGACGGGCGCGCCGGCGTACGGGGACCTCGCGGGCAGCGAGCGGACCTCGCGCTTCCTGACCCATCCGGTGTTCACGACCCATCACAGCGAGACGGCCATGCTGCGCTATCTGCGCGCGCTGTCCGACCGCGACTTCGCGCTCGACCGCGGAATGATCCCGCTCGGCTCGTGCACCATGAAGCTCAACGCCACCACGGAGATGGAGCCGATCTCCTACCCGGGCTTCGCCAACCTGCACCCGTTCGCGCCGGTGGAGGACGCCCAGGGGTACGCCGAGCTGATCGACACCCTGCAGACGTGGCTGGCGGAGCTCACCGGGTACGCCAGGGTCTCCGTCCAGCCGAACGCGGGCAGCCAGGGCGAGCTCTCCGGCCTGCTGGCGATCCGGGCGTACCACGACGCCCGCGGTGACCACGACCGACGGATCTGCCTGATCCCGTCGTCGGCGCACGGCACCAACGCGGCGTCGGCGGTGATGGCCGGGATGAAGGTCGTCGTGGTCAAGGCAACCGCGGACGGCTCAGTGGACCTCGATGACCTGCGCAGCAAGATCGAGACCCACCGCGACCAGCTGGCCGCGATCATGGTGACCTACCCCTCGACCCACGGGGTGTTCGAGGAGACCATCGTCGAGCTGTGCGCGCTGGTGCACGACGCCGGCGGCCAGGTCTACGTGGACGGCGCCAACCTGAACGCGCTGCTCGGGCTGGCTCGGCCGGGGCGGTTCGGCGCTGACGTGAGCCACCTCAACCTGCACAAGACCTTTTGCATCCCGCACGGCGGCGGCGGTCCGGGCGTGGGTCCGGTCGGGGTGGGGGAGCACCTGGTGCCGTACCTGCCCAACCATCCACTGCTCCAGGCCGCGGGACCCGACACGGGCGTCGGCCCGATCTCCGCGGCCCCATATGGCTCGGCCGGCATCCTGCCGATCAGCTTCGCCTACATCGCGATGATGGGCGGGGACGGCCTGACCGCCGCCACCGAGCACGCGCTGCTGGCCGCGAACTACGTGGCCATGCGGCTGGGTGCGGCGTACCCGGTGCTCTACACCGGACGCGGCGGCCGGGTCGCACACGAGTGCATCCTCGACCTGCGGCCGCTGACCAAGGCCAGTGGCGTCACAGTGGATGACGTGGCCAAGCGGCTGATCGACTACGGCTTCCACGCTCCGACGATGAGCTTCCCGGTGCCGGGCACGTTGATGGTGGAGCCGACCGAGTCGGAGAACCTGGCCGAGCTCGACCGGTTCTGCGCGGCGATGATCGCCATCCGGGAGGAGATCGCCAAGGTGGAGGCGGGGGAGTGGCCGGCCGACGACAACCCGCTGGTCAACGCCCCGCACACCCAGGCCCAGGTCACCGACGACGACTGGGAGCACCCGTACTCACGGCGGCTGGCCGCGTACCCCGCCGGCCTTCACCTCGGTCCGCTGTACGCCACCGGGGCCGACAAGTACTGGCCGCCGGTGGGCCGGATCGACGGCGGCTTCGGCGACCGGAACCTGGTCTGCACCTGCCCGCCGCCCGAGGCCTTCGCCTAGGGGTACCGGCTAGCGGGGCAGTCCGCTGATGACGGCCGCGAGGTCGAAGTCCGCCTCGGTCAGGCCACCCTCGGAGTGCGTACTGAGCACCAAGGTGACCGTGTCCCAGCGGATATCGATGTCCGGGTGGTGGTTCCGACGCTCCGCCTCGGCCCCGACCGCGTTGACGAAGGTCAGGGCCGCAGCGAAGTCGGCCAGCTGGTAGGTCGCGGTGATCGACGGCTCGTCGGCGTCGGCGCGCGTCCAGTCGGGCAGGTCCGCCAGCCGGGCGGTCACATCGGGTTCGGTCAGGGTGCTCACCGATCCAGCCAAGGGGCGGTCCGGCGGCCTGTCAAGAGCATCACCCGCAAAGCCTTGGGTAGCGTTGCCCGCGGCAGGCAGCCGGGGACCTGTCGCACCCCACGAGGTTGGTCGAGAAGGGATCGGGATGAAGGAGTGGCTGGAGCGGCTCAAGGGAAAACCCTGGGTCGCGCACCTGCTGCGGGCGGTTGAACGCTTCACCAACCGGCTGGGCAACCAGTTCGGGGCGGCGATCACCTACTTCTCGATCCTCGCCCTGGTGCCGGTCCTGCTCTTCGCATTCGCGGCGCTCGGCTTCGTGCTGACCGTTCTCCGGCCGGACCTCATCGACGACGTCGTCGACCTGTTCGCCAACAACATCGGCGGCACCGTGGATCTGGGGATGCGGCAGCAGTTGGTCACGCTGGTCAGCGACACCCTGAGCAACTGGCGCGCCGTGGGCATCGTCGCCCTGCTGACGGCGATCTACTCCGGCGCCGGATGGATGGGCAACCTGAAGAACGCGATCCGGGCCCAGTGGCGGCCCGACTTCGACCTGGCCGAGAACCAGGGCAACATCGTCAAGAAGACGGCGATCAACCTGCTCACCCTGATCGGGCTGGTTGTGCTGATCGCCGTGACCTTCGCACTTGCGTCGCTGTCGACCGCGCTGGCCGACAACGTTCTCGTCTGGATTGGTCTGGATCAGATCAGCTGGCTGAGCCCGGTCCTGCGGATCGTCCCGATCGTGTTCTCCATCGGCGCCGGCTGGGTGTTGTTCATGTACCTGTTCACGGTGCTGCCCGAGGAGCGCGAACCCTGGCCGGTCGTCCGCCGTGGCGCGCTGATAGGCGCAATCGGTCTGGGTGTGCTGCAGTACTCCACCGGGCTGCTGTTCAACCTCTTCGCCAACAACAAGGCGGCCAGTATCTTCGGTCCGGTCATCGTGCTGATGCTGTTCTTCAACATCTTCGCCCAGCTGATCCTGTTCGTCGCCGCCTGGATCGCCACCGCGACACAGGAGGCGGTGCCCGCTGCCGGAGGAGAAGGTGCGCTTCGCGCTCGCGCCCGCCGCCGAGCGCGAGGAAGCAGCGGCCGGGGGGACCAGCGAGGGTCCCGTCATGGTGCCGCAGCCGGTCGCCGCCCGCTCGGTCCAGGTCGGTCTCGGCGCCGGCTACGTCACCGGGGCCGCCACCGGCGTAGGGCTGGGCGCCGCCCTGGCCTGGGCCGTCTCCAAGGTCGTACGCGGCCGCCGCTAGTTCGCGTCCCCACCTCTTCTCCGAAACTGCCGACATACGACAGCCCTGGGAGTCCCGGAAGCGGCAACCTGTCGGCCGTTTCTGAAGAAATGCGGCCGGGCGGGCTCGGTCAGTGGGGGGCGGCGGCCTTGGCCGGGGGCTGACCGATGTCGTCGAGCATCGCGGCGAACCAGTCGGCGGCGATGTCGAAGGGCTTGCCGCCCTTGATCCGGTCGAACTCGATGGCTCGCAGCTCGTCGCCGCGCTCCTCGTCGTGGCCGATCACCCCGGACTCGCCGCGCAGTGCACAGTCCACCGCCAGGTCGGTCATCGAGCGGATCAGCTCAAGGTCGCGGGCGTTCGCGGCCGCGGCCCGGGAGAAGTACCCCGACTTCTGCACCATCGTCTTCTGCGCCCCGATCCGCTCAGCGAACTTGGCCGCGAACCACTCGCCCGGGTTGATCTTGTCGATCTTGACGTGGCCGAACGGGTCGCGGGCCACCTCCTCGCCGGAGCTCTCCAGCTCGGTGACGATGGTCTCCAGACCGGCGCCCTCGGAGATGAACAGGTTCACCGAGCCGACCCGGTGCATGATCTCGCTCAGCCGAGCCGCCTCGGCGGACAGGTCGAGCACCGCCTCCGGGACGTAGACCCCGTGCACGTCCCACGCCTCGCGGCTCAGCCCGAGCTCCGGTAGCCACTCGCGGGTGTCGAGCCATTCCCGGTACGCCTGCGCGGTGGCCGCAGTCAGCCAGCCGCAGTGCCGGCCCATCACCTCGTGCACGATCAGCATTCGCGACCCGGAGTTGTGCTCACCGAGGATGTTCTGGGCGAACCGCGCGCCCTGCTCGGCCGCGGTCCAGGCGCCGAGGGACTGACGGATCGGCACCACGTCGTTGTCGATGGTCTTGGGCAGGCCGACCACCGTCAGCGGGTAGTCGTTGCGGGCCAGGAAGGCGGCCAGGTCGGCGGCCGTGGTGTTGGTGTCGTCACCCCCGATGGTGTGCAGCACGTCCACCCCGTCGGCGGTCAGCCGGTCCGCAGCCGCCTGCAGCGGATCGACACCCTCGGCCACCAGGCCCCGCTTGACCAGATCCTTGGCGTTGGTGAGCTTGACCCGGGAGTTCCCGATGGGGGAGCCCCCGAACTGGTGCAGCACCGCCGCCCGCTCGCGGACGGCCGCGGTGACCGGCAGGAAGTCACCCTGCAGCAGACCCTGGTAGCCGTAGCGGTAGGCGATGATCTCGACCTCGGGGGCCAGCGCGGTGTAGCGCTCGATCAGCCCGCCGATGGCGGAGGACAGGCAGGGGGCGAACCCGCCGGCGGTCAGAAGGGCGACTTTGGCGACCATGGCGCCAACCTACCGATCCCGTCTGGGGCGTTTCAGTCCGCGGACGGCTCGAGATACACCGCTCCCGGGCCCCGCGAGCGGACGTAGTCGTCCGGGTTCGACAAAGAACATCGGTTGAGACTCAGGCAGCCGCAGCCGATGCAGCTGTCCAGCCGGTCCCGCAGCCGCTCGAGTCGGTCGATCTGGTCATTGATCCGGCCCCGCCAGGTGGCCGACAGCCGAGACCAGTCGGCCTTGGTGGGTGTACGCCCGCCCGGCAGCGTGCTGAGGGCCTCGGTGATCTCCTCCAGGCTCAGCCCCACCCGCTTTGCTGAGCGAATGAAGGAGACCCGGCGCAGCGTCGCACGTTCGTACCGGCGCTGGTTGCCGGTGGTGCGGGTAGAGGTGATCAGGCCCTGGCTCTCGTAGTAGCGCAGCGCCGACGGCGCCACGCCCGACCGCTCCGCCATCTCACCGATGGTCAGCAGGTCGCTCTTGTGCCGCATTCGGCCAGAATACCCATAGTTCACGCAAACTTTAGGTATTCCCGGGACCGAAACCGCCCCGCCGCAAGGGACCCGCTACGCTCGCCCAGTGGCGCGGTACTTCGACGTCCACCCCGACAACCCGCAACCCCGGGCGATCACCGCGGCGGTGGACCTGCTGCGGACGGGCGGGCTGATCGCGTACCCGACCGACTCCTGCTTCGCGCTCGGCTGCTCCCTGGACAACGCGGCGGGGCTGGAGCGAATCCGGCGGATCCGCGAGCTCGACAGCTCACACCACTTCACGCTGGTCTGCGGCGACTTCACCCAGCTCGGCCAGTTCGGCCGGCTCGACAACGCCGTGTTCCGCGCGGTCAAGGCGGCGGTCCCGGGGCAGTACACCTTCATCCTGCCGGCCACGCGTGAGGTGCCCCGCCGCATGCTGCACCCTCGACGGCGCACTGTCGGCGTGCGCCTCCCTCGGCACCGGGTCACCTCGGCCCTGCTGACCGCGCTGGGGGAGCCGCTGGTGTCCAGCACCCTGTTGCTGCCCGGTGACGAGGCCCCGATGACCTCGGGCTGGGAGATCAAGGAACGACTCGATCACGTGATCGACGCGGTGATCGACTCCGGCGAGTGCGGCGAGGTGCCGACCACCGTGGTCGACTTCTCCGGCGGCGAGCCGGTGATCCGCCGGATCGGCGCCGGCGACCCGGCGCGCTTCGAGACCGCCCCCGAGGGCGTCAGTCGTTACTGAGCGCCCCAACGGCCCTAAGGTCAATCAGCATTGACGTGGAGGGCCGAGCGCACTACGGTGAGGTCAACTCAAGTTGACGCAAGGTGGGGGTGACGTGGAGGAGACCGAGATGGTGGCGCTGGCCCGGGCGACGGACGACGAGGACCCGCGTACGGCGCTGGCCGCCACGGCGCGGCTCCGGCGGGCGGCTGACCAGATGGAGCTGGTGGTGGTGCGACGCGCCCGGGTCAGCGGGATGTCCTGGGCGGAGATCGCCACCTGCTTGGGGGTGTCCAAGCAGGCGGTGCACCAGCGCTACGGCCGGGCGTGACCTCTTTGGCCGCCGACGCGGCGGAGCGGCTGGCCCGCCGGCACCTCGGCGGGGTGGTCGGCATCCTGGACCAGACGAACGGAGGTCTCGACGTCGCCGCCTGGGGGAGTACGGGTCGGGCGGATGACACCCCGGCGGATGCCCAGACCCTGTTCGAGATCGGCTCGATCACCAAGACCGTGACCGCGCTGTCTCTGGCCGTGCTGGTGGAGTTGGGTACCGTCCGGCTGGACACGCCGTTGCGGACGGTGCTGCCGGAGGGCACCGACGTGCCGCGGCATGGCAGCACCGAGATCACCCTCGAACACCTCGCCCGCCACACCTCTGGCCTGCCGCGCTCGCCCACGCCGTTCATCCAGGACATGTGGATTGCCCTCGTCCAGGGCGGCAACCCGTACGAGGACCTGGACGAGGACGCCGTGCTGGAGGCGCTGACCGGGCAGCGGCTGCGGCGTGCCCCCGGGACCGGACCCGCGGCCTACTCCAACTTCGGCGCCGGCTTGCTCGGCATCGCCCTGCGTCGGGTGACCGGGGCCGGCAGCTACGCCGAACTGGCCGAGCAGACCGTGCTGCGGCCGCTCGGACTGTCCGACACCGTGGTCGATCCGAGTCCGGAGCAGAAAGTCCGGCTGGCCCAGGCTCACGGCCTGTTCGGCCGACCGGTCGCCGACTGGTACCTGGAGGGTCTCGCCGGGGCGGGCGCCCTACGCTCCACCGTGCCCGATCTGCTCAGCTACCTGGGAGCCCAGCTGGATCCGGACTCGACCCCGCTGGCGGCGGCCATCCGGCAGACCCACGCGCTGTGGCAGCCCGACCGCCGACACACGACCGGGCTGGGCTGGATGCGCACCCGGCTACCGGGGGGTGACCTGTGGTGGCACGACGGCGGCACCGGCGGGTTCCGCAGCTTCGCCGGGTTCAGCCTGGAGCGCCGCCGCGCGGTCGCGATCCTGGTCAACGAGATGCGTGGCCCGGACCGCGTCGCGATCGACCTGATGGGCCTACGTCGGGTCGGCGCCGGCGGATAGTGTTCCCGAGCCCGAAGTCTCTTGCCACCAAACGACGCCGGACGTCAAGGAGCTTCGGACTCAGGACGCGGCCGATCGGGCCCGGGTGTGGATGCGTTCGCCCTGCGGTCCGAACAGGCTGAGGATCTCCACCGCCTCCGGGCCGGCGCTGCCGAACCAGTGCGGCACCCGGGTGTCGAACTCGGCCGCCTCGCCAGCGGACAGGGTCAGGTCGTGGTCGCCCAGCCGCAGTCGGGCTTGCCCGGCCAGCACGTAGAGCCACTCGTAGCCCTCGTGGCTCTGCTGGTCGACGGGCCGGGCCGAGCCGCGGCTCCCCGGAATGACCAGCTTGTAGGCGCGGAGCCCGCCGGGCTGCGCGGTGAGCGGCACGACCGTCATGCCGTTTCGGAGCTGCGGGCGCTGATGCACCCGGGGATCGCCCGTCGGCGGCGCGCCGACCAGCTCGTCGAGCGGCACCTGGTAGCGCCGGGCCAGCGGGAGAAGCAGCTCCAGGCTCGGCCGCCGACGGCCGGCCTCCAGCCGGGACAAGGTGCTGACCGAGATCCCGGTGCCCGCCGCTACCTCGGCCAGGGTGTCGCCGCGGGACAAGCGGAGCGCCCGGAGGGTCACCGGCGAGGTGGCCGGGCTGGACGTTCACTGCGACGCTCTGCACGGCGTACGGCTCGCGTCAGGGGCCACCGTCGCCCGGCAGGTTCTGGTCGTGGCGCCCCGCTTCCACGCCAACGCCGGCCTGCTGGTCCCGCTCGGCCTGGAACCGGTGGAGATGGTCCGGCAGGACCAGGTGCTCGGCGAGCACGTGCCCAGTGACCCGGCTTCCGGAGCGACGTCGGTGCCGGGGGTCTACGTGGCCGGGAACGTCACCGACCCGATGGCTCAGGTGATCGGGGCCGCGAACGCCGGCCTGCGCGCCGGGGCGGCGATCAACGCCGACCTGGTGCTGGCGGAGGCGACTGCGGCGGTGGACCGGGTGCGTGCCGCGGCTGGGTAGCCGGCTTCCAACGGCCGGACCGCAAACCGGATGCGGGGCCGGCCGCAGTCCACCAGACTGCCTCCGTGAGCTGGCTGGGTCGCCCCGCGGGGGAGGGTGACGCCCGGCGCACCTTCTATGTGCTCACGGCGGTTTCGACGTTCTGCTTCACGTTGAGCTTCACCGTCAACCTGGTCTTCATGGCCACCGTGGTGGGCCTGAACCCATTCCAGCTGGTCCTGGTCGGCACGGTGCTGGAGATCACCTGCCTGCTCTTCGAGGTGCCGACCGGGATCGTCGCCGACCTGCACAGCCGCCGGACCTCGGTGCTGATCGGGTGTGCGGTCGTCGGGATCGGCCTGCTGCTCCAAGCGGTGCCACTGCTGGTCACCGTCCTGGCCGCCCAGGTGGTCTGGGGGATCGGCTACACCTTCACCTCCGGCGCCACCCAGGCCTGGATCACCGACGAGGTTGGCGACGACCAGGTTGCGCCTGTGTTCGCCCGGGAGCAACAGATCCACCTCGGCGCCGGCCTGGTGGGCACCATGGTGGCCGGTCTGCTCAGCCTGGCCGGACTGGCGGTGCCGATGGTGATCTCCGGTCTCGGGTTCCTGGCACTCACCGTCTGGCTGCTGCGGACGATGCCCGAGCGGAACTTCACCCCGACCCCGCTCGACCGGCGGGAGACCTTCCGGCACATGGGGACGACCTTCCGCGCCGGGCTGCGGCTGGCGGCGGCCCGGCCGGTCGTGCGCGGCCTGCTGCTGGTCACCGTTCTCGCCGGGCTGGCCAGCGAGGCGTTCGACCGGCTTTGGCTGGTCCGCATCCTGGAGGACTTCCCGCTGCCGCGACTGTTCGGCGCCGACAGCGTCGGGCTGTGGTTCGCCGGCTTCAGCCTTGTCGGCAGCGTGGTGGCACTGGTCGCCTCCTTGCTGGTCAACCGGCGCGGCGCGGCCGGAATCACGATCCGTCATCCCGGCTGGGTGCTGGCCGCGTTGGCCGCGCTGAACGTTCTCTGCGTCCTGGCCGTCGCGCTCGGCGGCTCGCTCTGGCTCGTCCTGGCCGGGTTCTGGCTGCGCGGTGCGGCGTACGCCCTGGCCGCGCCGGTGGAGGCGACCTGGCTGAACTCGGAGCTCCCGTCGGAGATCCGCGCGACCGTGCTGTCGATGAACGGCCAGGTCAACGCGCTCGGGCAGATCGCGGGCGGGCCGCCCCTCGGCCTCCTGGCCAGCGGGACCTCGGTGCGCACCGCCCTGGTCACCTCGGCCGCGGTGCTCGCTCCGGTGGTGGCGGTGTACGGCTGGCTCGGCCGTCTGCCTACGCGCTGACGCCCGGCTCTGGCACGGCCGCAGCCGTCGCGCGATCTCCGTCGTGCGACCGATGCGCGCCGGGCCCGGACGACCTAGGGTCGGGGCCATGTCCGTTGCCTCCAGCACCGTGCGGCGGCCCGTCTCGACGGTTATGCCACCGCTACTCGACCTCGTCGTGGCAGCCGCATTCGTGGTCCTGGTGGTCGTCTGCAGCCGACCGGCGACCAGCGCGATCAGGAGGTCGACCGCACCCCAGCCGGTGTGCTGCCGGCCGAACGCCCGCCACCATGAGTTCCGCCGAAGCCCCGCAGCCAGCACCAGCCCCGCGGCCACGCTGCCCAGCCTCCATCCGACCGTGGTCCGCGCCAGCGCCCGCTCGTGCTCCCACACCGTCACCAACCGATCACAACACGGGTCGCTCCAGCCGTCGCTAGCCTGGTGCCGATGAGCGGAGCAGCCTCGGTGGAGACCGTCGCGGCGCTGTCGGACGTGCATGGGGTACTGCCGGTGCTGGAGGCGGTCCTCGCCGAGCCCGACGTACGCGCCGCGAACGTTGTGGTCGTGACCGGCGACCACGCCGCCGGCCCGATGCCGGTGGAGACGATGGACGCCCTGACCGGGCTCGGGGAGAGGGGCATCCTCGTCCGCGGCAACGCCGACCGCGAGATCGCCGGGATCGCCGCCGGCGCCCCCTCGCCGTATCCCGAGTCGGAGTGGGCAGCCGGTGCCCTCCGGGCTGACCAGCTCACCCGGCTCGCCGGGCTGCCGCATCCGGTCACTCTGGAGCTGGCCGGGTTCGGCCGGACCGTGTTCTGCCACGGAACTCCGCGCGAAGACGACGAGGTCGTGCTGGTCGACTCCCCGCCGGAGCGCTGGATCGAGGTGCTCAGCGGGCTGGACGGACGCGTACGCACGGTGGTCTGCGGCCACACGCACATGCCGTTCGTCCGGCTCGTCGACCGTCGGCTGGTCATCAATCCGGGCAGCGTTGGCATGCCCTACGGGCGGGTCGGCGGTGCCTGGGCCCTGCTGCACGACGGCCAGGTGTCGTTGCGGCACACCGAGATCGACGCCGACGCTGTCTGCGCCCGTATCGTCGCGGAGTCCGGCTACCCGGACCGGGCCGCCTGGGCCGAGGAGTACGTCCGCTCGCGGAACAGCGATCTCGACGCACTGCGCGCCTTCACCCCGCGCACCCAGGGCTGAGCCGCGACGGTCAGCGAACCTGGGTCTGGATCGCCTCCGGCCAGGACAGCTGCAGGCCCAGCCGCTTCAGGGTTGCCTGGAAGTCCTCGAGCAGGCCGGGGATCGCGCGCACGGCTCGCGGGCTGACCTTCCGGTTCAGGCAGAACGCGGCGAGAGCGCCCGCCGCCTCGCCGACGTTCCACTCGACGGGATGAAGCCGGTAGCAGCCGTTGGTGATGTGGGTGACGCCGAGGCACTTCCCTGCCGCGACCACGTTGTCCAGGCGTTGGGGGAGCAGCGCGCCGAGCGGGATCTGGAATGGGTACGTCGCGATGTCGAGGTAGGGCCGTCCTGCCGTGCTCGGATGGAGGTCGATCCGGTAGCAGCCGACGCCCACCGTGTCGGCGAACGCGGCGGCCCGGTCCGCCCCCGGTCGCGCCGCGACGCCGACATGGTTCTCCAGCACCGTGAACTCGGCGGCGATCCGCCGACTCTCCCGGACGTACGCGGCCGCGGCCAGGCCGTCCGCGGTGCCGGTCGCCTCGGGACAGAGCCGGAGCCCGGCATAGCCGGCTCTGCCGTCGGGTCGCGGAGCCTCGGTCTGCAGCCAGTGCACGAAGGACAGCGTCAGCTCACGGGCCGCGGCCAGCGCGTCGGCCCGCGGGGATGGGGGCGGACCGACCAGCGGAGTGAGCCAGTAGTCGACCTGCGGCCAGTTCACCAGCGTCACGTCCGGCACCGGATCGACGTAGTGCCCGCCGTAGCGAACTCGGCGAAACGTCCACAGGTCCTGTTCGCCGGTCGCGCCGAACAGTGGCCGCCGCAACGCTCGACCGGTCTCGGGCTCCTCGGTGGCCCAGCCGAGCTGGGGTCCGGGCCAGAAGTCGGCCCGGTACGCGCGCCAGAACTCGTAGCCCACCGGCCGCTCGATCGTGTGGTTCTCGCCCGGCCGCCACTCCAGGGCCGCACACCAGGTGATCGCCTGCTGGTCGGTGGGATCGGCCGGCCCGTCCAGCGCGTGCGGTTCGCCGGTGTCCCGGGCCGACTCCGCGCCGATGACGAACTCGCAGCCCGCCAAGGGCAGCAGGTCACCTTCCTCGGTGGCGTCGAGCACGATGCTCGCGGAAACGGAGAGTCGCTCATCCGTCTCGCTGTCCTCGAGGTCCACCGCAATGACGCGGTCCCCGTCGGTGGCCGCCCCAACCGGTCGGTGGTGGGATCGGATCTGCAGCAGCCCCTGCTCCTGGGCCGGGCGAAGCAGATCATCCAGCACCGCGCGGAACACCTCGGGCTCGGCGCTCAGGTTGCTGACCCACGCCGCACCGGGGTTGAGGTGGGGGTCACGCCGGGCGGTCTCGGTCAGCCGGCGCGTGCGCCGGTAGCGGTCCCGGACCCCGTCGCGCAGCCGCCGGTAGGTGGACGTCGTCCCCGTACGCTCGACCCACGGATGCTCGTCGGGCGGCACGGCCTGGCTGGTGAGCTGCCCGCCCAGCCGGTCCTCGCCCTCGGTGAGGACAACGCTCCGCCCGAGGGCAGTTGCGGCGAGCGCGGCGGCCACCCCGCCACAGCCGCCGCCGACGACCAGAACGTCGCAGACCAGCTCGTGAGGTCGGCTCACCCGACCCGGTCTAGCATGACCGTCCGGTCGGCCGCCGTCAGTATCGCCGGGACGTCCTTGGCGAGCAGCGCGGCCGCACCCGATGCATTCCCGCAGCAGCCCGATCACCCGGGTCGGTTGGTGCGTTTCGCCATGGTCCGCGTACCCTCGCCAGCCCCTCCTGACAGAGTGGTGTCCGGATCGTTCGAGAAGGGAGGTGAACGTGACAACGTGGATGAAACACGTCATCTGGTGGCACGTCTACCCGCTCGGGTTCGTCGGGGCGGCCAGCAATCCGCGGGTGCCGCACGGCCTTCGTCGGATCGAGGGCTGGCTGGACCATCTGGTCTCGCTCGGTGCGAACGGGCTACTGCTGGGTCCGGTGTTCACCTCGACCAGCCACGGCTACGACACCACCGACTATTTTCACATCGACCCTCGCCTCGGTGACGACGACGACCTCGACCGGCTGGTCAGGACCTGCCACGACCGCGGCATCCGCGTCCTGCTCGACGGGGTCTTCAACCACGCCGGGCGAGAGTTCCCTCCGGTGGCCCGGGCCTTGGCCGAAGGACCCGGCTCGCCATCCGCGGACTGGGTCTCCCGTCTCTACGACCACAACGGCATAGTCACCGCCGACTACTTCGAGGGCCACGACACGCTGGTCACGTTGAACCATGCCTCGCCGCGGGTTCAGGAGTTCATCCGCGAGGTCATGCTGCACTGGTTGCGCCGGGGAATCGACGGCTGGCGCTTGGACGCGGCGTACGCGGTGCCGCCCTCGTTCTGGGCGGCGGTGCTGCCCGAGGTCCGGAAGGAGTTCGGCGAGGCGTGGATCGTGGGGGAGATGATCCACGGCGACTACGCCGGCTACGTCTCGCGATCCGGGATCGACTCGGTCACGCAGTACGAGCTGTGGCACGCCATCTGGTCCGCCCTGCACAGCGTCAACCTGCACGAGCTGGACTGGACGCTGGGCCGGCACCGCACGTTGCTCGAGCACCTGGTCCCGATGACGTTCCTGAGCAACCACGACGTGACGCGGGTCGCCAGCCAGATCCGCGACCGGCGCCACCTGACCCACGCGGTGGCCCTGCTGGGGTTCCTACCCGGGGTGCCGAGCGTCTACTACGGGGACGAGTTCGGCCTCGAGGCGGTCAAGGAGCAGCGTCCCGGCGGTGACGACGCCGTCCGGCCCGAGCTGCCGGCCGAACGAGGGCTGTTCGCCAACTACCGTCCGGAGGTCGAGTCCGCGTACCGGCAGATGCTCGGACTGCGCCGGCGGCACCCCTGGCTGGTCGACGCCGTTGTCGCCACCGCCGAGGTCGCCAAGGACCATCTGGTGGTTCATGCAGCCGCTCGGCGCGACCCCGACTCCCGCCTCAGCCTGGTGCTCAACCTGGCCGACCGCCCGTACGCGGCACCGGTTGGGGGGACGGTTCTCGAGTCATCGTCGCCGCTGGTCGCCGGGGCCGTCGCGGCGCACAGCTGGGCCGTGCTGAGGCCGGCTGACGCTAAGGGCTGACGAAGCGGACGATCTCGGCGTGCACCGCGGGATCGCCGAGCAGCCGACTGTGGCCCAACCCCTCGGTGGTGACGAGCCGGGCGTCCGGCCACCGGTCGACGAGCGCCACACTCTCGGCCCAGGCCAGACGGCGGTCGTTGCGGTCGTGGACGACCAGCAGGGGAGGGGTACCGGCCTGCTCCGCCATGCTCAGCAGCGCGAACTCCTCGACCAGCATCCCGACGTGCGCCTCCAGGGACGCGTCCAGACGGCGGCGGGCCCGACGTCCGAGGTTCAACCCGGCGGCGAACCGGTCGAGGTAGCTGCGCAGCTCGTGCATCGGAGCCACGAACACCAGCCGCTCCGCCGACAGCCGGCCGGAGCGCAGCGTCAGCATGGTGGCCATCGCGCCCATGGAGTGGGCCACCACCACCCGCGCCGGTCCGTGTCGGGCGGCGACGGCCGCCAACGCGTCGGCGAACTCGACCGCATGGCTGCGGCCCGGTCCGGATGCGCCCGGGTCGGACCGACCGTGGCTGGGCCCGTCGAAGGCCACCACGCGATGACCGGCCGCCACCAGCGGGGCGACCAGCGGTGTCATCTGGCGGCTGTCTCCCGCCCAGCCGTGAACGAGGTAGACCACCGGTCCCTCGCCCCAGACGGCTCCACGGACCAACCGACCGTCGACGCCGACCTGGAACGGGACGCCACCCGCCAGGCCGGCGGAGGCAGGGGAGTGCGACGGGATCGTGAACCACAAGCGGCTGGCGAGGTACGCGGCCGATGAGGGGGCGATCCAGGACAGGACGCCCAGCAACCGCACCGCCCTGGCACGAACGATCGTGCTTTTCTTCGCTGACGACGTGGCCATCTCTCTCCTTCGGGTGTGGGGATCAGACGGTCGGCCGTGCGGCGCTGATCAGCCGCTCGACGCCGGACCGGGTACGGGTCGCCGCCTCGTCCCGACTTGTCAGCAGCCGGCTCGAGTGGTGGTAGGCCAGCATCAGGGCATGCAGCTCGTAGGTGAACTGGTCCGGGTCGAGGTCAGTCGCAAACTCGCCCCGGTCGACCGCGGACAGCACGACGGAGCGCAGCAGCCCGCGCCACTCGCGCTCGCTGGTGACCAGGGCGTCGCGCAGGGGACCAGGACGGTCATCGAGCTCGACCGCTGCGGCGACGAACAGGCAGCCGCCGCCGAGCGACTCGTCGGCCCAGATGAACCACCGGTCGACCAGGGCGCGCAGTCGCGGCTCGCCGTCCGGGACCTTTCGGGTCGGCCGGATGATCACGTCGATGAACAGCGAACGCGCGTGGGCCAGCGTCTCGAGCTGCAACTGCTCCTTGGAGCGGAAGTGGGCGAACAGTCCGCTCTTGCTCATCTCGACCTCGTCGGCCAGCCCGCCCACGCTGAGACCGAGCAGACCCAGACGGGAGGCGAGCTGCACCGACTCGTCCAGGATCGTCTGATGTGTCAGCTGGCCCTTACGCACGCGGAACAGAATAGCACGATCGTGCTAAAGCACGCCAGGGGTCAGCTCCGGAGATACAGCAGGACGGCGAGGACCCGCCGCGACTCGGTGCCGGTCGAGGGGAGGCCGAGCTTGTCGAACACGCTGGAGACGTACTTCTCGACGGCGCGTTGGGTGATCACGAGGCGGTCCGCGATCCCGGCGTTGGAGGTGCCGACAGCCATCAGCTCCAGCACCTCCCGTTCCCGTCGGGTCAGTCGCTCCATCGGATCGTCATGGCGTCGGCGCCGGAGCAGCGTGGAGACGATCTGCGGGTCGATCGCCGAGCCACCGGCCGCGACCCGGCGTACGTCGGCGAGAAACTCGGCGACATCGCCGATCCGGTCCTTGAGCAGGTACCCGACACCTTCGCTGGACTCGCTCAACAGCTGCAGGGCAAGTCCGAGCTCGACGTACTGGGACAGCACGAGCACGGCGACCGTGGGGTACTCCCGGCGGATCTGCAGCGCGGCGCGCATGCCCTCGTCGGTGTGGGTCGGGGGCAGCCGGATGTCCAAGAGCACGACGTCCGGCGTCTCCACCCGGAGCCAGCTCATCAGGTCGTCGGTGTTGCCGTACGCGGCCAGCACCTCATGTCCGGCCCCGGTCAGGATGCGCCGCAGGCCCTCGCGCAGCAGCACGCTGTCCTCGACGATCGCCACCCGGAGCGCAGGTTCGGGAACCGACGAGGAGTCACCGCTCACGGACATGGCAGCTCCGCCTGGACGCACACTCCACCGCGATCCCCGTCGCGCACGGTCAGCGACCCGCCGAGCGCCTCGACCCGGTCGGCGAGACCACGCAAGCCGCTGCCGCTGCCCAGCTCGGCTCCGCCCGCGCCGTTGTCCGAGACCTCGACCGACAGCCGCGAACCACGGCGATGCACGTCGACCTCGGCCGCCGTGGCCGTGGAGTGCTTGCCGATGTTGGCCAGAGCCTCACTGACCACGTAGTACGCGGCGACCTCCACCGCTTCCGGCGGCCGGTCGTCGAGGTCGACACTCAGCTGGACCGGGACGGTCGCATGAGCGGCCAGTGACTCCAGCGCCACCCCGAGGCCGTGCCCGCTCAACACGGCGGGATAGATGCCCCGAGCAACGTCCCGCAGCTCGGTCAGCGATGCCCGTACCTCGTCCTTGGCGTTGCGCAGCCGAGCTTTGAGGACTGGGTCGGCCGCCGGGTCCTCGCCGATCAGGTCCAGCTCCATGGAGAGGGCGACCAGCCGGACCTGGGCGCCGTCGTGCAGATCCCGCTCCAGCCGCTGGCGTTCCTGCCGTCCCGCCTCCAGCACCCGGACCCGGGACCCCTGGAGCTCGGCGAGCCGGGCGCGCAGCTCGGCGCGCAGCCGGCCGTTCTCGAGCGCGATGGCGGCCGCCGCCATGACCGCATCGAGCAGCTCGTGCTCGTCCTCCAGGGACCGGTCGAAGGTGAGAGCCGCCGTGGGCTCGCCGTCCCGGTCGAGCAGGCGGACGGCGCGGCGCTCGTCCGCGATCGGCACCGGCACCGGCGCTCCGGCCTGGTCGGCCCAGCCGGCGAACTCGGGCAGCCAGTAGGACAGTCGCAGCGACGGGTCCCGCAAGGCCCGGGCCAGCGGCGCCTGCAGGTCGGCGGTCGGGTCCGCGCGCAGCTCCACCAGCAGTGCGCTGATCTCACCCCGGGCAAGCTGCAGGTCGAGCAGCGCGAACAGGAACGCGATCGGCGCCAGCCCGAGGGCGGCGAAGGTCACCAGCCGGATGATCTCGACGAACGGCCAGGCGAAGAGCCCGCTCACGTAGAGGGCGGCGAGCATGACCAGGGCCAGGCCGAAGGCGTCGACCACCAGGGCGGCCGGGCGCCGTGTTCGGCTCGCGCCGGAGCCTCGACGGAAGAGCCGCAGAGCACCGAGCAGCAGGCAGACAGCGACCAGTGTCAGCTGAACGACTTCCACCACATTGCCGGCGGCGACGTTGTCCAGGACGCTGAAGACGCTGTCCGGATTGACCCCCAGCACGACCTTGACCACCTGGAGTCCGATCGTGATGACGTACGCCGTGCCCACCAGCACCCGTTCCCACCGACCGCTCAGCCGCCCGGTCGGGAAGGCGAGGAACGTGTGCAGGAACACGGCGGCCGGGACCATGTCGAGCAGGTGACCCACGCTGTAGAGGAGTGGCTGGCTGGACCACTGCAGCGGAACCAGGCCCATCACGAAGGCGGTGAGCAGCATCAGCGGACCCAGCCGGCTGGCCGGCCGCCGCCACCAGGCCAGCGCGCCGCTCACGGCGTACGGGATGACGATCCAGCCGAGCAGGAAGAGGCGAAGCGCCGAGGGCTCCAGCCGGGAACTGGCGAGGCTGAGGATGAGGACGCCGATGAGCACGGCGATGCCGGTCACGGCGACGGCCCAGAGCAACCAGGAGCGGGACGCTCGCGGATCACTGGCCATTGGCGTGCGCCCTCCCGTCGAGCACCTGCCGCATTGCTGCTCACCCTAACGTCGCCGCCGGGTGACCGACAGGGGAGAAAACCGCCCTTAAGGTGGCCTGTCTGCTGGCTGGAGGGCGATGCGCGGGCTTGACACCGTGGAGGTGGGTCAATCCCGGCCCATCGACGCAAAGAAGGTTTGTCATGTCCGTGATCCGACGTCATCGCGTCCTCGTGTTCTTCCTGCTGGCCATCGCCCTTAGCTGGGGCGCCATTCCGTGGCAGAGCTTCTTCGCCCCGGGTGTCCTCGTCGCCGCTCTGATCGTGGTCGGCGTGACCGAGGGCGTCGCCGGGCTCAAGGCGATGGGCAAGCGGCTGATCCGCTGGCGGGTCAGCTGGGTCTGGTACGCCCTCGCCCTCGCCGTGCCGTTGATGGTCAAGTTCACCTCGATCGGGCTCAACACGGCGTTGGGCGCGCCCGTGCCGGACTTCGGCGCCCTCAACCTCTGGTACAGCATCCCGATGGCGATCGCCATCAACATCGTGAACCCGATGAACGCGCAGCTGCCGGAGGAGTCGAGCTTCCGCGGCTGGGCCCAGCCGACACTGCAACTGACGCGGACTCCGCTCGCGGCCACCGTCCTGATGGCCGTCGGGGTCACTGTCTGGCACCTCCCGCTCTTCGTGATGGGTCAGTTCGGGTCAAGCCCGATCGAGGCGCTGGCCACGGTCTCCGTCACGTTCTGGTACGCCTGGCTGTTCAACCATGCGTCGGGCAGCTCACTGCTGACCTTGATCGCGCACGCCGCCGAGGGAACCATCGAGACCAGCACGCTGTGGCCGGATGCTGCGGACACTACGACGTTGACCTGGCTGTACTGCGTGATCTGGGCTGTCGTCGCCCTCGTCCTGCTGGTGTTCGACCGGAAGTTCTGGACGACGCCGCCTGCTCCGGTCGACGATCAGTCCGACACCGCAGCACCGTCGGCACAGGTGTCCGACCGTGCCCGGGCGGGAGGTCTCGCAGGCTGACCGCCTCTCTGGATCACTCGGTTCGTGCTGGGTTCGTGGTCACCGCCCTCGTGGCGGGCTGACACGAACCCAGCGCTTCGGCCGTTACCGGCCGCCACGTCACACTGGTCCGAGGACCGAAGCGACGAGCTGGGCGAGCTCGCCCAGCCTCACCATTACTTGACATAATGCTGCTTATCGGACAGGCGTGATGAGGCGCCCTGGACGAAGCCCAGTCGGTGTCGGATCGATCGCGGCTGTCCAGGACGCTGGCTGGTTCCCCTCCCCGCTGCCGGCGCAGGCCGTCAGGAACCTGCGCCGACAGGGATCGCGAGGAGACGTCAAGCTCGAGCCGCGAGCGCCGACCTGCGGGTTATCCCAGCTCGCTTCTCACCTGGGTACCGACGACGTGCCCCAACCGGTAGCCGTCCTCCATGGCGTCACGGAAGTGGATCCCGAGCCAGATTCGGGCCATGAAGGCGTCGTGCTCGAGGTCTCGCAGGGTCCGGTACGTGCGCCCCGGGTTGGTATTGAGTGAGGGCAGCTTCAGCGCCACGCGGTCGCCGATGACCGGTCCCACGGTCGCAGTGAAGGCCGCGACGACGCACGCGTGGCCGCTCACGTAGTCCGGGTAAGGCGGAGTCGACGGGAGGAGTGGTGTCCAGGAAGGGTCCGCCGTCGTGGCGTCATTGCCATCCGTGGCCGCAGCCGGGATGGCCTGGAACGGGCGCCAGAAGCCCAGCTCGTACTTGAGCCGCCAGCCCTGAATCAGTGCGTCGGCCGTGGCCGCATCCAGCGTGGCGAACAACCGAGTGGTTTGCGCCAGGGACAGCGGTTGGCTGTCCAGGCGTCGCAACAGGGCCTCACGCAGCTGCGAAACCGGGTTCACGCTGAAGAAGAGCGCTGTCGCGGTCTGGGCATCCGTACGCTCGGTCGAGCTCGCTGAACCGGAGCGCTTGACCTCGTCGAAGTCGGCGGCGTAAGCGGCGCTGCCGAGCGGATCGGGGCCGTCGACGCTGACCGTATTCTGCACGACCAGCGGCTTGACGAAGCCCAACCAGGCGACCGCCATCCCGGTGGGTCCGGGCTGCCAGATTCCCGGCGCCGGGTCGCGGCTGTAGACGACAGCGGCATTCCGACCGTCGTCGACGCGGCTGGCGATCATCCTGGCGGCGGCCGCTCGACCGATCGCTGCGCCGCGATCCTCGGGCCGACCGTTCGGTATGGCCGCAAGGCTGGCGGTGAGGTCGGCGTCCAACTTGGCGGCCGATGCCGGGAAGTACGCGACCAGAACGTCATGCGCGGCCACGGCGGCCGCCGCTGCGGCCGACACGTGGGGCTGCCCGCTCGCTGTCCGAACGGCATCATCAACCGCCAGCGAGGTGAAGCCGAGATACAGCGGGCCCGCGGGGACTGGCGTCGCCCCCTCGGTGAACACCGTGCGCAGCGCGGTTCGCTGCCAGTCCAGCGCTACGCCGGGGTCGGCCTGGCCGGACGTAGGTCCGGCCGCCGCAGGCGTGGCGACCAGGCCGAGGATGAGCGCGGCCGACGTGCTGGCCAGCACGACCGCGCGGTGGCAAGAGCGTGTCATGATCAACTCCCATGACTCGGTGGGTGGTGGAGCCGTCCCTCGGGGGTCCGAGTGACGTCATGCGCGCACCCTAGGAAGAGCCACTTTGCAGATTCTTTGCGCGCTCGAGCGACCCTTGCTCAGCGAGCGGCGTCGAGCAGCGCCTGCGCGATCCTCAGGTCCGACGTGTCGCGGCCTTCGGTGAACCAGCCGTAGACCTCGGCCAACACGCGACGAGCCTCGGTGGGCCTGCCCTGCCTCAGCCATAGCTCCGCCAGGTTGGTCGTGGCCCGGAGCTCGAACACCTTGGCCTGCTGACGCTGCGCGATCTCGATGGCGCGGCGGTACGCCGCTTCCGCCTCCGGCTCACGGCCGTGCGCCAACAGCAGCGCACCGCGGAGCCGCTGCAGCTCGGCGTCGCACCAGGACTGATCGGTGCCGGCGCCGGTCGAGAACTCTGTGAGGAGGGCGAGGCCATCCTCGATCCGGCCCAACCTCCTGAACTGTTCCGCCAGCAGACGGATGACGAAGGGCCGGAGGAAGCGACCGCCAACTGCGCGCAGCTCCCCGTCTCCGCGTCGAATCTCCGCGATCCCCCGCTCCGGCTGGCCCGCTTCCGCTAGTGCCCACCCGTGCAGCACTGTCGCCCAGGACGACCAGAACCGCAACGGGTGTTTGCCATTGAGGGTCGTGATGGCACCGACCGACTCGAGCACCGAATCGCTATCACCCATCGCATGGTGCAACATCGCATCCCAGGTCAGTGCATAGGCGAGGCTGAACGGATGCGCCAAGGCCCCGGCCTGGGCCATCGCCGTGAGTTGCACGGTTCTCGCCTCGTCGGGGTAACCCCTGCACCACAGGTTGAAGGCGAAGCGACATCGGCAGACCACGCTCGGGTCCTGCGAATATCGCGTGATGTGCGCGGGCGAATGCTTCGGATCGTAATACCCGAGCGCTTGTTCCAGATGGCTGCTCGATTCAGCGAAGGAGCCGGTCCAGAAAAGCGCCACCCCTTGCACGTAGTGAGCCTCGACCAGCAGGATCGGGTCGCATTCTTGAGTGGCCAACCGGAGTAGCTGCTCACCGAATCCGTTTGCAGCGCGGAAGTCGCCGTTGTTGAGATGGGCGATGGCCAGCGCCCTCAGAACGGGAGGTTCGGCTGGCTTGCCCAGCTCTGAGTTCAACGACTGCGCCCGAGACAAGGCCTCCAGCACCCCCGGTGCTCCGTAGCCATGGGTGGCCACCAGTGCGAGGGCGAGCAACTGCAGCAGTCGCACCTCCTGCTCATCACGGCGCGCCAGGTCCGTCATGCCATCCAACAGCCCCATGCCCCGTCTGATCAGGGCGATGGCTTCCTCATGGGCATAGACCCGCATCGCGACCTCGGCCGCACGCTGGTAGAACGGGATCGCCCGGACCGCCTCCCCCGCGTGTTCGTACTGGCTGGCCAGCTGCCCGCTGACCGGATCCAGGTCGTTGGCGCAAAGACGTTCCATCGCTTGCGCGATGCGTGAGTGCCAGTCACGTCGTCTGACGGGGCTGAGCTCGGCGTAGGCGACGTCGCGGATCTTGTCGTGCGAAAAGTCGAACATGATCGCGCCCGGGCCGGACGTCGCACCTGTCGAGGCGTTCCCAGGGCTCAGCACGGTCTGTTGCGGAGCGGTTTTCACGATGCGCCGGTGCCACAGCTCGTCCAACCTCTCCGTCAGGCTGGCCGGGTCGGCGCCACTGGCCTCGCTCAGGAGCTCGACGGTGAAGGTCTGCCCGACGGCCGCGGCAAGGCCGGCCAGCTCGCGCGCTCCGGACGTGAGCTGGGTCAGCCGACCGGCGATGACGGCATGCATCCGAGGGGGTAGATCGGTGGTGGCGAACCGAGGACCGGAGAGGTCATGCCCCCCGCTCCACCGTTGCCGCGCTCCCCTGCCCAGACCGGCCCTCGCCATCTCGACGACGAACAACGGGTTGCCGTCGGTCTCGGCATAGAGCTGTGACGCCGACCGGTCATCCAGCTCACGTCTGATGACCTGCGACGCCAGCTGAGCCGTCTCGGCGACGCCCAGCGGCTCGAGCGCGAGATCGGTGGCGCTGCCTTCGCTGCGCAGGCGCAGGAGCCAGGGTGCGAGCCGGTGCGAGGGCACCAGATCCTCCTGGCGCGCGGTGCCGAGAACCAGAAGACGCTGCCTCCGGTCGGGCCGCAGCAGGAAGTGCAGCCACTCCAACGTCCCTTGATCACACCACTGCATGTCGTCGATCATCAGGAGCAACGGTTGCGGCGCGGTGAGCACGGCTCGCGAGAGCGCCTCGAGGAAGCGCTGGCCCTGACCGAACTGGGTCAGGTCCTCCGGTCGCCGCAGCTGGGGCCGCTCGACCAGAAGCTCGGGCACCAGGCGTGCGATCTCGGTCAGCCACACGTCGTCCAGCTGACCCAAGGATCGGCGGACCGCGTCGCTGCGCAACCATTCGGCCACTGGCGCGAGCGTCAGGCGCCCGTCGGCGCTGTAGGAGCGCGTCCGCGCGGTGGCAATCCCCTTCTGTTCTGCCCAGACAAGTAGTTCCTCGGCCAGGCGGGTCTTGCCGATACCGGCCTCGCCGGTGATCAGGAACAGATGGGACTCGCCGTCGCTCGCCCGCTGCCAGGCCGAGCGCAGCCTCTCCCACTCCGGTCGTCGTCCCACGAGGGCCGGCCGGCCGGGGCCCGTCGGGTGTGGCGCATGAGCAACCTGCTCGCCGGTGAGGAGCCGTCGATAGAGCACCTTGGTCTGCGGTTCCGGTTCGGCGGCGTACGCCTCGTCCAGTGCGTCGCGTAACCGCTCGTATGCCTCGATGGCTTCCCAGCGCCGGCCGGAGGAGGCGAGCGAAGCAATCAGGACCCGATGCAGGTGTTCGTCCCTGGGACGCGCGAACGCGAGCGGTTCGAGCAGCGCGAGGGTGGCCTCATGGTCCCCTCGCGCAGCCAACGCCGATCCGAGCAGCGTGGCCACGGCGGCATGGGTCTCGGTGAGCCTGTCCCGATGCTCCTCGGCCCAATCGGCGTACCGGTCCTCGGGCAGCAGAGGCCCGGTCCACAGCTGGACTGCGTGCTGGAGAGCCGCGATGTCGGCGCCGCGGCGAGCCACGGCGGCCGCTTGCTCGAACTGGTCGATATCGACGGTGAGTCGACCGGCGGGGCTGAGGCGTACGACATCGTCGACGAGACCGATCGATGCTGGGCCCAGCATCCTACGCACGTTGTGCAGGACCTGATGCAGGTTGTTCGTTGCCACCTGCGGTTCGGCGTCCGGCCAGAGCACGCCCACCGCGACTTCGCGATGCATGCGGTGCCCGGGCGCGAGAGCAAGCAGCTTCACCAGCGTCTTGGCTTTACGCAGACGCCAGTGATCTGATACCGGCTGTCCAGCGACCGCAACGGAGAAACCACCGAGCAACGAGACGTGGATATCCGCGCTAGATGCGGTGTGTCCCACGCTTGAATGGTCCCCTATTTCGACGAGGAACAAGTACTGCTGCGCCCGCAGAGATCTCCGAGGTTGAAAGCCGCAATCGAGTTACGGCGGCCGTTCGGAGGATCTTGCTCCGATGGTCTGGACGTCCTATCGTCGGAGGGGCAAGCGCACCTCCATGTAGAGGAGGGCGGACAATGCGTCCGGTAGCCGTGCCAGATGATTTCCTGGTCAACTTCAACGGGTTCCTGGTCGGGCCCGACGACGTGGGCTACGACGAGGTCCGAGCGGTCCACAATGGTCTCGTCGACCGGCGTCCCGGCCTGATCGCTCGGTGCCACAACGTCGCGGACGTGCGCGACGCTGTGACGTTCGGCCGCAGCGCGGGGCTGGAGATCTCGGTTCGTGGCGGGGGGCACAACGTGGCCGGCCGTGCCGTCATCGACGGTGGGCTGATGATCGACCTGTCACTGATGCGCAGCGTTGACGTCGACCCGAGCCGCCGTCGGGCGCGAGCGCAGGGCGGCGCCACGTGGAACGGGTACAACCGCGTCACCCACGCTTACGGGCAGGCGACCACCGGCGGCCTGGTCTCGACGACAGGGGTCGCCGGGTTGACGCTGGGCGGCGGTCTGGGTTGGTTGATGGGCAGGTACGGCATGGCGATCGACAACCTCAAGGCCGTCGAGCTGGTGACCGCTGATGGTGCCGTGCGCATGGTCGACGATGAGCACGCGCCGGACCTGTTCTGGGCCCTCCGCGGGGGCGGCGGCAACTTCGGCGTTGCCGCCTCGTTGGAGTTCGAGACCCACGCCCTGGACACCGTTCTCGGGGGCATCCTCGCGCATCCGCTGGCCGCTGCCGGTGACGTGGTGGCCAGGTACCGGCAGTTCGCCGCGGAGCTGTCCGACGATGCGTCGGTGTTCTGTGCACTCACCCACGCACCGGATGGCAGCGGCACGAAACTGTGCGGAATCCCACTCTGCCACGCCGGTGCGATCGCCGCGGCCGAGGCTGAGCTGCGGCCGCTGCGGGAGTTCGGTCCGCCGGCGATGGACCTGGTGGCTCCGATGCCGTACCCCGCGGTCAACACCATGCTGGACGGTGCCTTCCCCCGGGGCGCACTGAGTTACTGGCGCTCGGCGTTCCTCACCGAGCTCACCGATGCCGCCATCTCGGCCTTGGTCAACGCCTTCGATGCCGTACCGTCGCCGATGACCTCGATCGTCATCGAGCATTTTCACGGCGCGGTATGCCGTATCGATCCGACGGCCACCGCCTATCCCCACCGCGAGCCCGGCTTCAACCTCGTCGTGGCCGGCCAATGGCAGAATCCGGCCGACACGGAGATCAACGTGCAGTGGGTGCGGGACACGACCGCCACCCTCCAGCCGTTTATGGCGCCGCGGACCTACATGAACTACGCAGCGGAAGACGAGGCCGACCGGATCGTCGCCTCCTACGGGCTCAACCTCGGTCGGCTGCGGGACGTCAAACGCCGGTATGACCCCGACAACGTCTTCCGGCACAACCAGAACATCCCGCCGTCGTCAGCATGAGGCCTGGCGGCTCGAGCGCGCCGGACCGCTGCGACATGGCGATACATATCTGTGATAAATCGACATAGATATCGTTTCGGGCGGTCAACTATCGACATGGCGGTCTATCAATTGTGTGACGTATGCGCTTACCGATCTTGCGACAAGTCGCGATGACTACCACTCGTCAAGGCGCCAGGACCACGAGTCGTTGGTCCAGCAGTTCGGCGATTGCGTACTTGACGCCCTCGCGGCCCTGGCCGCTGTCCTTGACCCCGCCGTACGGCATGTGGTCGGCACGGAACGACGGCGTGATGTTGACCAGGACACTGCCGGCCTCGGCCTCCCGGGCGAACTGCAGCGCCGACGCCAGGTCTGAGGTGAAGATCGAGGTGTTCAGGCCGAAGCGCGCCGAGTTGACCTCATCAATGCCCTCAGATACCGACTTCACCGTGCGGATCGACGCGACAGGCCCGAAGACCTCCTCACAGACCACCCGGGCGGTCGCGGGCACGTCGGCCAGCACGGTCGGCCGCAGGCAGGCGCCCTCCAGGGTGCCGCCGGTCGCGATCCGGGCTCCGCCGTCGACGGCCTCCTCGATCCAGCGCACCAGCCGTTCCCGGGCCTGCTCACTGATCACCGGGCCGACCACCGTGTCCGGATCGCGGGTGTCACCGATCTGGAGCTTTTCCACCGCCGCGGCCAGCCGGGCGGTGAACTCCTCGGCCACCGGCTCCTCGACGTAGACCCGCTGCACCGAGATGCAGGCCTGCCCGCTGAAGGTGAACCCGCCGGTCACCACAGCATCGACGGCGCGGGCCAGGTCGGCGTCCGCAGCCACCACCACCGCGGTGTTGGAGCCGAGCTCGAGGATGTGGCGCTTACGCGGTGAGGCGCTCTTCAGCTGCCAGCCCACCTCGGCCGAGCCGGTGAAGGTCAGCACCGCGACGTCGGGATGGTCGTTCCAGGTCCCCACGATCTCGGCTGGCTTGCCGGTGACCAGGTTGTACCAGCCGGGCGGGAGCCCGGCCTCGGCCAGCGTCTCGGCCAGCAGGCCGGCGGTCAGCGGCGTACGCTCCGACGGCTTGTGTACGACCGCGCAGCCGGCCGCCAGCGCCGGCGCCACCTTGTGCAGCACCAGGTTCAGCGGGAAGTTGAACGGGGTGATTGCGGCCACCACCCCGAACGGCTCCGGGAACGTGAACCCGAACGGCACCACGCCGTTGATCTCGTCGAACTGCACCGTCTCCGACGGCAGCCGCCGGGCCTCCTCCCCCGCTACCCGCAGCGTGGTCACGGCCCGGGACACCTCGACCCGCGCGGCCGCGATCGGCTTGCCGGCCTCTGCCCGGATCTGCTCGGCGAAGTCCTCCGCCCGCTCGGCGACCAGTCGGCTGGTCTCCAGCAGCAGGTCGGCCCGGGCGGAAGCCGGCCATCCGACCCGCATCGCCGCCTTCGCCGCCGACACCGCCTCGGCGGCCTGGTCGGGGCTGGCCACTGCGACCCTACCGATCTGGCTCTGGTCGAAGGGGTCGTGCACGGCGAAGGTGTCCACACCGTCGACCCAGCGACCGTCGAGGAACAGCTTCTGGTCACGCATGGGGGTCTCCTGTCGGGTTGGGGCTGGCGCTAGGGATGCGGCCGAGGACCGCGGTGGTGAACTCTTCGGTGCCGGCCGTGCCGCCGAGGTCCCGGGTGCGTACGCCCTCGCCGAGAGCGGCCTCGAAGGCCGAGATCAGCGCCCGGCCCGCCTCGACCTCCCCGAGGTGCTCGAGCATCATGGCGGCCGCCCACATCTGGCCGACCGGGTTCGCGACGCCCTGGCCGGCGATGTCCGGCGCGGATCCGTGTACCGGCTCGAACATCGACGGATGGTCCCGCGGCGGGTTGAGATTGCCGCTCGGGGCGACTCCGATGGACCCGGCCACCGCGGCGGCCAGGTCGGAGAGGATGTCGCCGAACAGGTTGGAGGCGACGATCACGTCCAGGCTGCGTGGCTGGAGCACGACCCGGGCGGCAAGGGCATCGACCAGCATCTTGTCCAGTTTTACTCCCCCGGCCTCGCCGACGACCTCAGCAACGACCTCGTCCCAGAACGGCATCGTGTGGATGATCCCGTTGGACTTGGTGGCTGACGTGAGGAGGCCGCGCCGGGCCTGGGCCTGCGCCACGGCGTACGCCGCGACCCGGGAGACCCCGGTCCGGGTGAAGACGGCCTCCTGAACCGCCATCTCCTCCGGCCGGCCCCGGTAGAGCCGGCCGCCGACCTCGGAGTACTCCCCCTCCACGTTCTCCCGAACAAGCAGGATGTCCACGCCCTCGGCGTCCCGTAGCGGGGAGACGACCCCGGGCAGCATCCGGACGGGACGCAGGTTCACGTACTGCAGGAACTCCCGCCGGATCGGGATCAGCAGACCCCAGAGGGTCACGTCGTCGGGGATGTCCGGCGCGCCGACGGCGCCCAGCAGGATGGCGTCGCCGTCGGCCAGCTGCGCGATGCCGTCGGCCGGCATCATCCGGCCGTGGCTGCGGTAGTGGTCCGACCCCCAGTCCCGCGACCGCCAGCTGACCCGGAACCCGTACGTCTGCGCCACCGCGTCGACGCACCGGATGGCGGCCGGCACGACCTCTTGGCCGATGCCGTCACCCGCGATCACGTCGACGACGTAGCTGCGTTGGGAGCTCATCGGGGGTCCAAGGGGGTCGTCCCCCAAGCCTTCGTCCAAGGGGCGGTCATCGCGCGGCCAGCACCTGCTGCACCCGGTCGGTGATCCGGGCCGGGGACAAGCCGTACTTGTCGAGCAGGAAGTCGTTGCCGGCCGACTCACCCCAGGTGTCCTGCAGACCGATCCGCTCGATCCGGGGCGCCGTTCCGACGCTGGTGAGCACTTCGGCGACCAGGCCGCCGAGGCCGCCCAGCACCGAGTGCTCCTCGACCGTCACCACCAGCGGCGACCTCCCGACCAGCTCGACCAGGGCCTTCGTGTCCAGCGGCTTGAGCGAGGGCACGTGCAGCACCGTCGCCGCGATGCCGGACTCGCCGAGGCGTTCGGCCGCCTCGAGCACCCGCGCGGTCTGCGCTCCGGTGGAGACCAGCGCCACATCAGCACCGGACCGCAGCCGGTGAACCGCGCCCGGTACGAACGTGTAGTCCGGGCCGAACACACCGACGACGTTGTCCCGGGCCAGCCGCAGGTACACCGGACCGACATGGTGGTGGGCCCAGTCCATGGCCGCGCGCAGCTCGACCTCGTCCGCCGGAGCGACCACCGCGATGTCGGGCATGGCCCGCATGATCGCCAGGTCCTGTACGTCGAGGTGGGTCTTGCCGACGGCGCCGACGAGCAGGCCCGAGTACGACGCGGCGATCTTGACGTTGGCGTGGCTCTGGGCCACCAGCATCCGGATCGGGTCGATCGCGCGGTGGGTGAAGAAGACGGTGAAGGAAGACGTCCACGGCACGTAGCCGACGGAGGCGAGACCCGCAGCCGCGCCGATCAGGTTCTGCTCGGCGATGCCCATCTGGAAGAACCGGTCCGGGTGCGCCCGGGCGAACTTGTCGGCCTTCGTCGAGTTGGCCAGGTCGCCGTCCAGCACGACCGTACGCGGGTCGTCGGTCCCCAGCTGGACGAGCGTCTCGCCCCAGATGTCCCGCATGGCGGTCATGCCCGCACCTCATTTCCAGTCGCGTCGAGCAGATCGAGCTCGTCGGGCTCCAGCTCGTGCCGGGCCCGCTCGAAGTCCTCGGCCGTCGGCACGATGCTGTGCCAGGTGTGCTGGCCCTCCGCGAGCGAGAGCCCCTTCCCCTTGACCGTGTGGGCCAGCAGTACGGTGGGCCGGCCGGCCGGGTCGCCGGACCGCGCCAGCCGCAGGGCGTTCCGGATCTGGTCGAGGTCATGGCCGTCCAGCTCGACGACCCGCCAGCCGAAGGCCTGGAAGACTGCGGCCAGGTCAACGCCGTACCAGGGGTCCCGACGGTCGCCCCGGTCGGTGTGGGTGGTGATGTCGGTCGAGGGCAGCCCGAACTGTTGCAGCCCGTTGCGGTCCACGATCGCGGTCAGGTTGGTCAGCCGGTAGCGGGCGGCGACCTGCACGGCCTCCCAGACCATGCCCTCCTGGATCTCCCCGTCGCCGAGCAGCACGAAGGTGTGGAACGGCTTCTCGGCGAGCCGGGCCCCCAGGGCGATGCCCACCCCGAGCGACAGTCCCTGGCCGAGCGACCCCGTCGAGGCCTCCAGGCCCGGCAGCCGGGTCACGTCCGGATGCCCCTGTAACCGCGAGTCGCCCTGGTCGAAGGTGGAGAGCTCCTCGACGTCGAGGAAGCCACGCAGGGCGAGAACCGCGTACAGGCCGATCGCCGCGTGGCCCTTGGACAGGATGAACCGGTCCCGGTCCGGCCAGTCCGGCTCCTCCGGCCGGATGCGCAGCTCACCGAAGTACAGGCTGACCAGCAGGTCCATCATCGACAGCGGCCCACCGATATGCCCGGCCTTGATCTCGGTCACCGTCTTGATCACCAGCCAGCGGGCCTGGCGAGCCAGTGCGGCGAGGTCGGGCTCGGCGGCATCGGGCCGGCCCCCTCCCCCGTTTCCTGCGGAGACTTCCGTGACCATCACAACTCCTCGCATCTTTGTTAGTTTGTTATATCAAAGGTGCGTCCAGGAGACAAGTGCCATTTCGCCAGGTCACCGTTAGTGCGTCGGGTGGAGGCCTCGGGCCCTTCCCGTTGCCCGAGGCCGTCGCCGTGGACGAAGGCTTCTGGAACGTAAGGCCTTCGACGCCGGCGCTCAGTAACGCGCGCGCCGAGCCCAGACGAAGCAGAACACCCCGAAGCTGGCGAGGCCCAGCGCCATGATCACCAGCAGCGCAGTGCCGAACGGCTGCTGGCGAATCGTGTCGAGCGCCGCATCCAGGCCACCGGCCTTCTCCGGGTCGTAGGTCAGCGCGGCGTACCCGAACAACGCGCCGATGATGCCGAGCGCGACGCCCTTGGCGCAGTAGCCGACGGTGCCCAGGCGGCGGACGTTCCGACTGACACCGGAGTCCAGGTCCTCGGTGAAGTTCTGCTTGACCCCCTTGACGATCTGCGAGATGCCGACCGCGATCACGGCGATGCCGACGGCGCCGACCAGGAACCGGCCGAACGGCAGGGCCATCAGCCGGGTCGACACCGTCTCCTCTCCGCTTCCTGACCCGCCGCCGCTGCCCATGGCCACCCCGACGGCCAGGATGCCGAGCGCTAGGTAGACCACGGCCCGGCCGGCCGAGGACAACCGCTTCCGCAGCCGTCCGTCGCGGTTTGCCTCCTCCCGGCCGATGGTCGCCTCGAACACCTGCCAGGGCACCAGGGTGAACAGACCGATCGCCATCGACCCAGAGCAGCAGGCTGCCCAGCGGTTGCTGCGTCAGCTGCTGCAGCGCTCCCCCGGCGGAGGCATCCTCGCGGCGGCCGAACGCGATCTGCAGCGCGAGCCAGGCCAGCACCAGATGGACCAGGCCGTAGCTGACCAGACCGACCCCGATCAGCGCGTGGTAGCCCCGACTACGACGGATCTGCGCGATATCCACGGTTGATCCTGGCACGACGTCAGCCGGCGGGTGACGTCCCCGCCTTCTTCGCCGCTGCCTTGACCTGCTGCTTCGTCTCGCGGACCCGCGCCAGCGAGTCCTGGTCGACGATGTCGGCGACCGACCGGAAGGTGTCCGGCTCGCCGTAGTAGCCGGCCGCCTCGCGCCACCCGGGCGGGGTCACCCCGCGCCGCTTGCCGAGCACGGCGGTGAAGATGGCCGCCTTGTCGGCCCCGAAGCCGGGCAGGGTCGCCAGCGCCGCCTTGACCGCCTCCCCCGTCGGCTGGTTCCGCCACACGTTGGCGGCCTGCCCGTCGTAGCGCTCGACCAGGACCTGGCAGCACTGGCGGACCCGCTTGGCCATGGAGCCCGGGAAGCGATGGATCGCCGGTGGGGTCGAGCACAGCGCGACGAACTCCTCCTCGTCGCTGGCCGCGATCGCCGCCACGTCGAGCGTGCCGCCCATCCGCTCGGCGATGACCCACGGCCCGCTGAACGCCTTCTCCATGGGCACCTGCTGGTCCAGCAGCATGCCGATCAGCAGCGCGTTGTCGTCGGTGGAGAGCAGGTGGTCCGCGGCCTCGTTGCCGGTCAGGTAGAGCTCGGTCACGCCGGTCATTGTGCCGGACGGGGCCGACAGTCGCCGAGCCCTACTCGTACATCACGTACTCGGGCCGCGGCTTGAGCCCCAGCACCTCGCGCGGAGTCATCAGCCGGCTGCTGCCCTCGGTGTCCTCGGTGAAGAACAGCTTGAACCCGGCGTGCACGTGCTTCGGCGTGGTCCGGTTGACCACCCGGTAGGTGTTGACCTTCGGACCGGGCGGACCCAGCCCGTCGACCGACTTGACCTGACCACGCCCGGGTGCGCCTTCAGCCCGGACTCCTTGCGCACGACGCTCGCCGCCACCTGGTGGTAGACCATCACCTTCTCCGGCAGGTCGTGGCGGCGGACCAGGTCGGCCAGGTAGGCGGCTGTCTGGTTCAGCTCCGCGCCGGTGGTGTGGCCGTACGCGCGTCCCGGCCGCTGCCCGGGGTCCATGGCCCACTCCGGGTCCAGCGCGACGCCGACGTCCGGCTCACGCAGCCATCGCTCGTACGCCTTGGCCTCGGTCAGGAACTCCGAGCGGCCCGGCTGGATGTTGAGCAGCAGCAGCGCCTTCCGCTTGCGGGCGGCGGCGAGGTAGACCCCGATGTTCTTGTCGCTCAACCGGCTCCGGTACTTGCCGTCCGCGCCCGGGCCCGACTGCACGATGGTGGTGATGACCTCCAGCACCGGCAGGATCTTGCGACCGGCCGCGTACGGGCGGGCGCGCCGCTCCAGCTCGCGGACCCGCTGGTCCAGCGGACCGGTGCCGAGCCGACCCAGGGTCGACGCGCCGGTCAGCCCGGCGTACCCGACCAGGCGGTAGGTGGGGAAGATCTCCCGGCCGCCGCGCGGCAGGGTCGGCCGCTCGGGGTCGGGGGTCGACGGTAGGCGCTGCGCGCTCGGTGTCGGGCTGGGGCTCGGCGTGGTGCTCGAGGATCGGGACGCGTGGCCGACGGTGCCGAGGCCGGCGTGGCGGACGTCGAGGCGCCCGGCGGCGTCACCGCGACCTCAGCGCAGCCAGCCGCCAGGAACAGTGCCACGGACGAGAGCAGAACAGCGGGGTCGGGCAGACACGACGGACCACCATACGCGGCCCGGCGGCGTGGACCGAACCTTCCTTCAGACGCCCGGAATGGTTAATCTTCGGCCAAGGAGGTTGGCCGATGCGGATTTACGAGCTGCTACGCACCAAGGGCTTCCACGTCATCACCGTCCGCCCGAGCGCCACCGTGCTCGACGTCGTCGGACTGCTCAAGGAGTACAACCTCGGCGCGGTCGTGGTCTCCCCGGATGGCCGGCAGGTCTCCGGGATCGTCACCGAACGGGACATCGTCCGCCAGCTGCTGGACGGCACCGACTTCCTGACCGGACCGGTCTCGGCGATCATGACCAGCGAGGTCCAGACCTGCACCGCGCAGGACTCGGTCCAGTCGCTGATGGGCATCATGACCGAGCAGCGCATCCGGCACCTCCCGGTCGTCGACGACCACGGCCGGCTCGCCGGCATCGTGAGCATCGGTGACGCGGTCAAGTCCCACATCACCCAGATCGAGTTCGAGCGGGACCAGCTGGAGGGCTACGTCTCCGGCTGATCCAGGCGAGGTAGCGTCAGGTCATCTCAGCGCGAAACCCGGAGGGACGACGATGACCGATCCGCACACCATGCGCCGCCGCACCGTACTCGGTGGGGCCGCCGCCCTCGGCGCCGGCCTGCCGCTCCTGGGCGGCGTCGGCGTCGCCCACGCCGCCACGCCGGACGGCGCACCCGACGGCGCGGCCGCCACCCGGCGCGCCGTGAGCTTCCTGCAGCGGGTGACCGACGCCTTCCGGGCCACCGGGCCTCGGCTGGCCCAGAGCTACCAGGACGCCTCCGGGCCTGACCGACGTCGGCTTCATCTACGACAACGCCCTCACCGCCATCGCGCTGCTGGCCGCTGGCGACGTCGCGCCGGGCCCGGGCGATCGGGGACGGTTTCCTGGCGCGTCCAGGAGGCCGACGGGCGGCTCCGTCAGGCCTACCTGGTGGGCCAGGACCCGCCGGTGCCGGCCGCCAACTTCGGGTTCACCGGCACCGCGGTCGGCGACATGGCCTGGACCGGGCTGGCGCTGGCCCAGCTCGCCCGCGCCACCGGTGTCCGCCGCTACCTCGACGGCCTGGTGAAGATCGGCACCTGGATCCAGGACAACGCGTACTCGACCACCGGGCTCGGCGGTTACGAGTTCGGGCTGACCCCGGGCCTCGAGGGGTTCAAGTCGGCCGAGCACAACATCGACGTGTACGCCCTCTTCCGGCTGCTGGCCCGGCTCACCGGCGACCAGGTCGTGGAACCAGCGCGCCGAGCACGCCTGGGACTTCGTCGAGCGGATGTGGAACGCCGAGGCCGGGTTCTTCTTCACCGGCTCCAACGACGGCGCGACCATCAACAAGAGCCCGACCCAGCTGCCGCTGGACGTCCAGACCTGGTCCTGGCTGGCCGCCCGGAGTCCCGGTACGCCGCGGCGCTGGACTGGGCGGCCACCAACCTGGCCACCACCGACACCCCGCTGCGGAAGAACTCCACCCTGACCGGGAACGACGCCTTCACCGGGGTCGCCTTCGCCAGCGGGTCGCTGCTCACCGACACCGACACCCCCATCGCGGACCAGTCCTACAACCCCAAGCCGGACGACTCCGCGGTCTGGTTCGAGGGCACCGCCCAGCTGGCGCTGGCCCTGCGGGACCGGCGCCGCGGTGACGACCGCGACGACGCCTCGGAGCTGCTCGACACTCTCCGGGTCGCCCAGCAGCGGCTCGGCCAGGGCCAGACCTTCAACGGCCGGTCCGGCGAGGGCGGCGTCGTCGCCGCCAGCTCGCCGATGGACACCGGCTTCGGCTTCGGCTACTTCCCCAACCTGCACATCGGCGCCACGTCCTGGTTCGTGATGGCCTCGCTGAACGCCAACCCGTACCGCTTCCTCTGAGTCCACCGAGCCGGTGGTGACAGGATGACCACCGTGCCCCGCACCTTCGACCCCGCGTTCCTGTTCGGCGCCGCGACGGCGGCGTTCCAGATCGAGGGCGCCACGCACACCGACGGTCGGACCGACTCGATCTGGGACGCGTTCTGCCGGGTCCCCGATGCGGTGATCAACGGCGACAACGGCGAACCGGCCTGCGACCACTACCACCGCTACGCCGACGACGTCGCGCTGATGGCCGAGCTGGGTCTGCAGAGCTACCGGTTCTCGACCTCGTGGGCCCGGGTCCGGCCGGACGGCGGGGCCGTCAACCCGGCCGGCCTGGACTTCTACTCGCGGCTGGTCGACGAGCTGCTCGGGCACGACATCATGCCCTGGCTCACCCTCTACCACTGGGACCTGCCGCAGGCGCTGGAGGAGCAGGGCGGCTGGCGCAACCGGGACACCGCGTACCGGTTCTGCGAGTACGCGCTGACCGTGCACGAGGCCCTCGGCGACCGGGTCCCGGTCTGGACCACGCTCAACGAGCCGTGGTGCGCCGCCTTCGTCGGGCACATCTCCGGAGCCCACGCTCCGGGGCTGCAGGACCCAGCCGCCGGCCTGGCCGCCGCGCACCACCTGCTACTCGGGCACGGCCTGGCCGTCGAGGCGCTGCGCGCCGCGGACCCGGCCCTGCGGCTCGGCCTGACCCTCAACCTGACCGTCGCCGATCCGGTGGACCCCGACCGTCCCGGTGACGTCGACGCGGCCCGGCGGGTGGACGGGCAGATGAACCGGATCTTCCTGGACCCGATTTTCCGGGCGGCGTACCCCGACGACGTGCTCGCGGACATGGCCGGGCTCGGCCTGGAGCAGGTCGTCCGGCCCGCCGACCTGGCCACCATCGCCGCGCCGATCGACGTGCTGGGCGTCAACTACTACTTCGGCCAGCGGCTCAGCGACCGGCCCGCCGACCAGGCGGTGGACGCCGAGGCGCCGACCGGACGTCCGCTCCGCTCCCCTCTTCCCGCGGCCGACGGCGTGGTCAGCCATCCCCAGGGATCGCAGACCACCGCGATGGGCTGGCCGGTCCAGCCCGACGGCCTGCGGCGGCTGCTGGTCCGGCTGCACGCCGAGTACACCGGCCCGGCCGAGGTCGACCTCTACGTCACCGAGAACGGGGTGGCCTACGACGACCAGGTCGCCGAGGACGGTGAGGTCCACGACCCCGACCGCACCACGTTCCTGGTCGACCACCTCGCCGCCGTGCTCGACGCGGTCGACGAAGGCGTGCCGGTACACGGGTACTTCTACTGGTCGCTGATGGACAACTTCGAGTGGGCCTGGGGCTACGCCAAGCGCTTCGGCGTGGTCCGGGTGGACTACGACACCCAGCAGCGCACCGTGAAGGACTCCGGCCGCGCCTACGCCCGGATCATCGCCGACCGCAGCCTTCCCGAAACGGCGGAGTGAGGAAGGGTCATACGCGTGCCTGACATGGTCAGCGACCAGCAGATCACCGACGCCCACCTGCGGGACTGGCGCAAGCTCGGTCAGGGCCTGCACGCTCGGTTCGTCACCGGCGACTTCGCCACCGGGGTCCGCTTCCTGGCCGCCGTCGGCACGGTGGGCGAGGCGGTGGGCCACTATCCGCAGGTCCGGATGGACACCGGCTTCGTCGAGCTCAAGCTGATCAGCGACGATGCGATCTACCGCGACGACGAGGGCACTGAGCATCGGGTCGAGTGGGTCACGCAGCGAGACATCGAGCTGGCGCGCCGGATCAGCGAGGTGGCGGACGACCAGGACCTGGGCGCCGACCCCGCCTCGCTCACCGCCATCGAGCTGGCCCTCGACACCGCACACGCAGCCACGGTGGCGCCGGTGTGGTCGGCCCTGTTGACCGGCGGTGGCGAGGCCCAGGGCCGGGGCACCATCGGCGACGATGTCCGCGACCCCACCTGGCGGATGCCGATCCTGTGGTTCCAGGACACCGAGGAGCACGAGACGCCGCGACAGCGGTTCCACGTCGACATCCAGGTGCCGCACGACGTGGCCGAGCAACGCATCGCCGCAGCGGTCGCCGCCGGGGGCGTGATCGTCGACGACAGTCGGGCGCCCTGGACGACGATGATCGCCGACCCCGACGGCAACAAGGCCTGCATCGGCACCTTCCAACCCGCCGAGTAGACGGCGGCGGACCCGGATTGCGCGCCGCCGTGCTGAGGAGAAGCGAGGCGAGGCGTTCTTTCCTCGGCGAGCGCCGACGAAGTCGGCGGGGTAGAGCGCAATCCGCGCGACGCGGAGCGTCGCATCAAACACAGAGCGCAGTTCGCGCGAGCGACCAGACGCAACTAGAAGTTGATCATGTGGCCACTGATGCCGTGGGCCACTTCCTTCAGCGCCTCGGACAGGGTCGGGTGGGCGTGCACGTTGCGCGCCACCTCCTCGGCCGTGAGGTCCCACAGCTGGGCCAGGGTCAGCTCGGGCAGCAGCTCGGTCACGTCCGGGCCGATCATGTGCAGGCCGAGGATCTCCCCGTACTTGGCGTCGGCGACCAGCTTGACGAAACCGACCGCCTCCCCCAGCCCGTGCGCCTTGCCGTTGGCGGTGAAGGGGAACTTCGCCGTCTTGACGTCGTAGCCCTTGTCCTTGGCCTGGGCCTCGGTGTAGCCGAACGAGCCGATCTGCGGCTGGCAGTAGGTCGCCCGCGGGATCATGTCGTAGTTGACCGGCATGGTCTCCGCGCCGGCGATCGTCTCGGCCGCCACCACGCCCTGCGCCTCGGCGGTGTGGGCCAGCAGCAGCTTGCCGGTGCAGTCGCCGATCGCGTAGATGTGCGGCACGTTGGTCCGCATGTAGTCGTCGATCTCGATCGCGCCGCGCTGGCTCACCTGCACGCCGGTGGCCTCGAGGCCGTAGCCCGAGGTCCGCGGCGCGAAGCCGATCGCCTGCATCACCTTGTCGGCCTCGAGCGTCTTGGACTCCCCCCCCTTGGCCGGCGACACGGTGACCTTGACCTTGTCGCCCGAGTCGTCGATGGTCTCGACCTTGGTGCCGGTCAGCACGGTGACGCCCAGCTTCTTGTACTGCTTGGCCAGCTCGGCCGAGACCTCCGGCTCCTCCAGCGGCACCATCCGGTCCAGGTACTCCACGATCGTGACCTGCGGTGCCGTAGTTGGCCAGCACGTACGCGAACTCGACCCCGATCGCCCCGGCGCCGGCGATGATGATCGACTCCGGCACGGAGTCGGTCATGATCTGCTCCTCGTAGGTCACCACCCGCTCGCTCAGCGAGGTGCCCGGGAGCAGCCGGGTGGTCGCCCCGGCCGAGATGATGACGTTGTCGAAGGTGACCTCCTCCGTGCCGCCGCCGTTGAGCTCGACCGAGAAGGTGTGCGGGTCGGTGAAGGTCGCCCAGCCGTCGATCTCGGTGATCTTGTTCTTCTTCATCAGGTAGTGCACGCCCTTGGCCATCCGGTCCGCGGTGGACCGGCTCCGCTTCCAGGCCGCCCCGAAGTCGAAGGTCACGTTGCCGCTGATGCCGAAGACGTCGGCCTCGTGGTTGAAGAGGTGGGCGATCTCGGCGTTGCGCAGCAGGGACTTGGTCGGGATGCAGCCGACGTTGTTGCAGACCCCGCCCCAGTACTTCAGCTCGATGATGGCCGTCTTCAGCCCGAGCTGGGCGGAGCGGACCGCGGCCACGTACCCGCCCGGGCCGGCCCCCAGGACCACGACGTCATAGTGTGCGGCCATGGCCCCACTTTAGGGGAGGCCTCCTGCGGCGACCACTGCCCCGGATGTCCACCGCTTGGGCGTTTCGGTCAGCAATAACTCATATATGAGTTATCGTGCTCCTCGTGACCGCAACCTACCTGGACCGGATCGGCGGACTGATCCGCGATGCCCGGAAGCATCGGGGCCTGACCCAGACCCAGCTCGCCGACGTGCTGGGCACCAGTCAGAGCGCTGTGCACCGGATCGAGGCGGGCAACCAGAACCTTAGCCTAGAGATGGTCAACCGGATCGCCGCGGCCCTCGACTCGACGCTCATCTCGGTCGGCGGCACCGGTCCGCAGCACCTGCGGGTCGAGGGCGGCACCAAGCTCACCGGCAGCATCGACGTACGGTCCTCCAAGAACGCCGCCGTCGGCCTGCTCTGCGCCAGCCTGCTCAACCGTGGCCGCACCGTGTTCCGCGGCATCGCCAAGATCGAGGAGGTCAACCGGATCCTCGAGGTGCTCACCAGCATCGGCGTGCAGGCCCGCTGGCTGGACAACAACAACGACCTCGAGCTCGTCCGGCCCGACCAGCTCGACCTCGAGGCGATGGACATCGAGGCGGCCCGGCGGACCCGGTCGGTGATCATGTTCCTCGGCCCGCTGCTGCACTCCTACACCAAGTTCGAGCTGCCGTACGCCGGCGGCTGCGACCTGGGCGCCCGGACGATCCAGCCGCACCTGCAGGTGCTGCGCCGGTTCGGGCTGGACGTGATCCCGACCGACGGCTTCTACCACTGCACGGTCGACGAGTCGGTCGAGCCGCGTACGCCGATCACCCTGACCGAGCGCGGCGACACGGTGACCGAGAACGCGCTCCTCGCCGCCGCCCTCTCCCCCGGCCTGACCACGATCCGCAACGCCAGCCCGAACTACATGGTCCAGGACCTCTGCGTCTTCCTGACCGCGCTCGGCGTCAAGATCGACGGCATCGGCACCACCACGCTGCGGGTGATCGGGCTGGAGACCATCAACGCCGACGTGGAGTTCGCGCCGTCGGAGGACCCGATCGAGGCGATGAGCCTGCTGACCGCGGCGATCGTCACCCAGTCCGAGCTGACCATCCGGCGGGTGCCGATCGAGTTCCTGGAGATCGAGCTCGCCGTGCTGGCCGAGATGGGGCTGCAGTTCGACCTCACCGAGGAGTACAAGGCGGCCAACGGGCACACCCGGCTGGTCGACCTGACCGTCCACCCGTCCACGCTGCGGTCGCCGATCGACAAGATCCACCCGATGCCGTTCCCCGGGCTGAACATCGACAACCTGCCGTTCTTCGCCGTCATCGCCGCCACCGCCGAGGGCAAGACGATCATCCACGACTGGGTCTACGAGAACCGGGCCGTCTACCTGACCGAGCTCAACCGGCTCGGCGCCCGGGTCCAGCTGCTCGACCCGCACCGGGTGATCGTCGAAGGACCGACCAAGTGGCGCGGCCACCAGGTCGTCTGCCCGCCGGCGCTGCGTCCGGCGGTCTGCATCCTGCTCGGCATGCTCGCGGCCCGCGGCACCTCCCAGCTGCGCGACGTCTACGTGATCAACCGCGGCTACGAGGACCTGGCCAACCGGCTCAACGCCCTCGGCGCCAACATCGAGGTCTTCCGCGACTGACGGAGGCCGGGCTCACCGGGCCTAGCCGCTGTCACTGCAGCCCGACTCCTCCGTCGCCCTGTCGGTTTCCCACGCTGCGTGGGAAACCAGCACTGAGCACGCGTTGCAACCCGTGTCCAGCGCGGGTTTCCCACGCATCGTGGGAATCTTGGGACAGGCGGGGCGGCGAGCTGGTGGGGTCTGGTCAGCGCAGCTGCGTGACCGCGAAGCGCTGGGTGGGGCGGACGAGCTCGTCCTGAGCCTGCACCAGGGCCAGCTCGGACTCCCCCGCCTCGACGGTGACCCGCAGGACGCCGAAGACGGCGGCGGCGGTCTCGGCCAGGGCGGTCGGCAGGTCGGCTCCGCGCAGCCGGTGAGCCAGGAACACCGCGGCGGTCAGGTCGCCGGCCCCGGTGAACGTACGCGGCAGCCGCGGCGTCGCCACCGACCACGCCCCCGCCTCACCCACCGCGACCATCGCGATGGCGTCCGGGTCGGCGTCGGCCAGCACCGCGCTGGTGACCAGGACCACGTCCGGCCCCAGCGCGCGGGCCTGGTCGGCGGCCTCCAGCAGCTCGGCCGTCGTGGCGGTCGGTCGCCCGGTCAGCGCCTCCAGCTCGAACTGGTTCGGGGTGACCAGCTGGGCGGCGGGCACCACCCGGTCCCGCATCAGGCCCGGGATGCCGGGTCGCACGTAGAACCCGCGCCCCACGTCCCCCATCACCGGGTCGCAGCAGTAGAGCGCCGCCGGGTTGTGTCGGCGCACCCGGTCGACCGTGTCCAGGATGACCTCGCCCACGCCCGTGTCGCCCTGGTAGCCCGAGAGCACGGCCGCGACCTGCCCGAGCACGCCCCGCTCCTCGATGCCGCGGACCACCTCGGCGACGTCCGCGGCCGCCAGCAACGGCCCGCGCCAGCTCGGGTAGCCCGTGTGGTTGGAGAAGTGCACGGTCAGGACGGGCCACACCTCGACCCCCATCCGCATCAGCGGGAAGGTGGCGGCGCTGTTCCCGACGTGGCCGTAGGCCACCGACGACTGGATGGACAAGATCACCGGCGGGGTGACCAACCCGGGTCGATCCGCCATCCTCGCCTTCCCAAACTTCTGCTAAGCGTCCGTTCGCCGGAATTCTCCCACCTTGTGCACCCACCTAGAGTGGTCCCCATGTCACCCGGTGCCGAGGGCGGAAAGGCACCTGAGGCTGAGCACGGGACGGCGACCATCGAGCCCGACGGTCGTCCGGGCAGGATCCACCATCATCACGAGGACCACGACCACCACGTCCTGATCGAGCCCGAGGAGGACCGGTGGCGGTGGCGCCGCCGGATCCGGCAGAACCCGCACAAGCTCGCGCTCTACCGGATCGCCGTGGCCATCGCCGGCCTGTTCTTCGTCTGCCTGGGCTTCGTCAGCGGCCCGATCCCCGGCCCGGGGGAATTCCCCTGGTGCTGCTCGGCCTGGCCGTCTGGTCGAGCGAGTTCGAGTGGGCCAACCGGCTGATGGGCTTGTTCAAGCTGCAGCTAAGCGCTACCGGGCCTGGCCGCGGCGCAGGCAGGTGCTGTTCTGGGTGGCGTTCTTCGCGGTCTGCGGCATCATCGTCTACTCCTACATGCTGCTGATCGGCGTCCCCGGCTGGCTGCCCCATCCACTCGAGATGACCCTGTTGCGGCTGCCTGGTCTCTGACCGTCGACGGCCGCCTCGCGCCTCGCGTGCATTCCGGTGCACGCCCACCACAATGAGCCCGTGAGGGCCGACGCGTACGCGTACTTCGACGAGCCCTTCGCCGCGTACGCGCACCGCGGCGGCGCGCACTACCCGCCGAACCGGCACCGGGAGAACACCCTCCTCGCCTTCGCGCAGGCGGTCGACCTCGGCTACCGCTACCTCGAGACCGACGTGCACGCCACCGCCGACGGCGTGCTCGTGGCGTTCCACGACTCAGTGCTGGACCGGGTCACCGACCGGACCGGGACGATCGCGCAGCTCCCGACGCCGAGGTCGCCCAGGCCCGGATCGCCGGCCAGGACCCGATCCCCCTGCTGTCGGAGCTGCTCACCGCCTTCCCCGACGCCCGGTTCAACATCGACGCCAAGTCCGACGGCGCGGTGGACCTGCTGGCCGCGACGATCGCCGAGCACGACGCGTACGACCGGGTCTGCGTCAGCTCGTTCAGCGTGGCCCGGCTGCACCGGCTGCGCCGCCGGCTCGGCGCCCGGGTCGCCTCCGCCGCCAGCTCGGCGGGCGTCGCGGTGAACCGGTTCGTGCCCTGGCTGACCTGGGCCCTGAACAGTCCGGCCCCGGTGCTGCAGATGCCGGACAGCTACCTCTTCCGCGGCCGCCGGCTGCCGGTGCTGACCCCGAGCCTGGTCAGAGCCGTGCACCGGGCGGGCAAGCGGGTCCAGATCTGGACCGTCGACGACTCCGAAACCATGACGAGGCTGATCGATGTCGGTGTGGACGGCATCTTCACCGACCGCATCGATGTCTTG
>CAWEFW010000006.1:0-36108 GCA_963808435.1 uncultured Actinomycetota bacterium | reverse complement strand
GGCCGCACCGACCACGTGAGGGTGGTGCCACGGGCGTACGGTAGCTGATGCGTCGGCTCCGCCCTTGACCCCCAGATCGGCGGACTTGCTGCTGGGGCACCCGCAAGCGTGAATACGAGGGTGCGGAGCGTGTTTTGCCTAGCGGTCACGTGCTCCGGTGTGGAAGTCGTTCGGCCCAGGTTGGGCCCAACCTGCGAGTCACGGGTTACCGGGTCGGACGATGAGCGTGACGCCTGGCCGCTAGCCCGCAGGGTCCGTGTTTCGGGTCGCTAACAACAAGCGCTCATCGTACGAACTGCCGAAGCAGGTTGTGCATTGCGAACTGCACGTGAGAGTCCCCTGGGGTGGTGGGGTTTCGGGTCGTCGGTGAGCCGCCGCTGAGGGTTGGCCATCGGCGGGATTCTCGGAGGGGTGGGAGTTGAATTGTCACGGCTTCGGTGCCGCTCTCATGCGGGCTGCTCCTGCGGGTTGAGGGCAGCGTAGTGGGCTTGCTCGAACTCGTCGGGTGGGACCATTCCAAGGGTCCCGTGTAGCCGGCGGTGGTTGTACCAGTCGACCCAGCCGGCGGTGGCGTACTCGATGTCGGCGAGGGTCTTGTAGGGCCCGCCGTGGAAGACCGAGGTGCCGATGCACTCGGTCTTGAACAGGCCGATGACGCTCTCCATGAGGCCGTTGTCGTAGGCGTCGCCGACGGTCCCGGTCGAGGGAGCGATGCCTTCGAGAGCCAGATGCTCGGTGAACCGGACCGACGTGTATTGCGATCCGGCGTCGTGATGATGAATCAGCTGGCCAGGGCCTACGGCGTGGCCGTGACGGTCGCGGTCCCACAGGGCGATCCGCAGCGGCGTCAGGACCAGGTCGGTCCGCCTGTCGGTGGCGGCGTGCCAGGCGAGGATACGTTGGGCGAAGATGTCGACGATGAACGCGACGTAGACGAAACCGGCCCAGGTGCGGCAGTAGGTGAAGTCGGCCACCCAGACCCGATTGGGCGCCGGGGCCCGGAACTGCCGGTTGAGCAGGTCCGCGGCCCGGTCGGCATCCTTGGCTGGGACGGTGGTGCGGACCCCCTTGCCGCGGCGGATCCCGTTCCGGCCCAGAGCAGTCATGAGGCGGTCCACGGTGCAAAACGCCACCTGGTGCCCGGCGCGCCGCAGATGGTGGGTCATCTTGCGACGGCCGTACAGCCCTTCCGGGGTGCCCTCGGTGGCCAGGATCGCATCAGTGAGCACGGCGTCTGAGATGGTCCGGGGTGCGGGCGGCCGGCCCGCACGCCAGGCCCGGTAGGTCCGCGCGGCGACCTGGCAGCCCTGCTCCCGCAGCACCCGACAGGTCGACTCGACTGCGCGGCCCTCAGCTTTCATGTCGTCGATGAACGCCATGATCAGCGGCTGCGGGAGTCGAGCTCTCCGTTGCTCCTATGTCAAGCAGCGACCGAACTGGCTGTCGGGGCGGTCTTGTCCGGCTGCGGAGTCGGCCTGCTGGTCGGCTTTCAGGCTGGCGAAGACAGCGTCGGAGAGGCGCCGGCGGAGCAGGCGGAAAGCCGCGACCCGGTCCTTGCCGCGGCCGGTCTGCTTGTCGAGGTAGGCCCGTCCGGGACCGATCCCGCGGGCCTGGGTGACCGCGATCATGTGGAGGGCGTAGTTCATGGCTCGGTTCCCGCCGCGGTTAAGCCGGACCTTGCCTTTACTTGATCCCGACCAGACCGGGACCGGGGCGGTGCCGGTGAAGCGGGCGTAGGCGTCCTTGTCGCGGAATCGGTGCACCCCGGCGGTCTCCCCGACGATCAAGGCAGCGGAGAGCACCCCGCACCCGGGAACGGCGAGCAGCGAGGGCGCGAGCTGTCGGACCAGGTCGCGCAGCTCATGTTCCAGGACGGTGATCTGCCCGTTCAGCTCCTGGCAACGCTCCAACAGCTCTCGGGTCAGCCTTGCGACGACGCCGTCGAATTTGTCCAGCTCGATGAGCAGGTCGGCGACCAACGCCTGGCGCCGCAGGCCGCGAGAGGCGACCTCGAGATCGGGGTCGAGCTCGTGGAGGAACCAGCGCACCTGGCAGCAGATCCGGGTCCGCTGCATCACCAGGTCACGCCGGTGATCAGACAACAGCTTCACCTCCCGCGCTGGCCCGTCAAGCTCGGCGACCGGCAGCTCGGGGTGCCGCAGCGCGGCCAACGCCACCGCCTGGGCGTCGATCGGATCGGACTTGCCCGGCTCCCGGCCCACCTTCCGGGCCTCGGCCATCAACCGGGTCGGGACCCGGACCACCCGGCCCCGCCTGAGCAGATCACTCTCGAGACGGCGAGTGAGATGACGGCAGTCCTCTAACGCGAACCTCACCTCGGCCGCATAAGCACCTCGGACAGGCGGCGTGACCACCTGAACATCTCGAAGTGACCCTCGGTGTTGGTCCGCACTGTCTTCTCCGCCAGCTGCCGACCGACCTCGTCGACCGCCACGAAAGTGTGGGTGCGCTTATGTGAATCGGCACCGATCATGATCATGACAAACTGCTCCCCCGTTAGACCCGCACGACATGGAGATCCACGGGCCCGCCGGGCGGGGCACGCCTCAATTCAGCGCGTCAACGACGCGCGGCAGGCTCCTATCAAGCCACCGGCCGGCAGACCCGTGACACCTGGCCGGGGCCGCACAACGGACGACAAGCCACCAGGCGAACCCGGGCAGCAAAGAAACGAGCGAACCCCGACCGGCAGCCCTCACGATGGCATTGACGCGAAGAAAGTTGTGGCGGCACGGAGGATGGCGACGCTTCTTGGAGCCGGCGGTTCTCCGCTCTTAGCCGCTTGATCTCGGCGTGCTCCTCCGACGTGACCCCCGCCCGGCCGCCGCCGTCGACCGCGGCCTGCACCACCCACCGGCGCACGGTCTCGACCCAGGCCGAGCTGCTTGGCCACCGCCCGGGCCGCGGCTGTCTGGGAGGGATAGTCCTGCTGATGCTCCTGCACCATCCGGACAGCCCGAGCCCTCAGCTCGGGATTGACCTTCTTCGGCATACCTCATCCTTTCGACTCAGAAAGGAACGGCATGGAACCCGTGACGATTCACGATTGCCCCCTTTGGGGCTCGATAGCCACCCTGGATGACCCCAGTTCGCTCCACAATTGGCTCCACGCGTTGGCGGAGGCCTCGCACCGGTCACGACTGTCGTGCGGATCGGTCGCGTCCGGGCCTTGCAGTTCACCGAACGGGTCCAGTCATGGTTCCAGCCATAGCGCCCGCCGGCAGCCTCAGCATGGCGTTGGGAGGGACATTCACTTGCCGATTGTCCAGGACATCGGTCGGCTGAGGTACTACTGCATATGCAAGTCTGATCCAGCCACCACCCGGGATGCATGCCAGATGGGTGACCACCAAAATTTCGCCTCGGCGTGTCGCGCCTAGCCCCAGAACCGGCGTGCCGCGCGGAATCCCGGTACCGCGTCATCATGCCTGTTGGGACCAAGGGGAGCGGTGTTGGCGACGATCTGTGAGCGGTGATTTGTGAGCAATCGGTGACCACCGCTCGGCATGATTCAGAACCCTTGGGGGTCGTCGTCCAATTGTCCTTGTTAACTGTGCTGCACGGCCGCGCGTTCGACCGGAAGTGCGGCGATGTAGCGGTTGATGAAGGCGTCGAAGCCGGCGGCGTCCTCCGGGTCCGGCTCGGCGGTTTCAAGTTGACTGGTGGCGAAGACCTGGGTGCTTAGGAAGTCGGCGAGGCTCTGTCCGGGTGTCCGGCCAGCAGCGAAGGCGGCGAGAACCGCGATCCCCCAGGCCCCGCCCTCGGCCGCGACGTCGCCGACCGAGACGGGTGTGTCGATGGCGGCGGCGAGGAAGCGCTGCGCCACGCCCTTGGTCGTGAACAGGCCGCCGTGGGCGAACATCCGGTCCAGCCGCACGCCCTCGGCCTTCTGCAGCACGTCCATCCCGATCCGGAGGGTGGCCAGCGAGGAGAACAGGTGGACGCGCATGAAGTCGGCCAGGCGCAGAGCGCTGTCCGGGGAGCGTAGGAACAGGGGGCGACCTTCCTCGAGCTCGGTGATCGGCTCGCCGGACAGATAGTTGTACGCCATCAGGCCCCCACCGTCGGGTGCCCCCTTCAGCGCCGCGGCGAACAGCGTCTCAAAGATGGCCGAGACGCTCACCTCCACCCCCAGGGCCTTCGCGAACTCAGCGAACAGTCCAACCCACGCGTTCAGCTCGCTGGCGCCGTTGTTGCAGTGCACCATTGCCACCAGGTCCCCGGCGGGCGTGGTGACCAGATCCAGCTCGCGGTGCACCCGGCTGAGCTCGCTTTCGAGCACGACCATCGCGAAGATGCTGGTGCCGGCGCTGACGTTCCCGGTCCGCGGCGCGACCGAGTTCGTCGCCACCATGCCCGTCCCGGCATCTCCTTCGGGCGGGCACATCACGACGCCGGGGCGTAGCCGGCCGGTCGGATCGAGGAGCTCTGCTCCCGCTGTGGTGAGCTGACCGCCCTCCTCCCCCGCCAGCCGGATGGTGGGCAGCAGCTCGGCCAGCCGCCGACGGAATCCGGCCTCGGCCGCGAGCTGGTCGAACTGCTCCAGCATCCGGCCGTCGTAGCCGCCGGCGGCGATGTCGATCGGGAACATGCCGCTGGCGTCGCCGATGCCGAGCACATGCTCCCCGGTCAGCTTCCAGTGGACGTAGCCGCCCAGCGTGGTCAGGTGGGCGATGCGCCCGACGTGGTCCTCGCCGTTCAGGATCGCCTGGTAGAGGTGGGCGACGCTCCACCGGTGTGGGATGTTGTGCCCGAACAGGGTGCTGAGCCGCTCGGCGGCCTCACCGGTGTTGGTGTTCCGCCAGGTGCGGAAGGGCGTGGGCAGCTCGCCGTCGGCGTCGAGGGCGAGGTAGCCGTGCATCATGGCGGAGACGCCGAGGGCGCCGACCGAGGTCAGCTCGACTGCGTACCGCTCGCGCACCTGCTCGGCCAGCGCCGCGTGGCACTGCTGGAGCCCGGTCCAGACCGACTCCAGGGAATAGGTCCAGGTCCGGTCGACGAACTGGTTCTCCCAGGTGTGGCCGCCGACGGCGACCGGCGCGTGGTCGGGCCCGGTCAGCACCGCCTTGATGCGGGTCGAGCCCAGCTCGATCCCGAGGGCGGTGCGGCCCTCGGTGATCGCGGCGGCGACGTCGACGGGCACGACTCAGAACCCCTGGGCCAGGCGGTAGTAGGCCTGGTTCCAGCGCATCCGGTCGGCGAAGTCCCGCCGGTTGGTCACGCCGTCGATGACCAGCAGCTCGACGCCGAGCAGGTTGGCGAAGTCGAGGAGCTGGTCGGTGTCGACCGCGGTCGACAGCACCGTGTGGTGCGGCCCGCCGGCGGTGATCCACGACTCTGCCGATGTCGCCAGGTCCGGCTTCGGCTCCCACACGGCCCGGGCGACGGGCAGCTTCGGCAGCGGCTCATCCGGGGGGACCACGTCGACCTCGTTCAGCACCAGCCGGAACCGGTCGCCGAGGTCGCAGATGCCAAGGATCGTGGCGGGACCGGGGGTCGCGTCGAACACAAGGCGTACCGGGTCCTCGCGGTCGCCGATGCCGAGCGGATGGATCTCGACCCGCGGCCTGTCCACGGCGATGCTCGGGCAGACCTCGAGCATGTGGGCCCCCAAGATCTTCGGCCGGCCGGGGCCGAAGTGGTAGGTGTAGTCCTCCATGAACGAGGTGCCCCCGGGGGCACCGTCGCCGATCGCCTTGACCGTGTGCAGCATGACCGAGGTCTTCCAGTCGCCTTCGCCGCCGAAGCCGTAGCCGTCGGCCATCAACCGCTGCACGGCCATCCCGGGAAGCTGGCGGAGCCCGCCCAGGTCCTGGAAGTTCGTGGTGAAGGCGCCGAAGCCGCCCTCGGCGAGGAAGGACCGCAGGCCGCCCTCGATCCGGGCGCTGTAGCGCAGCGACGCGTGCCGATCACCGGCGGGGCGGAGCTCGGGCACGACCTCGTACGCCTCGGCGTACTGGGCCACCAGGGCGTCCACCTCGGCCTCGGTCACGGCCTCCACCCGCTCGACCAGGTCGTTGACCCCGTAGGTGTTCACCGAGACCCCGAACCGCAGCTCGGCCTCGACCTTGTCGCCCTCGGTGACCGCGACGTCGCGCATGTTGTCCCCGAACCGGGCGAGCTTGAGGTTCCGGACCGCGGCCACGCCGCGGGCGGCCCGCTGCCAGCCCGCGATCCGGGCCTGCGTGGTCGGATCGGAGACGTGTCCGGCCACCGTCGTACGCGGCACGCCGACCCGGGTCTGGATGTAGCCGAACTCCCGGTCGCCATGGGCGGCCTGGTTCAGGTTCATGAAGTCCATGTCGATCTCGGCCCAGGGCAACGAGACGTTCGCCTGCGTGTGCAGGTGCAGGAACGGCGTCCGCAGCGCCCCCAGACCGGTGATCCACATCTTGGCCGGGGAGAAGGTGTGCATCCAGGCGATCAGACCGATGCACTCCGGGTCGGCGTTGGCCGCCATGATCACCCGGTGGATCGAGCTGGACTCGGTGAGCACCGGCTGCCACGCGACCGGGACCGGCAACGTGCCGGCGTCGTTGAGCTGGTCGACCAGGGCGCGGGACTGCTGCTCGACCTGGTCGAGGGTCTCGGGACCGTAAAGGCCCTGGCTCCCGGTGAGGAACCAGACTCCTGCGTTACTCGTCATCGTCATCATCTGCTCCCGGGTTGGCCGTAGGCGTTCTGGTAGCGGTCGTACAGCGAGTCGATGTCGGCCTGGCCGATGGCGAGCGGTTCGCCGAGCTGCCGGGCGATGTGCACCGTCCGGGCCACCTCCTCGCACATGACGGCCGCCTTCACGGCGGCCTTCGCGGTGGATCCGATTGCGAAGGGCCCGTGGTTGCGCATCAGGACCGCCGGCGAGCGCGAGGCTCGCAGGGTCTCCACGATCCCCCGCCCGATCGAGTCGTCACCGATCAGGGCGAACGGGCCGACGGGGACCTCACCGCCGAACTCGTCGGCCATCATGGTCAGCACGCACGGGATCGCCTCGCCGCGCGCGGCCCACGCCGTCGCGTACGTCGAGTGCGTGTGCACCACCCCGCCGACCTCGGGCATGTGCGCGTAGACGTAGGCGTGGGCCGCGGTGTCCGACGACGGGTTGCGTTCACCGTCGACCAGGTTGCCCTCCAGGTCGGTGACCACCATGACGTCCGGGGACAGCTCGTCATAGCCCACCCCGGACGGCTTAATCACCAACAGGTCATGCCCCGGCACCCGCGCCGACACGTTCCCCGCCGTCCAGACCACCAGGCCCCACCGCGGCAGTTCTGCATGCAGGCGGGCCACTTCGGCACGCAATGAGGCCAACACCTCGGTGATGTCAGCAGAAACAGTCATAGTCGCTTCCTTGCCGCTGAGAGGGACCTTGTGATCCACCGCGCCAGCAGTAGCCGGCCGGCACCATCAAGCGCGCTCGAAGGAGGGTTCGGGCCGGGCCGGCAGCTCGACGGTGTCGAGCGCATCGACGATCTGCCAGATCGAGCGGTTGCGAGTGTAGCCGGTGTACCGGACTAGGTTCACGTCGTCGACGAACCACGATTCGGGGGTGGCGAAGACCATGCCCTTGGTGGTGAGCCCGCCGTCGTCGTAGACCATGTCGGCCACGGCTTGACCCATCTTAAGTGCTTGGGCGACGAGCGTCGCGTCCCCGGTGGCGGCCGATGTGGACGGCGGCCGTCCCCATCCAGGCACAGCCGGGAATCACTTCGCTGGTCTCGGGGAGGACACCGCCGCCTGGGAAATGGAACATGCGGTAGTGATTCAGGCTCTCGCCCAGCATCGTGGGCGGACCGGTCAGATTTCCGTAGGCGTCCGTCGGGGCGAGGAATGCGTCGAATGGTGTTGTTCCAGTGGGTCCGGTCCCGCTCGAGGTCGATCAGGTCCGGAAAGGCCGAGCTGGGAGGCGACGGCCTGCTCTTCCGACTCCTGATCTTGCTCCCAGCAGTGGCGAGCCGGCTCCAGAGTCGGCGGGTCTTCGGTGCGGTGATCGGGATCGACCTCAGATCGATCAGCGACACGTCGGTGCCGGTGCGCTCTTGCGAACCAGTTGCGCCCCGCCCGGATCCCCTGTTGCTGCACCCCACCCATCGCCTAAGGTGGGATTCGCTGTTCCCGGCAGCCGGCGTGGAAGTGAAGCCGCCGTTCAATTTTGACCGCGGCTCACGGGAAAAGCTCACCGCCACGGTTACGAGGGCTCCCTTTCTTTCTCATCAAAAGGTTCTTGACATCCCGGCCGATTGTCGGGTTGACTACGTAGACACTGCTCGACTACGTAGTCAAGGAGGCGTCATGGTGGACGACCAGACAGGCACGCGGGGCTCCCGCGGTGTCGTCATGGTCGATGTCGCCCGCCTCGCCGGCGTGTCTCAGAAGACGGTGTCTCGGGTGGTCAATCACGAACCGTATGTCCGTCCTGATGTTCGCGAGCGGGTCAACCGGGTGATCGCGGAGCTGGGCTATCGGCCGAATGTCGCCGCCCAGGCGTTGGCCCGGGAACGTACTCACACGATCGGCGTGCTGTCCAGTGGGACGAGGCTGGGTGGCCCATCCCGGCGGATTTACACCTTGGAGCAGGAGGCGCGCCGGCTGGGTTACACGATGGCGTTGGTGTCGGTGCCTGACCTGTCGGCCCCGAGTGTCGCTGACGGTGTGGCCACCCTCCTGAAGCGTGGGGTCGAAGGTGTGGTGGTCGAGGTTCCGACCCATCTGGTTGAGTTCGACGCTGCTCAGATGGCCGGCGTGCCGGTGGTCACGAGTGCCGGGTGGATCGATGGGATCGCCCAGCAGGCCGTAATTGACATCGACCAGGAGTTCGCCTGCCAAGAGCTGACCGCGCACCTGCTGGGGCTTAATCACCAAACCGTCTGGCATATCGCGGGTCCGCGTGACTGGGATGCCGCGCAGAAGCGCGTATCGGGTTGGCGGTCGGCCCTGCGCGCAGCGGGCCGCCAGGTCCCGCGGGTTCTCTACGGCGACTGGTCAGCTGCATCGGGCTTCCGGCACGGACGCACGCTGGCGGAGCGACCCGAGGTCACGGCGATCTTCGCGGCCAACGACCACATGGCGATGGGTGTGCTGCGGGCTCTCGGCGAGGCCGGCCGGAAGATCCCGGACGACGTCTCGGTCGTGGGCTTCGATGATGTTCCCGAGGCCGAGTTCCAGATGGTGCCGCTTACGACGGTCTCGGTGGATGCAGATCAAGCGGCCCGGCGCATCCTCGCCGAGCTGATGTCGATGATCGAAGGGGGTGAGCCCCCCGACGACCCGATCATCCTGGCCGGAACGCGACTGATCATGCGCCGTTCCTCCGGTCCGGCACCCCTGGCTAGCGCGAGCCGCCAGTCTCAAACCACAACCCTCGTTAACCGCTCGAAAACTTACTCCTAACGGAAGGACAGCGATGTCTTCAACACCATTCACCCGACGCAAGTTCTTGCTCACCGCTGCAGCCGCAACCTCCAGCACGATGCTCCTGGCGGCCTGCGGAGGCGGGGATGGGGCTGGCGGTGGCGAAGCCACCGCGCCCGCCGCCGAGAAGGTCACCCAAGCCCAGATCGACGAAGCGATGAACAAGGACACCACCTTGACGTTTTGGACGTGGGTGCCCGGCATTCAGAAAGAGATCGATCTGTTCGAGAAGAAGTACCCCAAGGTCAAGGTCAAGCTCGTCAACGTCGGCCAGGGCGCCGCGCATTACCAGAAGATGAGGGCCGCGATTCAGTCCGGGCAGGGCGCGCCCGACTTGGCCCAGGTGGAGTTCCAGCACGTACCGTCGTTCACCCTGGGCGGCAACCTTCTGGATATTTCCCCTTACGTCGCCCCCGAACTGAGCGCTCAGTACCCGGATTGGGTCTGGTCCCAAGTGTCGAGAGGTGATGTTGTCTACTCGATCCCCCAAGATACCGGCCCGACGGGTCTGCTCTACCGAGAGGATCTGTTGAAGGCCGCCAACATCGAGCCCCCGAAAACGTGGGATGAATTCGCCACCGCATCGGTGAAGTACCACCAGCAGAACCCGGACAGCTACTTCTCCAACTTTGCGCAGAACGAAGCATTTTGGTATGTGGCTTTGGTCTGGCAAACCGGAGCCCGCCCCTTCTCCTTTGATGGTGAGAAGACCGTCAAGATAGACCTGGCCAGCGAACAGAGCAAGCAGGTTGCCAAGTACTGGGGAGACTTGCTGGCCAAAGACGCGGCATCGGTCGACCCGGACTTCGCGGATACCTGGTACCAGGGACTGGCGAACGGCAAGTACGCCACCTGGCCAACCGCCGCCTGGGGACCGATTTTCCTGCAGGGCACAGCCAAGAAGACCTCCGGGAAGTGGCGGGCTACCGACCTGCCGCAATGGGATCTCAGCAAACCCACCGCCGGCAACTGGGGTGGTTCCACCGATGCGGTGCTGAAGAGCAGCCAGAACCCCATCGCCGCGGCGCAGCTGGCGTTGTTTATCAACACCGATCCCGAGTCAGCGATGATGCTGGCGAGCGAGCCGCAGTTCTTGTTCCCGGCCTCCAACACGATCTTGAACGACCCCGAGTTCGCCGACCAGGAGTCGGAGTTCTACGGCGGCCAGAAGGTCAACGCCAAATTCACCGAGATCTCCAAGACCGTCTCACCAGACTTCGAATGGCTCCCGATCATGGACTTTGTTGTTGCCAGCTACACCGAGACCCTCGCCAAATCGATCGCTGCCAAGGGCGACCTCCTACCCGGACTGCAGGCCTGGCAAGACCAAGTAAGCACCTACGCCAAGGACCAGGGCTTCACCGTCTCCTGACTCAAGGCTGCGCCCGCCGCCCTAGATGCGGCGGGGCAGCCCCGTTCAACCCTCCACGTCCTGAAAGGGGCGAGACATGGCCACTGCGACAACTAGTGCCACCAACCAGCAAGGCACCACCCTGCCGACCCGGAAGAAGGGTCTGAGCGAGGCCAAGAAGCGGCAGTACGGAGCCGCATACCTTCTCACCCTTCCCTTCTTCGTGCTCTTCCTGGGCACCATCATCATTCCGCTCATCTACGCCGGCTACCTGTCGTTGTTCAAGCAGCAGCTGATCGGCGGCGCGTCCTTTGCGGGCTTCGACAACTACGCGAGAGCCTTGACGGACACAAAATTCCTGACCGGCGTGGCCCGGATGATCCTCTTCGGAATTGTGCAAGTCCCACTCATGCTCGCCCTGTCATTGTTTTTCGCGCTGGCCTTGGACAGCGGGATGACGCGGCTGTCTAAGGTCATCAGACTCGGCATCTTCGTCCCCTACGCCGTCCCCAGCGTGGTCGCTGCCTTGATATGGGGCTATCTCTACGGCCAGGACTTCGGACCCTTCGCCCAGTTGGCCGGCCTGCTCGGCCTGCCGCCGCCGAACTTCCTCTCCGAAGGAACCATCCTGTTTTCGATCGTCAACATCGTCAACTGGGAATTCATCGGCTACAACATGATCATCATCTATGCGGCGCTGCGTTCCATCCCGCACGACCTGTTCGAAGCCGCCCGGGTCGACGGCGCATCCGAGCCTCGGATTGCCTTGTCCATCAAGATCCCTGCGGTGCGACCAGCACTGGTACTGACCGTGATCTTCTCAGTCATCGGCACCTTCCAGCTCTTCAACGAACCCAACCTGCTTCGCAGCATCGCGCCCACCGTGATCGGGAACGACTGGACCCCGAACATCTATGCCTACACCCTGGCCTTCGTCAACCAGGACGCGAACTATGCCGCCTCGATCGCCTTCCTACTCGGCATCTTCATCATGGCTCTGTCCTACATCGTCCAACTGTGGAACCAGCGACAGGAGAAACGGTCATGACAACCCTCACCACTGCCGAGACCGACGCGACCACTCCCCCGCCACCGGGTACTGGTTTGATCGGAGAGGAACCGAAGCAACGCAAGAGCCCACTGCTCACCGTGATCATGATCGCGGCTTTGCTGTACTTCTTGTTCCCGCTCTGGTGGTTGCTGGTCTCCTCGACCAAGTCCAACGCCGACCTGTTCAGCACCTTCGGTCTCTGGTTCGCCGACTTCAACCTGATCGACAACCTGAAGTCCGTCTTCACCACCCAGGACGGAATCTACGGCCAGTGGGTGTTGAACTCGCTGCTGTACTCGGTGGTCAGCGCGGTCGGGGCTTCCCTGCTCGCCACAGCCGCAGGCTACGCCTTCGCGAAGTACAAGTTCCCGGGCGGAAACGCACTGTTCGTGATCATCCTCGGCGCGATCATGATCCCCACCACCGCGCTCGCCATCCCGACCTACCTGCTGTTCGCCCGCGCTGAGCTGACCGACACCTACTGGGCCATCATCTTGCCATCCCTGGTCAGCCCGTTCGGGGTCTACCTGATGCGGGTGTACGCCGCCGACGCGGTGGACTACTCCCTCATCGAAGCGGCGCGGGTTGACGGCGTTGGGGAAATCAGGATCTTCTTCCAGGTCGCACTCCGACTGCTCGTTCCCGGCGCGATCACCGTGCTGCTCTTCACCTTGGTAGCAACCTGGAACAACTACTTCCTCCCACTGATCATGCTCAACTCACCCGAAAAGTTCCCCCTTCCCGTCGGGCTCGCCCAGTGGCAGGCCACCGCATCCAGCGGCTCAGGATCACAAGCCCTTTACTCAACCATCATCACCGGATCGCTTGTGTCCATCATTCCCATCGTCATAGCCTTCCTGTTCCTGTCGCGCTACTGGGAATCGGGGTTGGCGGCTGGCGGTGTGAAAGCGTGACCCCCCGCGACCGGGTGCTCTTCGGCGCGGCGTATTACCACGAATACCAGCCGTCTCCTCGGCTGGACACCGACCTCGATTTGATGGTCGGCGCCGGGTTCTCCGTGATCCGGGTCGGCGAATCGGTGTGGACCACCTGGGAGCCCGAGGAGGGCCGGTTCGACCTCGAATGGTTGGCACCGGTCCTCGACGGCGCCGCGAAGCGCGGCATTTCGGTCATTCTCGGCACCCCGACGTACGCGGCCCCGCCCTGGCTCGCCCGCCGTTACCCCGAGATCGCCGGCGAGACCGGAACGGGCCAGCGGATGCCGTGGGGCGGCCGCCAGGAGATCGACTACACCCATCCGGCGTTCAAGTTCCACGCGGAACGGGTGATTCGCAAGATCCTCGGCCGCTACGCCGACCATCCGGCCGTCATCGGCTATCAGGTCGACAACGAGCCCGGGGCGCTGCTGTTCCACAATCACGGCGTCTTCCAGCGGTTCGTCGACGAACTCCGCCAGACCTACGGGAACGTCGACCGGCTCAACGAGGCGTGGGGGCTCGTGTATTGGTCCCACAAGCTCAGCACCTGGGCAGATCTGTGGACCCCGGACGGCAACTGGCAGCCCCAGTACGACCTGGCCTGGCGGACCTTCCAGGCGAAGCTGACCACCGAGTTCATCGCTTGGCAGGCCGGCATCGCTCGCGAGTACGCCCGCGAGGATCAGTTCGTCACCACCTGTATCGCGTACGAGCGACCGACCGTCGACGACGCCAACCTCACCCGGGCCCTCGACGTGACGGCTGGCAACCCGTACTACGCGATGCAGGACGGCCTCACCGTGCCCAGCACGGCGCACACCCCGCAGGGGTGGACCACCTCGGGGGCCTGGAGCCTGTTCATGAGCGGTGATCGGATGTACGCCTCCAAGCAGGCGCCCTACCTGATCACTGAAACCAATGCCGGCGCCATCGGCGGAGCAGCCACCAACTTCCCGGCCTTCGACGGTCAGTGGCGGCAGGCGGCGTGGGCCTTCGTCGCCCGCGGGGCCGAGATGATCGAGTACTGGCACTGGCACACCAACCACTTCGGCACCGAGACGTACTGGATCGGGATCCTGCCCCACGACCAGCAACCGGGCCGGGTCTACCGCGAGCTCAGCCGGCTCGGCGCCGATTTCCAGCGAGCCGGATCTCGAGTGGTCGGCCTCCGGCCCGACGCCCAGGTCGGGATGCTCTACTCCGCCCGTTCCAAATGGGGGCTGGCCTTCCAGGCCGCCTTTCCGCAGCCTGGGATGGCGTTCGTCTCCGCGCTCACCGACGTCGACCGACGGTCGTACCACCGCATCTTCGAGGCCTTCTATCGGGGCACCTTCGAGGCCGGGGTGGCCGCTCGGATCATTCACGACAACCAGATCATCGACGCCGACCAGACGACTCTCGACCCCGCGACGGTGGCCGAGGAACTACCCGTGCTGATCGTTCCAGGCCTCCTCGTCGCCGACGATGCGCTGTTGATCTGGCTGCGGGACTACGCCGCCGCCGGCGGTCACCTGGTGATCGGGCCGCGCACCGCCTACGGGGACGAGGAAGGCCGGGCCCGCACCGAGGTCAAGCCGGCCCACCTCGCCGATGCCGCCGGAGTGCGCTACCAGGAGTTCTCCAACCTCGGCGATCCGGTGCCGGTGACGGCCGCGAGTGACGGCATCAGCTTGTCCGACGCGGCCGCCGCCACCGACTGGGTGGACGGCTTGATCAGCGACGACGCCAAGGTAATCCTTGGCTACGACCACCCGCACTTCGGCCAGTTCCCGGCCGTCGTGACCACCGAGCACGGCCGTGGGCGGATCACCACCGTGGGTACCCTGCCCAACCCCGCCCTCGCCGCCGACCTCACCCGGTGGCTCGCTCCCGATACCCGCCAGGCATGGGGGGAGCTGCCGCCATCGGTGACGCTGCATTCGGCGACCAACGGCGCCGGAGAACGTATCCATGTCGTCCACAACTGGAGCTGGACGCCGGCGAGAATACCGCTGCCGACCCCGATGACCGACCTCCTCACCGACTCGCAGGACCCGGTCGACGAACTATGGCTAGGACCCTGGGACGTCCACGTCATGGTCGAGTGAACCGAGAAGGATCAGACCAGCGATGAAGGGGGCCGGTTCGTTAGGTCTGCAAGTCGTCGAGTTCGACGTCCTCAAGTACACCAGGCGAGGTAGAAGCTGAATACCCCAGCGCGGCGTGCGCCAGGTGGTCGTGTGGTCCCGCGGCACACCCGGCAGTCCAGCGCTATTGAAAGAAGAGACAATGACACGTGAACCGTTCAACACCGGCTGGGGCTATCGCCTACCGATGGGACCCTTCGCGGCACTTGAGGAGGCCGGCGCCGTCTCGACGCCGGTGACCCTGCCCCACGATGCGCTGCGCGATGCCGAGCGGGCAGCGGACGTGCCGTCCAAGGGGGCTGCCGCCTACTACCCCACGGGGGTGTTCAGCTATGTGAAGACCGTCGAGGTGCCCGCTGACTGGGCTGAACGCGTGGTGTCCTTGGAGTTCCAAGGCGCGTTCCGGCACGCGATGGTCTTCATCAATGACCAGCTCGCCGGCAACCGGGCCGACGGGTACGCCCGATTCCTGGTGAACATCAAACCGTTCCTGCGCTACGGGGAACCGAACGCGGTCCGGGTCGAGGTGCGCTCGGGGCAGGACTCGCGTTGGTACTCCGGCGCGGGCCTGCACCGCCCGGTCTTCCTGCACGTCAACCCTCCGCTGCACATCGCCCTGGACGGGGTGCAGATCACCACCCTGGACGTCGAACCAGACCTTGCCGTCGTCGAAGTCGCCACCACGGTGGTGAACCAGGGCCTCATCACGCAGACGGTAACGCTGACCACCGCGATCCGTGACGCTGCCGGCGACCAGGTCGAGGCGGACGATACGCCAGTGACCACGGCACCCGGTGAGACCAGCCTGGTCCGGCAGCGGATGTACCTGATCGATCCAGCGCTGTGGAGTGTCGACCACCCGTCGCTGTATACAGCGCACAGCACGCTCGGCCCGGACGGTGACCAGATCAGCACCACTTTCGGTGTCCGCACCCTGCAGATTGACCCCCGCAAGGGCCTGCGAATCAACGGGAAACCGGTATTGCTGCGGGGCGCGTGCATCCACCATGACAACGGCCCGCTCGGCGCCGCGGCAGTGGATCGCGCCGAGGAACGGCGGATTGAGCTGCTCAAGGCGGCCGGTTTCAATGCCATCCGGGCCGCCCACAACCCGCTCTCGCTGGCCATGCTCGACGCCTGCGACCGGCTCGGCATGCTGGTGATGGACGAGGCGTTCGATATGTGGGTGCGCGGCAAGTCGCCGTACGACTACGCGCTGGACTTCCCCCAGTGGTGGGCCGCCGACCTGGAGTCAATGGTCACCAAGGACTACAACCACCCGTCAGTGATCATGTATTCGCTCGGCAACGAGATCGTTGAGGTCGGCACCCCGCACGGCGCCAGACTCGCCCGGAAAATGGCCGAGCACATCCGTTCCCTGGACCGTTCACGGCTGGTCACCAACGGGGTCAACGCGGCGCTGACGGTGATGGACGAACTGCCCGCGGTGAGCGCTGATGGTGGCCTCAACGACATGGGTGACACGATGAACCGTATGGGCATGGGTGAGAACGTCACCCGCCGCACGGCTGAGTCCAGTTCGGTGCTCGACGTGCTGGGCCTCAACTACGCCGAGGGCCGCTACGCCCCGGACCGGGAGCGGTTCCCGCACCGGGTCATCGTCGGCTCGGAGACCTTCCCGTCGCTGATTGGCCGACTGTGGCCGATGGTGGTCGACAATCCGAACGTCATCGGCGACTTCACCTGGACCGGCTGGGACTATCTCGGCGAGGTAGGCATCGGCGCCACCGCCTACGCCGAAGACCCCGACGCGGTGCCGGCCCTCGAACGGGAGTTCCCCTATCTGACCGCCTGGTGCGGCGACATCGACATCACCGGTCACCGCCGTCCGGTCTCGTACTACCGCGAGATCGTCTTCGGGCTGCGAAGCGAGCCGTATCTGGCGGTTCGTCGGCCGGAGCACCACGACCACACAATCACCCTGCAGTCCCCCTGGGGATGGAGCGACTCGGTCAGTTCCTGGACCTGGCCGGGTCACGAGGGCCATCCCGTCACCGTCGAGGTGTACGCGGACGCCGACGAAGTCGCACTGCTCCTCGACGGAGCGGAGATCGCCCGGGGGTCGGTAGGCGAAACCAAGCCGATGCTGGCTGAACTCGAGACCAGCTACCAATCCGGTCACCTGGTCGCCGTTGCCTACCGAGACGGCACTGAGGTTGGCCGAACCTCCCTCACCTCGGCGTCGGGAGACCTGGCCGTCGTCGCCGCCGCCGACCGGGCTGACCTGCGCCCCGACGACGGCGACCTCGCGTTCATCTCCATCGAGGTGCAGGACGCCCACGGGACGGTCGCAACCGGCGCCGACCGTCCCGTCACCGTCGAGGTCTCCGGCGCCGGTGTGCTCGCCGGGATGTGCAGCGCCAATCCCAAGACGGCCGAACGGTTCGACTCCCCCACCTGGACGACCTTCGACGGTCGCGTGGTCGCGGTCGTCCGGCCCACCGGGGTCGGTGCCATCACCGTCACCGTGACCGACGACCGCGCGGCCCCGACCGTGGTGCATCTGCGATCCGAGTCGTACCCATCTCGATCTAGCATGAACAACCGTCGATCTTGACCTGCGTCGGCGATCTGCGGCTGCCGTCGAGCCCGCAGCGCAGCGAGGACACGCGCCGCAGGCCGAGCGGAGCGAGGCTGCTTGACGGAGTACGAAATTTCCTCACCAGGCGCTGAAACGGTGCCTGTCCTCCGTCGACTGATGTGCGACAGTCGTCCGCCAAGTGATCTGCGACAGTGGTCGGTCCCGGCGGACGAGCAGCAGGCTGTGTCCCGAGCTCGAGGACTTGCTCGTCGAGCACCGTCGAAGCTCGCGGGAGGAGGACAAGATGAACTCGTCGACTGAGGAACCCGTGTGTTGAGCCGCTGCAAGTCTCCCGGACCACATGCGAAGCCGTTAAGAAGCCGTTGGCGATGGGCCCGTTGTGTGAGGCCACGGCGAAGCGAGGATACGCGGAGCGGCGATGGACGCGCAGCGCGGCCTTGAACTGATTAGAGCCGCTATCGACAGTTGACGCGGTAGATCGAGTGTCAATGACGGCCGATGGCGTGGTGGAAGGGCGCCGTGCCGGGTAGATCTTGGGTATGGAATTCGGTTTTGGATATTTTCCCACCTACGACGGTATGCGGCCCGGCGAGGTCGCGCGGATGGCCGAGGAGCGCGGCTACAGCGCCATCTACTTCGCGGAGCACACCCACATCCCGGCCGCGGAGACGGATCGGGCGCCCGGGCAGCCGTTGCCCGCCAAGTACTGGCGTACCTACGACCTCTTCGTCGCGCTCACCGCCGCCGCGGAGGCGACCCGCAACATCCGCGTCGCCAGCGGTATCTGCCTGATCGTCGAACGTGACCCGATCATTACGGCGAAGGAAGTCGCGAGTGTCGACCACCTCTCGGGCGGCCGCCTGGAGTTTGGCGTGGGTGCGGGCTGGAACCGGACCGAGATGCGTAACCATGGCACCGACCCGCGCGTCCGGATGGCCGTCATGCGCGAGCGGGTTGAGGCGATGAAGGAGATCTGGACCCATGACGAGGCCAGCTACCAGGGCAAATACGTCAACTTCGACCGGATCTGGTCGTGGCCCAAGCCGGCGCAGTGGCCACACCCACCAGTCCTCGTTGGCGGCTCCGGCCCAACCGTCCTCGATCGCGTGCTTGGGTTTGGCGACGCCTGGTTCCCCAACTACGACCCGGAGGTGTACGACCGGATCGCCGAGCTACGCGCCCGCGCCGACCGGCCCGTCCGAGTGCAAGTGATGAGTGTGCCAGCCGATCCGAAGGTGTTCGAGAAACTTCGCGAGGCTGGCGTCATGCGGGTCGCGCGGTGGTTCCCGTCCGGGCCGCGTTGGCGCGTCGAACAAGCATTGGAGGAGTGGGAGAAGGCGATCGCGGAGTACAACCCGTAGTGACGCCGCACCAGGCACGGTGGCGGTTCGCCGCAGCACGCGTGGCCCGTCTCGCGACAGCCGACGCCTCCGGCCGGCCGCACATCGTGCCGGTCACGTTCGCGGTCGATGGCGACATCGTCTACAGCGCAGTCGACGCCAAACCCAAGCGGAGCACTGGGCTCAAGCGGCTCGCCAACGTCGCTGCCAATCCGGCCGTCGCGCTGCTCGTCGACCATTACGCGGACGACTGGAACGAGCTGTGGTGGGTACGCGCCGACGGCATCGGGCGCGTGGTGGACCCAAAGGACCCGGAGGGCGTACGGGCCTTATCGCTGCTCGCCGACCGCTATCCGCGCTTCGCCGCACGCGGGGCGGTGCTCGCCGTCGACGTTCGCCGCTGGTCGGGCTGGGCCGCGTCGGCCGCGACGGAGGAAGGCTGACGGTCCCAAAGGTTCGGCGAGGACTAACCTCAGCCGCCGCGTCCGACGGCCGCCACACGGTCCCGTGCCGAGCACCCGGGCCGTTTCCAATCAGCTGGCCGGCAGTAGTGACCGGACACGATCCGCCAAATGATCGGGACGCACCTCCCCGGCCTGCACCACCAGTATTAGGAACCGTGGCGGCATTGAGAGGCGACCGCGATGGCTTGAGGGGATCGTGGCGACCCTGCAGTGGGCGTGGGCCGGTTCCTCAGTTGCGCCGCTCGATGTGCCGTCGACTAAAGGAGGCTAGTACGTGCGGCTCCTGCCAGACTGAGGTCACATTCCGGCTCTATGGAATGCATCGAGCACGAAGGCTTCGTGGCCATGGGCTGCTGATCGCTTGGCGCCGGCACTCCTACCAGTGGTCGGCACTTGTGGTTCGGATCGATGAGTCGGTGGCCGAGGGACCGGGTGATCCAGGACTGGCTTCCCATAGAGCGTCTTCGGCCAGTGCGCTCGAACCTAAACCATGCGCTGCGCTACTCGCAGCCCAGGCCGAACAGCTCGCGACGGTGCTTACGCAATGGACTCCAGCCGCCACTCATTAGTGTGCGACCTGCAGGCCGATGGCCGAAGCCGGAGGGTCACACGGGCTCCAGTGGCACTTCTCACCGAGGCCGACGCCCCTGAGCTGACTCGACTCGTGCCATGACGAACTGCCGAGATTGGCCGGCCAATCTGAACTGCAAGCCCATGAGCTGGTGTTCGCCTGCCTGGGGTCCCACCGAAGCTGGCCCGATGTGTGGGCCGCTCTCCGGCTCCCGGCGGTCGACGGCGCCGGCGAAAAGCAGCAAGCAGCGGCGACAAGCTTCCAGGCGCCGCCTGGCCGTCCGGAGCGGCGAGCCAGGAGCCAGCGAGCCCCAGACGCCCAGGCCGACACCTCCCGCTTCGTCAGTAGCCATTGTCCGTTTGCCGCGTGACAATTAAATGCATGGAGGTGACGGCTCGCCTCGCCGAGGAGATTCCGCGGGGCAACCTACGGGTGTCGCGGACGGAGTTCGTCCTGCTCTGGCGGCTCGCGGAGCACCTCACAGAATCGAGCCGAACTGACTGGTACGTCGCGGGTGTAGCGATGACCTGCCGTTGGCTCGCCTGTGCGTCAATGCCGTCGATCTTGGGCGGTTCGGAGTTGGCGTGGGCTCCAGTGACGGAGCGATCAGGCCTGGCCCATGAGGAGTCGATCGCGGCCGAACTCATGGCGGCCGAGATCCAAGCGATCAGGTCTCCGAGCGGAATTGAGGGTCGGCCGGGGTGGCTGGAAGGCATCCTGACGACACTGCGGTGGGCATGGGCGGGCTCGGCAAAGGCGCCGCTCGAGATGCCGTCGACGAGTACTGGCTGACTGCCTCGCGCTCCTGCGCGATGAGTGACTTGGCGGCGCACGGCTTCCTACGCCGACGCGTCCAGGGCGAAGTGCTCTACACCGTTCTCTCTGACGGCTCGGCAGTACGCATATCGGGCTGGTCCTCCCGCCCCTGTTGCTCAACATGCCAACGTGAGGCTTCGCGGACCTCGTCTTCGGCATGACGGGCGTCGGCGGCTTGGCGATGCTTGAGTTCCTGCAACGCACGCTGCGCACGGCGTACGGAGTCCGCGGTCTCGACGGCGGTGGGAACGCGCACGGCGTCCATGTCGCTGTTGTTGGCTGATGGCCTCTCCGACTCTGTCGCCTCGGCGGTCACCTCTCGAATGTCCGGCGGAGACGGCTCTGCTGACCCCGGCGGCGGTTCCGTTGGACCAGCGTCGCGTTGATCGCGGGCGCGCTGGTCGACTGCTTCGGTGAGATCGTGATCCTGCGTGATTGGTCGGTAGGGATCTTCCGAACTCGCCTCAGCGTCATGGGCAGCGAGCCATTCCTTGGCGGTGACGGGCGGCGGCTCAGCGGAGCGGTCGGCTTGGCGAGCGGTTAGCTCAGCAGCTGCTCGTTCGGCTGCGGGGCGCGTCTCAGCGGTGTGGGCATACCAAGCGGCGCGCGCCTCGTCGGCCTCGATCAATTGGGACGCGCGGTCGTCCAACGCCTGCGCAAGAGCAGCTGCCTTGGTGGCTTTATCGTGGAGCCGGACGGCGGTTTGCTGTTCGGGCGTCGCGGCTGCCTGGCCCTCCCATAGGGCGGCGTCATGTCGGTGCTTGTCGGCGGCCTGGCGGGTGCCGGCAAGCTGGTCGGCAACGTAGTCGGGAGCCCAAGCCTTCTCACGGTCGTAGGCCCGGATCCGCACCCGGAGCTGACCAGTGGACATTTCGGCCTCGGCACGGTCGGCCTCGGGCCGTCCAAGCGCGTGCCAAGCAGATCGCCAGGCGGCGTACGCCTCCACTTGACCGGACTTGGGCGCCTGGCCTAGGCGTCCGTCTCGTCGTCCTGGCCAGCTAACTCGCGGTAAACGGCTACTGCTGCTGCGCGTTTCTCCCAGCTGGCCCGCTCCAATTCTCGATCCGGAGGCGGGAGAGGGCCGAATACCTCGACCGCCCAGGCTGGCGGCTCGGCGGCTGCCGCTCGACCTAGCTGGTTGCGGCGATCGTCGGCCGCCCCGGCTAGCGTCGTGAGGTAGGTCCGCCATTGAGGGTCGTCGACAGCGGGCGTCCAGTCGGCGAAGGTGTCTCCGAGGGGGTCGAGACTGATCCGATCGCTGATTCGGGCGTGCAGGACGCTGGTGATCTGACGGGCGTCGTCGAGCGATCTTCGGGTGATCGCGTCGGTCAACGTCTGCTGAGGGTCGTGGCCGGCCAGCTCGACGCGGCGGAGCAGCCCGGTCAGAGAGGTGGCGCCATCCTCCACGGCGAGCGCGATGCGCTGGTCGGGGGTCAGGTGACCATCGTTGACGAGTTGGTCGAGCCAGCTGGCGGTGCGTCCGGCGGTGGCGAGCTGTGCTGCGTCGGCGAACAGCTCGCCGGGTGTCCGCACCGACTCGGCCTCGGTCGCGCTGTTGACGGCCTGGGCGAGCGCCGACCGCTGAGGGGCGCTCGCCTCGAAAACCCTGGCCAGAACCGCTGCCGGCGGGCGGTGCACAGCTTCAAAGACGGTGCCGGGTGGCGCGTCGACCGGCACGGCACGGGTGACGACGTGGGCGGTGTTGGCCTGTCGGCCGCGCGTCATCCCGACGTAGAGGGCGTCGGCCGCCGTGGCCTGCGTGACGACGGTATGGCAGGTGTCGACGGTCACACCCTGGGCGGCGTGGACGGTGGAGGCGTAGCCGAGCGCCAGGTGTTCGGCTACGTAGTCGGCCGGCAGGACGATTTGCTCCCCCTCGACCCGGCTCCGCCCGCTCAGAAACGGGGTGACCTCAAGGCCGCCGTCCTCGCGGACGGCGGTGACCTGGTACTGCTCCCGGTTGATCGGGCCGCGGCGGTTGCCGAGGTAGCCCGCCAGCTGCCAGCCGTTGCGGCGGGCCTGCACGATGTCGCCGACCCCTGCCCAGGTTCCTTGCAGGCCGAGAGGCACGCTACGTCCGTCGTCGACGCGGCCGAGGCGTACCAGGTCGGCGCGCAGCTGTGCGGAGAGCCGGGCCACCTGCTCGTTGGTATCGACAATGAGCAGGGCGTGCCGGTGAGGGTGTCGGCGAGCCAGGCGCGGGCGGCCGAGGTCTCGGCCTGCTCGAGGGCGCCGCCGTCGAGCAGCCGGCCGTGCTTGTGGTAGTCGGCCAGGACGCGTTCGTCTCGCGCGCGGAGCCCGAGCGATGCGGCGCCTTCCCAGGGCTGGGCGAACCGACGAGTCTCGACCAGCTCGTGCCGGACTCCGGTCGCGGCGAGCAGTTCCATGCCGCCAGCGGCGCCGACCGCGGCGAGTTGATGGTGGTCTCCGGTCAGCAGCAGCTTCGCCCCCGCCTCCTACAGTGCGCTTGGATCCGTACCAGGTCTGGGGTGTTGGCCATCGCCGACTCGTCGACCACCACCATGTCGCCACTGCGGAGCCGCCAGTGCGGGTCGTCCCCCTGCGCGGTGCCCGTCGCCAGGCGATCTTGGGTGGCGATCCAGCGGGCGATGTTGCGGACGTCCAGGCCTTCGCCGGGCGAGGATTCGGTGGCGATCTGGGAGGCGGCCAGGCCGACCGCCCGGTGTGACTGGCCAGCCCACGGTTCCGGGTCGGTCCAGGCCTTGGCGAGTGTTCCGACCACGAAGCTTTTGCCGGTTCCGGCCGGACCGATGAGGGTCTCGACCTGTGCGCCGGAGGTGAGGACACCGCGTACCGCGGCGGCCTGATCGGCGCCCAGCTCGATGCCGTGGGCGGCCAGGTCAGCGATGAACCGGTTCGCCTCGACCTTGGAGAGGGTTGGCGCGTGCCGATCGGCCGCGGCGGTTGCGAGGAGACGTTCGTGATCCAGGTGGTCGGGGGTCACGTAGAGCTGCCCGCCCGGTGCCTGGTACGCCGACACGCCGTCGGCCCTCCGGAGATCGTCGGGCAGATTGGTGTCGCCCGGCCGGTCGGCATCCAGCGGAACTGCAAGTCTCACGGCCTCGGCGGTCAGGTCATCGAGGAGGCGAGCCATTTGCTCGGCGTCGAGGCCGAGTCGGTCGGGCAGGGCGTTGCTGAGTGCTCGGGTGAGATCCGATGCGGTCCATGCCGCCTTCGTAGCCTGGACGTCGGCCCGGGAGCTGGCTAAGGCCGAGACCTCGCCATGTAGGGCACGGTGCAGTAGGAAGTCTCACTCTGGGCGCTGGCGGCGCCTTCCGCGGCGGCGTCGGTCCCTTGGTCAACGGTGGCGCGGCAGTCGACAACCTCGCTGCGCATGGCGTGAGCGGTTACCTTCTGCCGCAGGGCCAGCGCGGTCAACCGGGCGTCCGAGGGGTAGCGCTGACGCAGCGCAGCCTCGGCGAGGTGCAGGCCATCCGTCGCTCGGCCGGCGTGTCCGTCTCGCGGCATCCCTCGATCACCGGCACCTTCGAGCAGGCATCTGTGATGTCGCTGGTGATCGAAAAAATGGCGGCGTGACTGAGCCTGGGCGCGCCGCCGTCTTCGCTCCGTTGTGTGACGTGCCCTACTGAACTTGAGCCCGAGGCATGCGAGCAAATCCGGCGTGGAGGTCGTGCACGCGCACTGTCCCGCTGCCGAGCATCTCCGCCTTCTGCCGCAGTCGTTCTACCAGCCTGTGATCCGGTCGGCCGTACACATCGATGGAGAGCAGTCTGATGAACTCGCCGATCGGCGGGAACTTCGGCCCTGCAACCTTCATGTGGAGCTCAAGCGAGGCTTGAGTCTGGATTGATGTGCAGGACGCTCATTCGGGTGCCGTCGTCATTGAAGTACACGTTGTAGGCGAACAGCTGCGGCTCGTTCGCCTGCACGAACCGAGCCAAGTCATCCATGGCGGCCTTGAGCTCCTCTAGTCGTCCCGGCCGAACCTCGGACGTGTCGACGTACACGATGGGCTGCGACATGTGTCCTCCTGCGATCTCTGTGCTCATCCGAACCATGCCACCGGGCCACATGGCCATTCCAGCGACGCGAGCCCACTGAGGCGGGTCACCACGGACGCGAGCGGTGTCTGGCTCGCCTCGGCGAAGCGGAAATCGCGGAACCCATGACCACGCTCGGTACGACTCTGCGGTAAGCCCGCCGCCGGCGCCAACGTGCGCCATCAGGCGTACGGCGTTGAGAGTTCCCAGTCGCCGTGCTGTAGCGCCGGGCGCAGGCCCGATCGAAGGGTGTTCGGCACGATCCAAGGATTGCAACGACGACGCGTGGGCGATGCGAAACAGTGGCCCTGATGCCGGACAGCGCGTGCTGCTCGACGCGCTGCTGGTGCGGCTGATGCTCGTGCCGATCCTGCTGCGCCTCAGGCTGGCCGGGCCTGCCTGGTGACTGCACCGGCTCGTCCCGGACGTGCGCTTCGGGCACTGACGGGACCCGCGTGACGGCGGACCGTATAGTCCCTCCGTGGATGCCCAGCTCGTGGTCGCGGTGCTGCTCGCGATCGGGTTCGCCGTCACGAACGGGCTCCACGACGCGTCCAACGCGATCGCCACGCTGGTCGCCACGCGGGCCGCAACGCCACTGCAGGCGATCCTGCTCGCGTCGGTGTTCAACCTGCTCGGCCCGCTGTTCCTCGGCGCAGCCGTCGCCGACACGATCGGCGGCATCGTCACCGTCCCGCCGGACGTGACGGTCGAGGTGATTGGCGCCGGCCTTGCCGCGGCGGTGACCTGGAACCTCGTGACCTGGCGGCTCGGCCTGCCGTCGAGTTCCGGGCACGCGCTCGTCGGCGGGCTGGTCGGCGCCGCCGTCGTCGAGGGCGGCGTGCACGCGATCAACTGGGGCGGGATCGAGCACTGGCGGCCCGTCGGGGTGTTCGGGATTCTGATCGCGCTTGCGCTGTCCCCGGTCCTCGGCGGGGTCGCGGCGCTGCTGCTCATCCGCGCGGCGCGCGTCGTCGCGCACCGGGCCACCCGGCGCTGGCGCGCGCCGGTGGGGGCCGGGGAGTGGGGGATGTCGGCCGCGCTCGCGTTCAGCCACGGTGCCAACGACGCCCAGAAGTCGATCGGCGTGATCGCGGCGCTGCTGCTCGCCGGGGGGCGGATCGACACGCTCGCGGGGCCGACGTGGGCGAAGGTCGTGTGCGCCGCGGCACTGACCGCCGGCACGGCGCTTGGCGGATGGCGGATCATTGCCACCGTGGGCCGCCGCATCTACCGCATACGCCCGGAGGAGGGCCTGTCCAGCCAGACCGCGTCAGCCGGCGTGATCTTCGGGTCCTCGCTGCTGGGGGCGCCCGTCTCCACCACGCAGGTGGTCGCGTCGTCGGTGGTGGGGATCGGCGTCGGCCGTCGCCGCTGGCACCACGTGCACTGGTCGGTCGTGCGCAATATGGGCCTGGCGTGGCTGATCACCATGCCCGTGTCGGCGGCGCTCGGCGTTGTGGCGCTCGAGCTGTGGCGGCTGGTGACGTGACCCGCAAGCGCTGGTTCCTGCCCGAGACCCCGGACGTGCTTGGGATGCTGCGCCGCCAGATGGCGGTCACGATCGACGGTGTGGACGCGTTCGCGCGTTGGGCGGGCGGCGACGCGGCTGCGGTCCAGGCCGTGCGCGACGCCGAGCGCCAGGGCGATGTCGCTAAGCGCGATCTGCTGGGCGCGCTCCGGGAGGCGTTCGTGACCCCCATCGAGCCCGAGGACTTGTTCGCGCTCTCGCGCGGGATCGACCGCATCCTCGACTACGTCACCGACCTCGTGGAGGAGTCCGAGGCGATGGCCTCCCCGCCCGACGAGGGGATCGCCACGATGGCCGGCCTGCTCGGCGACGCGCTGCGCCACCTCGACGACGCGCTGTCAAAGCTCGGGACCGACGGCGACCAGGCGACCGCGTCCGCGGATGCGGCCGTCGCCGCCCAGCGCGAGCTCGAGACCGCCTACTACGCCGGGATGGTGGGGCTGCTCGCCGTCGAAGACCGTACTGAGCGGATCACCCGCCGCGAGCGGTACCGCCACTCCTCGCGGATCGGCGAGGCCGTGGTCGACGTCGCCGAGCGCATCGTCTACGCCGTCGTCAAGCAGAGCTGAGCGGGGCATCATCCCGATCGAGGGATGCCCCGCTCGGCGGCCGTTGGGAGCGTCGGCCACAACATGTCGCTGACAAGGCGTGACTACGCATTCCAGATGTGTAGGTCACCTGGGGCATTTCGGGGGGCGAGATGATCGAATGGTGAGACTTGTATCCGAATCTCGAGATGCAGTCGCAGAGAAGTTTCTCTGACAAGGGAAAACGGTTGGAGCCGCCTCGGGGATTCGAACCCCGGACCTACGCATTACGAGAACCCCTTCCCGCGTTGACTCTGGCCCTGACCAGGCGCTCTAGTTGCAGGGTCGGCACCGCTAGGGCCCCCCAGCCACCCCAGACAACCCCAGTTCGCTCCACGAATGGCTCCACGCCCAGGTCACCACGACAGGCCAGCGTCGTCGCGACGACCACCGGCGGGACACTCCCCATGGGACCTGTCGTCGACACCCTGGCGCCCCGACGCGCGATCCAGGTCGCCGGACTGGTGGGGGCAGCTACGGTCGCGTCGTCCGCCGCTGTATAGCCGCACATCTGTCTGAACAAGGGCCGCCGACGACGCCGGCTCCGTACGTGCCAGTGGTGACGGTGCTCTGTTTTCACGAGGCGAACCCTGCGGCGAGCGCTGTCGCGGACGGGGACATGGGCGCCAGCTGCGCTACCAGATCCTCGACCTCCTGCGGACTGGCCGCGAGGCCCTCAATGCCCGGGGTGCGCGTGGGGTGAGGACAGAACCTGTCAGGCTGCGCGCATGCCCAATCCGTATCGCTCAGCAGCGGCGGCCGCCGAGGTTCATGCGTGGTGTACGGCGCGGCTGGACCGCTGGGATGTCCCCCACGAGCAGCACCTCGTCGCGACGGACCTCGGCGACGCGCACCTGGTCTCGGTCGGGGATGGCTCCGATGTGTGCGTGTACTTGCCCGGGACCAACTTCACGGCGGCGACCAGCCGGGCAGTGCTGACTTCGCTGGCCACTCGACTGCGGGTCTATGCCGCCGATCTGCCCGGGCAGCCGGGGCTGAGCGCGGCCGCGCGGCCGAAGCATGAGCTCGCCGGGTACGGCCAGTGGGTGGCGGAGGTGCTCCGCTGGATTCGGAGTCGGTATCCCGGGAGCCGTCTCGTCCTCGCCGGTCACTCACGCGGAGCAGCTGTGGCTCTCTTGGCCTCACCCGAGGACGTCGACGCAGTGGCCCTGCTGAGTCCCGCGGGCTTCCTCCGTGCGCGGCCGTCGCCGGCCATGTTGAGGGCCGCCATACCGTGGATGCTGCAGGGAGGCGATGACGCCTCGCGACGGCTCCTGACCTACATGTCCGGGCCAGGGCACACCCCGTCACCGGACCACGTCGAGTGGATGACGCTCCTCGCGCGGACCACGCGGACCACGGGTGCCCCCGGCCCGTTGCCGGCCCGAACCCTGTCCGGCTGGCGCGACAGCAATATCGGGCTTCTCGTCGGCCAGTACGACGCCTTTTTTCCACCTGAGCGGCTGGCTCCCGCCGCTCGGTCCGCGTTGGAGCGGGACCTCGTCGTCGTATCGGGTGCTGGTCATCTGGTCACCGACGAAGAGCCCGACGTGGTGCGCGACTCCGTCGTCAATCTGTTGGCCCAGAACTAACGGCCGCGGCGGCGTGATGAGTGGTCGCGAAGTAGTCGCGCTTGTCGGCGAACCAGCCGGCGCCTGCGGAGAGAGCCGAATTGGTCACAGTGCACCGTTAGCCTCACTCCCCCCAGCAGGATGACGCCGTGTCGCGGGCAAAACTGGATGGGTGAGGGTGCCCCCTGACCGGTGCCCGGATAGATGACGAGCCGACCGTACTGCACCCGGCCCGGCGGTCACGGCCACGACGTCGGCCGGGTAGACCGTATCGCGCTCACCAGCAGCGGAGTGCTGATGTCGGCAAGGCGGCCATCGAGGTCAAAGGCGTCCTCGGCGCGCGCGAAAGCGACCGTGTCCGACGGGTTCGCTGGACGCAGCACTGGGGTCGAACAGCCACATGAGTGGTGCGACCACCGTCCGGCCAACCCTCGAGCGTCCGACGAGACAGGAGCCGGCGCACCCTTGCCACGAGGTGTGCTGGAGCGAGTGCCAACGCCTGCGGCTCTCCGCAAGAAGAAGCTGACGAGCCGCTTCCGCTTCTACGCCAACCTGACGACCGATACCACGGGAAACTTTCTGCTGCTTCGGGAGAACTAGCCTCCGGCTGCCGCCTTGAAAGGGCGGCAAGGTGAGTAGTCGCCGGCCACGATGCTCAACTCCGCTTGCAATCCGAGCCTCTGAAGGTCCCACGAAGCACGCCACTTGACTGGATTTCATTGCACGAGCCATTGCACGCTGCTGCGACGCCGGCCGGTTCGGCCACTCTGGGTTCGACGTTTCCGTGGGGCGTTCCGGCTCGAGGCGCTGCGGCGCCCCGAGCGGCTGGCTGGTGATCTTTCCGGGTAGGTGCGTTGATCAGTTGAGACCGCCATCGTTAGCGGCACACCCAGCGGCCAGTGCGCTATGTTGATCGCACGTCTCGCCTCCCCCTCAACCGGTCGGAGTGTGCCGATGGAAGACGATGATCTGTCGCTCAACGCCTTGTTCGAGCGTCGTGACCTGTGTCCCACCGCCGAGTTGCCGCCGCGAGATGAGCCCGATAGTCGCACCTTCGAAGCGTCGAACGGCGAGGAGGTGCACTGCGAGCCCGTAGAAGGCGGAGGCGTTCGCGTCAGCACGCGCGGCGAGCTGGTAGAGGTCGGCCCGAGAGTGGGCGCTCGTGAACGTCTCAGCGCGGAGGAACTCCGCGACCTCGTAGAGCAGTTCGACATCCCGAACGCGTTCCGCCCGGAGTGGCTCGGTCTCCAGTACGCGCCCCGCCTGCGCCCACGCTACTTCGACACGCAGCGCGGAGGGATCCGGCCGCTGATCTTCGAGCAGACCGCGATGGAGTTCCCCTTCAGCACCATTGGCAAGGTGTTCATCCAGCGCCGCGGTCAGAAAACCAAGGCGGGCAGCGGTGTCCTGGTGGGACCCCGGTTGCTGCTCACCGCCAGCCACGCCATGCCCTGGGACACCGACGACTCCTCCGTGCGTTTCGTCCCCGCCTTCAAGGACGGCAATGATCCTCGATTCGGCCATGCTTACGTGGACGAGTGGCGCGGGGTGCGGAATGCCGACGATGTCACCGGGCTCGACTACGTCATCTGCCGTCTCAACTGGCGCATCGGCGACCGGACAGGCTGGCTAGGGTCGTGGTGGTCGTCGCGCGAGTCCTTCTACTACGACCGCGAGTGGCTGAGCGTCGGCTATCCGCGATCGTTCCTTGAGGGGCAACGCCAAGCGATCGAAGTGCCAGTCCGCGTGCGCGACATCGACAACGACGGCGACGGACTGGAGATCGAGACCCACAAGTTCGCCCTCGGTGGTTGGTCGGGCGGACCCCTGTGGGGTGGGGTCGAAGGTCAGTTCCGCGTCGTAGGCATCGAGAGCGGATTCGAGAACGACTTCCTCGACCCCGAGCGCACGGTGTTCGCCGGAGGCGAGCACATGGTGAACCTTGTCAAGTACGGGTGGGCCAACTGGGCTTGAACACGACGGCGATCGGCTATCACTCCAGCAGGGGCCGGCTGACCACTCGGTCTGCCGGCCGTGCCGAACTGCACGCCTGAGACTGCTCCAGATCGCACAGAATGCCGTCGACCAATCGGTGCCCGACGGTGAGATCCGAGTCGTGCCCCGGTCCACTTCCACGGCGATTGCGTGAATACCAAAGCCGACCAGCTTCGAACGGTCCCGCTGGCAAGCCCTCGCAAGGGGGAATGCTGCAGCGCCTGACGCTGAAATTCTTCCTACGCCACGCGAGCACCGGAGGGGTAGAGGTCGGCGAGGACGTCAGCAGCGAAGAGGTTCGCAAGGGTTCCCTGGGCGGCGACCAGCTCGGCGATGCTGTCCGCCTCGAGGGCCGCGGACTCGCAGATGGGTTGACCGATGCCGGCCATGAAGGCGACGGGGTCGCCGGTGGCGACCACGATGCGCCAGCTGGGCGCGGCGCCGTACAGTGCGACTGCGTCAGCATTGCGGTACTGACGGACGTCTCCGATGAGGGCGGGGATGCGTGGGTCGTGGAGGGGTTGGTTCACGCCGGCTACGTCCAGCCGGACCGACGCCTGTTGCCCTGACGACATCGACTTGAGTGCGAGATGATCGAGCCCGAGGTCGGCGGCGTGCAGTTCGCACCACAAGTCGTCGTCGATGTACTCGACACTCTCCAGCAGCTGAGTCTCAACCTGGTCGGCGTCGACCGCGAACCCGGCTTCGTCGAGAGCGACCAGCGTGCTGGTCCCGCAGTCGATGAGATTCTTCTCCAGGCCTGCGCGGAGGTAGGGCTGCCAGGCGGTCCTGCGGCTGCGCAGGTCCTTTCCTGGTCGGATGGCCAGCCAGCACAAAGCTGTGGCGTCGTGGGCGAGCTGTCCTGTGAGGTATTCGGCCACACGTGAATTTTCAAGGTCTACGTGGTCAAGCCACCCGTCTGCTTTGCCGGTGCCGACGAATGGGCGGAACCACAGCTCCCACAGCTCCTCGAGATCCTTGCTGGCCAGCTCCTGGGCCTCGCCCGGCTCCTGCTTGTGCCAGAGCCCGAGAAGCATGGCTGCGATGTGCCGGAGGTTGAGGAGCGGCGCGATCGGATTGACCCAGGTCAGGCGCGGGTCCGTTTGGGCTGCTGCCCACCGGCGCAGCACGTTGCGGGTGCGGACACGAACCCTCGCGCTCGTCGTCCATGGTGCGCCCGTACCGGGTTTACCGGTGGGGCCTGGGGAGGTCGAGCCGGGCTGAGCCAGGCCGGTATGGGCCGGTGCGCGTTCGCGCAGGGTTTCAAGCAACTCGATCAGGGGCTCGACGGTCCAGTCGCTGTGCCTGAAATCGTCGTTGAAGAGCCGGTCGTAAATGCCAGCGCGAGGGTCGCGGCCCAGCTTTTCTCGGTCGAGACGCTCCCACAGGTCGTCGTTGTCTATAGCAGAAGCCTCGTCGCCGGTAACGTCAGTGCCTGCCCCGCGCCCACCGATCTCGGAGACGTCCATGATCAGATGTTGGTGAAGGATCTCCAGAGCCTTGCCGAGCCGGGAGTCGAGGTCCCCGGCGCTGAGCTCGGCCGGCCGGCCTCTGTCTGAGCGTTCACCGACTTGAAGGGCATGGTGCAGGGCGTTGCGGTCCTCGACGACCGCATGATGGGAGACGCGAAGGCCGTCCTGATCGGTGAGGTGGACGAGGTTGCCGTTGAGTGGGCCGCGGGTGGTGGCGCTGAATGCATTTGGATCGGGGTCAAGGCGCAGAGGCTGGGAGCCCTGGTGGTCGGCGAGCTGCCAGTATGGGTCCGTGGCAAGGTCCGTGACGACCTGGATGTGACCGGCCTCGACAAGTTCGGCGCGGACGATGCGCACCAAGCCTGGATCCGGGTTCTCGTCGGGTATGGGTTACCTGGTGACGTCGGCGATAGCCCGTTTGGAGCCTATGGCTGCTGCTTCGATGATTAGTCACGCCGATCGTAGGTTCGAGATCAAAACGCTCTCATACAACGTGGTTCATCTCTCTGGGATCGTGCTCCACAAGCACCGCCTGATTAATGCTGGTTGGGCGTTGGGAGCACTGGCGCTAGTCTCACTCGTCGCGGCCGTAGCCAGTGCCTTCATCCGGGCACAGTGATGAGAATTTGGCTCCCAACCCGCCAGCGGACGACGACTGACGAGCACACTCCACGCCGCACTCCCTCGGCTGATGCTCGACATCCGTCCGCCAGGGGTGGGGCGCCACGAAAGACGGCGACGGGCCATCAGGTGGGTCGGGTCCCGCCGAGGAGATCCTCGGCCTCGTCGGCAGCACTCGGCACGTTCGCGGCCTCCCATGCGAGAACGGCCGCGAAGCGGCGCGCCGCTGATGCGTAATTTGGGTTCTCCAAAATTTCCGACACCGCTGCCGCTATCTGGTTAGGCGTCGCCTTCTTCCTTATCCGCACGCCGGCTCCGAACCGGATCACCCGGACGGTGTTGTCCTTTTGATCCCGGCCCATCGGAACGCAGACGAGCGGCACGCCGGCCGCCAACGCCTTGAGGACGGTCCCATGGCCGGCATGCGTGACGACGACTGACGCCTCGGCAAGCACCTGGCGGTGCGGTGCCGCCTGCACAACCTCGACGTTGGGCGGAGCTTGGATCTCCTGCGGATCAACGGCCAGGCCAGTGGTGATCAAGCCTCGGACCGGCAGGTGTCCGAGGGCCTGGGCGATCCGCTGCAGCAGGCTGGTTTGATGTTGAAAGATCGAGCTTGTAGCCACGAGGACTACCGGTTCGCTACCGGGGCGTCGCCACGTCTTCTCGGCCGCCCAGACCGGGTCGTCGAGTTGGGGCCCGACGTAACGGACATTGTCCGGTAATCGCGCTAGGGGGAAGTCGAATGATGGACTCGTCATCACGAGCACCCTGCTGCACCTGTCCAGCACTTCGAAGAACTCCCGTAGCGGGGGCTGCCCATAGCCTGTCAGCACAGCGTTCATGCGAGGGAGGGTCCTCGCGAGCAGCCACTGCGCCCCCTTGGGGGCCAGCCGGTCCCTCGCCCTACCCACAACGCCAGGTCCTGGCGACCAGCCAGTTCCGAAAAGTGGGAATCCGACCGTCGGCCGCATATAGACATTTGCCATCAAGGCCGCCGTCGGCAGACCGGTTCCAAGGGCACCGATCACGATTCCCGGCACGGCACCTTCGGCGAGGACGGCATCTACAGGGAACGCCTGCGCGGTCGTGATCACGTCGTGGGCAAACCTTCCGGTCATTCCTTGTCCCGCAAAGCCCCTGAGGGCCTTGATCAAGCGGTAGGGATTACCGCCTTCGACCGCCGCGATCATGGCCGTCTGCTCGGCCCGGGAGGCGAAATGCGGCGCCTCCTGCCACGGGGAGAATGCACACCCGGCTGACAGGGCAGCGACCTCGACAGTCGGGTCGGCCAATACCCGCACCTGATGTCCACGCCGTACGAGGTCAGCGGCGAGGCCGAGGGCGGGCGGAACGGTGCCGCCGCCGTCGATGACGGCCAAGAGGTAGCGGCGTCCGTGTTCAATCTTGGCCCGGGCCGGGTCCTCGCTCACGTGACGATGCTTGCATGAGTCCAAGACTCCGAGCGATTACGTGCCCGGTACTGTCCCGAGGCTCACCGCCCTACGGCACTGGTGGACAGCCCGACTCGGCCGTCAACGATCCGATCAGACTTGCGTCACTGTGGGCGGGCGTGAAGTACTCGGTCTTTGGCACGACTGCCCATCGGCATACGGCGTTATCGTCGACGGAGATGGGGGCAGCAAGGCTCGAATCAGATGTTTGATGCCGATGGACGATGCACCGGGTCGACGACATGCTTCGGGGCGTCTCCATAGACGCTGAGCACAATGAGCGGGCTGTGCTGGAGCATGTTTGCGACGTCGGTGCGACCCCAACGCTTCGCGGCTGCCTCGATGAGCGGCAGACGTTCGTCCGGGTCGGTGATCACGCGCGCGGTTGCCGGGATGTCCGCGACGACGGACTGCTTCAAGTGGACGACGACGCTGGGGTCGGCCGCGATGTTGTAGATCCAGTCCCGCGTACGGTCGGCCCGGGGCATCCCGGTGATGAACAACCGACCATCGTCGTCGTGCAGGAAGATCTCGATCCGCCGCTGGTGACCCGTCCGGCGGCCGGTCGTCGTCAGGTCGATGACCTGGCTGTGGTGAAGGGCGGTGCGGATGGCGTCATCCATGCCGGCTCCCACTGTTCAAGGATTGCTCCCTCTTGTGTGAGTTCGAGTCCGTCACTATGTCGTGCGGCGGACACCGAGCTCACCCCCGCGCGGCGGGGATGAGCTGTCGAATCACTTCAGCGGTTGGGTCGCCCCAATTAATCCCAAGCCGTCGAGAACTCGCCATCGAGCCGTTTGACGATCAGCCGGTTGATCCTGCCCTGGCCACTGACACGATGCGCCGCAAGCCGACCGGCACTCGGTGTCAACGCTCGGTACCTTGGAAGGTGGTGAGGGCGCCTGCTCGAGACGCCGCAACTCGCCTCGCTAGGTGGACGCAAGGGTGGACAAAAAAGAAGTAAGGCTGACGATTCTCGCTTCGGCCATCCAGGTTGGTGTGCCGCTGATCGCCAACGCGATCCATGACCTCCTTTCGGGCCGTTGGGATGAGCACCTCGGCCGTCGACGTCCGTCAGACCCTGCCGACGCTGGCGAGGCGGCGCCCCACCTCAGAGGTAGGCCGGTCGAACAGCTGGCCGCCGATCTACGCCGGCTGCGGGTGGCGGTGGCGACCGACCAGCGGCGTTCGGCGACTCATCAACTGGCGAACCGAGTCGCATACGACCAGCTGTTAATGCAGGCCTGCCAAATGTTGAACGTCCCACACGAGCTTGTGAAGAACACGGCCGGCCCGGAGCGCGACATCGAACGGATACGGGTTGAAGCCGAGCTGGAACGAGCCGGCATCGTGCTCTCCCCCGCCGGCCGATCCGGCTGATTTCAGGGCTACTCCCCGACCCTGCCGTCGATACGTTCGGATAGGGTCGGCGCCCCGTTGTGCCCTGGCCGTACTCCCTCCATCATGTGCACCATCAGGTCAGGAAAGTCTCGGCCACTACGTCGGCGTCCGGAGCGGCACCGTCGAACGGGACGCAAGAGGTTCCGCGGTCGACAGGGCCAGTCGCATGAAAGTCGGTGCGATCGGGCCCGCGCCTCTGCGTCCACCGTGCGACGCCCGCAAGACCCGTCCGCAACGATGCCCGCTGGACGGGCCACTAACGGCACCGGTTCGCACGTCCGGCAACTATGCTCATGACGGCCCCGGTGACTTGTCCTTGCCTGACCTCGATCAACGGGCGCCATCCCAGGTGCAGCCTCAAATTCGTCGGGTCAACCGCCGCTGACGCCGCAGCGCTCGGGCGATCTAGCGCCACTGCGACCTGGGACGAGTGTCAGCTGCACCCGAGAATGATCTTGGTCCTGCCGTCGACCGGCCGCGGCGCCGTTGCCTTCCACCTTGGGTCACGTTTCCCAAACCATGCGCACTGATCGAGACGCTGGCCCCTGTCCAGTCAGCCCGACAGCTGGCGCTCTCCCTCCCCACGCAACCGCGGACAGGGTCAGCCAGAACGGGGACATTTTGAGCGCTCAACATGCCGCTGACAAGGCGTGACTACGCACGCCAGATGCGTAGGTCACCTCGGGGCATTTCGGGGGCACGAGATTGTCGAATGGTGAGACTTGTATCCGAATCTCAAGATGCAGTCGCAGAAAAATCTCTCTGACAAGGGCAAACGGTTGGAGCCGCCTTGGGGATTCGAACC
>CAWEFW010000005.1:0-140738 GCA_963808435.1 uncultured Actinomycetota bacterium | reverse complement strand
GTCGCGGGTCTGACCCGACTCCGCTCCTCAGCCATCCCCCTGGATACGTCGGCTTCCTGTCCCCGCGCAACCGAGCCCTGCACCCGGCCGCCTGGCACGGCCTCCGCCGGCATCCGCCATACTGGTCCGCTGTGCGAGGGATCATCCTGGCCGGCGGCTCGGGGACGCGGCTGCATCCAGTGACGATGGGCATCAGCAAGCAGCTCGTCCCGGTCTACGACAAGCCGATGATCTACTACCCGCTGTCCACCCTGATCTTCGCGGGCATCTCCGAGGTGCTGGTGATCACCACGCCGCACGACGCGGGGCGTTCGAACGGCTGCTCGGCGACGGGTCGCAGTTCGGGATCTCGATCCGCTACGCCCAGCAGCCCACGCCGAACGGCCTCGCCCAGGCGTTCGTGATCGGCGCCGAGTTCGTCGGGAGCGAGAAGGTCGCGCTGGTTCTCGGCGACAACATCTTCTACGGCCTGGGCCTGGGCAGCCAGCTGCAGTCCTTCAACGACGTGGACGGCGGCGCGGTGTTCGCCTACTGGGTGGCCGACCCCGGCGCGTACGGGGTGGTCGAGTTCGACGACACCGGCCGGGCCGTGTCGCTGGAGGAGAAGCCGACCCAGCCGAAGTCGAACTACGCGGTGCCGGGCCTGTACTTCTACGACAACGAGGTGGTCGAGGTCGCCCGTAGCCTGCAGCCCTCGGCGCGGGGCGAGTACGAGATCACCGACGTCAACCGGCACTACCTGGCGGCCGGCCGACTGAATGTCGGCGTGCTGCCGCGCGGGACGGCGTGGCTGGACACCGGGACCTTCGACTCGCTCAACGACGCCAGCAACTTCGTCCGGACGCTGGAGGCCCGGCAGGGCCTCAAGGTCGGCTCACCGGAGGAGGCGGCATGGCGGCAGGGCTTCCTGTCCGATGCCGAGCTGGCGCAGCGGGCGACGGGACTGGCCAAGTCCGGTTACGGGGCCTACCTGCTCGAGCTGCTGCGGCACCGCCAGTCGCCCTAGGTCGTCACACCCGGCGGCGCACTAGGTTTCGGCCATGGCTCTTTCCGGCGCCCTCCGCGAGACCCTGTCCTCTGCCCGGATGGTGTTCGCCAACCCGAACCTGCGCCGGGTCAACTTGGCCCTCGCCGGGTCGATGGTCGGAGACTGGGCCTTCGCCACCGCGGTCACCGTGTGGGCGTACCAGTTCGGCGGCGCGGCCGCGGTCGGTGTGTACGCGGTGGTACGGCTGCTGCTGATCGCGTTCTCATTGCCCTTCGTCTCGGTCCTCGTCGACCGGATCCCCTACAAGCGGTTCATGGTCGCGGCGGATCTGGTGCGGGCGGTGCTCGTCGGAGCCTGCGCGGCGATCGTCTGGGTGGGCGGTCCACCGGTGGTGGTGCTGGTGCTCGCTGTCGTGGCCGGACTGGTGGGGGCACCGTTCCGGCCGGCTCAGATGGCCCTCATGCCGTCTCTGGCCAAGACCCCTCACGAGCTGACCGCAACGAACGCCGTGGGCAGCACGATCGAGAGCTTGACGTTCTTCGTCGGTCCGGCAATCGCCGGACTGCTGCTGGGGGTGGCCGACGCGTCGGCGATCTTCCTCCTCGACGCGCTGACCTTCGTCTGGTCGGCCGCGCTGCTCTCACGGCTGCCCGCCGGCGGTGCGAAGTCGGCCGAGAAGAGGCCGGCCGAGCGTGCGCACGTGCTGACCGAGGCGACCGCCGGGTTCCGGGTGATCGCCCAGGACCGCTCACTGCGGCTCGTCGCGGTCCTGTACTGCGTACAGACGATCGTGGCCGGAGCCTCGGTGGTGTTCGCCGTGCTGATCGCCGTCGACGTCGTACGGATCGGTCCGCAGGGCGTTGGCTTCCTGGATGCGGTGCTGGGGGCCGGGGCCATCGTGGGCGGCCTGGTGGCCCTGAGCCGAGCCGGGCACGGCAGCGTGGCCCGGGACTTCGGGGTCGGAGTCGTCGGCTGGGCCTTGCCGCTGCTGTTGATCGCCATCTGGCCCTCACCGGTATTCGCCTTCGTGGCCTTCGCCGTCATCGGCCTGGCCAACCCGCTGGTCGACGTGAACGCGATGACCCTGCTGCAGCGGATCGCCCCGGAGTCGGTGCTGGGCAGGGTGTTCGGAGCGCTGGAGAGCGCGCTGATCGGCACCATGGCCCTCGGTGCGCTGCTGATGCCGCTGCTGGTCGAGCTGGTCGGGCTGCGCTGGGCTCTGGTCGTCCTGGCTCTGCCGGTCGCGGGCGCCGCTGCGGCACTGTTCCCGGCCCTCGTCCGCCTTGACCGCCGGGTCGCCCCACCGAGGCAGCTGGAGCTCGTAGCAGCGCTGCCGATCTTCCAGCCGCTGCCGCCAGCAGTGCTGGAGAACCTGGCCCGGCGGCTCACCCCTCTGACGGTCTCCGCCGGCCAGACGGTGATCACCGCGGGCGAGCCGGGCGACCGCTTCTACCTGGTCGAGCGGGGCCGGCTGGACGCCCGACGCGGCTCGGAGGTGCTCAGCACCATGGCCGCCGGTGACTGCTTCGGCGAGATCGCCCTGCTGCGGGACGTGCCGCGGACCGCCAGCGTGGTGGCCACCGACGACACTCTGCTGCAGGCGCTGGACCGCGACGACTTCCTGGGCGCGGTCGGGGCCGATCCCGACGCCAAGGGCCGGGCCGACACTCTGGTCAACCGCCGCATGGCCCGCTGACCCGCCTGAGATCACGCCAAACCTCTGAATCTGCTACGCGCGTTTCACCCGAACCCGGCGTGTCGCCGGACGCCGGAGCGGCTGGCGCAGCGAATCCAGGCGGATCCGCGGGCCACCGGCACCGGCCCGGTTCTGGTGAGTCTCGTGGGTCCACCCGGGCCGGTGCCTGGATCCGCTACGCCCGTGATCCCCGGGAGCGGGCGACACGCCGATGGACGTGTAAGGCGCGTCGCAGATTCAGGGCGACGGCCTAAGACCTCCCGCAGATGGAGTCCCTGGCCAGCGGCGAAAGGTCGCGGCCAGGCGGGCGAACCCCTCGTCCAGGCTGACTTCCGGGGTCCAGGCCAGCACGGCGCGGGTCTCCCGCTGGTCGAACCAATGGGCCGTGGACAGCTGCTCGGCCAGGAACCGGGTCATCGGCGGCTCGGCGTGCCGGACCCGGCCGATACCCTCCGCCACCAGCCCGGCGGCGTACGCCAGACCGGTCGGGACCCGGCGGCGCGGACCGGGCACTCCGGCGGCGGCACAGATCGCCGCCAGCAGCTCGGCCACCGGGCGCGGCTCGCCGTTGCTGACCACCAGGGCGCGGCCGGCTGCTGCCTTGATGCGGTCCACGGCGGCGAGCAGCGCGGACGCCGCGTTGTCCAGGTAGGTGGTGTCCATCAGCGCGGCGCCGGTCCCGACCAGCACCAACCTGCCGGTCCGGGCCCGTTCGACCACCCGGCCGACCAGCTGCTCGTCCCCCGGCCCCCAGACCAGGTGCGGGCGGATCGCCGTGACCGCCAGCTCCCCTCCGTTGGCCGCCAGGGCGATCTGCTCCGCGGCGGCCTTGCTCCGCGCGTAGGGCCCACGGGCCCGGGCAGGATCGGCCGGACCGGCACCGACGCCGACCAGCGAGGACCCGGCGTGGGCGACCGACGGTGAGGATACGTGCACCAGCCGGCCCACGCCGGCGGCCCGACAGGCGTCGACGACGGCCTGGGTCCCGGCGATGTTGGCGGAGGCGTACTCCGACCACCGGCCGGCGTACCCGACCCGGGCGGCGAGATGGACTACGGCCTCCTGACCGGCGGCGGCCCGGCGGACCGCGGCGGCGTCGGCCACGTCGGCCAGCACTTCGGGCAGCCCGAGGCCGGCCGGGCGGCGCTGCAGCACGGTGACCTGGTCCCCCCGGGCGGCCAGGGTCCGGGCGGTGGCCGCGCCCAGGGCTCCGCTGGCCCCGGTGACCAGGACCTTCACAGCCGGCCTGGTCGCTGGCCGGCCAGCACCCGGTCTGCCCATCGGGCGACGGCGGCGCGGTCGATCTTGGAGTTGTGACGGATGTCGGTGGGCAGCCGGCCGACGGTGAGGACCGCGGCCAGCGGAACTGGCGCGGCCTCGCGGACCGCGGCGGCCAGCTCCGCGCTAGCCATCGGTCCGGGCGAGGGGGTGGCGGGCACGACGACGGCCACCACCGCCTGGGTACCGGTCGGACCCACCCCCACCGCCGCGGCGTGCGCGATCTCCGCCCGGGCCTCGACGGCCTGCTCGACGCCGACCGGCGTGACCGGCCCGTCCGGGCTGGTGACCACGTGCACCAGCCGACCCTCGACCCATAACCGGCCCTCGAGGTCGAGGTGGCCGACGTCCCCCGTGCGGTGCCAGCCCGGGTTGCGCGCACTGGCCCGCTGCAGCGCCCACAGCCGGTCGTAGCGCTCCTTCACGTGGGCGGCCGCGACACAGATCTCCCCCGTCACCCCCGGTTCGGCGGTCAGCTCGCCGTCGGCCCGACCGAAGCTGTCCAGCGGGCTGAGACGGATCTCCACCCCGGGCCGCGGCTGACCGACACACACTCCGTTGCCCGGCCCGGCGGCCTCGATCTCGGGCAGCGAGATATCGCTGACCGGCAGCACCTCGGTCATCCCGTACGGCGTGTGCAGCTCGGCGGCCGGCAGCACCTGCGCCACCTCGCGGAGCAACGTGGTCGCGACCGGCGCGCCGGCCGACATCACCAGTCGGACCCGGTTCAGCGCGGCCCGCTGGCCGGCCGACAGCGACCCGGCCGTCGCGACCACGTTGCGCAGGGCCGCCGGGGCGGCGAAGACCACAGTCGCGCCGGTGGCGCCGGCGGCATCGGCCAGCGCGGTCGCGGTCAGCGTGCCGGGAGCGGTGACATCCATCTCCGGCACCACCGCGCCGACCCCGAGGGCCGGCCCGTAGAGCGCGAACGGGGCGAAGGCGGCGACCAGCTTGTCCGCGCGGGTCAGCCGGTAGGTCGACCGCACCAGGCCGATCTGCGCCGCCAGCTGCGCCTGGGTGTAGACCACGCCCTTGGCCGGGCCGGTCGCCCCGGAGGTGAACAGCACCGCCGCTTCGGCGTCAGGGTCGGGTGGCACCGGCTTGGCCGTGGGTCCGCCGCGGCCGAGCGTGCCGACCGGGATGGTCCGGCCGGGTAACCGGCCGGCCCACGCGGCGGCCAGGGTGCGGCGGGTGCCGATCACGTGGTCGGGTCCGGCGGCGCGCAGTGCGGCGAACAGGCCGCGCAGCCCCAGACCTGCGTCGGCAACCACGATCACCGCCCCGGCCCGCCAGCAGGCGTACACCGCGACCGTCAGGTCGAGCCCGGGCGGGACCAGCAGAGCGACCCGGTGACCGGGACGTACGCCCGCATTCTGCAGCCGGGCGGCTGCCGTCGCGATCCGGTCCTCGAGCCCGGCGAAGGACAGCCGGTGCGCGACCCCGCGGCGCATCGCCACGATGGCGGCGGCACTGTCGCCGGCCCGGGCCTGCTGGGCGGCCCAGGGCGGGTCGCTCGGCTGGTCGGACGTGGTACGGCGGGGCGGCGTCGCGCGGCGACCGGCCAGCCACTCCCAGGTCAGCGTGGCTGTCTCGGGAATCTCCTCGGTGACCAGGTGGCCGGCCCGGGCGTAGCGCTGCACGTCGGCGTGCGGCAGCCGAGCGGTTAAATCCGCCAGGTAGCGCTCGGTGAACACGGGATCCCGTGCTCCCCACAGCAGCAGGGCCGGCACGTCCTTCAGCTCGGCCAACCCGGCGGCCACGGCGGCCAGCGACGCCCGGCTGGGATGGTCCGGCTCCAGTGGGATGTCCGCCACGAAGTCACCCACCGCCACGCGGCTGTGCGGGTCGGGATACGGCTGCGCCAGGCCGGCGCGGACGGCAGCGGCCAGCGGTGGCCGGGACAGCGCCGCGGCGGTCCGGACGAATGTCGGCGTGCGGACGCAGACCAGTTCGCGCAGAGGGCGCGAGCGGGCCAGCCGGATCAGGGCCGGGGGCGCCGCGGCCGGGTCGTGGTGCACCGCGGTGTTGGCCAGCACCAGCCCGGCCAGCCGGTCCCGGTGCCGCAACGCCCAGCCCAGGGCGATGGGCCCGCCCCAGTCGTGGGCCACCGGCACCACGGGGCCCTCGATGCCGAGGGCGGTGGTCAAGGCGTCCAGGTCGTCGATCCGCTCCCCCAGCCGTCGCATCGCGGGCAGCCGTTCCGACCATCCCATACCGAGATGGTCGACCGCGACCACCCGCCAGCCCGGCGGCGCGGTGGCCAGGAACCGTCGCCACAGGTAGGACCAGGTGGGGTTGCCATGGACGCAGACCATCGTCCCGGCGGTCGGCTCGGTGCCGTTGTCCAGCACGTGCCAGGTCCGGGTCACACCCTGCCCGTCGGGGGCCGTCACCGGGCGCGACCAGTGCGCCTTGAGCCCGTCCAGGCCGGCGACCGGGCCCGGGCTCCGACTCACCAGGTGATCTCGGCGTAGGAGGTGTTCAGGCCGGAGCCGATACCCAACAGCAGCACGCGCATTCCTGGGCTCAGCTGGTCGATCTCCTGGGCCAGGGTGAACGGCACCGCGGCCGGTCCCATGTTCCCGTATCTCGGCAGGGTGAGCGGGAACCGCGAGTCGGGCACCCCGAGCGCGTTGGCCATGGCCCGGATGTGCACCACGGACGTCTGGTGGGCGACGAAGGAGTCGATGCCGGACCAGTCGAACCCGTCCTCAGCCGCATCCGCCCAGGTCTCCAGGGCCAGCGCCAGGCCCGCCTGGAACAACGCCTTCGAGTCGGTGCGCATCAGGTTCAGATCGCCGACGCACAGGTCGTGGTGCTCGGTGCCGGCTCGGCTGACCCCACCGACCACCTGATGGCCCTCGGGGTGCCGGTCTGCCCGGCCGAGCACCATCGCCGCCGCGCCCGACCCGAGGGTCAGGGTGGCGAACTGGGACCGGACGTCCGCCGCGGTCGCGTCCGGTCCGGCGAGCCGGGACAGCGTGGCCTCCTGAGTGAACCGGGAGCCCTCGGCGTCGACCAGCAGGGCGTACTCGGCCTGCCCGGAGTCGATCATCGTGCCGGCCAGCTGGATGCCGTTGACGAAGCCCAGGCAGGCGTTGGCCAGGTCGAAGTTCAGGCAGCTCGTCGGCAGTCCCAGCTGGTGGTGCACCGCGACGGCGGTCGACGGCTCCAGGTAGGCCCGGGACACCGAGGTGTTGATCATGACCCCGATCTGGGCGGGGGTGATGCCGGCCTCGGCCAGCGCCTTGGCGCCGGCCATCGCCGCCGCGTCGGCGAAGGAGACGTCCTCCGGCCACCAGCGGCGCTCGCGCACGCCGGCCAGCTCCTCCAGCATGCCCGGCAGCAGACCTACGCGCGCGTAGGTCTCGCTCAGCCGGTCATCGAAGCTGCGGGAGCTGACCACGATCGGCGCCTCGACGGCGCCGACCGAGAGTACGGCGGTGTTGGACAGCCGGTAGGACGCGTTGCCGCTCATCTTCAACCCTCTAACCCATGCGTGAACCTGGCAATCTGGCGACCTGCGCCGCTCGGGAAACTATGTCACAGCGACTCAAGGCCACGGGGCGTCGCGGCCTCCCCGGGAAACCTCATCGAGTCAGGGCGGGGGTGCCGAGGACCGTTCCATCCCCGGTCCGGGGTCATCTCCGGGCGGCACCGACGAGCGACCGCATGGCCCGACCGATCGGCACCGGGGGCCGGCCGGACAGGATGCGGAGCTGGTCGGTCCGCCGCGACTCGGCGGCGTAGAACCGGGCGATCAGGTCGGATCCGAGCCGGTAGAAGCGCTCCAGCACCTGGTAGCGGCGGTCGGGCTCTGCGGCTCGGAACAGCATGGTGTCCAGCGTCCGGTAGAAGCCGCGCCCGGCCCAGGCCTGCGCCGCATGGCGCAGGGTCAGCTCGACAAGAGCCGTGTGGCCGAGGTCCGGGGCCGCCGCGATCCGGACGGCGAGCCGCACAGCGTCGGGCAATGAGTAGCCGGTGGTCGGATGGAACAGGCCGGCCCGCATCCCGGCCTTCGCCAGGTCGGTGCCGGTCGAGCGCCAGTACGCCTCGAAGTCGCCGCCCAGCACCACCGGGAGCACCCCACTCTCCAGCCGGGACTCCCCCGTGACCTGCCAGCCCCGCTGGTCGGCGTACGCGGCGATCCGGGCCTGCAGCCGCGGCGGGTCGAGCACCGGGGTGTCGCTGTAGTAGGTGTCCTCGATGAAGATCTCGTTCGGCCCGAAGGGCAGGAGGTAGACGAACCGGTAGCCGTCGGTCTGGGCGACGGTCGCGTCCATCACCAGGGGCCGAACGACGCCGTGCGGCGCATCGGTGTGCAGCGTCTGCCCGACGAACTTCTGCCAGCCCAGGTCCAAGGTGGTGGCGTCGCCCGGCCCGCGGGCATCCAGCACCGCGTGGGCCCGGATCTCGCGGCCGTCGGCCAGCCGCACCCGCCCGGGTTCGGCTGCGCTCACCCGGCCCCGGACGAAGGCCTCGGTCGGCACTCGATCCGCCACCACCGCGGCGAACTGCTCGGAGGTGATGCTGCGGTAGGGCGCCGCCAACGTGCGCCGGTGGGCGGGAAAGGCCACGTCGTAGGCGGGCCAGCGGTAGCTGATCAGCGGCGCGACCAGCCACTCGTCCGCAGGGTCCACGTCCCGCGCGAACGACGACCAGACGTGGTTACCGCCGACCGTGCCCTCCTCGACCACAGCCAGACGCAGCTCTGGACGGCGGACGGTGAGCGCGAGGGCGACCAGGCCGCCGGCCAGCCCGCCGCCGAGGATGGCGAGGTCGACCGGGTTGCCGGCAGCCTCACCGCCGCCCACGGCGCGCGAGACAGGTACAGCGTCCGCCACGACGCTCACCGCCGCCCACGGCGCGCCTGCAGGTAGTCCGCGACGACGTACTCGCCCAGCCGGCCGATGTCCGGGGTGAAGACCCGACCGCCCGCCCGCCGGGCCATCGCGTCGACGAAGCGACGGAGCCCGACGTCCTCGCCCAGCATGAAGGTGTTGATGGTGGCACCGTAGCGGCTCAGCTCGTCGACCTGGGCGATGGTGGCCCGCACCGTCTCCGGGGTGGTCGGCCAGGCGAAGGTGGCGTGCCCTTCGCCAGTCAGGTGGGCGGTCGGCTCGCCGTCGGTGACGATCAGGACCACCGGCTCGGCGTCGGGATGGCGGCGCAGGTGGCGGGCGGCGAGCAGCAGTGCGTGCTGCAGGTTGGTGCCCTGCACCCACTCCGGTTCGGCCTGCGCCAGCTGCACAGGGGTGAGCCGGCGGGCCAGCCGGTGGAACCCCACCACCTGCAGCGCGTCCTGCCGGAACCGGGTCTCGATCAGGTGGTTCAGGGCCAGCGCCGTCTGCTTCATCGGTCCCCAGCGCCCGTCCTGGACCATCGAGAAGGACAGGTCGACGCACAGCGCCACGGCCGCCGATGTCCGGCGCTCGGTCTCGGTGACCTCGAAGTCCTCGATATCGAGCATCATCCGGACGGGACTGCCTGCTGAGCCCTTCGAGAATCTCCGGACAGGCCCTGTGGAAGCGCCGGGGGTTGGCCCTTCGACAGGCTCGGGGCGCATGCTCTGCCGCCGCAGCGCGTTGGCCACCGTCCGGGGTGCGTCGATGGGCAGCTCGTCGCCGAACACCCACGGCCTGGTCAGGCCGGTCGGCTCGTCAGCGGCCCCGGTCCGCCGGTCGTCGTGGTCGCCGTGCCCCGCCGCGGCCAGCTGGGCGAAGACCCGGCGCAGCGCGGTCTGGCCGAGCCGGCGTACGGCACGGGGGGTGAGCCGTAGCCCGTCCTCGCCGCGGCTCAGGTAGCCCTGCTGCTCCAGCTCTCGCTCCAGGTCGCGCAGCGCCCGGAAGTCGCGGGCCGCCTCGGCCCCGAGTCGCTGCGCGAGCCGGTCCACGTCGACGTCGTCGAGGGTGGACCCGGCCTGGCTCTGGTCGAGCTGGGCCTGCAGAGCCTCCAGATCGGCCAGCTCGGCCACCGCCTGGACGGCGTCGCTGTAGCCAAGCGACTCCCCGCCCGGTCGCATCCCCGAGGGGGACTCCCGGTCCAGCCCCGGCCGCAGGGACCGCAGGTTGTCGCTCAGCTGGGCCATCTGGGCGGCGAGGTCGGCGTCACCCATGGCCCGGCTCATCAGCTGGCCGAGCTGCTCGCGCTGCTCCGGGCTGAGCGAGGCCAGCATCCGCTGCGCTGCGGCCTGCCGCCGGGCCAGGGCGTCGATCAGCTCCTCGACGTTCTCCGGCTGCTCAGGGAAGAACTCGCCGTGCTTGGCCATGAAGTCGCGGAAGGCGTCGGTCGTGTCCTCGTTGCGGGCGTGGGCCGCGAGCAGGGCGTTGAGGTCGGCCAGCATGTCCTTGACCCGCTGCATGGCCTCCGGGTCGGGCGACTCCAGGGCCTGCTTCATCCCCCCGAACTGGGCGTCAAGCACCTCGCGGCGGAGCATTTGCAGGATCGACTGGTACGTCGCCCGGGCCTCGTCGGACCGCCAGTCATACGGCTCGAGCGCGCGTACGGCGCCGGCCACGTCGTCCGGGATGGTGTCGAGCTCCATCTCCGCGAACCGGGCGTCGTCTCCCTCGGTGCCGGCCAGGGTCTCCCGCTCGGCGGCCAGGGCCTGGTCCAGGGCGGCGCGGACCTGGTCCAGAGTGCCTCCCAGATCACCGCGCCGCCGGGCCTCGGCCCGCAACCGGCGGATCCGCTCGGACAGCCGGTCCAGCCCACCCCGGCCGTCCAGCCCTCGCTCCAGCAGCTCGCGGAGGGAGTCGCGCAGGTTGCCGGCCGACAGTAGGTCCGCGCCGATCTTGTCCACCGCCGCCCGGACGTCGAACGGCGGGGCCAACGGGTCCGGGCCGCCCCGCCAGGAGCCGTAGCGGTACCGGCCGTGCGGGTTGGGCGGCTCGATGCGCTCGGCGCTCACGGACGCCGCCCAGCACAGCGGGCCGAGATGGGGTCAGACATGGGCTGCCCTCCTGCTCGAGCTGAACTGGAGTTCATCCTGCCCCTTGACGCCAACCGATCGGATCTGCGACTCTTGCCTAACAATGTTAGGCAATCCTACGAGCACTTGGGTGTCGGAGCGGCGGGAGACCGCTCGTCGGAAGATCCTCGACGCGGCCTGGACGGTCGCCCACGAGCAGGGGCTGCCGGCCTTGACCCTCCGCGAGGTCGCCGCCCGGGTCGGAATCCGCGCGCCGTCGCTGTACTCCCACTTCGAGTCCAAGCACGCTATCTACGACGCCATGTTCGAGGAGTCCTGGACCGAGTTCCTCGAGCTCAGTCGAGGGGTCACCCTGCCGCAGTCTCCCCGCGCCGCGCTGCGGGCGGTTGCCCACACCTTCTTCAACTTCGCCACCGCAGACCTCGCGCGTTATCAGTTGATGAACCAGCGGATCATCTCCGGCTTCACCCCCAGCGCAGCCAGCTACGCCCCGGCGGTCGCCGCCTTGACCGAGCTGGTGGTGCGGCTGCGGTCCGTCGGCGTCGATCCCAGCGAAGCCGACGTCGATCTCTACACCGCGTTGATCGGCGGCCTGGTGGACCAGCAGTGGGCCAACGACCCCGGCGGGTCCCGTTGGGCCCGGTTGCTCGACCGTGCCATTGACATGTACGCCGACAACCTCGACCTACCCCGGGAGGAACCATGACCATGACCACTGCTGCCACCACCGGGACGACCCACGCCCGCCGGTCGGCCCTCGACCGGACGACGGCCTTCCGGCTCGCCGAGACCGAGTACCGGCGCTACCTCGACCAGCTGCGGTCGCTCGGCCCGGACGACTGGTCCCGGTCCACCGACTGCCCGGCCTGGGACGTCCGGGCCCTGGCGGCCCACAACCTCGGACAGGCCGAGATGGCCGGCTCCCTGCCGGAGTTCCTCCGACAGTTCGTGGCTGTGAGCCGTCGCGCGGAGAGCGGCGTCGACGCCCTCACGGCCCACCAGGTGGAGGCCCGCCGAGCGCTGACCCCGGCCGACATCGTCGCGCGGTACTCCCGGGTCATGGCTCGGGCCGTCCGGGGTCGCCGCCGTCGCTCGACGCTGGTCGGCAGGCTGACCCTTCCTCAGGAGCAGGTGATCAACGGCACGGAGGAGTCGTGGACCTTCGGCTACCTTTTCGAGACCATCCTGACCCGGGACACCTGGATGCACCGGGTCGACACGGCCGAGGCCACTGGGCGGCCGATGGTCCTCACCGCGGAGCACGACGGGGTGCTGGTGGCCGACGTGGTGACGGAATGGGCGGCGCGGCACGGTGCGCCGTTCACCTTGCAGCTGACCGGGCCCGCCGGTGGTCACTGGAAGGTCGGAGGCGGCGGGGAGGAGCTGTCTCTCGACGCCGTGCTGTTCGCCCGGACGCTGTCGGGGCGAGCTGCCGGAGAGGGACTGCTTGCGGTCGAGGTCCCGTTCTGAGGGTTGACACCCCTGGCTCCGCTACGCCGCGCCGTACACGGTCCGGCCGGCGACGGACTCCTTATCGATCCTCCGGGTCAGGTGCAGTCCCTCCAGCACGAACTCGGCGGCGGCGGCCACCTGCCCACGGCCGGCGGCGTCGTCGTAGCCGAGCCGCTGCAGCACCTTGGACAGGCCCGGCACGGTGCCCAGCTGGGCCAGCAGATCGGTGGCCGGCACCAGGTCGCCGGTCTCGACCACCTCGCCGTCGGCGAACACCGCGGTGAAGCCGGAGAGGTCCAAGCCGCCCAGCCGGTCCCGGAAGGTGGCCGCGACGGCCAGCTTGAGCAGGTGGTCCAGCACGGCCCGCTCGCGGCCCTCCTCGCCCATCTCGAACTCGACCTTGCCGAGCAGGGTGGGCAGTACGGCGCCGAGATCACCGACCCGCGCCACGGCCTCCGGCTCGCCGGCCCGAGCGGCGCGCCGCAGCGCGGAGCCGGCCAGCGCCTCGGCGGCGGCGATGGCGAAGCGGGCCGAGACGCCCGAGCGCTGGTCGACCGAGGCCGACTCGCGCAGGTTGTGGCTGAACCGGGCCAGCACCTCCAGCAGGTGGTCACCCACCTCGGCGACCATCGCCGCCTCCTGCCGCAACAGGGCCACCTCGTCGGCGAGCGCGGTCAGGTAGTGGGTGCGGATCTCGGCGCCGAACCGGTCCTTGAGCGGGGTGATGATCCGACCCCGGTTGGTGTAGTCCTCGGGGTTCGCCGTGGCGACCAGGAACACATCCAGCGGTAGCCGCAGCGAGTAGCCGCGGACCTGGATGTCACGTTCCTCGAGCACGTTGAACAGGGCCACCTGGATCCGCTCGGCCAGGTCAGGCAGCTCGTTCAGCCCGAACACACCCCGGTTGGCGCGCGGCACCAGGCCGTAGTGCACGGTCTCCGGGTCACCGAGCGTGCGGCCCTGCGCGACCTTGACCGGGTCCACGTCCCCGATCAGGTCGCCGACCGAGGTGTCCGGAGTGGCCAGCTTCTCGGTGTAGCGGTCGTCCCGGTGCCGCCAGGCAATCGGCAGGTCGTCGCCGAGCTCGGCGGCCAGCGCCCGGCAGCGGACGCAGACCGGGGCGTACGGGTCGTCATGGATCTCGCAACCGGCAACCTCGGGGCTCCACTCGTCGAGCAGGGTCACCAAGGTGCGCATCAGCCGGGTCTTGCCCTGACCGCGCTCGCCGAGGAAGACCAGGTCGTGCCCGGCCAGCAGAGCGGTCTCCAGCTCGGGCAGCACCGAGTCGTCGAAGCCGACGATTCCCGGAAAAGCGACCGAGCCGGTCGACAGCCGCTGCCCCAGGTTGGCGCGCAGCTCCTCCTTCGTCGTCCGGGACTGGTGTCCGGAGGCGCGGAGCTGTCCGACGGTCGCCGGTCCAGGATGAACGGGGGAAGCCATGCCGGTGACCCTACGACCGCCGCTCAACCTCGTATTTCTCAAGGTGAACCTGAGGGTGTGTCGACTTGCTTTTCCTGCGTGCCGCCCGGAACGCCTCCCCCGTTCGGCGCAGGTTGCGGGGTAGTTTGACCGAAACAACTCAGCACGCTGGTCACGAGTAGGGAGGCCGCCCTGATCGATGCGCACCGCACGACTGGTGGGACTCAGCTTGGACGGCAAGTCCTTGATCGTGACCACCGACGACGGTGAGGAGCTGCAGATCGCAGCCGACGACCGTCTACGGGCCGCGATCCGGGGCGACCGCCCCCGACTCGGACAGTTGGAGATCGAGATGAACACCTCACTCAGCCCGCGGGACATCCAGACGCGGATCCGGGCCGGCGAGTCCCTCGAGGACGTCACCCGGCTGGCTGGCATCCCCCTGGACCGAGTCGAGCGGTTCGCTGCCCCGGTGCTGGCTGAACGCGAGCACATCGCGGCCGTGGCCATGTCGGCCTCGGTCCGGCGGCGGGGCGAGACCTCCGGCCATCGCAGTCTGCGCATCACCGTCACCGAGCGGCTGGTCACCCGCGGGGTGGACATCGACACGGTGCGGTGGGACTCCTACCGCCTCGACGACGGGCGCTGGGCGGTGACGGCGGACTACACCTCGGGTGCGGACAGCCGGCACGCCTGCTTCACGTACGACCCCCGGAGCCGCTTCTCGGTCGCGGCCAACGACGAAGCCCGACGGCTACTCGGCGAGCAGCCCACCGGTCCGCAGCCGGTCGGTCGCCGGCCGACCGCAGCTGCGCCGGCCGGCGAGGACACCGAGCCGACGGTGGATCTGAGCGACGAGCTGGCGCTGGTTCGGGCCACCCGTGAGCCGATCTCGACCCGACCGCGGGGCGATGAGGCCGACGAGCCGACCGTCGCCGTTCCTCGGATGCTGCGTCCGGTGGCCGACCTGCCTCCGCAGCTGGGCGGCGACGGCTTCAGCGAGGACTCGGTCCGGGTCTACTCCGGGCTGAGCGACGCCACCGCGGTTCCGGAGACCGGCCCGGCGACGGGCTGGGAGCCTGCTCTGGTCGTCAACTACCCGATCGAGCCCAGCCAGCAGGTGGACAGCGAGCCACCGACCGAGCCGGAGGACCCGCCGGTTTCGCCGGAGCTGCCCGCCGAGATCCCGGGCACCGACGAGCAGCCGCCGGAGATCGACGTGCCGACGCTGCCCGGAACCGAGTCTGAGGAGGGTCCGACCGAGCTCGACCAGGACCGGCGGTCCGGCCGGCGCAAGCGGGCCACGGTGCCGAGCTGGGACGAGATCATGTTCGGCGGTCCCAAGCGCTCACGTTGACCCGGTCGCGACCGGGTGCTGCGGGTCGCGGATCCAGTCGCTCCACGATCCGGGGTAGATCGCCGCGGACCGACCCACTGACTCCAACGCCAGCAGGCTCTGCGCGGCGGTGACGCCGGAGCCGCAGTAGAGCACAGCGTCACCGTCCACCCCGACCGCCGCGTACCGGCGCTCGATCGCCGCGGCCTCCAGGAACCGACCGTCCGGGTCGTGGTTTCCCGTGGCAGCAAGGTTGACCGCACCGGGGATGTGGCCGGCCACCGGGTCGATCGGCTCGGTCGCTCCGCTGAAGCGCTCCGGCGCGCGGACGTCGACCAGCAGCGGCGCGGACCCGTTCGCCAGGCCGGCCGCGAGTTCCTCGGTGCTCACCTGGCGACGCTGGCCCGGCTGGGCCACGAAGTCGCCCGGCGGCACCGCTCGGCCCGGCCCGGACTCGATGGGCCGACCCTCGGCCTGCCAAGCCGCCAGCCCGCCGTTGAGCACCCGCACCGCGGTGTGGCCCGCGTCGGTCAGCAGCCACCACAGCCGGGCAGCGGCCTGCGAGGTCGCGGCGTCGTAGGCGACCACCGGACGGTCGGCGTTTACGCCGATGGCCCGCATCGCGGACCCGAACACCGCCACCGCCGGCAGCGGGTGGCGGCCACCCGGGCCGGGCGGACCGGACAGCTGCGTCTCCAGATCCACGTACTGCGCGCCCGGCAGATGGGCCGCCACGAACTCCGGTCGGCCCGCCGGCCCGTTCAACGTCCACCGCACGTCAGCGAGCACGGGTGACTCGCCAGCGTCGAGCAGGTCGGCCAGCTCGGCCGGCTCGATCAGCACGTCAGAGCGCATCGTCAACCTCCTCGGGCTGCGCGAACGGCAGCGGTTCGAGCCGGGACGCCCAGGCTGCGGCACGGGTCATCTGCCGCCGGTGGTGCGGGCGGCAGAGCACCTCGTACGCGACGACCGAAGGCAGCTCGCCGGGCGCGAGAGTGTCCCCCACCACCACCTGGTCGCCCTCGGTCACCATCACCCCGTTGACGGTCCGGGCGTTGTGTGTGGCCCGGTTGCCGCACCAGCACAGTGAGCGGACCTGCAGCACCTCGATCCTGTCGCACAGCTCGACCAGCCGTTGCGAGCCGGGGAACAGCCGGGTCTGGAAGTCGGTCAGGATGCCGACCGCGAACACGTCGATCTGCAGCTCGTCGACGATCCGGGCCAGCTGGTCGACCTGCCCGGCGGTGTAGAACTGCGCCTCGTCCCCGACCAGGTAGTCGATCCGGTCCCCTCCGGTGAGATGGTCGACGACGTAGTGCCAGAAGTCGAAGCCCGGGCTCACCTCGACCGCGGGCCGGGCCAGGCCGAGGCGTGACGAGATGGTCGCGGTGCCGGCCCGGTCCTGGCTGGTGAAAAGTCGTCCTTTTCGCCCGCCGGCGGTATGGGTGTAGTCCAGTTGGAGGGCCAGGGTCGACTTCCCGCAGTCCATCGGCCCGGTGAAGTAGATGAGCTCGGCCACGCGGGAATCGTAGTGTCGGGTCGCCCCGGTTCCGTTACGTTTGGCGTCGTTCGGGTGCGTGGATCGCAAGGCCGACGAGGGAGCGGGCGCCCCTGGGTGGCCGACGACCTGCTGCCAGTGCTGGCCGCGGCCGGGTACAGCGACGCGCGCCAGGTGCGCGGACCTGGACCGCTCCGGTGCACCTGTTCCCCGCCCGCCGACCCTGATCCTCATGGGACTCCTGGGTGAGGCGTCGAGCGTCGGCGGATCAGGGCGTGAGCGCGATGCGCGAGACGCCAGATCAATCGATCAGCAGTGGGACGAGCATCTCGTCGGCAGTGAGTGACCCGTGCATCCCGACCAGGATCAGCTCGCGGGGCACGGTACGGGTCATGACCGCGCGGTCGTCCAGCACGGCCACGAGCACGTGCCCGTAGCGCTCCCGCACGTCGTCGGTGACCGGGCCGAACCAGCCGTCGTCGATGGCGTCGTCGCGGGTCCGGACCCACGCGTTCGGACCCAGTCGGTCCTGCCAACGCTGGGCCACGCGCTCGGGCTGGTCCAGGTCGACGTAGAGCTGACGGAACCGCGGCTCGCCGGCCAGCACGGTCACCCCGGCCAGCAGCTCCGGCTCGTCCTCCATCACCAGGCGCCGGTCGAGGGGGACGTCGATCATGCCGTGGTCAGCGGTGATCAGCAGCCGGACGTCGTCGGGCAGCGCGTCGCGCAGCGCCTGGCACCGCCCGTCCACCTGGACCAGCTGCGCAAGCCACTCCGCTGAGGTGCAGCCCGACGCGTGTCCCTGGTGGTCCAGCGCCCGCTCGTAGCCGTACACCAGGCTCCGCTCGCCGCGGTCCGCCCCGGCCAGGGTCAGAGACGTACGCCGGGCGACGTCGTTGTCGTCCTCGTAGCCCAGGAACTCGGCGCCGCGTAGCGCCGCCTCGGTCAGCCCGGTGTCGGCGAAGCGCTGCAGGGCCACCGAGCTGACCGACACCCCGGCCGCGGCCGCGCGTTCGAAGAACGTGGTCCTGGGCTGGTAAGCCCGGGCGTCCAGGTCGGACTCCCAGGTCAGGGCGTTCAGCACCTCCCCGGTGGCCGGCACCCGCGAGGTGTAGCCGACCATCCCGTGCTGACCGGGCACCAGACCGGTGCCCAGACTGGCCAGGCTGGTGACCGTCGTGCTCGGTACGCCAGCGGTGATCGCCTGCGCATCGCCGAGCAGCGACGCCAGGTACGGCACGTCCCGCACGGAACGGCGGAGCAGGTTCCAGCCGAGCCCGTCGATCAGAACGACCACATATCGGTCCGCGGCCGGCAGTCCGAACATGTCCTCACGACAACCTGGCACGCCCAGGTGGGCTCCGATGCTCGGCATCAGGTCGCCCAGGCTGGCCGACCCGTACGCCGGGCGGACCAGCTCTGCGGACCGGGAGGACGAGGCGGCCGGCTTGGGCCGCGGGCGCACCCCCGGTGTGGTCATACCATCGCCGCCCGCTGCTGGAGCGAGCTGGCGAACCGGACCAGTCGGGCGACCCGCTCGGCACCGTCGGCCGCGACGCTCATCCGCACGGTGAGGTCATCGCCGACCAGCGCGCCGGTGTAGCCGTGGTCGGCCTCGCACTGCGGGTCGCTGCACGAGGCCTGCTCCAGGTCGATCCGGCGGACCGCGCCCCAGCCCACCGCTAGCCAGGTCTCGTAGATGTCGTCCGAGCCCGCTCGATACGCCTCGGGCTGGGTCACCACCCTGGTCAGCGCCACCGTGTTGATCTTGCCGAGGGCCACCGACTCGGTCGAGGACGCCGCGTAGATCCCGGGGGTCGGCGGCTCGGCCGGCTGGTCGTCGGTGTGCCCGACGATCAATCGGGTCCGGGTCAGGGCCAGCACCGTGACGTGCCGGTGGATCTCGTCGTGGTTGAAGGTGGGCTCGTGGTGGACCACGAAGTCCAGCAGGTCCTCCTCGGCCAGGGCGATCAGTATCGCGTCTTCCACTAGTTCCGGGAAGTACCCGCACGCGTCGATCTCGGCGCGTAGGTCCTTGCGCGTGGTGCCCAACTTCATGCCCGCCATACTCCCACGGTCCGCCGGCAAGGGCCCGTGCCCTACCTGCGCGAGCGGCAGGTCCCGTGAGCGTCGAGCCGCAGGATCAAAGATGGCGGGCCAGCGGGTCCCGACGGTCGGCGGTGGGGGCGATCAGGATCCGCGCCCCGAGCACCGAGACCGAGTTCAGTGAGGCGATGCACGGGCTGAGCGTGACCGAGGCCAGCTGCGGGATCGCGTCGGCCACCTGGGCCAACCGGTGCAGGAGGTCTTCGATCCCGGCGACGTCGACTCCCGGTGCGCCGTGCCGGCCGAACAGCACCGGCGCCGCCTTGAGGTCGCGGACCATGGCGGAGGCGTCCACGGTGGTCAGCGGTGGCACCCGGTAGACGGTGTCCCCCAGCAGCTCGCTGGGAATGCCTTCCAGTCCGAGCGACACGATCGGTCCGAAGGCGGCGTCCTCGCGACTGGTGACCACCAGGGCCACCCCGGGCGGGGCCATCTCCTGCACCACCGGACTCGCTGCACTGAGCTGTTCGTCGACGGGCAGGCCCAGGTCGGTGACCAGGTGGCCGAGCTCCCGCCACGCCTCGGCCATCTCCTCCGCCGTGTCGATGTCGCGCCGCACGCTGGCCTGGTCAGGCCGCCCCCGCACCGCCTGGGCGGTCGCCTTGAGGGCGACGTGCCAGCCGAGCCGGTCCGCCACGGCGACCGCCTCGTCGACCGTCGCCACCGGAAATCGCGGCACCAGCCGGATCCCGAACGCCCCGAGCAGCTCGGCCGTCTCGGGTGCGGTCAGCTCGCGGCCGTCCGGAGTCCCGGCCAGCACCTGGTTCACCACCCGGCGGGCGGCGACCTCGTCCGTCTCCAGCATCGGCACCGCCCCCGGGTCGCGGTCCCGCCAGTGCGCGTACGCGGACAGCGCCGCCAAGGCGTAGATCGCGTCGGCGGCGGCATCGAAGCGGGGCAGCCGGCCCGGTTCGTCGGTGGTCCCGCCGCTCATCAACGGCGGGTGGAAGTCCAGGAACACCCCGATCAGCGGTTTGCTGGTCGTGGCTGCGACGTCCTCCAAAGCCAGAATCACGTCCTCGGTGCCCTGGTCGAACACGTTCACCGCGGCACACACGACCGAGTCACACGCGGGATCGTCCAGGGCGGCCCGAGCGGCTTCGACGAAGGTCGCCGGATCCGCGACGGCCCCGAGGAGCACCGGCTCGCGCTCGCCCAGCAGCCCGACGGCGTCCACGGTGTGCCGCATCTGCTGCGCCAGGGTCACCGAGTTGGTGATGATCCGGACTCGCGGCCCGGGCGGCAGCGGCTGCCTCGAGGCGATCTTGGCCACGTCGATCATCGCGCCGCGTCGGTGCACCACCATCACCCCGGCCTGTCGGAACAAGGCGTCGATCGCCTCGTCGGGGGCGTGCCCCAGGCCACCGCGTACGCCGGCGTGGGCCGCCCGACTGGTCCGTCCCGGGGCGAAGACCACCACCGGCTTGCGCCGGGTCAGCCGACGGGTGATTCGGGAGAACTTGCGGGGGTTGCCGATGGAGTCCAGCGACAGCAGGCAGACCCGGGTGGCGGCGTCGTCCTCCCAGTACTGCATCACGTCGTTCGCGGTTACGTCGGCGTAGTCGCCGGTGCTGATGAACGACGACAGGCCCAGGTCGGCGCGGACCGCGTGGTTCAGCACCGCGACGCCCACCGCGGCCGACTGGCAGAACAGCCCGACGCCGCCCGCCCGCGGCATCGGTCCCGGGGTGGCGTTGAGCGAGACCGCGGTGTTGATCAGGCCCAGCGCGTCCGGACCCAGCGCCCGGATCCCGTACGCCCGGGCCAGGTTGACCACCGTCAGGTTGTCCGCGCGCCGCACGTCATGCCCGGTGAGCACCACGATCCCGTGCGCGCCCTTGTGCGCGGCGTCGATCACCACCTCGGCCAGCTCCGCGGTGGGCACCGAGACCAGGGCCAGGTCCAGCCGGCCCTCGACCTCGGCCAGGGCGCCGACGTTGGGTACCCCGACGGCGTCGCAGCCGTCCGAGCACACGGCCACGATCTCGCCATCGAACCCGCCGCCCAGCATCGAGTTGACCAGGCCCTGCACCCGGTCGCCCTTGCCGTGCACGGCGATCCGGCGTGAGGTCAGCAGCCGCTCCATCGACGCCCGCTCGGCCCGGTGCTCCCGGCGCTCCATCACCCCAACCGAGGTGTCGGTGGGCAGGATCGGGAACTCGACATTGAGCACGCCGTCCTCGATGCCCTTCGAGATCCGGTAGCCGGCGTCGGCGAACACCGCGGCCATCCGCCGGTTCTGTGGCAGCACTTCGGCCACGAACCGGGTGATGCCGCGTTCCCGCGCCGCCTCGGCCAGGTGCTCGAGCAGCAGCTGCCCGATGCCACGGCCCTGGTGGGCGTCCTCGATCAGGAACGCCACCTCGGCCTGGCGGTCGTCGATCCGGTCGTAGCGGCCGACCGCGATCATCTCCTCGCCCAGGGTGACGATCAAGGCGACCCGGGCGACATAGTCGACCTGCGTGAACAGCCGCACATCGCGGTCGCTCAGCCGCGGGTAGGGCGCGAAGAAGCGCAGGTACTTCGACTCCGGCGACACGCGGTCGTAGAACGCGACCAGCTTGTCGGCGTCATCGGGCCGGATCGGTCGCAGGTGGGCCGCCCCGCCGTCGGTCAGCAGGACATCGGCCTCCCACTCCCGCGGATACCCAGGTGGGTCTTCGACCGGGTCGACGGACACGGGTGCCAGACTACGCATGTGCCGGAGTTCGTCGCTGCTCTCGACCAGGGGACGACCAGCACGCGTTGCATGATCTTCGACCACAGCGGCCGCGAGGTCGCCCGCAGCCAACGGGAGCACGAGCAGATCCTTCCGCGGGCGGGGTGGGTGGAGCACGACCCTCGCGAGATCTGGCGCTGCACGACCGAGGTCGTCGGCGGCGCTCTGGAGGCCGCCGGGCTGACCGCCGTCGATCTGGTCGGTCTCGGTCTCACCAACCAGCGCGAGACCACCGTGGTGTGGGACGTTCGCACCGGCGAGCCGTACGCGAACGCCATCGTCTGGCAGGACACTCGCACCGACAAGATCGCCGCCGAGCTGGAGCGCGGCGGTCACGGCGAGCTGATCCGAGAGCGGGCCGGGATCCCGCCGTCGACCTACTTCGCCGGCGGCAAGCTGGCCTGGCTGCTGCGCAATGTCGACGGCGTACGCGAGGCCGCCGAGGCCGGGCACGCCCGGTTCGGAACCATCGACAGCTGGCTCCTGTGGCAGCTGACCGGCGGCCCGGACGGCGGTAGGCACCTGACCGACGTGACCAACGCCAGCCGGACCATGCTGATGGACCTGGCCACGCTGGACTGGGATCCCGAGCTGCTGGAGCTGTTGTCGGTCCCCCGGTCCCTGCTGCCCGAGGTCGTGCCGTCCAGCCACGCCGAGGCGTACGGCACCACCCGGTCGGACGGGCCCTTCGGCGCGGAACTGACGATCGGCGCGGCGCTGGGCGACCAGCACGCGGCCATGGTCGGCCAGGTCTGCCTCGCGACCGGCGAGGCCAAGAACACTTACGGCACCGGCAACTTCCTGCTGCTGAACACGGGCACCGAGATCTGCCGGTCGGAGAACGGGCTGCTGACCACCCTGTGCTACCAGTTCGGCGACGCGCCTGCGACGTACGCGCTGGAGGGTTCGATCGCGGTGACCGGCTCGGCGGTGCAGTGGCTGCGCGACCAGCTCGGAATCATCCGCGACGCCAGCGAGATCGAGGCCCTGGCCGGCGAGGTGGACGACGTGGCCGGGGCCTACTTCGTGCCGGCGTTCTCCGGGCTGTTCGCCCCGCACTGGCGCCCCGACGCCCGCGGCGCGATCGTCGGCCTGTCCCGCTTCCACACCCGGGCGCATCTGGCCCGGGCGGCCCTGGAGGCCATCTGCTACCAGAGCGTGGACGTGGTGCAGGCGATGGAGGCGGACTCGGGCGTCGCGCTGGACGTGCTCAAGGTTGACGGCGGGGTGACCAAGAACGACCTGTGCATGCAGATCCAGGCCGACACGCTGGGGGTCGACGTCAGCCGGCCCGTCGTGGCGGAGACCACGGCACTGGGCGCGGCGTACGCCGCCGGGCTGGCCTGCGGGTTCTGGGGCTCCCCGGAGGAGCTGCGGGACAACTGGCACGAGGACCGGCGGTGGACCCCGCAGACCACCGCCGAACAGCGGGCCGAGGGCCATGCCGGCTGGCAGAAGGCCGTCCAGCGGACGCTGGACTGGGTCGACGTGTAGAGGAGCGCTGACGATGACCACCGCAGGCAACGAGGGCCAGATGGCCCAGGACCCCGACCGGAACCTGGCCCTCGAATTGGTCCGGGCCACGGAGGCGGCGGCCATCAACTGCTCCCGCTACCTGGGGTTCGGCGACAAGAACCAGGTCGACGCGGCCGCCGTGGACGCGATGCGGCCGGTGCTCGGCGCGGTCCGGATGAACGGCGTGGTGGTGATCGGCGAGGGCGAGAAGGACGAGGCGCCGATGCTCTACAACGGGGAACGGGTCGGCGACGGCACCGGCCCCGAGTGGGACATCGCGGTCGACCCGGTCGACGGCACCACGCTGACCGCCAAGAGCCTGCCGGACGCGGTCAGCGTGCTCGGCCTCTCTCCGCGGGGCACGATGTTCAACCCCGGCCCGGCGGTGTACATGACCAAGCTGGTGGTGCCGGGCGGCGCGGCCTCGGCCGTCGACCCGGATGCGCCGATCTCCGACACGCTGGCCAAGATCGCCAAACTGAGTGATCGTGCCGTGGGCGAGCTCACCGTGGCGATCCTGGACCGCCCCCGGCACGCCGACCTGGTCGCCGCGATCCGAGCCGCCGGGGCCCGGATCCGGTTCCTGCTGGACGGGGACGTGGCCGGCGCGATCATGGCCGTCACCCCCGGCACCGGGGTCGACCTGCTGGTCGGCACCGGGGGCACACCGGAGGGCGTGCTGGCGGCCTGCGCCCTGCGCTGCCTGGGTGGGGAGATGTTCGGCCGGCTGGTGGCCCGCGACGACGCGGAGCGGACGGCCATCCTGGACGCCGGCTACGACCTGAACCGGCAGCTGACCACCCGGGACCTGGTCGCGGGCGACAACGTTTTCTTCGCGGCCACCGGGGTCACCGACGGCTCGCTGCTGCGAGGCGTGCGGTTCGAACACCACCGGATCACCACCCACTCGCTGTCCATGCGCTCGCTGTCCGGAACGGTGCGGTTCATCGAGGGACGGCACGACCCTGAGCGCTCCGGCCTGATCCTGCGGTCAGCATGAGCCTCGAGCCCGTCGACGGGCGCGCACTCCGGCCGGCCCCTCCTCCCCCACCGCTCAGCCCGGCCGGCCGGGCCGAGGCCCTGCGCCGTCTGGGCGACGAGCAGTTCGACGTGCTGGTCGTCGGCGGCGGGGTGACCGGCTGCGGTGCGGCCCTGGACGCGGTGACCCGCGGGCTGCGCGTCGGCCTTGTCGAGGCCCGCGACCTGGCGGCCGGGACTTCGAGCCGCTCCAGCAAGCTGTTCCACGGCGGGCTGCGCTACCTCGAGCAGCTGAACTTCGCCCTGGTCTTCGAGGCCCTGAAGGAACGTCGGCTCGCTCTCGAGACCCTGTGCCCGCACCTGGCCAAGCCAGTGCCGTTCCTCTACCCGCTGACCCGTCCGGCGCTCGACCGGGGGTACGCGGGGCTCGGGATCGGCGTGTACGACGTGATGGGTGCGGGTCGCGGGGTGCCGAACCATCTCCGCCACCTCGGCCGGCGCAAGACCCTGGAGTCGTTTCCGTCGGCGAACCGCACGGTTATCCGCGGGGCGATCTCGTTCTACGAGGGTCAGGTCGACGACGCCCGGCACACCATGACGATCGGCCGGACCGCGGCCCACTACGGCGCCGCCGTGGCCACCAGCACCCGCGTGGTCGGCTTTCTGCGCGAGGCGGACCGGGTGTCCGGGGTCCGGGTGCGCGACCTGGAGACGGGCGACGAGTTCGACGTCCGCGCCACCCAGGTCATCAACGCGGCCGGGGTCTGGATGGACGAGCTGCAGGAGATGATGGGCGGCCGCGGCCAGTTCCGGGTCCGCGCGTCCAAGGGCATCCACCTGGTGGTGCCCCGCAACCGGATCAACTCGCGAACCGGCGTGATCACCCGGACCGAGAAGAGCCTGCTGTTCATCATCCCGTGGGGCGACCGGTGGATCATCGGCACCACCGACACCGACTGGGCGCTGGACCGGGCCCATCCTGCGGCCAGCTCGGCGGACATCGACTACCTGCTCAGCCAGGCCAACCGGCTGCTGGCCGACCCGCTGGACCGCGACGACGTGGTCGGGGTTTACGCCGGGCTCCGCCCGCTGCTGTCCGGCGAGTCCGACTCCACCTCCAAGCTGTCCCGCGAGCACGCCGTCGCCTCACCGGTCCGCGGGGTGGTCACCGTAGCCGGCGGCAAGTACACGACCTACCGGGTGATGGCCAAGGACGCGGTGGACGCCGCCGTCGCCGATCTGGACCGGAAGGTCCCCGGGTCCTGCACCGAGCAGGTGCCACTGCTCGGCGCGGAGGGCTACCGGGCGCTCTGGAACACCCGGTCCCTGATCGCTGAGGAGACCGGACTGATCCCGACCCAGGTCGAGCACCTGCTGAACCGCTACGGCGCTCTGCTGCCTGAGGTACGGGCGCTGCTGTCCGACCAGCCGGAGCTGGCCGCGCCCCTGGACAGCGCGCCGGGCTACCTGAAGGTCGAGGCGGTCTACGCGGCGGCGTACGAGGGCGCTCTGCACCTGGACGACATCCTGGCCCGGCGCACCCACATCTCCATCGAGACCTGGGACCGCGGCGTCGAGGCCGCCACCGAGGTGGCGCACCTGGTGGCGCCGGTGCTCGGCTGGAGCGACGCCGACGTGGCTCGGGAGACCGAGCACTACGAGAAGCGGGTGGCGGCCGAGCGGGAGTCGCAGTTCCAGCCCGACGACCTCTCGGCCGACGCCGCCCGGCTCGGCGCCCCCGACGTACGCATGGGAAGGACCACATGAACGACGCACCGGAGACCCTGCGCGACCTGGTCGGGGCGTACCTGGCCGAGCAGTGCACGGTGATCGTCGAAGCCGAGCCTGCCTTGCGGGCCGGCGAGAACGTGGTGCACGTGACTCGGGTCGCGGTCCGCCGGCTGCGCAGCACGCTGCGGGTCTTCGGCGAGCTGTTCGACGTGGAGCAGGCCGGGCATCTGGAGGATGAGCTGGTCTGGTGGGCGGGCCTGCTCGGCGCGGTCCGGGACCTGGACATCCTGCAGGCGGGGCTCACCGAACAGATCGCCGCGCTGCCACCGGAGCTGGTGCTCGGATCGGTGGAGTCGACCATCGCGACCGAGATCGCCGCCGCCCGCAAGGCCGGGATGGACGTCGTGCTGGAGGCGATGGACTCCGAGCGCTACCGAAAGCTGGTCGCGCTGGTGCACGCGTGGCGGAGCGACCCGCCGTTCACCGCCGCCGTGGACGCGCCGGCCGACAACGTCAAGGGCTACGTCAAGCGAGCCGAGAAGAAGGTCCGTAAGCGGCTCGCGGCGGCCGTGGCGGCGCGGGAGGCTGGCGAGGAGGGTGCTGACGATCTGTTCCACTCCGCCCGCAAGGCGGGCAAGCGGCACCGGTACGCAGTGGAGGCGGCGGTGCCGCTGTGGGGCGCCAGGGCTGAGAAGATCGTGGCCGCCCGCAAGGACCTGCAGGACATCCTCGGCCACCACCAGGACCGGGCGGTCAACGCGGCCTTCCTGCGCGAGCTCGGTGGCCGCATCGGCGTCCGCTGCGGGGTCAACGGCTTCACCTACGGTCTGCTCTACGCCCGGGTGGTCGGCGCCGGCGCCACCCTGGTCGACGATCTCAAGCCCTTTCTGTGACCCTGCGCTCGCGCCCGGCGCTCTGATCCGCCGTCGTCGTCGTTCCTCGGCAGCCGCGCAGCCGCCACTCGCACGCCCCTGACCTCGCGCGCTTCCCTCATCGCTCCTCCGATCGGCGGCGCGCCTTACCGACGCTCGCCGCGTTGCGGCCTCCTGTGCTGCCAGCACGGCAGAATGGGGCCTGCACGACGTAGCTGAGGAGGCCCGCGGCCCAATGGCCAGAACCCCCGCCCCACCCGAGGACGACTTCACCGAGCGGATCGTCGACATCGACGTCTCCTCGGAAATGCAGACCAGCTTCTTGGAGTACGCGTACTCGGTCATCTACTCCCGTGCCCTGCCCGACGCCCGCGACGGCCTCAAGCCGGTACAGCGCCGGATCCTCTACACGATGGACGAGATGGGGCTGCGCCCCGACCGGAGCCACGTGAAGAGTGCTCGCGTCGTCGGCCAGGTGATGGGCCAGTACCACCCGCACGGCGACGGGGCGATCTACGACGCCCTGGTCCGGATGACCCAGCCCTGGTCGATGCGGCTGCCGCTGCTGGACGGCCACGGCAACTTCGGCTCGCTCGACGACGGCCCGGCCGCGATGCGCTACACCGAGTGCCGGATGGCTCCGGCCGCGCTGACCATGACCGACGGCCTGGCCGAGGACGCGGTCGACTTCAAGCCCAACTACGACGGCAAGGACACCGAGCCGGTCGTGCTCCCGGCCGCCTTCCCAAACCTGCTGGTCAACGGGGCGACGGGGATCGCTGTCGGCATGGCGACCAACTGCCCGCCGCACAACCTGGTCGAGGTCGTGCAGGCGCTTCGGCACCTGGTCAAGCATCCGGACGCCGAGGTCGACGAGCTGATGCGGTTCATCCCCGGCCCGGACCTTCCCGGCGGCGGGAAGATCATCGGCTTGGACGGCATCCGCGAGGCCTACCAGACCGGCAAGGGCTCGTTCCGGATCCGGGCCACTGCCCGGGTGGAGCAGGTGCACCCTCGGCGGAAGGGCATCGTGGTCACCGAGCTGCCCTACCTGGTCGGCCCCGAGCGGGTCATCGAGCAGATCAAGAACCTGGTCAACGCGCGCAAGGTGACCGGGATCGCCGACATCAAGGACCTGTCCGACCGGACCAACGGACTCCGGCTGGTGATCGAGGTCAAGAACGGGTTCAACCCGGACGCGCTGCTGGAGCAGCTGTACCGGCTGACCAAGCTGGAGGACAGCTTCGCCATCAACGCCGTCGCCCTCGTGGAGGGGCAGCCGCGGACGCTGACGTTGCGCGACGAGCTCACCATCTACCTCGAGCACCGCTACGACGTCACTCGGCGACGGACCGCGTACGCGCGGAGCCGCGCCGAGGAGCGGTTACACCTGGTCGAGGGACTGCTGGTCGCCCTGCTCGACATCGACGACGTGATCGCGATCATCCGCAACAGCGATGATGTCGCGGCGGCCCGGGCCCGGCTGATCGACGTCTTCGAGCTGTCCGAGATCCAAGCCAACTACATCCTCGACATGCCGCTGCGGCGGCTGACCCGGTTCAGCCGGCTCGAGCTGGAGAGTGAGCGGGACACCCTCAGCGCTCGCATCTCCGAGCTGACCGAGATCCTGGAGAACCCGGAGCAGCTGCGCTCGGTGGTCAGCGTCCAGCTGGCCGAGATCGCCCAGCAGCACGGCACCCCGCGACGCACGATCCTGCTGGCGGCCAGCGGTGTGGTCACCGCCGTGACGGCGACCCCGCTGGAGGTCGCCGACGACCCGTGCTGGGTCCTGCTGTCCTCGGCCGGGCTGCTCGCCCGGACGGACCATGCCGACCCGATCCCCGCCACCGGTCCGCGGGCCAACCACGACGTGATCGTGTCCCGGATCCTGGCCACGGCCCGGGGTGACTGCGGCCTGGTCACCTCAACCGGTCGGCTGATCCGGATCAACGCCCTCGACCTGCCCACCGTGCCCGCCACGGCCAACGCCCCCAACCTGCAGGGTGGCACCCACGTCAGCGAGCTGATCAGCCCGGAGCCCGACGAGCGGGTGCTGTGCCTGACCACACTGGCTCCCGACTCGCTCGGTCTGGCCCTCGGTACGGCCGACGGGGTGGTCAAGCGGGTGAACCCGGAGGTGCTGGGCAAGGAGAGCTGGGAGGTGATCCGGCTCGAGCCGGGCGACCGGGTGGTCGGAGCCGTCGAGCTCACCACCGCCGCCGCCGAGCTGGTCTTCGTGAGCAGCGACGCGCAGCTGCTGCACTTCCCGGCCGCCGCAGTTCGTCCGCAGGGCCGCTCGGGTGGCGGCATGACCGGGATCAAGCTGGCGGTCGGGTCCCGGGTGGTGTTCTTCGGGGCCGTTACGCCGGGTGAGGCTGAGGTGGTCACCGTGTCGGGTACCTCGAAGGCCCTGCCCGGCACCGACGCGGGTGCAGTCAAGGTCACCCCGCTGGCTGAGTATCCCGGGAAGGGGCGGGCCACCGGCGGCGTTCGCTGCCACCGCTTCCTGAAGGGCGAGGACACCCTGCTGCTGGCCTGGGCTGGGCTCGCGCCGGCCCGGGCGGCGGCGGCCAGTGGAGCCCCGATCGACCTGCCGGCGCCCGAGGGACGCCGCGACGGGTCGGGCGTTCCGGCCGGACAGCCGATTGCGGCCGTCTCGTCGGCCGGCGGCTGACCCTTCCCCGTCATGCGCGGTCCGTACGCTGCTGTCGTGCGCGAGTCGTATCCCCACCAGGCCGACCGGCTGCCGCGCAGCTTCGCCGACCTGTTGACCAACAACGGCGCCTACCAGACCCAGTTCTCCCACGCCGGGTTCGACGGGGTCGCCCACGCGGGCGTGGCCATGGTCACCTGCATGGACTCCCGGATCGAGCCGCTGGAGATGATCGGCCTGCGGGTCGGTGACGCCAAGATCCTGCGTACGCCCGGCGGCCGGGTCACTGCGGACGCCCTGGTCGGCTGCATCCTCAGCGTGCATCTCCTCGGTGTCGACCGCATCCTGGTGGTCCCGCACACCCGGTGCGCCATGGCCAGCGGTGAGGACGAGGACATCGTGGCCCGGGTCCGGGCCGAGACGGGCGAGGACCTGGCTGACATGTGCATCGGGGCCTCCACCAACCAGCGGGCCCGGCTGGCCGAGGATGTCGCCCTGCTCCGGAACCACCCTCACCTGGCCGGAAGGGTCCTGGTCGGCGGCTTCTCCTACGACGTCGACACCGGAGAGCTGACCCAGGTCCTCTGACCCCTGCTCCGGCGAACTGGTGCCGGCGGGGCGATGATTTTCGAAGGAGAGCCTGGTCGGTATCCCCAACCAGCCGCTAGCGAGAGGAAGCCTTCCGATGAGCACGACCTGGACCGCAGAAACCACCGGCACCGGCGCGTACGCCGAGGTCAACGGGATCAACCTGTACTACGAGACGATGGGCACCGGCCGGCCGCTCGTGCTGCTGCACGGTGGTCTGGGCTCCGGAGAGATGTTCGGGCCGATCATCTCCACGCTGGCCGCGGAGCACCAGGTGATCCTGGTCGACCTGCAGGGCCACGGTCGGACCGCCGACGTCGACCGGCCGATCAGCCTGCCGGCGATGGCGGACGACATCGCGGCCCTGATCGAGCACCTGGACCTGGACCACCCGGACGTGGCCGGATACTCCCTGGGTGGTGGCGTGGCCTTCTGGACAGCGGTGCGGCACCCGGAGAAGGTGGGCAAGCTGGTCATGGCCTCGGCCCACGTGCGCCGGAACGCCATCCCCGCCGAGATGCTCGCCCAGCAGGGCCAGGTGAATGCGGCGGCCGCGGAGTTCATGAAGGACACCCCGATGTACGAGCTCTACCATCGGGTCGCGCCACACCCGGAGAACTTCGGGACGCTGCTGGACAAGGTCGGCGCCATGATGGCGCAGGACTTCGACTACTCCGAGCAGCTCCGCGGGCTGCAGGTCCCGACCCTGATCGTCTGCGCCGACGCTGACATGGCCCCGCCCTCGCACTACGTCGAGATGTTCGCGATGCTCGACGGCGGGCTGCGCGACGGCGGCTGGATGGGTGAGGGCCGCCCTCAAGGCGGACATGCGTTGGCCGTGCTGCCCGGTCTGACGCACTACAACCTCGGCGTCTCCCCCTTGTTCGCCGCGGTGATCCTCGACTTCCTCCGTTGAATGGTCTGTCCGCTCGGACGCGGCGCTTGCGGGACGTCCGAGCGGACAGACCAGATCAGACGTCGATGGAAGCGGCGTCGAGGGCGTACGCGCCGTCGACGATGAAGTTCTTGCGCGGTCCGACGTCGTTGCCCATCAGCATCTCGAAGATGGTCTCGGCGAGCAGCCCGTCGTCCACAGTCATCCGGCGCAGGGTGCGGTGCCGAGGGCTCATCGTGGTCTCGGCGAGCTGGTCCGCGTCCATCTCCCCCAGACCCTTGTAGCGCTGCGGTTCCTTGAAGTTCAGCCCGCGCTTGGTCAGCTCGGCAGCCTTCCGCTGATACTCGGCGTCGGAGTACGTGTAGACGTACTTCTGCTGGCCCTTGCGGGCGTTGGTCAGCTCGAACCGGTGCAGCGGCGGCACCGCGGTGAAGACTCGGCCGGCGTCGACCAGCGGCCGCATGTAGCGGAAGAACAGCGTGGCCAGCAGGCAGCGGATGTGGGCGCCGTCGGAGTCGGCGTCGGCCATGAAGATGATCTTGCCGTAGCGGACCGCGTCGAGGTCGAAGGTCCGCCCCGACCCTGCGCCGACGACCTGGATGATCGAGGCGCACTCGGCGTTCTTCAGCATGTCGCCGACCGAGGCCTTCTGGACGTTGAGGATCTTGCCCCGGATCGGCAGCAGGGCCTGGAACTCAGAGTCCCGGGCCAGTTTGGCCGTGCCCAGGGCGGAGTCGCCCTCCACGATGAACAGCTCGGAGCGGTCGTCGTTGGTCCGGCAGTCCGACAGCTTGGTCGGTAGGGACGAGGACTCCAGCGCAGTCTTGCGCCGTTGCATCTCGCGGTGCTGCCGGGCCGCGACCCGGGCCCGGGACGCCCCCACCACCTTCTCCAGCACGGCGCGAGCCTGGGCCCGGGTAGCCGCCTTGGTCGAGCCGAGGAAGCCGCCCAGCTCCCGCTCGACCGCTTTGGCCACCAGCCGGGAGACGGCCGGAGTCCCCAGCACCTCCTTGGTCTGGCCCTCGAACTGCGGCTCCGCCAGGCGCACGGTGACCACAGCGGTCATGCCCTCGAGCACGTCGTCCTTGACCACCTCCTCGCCCGCCTTGAGCAGCCGGGTGTTCTGCAGCGCACCGGTGAAGGTCTTGGTCAGGGCCCGCTCGAAGCCGGCGACGTGGGTGCCGCCCTTCGGCGTGGCGATGATGTTGACGTAGGACTGCACCCGGGTGTCGTAGCCGTCGCCCCAGCGCACCGCGATGTCGACATCGAGGTCGCGGTCGACGTCGCTCGGCTCCATGTGCCCGTTGTCGTCGAGCATTGGAACGGTCTCGGTGAACTGGTCCTGGCCATGCAGCCGGATGACGTCGGTGATCGCCGTGTCCGAAGCCAGGAACTCACAGAACTCCGAGATGCCGCCGTCGTGCCGAAAGGTCTCCTCGGTGACGTCCGCGGTACGGGCGTCGACCACGGTGATGGCCAGCCCGGGCACCAGGAAGCTGGTCTGCCGCGCTCGGTCCTGCAGGTCGGTCAGCGAGAGCTGGGCGTCGCGGAGGAAGATCTGCCGGTCCGGCCAATAGGTGATCCGGGTCCCAGTCACACCCTTCCGCGCCCGGCCGACCTTGGCCAGCGACGCACCCGGGGTGAACCGGGCGTTGGGCCCCGCCCCGTCGAAGGTCCCGGGCACTCCGCGCCGGAACGACATCGCGTACGTGGACCCGTTCCGGTCGACCTCGACGTCCAGCCGGCCGGACAGCGCGTTCACCACCGAGGCCCCGACGCCGTGCAACCCGCCGGTGGCGTTGTACGAACCGGCCCCGAACTTCCCGCCGGCGTGCAGCTTGGTGAAGACCACCTCGACCCCGGACAGACCCGTCCGCGGCTCGATGTCCACCGGGACACCGCGCCCGTGGTCGTGTACCGAGATGCCCCCGTCGGGACGCATAGTGACATTGATCTCACGCCCGAACCCGCCTAGGGCCTCGTCGACCGCGTTGTCGATGATCTCCCACAGGCAGTGCATCAACCCGCGGGTGTCGGTCGAGCCGATGTACATCGCCGGTCGTTTACGAACCGCCTCCAGCCCCTCCAGGACCAGCAGGTGGCGGGCCTCGTACTCCCGGTTTTCCGTTGCTGGACTGGCGACTGGCACGCGCCGAGACTACCGCTCCGGCCGCGTCACGGACCGGACGAAGCCCGCCAATCCGGTCGGTGTCGGACCCCGAACCATCTGTGCCACCCGGGCTGTTGGAACGAGCCACCTAGGATTCGTTACACAACGGACACGGGTACGAGATCGACATGAGGAACAATCGGAGCCAGCTTGGATGTTCACTAGATCGTGAACCTAGCGTCCGAAACACTGGGTAGTAAGGCTCTAAGAAGTCAGGATCATCCGATCGCCGGGAAGCGAGGCCAGACATGAGCACCACCGTCATCGAGAACGCCGCCCTCAATGCTTCCGACCGTTGTGACCGCTGCGGGGCGCAGGCATACGTACGCGTGACCCTGGCCAGCGGGTTCGACCTGCTGTTCTGCGCCCACCACAGCAAGGAGCATGCCGACAAGCTCAAGCAGGTCGCGCTGAAGATCCACGACGAGTCGGAACGCATCGCGTAGTCTCCGCCCCTGCGGATGCATCCTGGACGGCCCCGGAAACGGGGCCGTTCGTGCTTCTCGGCCGGTGGTCGCGGACGGCGCCGCCGGCCACAGCGGTCGCTGACCGCCGGGCCGACGTTCGGCCGTCAGTCCAGGTAGTCCCGGATTAGGGACGCCTGAACGCTATGCATCTGAGCGCGTTTCATTAGGGATCTACGTGCGCCGTGGGGCGAAATACCTTGGACTGAGTAGGTCCAGGGAGCGGCCCGACCAGCGCTGGAACCGCCGGCCGGGCCCGGAGACCCACTGCGAGGAGTGGACCCCGTGCCCAACCTAACCTTGGCCAGCGCGCCAATCACTAACGCCGACCAGCTCAGCGTCGAGCTGGTCCGGACGATCGAGACGCCAGACGCGATCAGCTGATCATCTGGCCGGCCGCGCCGACTGTCTGCAACCCGCGGAGGTTCCCGGCCACCGCGTTGGCCGTCGTTGCCGTCATGGATGAGGCGATGATCGCCCTCAAGGCGGCCGGCCTTTAAGTCCGGGGTGCTGCTGCGTTAGAAGGGCCCCGCCGGCGTTGGGACTCAGCGGGACCCCCTGGGCGACCACACACTGGCTGACCCTGCCAATGTGGGTCTGAGACTCAGGGTGTACCCAGTTGGTTCACGAGTCAATCACTAGCTTGGGTCGTACCCCTCCAAGCTGCCCCTGCCGCGTTCGTAACCGGTGCGGACCGCAGCCTCAAGCTGGTCGCGGTCGGTGATGCCAGCCAAGATCAACAAACCCGCGGCGATCAACTCGTGCCCGATATGGCGGCCTGGCGCGGCAAACCAGTAGCCAGCGAGAACACCAGCAGTCTCGGTGCGTACGTCATCGCGCCCATCGGCGAGCCCGGCTAGCCGGACGAGCAACGGCTGTAGGGACTCGTCCTGTGCCGCACGCAGCGCCGCCCCGTGCAGTTCAGCGGCTAGTTTCTGGTCGGCGGTCGACATGCCGCCAGTGTGGCAGCGCGAGAGCCCCCAGGTGGAGAAGCCCAGCACCGGGTCACGCTGACGCCTATTCCTAGTTTCCCACCCGGAAAGGTAGACTTATCGGTGAGGCGGCCACCTTTCCGGAAGGCTGCCCAGACAGTGACCTTGCTTGATCAGCTCCGCGAGCGTCGGGCCACCGCCCGAACCGCCGCGGAAGCCGTCCTCACCCGTGCCGCCGAGACCGGCGAGCAGATGACCACCGAGGATCTCGCCGAGCACTCCCGTGCCGTCGCCGACGAGCGCGAGGCTGCCGACGCGATCGAGGCGTGGCACGCCGACCAGCTCGCCGAGATCCGCGCATCCGTCGCCCGCACGCCCGGCGCCACCGGCACCCCGGCCGGCGACGTGCTCAGCCGTGAGCAGTCGGTCGCCGACTGGTGCCGCACCCGCGGACACAGCGGGTTCGACGAGCCGGTGTCGTTCAGTCGCTACCTGAAGGGACTCGCGACCGGCGACTGGTCCGGCGCCCAGCACGAGCGCGCCCTGTCCGAGGGCACCCTGACCGCAGGCGGCCACCTGGTGCCCACGCCGCTCAGCAGCCGCGTTATCGACCTGGCGCGCAACCAGACCCGGGTACTGCAGGCCGGCGGCCAGACCGTGCCGATGACCAGCCAGACGCTGAAGCTCGCCCGGCTGACCGGCGAGGGTACGCCGGGCTGGAAGTCCGAGGGCAGCGCCATCACGGCGACATCGGACCTCACCTTCGACAGCGTGACGCTGACCGCGAAGACGCTCACCCGCGTCGTAACGCTCTCGGTCGAGCTGTGGGAGGACGCCGACCCGAGCAGCGAGGACATCATTGCCCGGTCGTTCGCCGGCCAGCTCGCGGTCGAGCTGGACCGTGCCGCGCTGCGCGGCACCGGCACCGCACCCGAGCCGCGAGGTGTGCTCAACACCTCCGGCGTGACCATCACCACGCACGGCGCGGCCGGCACCGCGATCTCGCACCAGCACCGCGTACGACTGGCACCTCGACGCCGCCGGCGTGGTCCGCGGCAACGGGTTCGACCCGTCCGCGCACATCCAGGCACCGCGCACCTCGACCTCGCTGAGCAAGCTGCGCGAGGCCACCACCTCGGCCTACCTGTCGCCGCCGCCCAACATGCTGCCGATGCTGACCACCAAGTCGGTGCCGGTCAACCTGACGACCGGCGCGAGCACCGACACCTCCGAGATCTACACCGGCGACTGGTCGAACCTGCTCATCGGCATCCGCACGAGCTTCACGCTGCGCTTCCTGTCCGAGCGGTACATCGCCGACACGCTCTCGTACGCCTACCTGGCGTATCTGCGGGCCGATGTCGCGCTCGCGCAACCGTCCGCGTTCGTCGTCGACACCGGAGTGAGGGGCTGACCATGGCCGAGACCAACATCCGCACCGAAGCCGCCCGAGTGGAGGACGTACGCCGTCCCCGCGGCTCGGTCAAGGAACCGATCGCCGAGGTGGGTCCCGACTGGGAAGGCCGGTCGGCTCCGACCCGCGCGACCCCGTGCCGGTCCGGTCCACGCGGCAGTACGCCACCGAGCCCACCCTCGTGCCGCGCGACGACGTGCCGACCTCGGAAGGCTCCCGGTCGTACACCTTCATCGCTGAAGGTGACCGGCTGCCGGTCCCGGAGACCACCGTGCCCGCCGACGCCTCCCCGGTGTACCGGGCGAAGGTCCACAAGCCGAAGGGCTGAGCGCCATGGGTCGGTGGCGCGATATCTGGCTCGGTAAGCAGCCGGAGCCCGAGCATGAGAGGGCCGGCGAGCTGACCCTCGCGGAGTGCTGGAGGGGATCAGGCACAGACTCCGAGCGGTGTCGCGGTCACTCCGGCGACAGCCCTTGGACTGTCCGCGGTTTGGGGTTGCATCCGTTTGCTCGCCGACACTGTCTCCACGCTACCCCTCGACACCTACCGGGCAGGCTCGCGGGAGCCGCTGGACAAGCCGGCCATCCTCACCCGGCCCGCGGCCGGGATGGACTTCGGCGAATGGCTGTCGGGTGCCTCCTGTTCGAGGCGCTGACCTCACCCGCGGCCTGGTGCCTGGTCACCGACCGCACCGGCCCAGGCCTTCGCCCGTCGCAGCTGGAGCCGCTCGGCCGTGGCCGGGTCACCGTGACCAACGAGCCCGACCAGGACGGCCGGGTGCGCACGGTGCACCGGCTCGACGGCCGCATGGTCGACCCCGACGACCTGTGGCGGTTCCGGCTGTACCCGGCTGCCGGCACTCCGGCCGGGCTCGACCCGATCGGCTACGCCGCCGAGACGATCGGCCAGGCGCTCGCCGCGCAACGCTACGGCGCGACCTTCTTCGCCGACTCCGCCGTCCCTTCGATGGCTCTGCTGAGCGACCAGAACATCTCCTCGGCGCAGGCCCGCGAGGCAAGGGCGATGTGGGAGGCCGCGCACAAAGGCCGCCGCGGCACCGCCGTGCTCGGTGCTGGCCTGAAGCCCACGGCGCTGACGGTGCCGCCCGAAGCCAGCATGTTCCTCGAAACGCAGCGCTTCGGCCTGCAGTCGGTCGCCCGCTACTTCGGCGTGCCGCCGGAGATGATCGGCTCCGACTCCGGCAACCCGAAGACGTACGCCTCGCTGGAGATGCGGAACCAGGACTTCCTGACCTTCGGTGTCGGCCCGAAGATCGCCCGGCTTGAGACCGCGCTGAACGGGCTGCTGCCGCGCGGCCAGTTCTGCAAGCTGAACGTCGCCGCGCTGCTCCGCACCGACCTTAAGAGCCGGTACGAGTCCTACGCCATCGGCCTGGACAACGGCTTCCTGACCCTGGACGAGGTGCGCGCGCTCGAGGACCGGGAGCCGCTCGACCAGCCCGCCGCCCCGGCCCGGCCGCCGCTGGAGGTGGTCGCCTCGTGATCCTCACCCGCACCTTCACCAGCGACCTGCACGTACGCGACGACGACCGGGTCATCTCCGGCACCCTCGTGCCCTACGGCCAGCCGGTGCAGATACGTGAGTACGGCAAGACGTACACCGAGGACTTCGCGGCCGGTGCGTTCGCCGCCGACGTCGACCGGGCCAGCGAGATCGAGCTGACCGCGCTGCACCCGCGCTCCGGCGCCGAGCTGCCCATCGGCATCACGCTCTCGCTCACCGACACGCCGACCGGGCTGGACGGCGAATGGCGCGTGTCCGAGACCGAGTTCGGCACCGAGGTGCTCACGCTTGGTCAGGGACAAGGCGCTGCGCTCCCTGTCCGCCGGCTTCGCCGAAGGCCGCAACCGCTGGCACACCCGCGACCGGGTAACCCGCGTGACCGCCACCCTCGACCATGCTGCCCTTGTACGCCGCGGCGCCTACCCCGGTGCCCGCGTACGCGGTGGCCACCATGGTGGCCACCCTGACCCGCTGCTGCTGCTCGCCCGCCTTCGCCGGCCGTGACCAGGTTGCCGCGTCCGTGCCTCGGCTGCGGCCGTGCCTGTCGTCGGAGCCTCACGCTGCCCGACCTGCGCGCCACCGCGGACGACCACGGAACGGGACTACGGCGCCGCTCACCAGGCCACCCGGGCTCGGCTGCTGCCCGCCGCGTACGGCCAGCCGTGCACCCGCTGCGGGCTGCCCATGCTGCAAGGCCAGGCGCTCGACCTCGACCACCGCGACGACCGGGCCGGGTACGCAGGCTTCAGTCACCGCGAGTGCAACCAGCGAGCCGGCGGCCGGAAAGGTGCCCGACGACAGGCCGGCGAGTTTCGACAGGCGCCCACCATGACCCCCGGTAGGCCAACTTTCGATCACACACTCGGTCCGGTGGTGGCGTGAGAGGGAGACGCCGGTTAGAACTCGGAGGGCCCGCGCGTGTCGTCGTCCGGGTATTTCTTGATCTGCTGCCAGAACCCCGGCGAAAGCCAAATCACCGGATCGTTTTCGTCGTCCGGGAGGATGTTGAGCACTCCGCCGTCCTCGATCTTCAGCCTCCCGTCGTAGCGCGTCTCAACTTCATCGGCCGTGATGACTTCGAAATGCATTCGGGCAGCCTACGTTGAGGGCCGGGCCGAAGGCCGCGGTCACGGCGCCGCCGCTAGACCTACGAGGGCTGCCGAAACAGGGTGGAGCCCGCGTGATTGCGTTCGTGGAGCGCTACTTGACCACCCCGAAGGGCACCGGAGCCCGGAAGCGGATGCAGCTTCGGCCGTGGCAGCGGGAGATCGTGCACGGACTGTTCGACGAGCCGCGCCCGCGGCACGGCCTGGTCGCCATCCCGCGCGGCAACGGCAAGAGCACCCTGGCTGCCGCGCTGGCCCTGTACGGGCTGCTGGCGGACGGCGTAGAGGGCGCCCAGGTGCTGTGCGTCGCCTCCGACCAGCGGCAGGCGGAGATCGTGTTCCGCGCCGCCCGGCGGATGGTCGAGCTGAACCCCGAGCTCGCCGACCGGCTCCAGGTCTTTCAGCGGCACCTCTACGCCCGCACACCGACTCGACGCTGGTCGCGCTGCCCGCCGAGCCCGGCGCGCTGCAGGGTTACGACCCGAGCCTGGCCATTGTCGACGAGCTGCACGTCGTCACCGATGAGGTGTACGAGGCCATGACGCGCCGCCGCCGGTAAGCGCGACCGGTCGCTGGTGCTGGCGATCTCGACCGCCGCCGCGGACACCGAGTCGCTGATGTACCGGCTGCTGGACCACGGCCGGCAGGGTGACCCGTCGTTCTACCTGCGCGAGTTCGCCGCCCCGGCCGGCTGCGAGCTGGACGACGAGGCCGCGTGGGCGGTCGCCAACCCGGCGCTCGGGGACTTCCTGCACGCCGACGCGCTGCGCGCCAACCTGAAGACGCTGCGCGAGTCGAGCTTCCGCCGCTACCGGCTGAACCAATGGGTGCAGGACGACGACGCATGGCTCCCGGCGGACATGTGGAGCGCGTGCGCCGAGCCGCGGCCGGTGCCGGACGGCGCCGAGGTGGTGCTGGCGCTGGACGGGTCCTTCTCGCCAGGACGCGACCGCGATCGTGGTCTGCGAGATCGGCGAGGTGCCGCACCTCGACGTTGCCGGGCTCTGGGAGCCGCCGCCGGGCCGGCCCGACTGGCGCGTGCCGGTGCTCGACGTGGAAGCCGCAGTCCGTGACGCGTGCCGCCGCTGGTCTGTGACGGCGATTCTGGCGGACCCGTTCAGGTGGCAACGCTCGCTTCAGGTGCTCGCCGACGACGGGCTGCCGGTGATGGAGTTCCCGCAGTCGCCGGCCAGGATGACCCCGGCCACGACGGCGCTGTACGAGGCGGTCGCGAACCGGACCGTGACGCACTCCGGCGACCCTCGGCTGGCCCGGCACGTCGCGAACGCGACCGTACGCACCGACTCCCGCGGCACCCGGATCTCAAAGGACCACAAGCATTCAGCCCGCCGGATCGACCTCGCGGTGTGCGCGATCATGGCGCACTCGGTCGCCGCGACCACGACCGGGCTGCAGATGTACTACTTCGACGACGCCGCGTAGGACGCCTGCCGGTGGGTAAGAGGTCACCACGTGCCCCACACGCCAGAGTCAGGCTGGTGTGGTACTAGGTACCGCCGATTCCAAACCGGAGCCGGCGGTACTGATATTTCGGCTCTCGTTGGAAGTGCCATTCATGGGTAGAGGCGCAGTGGAGCCACCTACCTTTACCGGCCAATCGGTGGCTCCAGGTCCCGTCGGCTTGGGGGCACGCCGACGGGACCGTCAACCGGTCAATCCTTCGACCCATGAGGTGGTAGGGCTCGGCGCCAAGGCGGCCAGCCGGGGCGCCGAGCCCGCTTACGCCCTCCCGGCTTAGGAGGGCGAATCTGTGAGCGCCGACGGGTCGTCGGGAACGCCGAATCCGTGCTGCATGGCGGTCCACCGGGCTTCCTCGGCCGCGCCCTCCGGGCTGACCCCGAGCGCCGACCAGCGGGCCTCGCACAACTCGACCCATCCGTTTTCCACCTCGACCTCGACCCGGTACCACAGCGTCTCGGCGTCTGGTTCGCCGTCGCCGTCGACGTTCACGCTGGTCATCAGCCGCCACTTGTCGCGGTCGAGCAGGCTGGCCATGGCCAGCGCGATCTCGTCGCCCGCCTCGTCCCGTAGCTGCCGGAGCGCCCAGACGATCAGGTCGTGGAGCCGCCGCCGAAAATCCTCCTCCTCGTCGTCGGCAGGGCGATATCGCTGCTCGGTCACAGATCCTCCCCGCAGGTCGGATGTGTGGTTTCACCGTCGTCGGCTAGCGCAGCATTCAACGGGAAGCCGCAGACCGTGCACCTGGGAACTGTGTTGGAAGTGTTGTGAGTGTTGGAATCTGGGCTGTCCGACTGGTCCATTCCAACACTTCCAACACTTCCAACAGGGGTGTAGAGCCCCCGGCTTGGCCTGAGGAGTCTCCCGGCGTCGAACAGCCGGCCGAGATAGACGCCGGCCTCCTTCGCCGGCATGTTGACCGACTTCGCGACATCCCCGGCCCGTACGCCCTCCGGATGCTTGGCGACGAACCGCAACACTTCACCGGAACGGTCCGAGAGGTTGGCGGTCGCCCGCAACGTGATCGCCGTGCTCGCCGCAGCGGCAAGGTCGTTTCCCATCAACGTCCAAGAGCCGTCTGTGACCTCGGCCGCGTACTCGGCCTCGACCACGTCCCGCCCGGTGATCTTGAGCAGCCCTTGACTCTCGTTCCGCGCCCTCGTGATCACCATGATGGTGTCGGCCGCGCCGGCGATCCCGTTGGTGCCGGAGACGCCGTCCACGAAGTCCTCCGAGCTGGCCTTGCGGTCATGGTGCAGCACCGCCAGCGCCATACCCGGCCGGGCGTCGCAGATCAGCTTCAGCCGGCCGGCGACCCGATAGTCGCGCTGGTACGCCGACTCCCCGATCCGGGCCTCCGGCATCACCTTTCCGAGGGTGTCCAAGATCACCAACGGCTCGGCGTCCAAGGCGATTGTGTCCAGCCAAGCTTCGATCGTCGGGATGACCAGACCAGGCTCGATCCTGGTCATGTAGTGCAGCCGGGACGGGATGTGTTCGTCGGGCTGCAGCTTGCGGATCCGGTCCTGAAGGCGCCGGTCGCCATCCTCCAGCGCCAGAAGCAGAACCGGCCGGCTGGCACCTACCACGATCCGGCCGAGGGCCCGTCCGCCCGAGGCGACCGCGAGCGCGACGGCCAGAATCAACCAGCTCTTGCCGATCTTCGGGCCGCCAACCAGCAGCGACATGCCCTCAGGTATGAGCCCCGGCACCGCCCAGCGAAGCGGCGGGAAGCTCTGCGCATCCAACCAGTCGCCCGTACGGAGCCCTTCGAGGAGCCCATCGAACTCGTCCGGGGTGGTCACTCGAACCACCCCCAGGCGAGCGCGTCGGCGTGGTTCCGGCAGGCGAGCGCCACTTGGGCGCACCGCCCGTCCGCGGCCGTCAGCTCGGCCGGCGTGCCCAGTCCGGTGAAGTCGTTCGGTTGCGGCCGGGCCTGCTCGAAGGCGTACGCACGCCAGATCCAGGTCTCCACGAGCGCGTCAGTGATCGCGTCTTGGACGGCGCGCCGGCGGATCGCCTCGGCCCAGTCGATTCGACTGAGCAGGCGGCCGAGAAATGCGCGATTGTCCCAGCGGTCAGGTAAGTTTGGAGACACCAAGATCCCGCCCGCTGCGAGTGATTGGCTACTGATCAGGCCGGGTCTGCCCCCGGCCTGATTGCTTGTCTGGGGCATTAGGCCACGTCCCCCCCGGGCTTGCGCCTTGTCTGTGCAGACCGAAGGGCGAGCCGGGCGAAGTGTGCCTTCTTCAGGTGGTCGGCCCGGATCGGGTCGCCCCCGGCTTGATCAAGGAACTTCTGGTCCAGCGCGGCCCGCGCCTTGGCGGTCCGTGCGGAACGGTTCTCAGTCGCAGCCCACGACTCGTGGGCCGCAATCTTGGCGATTAGCTGTCTCTCCGATGCGGAGGGCATGGCGGAACTCCTGGAAGTTCACGCCTCCCGGTGCCAATCTCCGCAGAGGGCTTGCGCCTAAGTGGCCGGCCTCAGAGACAACTTTACAGCACAGCGCTCAGTCGACGACCTCGGCGAGGAACCTCGGCTCGCCGAGCCGGACCAACCGGTACCCGGTGCGCTGAAGGAACACGCCCCAGTAGGCGTGACATACCGGGCAACGCGTGACCAGGGCCGGCGGGCCGGCGAACCGGAACACCGGCCAGGCGGTGTCGGACTCGTGCAGCGGGGTGGTCGGCCGCCGGGCCGCGTCCGGGATCCGGGTCCCGCGGACCCACACCCACAGGCCGTCGTCGCACGCGTACGCCTTGACCAGCGGCGTCTGGCTGCCTTTCCGCGAGCACCGGCACCCACCCCGGTGCTGCACACGGGGCGGCGGCTGCATGACCGTCAGGGCGACCGCGGCGGCCCGGGCGTACGCGTTCACGTCGAGCGTGCTCGGGACGGAGACGGCCTGGAGTCGCTCGGCCACTGCTGACCGCTCGGCCACGAACTCGTCGATCAGCTCCAGCACCGGGTAGACCTCGGCGATCTCGCCGGCCGACCACGGCAGCGACGGGTCGCGGTCACGGCCGAGCACGAGGTAGCCGCCGGGCGGGTTCACAGCTCGCCCAGGTTGAGCCGTAGGGCTTCCTCGGCCGCCCGGGCGGACGCCTGAGCCTTGGTGTAGCGCAGCAGCATGTCGGGCCGGGTCCAGCCGGCCACGGCCATCAGGCCGCCCTCGGAGCCGCCCTTGGCGAGCCAGCGGTGCGCGGCGGTGTGCCGGGTCATGTGCGGATGGAAGCCGACCACGCCGGCCCGCTCGGCGCGCATCGCCAAGGTCTTGTGCAGCGCGTCGTAGGTGAAGCCCTTGCCCCGGTCCCCGAGCCACAGCGCCGGGTCAGAGGCCAGCCGGTGAGTCTTGCCGGGCGCGCAGGTAGCGGTCGATCGCCGCCGCGACCTCGACGGCCAGCGGGATCACCCGGCCCTTGCCGCCCTTGCCCCGCGCGATCAGTGCCGTCGGCGGATCGGCGCGCAGGTTCAGGTCCGCGGTCTGAAGCGCCACCACCTCGCCCGCGCGGGCGCCGCTGGTGAACATCAGCCGCAGGATCGCCTCGTCCCGCTTGTCCTTCAGGTCCGGCCCGCGGCACGCCTTGAGCATGGCCCGGATCTGGTCGTCGGTCAGCGGCTGGACGACGGCCTCGTCCAGCTTGGGCGACTTGAGCCCGAGCAGCGGGTCGGTGGCCTGCTCGCCCTCGTCGGTCAGCCACCCGGAGAACCGGCGCACGGCCAGGTGCCGCGAGACGGCCGTGGCGGGTCGCGCCCCGGCGGTCAGCAGCCCGTCGATGAACTCGCGGAGCTGGCGACGGTCGATGGCCGCCGGCCGCCCGTTGGCAGCGCACCAGGCCAGGTAGGCCCGTACGCCGTCGCCGTAGCTCTTGACGGTCTGCGGCCGACTTCCGCTCCGCCCGTAGGTGCAGCTCCCAGGACGCCAGCAGCTCGGTCAGGTCGAGCGCGGTCCACTGCCGCTCGTTGGCATGCTGAGAACTGTATCCAATATCTTGGACTAGAGCGCTATGCACTGCTAACGTGGGCGCGTCAGGCCCCATTTCACGCGTAAATCGCGCGAAACCGGTCAGATGCTCAGTCCAGGTAGTCCCGGAGCACCTGCGACCGCGACGGGTGGCGCAGCTTGCTCATCGTCTTGGACTCGATCTGGCGGATCCGCTCCCGGGTCACCCCGTAGACCTTGCCGATCTCGTCCAGGGTCTTCGGCTGGCCGTCGGTGAGTCCGAACCGCATCGACACCACGCCGGCCTCGCGCTCGCTGAGGGTGTCCAGCACGTCGTGCAACTGCTCCTGCAGAAGGGTGAAGCTCACCGCATCCGCCGGGACAACCGCCTCGGAGTCCTCGATCAGGTCGCCGAACTCGGAGTCGCCGTCCTCGCCCAGCGGGGTGTGCAGGGAGATCGGCTCCCGGCCGTACTTCTGGACCTCGACGACCTTCTCCGGCGTCATGTCCAGCTCCCGCGCCAGCTCCTCCGGCGTCGGCTCGCGGCCCAGGTCCTGCAGCATCTGGCGCTGCACCCGGGCGAGCTTGTTGATGACCTCGACCATGTGCACGGGGATGCGGATCGTCCGGGCCTGGTCGGCCATCGCCCGGGTGATCGCCTGCCGGATCCACCAGGTCGCGTACGTCGAGAACTTGTAGCCCTTGGTGTAGTCGAACTTCTCGACCGCGCGGATCAGACCGAGGTTGCCCTCCTGGATCAGGTCCAGGAACAGCATCCCGCGCCCGGTGTAGCGCTTGGCCAGCGAGACGACCAGGCGCAGGTTGGCCTCGAGTAGGTGGTTCTTCGCCCGCCGCCCGTCCTCGGCGATCCACTCGAAGTCCTCGACCTGGCCGGCCTTGACCTTGGTCCCGTCGTCGTTGATCTTCTCGTCAGCGAACAGGCCGGCCTCGATCCGCTTGGCGAGCTCGACCTCCTGCTCAGCGTTGAGCAGCGCCACCTTGCCGATCTGCTTGAGGTAGTCCTTGACCGGGTCGGCGGTCGCGCCGGCGGCCATGACCTGCTGCTCCGGCTCGTCGGCGTCGTCGGCCTCGGACAGGGTGAAGCCCTGGTCCTCGGTCAGCTCTCCCTCGAGCTTGGCCTCCTCGGCCGGCTCGAACGTCGACTCGTCGACGTCGTCCAACGTGCGCTTCTTGCCGACGGTGAGCACGACCTCGTCGGTCTCCAGGTCGAGTACCACGTCGGTGGGTACGACGGCGATCTCGGTCTCCTCGTCGACCTCAACGACATCCTCGACCTCGACGACATCCTCGACCTCGAGGTCTTCGAGGGCCGGGTCCACCTCCGGCTCCAGGTCCCCGCCCTCGGCGATCGGTGCAGCGGCGCCGGCGGCTTTCATACCGGCCGGTCCCGCCTCTGCGGCCACCGCCTTGAGTGACGCCTTCTTGGCCGGCGTCTTCGTCGCCGGCTTCTTCACCGGAGCCGAAGTGGGCTGGGGCTGATCGTCGACGGTGCGGGCGGAGGTATCAAGTCTGGGGGGTGTCACACAAACCTCTCGGGTCACCTGGCGAAACTAGGGCAGGCAGAGGCCCTTGGATGTCAAGAGTAGCTCCAGAGGTATTCTGACACGGATCTCCAAACGGTTCGGAGTTCCCGCCCTCCCTGCGCGCGTCGCACGCCGCGCTCCTTGTTCGTGCTCTCCTCGCACCCGGCCCGCCCGGGGAGCTGCCGACGTCGTCACTCTTCGCGGAACGAAGAGCGTGTTCCACTCATCGCTCCTCCGACGGCAGCGGGGCGGACCTCCGATGCTCAGCGAGCGGACGCTCGGCGGCCAACTGCTACGACTCCGGCGCGGCCTTCACGGCCAGCACCGGACAGGCGGCGTCCAGGAGGACCCGCTGAGCGTTGCTGCCGAGCAGCAGCTTGCCCACCGGCGACCGCCGGCGCAGCCCGATCACGATGAACTCCGCGTTGCTGGACTCGGCCGCCTTGAGGACCTCGTCGGCAGGGTCGAGGGAGTCCCGCGCTGCCCGGACCTCGTGCGGCACCCCAGCGGCGGTCAGCTGCTCCTCGAGCTCGCTCAGCTCGGCGTCCGGTGCCGTGTGCACGATCAGCAGCGAGGTGCCTCGCAGGGTGGCCTCGCTCACCGCCCGTTGCAGGGCGGCACGTCCCTCGGCCCGCGCGGAGTAGCCGACCACGATCACCGAACCGCTGGTCTCCCCCGCCGCCGGGACGGGAGGCTCCGTGTCCGTCATTCGCGTTCCTCCCACGTATGTACCGGTTCGTTGCTGTGCATGCGCTCCAGGTAGTCGTGGAGCATTCCCCGCAGGGCGTCGTCGCGGGAGGCGCCCGCCCGCTCCCGTTTGACCACCTGGGCAGTCTGCCAGGTGGCACCGTTGGCCAGGCGCAGACACCTTTGCTCGATCACGTCCAGCAGCCGGCCGATCTCCGCCTCGTCGACCTCCCACCGCCGCAGCCCCTCGGCCGCCATGGGCAGTAGCTTGCGGACCACCAGCTCGGCGACCCGGACCTGGCCGACCTGGGGCCAGTAGACCTCGGCGCCGATGCCGTTCTTGATGCCGGCCACGAAGTTCTCGTTCGCCGCCTGGAAGGACATCTGGGTCCAGATCGGGCGGTCGTCGTCGGCGAGGGCCCGCACCAGCCCGGCGAAGAAGGCGGCGTTGGCCATCGTGTCAACCACCGTCGGCCCGGCCGGCAGCACCCGGTTCTCCACCCGCAGGTGGGGGGTGCCGTCCCTGATGTCGTAGACCGGTCGGTTCCACCGGTAGACCGTCCCGTTGTGCAGCCGCAGCTCGTCCAGCTGCGGCACTCCCCCGCTGTCCAGGACCGCGACCGGGTCCTCATCGGAGCTGATCGGCAGCAGGGCCGGGAAGTAGCGCGAGTTCTCCTCGAACAAGTCGAAGATCGAGGTGATCCAGCGCTCGCCGAACCAGACCCGCGGCCGTACGCCCTGGGTCTTCAGCTCTTCGCTGCGGGTATCTGTGCTCTGCTCGAACAGCGGGATCCGGGACTCGGCCACCAGGTGGCGCCCGAACAGGAACGGTGAGTTCGCGCCCACGGCCACCTGTACGCCGGCGATGGCCTGGGCGGCGTTCCAGTAGCCGGCGAAGTCGTCCGGGCTGACCTGCAGGTGCACCTGCGTCGAGGTGCAGGCCGCCTCGGGCATGATCGTGTCGGAGATCATCTGCAGCCGCTCGACGCCGTCGATGACGATCTCCAGATCCTCGCCCCGGGCCGCGAAGATCTGCTGGTCGAGCAGCGAGTACCGCGGGTTCTCGCTGACGCTGTCCAGGGTCACGTGGTGCGGCATCAGCGTCGGCAGGATGCCGACGATCACGAGCTGGCAGCCGACGGCCTTGGCCCGCGGGTCGGCGTCGTTCAGCGACTGGCGGACCGACTGCTCGAAGGAGCTGAACCCGCCCGAGGCCAGCCGGCGGGGGGCGACGTTGATCTCGATGTTGAACCGGCCCAGCTCGGTCTGGAACGACGGGTCCGCGATCGCCGCCAGCACCTCGGCGTTGCGCATCGCCGGGTCACCGTTGTCGTCGACCAGGTTCAGCTCGATCTCCAGCCCGGTCATCGGCCGCTCGAAGTCGAAGCGCGACTCAGTCAGCATCCGGGCGAGGACGTCCAGACCCTTGCGCACCTTCTCCCGGTGCCGTTTGCGATCCTCCCGGCTGAACTGTGTCGCGTCGACCTCTGCGCCCATGGGCTTATCCTGACCCATCCGTCCGCGCTCCCACCAGGGCCAACGCCCTGCCGTCCCGAGGGGCGGGGAATGGGCCAGGCCAGTTGGCCGCGATTGCCTGTCCCTGGGAGGGCACGTCCGCTTGGCGAGCACGACGGGTGCGAGGCGAGCCAAGGCAAGGAAGTAGTCTCGACGTTCGTGCCCGAGACAGAACTCTCCGCCCCCGTCGCTGACCGCCGACCCACCGTCCGGGTCCACCACGGTGACGAGTTCGCCGACCCGTACGAGTGGCTGCGGGACAAGGAGGACGCTGACGTCCTGGGCTACCTCAAGGCCGAGAACGAGTACACCGAGGCCGTGACGGCCGCGAACCAGCCCCTGGTCGACGCCGTCTTCTCCGAGATCAAGGCCCGGACCAAGGAGACCGACCTCAGCGTCCCGAGCTACGCGACCCATCGCGGCGGCAGCGCGTACTGGTACTACGCCCGCACCGTGGAGGGCTCGGAGTACGCGATCTACTGCCGCGCACCGGCCGCGGACCGGCGTACCCCGCCGGCCCTGGAGGGCGAGATCGAGGGCGAGGAGGTGCTGCTCGATGCCAACGCCGAGGCCGAGGGGCACGAGTTCTTCTCCCTCGGCGCGTTCAGCGTCTCCACCAACGGTCGGCTGCTCGCGTACTCCGTCGACGTGAAGGGCGACGAGCGGTTCACGCTGCTGGTCAAGGACCTGGAGACCGGCGCGCTACGCGAGGACCGGATTCCCGACACCGCGTACGGGGCCGCCTGGGCCGGCAACGACTACCTCTTCTACACCCGGGCCGATCAGGCCTGGCGGCCGTACGTCGTGCTGCGCCACCGACTGGGCACCGACCCGGCCACCGACGCCGAGGTCTACTCCGAGCCCGACGAGCGGTTCTGGCTCGGGGTGGAGACCAGTCGCGACGAGGAGTGGCTGATCATCGCCGCGGGCAGCAGGCTCACCTCGGAGTACCGGCTGCTGCCCACCGCGGACCCCCAGGGCGAGCCGTGGGTGGTGGCACCGCGCCGGCAGGGCGTGGAGTACGACGTGGAGCCGGCCGGCGACCGGCTGCTGATCACCCATAACGACGGGGCCGAGGACTTCGCCGTGGCCGAGGCGCCGCTGGACGCCACGGACTCCTCAGCCTGGCGGGCCGTGCTGCCGCACCAGCCCGGAGTGCGCATCCTTGGCGTGGACGCGTACGCCAGCCATGTCGTGGTCTCGCTCCGCCGGAACGGGCTCAGCGGGCTGCACCTCATCCCCCGCGATGAACGTGGTGACCTGCTGCCCGGGGCCGACATCGAGTTCGACGAGCCGCTGTACGTGGTCGACGCGTCCGGGGAGTCGGAGTACGTGACGCCGACCATCCGGCTCGGCTACGCCTCGATGCTGACGCCCGACTCGGTCTACGACTACGACCTGGCCACCGGAGAGATGACGCTGCTCAAGCGGACGCCGGTGCTGGACGACCCCACGTTCGGGCCCTACGACCCGACGCGCTACGTCCAGGAGCGGGGCTGGGCCACCGCGTCCGACGGTGCCCGAGTGCCGCTGTCCATCGTGCGCCGTGCCGACGTGCCGCTCGACGGGTCGGCCCCCGCCGTGCTCTACGGCTACGGGTCCTACGAGGCGTCGATGGACCCGGGCTTCTCCATCTCCCGGCTGTCCCTGGTGGACCGGGGGATCGTGTACGCGGTGGCCCACGTCCGCGGTGGCGGCGAGCTGGGCCGCACCTGGTACGAGCAGGGCAAGATGCTGTCCAAGATCAACACGTTCACCGACTTCGTGGCCTGCGCCGACTACCTGGTCACGGCCGGCTACACCAGTGCCGACCGGCTGGCCGCCCGGGGCGGCAGCGCCGGCGGCCTGCTGATGGGTGCGGTGGCCAACCTCGCACCGGACCGGTTCCGGGCCATCCACGCCGCGGTGCCTTTCGTCGACCCGCTGACCTCGATCCTCGATCCCGACCTACCGCTGACCGTGGTCGAGTGGGAGGAGTGGGGCAACCCGCTCGCGGATCCGGAGGTGTACGCGTACATGAAGTCCTACAGCCCGTACGAGAACGTGGCCGCCCGCGACTACCCGGCCATCCTGGCCACCACGAGCCTGAACGACACCCGCGTGCTCTACGTCGAGCCGGCCAAGTGGGTCGCCGCGCTGCGGCACGTGGGCGCCGGACAGGAGGGCCAGGCGGTCCTGCTGAAGACCGAGATGTCGGCCGGCCACGGCGGGGTCAGCGGGCGCTACCAGTCCTGGCGCGAGCTCGCATTCGAGTACGCCTGGATTATTTCCCAGATCAGCGGCGTTACGTCTCCATAACGAGGAGCCGCGTATGGGCGGCCCGACGCATCTACGGGCGGCCCGGCTTCCGAATAGGTACATAGCCGGTCTCAGGGATTATTCAGGGGTCTACCGGAATCCTTATCGCCCCCTGGCGCGTTCTCCTCGTGACGGTACGGAAAGGGGCCAGACGTGGTAACCACAACGCGCTCGCGAGTGTCTGAAGGCATCGACGGCAAGGATGCGGTCGGACTCTACCTCGAGGGCATCGCCAAAACTCCTCTGCTCAGCGCGGAGCAGGAAGTTGAGCTGGCCAAGACCATCGAGCTCGGCCTGTACGCCGAGCACATCCTGAACGGCGACGTGACCCTGGCGGAGCGGGGCAAGCGCGCCAAGCGTCCGACCACTGAAGAGCTCGAGCAGCTCGTCGCCGAGGGCCAGGCGGCCATGCAGCGCTTCGTCACCGCGAACCTGCGGCTCGTGGTCTCGGTGGCCCGCAAGTACGGCCGCTCCCAGATGCCGCTGCTGGACCTGGTGCAGGAGGGCAACACCGGCCTGATCCGGGCGGTGGAGAAGTTCGACTACACCAAGGGCTTCAAGTTCTCCACCTACGGCACCTGGTGGGTGCGGCAGTCGATCAGCCGGGGCATCGCCCAGCAGGGGCGGATCGTCCGGCTGCCGGTTCACGTGGCCGAGCAGGTCAACCAGGTCGGCGCTGTGCGTCGCACCCTGGAGCGCCGACTGGGCCGCGACCCGGAGATCGACGAGATCGCGGCGGAGATGGACCTCGCGCCTGACCGAGTGCTCGACCTGATGCGCTACGGCCGCGACCATGTCAGCCTGGACGCCCCTGTCGAGGAGGGTGGCGACACCGCCCTCGGCGACCTGATCGCCCGCGAGCCGATGCCGGGTCCGGACGAGGTGTTCCTGGACGCCGAGGAGCACGCCCGGCTGGAGGCCATGCTCTCCCAGCTCGACGAGCGCTCCGCCGACGTGGTGCGTCGTCGCTACGGGCTCATCGACGGCCGTCAGGCCAAGCTCGCCGACATCGGTGCCCTGTGGGGCATCACCGCCGAGCGGGTCCGCCAGATCGAACGGCATGCCATTGCCAAGCTGCGGGGAAAGTCGGTCCTGGCTGCGTAGCCCCCCACGCGCCGGGCCAATAAACCTCCCCGCAGCTCCCCAGGCCGATCCGGACACCCCCCGTCCGGATCGGCCCCTTGTCTGGTCTGTTCGCGTGAGCCTGGCAAGCGATGCGCGCCCTGAGCCTGTCGAAGGGCCATGCGCCTGAATCTGCTACGCGCGTTCCGTCACCGACCGGCGTGTCGCCCGTTCAGGCCGCGACTGGAGTCGCGTTTTCAGGTGGTCGGCCGGATCAGGCCCTCTTGCGCGACGTCGGCGACCAGGGTGCCGTGCTGGAAGAGGCGGGCTGTGGCCAGGCCGAGGCCCCCAGAGGCCGACGGCGAGACCTGGTCGTAGAGCAGCCAGTCGTCGGCCCGGAACGGCCGGTGGAACCACATCGCGTGGTCCAGCGACGTCCCCATCACGTTGATGCCGATGAAGACGTTGTGCGGGACCGTCGTCGCCGACAGCAGCGTGAGGTCGCTGGCGTACGCGAGGGCGGCCTGGTGCAGCCGGCGGTCCTCGGGCAGCTCGCCCTCCACCCGGACCCAGACCCGGGCCCGGGCCGGATGCCGCGGGTCCAATAGGTTCCCACCCGCCCGCGAGTCCCCCACGTAGCGCACGTCGAGCACGCCCCACTCCCGCTCCCATAGCGCCGCCGAGCGGCCCGACACCCGGGACAGCACCTCGGCCAGCCGCGGGCTCTCGTCCGGACCGGGCACGTCGTCGGGCACCGGGTCGGCGTGCTCGAAACCCTCCTCGGTCTCGTGGAACGAGCTGGACAGGTAGAAGATCACCGCGCCTCCCTGCCTGGCGACCACCCGCCGGGAGGAGAAGGACCGGCCGTCGCGGATGGTCTCCACGTCGTACACGATCGGGATGTCCGTCCGTCCCGGGCGCAGGAAGTAGGCGTGCAGCGAGTGCAGCACCCGCGAGGTCGCCACCGTTCGCGCCGCGGCGATCAGTGCCTGGGCCAGCACCTGCCCGCCGAAGGCCCGCTGCAGCTGGGTGTCGGGCTGGCGGGCGCGGAACAGGCCGACCTCGATCTCTTCGAGGTCGAGCAGGTCGACGAGCTCAGCGAGCGACTGTGGCACCCGCTAAACCCTAGCGAGAGGGGTTCTACTCCTTCTCGCGGTCGGCCAGGAAGCGCTCGAACTCCGCGGCGATCTCCTCCGCGCTCGGCACCCGCTCGGGCCGGTCGGCCTGCAGCGCGTCGTACTGCTGCTCCAACGTGGCCACCAGCTCCTGCACCTCGGTCGAGCCGACCATCTCCTCGGCGATGTCGGCCATGTTCGCGGCAGACGCCTTCTCCAGCGGGGCGAGCGGCACGGCCAGCCCGGTGGCGTTGTTCAGCGACCGGGTCAGCGTCAGCGTGGCCTCCGGGAACGTCGCCTGGGCCAGGTAGTGCGGCACGTGCGCGGCGAAGCCCATCGCTTTGCGGTCGAGCTGGCCGAGCCGGAACTCCAGCAACCCGGTGAAGCTGGCCGGCACCTCGACCCGGTCGATCCAGCTGCGGTACCCCGTGACCAGCTCTGTGTCCGTCGAATGCGCGGTGAGGGTGATCGGCCGGGTGTGCGGCACCGCCATCGGGATCCCGTGCACGCTGACGGTCAGCCGCACGCCGAGATCCTCGATCAGCCCGAGCACCGCGGCGGCCATCCGCTCCCACTGCACATCGGGCTCCGGGCCGTTCAGCAGCAGGAACACCTCGCCCTGTTCGTCCACCATCCGGTAGAGCCGCAGGTGCAGGTCCGCGTAGGACTTCCACTGGTTGGTGTCGAACACCATGGCCGGCCGCCGGCTGCGGTAGTCGTGCAGCTGGTCGTGGTCGAAGGTCGCCAGCACCTCGTGGTCCAGCGACTCCAGCAGGTGCGCCGAGAACAGCCGGCCCGCCTGCCCGGCATCGACGAAACCGTCGAGCTGATGGATCAGCACCGGCCGGTGCTCCTTGAGCTTGGCCGTCACATCCTCGTTCAAGGTGTACAGCTGGCGCGGATCCAACATGCGCCCAATCTACTCGCGACCGCCCGCCCCGACTGGTTCATCCAGCCGCGCCAGCGCCCGCTGGACCGCCGTCCGCACCCGTTTCTCCGACACCGACACCGCCGTCCGCAGGCTCTGGGCGAACAGACTGACCCTCAGCTCCTCGATCAGCCAGCCGACGTCGTCGACGAAGTCGGGCAACGGGCCGGGCGGGGCGGCCGCCGCCAGCTCTGCGTACGCGTCCTCGCAGCGCAGGATCGTGGCCAGGCCCGCGGCGTCCCGGGCCGGGTTGGCACGGAGGCCGGCGATGCGCTGCTGGGCCGCCCGCAGGTAGCGCGGCAGCTGGGTCAGGTGCTCGTACGCCGTCGCGGCCAGGAAGCCCGGGAAGACCAGGAGGTCCAGCTGCTCGGTCAGGTCCGCAGCCGCCGCCTGGCTCACCGCTTCCGCTGCGGGCAGGTCGGCGCGGACCGCGCCGGCGGTGGTGATGACCTCCGCGGCCAGCCGGACGACCGCCTGCATCAGCTCGGGGTTGTCCACCCGCACGGCGTCGCACAGGGCCCGGAAGGCGGGCTCGTCGCGGACCTCAACGCCCGCCCGGCGGACCAGCTCCCCTACCGAGGCCAGCCGGGCGTCGGCGAGCAGGTCCGGCACCGAGGCGTACGGCCCGGCGGCCAGGGCGAGGCGGTCACGCTGACTGAGGTGGGACACCACCCACTTCGTCGGGTCCGGCGTGCCGAGTAGCACCAGCCGGCGCAGACCGGCGCGGTGGCTGGTCGCCTGGCGGGCGGGCGTTTCCAGCACGGACAGCCCGACGGTGGTGCCCTCGTCGACCAGCGCCGGGTAGCCGACGATCGTGTGCCCCTCCCCTGCTATCTGAACCTGGTCAGGCACCGTGCCGAACTCCCACCGGGTCGCCCCGGTCCGGGTCAACGCGGAAGCGGCAGCGGCCAGCCGGCGGCTCAGGCGCGGGGCCAGCTCACTCTGCAGAGCAGCCAGGTCCTGGCCAGCGGCCAGGGTCTCGGCGTCGGGGGCATCGTCCGGGCGGACGGCGAAGCCGACCCGCAGATGGTCCGGCACCGACGCCGGGTCCCAGTCAGCGAGGTCGACCGGCTCGCCGGTGAGAATGCGCAGAGCCCGGCCGAGCGCGGCGGGCAGGGTCTCGGGGCGATCCGCCGGGTGCCCGGCCAGCCAGTCCAGGGAGCGACGGGCGAACTCCGGCGCCGGCGCGAAGTTGCGTCGGACCGGCTTGGGCAGCGACCGGATCAGCTCGGTCGCCAGCTCCAGCCGCAACCCGGGCACCTGCCAGCTGAACGGGGCCGGATCCAGCTGGTTCAGCAGCGACAGCGGTACCCGCACGGTCACCCCGTCGTCCGGCTGGCCCGGCGCGAACACGTAGTCGAGCGCCAGCTCGTGGCCGCCTGCCCGCCAGGTGCCCGGGAACGCGTCCGGGTCCGCCGTGGCCGAGCCGGTGGTCAGGTCGTCCCAGGTCATCGTCAGCAGGTCGGGGTTCTCCTGTCGGGCCCGCTTCCACCACGCGTCGAAGTGCGCTGCGGACACGATGCCGTCGGGCACCCGGGCGGCGTAGAAGGCGAGGACGGTCTCGTCGTCGACCAGCAGGTCGCGGCGGCGGGTCCGCTCCTCCAGTGCCTCCACCTCGGTCCGTAACGCCTGGTTGGCCGCGAAGAACGGGTGCCGGGTCCGCCACTGCCCCTCGACCAGCGCGGAACGGAGGAAGATCTCCCGGGCCTCGACCGGGTTGATCTTGCCGTAGCCGACGCGGCGCCGAGCCACGATCGGCACGCCGAGCAGGCCGACGGTCTCGTACGCCAGCACCGACCCGCTGCGGGCGGACCAGTGCGGCTCGGAGTACTGCCGCTTGAGCAGGTGCTGGCCGACCTCCTCCACCTGCTCGGCGGTGATGCCGGCGACCGTGCGCGCCCAGAGCCGGCTGGTCTCGACCAGCTCGGCGGCGACTACCAGGGGCGGCGGCGTCCGGGCCAGGCTGGAGCCGGGGCTGATGGTAAACCGGGCCCCCCGGGCTCCGAGGTACTCCTGTGGACCCGGTCGGCGCCGGCGACCCCCGCCGGCCGGCCGGGCCGGCTCGCGGACATCGGCCAGCCCGACCTGGGACAGCAACCCGGCCAGGGCCGCGGTGTGCACCCGGTCCGGCGGCGCTGGGACGTCGTTGCGGGTCATGTCGAGCTCGCCGACGATCTGCTTGAGCTGGCCGTGCAGGTCCTGCCACTCCCGGACCCGCAGGAAGTGCAGGTACTCGTCCCGGCAAAGCCGCCGGAATGCGCTGCCCGACAGGGCCTTGCGCTGGGTGCGCAGGTAGTCCCACAGGTGCAGCCAGGCCAGGAAGTCCGACGTGTTGGGACCTGAGTCCTTGGCGGGCCGCCCTTCGACAGGCTCAGGGCGCATCGCCGGGTCGGGCTCTGGCCGCAGCGGCGTCCAGAACCGGCGGTGCAGGGCGTCCGCCCGCTCTGGCGCATCGGCCGGCCGTTCCCGCGGGTCGACGATGGACAGGCCGGAGACGACGATGAGCATCTCCCGTAGGCAGCCCTGGCGTTCCGCCTCGACCAGCATCCGGCCCAGCCGCGGGTCCACCGGCAGCGCGGCCAGCCGTTGCCCCACGGCGGTCAGCCGGGGAGCATCGCGTTGCCCGGGATCGGCGAGGGCACCCAGCTCGGTGAGCAGCCGCAGCCCGTCGGCCACCTGGGAGCGGTCGGGGGGCTCGACGAAGGGGAAGTCGGCGATCGCCCCGAGCCGGGCGGCGGCCATCTGCAGGATCACCGACGCCAGGTTGGTCCGCAGGATCTCCGGCTCGGTGAACTCCGGCCGGCTGAGCAGGTCATCCTCGCTGTACAGCCGGATGCACACGCCCGGGGCGACCCGGCCGCACCGCCCGGCCCGCTGCGCTGCGGAGGCCTGGGAGATCGGCTCGATCGGCAGCCGCTGCACCTTGGTCCGCGCCGAGTAGCGCGAGATCCGCGCCGTGCCCGGGTCGATGACGTACCGGATACCCGGCACGGTCAGCGAGGTCTCGGCCACATTGGTGGCCAGCACGATCCGGCGGCCGGCGTGCGCTGCGAAGACCCGGTGCTGCTCGGCGGACGACAGTCGGGCGTACAGCGGCAGCACCTCGGTGCGCGGCAACCGGGCGCCGCGCAGGGCCTCGGCCAGGTCCCGGATCTCCCGCTCACCGGACAGGAACACCAGGATGTCGCCGTCGCCGACCGACCGCAGCTCGGCGACCGCGTCCAGCACCGCGGCCACCTGGTCGACCTCCCCGGCGACCACCGGCGGCGGCCGGTAGCGGACCTCGACCGGGTAGGTCCGACCGGACACCTCGACCACCGGAGCCGGTGTGCCGTCCGGGCCGGCGAAGTGCGCGGCGAACCGCTCGGTGTCGATGGTGGCCGAGGTGACGAGCACCTTGAGGTCCGGTCGTCGTGGGAGCAGCCGGCGCAGGTACCCGAGCAGGAAGTCGATGTTCAAGCTGCGCTCGTGGGCCTCGTCGAGAATGATCGTGTCGTAGCGGTGCAGGTCCCGGTCGCGGGCGATCTCGGCCAGCAGCACGCCGTCGGTCATCACCTTCAGCCGGGTGGCAGTCGAACTCTGCCTGGCGAACCGGACCTGGTAGCCCACCAGGTCTCCGAGTTCGGTGCCCAGCTCGGCGGCGACCCGCTCGGCCACCGTTCGCGCGGCGATCCGCCGCGGCTGGGTGTGGCCGATCGACCGGCGCCCCAGCTCGAGGCAAATCTTGGGCAGCTGGGTCGTCTTGCCCGATCCGGTCTCCCCCGCGACCACCACCACCCGGTGCTCGCGAATCGTGCGGGCGATCTCGTCGTGCCAGGCGGTGATGGGCAGGTCCGGGTCGTACGGGGGCACCACGACCGGTGCGTACCCATCGCCGGCCCCTTGGCGTACAGGCTGGTCGATCAGACGTCCTCGTGGTCGTCGAACGTGGTCCGCCCGCCCAGCTTGACCGCCAGCTCGTTGTCGATGCCGTCAGCGGTCTCCGCCAGGATCTTGACCGCGTGGTGCAGGTGGGCGGGCACGAACGGGCGGGCCAGCACGGACACGGTGACGAACACCCGGTCCCGGACCAGTTGGAACTTGACCCACCGGGCCTCCACGTTGAGGTCGTTCAGCACCTCGGCGGCTCGCGACCGGCCGGCCACGTCGTGCACCACGGCGGCGAAGACCACCACCTCCTGCGCGTCCGGCGACGTACGCAGGAAGAGCATGGTCGAACCCACCCGGATCGCGACGTCGCCTTCGGTGTCGTGCATCGGTGGGTAGCCGAACATCCGGCCCAGCTCGGCGTCCACTAGTTGGTTGAGGTGCGGCTGGTTGCGCGGCATGGTCGCGGAGAGGTCGGGGACCATCGGGACCAGGGTGCCGGTGCTCGTCTCCACCGGAGCCGGACCGGGTTGCAGGACCTCGGCCAGCTGGTCCGGGGCGAGGAAGACCGGGTGCTGGACGCCGTAGACGTCACGCAGTGCACCGACGGCCAGCTCGCTGATCCGGTCCGCATCGTCCTGGTCGCACTCGACCCAGAAGTGGGCGGTCGGGTGGTCGCCGTCGACCGCGGGCGGCTGCCAACCCAGCCGCTCCATGGCGGCGAGCTGGTCGGGACCGAGCTGGTAGTCCTCCCCCAGTACGGCGTTGCTGGCCGCCTCGCCGCGGACCAGATGAGGCCGGGGGCTGCTCAGCCGCAGGAACGGCGTCTCCTCGTCGTCGCCCGACCCGGTTCCGATGGTCAGGTCGCCCGACTCGTCGATCATCGATACGACCTCGCTCAGCCGGGCCTGGAACTCAGCCCATGCCGCCGCGATGCTCTTGTCGATGTCAAAGTCGTCGATGTCGGCCACCCCACCTCCTCGAAAGGCGAACCTAGCGCAGGGACCGATGAGTTCCCGGTCCCCCAGTCGTCTCACAGGGCAGACTGACCAACCGAGGAGTCGACCATGGACCAATCCACCGACCTCCGCGAGACCGATGTGGAGTTCAGTGAGAGGGCCGAGCGCCACCGGCGCGAGCTGCACGTGCACTGCTACCGGATGCTCGGCTCGTTCGACGAGGCCGAGGATGTGGTGCAGGAGGTGATGCTGCAGGCCTGGCGCCGCCGCGCCGACCTGGAGCAACCCGAGCACCTACGGGCCTGGCTCTACAAGATCGCGACGAACCGCTGCCTCGACCACCTCCGGGCGGCCCGGCGGCGCGTCCCTTCCCTGAGCTCGATGCGCGACGTTCCGTGGCTCGAGCCCTATCCCGACCGGCTGCTGGCCGAGGCGGCGCCGACCGAGGAGGAGCCGCAGGCGGCCGTGGTCGCGCAGGAGACGATCACCCTGGCCTTCCTCGCCGTGCTGCAGCTGCTGCCGCCGCGACAGCGAGCCGCCCTGGTGCTGAGGGACGTCCTCGACTGGCCGGCGGCGGAGGTGGCCGAGCTGCTCGAACTTTCCGTGCCCGCGGTGAACAGCGCCCTGCAACGGGCCCGGACGACGCTGCGGACGGCCCTGCCCGTCGAGGAGCGGGAGCAGTGGAACGACGACCGGCGGGCCGCGGTGGACTCCGACGTCCTGGCCAGCTACATCGCGGCCTACGAGGCGGGCGACACCGAGGCCACCCTGGCCCTGCTGGCCGACGACATCCGCGTCACCATGCCACCGGCCCCATACCTGTTCGAAGGCCGGGAGGCCGTGCTCGGCCTCGCGCACCGCGCCCGCGACACCGGGGAGTGGCGGCTGGTCCCCACCCGGGCGAACTCCCAGCCGGCCGCGGCCTGCTACCTGCGGAGCGCCGGCGAGGAGAAGTTCCGGGCGTACAAGATCGACGTGCTCGAGCTGGCCGACGACGGAACCATTCGGGCCATCACCACGTTCGGCGTCAAGCACTTCGACGCCTTCGGCCTGCCCCCGGTGCTGCCATGACCGCCGACCACACGACCGAGCGGGTTCCGGCCTTCCTCGACCTCGGCTCGCGGTCGCTGCCCGACCGGATCCTCCGACAGGTCCACCGGATCCCGTCCGGTAGGCGGCTCCACTGCCCATCGTCGCCCTGGAACGATGCGCTGGTGCTGCTCGCAACCGGCTGTATCGAGCTCCGGGTCGCCTCCGGCGCCGGTCTCCATCTCTGCCGGGGCGCCATCTTCAGCATGCGCGGCCTCACGCCGGTCGTTCTCACCCCGACCGAGCCCGGCTCGGCCGTGATCATCACGTTGCACCGTCGAACCGAAGGAGAAGGTCCATGAACCGCCCGTCCATCCTCGAGCAGGACCCCGCCGAGTTCCACCGCTGGGTGGCAGCCGGCTTCACCGCACGGGTCGAGGGAACCACCGACTGGGACGCGCCCGCTCCCGTCGAAGGCTGGACGGCCCGGGATGTCGTCGGTCACTTGGTCGAGTGGTTTCCCGGGTTTCTGGCCAGCGGTGCCGGAGTGACCCTGAGCCCGGGACCCGCCGTTCTCGATGACCCGGTCGGGGCATGGCGGAACCAGAGCGACCAGGTCCAGGCCCTGCTCGAGGACCCGGCCACCACCGATCGGACGCTGCAGAACCCGCACATCGGCGAGATCCCGCTCGGGCCGGCGGTGTCGCAGTTCTACACCGCCGACGTCTTCATGCACACCTGGGACCTGGCCCGGGCTACCGGGCAGGACGAGACCCTGGACCCCGCGCTGTGTGCCGAGATGCTGGCCGGGATGGAGCCGATGGAGGAGCTGTTGCGGTCCAGCGGTCAGTACGGGCCGCGGGTCCCAGTTCCAGACGATGCAGATGCGCAGACCCGGATGATCGCGTTCATCGGACGAGACCCGTACGCCGGGCGGGCAAAGACAGCCTAGGCCAAGGCGGACACCACCCGGGACGGCGAGGGCCGGCCGAGGTGCTCGGCCAGCCACGTACTGGTCCGCACCAGCGCGGTCAGGTCGAGCCCGTGCCCGATTCCCAGCCCATCGAGCATCCAGACCAGGTCCTCGGTGGCCAGGTTCCCGGTGGCCGACTGGGCGAACGGGCACCCGCCGACGCCGCCCGCGGACGCGTCGAACTCGGTCACGCCCGCCTCCAGGCCGGCCAGCACGTTGGCCAGAGCCTGCCCGTACGTGTCGTGCAGGTGCAGCGCGACCTGGGCCAGGGGTACGCCGGCGGCGGCCACGGTCTGGAGCACGACCTGGACCTGGCCGGGAGTGGCGACCCCGATGGTGTCGCCCAGGCTGACCGTGGCGCACCCCAGGGCGAAGAGCCGGGCGGTCACCGCCGCGGTCTGCTCCGGGTCCACCCGGCCCTCCCACGGGTCACCGAAGGCCATCGACACGTAGCCACGAACGCGCAGACCGGCGTTCCGGGCGGCGTCGATCACCGGCTCAGCCATGGCAATGGCGCCGACCAGGGTGGCGTTCAGGTTCCGCTGCGCGAAGGTCTCAGTGGCCGACACGAAGACGGCCACCTCGTCCGCTCCGGCGGCCACGGCCCGGTCGAAGCCTCGGCGGTTGGGAGTGAGCACCGGGTAGCGGACACCGGGACGCCGCGACAGTCCCGCCATCACCTCCTCGGCGTCGGCCAGCTGCGGCACCCAGGACGGGGCGACGAAGCTGGTGGCCTCGATGACGCTCAGACCGGCATCGCCGAGCCGGTCGATCAGCTCCAGCTTGACGGCGACCGGGACGATGGTGGCCTCAGCCTGCAACCCGTCCCTGGGGCCCACCTCGTACACCGTGACGGCGGTGGGCAGGCCCGGACGCGGGTGGACGTCAGGCAGCCCGGACATAACGGCGACTGTAACGTGGTAGGCGCCCGAGCCAGACCAGGAGAGTGATCGATGACCGGCCCCGCCGTGGTCCCGGCCGGGCCGTACGGATCCCCTGCCGTGCCCCCGATGCCGCCCGAGCTGCTCCGCCGGCGGCGCTCCCCGCTGACCTGGGTCACCATGGTCGTCCTCAGTCTCGGGGCGCTGGCCATCGCGGTGCTGATCGTGATCACCGGCGGACCCGTCGCCACCCTGATCACCACCCTGCTGGCCGCGATCTCCTTCCCGCTGCTGATCCTGGTCCTGTTCTGGCTGGACCGCTACGAGCCGGAGCCGGCCCGCTACCGGCTGGCGGCGCTCGGCTGGGGCGGCGTGGTGGCGGTTGCGTTCAGCCTGATCGCCGAGGGGCTGCTGTTCTCGCTGCCCGGCACCACCACCTTCGTCGACACCGCCATCATCGCGCCGCTCGTCGAGGAGGCCGGCAAGGGCCTGTTCCTGGTCGTCGTGGTGATCTTCCGGCGCAACCAGATCCACGGGCTGCTCGACGGGCTGATCTACGGCGCGCTGGTCGGGGTGGGGTTCGCCTTTGTCGAGGACATCGTCTACTACCTGAGCTCGCTGCAGGCCGGAGCGCTGCCGCTCACCTTCTTCCTGCGCGGGATCATGGGCCCGTTCGCCCACCCGTTGTTCACCTCGGCGCTGGGCATCGGCATCGGCATCGCCGTCACCACCCGACGACCGGCGGTGCGGGTGCTCGCCCCGATCCTGGGCTACCTCGCCGCGGTCGTGATGCACGGCATCTGGAACGGCAGCACGTTCTGGGGCGGCGAAGGCTTCTTCGTCGCGTACGCCGCGATCATGCTTCCGCTGCTCGCGGTGATGTTCGCGGTCGGGATCTGGGCCCGGTCGCGGGAGGGGACGATGCTCACCGCGGCGCTGCAGCAGATCGTGCCGATGGGCTGGATCCGGCCGGAGGAGATCCGATGGGTGGCCCGCCTGTCGGACCGGATGTCCGCCCGCGCGTACGCCAAGCGATTCGGCGGCAAGCCGGCGGCGGAGGCGCTGCGGGACTACCAGCAGACCATGACCGAAGTGGGCTTCCTGCACAACCGGGCCGTCAACCAGACTCCGCCGCGGGACATCAACGAGCGGATGGGGGCGCTGCTCCAGCACGCGGCGGCCGTCCGGCCATACGTCATCCTGCCGCCGCCCCCTACGCCGGTGTACGGGCCACCGCCCCTGGGCGGTCCCCCGCCCCCCGGTCCCTACCGCTAAGACGATGGCCCGTCGCGTCCGGGCTGCATTCCGCCGCGCCGGCCGACGGACCAACGTGGCGCTGCTGGTCGTCCTGGTCGGCGCGTTCTTCAGCGGCTGGGCGGCGTTCGCCGCCGGAACCGAGGTTCCGTCGCGGCTGACCACCGTCGGTCATGGGCTGTTGGGTCTCGGCGTGGTGGTGCTGACGCCGTGGAAGACCATGGTGGCGCGGCGGGCGCCGGGGTTGCGGGTGGCCAGCCTGGCGCTGGCGGCGGTGATCGTTGTCTGTCTGGTCGCCGGGTTCGTGGAGGTCTTCGCCGGCTACGGGCTGGCCGCCGGACTCAGCCCGATCCAGGTCCACGTCGGGGCGGCCTTCGTCGCCGTCCCCCTACTGGTCTGGCACCTGGTGAGTCATCGGCGGGGCCAGGTGCTCCGCCGAACCGACCTCGTCCGGCGGCAGCTGCTGCGCACCGCCGGGTTCGTCGCCGGCGTCGGCGTAACCTACGCGGCGCTGGAGGGAGTCGGCCGGCTTGCGGGCCTGCCCTCGGCGCGGCGGATCGCCAGCGGCTCGCACCGGCTCGCGCCCGCCGCCATCCCGGCTACCATCTGGCTGCTGGACCGGGTGCCGTTCCTGCCGGCCGACCACCGCGTACGGGTGGACGGCGTGGAGATCCCGGTCGCCGACCTGGCCGCGCAGGCCGTGCCGGTGCGGACCCGGCTGGACTGCACCAGCGGCTGGTTCGCCGACGCCGAATGGTCGGCCGTGGCCCTGTCGTCCCTGCTTTCGGCCGCGCGGTTGACCGAGACGAGCAGCATCGTGGTGACCAGCGTCACCGGCTACCGGCGGCGCTTCCCGGTGGTCGACGCGGACGCGCTCTGGCTGGCGACCGGTTTCGAGGGCCGCCCGCTCACCCGCGGCACCGGCGCTCCGGTCCGCCTGGTCGCCCCGGGTCGCCGCGGGTTCTGGTGGGTGAAGTGGGTCGCCTCCGTCGAGCTCAGTGACAGCCCTGCGTACGCGCAGTCACCCTTCCCGCTGCAGTAGCGCCGCTGATCCGGCTACACGCGTTCGCGCCCTTTCCTCGCCTTCGCACCCGCTCTATGTGGCGCAAGGACGAGGAAAGGGCGCGTACAGCCGCAGGCCTCTAACGGCTAGCTGCAGCCGCTGGTGCTGCCGCAGCCCTCGCACACGTAGCAGCTGCCGCTCGGCCGCATCTTGGTGCCGCAGGTCAGGCAGAGCGGAGCGTCGACGCTGGTCCCGGTGATCTCCTCGAACAGCTCCGAGGTGGTCCGGGCCTGTCCGGGCACCGGGCGGACGTCGGCGACGGGCTCCTCCAGCTGGCTGCTCAGGTCGGTGTCCACGTCGTCGCCGGCGTCGTTCTTCAGGGCCTCCGCCTCGCTGACCTCCTCCGGCTCGGCCGGCAGGTAGGAGCCGGTCTCGACCTGCCGGGCTCGCTCGGTGGCGGTGTAGATGCCCAGCTCGGCCCGGTCGTCGAACGACAGGTAGTCCAGGGCCAGCCGACGGAAGATGTAGTCCATGATCGACTGCGCCATCCGGATGTCCGGGTCGTCGGTCAGCCCCGCCGGCTCGAACTTGAGGTTGGTGAACTTCTGCACGAAGGTCTCCAGCGGCACCCCGTACTGCAGCCCGATGGACACCGCGATGGAGAAGGCGTCCATCACGCCAGCCAGGGTGGAGCCCTGCTTGCCGAGCTTGAGGAACAGCTCACCCAGCCCGTCGTCCGGGTAGGAGCCCGAGGTCATGTAGCCCTCGGCACCACCGACCGAGAACGAGGTGGTCCGGCTCGGCCGCGACTTGGGCAGGCGCTTCCGCGTCGGCCGGTAGACCACCCGTTCCACGACTTCAGTCTTGCCCTCCGCTGACGCCGTGTCATTGGCCTTCTTGTCCGACTTGCCGTCGCTGAGCGGCTGGCCGACCTTGCAGTTGTCCCGGTACACCGCCAGCGCCTTGAGCCCCAGCTTCCATCCCTGGACGTAGACGTCGGCGATCTCATCGACCGTGGCCGACTCGGGCAGGTTCACCGTCTTGGAGATCGCGCCGGACAGGAACGGCTGAGCCGCCGCCATCATCCGCACGTGGCCCATCGGCTTGATCGCCCGCTGCCCCATCGCGGTGTCGAACACCTCGTAGTGCTCCGGCCGCAGCCCGGGAGCGTCGATCACGTGGCCATGCTCGGCGATGTACTCGACGATGGCCTCCGATGTCTCGTCGGTATAGCCGAGCCGCTTCAGCGCCCGCGGGATGGTCTGGTTGACGATCTGCATCGACCCGCCGCCGACCAGCTTCTTGAACTTGACCAGCGAGAAGTCCGGCTCGATACCGGTCGTGTCGCAGTCCATCATGAAGCCGATCGTCCCGGTCGGCGCCAGCACGCTGGCCTGCGCGTTGCGGTAGCCGTTGGTCGCGCCGATCTTGAGAACGCCGTCCCAGGCCTGGGTGGCGCGCTTGTGCACGTCGGAGTCCAGCGTGCCGACGGTGCGCAGCGCGTCGTTGGCCGCCTGGTGCTTCCGCATCACCCGCTGGTGCGCGGTGGCGTTGCGGGCGTACCCGGCGTACGGGCCGACGATCCCGGCCAGCTCGGCCGAGCGACGGTAGGACGTACCGGTCATCAGCGAGGTGATCGCCGCCGCCAGCGCCCGACCGCCGTCGGAGTCGTAGCCGTGGCCAGTGGCCATCAGCAGCGCGCCCAGGTTGGCGTACCCGATCCCGAGCTGGCGGTAGTCGCGGGTGGTCTCCCCGATCGAGGTGGTCGGGAAGTCGGCGAAGCAGATCGAGATGTCCATCGCGGTGATGATCAGCTCGACGGCCTTCTCGAACCTCTCCGCGTCGAAGGTGTCGTCCGGCCGCAGGAACTTCAGCAGGTTCAGGCTGGCCAGGTTGCAGGAGGAGTTGTCCAGCGACATGTACTCCGAGCAGGGGTTGGACGCGGTGATCCGGCCGGTCTCGGGGTTGGTGTGCCAGTCGTTGATGGTGTCGTCGTATTGGATGCCCGGGTCGGCGCACTCCCAGGCCGCCTGGGCGATCTTGCCGAACAGCTCCCGCGCGTCGACGGTCTCCATCACCCGGCCGTCGGTCCGGGCCCGAAGCCCGAACTCGAGGCCGTCCTCCACCGCCCGCATGAACTCGTCGGTGACCCGGACCGAGTTGTTGGCGTTCTGGTACTGGACCGAGGTGATGTCCTTGCCGCCTAGGTCCATGTCGAAGCCGGCGTCGCGCAGCGCGCGGATCTTGACCTCCTCGCGCGCCTTGGTCTCGATGAACTCCTCGATGTCAGGGTGATCCACGTCCAGCACGACCATCTTGGCCGCCCGCCGGGTTGCGCCACCGGACTTGATCGTCCCGGCGCTGGCGTCCGCGCCGCGCATGAACGACACCGGGCCCGAAGCAGTGCCGCCGGAGCTGAGCAGCTCCTTGGACGAGCGGATCCGGGACAGGTTCAGGCCGGCCCCCGAGCCGCCCTTGAAGATGAAGCCCTCCTCCCGGTACCAGTTCAGGATCGAGTCCATCGAGTCGTCGACGGAGAGGATGAAGCAGGCCGACACCTGCTGCGGGGAGGCTGTGCCGACGTTGAACCAGACCGGTGAGTTGAACGAGAAGTACTGATGCAGCAGCATCCAGGTCAGCTCGTGCTCGAAGATCTCCGCATCCTCCGGCGCGGCGAAGTAGCCGTAGTCCTCACCGGCGCGGCGGTAGGTCTTGACCACCCGGTCGATCAGCTGCCGCAGGCTCTGCTCCCGCACCGGAGTGCCCAGCGCCCCCCGGAAGTACTTCGTCGTCACGATGGTCGACGCGTTCACACTCCAGAAGTCGGGGAACTCCACCCCCTTCTGCTCGAAGACCACCTCACCGGTCTTCCAGTTGGTCTGCACCACGTCGCGGCGTTCCCAGGTCACCTCGTCATAAGGGTGGGCGCCGGTGGTGAAGACCCGCTGGACGGTCAGCCCCGGGTTCCTTCGGCCGGACCGCTTGGCCTCGGAGCGTCCGCTCGCGGGGCGGGTGGTTTCGGTCATGTCAACCTTTCGTGGTGGCCCGGGCGCGAGGACGCAGCTCGGCTGGGTGAGACTTCGATCTGTGAAGTTGGCCGGGGACGAAGCCGGACGGTCGTCAGATGTTGTGGACCGGGCCGGACCCGCGCAAGCCTTCCCCTGCTGCGCGGGCCAGGCCCGGAGTCGAGGTGGGCCGTTAGGGGGGCCCGGTCCGGCGGGTGCCGGCGGTGTCGGCCGGCCGCGCGGGGGTCAGCCGGTGCGGAGTGAAGGTGCTGACCTTCGCGTCGGCGGCGTGGTCGGGGATCAACGGCTCGATGCCGGTCGGCTCCTGCTCGATCCGGAGCAGCGCGATCTCCGCCTCGAAGTCCTCGGCGGAGGTGAACTGCCGGTAGACGCTGGCGAAGCGGAGGTAGGCGACCTGGTCCAGCTCCCGCAGTGGGCCCAGTATGGCAACCCCGACCTCGTCGGAGGGCACCTCGGGCTGCCCGGAGGCCCGGAGCGCGTCCTCCACAAGCTGACCGAGCCGGGCGAGCTGGTCCTCGGTGACCGGGCGGCCCTTGCAGGCCTTGCGCACGCCGCTGATCACCTTGTCCCGAGCGAACGGCTCCACGACACCGCTGCGCTTCACCACCGCCAGCTGCATCTGCTCGAGGGTGGTGAACCGTCGCTCACAGGCCGGGCACTGGCGACGCCGACGGATGGCGCCGCCGTCCTCGGCCACCCGGGAGTCCAGCACCTTGGAGTCGGTGTGCCGGCAGTACGGGCAATGCATCTGCGGCTCCTTCTCGGTGGTAGGCGGTCGGCCTGGGGATGGTGCTGGGGACAGACCCCGGTCTGACTGTGGATCGTGCTGTGAACTTGTGTGGGTAAGTAAACACAACCTGTGGAGTAATCACATGGGTGTAACTACTAGATATAGGAAGCGTACGTCGCCGATGGCCGGTGTGCAAGGAGTTGCGAAACATCTGGTGCGTGTCGCACCGGCGCCTGCTCGCCGACGGTCAGAGAAGGTTGCGCAGCACTACGTACGCGACCGCGGCGGCCGCGCTGAGGACCAGCCAGACCGACGCCGGGATCCGCCGCAGCCGCCGGGCGAGCAGCCGCGGTAGGCGAACCGCGGCACCGCCGAGCAGTTCTACGGCCCAGACCACCGTGATCAGGGCCAGGACTACCACTCCGATCAGGGCGGCCGGGTTGGCAATGAACGCCGAAGCCAGGTCGCCGTGCAGCAGAGCGCTGCCCATCCGGGTGCCGCCGCACAGTGGGCACTGCCAACCGGTGAGCGCCAGGAACGGGCACGGGAGCCCGATGCCAGTGGTGGCGAAGAGGGCGCTCAGCGCCAGGCCCCCGGCCAGGATCCCCGCGGTGACCGGAAGCCCAGACCGAGCCGCCGACCTCGTCCGGGCGTCGGACGCGACTGACACCATGTCCGTCATTCTCCCTCGGCTCGGTGGCGCCGGGCTGGTTCCGCCCCGGCTGGTAGGTGCGCCCCGCGGTCCGGGCGTGAGCATAGGATCGCCGCGTTGCCGCCGCCAGGAGTGAGGACCCGATGAGCAGCCAACCCGGACCGTGGTCCAGCCAGGCCGGCGACCCGGCGGCGCCTACTCCGGGGCCGGACTGGGCACGGCCCGGACCGGCCGGGTCGGTTCCCCCACCACCCGTCTACGGCCCGGTGCCGACGCACTACTCCATCGCGACCCCTGGATACACCGCGCCGCCGCCGGCGTATGGCCCGCCGCCCGGTCAACCGGCGGCTCCTGGTTACGGCGCACCCCACCTTGGGTATGCGATGCCGCTGCGCACCGACTACGCCAGCTGGGGCAAGCGTGTGGGCGCCTACCTCATCGACTTCATTCCCTCCATCATCGGATCGATAGTCTTTCTCGTCGGCTACTTCTACTGGCTCGTCCAGATCAGTACCACGGCGAGCTCGAGCCTTCCAGACCTCACCGCTGGTCTTACCCCGATGCTCATCGGGCTGGCGATCATGTTCCTCGCCACGGGCTGGACGCTCTACAACCGCTGGCTGATCGGGGGCCGCACCGGTCAGTCGCTCGGCAAGCGGGTGACCAAGATCCGGCTGGTCAGCGAGCTGACCGACGCGCCGATCGGTCCGATGAACGCCTTCCTGCGCGACCTGGTCCACATTCTCGACGGCATGGCTTACGTCGGCTTCCTCTGGCCGCTGTGGGACGACAACAAGCAGACGTTCGCCGACAAGATCATGCGCACCGTCGTAGTCACCGCGGGCTGACCGCAGCCCCCACCGCCGGGGTCGCCGGCGAGTAGTCGGCGCTGGTGACCTGCCAGGCGGTCAGGCCGATCACGGCCACGGCGGCCATGGCGATCATCAACGCCAGCACGAGCGCGACCGCGATACCCCGGTCGGTCAGACGCCACGCGCCGGCGGGCATCGCCAGATCCACCTGGCAAGACCACACTGCGGCGCGGCCTCCGGACCGGACGCCCGGAGCTGGGACCCGACGAACAGGTCGGGCGACTGGTCCGCGCACGGATGCCGGCTGCCGGACCGGCCGGCGGACCTCCGGACGAACGAGGTCCGTAGCGGTCCTCATGCCCGGGGTGATCATGGAGGTGCTCATCGTCGCTCCTGAGGAAGTGTCGAACTGATGTTCGATAGAACGTACGTTTGATTTGTACTGCATAGGGCCGGCTTTGCCAAGCACCGGCGCTCGGCGTGTACGAACGCGTGTTCGACTGCTGCTCATGTCACAAAGCCAAGCAGCCGCCACTGACACTTCGCCCGGCCGCAGGGGCGCCGTCCCAATCACCCACCGGCCCTCGGTTTCGAACGGGAAGAATCGCTTCGCGACACGCTCGAACAGATGTTTGAATGTGTCAGTACCATTCCCTAGAGTTCGTTCCATGGCAGATCACGACAGCAAGTCCGTCCAGCCCAGCCGTCGGCGTGGCCGTCCTCGCGCCGCCGAGGTGGCTGCGCAGCTGGGCGAGAGCGGCGCGGTCAGCCCGTTCCCCGACGGCCCCGCTGACGCGGATGGGCTGACGCTGCGCCAGCGCCGGATCCTGGAGATGATCCAGGCGACGGTGGAGAGCCGGGGGTACCCGCCGAGCATCCGCGAGATGGGTGATGCGGTCGGGCTGGCGTCGTCGTCCAGCGTCGCCCATCAGCTCAAGGTGTTGGAAACCAAGGGATTCCTGCGGCGCGACCCGAACCGGCCGCGGGCCCTCGAGGTGCTACTCCCCGGGGAGAGCCGTTCGGCCGAGCGTCGCCGACCGGCCCCAGTCGAGCCGGCCTTCCGCCCGGGTCGTCGAGGCGTGGGGACCGACTTCGACGAGACCGGGGTCGGTGACGCGTACCCGGCTCCGGTGCACGTGCCGGTGCTCGGCCGGATCGCCGCCGGCGGCCCGATTCTGGCCGAGGAGCGGGTGGAGGACGTATTCGCGCTCCCCCGCCAGCTGGTCGGTGAAGGCACGATGTTCCTGCTCGAGGTCAAGGGCGACTCGATGATCGAGGCGGCCATCTGCGACGGCGACTGGGTAGTCGTGCGGCAGCAGCCGACGGCAGTCAACGGCGAGATGGTCGCCGCCTTGCTGGACAACGAGGCAACGGTCAAGACCTTCAAGCGCAAAGACGAGCAGGTTTGGCTGCTGCCACACAACCCGGCGTACGACCCGATCGACGGCAACCACGCCACGATCCTCGGCAAGGTCGTCGCGGTCCTGCGCCGGATCTAGTCCTCCGGACCGGACGGCGCGGGCCGATCTAGGCGGTCCTCAGAGCATGCTGGGCTCGGACGTCGCCATCTCCGTGGTGAACCGGGCGACGGCCCGCAGCTTGTTGGTGACGTCCAACGCGGCCACCTTGTACGCCTCGGACAGCGTCGGGTAGTTCAGCACCGTGTCCACCAGGTAGTCGACGGTCCCGCCGCAGCCCATGATCGCCTGGCCGATGTGCACCAGCTCCGTTGCGCTGGTACCGAAGACGTGGACGCCCAGGATCTCGCGTGTGTCGGCGTGCACGATCAGCTTGAGCATGCCGTACGAGTCGCCGGTGATCTGGCCGCGGGCCAGTTCGCGGTAGCGCGAGATGCCCACCTCGAAGGGGACGGACTCGGTGGTCAGATCGGCCTCAAGCTTCCCGCAGTAGGAGATCTCGGGGATGGTGTAGATGCCGATGGGCTGTAGCGCCTGCAGCTCGCGCGCCGGCTCACCGAAGGCGTACGACGCGGCCAGCCGACCCTGGTCCATCGAGGTCGCCGCCAGCGCTGGGAACCCGATCACGTCGCCGACGGCGTAGATGTGCGGCACCTCGGTGGCGTAGCTGCTGTCCACCTTCAGCCGCCCGCGCTGGTCGACGCTCACCCCGGCCAGGTCGAGGTTCAGCCGTTCGGTGTTGCCCTGGCGACCGGCGGAGTACATCACGATCTCCGCCGCGATCTTCTTGCCCGAGGCCAGCGTGGTGATCGTCCCGCGACCCGACCCCTGCACCGACGCCACCTCCTCACCAAAGCGGAAGGACATGGCCTGGTCGCGCAGGTGGAACTTGAGCGACTCCACGATCTCGGGGTCGCAGAAGTCGAGCATCTGCGGGCGCTTCTCCACCAGCGTCACCCGGGTACCCAGCGCGGCGAACATGGACGCGTACTCGACGCCGATCACGCCGGCCCCGACCACCACCATCGAGTTGGGCACCTTCTCGAGCTCGAGGATCTGGTCGGAGTCGAGCACCCGGGAACCGTCGAACTCGACGTTCGTCGGTCGCGCCGGCAGGGTGCCGGTGGCGATGACGATCTTGTCGGCGGTCATGGTGCGGTGGACCTGCTGGCCCTCGATGTCGACCGACAAGGTGTGCGGGTCGATGAAGCTGGCGATTCCGGGGATGAGCTCGATGTGGTTGCGCAGCAGCTGCGAACGGATCACCTCGGTCTCCCGGCCGATCACGTGCTGCAGCCGGGCCAGCAGGTCGGCGATGGTGATCTCGTCCTTGACCCGGTAGCTGGCGCCGTACATCTCGCGCAGCTGCATGCCGGTGAGGTACATCACCGCCTCACGCAGGGTCTTCGAGGGGATGGTGCCGGTGTTGACGCACACCCCGCCCACCATGGTCTTGCTGTCGACCACGCAGGCCTTTTTGCCGAGCTTGGCGGCCATGATCGCGGCCTTCTGACCACCCGGGCCGGACCCGATCACGGCCAGGTCGAAATCGTAGGTGTGCTCCATAAACCAACCCTGCCAGACGATGGAAACGACCGCTAGCAGCCGCGAGACCAGCCAGCCGTGCAGACCTATGTCGAACGGTTGGCGCTGGCCGTGGCCGCAGCGCCCACGGGCTCGGCCTGCCCGGCCAGCCGGCGCAGCGCGGCGATCGCCACCTCGCGGTCGGTGGTCAACCACATGTCCGGCATCGAGGCCTGCAGGAAGGCCCCGTACCGGGCGGTGACCAGCCGCGAGTCCAGGACCGCCACCACGCCGCGGTCGCTCATCCGGCGGATCAGCCGGCCGGACCCCTGGGCCAGCAGCAGGGCGGCGTGGGTCGCGGCGACGGCCATGAACCCGTTGCCGCCGGCCTCCGCGACCGCTCGTTGCCGGGCCAAGGTCAGCGGCTCGTCCGGCCGCGGGAACGGTATCCGGTCGATGATCACCAGCTGGCAGGTCGCGCCGGGGACGTCCACGCCCTGCCAGAGCGAGAGCGTGCCGAACAGGCTGGCCTGCTCGTCGGCGATGAAGCGGCGGGTCAGCTCGGGCAGCTGGGCATCGCCCTGGCAGAGCACCTTCAGCTTGGGCAGTTCGCGCCGCACGTGGACGGCGGCGGTCTCGGCGGCGCGCCGCGAGCTGAACAGGCCGAGCGTGCGGCCACCGGCGGCCCAGACCAGCTCGGCGATCTCGGCCAAGGCCGCTTCGGACAGCCCGTCCCGGCCCGGCGGCGGCAATGCTCGGGCGACGTAGCGGATCCCCTGCTGCCGGTAGGCGAACGGCGACCCCACATCCAGCCCCCGCCACGGCACGGCCGGGTCTTCGTCAGCATCAAGGGCCGGGTCGTCGACCGGCTCGGGCTGCCATTCGGGCTCGTCGTGCCGTTCGACCGCCCGAAGGCCGACACTGGCCGCCAGCGGGGTGAACTCCCCGCCGAGCTTGAGCGTCGCCGAGGTCAGCACCACAGTCCGCGACCCGAAGACCGCTGACCGCATCAACCCGGCCACCGAAAGCGGCGCCACCCGGACCTCCCGGCCCAGTCGTTCGCGGTCGGCGACCCAGACCACGTCGTGCTCGTCCAGCGCCGCCATCCGCTCCGCGACATCGAAGACCTCGCGTACGGCGGCCGCGGCCTGCCGCCGGTCGGTGTCGCCCTTGTCCTCACCGCTGGTCAGGCCGCTGACCGCGGTCCGGGCGGCGTTGCGTACCGCCACGCAGCCCGCGAACACCGCTCCGTCCGGGTCCTCGACCCGGGCCAGCGGCGCCGCCTCCAGGGCGCCCCGCAGCGTGTCGGCCGACTCGAGCAGTGCGAGGGCGTCCTCGTCGTCCAGGTAGGTCAGGGCTCGCCGAGCCACCCGCTCGACCAGCGCCGGGGTGAGCTCGGCCGAGGCCGCCCCGGTCACCCGGCCGACCAGCTCGTGCGCCTCGTCGATCACCACCGCGGTGTGGTCCGGCAGCGCGGTGCCACCGTGCATCGCGTCGATGGCCAGCAGCGCGTGGTTGGTCACCACCAGGTCCGCGGCCCGAGCGGCATCGCGGGACGCCTCGACCAGGCAGGCGTCGCCGTACGGGCAGCGCTGCGGGGTCAGGCACTCGCGCACCGGGATCGAGACCTGCTGCCAGGCCCGCTCGGTGTGCGACGGGGCGTCGTCGCGGTCAGCCAGGCCGCCGGCGGCGACCTGCTCCTCGGCCCACTCCCGCAGCGCCAGCACCTCCGCGCCTAGAACGGACTCCGGGCTGGCCAGGGGTGCCGCCTTGATGGTCTCGGCCAGGTCGTCGGCGGAGATCAGGCTGGCCTGGTCCTGGGCACTGCCGTCCCGCACCTTGAGCAGACAGGCGTAGTTGGTCCGGCCCTTGAGGATCGCGTGCCGGGGCCGCTCGCCGACCACCGCCTCGACTGCGTCGAGAGCGGCCGGGATGTCGGCGTTGGCCAGCTGGCTCTGCAGCGCCAGGGTGGCGGTGGCCACCACGATCCGCTCGCCCGGCTGCTGGGTCAGTCGGACCAGCGCCGGGGCCAGGTAGCCGAGGGACTTGCCCGTGCCGGTGCCCGCCTGCACCAGCAGGTGCCGGCCGGAGGCCAACGCCGAGGCGATCGCATCGGACATCGCCACCTGGCCGGGCCGCTCCGAACCGCCGAGGCCGTCGACCGCGTACGCCAACACATCCCGGTGGGTTACCGGCGAATCAGACTTCCCCGGCTCGTCGGTCACCGGTGCACTTTAGCCCCGAGTCGAGCGCCGACTACGGTGCCACGAGGGCGTAGGGGGCGAGCTCGCCGGCCAGGTCGGGGTTGACCCGGGCGGTCAGCCGGGTGCCCTCGTCCGTGTGCTCGCTGGTGAGCAGCTCGCCGGACCGATGGATCCGGTCGATCAGGTCGCCCCGCTCGTAGGGCACCATCGCCGCCACCTCGACCGCGGGCCGGGGCAGCCTGGACTCGACCACCGAGCGCAGCCGGTCGATGCCCTGCCCGGTGCGGGCCGAGACGACGACCGCGTCCGGGTACGTGGTCCGCAGGGTGGCCAGCACGTCGGTGGACGCCTCGTCGGCCTTGTTGATCACCAGCTGCTCGAGCGCATTCCCCGCGCCGATGTCGGCCAGCACCGCACGTACGGCGGAGATCTGGCCGGTCGGGTCGGGATCGGAGCCGTCCACGATGTGCAGGAGCAGGTCGGCCGAGGCTGACTCCTCCAGCGTCGAGGCGAACGCCTCCACCAGGTCGTGCGGCAGGTGCCGGACGAACCCGACGGTGTCGGTCAAGGTGTAGACCCGGCCGTCTGCGGTCTGGGACCGGCGGGTGGTCGGATCCAGGGTGGCGAACAGCGCGTCCTCGACCAGCACTCCGGCACCGGTGAGCCGGTTGAGCAGACTGGACTTACCGGCGTTGGTATAGCCGACGATGGCCACCGACGGCACCTGGTGCCGCCGCCGCTCCGCCCGCTTGGTCTCCCGAGTGCCGTCCATCTCGCGCAGCGCGACCCGCAGCTTCGCGATCCGGCTGTTGATCCGGCGCCGGTCGGTCTCCAGCTTGGTCTCACCGGGCCCGCGGCCACCGATGCCCACGCCGCCGCTGGCCCGCCCGCCGACCTGCCGAGACAGGTTGCCGCCCCAGCCGCGTAGCCGCTGCTTGAGGTACTGCAGCTGGGCCAGCTCGACCTGGGCCTTGCCCTCCGCACTGCGGGCGTGGGCCGCGAAGATGTCCAGGATCAGAGCGGTCCGGTCGACCACCTTAACCTTGACCTGGTCCTCCAGGTTGCGCAGCTGGGCCGGGCTCAGCTCGCCGTCGCAGATCACCGTGTCGGCCCCGGTCGCGACTACCACGTCACGGAGCTCGGCTACCTTGCCCCGGCCGATGTAGGTCGAAGGGTCAGGCCGGGTCCGCCGCTGGACCAGGCCTTCGAGCACCTGCGAGCCGGCAGTCTCGGCCAGCCGCTTCAACTCGGTCATCGCGTTCTCGGCGTCGACGGCGCTGCCGGTGGTCCAGACGCTGACCAGCACGACCCGCTCCAGCCGCAGCTGGCGGTACTCGACCTCGGTGACGTCCGCCAGCTCGGTGGACAGGCCGGCGACCCGGCGCAGCGACTGCCGGTCGGCAAGGTCCTGCTGGTCGCCGTCGGCATCGACCCGGGGTCGGGGCTCGAGCCGCTCGACGAGCAGCTCGTCGTCAGGAGAAGGGGTGGGGTGCGGAACGGTCATCGCTATCCAGGTTCTCATGAGCAGCCAAGCGGGTTTAACCGCAGGGCCATGGCCACCCTCGCCTCAGAAGATCGTGTAGCCTCCGTCGACCACCAGCACCGATCCCGTCATGAAACTGGAGGCCTCAGAGGCGAGGAAGACCACGCTCGGACCGAGCTCGGCCGGAACGGCGTACCGGCGCATGGGGGCGTCCTCGATCCAGTGCTGGCGGAACTGCGGCTCGTCCACCGGTGCCATCTCGGTCTTGATGTAGCCGGGCGCGAGCGCGTTGACGCGTACGCCGTGGGGGGCCCACTCCGCGGCCAGGGACTTGGTCAGCTGGTGGACCGCCGCCTTGGAGGCGTTGTACGCCGGCTGCCACTGCGGCCGGTTGACGATCTGGCCCGAGATCGAGCCGATGTTGACGATCACGCCGCGGCGCTGGGCGACCATGTGCCGGCCGAACGCCTGGGAGCAGTTCCAGACCCCGTCCACGTTCACGTCCATCACGAACCGCCACTCTTCCTCGGTCACCTCGAGCGCCGGCCGGTGGATACACGTTCCGGCGTTGTTGACCAGCACGTCGACCTGACCCAACCGGCTCAGCACCTCATCGACCGCCCGCTGCACCTGACGTGGCTCGGTCACGTCGGCGGTCACCGCGAGCGCGCTCACCCCGAGGGCCTCGAGCTCGGCGATCGCGGTCGCCGTGCCCTCGCGGTCCCGGACCAGCAGCACGACGTCGCTGCCCGCCTCGGCCAGGGCGGTCGCCAGAGCGCGGCCGATGCCCCGGTTGCCGCCGGTGACCACCGACACCTGTCCCGACAGGGAGAACGTGTCCAGAACCGACATTCCTCATTCCTTCCCGGGCCCGGAACCGGGCACCGACACCTCACCGTGGGCGACCAGAACCGCCGGACCGACCAGGCTCGCCTCGCCGTCGGCCAGCTCGACCTGCACCGTCCCGCCGGGCACGTCAACCCGGTAGGTCACCGGTCCGTCGCCGTCCTGTCGAGAACGCGAACGGGCCGCGGCGGCAGCGGCCACCGTGCCGGTGCCGCAGGACCGCGTCTCCCCCACCCCTCGCTCGTAGACCCGCATCGCCAGGTGCTCCGGTCCGTAAACCCGGACGAACTCCAGGTTCACGCCGTCGGGAAACGCCTCGGGCGGCGCCCACCGCGGGGCGACCGTCAGGTCCAGCGCGTCGAGGTCTTCGATGAAGCTCACCGCGTGCGGGTTGCCGACGCTCACCGGCACCGCATCCGACACGGTCCGGCCAGCGACGCTGACCTGGACCCCGGACTCGCCCACCGTCACCGGACCCATCGACACCCGGACCCGACCGTCCGGCAGCAGCGTGGTCTCCCGGAGCCCGGAACGGGTGGCTATGGACACCGTCGGGCCGCTGACCAGGCCCTCGTCCGCCAGGAACCGGGCGAAGACCCGGGCTCCGTTGCCACACATCTCGGCGATCGAGCCGTCGGCGTTGCGGTAGTCCATGAACCAGAGCGAGCCGTCGCCGTCCCAGCCGTCGACGTGCTTGGCCAGCACTGCGCGGAGCAGGCCGTCGCCACCGACCCCGGCGCGACGGTCGCAGAGGTAGCGCACCTCCGCGGGACCGATGTCCAGCATGGCCTCGCGGTCCAGCAGCAGGACGAAGTCGTTCTCCGTCCCGTGTCCCTTGCTGAACGACCACCGGCGCATGGGCTCAGTCTGGCACCCGGTGCGTCGGCGCCGTCGCCACGAGCGCGACCACGGCCTCGACCAGGCCGGCCCGGTCGAAGGGCAGCCAGCCGATCCGCGGATCCTTGCGGAACCAGCTGTTCTGCCGTCGAGCGAACCTCCGGGTGGCGGCCACAGTCCGCGTACGGGCCTCGTCCTCAGTCGTTTCGCCGTCGAGGTAGGCCAGGACCTGTCGGTAGCCCAGGGCCCGCGAGGCCGTGAGTCCCTCTCGCAGCCCGGTCTCGGCCAGCCGCCGGACCTCATCGACCAGTCCGTCGGCCCACATCCGGTCCACCCGCTCGGCGATCCGCTGGTCGAGCCGGTGACGGTCGATATCCAGGCCCACCTGAACCACACCGGCCAGGGCGTAGTGGCGCGGGGGAAGGTTGGCGGAGAACCGGTCGCCGGTCAGCCCGATGACCTCCAGCGCCCGAACCACGCGACGACCGTTCCCAGGCAGGATCTGGGCGGCGCTGGCGGGATCCAGCTTGGCTAGTCGTCGGTGCAGCGCCTCCGGACCCACGGCGGCCAGCTCGCCCTCGAGCTCGGCCCGCAGCGCTGGGTCGGTGCCCGGGAACCGGAAGTCGTCGACGATGGCGCGCACGTACAGGGCGGAACCGCCGACCAGCACCGACACCACTCCCCTGCCCTGGCAGTCGGCGATCGCGTTCCGGGCCCGTTGCTGGAACTCGGCGACCGTCGCCGTCTCCCGGACATCGAGCACGTCGATCAGATGGTGGGGTACGCCGCCGCGCTCGGCCGGCGTCGGCTTGGCGGTTCCGATGTCCATGCCGCGGTAGACCAGCATCGAGTCGGCGCTGACCACCTCGGCCGGCTGGCCGGACGCGGCCAGACGCTGCGCCACCGCGACCGCGAGGGAGGACTTGCCTACCGCGGTGGGGCCCACCAGCACCAGGACGGTCACTGGCCCAGTTTGGCTCAGGCGCTACACCCCCCGGGGCAGCCGCTGGTGCGGCCGGGTTGAATGGTCGGTATGGGAATCTTTGACAAGGCCAAGGACGCGCTGTCGGAGCACAGCCAGCACGTCGATACCGGCATCGAGAAGGCCGGCGATCTGGTTGACGAGAGGACCGGGGGCAAGTACGCCGAGCACGTCGACACCGGGCAGGACTTCGCCTCCACCCGGATTCGGGAGTACGCGGATGGCGAGCCGGACCCTCAGCCCGAGCGGCCCGCCTGACTAGCCGACCGGCGCGCTGAAGCGGTCCCGGAGGGCGGCCGCCCTCCGGGAGTGTGCGCAACGAGCTCACGGGCGTCGGGCGCGAGTGTCGGAAACGGCGCGCCGGCGGCGGAGGAAGGATGAGCGAAACAGGCTCTTCGTTCGCGAAGACTGACGTCGGCGGATCAGAGCGCCGTGCGCGAGCAAGCTAGACAAGTGGACGCCTGGGTGTCACGCTCCGCAACACCCAGGCTGGAAGCACTGTAGCGACGCAACCCCCGTTGTGGCACTACTTGACCAGGTTTTCTTACATCCCGCTCAGCCGCCGGCGATGGCCGGTGCACTCGGGTCGGGACCCTCACCGCTCTGTTCGCGCTGCACGTAGTCCTCGATCGCCTCGATGTCCTTGGAGCGCCGGACCACCGTGACCAGGTCACTCATCGTGGCAACCTCCTCCACCTGCTCCTTGATGAACCACTGCATGAACTGGTCGGAGGCGAAGTCAGCCTCCTCACGGGCGATCTTGGTCAGCTCGTTGATCTGCGCGCTGACCCGCTTCTCCTGCTCCAGGGCCAGTGCCACCGGGGCGACCAGGTCCTCGAAGTGCACCTGCGGTGCGCTGACCCCGGGGATGACGACCGGCGCGTCCGAGTCGATCAAGTAGTTGACCATCATCATCGCGTGGTCGCGCTCCTCCAGCGCCTGCGCGTAGAAGAAGCGCGCCATCTGCGGCATGGTCAGGGCGTCGTAGTACACCGCGCACGCGACGTACTGCTGGTGGGCGGCGAACTCGTGGCCGATCTGGACATTGAGCTGGTCGACGAAACGCTCGGCGGGCACGAGGGAACCTCCGGGTCGGTGCTGTGGGCTCGTGCATCGTCACACGTTCTCCGCCAGCGTGCCAGCGGGCAATGGAACAGAGGTATGGCTGCCCTAACTTCACGGCTACCCTGGCGGCGTGGGCGCGCGACCGAAGAAGACCTGCTGCGTGTCCAAACCGCGCTGCAAGCGGTGCCCGATCAGAATGCTTGCGGAGGGGCGGCTCGAGCCGGAGGATGCTAGAAGGATCTTCGCCAAGTCGCGGAATCGGAAGGCGCTGAAGAAGGCCAAGCTTCCCAAGGCGGCCTGACCCTCCCTCTCTCGCGCGGGCCGGAGGGGCGCGGCTTTGGAGGGTCGTTCGCCGAGCGGTCGGCCGGATCCCGCATCCTCCGTGACGGCACTGCAAATATCGACTTATTGATTTGGGTGTCGATATATGGGGCTGGCGACAGATTGAGGGGCTAGGGCTAGTGAGAGCAGGCGGCTTCCGGTGGGAGCGGGGCGGGCAGCCCGACTGACGGCAGACCGAGGCTGACGGCGGGGCGGCGGTCCGGAAGGGACTGGGTGGCGGCCCAGGCGTCGCCGCCGGGGGTGCGGCGGAGGTTGGCCAGGCCGGCGTCGGCAATCAGGTGGTGAGGGGCGGCGTAGGTGACCACGGTCTCGGCGATGTCACCAGGACGCGGCCGGGCCGCCGGGTCCTCGGGCACGGTCACGTGCACCAGGCGGTTGTCCCGGGCCCGACCGGACATGCGGGCGGTCGCGGCGTCCTTACGACCCTCGCCGGCGGCGAACATGACCTCGACCGTGCGGCCGGCCTGGGCCTGGTTCTCCCGCCAGGCGATCTCCTCCACCAGCGTGACCAGCCGCTCGTAGCGCTCCTGCACCACGGCCTTCGGCACCTGGTCGGGCATGGTGGCGGCCGGCGTTCCTGCCCGGATCGAGTACTGGAAGGTGAAGGCGCCGGCGAAACGGGCCGCACTGACCACGTCCAGCGTGCCCTGGAAGTCGGCCTCGGTCTCGGCCGGGAAGCCGACAATGATGTCAGTGGTGATCGCCGCCTCGGGCATTGCGGCGCGGACCCGGTCGATGATCCCCAGGAAGCGCTCGCTGCGGTACGACCGGCGCATCGCCCGCAGCACCGTGTCCGACCCGGACTGCAGCGGCATGTGCAGCGACGGCATCACGTTCGGCGTCTCCGCCATGGCCGCGATCACCTCGTCGGTGAAGTCCTTGGGATGGGGCGAGGTGAATCGCACTCGCTCCAGACCGGGCACCTCGCCGCAGCGGCGGAGCAGCTTCGCGAACGCGTTGCGGTCGCCGAAGTCGACTCCGTACGCGTTCACGTTCTGCCCCAGCAGGGTGATCTCCTGAACTCCGTCGGCGACCAGCATCTCGATCTCGGCCAGGATCTCCCCCGGTCGCCGGTCCACCTCCTTGCCCCGCAGCGCCGGCACGATGCAGAAGGTGCACGTGTTGTTACAGCCGACGCTGATCGAGACCCAGGCCGCGTACGCCGAGTCCCGCGCGGTGGGCAGGTGGGAGGGGAAGGTCTGCAGCGCGTCGACGATCTCGACCTGGGCCTCCTCGCGGATCCGGGCCCGCTCCAGCAGCACCGGCAGTGCCCCGAGGTTGTGGGTGCCGAACACCACGTCGACCCACGGCGCGCGACGGACGATCTCGTGCTGGTCCTTCTGGGCCAGGCAACCGCCCACCGCGATCTGCATCCCGGGCCGCGCCCCCTTGGTGGGCCGCAGGTGCCCGAGGCTGCCGTAGAGCCGGTTCTCGGCGTTCTCCCGGACCGCGCAGGTGTTGAACACGACGACGTCCGGCATGCCTCCGTCGGCCGCGCGCCGGTAGCCGGCCGTCTCCAGCAGTCCGGCGAGCCTCTCGGAGTCGTGCACGTTCATCTGGCACCCATGGGTCCGGATCTCGTACGTCCGGGAGGCGGCGCTCGGCGGGTTCACGACGGTCGACATGGCAGACCAAGGGTAATGCGGCGTCGACCCGGCCGCTAAAGTCCGAACCTGTGAGCATCCCACCCACCGGCGAGCAGTACGAGATCGTCTCCGGCGGTCATCGCGCCGTCGTCACCGAGGTTGGCGCAACGCTGCGCAGCTATGCGAAAGACGGCGTTGACGTGGTGCGCGGGTTCGGCGAGCACGAGTCGCCCCGGGGTGGTCAGGGCCAGAACCTGTTGCCCTGGCCCAACCGGATCCGTGACGGCAAGTACACCTTCGCCGGGAAGTCACAGCAGCTGTGGCTGAGTGAGCCGGCCCGGCACAACGCCAGCCACGGGCTGGTCCGCTACGTCCCGTGGGTGCTCACCGATCACAGTCCGGACTCCGTCACCAGTCGAGTGCGCGTCTTCCCGCAGCCCGGCTGGTCCGGCTGGCTCGAGGCCACGATCACCCACGCAGTGTCCGCGGATGGCCTGACCGTCACCGTGTCGGCGACCAACATCGGCGACGGCGATGTGCCGTTCGGGTACGCGGCCCATCCGTACCTGACCGTGGGTGAGGAGACGGTTGACGATGTCGACCTGAAGGTGCCCGCTGCCGCCTATCTCGAGGTCGATGCGGACCGGCTGCTGCCGGTCCGCGTCGCTCCGGTCGACGGCACCGACCTGGACCTCCGAGACGGTCCGACACTCGGGTCGCGCAACCTGGACAACGCGATGACCGACCTGACCCGCGACACGGACGGCCGCTGGCGGGTCATCCTCGCTCGCGGCGACCGGACCGCAGAGCTGTGGGGCGACGAGACCATGTCGTGGATACAGATCTTCACCGGGGGGCCGTACCGCGACTGGTCGATCGCGGTGGAGCCGATGACCTGCGGCCCTGACGCTTACAACGAGGGCCCGACGCACGACGACCTGATCGTGCTCGCCCCGGGTGACACCTACACCGGCCGGTGGGGCGTCCGCGGCACGTAGCCGCTCTTTTTACCCCGCCACGACGACATGTAACCGAACCTCAACACCCGGTGTTCACCTATTGTGGACCTCTGGGTCTAACCTCAGCCCCATGACCGAAGCAGCCAGCCGGGCGGCGGAGTTCGAGCCGGGCGACGCCGGACCGGAGTATCCGGACCCGACCACCGGGCCGTCGGTGGCCCCAGACGAGCTCGGCGACCCCCTCGTGGTGCTGTCCGACGTGCAGAAACACTTCGGCGAGCTGCACGTCCTGAAGGACATCAACCTCAGTGTCCGCAAGGGCGAGGTGGTCGTGGTCCTCGGACCTTCCGGTTCGGGCAAGTCGACGCTCTGCCGGGCCATCAACCGGCTGGAGACGATCGAGTCGGGCACCATCACCATCGACGGCCAGGCGCTGCCCGAGGAGGGCAAGGCGCTGGCCCAGCTCCGGGCCGACGTCGGCATGGTGTTCCAGTCGTTCAACCTGTTCGCGCACAAGACGGTGCTGGAGAACGTGACCCTGGGGCCAACCAAGGTGCGGCGACGGTCGGCCGCCGAGGCCCGCCAGCGGGGCATGGACCTGCTCAAACGAGTGGGCGTGGAGTCCCAGGCCGAGAAGTACCCGGCGCAGCTGTCCGGCGGACAGCAACAGCGGGTGGCCATAGCCCGAGCACTGGCCATGGAGCCGAAGGTCATCCTGTTCGACGAGCCCACCTCGGCCCTGGACCCCGAGATGGTCAACGAGGTGCTCGACGTGATGGTGACCCTGGCCCGGCAGGGCATGACGATGGTCGTGGTCACCCACGAGATGGGCTTCGCCCGCAAGGCGGCCAACCGGGTGGTCTTCATGGACGGTGGCCAGATCGTCGAGGAGGCCGACCCGGAGTCGTTCTTCACCAACGCCCGGAGCGCTCGTGCCCGGGACTTCCTGAGCAAGATCCTGACCCACTGAGGCCGGTCTGCGGCCGCAGCGGTTTCACCAGAGAGAGGAAGCAATGCAGATTCGCAGCAAGATCGTGGCTCTCGGGGCTATCGGGGCCCTCGCGCTCACCATGGCAGCTTGTGGCGGTGGCGAGGGTGGTGCTGGAAGCACGACTGGCGACACCATCACCATCGGCATCAAGTACGACCAACCCGGCCTCGGCCAGAAGGAGGGCGACACCTTCAAGGGCTTCGACGTCGACGTCGCCAAGTACGTCGCCAAGGAGCTGGGCTTCGCCGAGGACAAGATCGAGTTCAAGGAGACCCCGTCGGCACAGCGGGAGACGGCGATACAGGGCGGTCAGGTCGCCCTCATCTTCGCCACCTACTCGATCACCGACGCCCGCAAGGAGAAGGTCTCCTTCGCCGGTCCTTACTTCATCGCCGGCCAGGACCTGCTGGTCGCGGCGGACAACACCGACATCACCGGGCCGGACGCGATGAACGGCAAGACGCTGTGCTCGGTGACCGGGTCGACTCCGGCGGAGAAGATCAAGAAGGAGTACGCCACCTCGGTCGAGCTGTTCGAGCAGGACACCTACAGCAAGTGCGTCGAGGCCCTGGTCGGCGGCACCGTCGACGCGGTGACCACCGACAACGTGATCCTGGCCGGCTTCGCCGCGCAGCCGCAGTACGCTGGCAAGCTGAAGGTGGTCGGCAAGCCGTTCTCCACCGAGAAGTACGGGGTCGGGCTGGAGAAGGGCGACACCGAGCTGTGCGGCAAGGTCAACGCAGCGCTGGAGAAGATGGTCTCCGACGGCTCCTGGCAGAAGGCGGTCGAGGCCAACGTCGGCCCGTCCGGGTTCAAGGTCGACACGTCGACCAACCCGCCGAAGCCCGAGCCCTGCACGTAGTCCTCGTTACGCGTACGGGGGCCGGCCTGCGGCTGGCCCCCAGCTATCCAGTAAGGAGGGGGCGGGGTTGGGCGAGCTCTTGGCCGAGTACGACGTACTCGGTGCGTTCTGGATGACCATCAAGCTCACGGTCGTCTCCGCCTTGGGCGCGCTGCTGTTGGGCACGGTGGTCGCTGTGATGCGGGTCTCCCCCGTGGGCGTACTGCGGGCGTTCGGTACCGCGTACGTGACCCTGGTCCGCAACACCCCGCTGACGCTGATCGTGTTCTTCTGCGCATTCGGGTTCTATATCACCCTGCAGTACCGGATCGGGGCGCAGGACTCACCCATCGCGGTGCAGAACTTCCGCTGGGGTGTGCTCGGGCTCGTGGTCTACCATGCCGCGTTCGTGGCCGAGGCCCTGCGCAGCGGCATCAACACCGTGCCGAAGGGCCAAGCCGAGGCGGCCCGGGCCATCGGCCTGGACTTCAGGACCACCCTGACCCAGGTGGTGCTGCCGCAGGCGTTTCGCGGCGCGATCGCCCCGCTCGGCAACGTGCTGATCGCGCTGACCAAGAACACCACCGTCGTCGCCACCATCGGCGTCGCTGAGGCGTCCTACCTGATGAAGGGAATGATCGAGTTCCGGCCGGACCTGATCTACGCGATCTTCGTGATCATGGCTACCGGCTTCGTCGTCCTGACCCTGCCGATCGGCGTGCTGTTCACATCACTGTCCCGGCGACTGGCGGTGCGGCGATGAGCGCCGAGGTCAGTGTCCTGTTCGACGCACCGGGCCCCAAGGCCCGGTTGAGGTACAACGTCATCGCTGTGCTCGGCGGACTGCTCATCGCGGCCCTGCTCGTGCTGCTGAGCCGAGCGCTGGCCGCCAAGGACCAGTTCATAGAGGCCAAGTGGGCTCCTTTCCTGGAACCGGCGACGTGGACCGCCTACCTGCTGCCTGGTCTTCGCGCCACCTTGGTCGCGGCGTTCTTCTCGGTCATCCTGGCCGTGGTCTTCGGCATCCTGCTCGGCATGGGCCGGCTGTCGCAGCTGGCCGGTGTGCGCTGGGCGTGCGGCGTCTTCGTCGAGTTCTTCCGCGCCGTCCCGGTGCTGATGATGATGCTGTTCGCCTACTACGTGTTCCTGTTCGGATTCCAGATCTCCGGTGACTATCTGTCGCTGTACGGGGTGATCGCCGGGCTGACCTTCTACAACTCCAGCGTAATCGCCGAGCTGATCCGGTCTGGCGTCGGCGCGCTGCCCACAGGCCAGCGCGAAGCCGGCCTGGCCATCGGGCTGACGCAGTTCCAGACACTCCGGACGATCTTGTTGCCGCAGGCCATCACGCTGATGCTGCCCTCGATCGTCAGCCAGCTGGTCGTTGTGCTCAAGGACTCCGCCCTCGGGTTCCTCATCCTGTACCCGGAGCTGATCCGTAGTGGGCAGACTCTCGCCTCCAGCAACGGCAACATCGTCCCGACCTTCATCGTGGTCGCGGCCATCTTCATCGTGATCAACTACCTGCTCACGCTCCTGGCCCGCTACCTGGAGCGGCGGCTGCAGGTCTCCCGGCGAGGGCCCAAGGCGCCATTGGTCGACCCGATGCTCAACCCGGCTCTGCCTCCGGAGGCTCCGGCTCCGGAGGCGGCCAAGGCTCCCTGACCGGGGACGCGTGGGGCGTCAGCGGGCGGTCTCGGTGGCCCGGGACTCGCGGACGACCACGACCTTGATCTGGCCGGGGTAGGTCAGCTCCTCCTCGATCTGCTTCGCCAGGTCGCGGGCCAGCACCTGGGCCTCGATGTCGTCGACCCTCTCCGGCGCCACCATCACCCGGATCTCCCGGCCGGCCTGCATGGCGAACACCTTGTCGACGCCTTCGCGCGCCCGGGCGATCTCCTCCAGCCGTTCCAACCGCTGCACGTACGCCTCGATGCTCTCCCGGCGGGCTCCCGGCCGGCTGCCGCTGATGGCGTCGGCGGCCTGGACCAGGACGGCCTCCACCGTCCGCACCTCGACCTCGTTGTGGTGCGCCTCGATCGCGTGAACCACGTCCGGGTTCTCGCCGTACTTCCGGACCAGATCGGCCCCGACGATCGCATGCGAGCCCTCGACCTCGTGGGTCAGGGCCTTGCCGATGTCGTGCAGGAAGGCCGCGCGCTTGCACTGCGCGATGTCGAGCTGCAGCTCGGCGGCCATCAGGCCCGCGATGTGGGCGCTTTCCACCAGGTGCTTCAGCACGTTCTGCCCGTAGGAGGTGCGGTAGCGCAGCGTCCCCAGCACCGGAACGAGCGCCGGGTGGAGGTCGCTGATCCCCACCTCGGCCATGGCATCCTCTGCGGCCCGCAGGCACAAGGCCTCGATCTGGGAACGGCTGCGCTCGTGCACCTCCTCGATCCGAGCAGGATGGATCCGTCCGTCCTTCACCAGCTCGGTCAGGGTGATTCGCGCCGTCTCCCGGCGGACCGGGTCGAAGCAGGACAGCAGCACCGACTCCGGCGTGTCGTCGATCATCACGTTGACCCCGGTCACCTGCTCGAAGGCGCGGATGTTGCGGCCCTCCCGGCCGATGATCCGGCCCTTCATGTCATCACCTGGTAGGTGCACCGCGGACACGACCGACTCCGACGTCTGCTCCGACGCAACCCGCTGGATGGCTCCGACGACGATCATCTGGGCCCGAGCGTTGGCCTCGCGCGTCGCCTGCCGCTCGATGTCGCGGGCGACCAGCACCGCCTGGCGCTTGGCGTCGTGCTCGACGACCGCCACCAGCTCGGCCTTGGCCTGCTCAGCCGTCAGCCCGGCGAGTCGCTCCAGAACCTGCTGCTGCTCCGCCTCACTCGCGGCCAGGGCGCGCCGCTGGGCCTTCAGCTGTGCCTTGAGCTCGTCGAGCTGATGAGACCGCTCCTCGAGACTGCGGGTCTCGGCGTCCAAACGCTCCTCCCGATCGGAGAGCCGCTGCTCACGCCGCTCCAAGTCCGCGCGCTGCTCCCGGAGCTCGGTTCTCTGCTGGCGCGCCTCGTCGGACGCCTCCGCACGCGCCGACTGCGCGGCCGCCATGACGACATCGGCCTGGCGACGAAGCTCACTCGCCTCCTGTTCGGGCTGCGCGTCGACGGTCGGATCTCGCGTTCCGTCGGCGCCTTCCGCCTCGGTCGCCGCGGCCGTCGCGGTTGGGAGGTCATCAACGATGGGGGCGGTCGACCGGCCACTCCGCCCCTGGCCACCTCCGCGCCGGACAATCACGACCGTGCCGACGATCACCGCGGCCACCAGCAGGAAGAGACCGGCCACGACCAGCGCTGGGAAAACGCCATCCACCACGTCGCGCTCCTGTTCCACACGCCAAGGGCGTGTTATCTCCAGGACCCGCAACGCATCTCGACGAACGGCCACGCCGCGAAACGGGCGAACGCTGGGGCTAAGCGTGAAGACACCCGCGGTCAAGCGGTGAAACCAAATCGAACTTTCATCGAAATCCCGAGCGTGGACTCAGGCCGTACATGATCATATCGGACAAGCGTTGCGCGAACCTCGTGGATGCAGGGTATGTCCGGTCAAGGTTCCGGTCAAGGTTCCGGTCAAGGACGCCGACGGAGTCACTCCTCGCCGAGCACCTCACGGAGTACCTGGGTGACGATCGCAGTGCCGAAACCTCGCCGGCTGAGCGCACTGGCCAACCGGCGGTACCGCACCGGGTAGGGCAGCTCGGCGATGACTGGGTGCCGGCGGCGGGCCAGCTCCCGGGCCGCTGTCAGCTCGTCACCGAAGTCGACCCCGTCGAGGGCCGCGTCGATCTGGTCGCGGTCGACCCCCTTGGCCTGGAGCTCGCGCCGCAACGCCGGCCGCGAGAGGTGACGGCGCTGCTGGCGGGACTCCACCCAGGCCTCGGCGAAGGCGGCGTCGTTGACCAGGCCCATCGCCTCGAGGCGGTCGAGCACCTGCTCCGCGACCTCAGCGGGCACGTTCTTCGTCCTCAGCGCCTGGGCCAGCTCGTGCCGGGTCCGGTCGCGTGCGGCGATCCGGTCCAGGGCGATCGCCCGGGCCACCGCGGACGGGTCGGCCTCCGGCTCGTCGTCCGGTTCCGGCGTGGACTCCCGCGCACCCGAACTCGGCTCAGCCGGCCGCACGCCCGCACGGTCAGTCCGCTGCGGTCCCGGTCGCCACGGGGCAACCGGCGGGACCGACTCGGCTTCACGTGACCCGCCCGACCCGCCAGGCGCCGGTACGGCAATCCCCTGCCGGGTCAGCCACTCGGCGGCCTCCGCGACCGGTGACTCAGACCTGGAGCCACTGTCCACCGGCTAGAACTCCACCTCGCCGGTGACCGGATCGATCCCGGCCGGCAGGTCCAGCTGCGGACCGATGCCCATCCGTTCCTTGATCTTCTTCTCCAGCTCGTTGGCCAGATCCGGATTGTTCTTCAGGTAGGCCCGGGCATTCTCCCGGCCCTGACCCAGCTGGTCGGCCTCGTAGGTGAACCATGCCCCGGCCTTGCGGACGATTCCGGCGTCGACCCCCAGGTCGAGCAGGCTGCCCTCCCGGCTGATCCCCATGCCGTAGAGGATGTCGAACTCGGCTTGCTTGAACGGCGGGGCCACCTTGTTCTTGACCACCTTGACCCGCGTCCGGTTGCCGACCATCTCCTGGCCGTCCTTGAGGGTCTCGATCCGCCGCACGTCCAGCCGGATCGACGAGTAGAACTTCAGGGCCCGCCCACCCGTGGTGGTCTCAGGGCTCCCGAACATGACGCCGATCTTCTCCCGTAGCTGGTTGATGAAGATCGCCGTGGTGCCCGCGCCGCTCAGTGCGCCGGTCATCTTGCGCAACGCCTGGCTCATCAGACGGGCCTGCAGGCCGACGTGGCTGTCGCCCATCTCGCCCTCGATCTCGGCCCGCGGGGTGAGCGCGGCCACCGAGTCGATCACGATCAGGGCCAGGGCGCCGGAGCGGACCAGCATGTCGGCGATCTCCAGCGCCTGCTCACCGTTGTCGGGCTGGCTGACCAGCAGCGAGTCGGTGTCCACGCCCAGCTTGGCGGCGTAGTCCGGGTCCAGAGCGTGCTCGGCATCGATGAAGGCGCAGATGCCGCCTGCCGCCTGGGCGTTGGCGATGGCATGCAGCGCGACCGTGGTCTTTCCGCTGGACTCCGGGCCGTAGATCTCCACCACCCGGCCGCGCGGCAGGCCTCCGATACCGAGAGCGACATCCAGGGCGATCGAGCCGGTCGGGATGACCTCGATCGGCGCGCGCACCTCGTCACCGAGGCGCATTACCGACCCCTTGCCGTACTGCTTGTCGATCTGGGCCAGCGCGGTCTCCAGCGCCTTCTCACGATCGGTCGTGGCCATCATGTTCCTTCCTTCGCCCGCTCGGGCGGCAGTGAGTTCTCATCTCGTTGCCGGTGACATTAAGGACCGCCACCGACAATCGACCGCCCCCGGGAAATACTGTGGATAACGGCCAGCGCCGTACGGTGGATAACCTACCGAACGTGTGTTCGAAGTGCACCCGACACGCCGTCCGACCCGGTCAGTCCGCCCCCGCCTGCCGGGCGTAGGTGGTGGGTGGTACTCCGATCGTGGCGGTGAACCCCCGGGTCAAGTGGGCCTGGTCCGCGAAACCCAGCTCGGCCGCCAGTGCCGCCCAGTCCAGATCGTCGTCCTGAGCGGCCACGCGGGCGGCCGCATCCTACAGCCGACAGCGCTGGATGACCCATTTCGGTCCGGCTCCGACGTACTCCGCGAAGAGTCGCTGCAGGCTGCGCACCGTAAGACCCGCCTGCTCTGCCGCCTGGGCCACCCGGGTCGTCCCGCGATCCGCGGCGATGGCCTCGACCAGGTCGGCCACGAGCTGGGCGGTCAGGTCCGGGTCCGGCCAGTCCGCGACCAGGAAGTCGGTGAGCAGCGCGACTCGCTCGCCCGGGTGGTCAGTGGCGGCGACCCGCTCCGCCAGCTCGGTGGTGTCCCGGCCGAGCACCTCGACGATGGGTCGGTGGCGGTCGGTGAGCTGCGAGACCGGACCGTGGACCAGCGGCCGGAAGCAGCCCGGCCGGAACCGGGCGCCGACCGCGTAACCGGCACCGCGAAGATCCCGGTAGTAGGAGCGCCGGGTCAGCCCGGTGACGTCCGCCTCGGTGTTGGTCACCGAGAGGTTGACGCTGGGGTACGGCAGAGTCTGGGCGGTGTAGGACCGGCCCGGCTCGAGATCCCAGGCCACCGTCCAGAAGTGCTCGACGAGGTCGGCGAGGGTCGCCGGAACCGGATGACGCTCGTAGTCGAAGTTCTTGGCCGACGTCCGCGGCCGCAGGATGCTCGAGTCCAGAGCCGACGGCCTCACGAGGGCTGAGCTACGCCGGACGGGCGCATGTCGCGTTCGTTCAAGACGAACGCGGAGATCGGCGAGAGAGTTGAGCCATGACTGAGAACGCAACGATCTCTACCGCGGCTCGGATGATGTCCGAGGCCGGGACCACCGTGGCACCAGCGGTGCGAGCCAGCGCCGGGACCGACCTGGCGAGCCCCACGCCGTGCGGCGACTGGGACCTGCGGACTCTCGTCCAGCACTTTCTCGGAACCAGCAGCGCGTTCGTCCGGGCGGGACGGACCGGAGCCCTGGACCCTGACGACCCCTGGGGCAGCAATGCCGTGCTGGATGAGTCGGACTGGGCCGGTCCGCTGGCGGACCAGGTGGCCGCGGCGGGAGACGCCTGGAGCCGGCCCGAGGCCTGGACCGGATCGGTCGAGGGAGCCCAGATGCCCGCCAGCGCACTCGGCGAGATGGGGTTGATCGAGCTGATGCTGCACGGCTGGGACGTCGCCCGCGCCGGTGGGCAGACCATCACGGTGTCTGCCGAGCTCGGTGCGGAGCTGCTCCGCTGTCTGGAGCCGACCCTGGAGCAGGGCCGGCAGTTCGAGGCGTACGGACTGCCGGTCAGCGTGCCGGCCGATGCCGACGCCTTCCGCCGCGCCCTGGGCCTGTCCGGGCGCGATCCGCAGTGGACGGCGTGACGGCGCCGGCCTGTATCGCTGCCGCTGGGTCACAGCGCGTCGCGGACCTCAGCGCTCCCTGGGCGGCAGCTCCAGGGCCGCCCACACCGCCCGCCAGATCACCTTGCTGGGTACGCCGTCGGCGAGCGCCTGCACCACGGTGCGGTTGGTCAGCTCGGCCATGTTGAACTCAGAGGCCCAGACCCGGTAGTAGCCCGTACCCAGCACGGCCTCCAGGCGCTGCCACAGCTCGGTCTCCTTCACCGGCTCGCCCCAGTCATGCAGGCGACCTTAGTGGTCCCGGGAAACTGTCAGTGGCGCCAGGCAAGATGGTCGACGTGGGATCGGATCCGCTCGCGGTGTTCTCCCCGGCCACGGCCACGTGGTTCCGGGAGGTCTTCGCGCGCCCCACGACGGCCCAGGACGGAGCCTGGCAGGCGGTGGCCGCCGGAGAGAACGCCCTCGTCGTCGCGCCGACCGGGTCGGGCAAGACGCTGGCCGCGTTCCTGTGGGCGCTGGACGACCTGACCCGCTGCCCCGTCCCGCCCGCCAAGGAGCGCTGCCGGGTGCTCTACGTGTCGCCCTTGAAAGCATTGGCGGTCGACGTCGAACGGAACCTCCGGGCCCCGCTGGCCGGGATCACCCAGACCGCGCTACGGCTGGACCAGACCCCACCCAACGTGACGGTCGGCGTGCGCTCCGGTGACACGTCGCCGGCCGACCGGCGGGCGTTGGTCACCCGGCCACCGGACATCCTGATCACCACGCCGGAGTCGCTGTTCCTGATGCTGACCTCCGCGGCGCGGGACCTGCTGCGGTCGGTGCGCACCGTGATCATCGACGAGGTCCACGCCCTGGCCGGCACGAAGCGGGGCGCCCACCTGGCGCTGTCGTTGGAGCGACTGGAGGCGCTGACCGCCGAGTCGCAGGCCCCCTACTCCGATGGCGTGCTGCGGCCGCTGCAGCGGATCGGACTCTCGGCCACGGTGCGCCCCACGGAGCGGGTGGCGGCCTACCTCGGCGGTTCCTACCCCGTCCGGGTGGTGGCACCGCCGGCCGAGAAGGCCTGGGACCTGTCGATCGTCGTCCCGGTCGAGGACATGAGCGACCTGGCGGCCAGCGCATCGACCCCGGCGCCGACGCCCAGCCTGGACGAGGACCGTCCGCCGCCGCGTACGCCGTCGATCTGGCCGCACGTGGAGAACCGGATCCTCGACGTCATCAACGCGCACCGGTCGACCATCGTGTTCGCCAACTCCCGGCGCCTCGCCGAGCGGCTCACCGCTCATCTCAACGAGCTGCAGGCCGAGCGGTTGGGCGAGGTGACGTCGGAGTTCTCACCGCCGGCGGAGATCATGGCGCAGTCCGGTGCCTCGTCCGGCCGGGACGGTTCGACATCGCCGGTGATTGCCCGGGCGCACCACGGGTCGGTGAGCAAGGAGCAGCGAGCCCAGATCGAGAACGACCTGAAGTCCGGACAGCTGCCCTGCGTCGTCGCCACGTCGTCGTTGGAGCTCGGGATCGACATGGGCGCGGTCGACGTGGTGGTTCAGGTCGAGGCCCCACCGTCGGTGGCCAGCGGGCTGCAACGCGTCGGGCGGGCCGGTCACCAGGTTGGGGCGACGTCGCGAGGCGTGTTCTTCCCCAACCATCGCGGTGACCTGGTCGAGTCCGCCGTGGTGGTGGAGCGGATGCGGCAGGGGGCGATCGAAGAGGTCGCCGAGCTGCGCAACCCGCTGGATGTGCTCGCCCAGCAGATCGTGGCGATCGTCGCGGTCGAGGAGACCAAAGCCGAGGAGCTGTACGCGCTGGTGCGGCGAGCGAGCAGCTTCCGGGAGCTGCCGCACAGCGCCTTCGAGGCCGTGCTGGACATGCTGAGCGGGCGCTACCCCAGCGAGGACTTCGCCGAGCTGCGGCCACGGCTGGTCTGGCAGCGCGACACCGGTCTGCTCACCGCCCGACCGGGGGCACAGCGGCTGGCCGTGACCTCAGGCGGCACCATCCCGGACCGCGGGCTGTTCGGGGTCTTCCTGGTCGGCGAGGGGAACGCGAGCGGTAAGCACGCCCCCGGCCGCCGGGTGGGCGAGCTGGACGAGGAGATGGTCTACGAGACCCGTGTCGGGGACGTGTTCACCCTGGGCACCACGAGCTGGCGGGTGGAGCAGATCACCCATGACCAGGTGCTGGTCTCCCCCGCTCCGGGCAGTCCGGGGCGGCTGCCGTTCTGGAAGGGTGACGCACCCGGCCGACCGTTGGAGCTGGGCCGGGCGTACGGCCAGTTCATCCGGGAGCTCGGCAGCCTGAGCCCGCCCCGGGTCGAGTCCCGGCTCCGGGATGCCGGGCTCGACGAGTACGCGGCGGGCAACCTGGCGTCGTACCTGGCCGAGCAGCAGGCGGCGACGGGAGCGCTGCCGACCGACCGGACCATCGTGGTCGAGCGATTCCGTGACGAGCTCGGCGACTGGCGGGTCTGCGTCCACTGCGGTCTGGGCACCGCGGTGTTGGCCCCCTGGGCGCTGGCCGTCGAGCACGCCGCGCGGCAGCGATACGGGATGGAGGTGCAGGCAACCGCCACCAACGACGGCATCGTGCTGCGCATCCCCGACACGGAGACCGAGCCGCCCAGTGCCGACCTGATCGTGGTCGACCCGGAGCTGCTCGAGTCGGTGGTCACCGACGAGGTCGGCGGGTCCGCGCTCTTTGCGGCGCGGTTTCGCGAGAGCGCCGCCCGGGCCCTGCTGCTGCCGCGCCGCGACCCCAAGTCGCGGTCCCCTTTGTGGCAGCAGCGGATGCGATCGGCCCAGCTGCTGACCGTGGCGGCGCAGTACCCCGAGTTCCCGATCGTGCTGGAGACCATGCGGGAGTGCCTGACGGACGTCTTCGACCTGGACGGTCTGCTCGAGGTTCAGCGGCAGATCGCCGGCCGGGCCATCCGCCTGGTCGAGGTCGAGACGAAGGAACCGTCGCCCTTCGCCCGATCGCTGCTCTTCGGCTACGTCGGGGCATTCGTCTACGAGGGCGACGTGCCGCTGGCCGAGAAGAAGGCGGCCGCGCTGGCCCTGGATGCATCGCTCCTGGCCGAATTACTCGGCAAGGACGGCCTCAAGCAGCTGCTCGACGCCGGGGTCATCGCCGCGGCCGAGGCGGACCTGCAGGGCCTGAGCGAGGAGCGACAGGCATCGACGGCCGAGCAGCTGTTCGACCTCGTCCGGACGGCGGGACCGTTCACCCGCGACGAGATCGCCTCCCGGTGCAAGCCCGAGCTCGACTGGAGAGCGGCGGTGACGGACCTGATCGGCGGCCGGCGGCTGGTTGAGGTGCGGATCGCCGGTCAGGAGATGGTGGCCGTCGCCGAGGATGTGCCGCGGCTCCGGGATGGGCTCGGCATTCCTGTGCCGCCCGGGGTGGCCGCCGCGTTCACCGAGCCGGCCACGCATCCGGTGGACGACCTGGTGCTGCGCTGGGCGCGGACCCACGGCCCGTTCGTCGCCGCCACGGTGGCCGAGCGGTATGGGCTCGGCCGGTCGGTGGTGGAGAACGCCTGCCGGGCCCTCATTGGTTCCGGCACCCTGGTCGCCGGGTCCTTCGTCGACCTTCCCGGTCCCCTGGCCGGCGAACGGACCCAGTACTGCCACGCCCAGGTGTTGGCCCTGATCAAGCGCCGGACGCTCGGCCTGCTGCGCCAGGGCGTGGAGCCGGTAGAGCCAGTGGCGTACGCCCGCTTCCTGGCCGAGTGGCAGGGATTGGACTCCCCCGGCCGTGGGGCCGACGGGGTGCTGTCGGCGATCGAGCAGCTCTCCGGCTACGCGATGCCGGCCAGCGCCATGGAGTCGGTGATCCTGCCGGCGCGGGTGGCCAACTACAGCCCCGGCATGCTCGACGAGCTCACGTCGTCGGGCGAGATCTTCTGGGTCGGCGACGGTTCGATCGGCGACAACGACGGCTGGGTCCGCTGGTACGTCGGCGACCAGGACCCGCACCCGGCCGACGTCGAGCCGTCCACGTGGCGCGGACAGGAGCTGCTGGCCACCCTGGGCGGAGGTGGCGCCTACTTCTTCGACGCCCTGTTGCCGTCCGGAGTGGGAGTGTCGGACCGGTCCGACTACGTGACGGCGCTGTGGGACCTGGTCTGGGCCGGTCTGGTCACCGGCGACACCTTCGCACCGGTCCGGGCCCGGGTCAGCGGCGGCGCACACCGCCAGACCCGTCGGCCTACCGCCCGCACCCACCGGGCCCGGCTGGCCGGAGGCGGCCTGGGCCGCCCGGTGCGAGCCCCGCGGGTCTCCTCGCCGACGACCGCTGGCCGGTGGTCACTGGTGGTCCGCGGCGAGACGGCGCCCGCCGCCCGGTTGGCCGGAGACGTCTTCGCCCTGCTCGACCGGTACGGCGTGGTGACCCGAGGCAGCGTGCTCACCGAGAACTCCGAAGGCGGGTTCGGGGCGGCGTACCGGGCGTTGAGCTCGTTGGAGGAGTCCGGCCAGTGCCGACGCGGGTACTTCGTCAGCGGCCTCGGCGCGGCCCAGTTCGCGTTGACCGGAGCGGTCGACCGGCTACGGGCGCAACAGCGGGAGCCGGAGCAACCTCAGGCCCGGGTGCTCGCCGCCTGTGACCCGGCCAACCCGTACGGAGCCGCGTTGCCGTGGCCGGAGCGCGAGGGCCACCGGCCGGGCCGCAAGGCGGGGGCGCTGGTCGTGCTGGTGGACGGGGCGCTGGTGTTCTACGTCGAGCGGGGCGGCAAGACGCTGCTGTCGTTCACCGAGGATGCCGTCCGGCTGGCTCCGGCGGCCGAGGCACTGGCCCGCGCGGTGCGGCTCGGCCAGCTGGGCAAGCTGACGGTCGAGCGAGCAGACGGCGGGCACGTGTTCGGAGCGGCCCCGGTGAGCGAGGCCTTGCAGCAGGCGGGTTTCCGGATGACCCCGCAGGGCCTGCGACTCCGCCCGTCTCCGGTCTGAGCCGAACTAAGCGACCTGCGTGGTGAGGGGTCAGGCGGCGGCCTGGGCCAGCGCCCGGACCCGCGGCAGCGCGGTGACGCGGTCGTCCGCGGCGGACTCGACCAGTGCCAGCTTCTCGCTGACCAGGTTCAGCACGACGGAGAGCGGGAGGTCGAGGGCCGCACACATGGCCGCCAGCAGCTCGCTGGACGCCTCCTTCTGGCCCCGCTCCACCTCCGACAGATAGCCGAGGCTGACCTGCGCCGCCTTGGACACCTCGCGCAGCGTCTTGCCTTGCGCTACCCGCTCCTCGCGTAGCGACTCCCCGATCAACTCGCGCAACAACGCCGGTCGTAGCGGGGGTTCGGATCGCATGAGCAAACTGTACCCAGCCCAGGACGCAACTCCAGAGCGGACCACGCTCAAGTCGGCTCGGCGGGTCGTACGCCGGGGTCCAGGCTCTCCAGGTCCAGGCAGGTGGCGAGCAGGTCGAGCGCCTGCGCGGCGGCCGCCTCCCGGATCGCCGGCCGGTCCCCGGTCAGCCGGAGGCCGCGCACCTCGACCCGGTCGCTCGCCGGATGGGCAGCCGCGACGTACACCTCGCCGACGAGATGACCGTCCTGCGGTTCGGGTCCGGCGACTCCGGTGGTGGCCACCCCCCAGTCAGCCGTACAGCGGCGAGCCACGCCGGTGGCCATCTCGGCCGCGGTGCGTCCGGCGACCGGTCCCGAGTTAGCCAGGACCCGGGGGTCGACGCCAGCCAGCGTCTCCTTGAGCCGAGTGGCGTAGCTGATCACCCCGCCCACGTATCCGACGGAGGCTCCGGGCACGGCCGTCAGCAGGGCGCCGAGCAGGCCACCGGTCAGCGACTCCGCGGTCGCGACCGTCTCGTGCCGCCGTTGCAGCTCGGCGAGTACCCGGGCCGCCGGGCTGAGGTTCACCGTGCGGACAGGCTCTGCCGACGGAGCCGGAACGCCTCGCGCAGGTAGTCCAGTCCGGTGACCACGGTGAGCAGCACGGCGGCCAGCATCGCGGCCACCGCGACCCAGGTTGCCACGGCGGCGAGGGCCGGCGACCACGCCGCCAAGGCGGCGAGCGGCAGCAGGTAGAGGATGATCGCGATGGCCTGTACGAACGTCTTGATCTTGCCGCCCCGGCCTGCGGCCATCACCCCGTAGCGCAGCATCGCGAAGCGCAGCACGGTGATGCCCCACTCCCGCACCAGGATCACCACGGTGGCCCACCACCAGAGCTCGCCGATGATCGACAGGCAGATCAAGGCCGTCCCGGTGAGGGCCTTGTCGGCGATCGGGTCGGCCAGCTTGCCGAACTTCGTCACCAGGTTGTGTCGACGGGCCAGGTAGCCGTCCAGGCTGTCGGTCAGGATGGCCAGGGTGAAGACGCCCGCGGTGAGCAGCCGCCAACCCGGCTCGTCGGGATGGGCCAGCAGCATCCAAGCGAAGACCGGCACCAGCACGATGCGGAACGCGGTCAAGGCGTTCGGCACGTTCCAGGGACTGGTCTCGGGGTTCGGCGCCGGTGTGTCCGGGTGCCTCTCCGACGGCGAGGCGGGGTCCGGCTCGACACCAGCCGGGTACGGCTCGTTGCTCACGCTTCCATCCTGCCCGCAGCCACCAGGTCAACCCCCTCGTGGTCGAGCACAACCGCATCCAAGAGGTCGCCGACCCGTGCCGAGCTCGCGTCGAGTACGCGAACTGTGCCATCCACCTCTGGTCCCTGGTGGGCGGCCCGTCCGATGACGGCGTCTCCCACCTCCTCGACAAGGACCCGCACCGGTTCGCCGATCCGGTCGGCGGCTCGCTGGCCGTTCAGCTCGTCCACCAGGTCGGCCGTGGCCGAGCGCCGGGCCTCGATCTCGTCGGCCGCCACCTTCGCCTCGATCCGGGCCGCGTCTGTGCCGTCCTCGTCGGAGTAGCCGAACACGCCCACGGCGTCGAGCTCGGCGGCCACCAGAAAGTCGTGCAGCACGCTCAGGTCGGCGTCGGTCTCGCCCGGGAACCCACAGATGACGTTCGAGCGGATCCCGGCGCGCGGCGCCGCCTGGCGGATCTGTCCGACCAGGCCCAGGAAGGCGTCCGGGTCCCCGAACCGCCGCATCCGGCGCAACACCGCCGGCGCGGCGTGCTGGAAGGACAGGTCGAAGTACGGCAGCACCTTCTCCGTCCCGGTCATCGCCGCGACCAGGCTTGGCCGCATCTCGGCCGGCTGCAGGTAGGAGACCCGGATCCAGTCCAAGCCTTCGACGTTCGACAGCTCGGTCAGCAGCTTCTCCAGCAGCCGCAGGTCGCCGAGATCCTTGCCGTAACTGGTCGTGTTCTCGCTGACCAGGAATACCTCGCGGACCCCTTCCGCCACCAGCCAGCGGGCCTCGGCCACCACGTCGGCCAGCGGCCGGGACAGGTAGGCGCCGCGGAACCGGGGAATCGCACAGAAGGTGCAGCGCCGGTCGCAGCCGGACGCGATCTTCAGCGGTGCGGTTGCTCCGCCGGACAACCGTTGGCGGAGGGGCCGTGGGCCGCTGGCGGGCCCGTGCCCGGGGACGCCGAGCGCGCCGACGGCGTCCGGCCGGTCGACCGGGGTCAGCGGCAGCAGCTGCCGGCGGTCGCGGGGAGCGTGGGCCTCGGGCCGCTCCCCGGCCATGATGGAGCGGAGCCGGCCGGCCATGTCCGCATACGCGTCGAACCCGAGAACGGCGTCGGCCTCCGGCATCGCCTCCGCCAGCTCGGCGCCGTACCGCTCGGCCATGCATCCGACGGCCACCACCGCCCGGGTCCGGCCGTTGTCCTTGAGATCGGCCGCGGCCAGCAGCGCGTCCACCGAGTCCTTCTTGGCCGTCTCGATGAAGCCGCAGGTGTTCACCAGGACGGCGTCCGCGTCCTCCGGCTCGGCGACCAGTCGGAACCCGTCCATCGCGAGCCGGCCGGCCAGCTCCTCGGAGTCCACCTCGTTGCGGGCGCAGCCCAGCGTGAGCAGGTGGACGGTGGTGGGAGGAGCGGTCGGCATGGCGGTCCCAGTATGGCTGATCGCGGTCGTTACCCCTCGGTCTCGCGGCGGCCGAGGAACCGCCGGACCTCGGCGAGGAACCGGTCCCGAGACTCGAGCTGGGCCCAGTGGCCGCACTCGGGCACCAGCACCAGCCGGGCCTCCGGCATCAGCCGGCTCGCGCGGTGGGAGCCTTGGGGATCGACCAGCGGGTCGTTATCGCCGTGGAAGAACAACGTCGGTGCGGTGATCCGGTGAACCACCGGCAGCAGGTTGTTGCGCATCGCCCGTGGACCCAGCGAGGTCTGGTTGTAGCGCGCATACCCCAGGCCGGCACCCGGTCGACTGGCCTCCCGGCGGAACTCGGCCACCACCTCGGGAGGCAGTCGGCGGGGATCGTGAACCATCGCCTTGAGCGCCGCCTCGACCTGGGTGTTGGCCAAGCGGGCCAGCGGGACGAGGAGCCGGTCGGGCAGCTGGGCGGCGAGCCACGCCGACAGCTGGACGAACCGGTTGCGAAAGACCGGAACGAGTCCACCCGGGGCGACCAGCACCAGGGCCTCGACCAGCACCGGGTGGCGCAGCGCCACATTGAGAGCGACATCGCCGCCCATCGACACCCCCATCACCACCGCCCGCCGGATGCCGAGCCGCCCAGCGACGCGTACGACGAAGTCAGCCATCTCCGGCGCTCCACCAAGGGGTGCGACCCCCTCCGTCCCCCCAAACCCGGGCAGGTCCAGCCCGACAACCCTGCGGTCGGCGCCAAAAGCCTCGTAGACGTCGTACCAGGAGATCGCCGCGCTGTCGGTCCCCCCGCCATGAACCAGCACCAGCGGTGATCGACCATGACCCGGCGTCGCCGTCGACTCGAGCACCCGAACCCGCCCACCGTCAACCTCGACGAACCGCTCCGAGCTCCCCGCCGGCACCAGCCCCATACCCAATCCTCCCGCCGTGGCCGGGCGGCCGGACACCTGACGACCAGCGCCACTCGGTCCAGCGGGGCCTAGGCCGCGCGGCGCCGGTGGCCGGGCGGCGCGTCTGGTCCGGAGAACGGAAGCGCGACGCCAAGCCTGAGGACGGGGCTTCGTCCAGGTAGCCCGCGGAGCGTGGATGGGCCTGGCGGGAGCCCGAGCCCGCGAGGGCGGATGGCTGCGACGCGGGCTACCTGGACGAAGCCCCGTCCGATCCGCAAAGATAGATCAGCCGAGCTTGAGGTTCTCCAGCACCACGTCCAGCTCGTCCGGCTTCACCAGCACCTCGCGCGGTTTTGAGCCCTCGCTCGGCCCGACCACCCCGCGGGTCTCCAGGATGTCCATCAGCCGTCCGGCTTTGGCGAAGCCGACCCGCAGCTTGCGCTGCAGCATCGAGGTCGAACCGAGCTGCAGGTTGACCACCAGCTCGACCGCCTGCAGCACAAGGTCCATGTCGTCGCCGATGTCCTCGGCGACCTTGGCCGAGGACTCCGGCGCGACGGTGACGTCCTCGCGGTAGGTCGGCTTGAGCTGCTCGGCGACATGGGTGACCACGGACCGGATCTCCTGCTCGGTGACCCACGCGCCCTGGATGCGGACCGGCTTGCTGGAGCCCATAGGGAGGAACAGCCCGTCGCCCTGACCGACCAGCTTCTCGGCGCCCGGCTGGTCGAGGATGACCCGGGAGTCGGTCATCGAGGAGGTGGCGAAGGCCAGCCGGCTGGGCACGTTGGCCTTGATCAGGCCGGTGACCACGTCGGTGCTCGGCCGCTGGGTGGCCAGCACCAGGTGGATGCCCGCCGCCCGGGCCAGCTGGGTGATCCGGACGATCGAGTCCTCGACGTCGCGGGGGGCCACCATCATCAGGTCGGCCAGCTCGTCCACGATGACCAGCAGGTACGGATAGGGCGCCAGCGTCCGCTCGGACCCGGGCAGCGGCTTGGCCGATCCCGCCCGGACCGCTTTGTTGAAGTCGTCGACGTGCCGGAACCCGAACGCGGCCAGGTCGTCGTAGCGCAGGTCCATCTCGCGAACCACCCATTGCAGCGCCTCGGCCGCCTTCTTGGGTGCCGTGATGATCGGCGTGACCAGGTGCGGGACGCCCTCGTACGCGGTCAGCTCCACCCGCTTGGGGTCGACCAGCAACATCCGCACCTCGTCGGGGGTGCTGCGCATCATCACCGAGGTGATCATGGAGTTGATGAAGCTGGACTTGCCCGAGCCGGTGGCCCCGGCGACCAGCAGGTGGGGCATCTTGGCCAGGTTGGCGACGACGAAGCCGCCTTCGACGTCCTTGCCCAGCCCCACCGTCATCGGGTGGTGGTCGTTGCGCGCCTTGGCCGATCGCAGCACGTCACCCAGCGACACGACCTCCTTGTCGGTGTTCGGGATCTCGATGCCGATGGCCGACTTGCCCGGGATCGGGGACAGGATCCGTACGTCGGCGCTGGCCACGGCGTACGCGATGTTGCGGCTGAGGGCGGTGACCTTCTCCACCTTGACCGCCGGACCGAGCTCGACCTCGTAGCGGGTCACCGTCGGGCCGCGGCTGTAGCCGGTCACCCGAGCGTCGATCTCGAACTGGGCCAGTACCTCGGTGAGCCGGTGGACGACAGCGTCGGAGGCGCTGGTGCGCGACTTGTGCGCACTGCCGGGCTTCAGGGCCGACGGGTCCGGCAGCGTGTACTGCACGTCACCGGAAAGCTGCAGCTGCTCGACTCGCTGCGGCATCGGCGTGTGCGCCGGCGCGGCGAGCTCCTCGGCCGCCTCGTGCACGGTGACGCCCGGCGGCAGGCCGGCGGTGACGGGTCGTGGCTCCTCGGCCCGGTCGTCCTCGGCCCGCTCGACCTCCGCAGCCGGCTCGACCTCCGCGGGAGGTCCGATCCGCTCGGGCAGCGACTTCCGCCCCCGCCGGGTCGAACCCTCTCCCACCATCGGGGTGTCGTAGGCCTCGTCGACCCCGAACTCCAGCCTGGAGATCACCTCACCCTCGATGACCTCGTCGCGCGAGGCCAGGCGATCGCGGGCCGCACGGATCCGCTCGGGAATCTGGTGCAGCGGCAGACCGAGCACGACCAGCGCCCCGAACAGCAGCAGCAGCACCAACAGGGGCACGGCCACGTACACCGACAGCAGGTCGGCCAGCAGGCTCGAGGAGATGTAGCCGATGATCCCGCCGGCCGCCCGCAGCCGCTCCGGCGCGTTGGTCTCCGGTAGCCCGCGGGCGATGTTGATCAGCCCGAGCAGGCCGAACATGATCGCGGTCCAGCCCACCACCTGTCGACCGACCGGACCGTTGCGGTCGGGACGGCGCAGGGTCCGCCAGGCCATCAGCAGCAGCAGCACGGGGGCGACATAGGACAAGGCGCCGATCACGTTGGAGATCCCGACGTGGAGGGCGTCACCCACCCGGCCCGGGAGACCCCACCAGAACTCGGCGCCCACGATGATCGCGCAGCCGATCAGGAACAGCCCGATGCCGTCGCGACGCAGGGCGGGATCGACCTTGGCGCCGTCCGGTCCGACTCCGCGGGCGGCGTTGCCGATCACGTGCGCGGTGCCCGTCCAGGCGTTGATCACCGCGCGCCCGATCACCTCGAACGCCGAACGCCGGGGCGGTCGACGGGACGCGGTGCTGCCGCGCCGCCGGGTCGAAGCCGTCGGAGGCCGACGCCGGGTCTGGCCCGACGTCGAACGGGGCGTGGTGGACTTCTTGCTTCCGGCCGACCGCGACCTGGGCTCCGGTCGGCGAGCGCCGGAACCTGACCGCGGCCGCGCTGGGGAAGACGCGCGGGTCGCCATGAGGGCGAGGCTACGCGAACAAGCGGCCGAAACCGGCCGTCACACGCCGGTCAGGGTCGGGCGCGGAAGTGGTCGAAGCCGGCCGCGGCCTCCCACGCCGCTCCGTCGACGAGTACGCCCGGGTCCGGGTCGGGGTCGCCGACCCGTCCGACCACCGACCAGCCCTCCGGGACCGCGGCCGGGTCGCCGAAGGTCGCCGCCAGGGCGTGGTCCTCTCCGCCCGTCAGCACCAGCGCGTACGGGTCGGTGCCGGTGGCCGCCGCCACGGCCTGGAGTGGCTCGGCGATCTCGAAGGCGCTCCGGTCAAGACTGATGGTGACCCCTGAGGCGGCCGCAATGTGGCCGAGGTCGGCGAGCAGTCCGTCGGAGACGTCGATCATGGACGTCGCGCCGGCCGCGGCGGCCGTCGCACCCGCTCCGTAGCTGACCTGGGGTACCCGGTGCGCCTCCACCACCACCCGCGGCGAGCGGAACCCGCGGCCGAGGACGACCACGCCGGCCGCCGCCCAACCCAGTCGGCCGCGGACGGCCACCACATCGCCGGCCCGCGCGCCCGACCGCAGCACCGGGGCGCGGCCGTCGAGGGTGCCCAACACGGCGACGGAGATCGTGACGTCGCGGGCTCGGGTGACGTCGCCGCCGATCAGGCTGACCCCGGCGGCGGCGGCCTCCTCGGTCAGGCCGCCCGCGAACTCCAGGGCCCAGCTCAGCTCCAGGCTCGGCGGCGCCGAGAACCCGACCACGAGCGCCGTAGCCCGGGCGCCCATGGCCTCGAGGTCGGCCACGTTGACCGCCACCGCCTTGCGGCCGACGTCGCGGGCCGGGGACCAGTCACGGCGGAAGTGAACCCCCTCGACCAGTACGTCGAGCGAGGTGACCAGAGGGGGCTGCAGGCTGAGCACCGCTCCGTCGTCGCCCGGACCGACCACCACATCCGGCCCCAGCGCCAGGTCGGCGGTGATCTTCTTGATCAGAGAGAACTCACCGAGGCCGCCGAGCGTCGCGGGATCATGACTCACCGCGGTCCACGACTGCCGTGACAGCGGGTCAGCGGTGTAGCGTGACGCACATCGGCGAGCGTACGCGGTGCGGACCTGGCTGAGCCACCTCAAGCTGCGGCTGACCTCAGCAGACAGCCCGTTTTGAAACATGGAGGTTTCGAGGATGGTCGTCCAGGCCTACATCTTGGTCCAGACCAACGTCGGCAAGGCGGCCGAGGTCGCCCACGCCATCGGCGGCATCCAGGGCGTGACCCTGGCCGAGGACGTGACCGGACCCTATGACGTGATCGTGCGGGCCGAGGCCTCCAGCGTGGACGAGCTCGGTCAGCTCGTGGTGGCCCGGGTCCAGGCGGTCCCCGGCATCACCCGCACCGTCACCTGCCCGGTAGTCCACATCTAGTTTTGGTCTGGCCGCTCGGACCCTGTTCTCTCGACCTGCCGCTCACGCATCGCGCTCTGATCCGAGTCGTTCGTCGGGCGGGCGGAACGAAAAGCGTGTTCCGCCCGCTCCTCCTGCACTCCTCGGCGCGCGATTCGCCGACGCTCGCGGCGAAACGAGTCGGACCCCTGCTACCGCAAGCCCATGGGCCGTTGCTGCGCCAAGCGAATGAGGTGTGCGACCAGCTCCGGGTACGGCATGCCGCTGGCGGCCCACATCCGCGGGAACATCGAGTGCGGGGTGAACCCCGGCATCGTGTTGATCTCGTTCACCATCAATGAGCCGTCGGTCGTCCAGAACATGTCCACCCGCGCCAGGCCCTCACAGCCGATGGCCTCGAAGGTCCGCACCGCCAACCTGCGGACCGCGTCGGCGGTCTCGGCGTCGATCTGGGCCGGAACGTCCAGACCGACCTGCTCGTCGGGCAGGTACTTGGCCTCGAAGTCGTAGAACCCACCGTCACGGGCGACACGGATCTCGGCCACCTCGCTGGCCCGGGGCGCCGCGCCGTCGAGGTCGGCCAGGACGCCGCACTCCAGCTCGCGGGCCCCGACGAAACCCTGCTCGACGATGATCTTGGGATCGTGCCGCTGGGCCAGCTCGATCGCGGCGGCCAGCTCACCCTCGTGGTCCACCCGACTGATTCCCAGGCTGGAGCCGCCGCGGGCCGGCTTGACGAACAGCGGGTTGGACAGCGCCGCAACCGCCTCCAGGCAGGCCGCGGGGTCGCGGGTCCACTCCGCCGGGGTGATCGACACGAACGGACCGACCGGCAGCCCACTGGCCGAGAGCACCAGTTTCATGAAGTGCTTGTCCATACCGACTGCGCTGGCCAGCACGCCCGCGCCGACGTAGCGGGTGCCCATCATCTCGAACAGCCCCTGGATGGTGCCGTCCTCGCCGAACGGGCCGTGCAGCAGGGAGATCGCCACGTCGATCGGCCCCACCTGGTGCAGCGCGGAACGCTGGCGGACCGCCAGCTCCGACCCGGCCGACGCCCGCAGCAGCACCGCGTCCGCGGCGTTCTCGTTGAGCTCGGGCAGTCGGCCGTCGGTGATGCGCAGCTCGGCGATCGCGGCCGGGTCGACCGACACCCAGCGGCCCGTCCGGGTGATGCCGATGCCCACCACGTCGAACTGAGCGGGGTCGAGGACACCGACCACGCCGGCGGCGGTCAGGCAGGACACCTGGTGCTCGCTACTGGCCCCCCCGAAGACGACGGCGACCCGCGTACGCGTCGGAGCCTCGGGAGGCGCGGTCGCCGGTGAGGCAGTCACGAGACCCGACCTTAGCGCCAGGCTCCGCCTCGCGCCGACGACGCGAAAGACTGGACGCATGAGCCGACCCGCCGACCCTGGTCCCTCGTACACCCGTCCGGAGACGGTCGCGGTCACCGTCGGCCGGCCACCGCACGCTGCCGGAGCGCCGTTCAACCCACCGGTGCAGTTCGCCTCGACCTACGTCGGCGATGCCGATCTTGATACGACAGTCGGCTACGGCCGGGACGGCAACCCCACCTGGACTGCGCTGGAGGAGGCGGTGGGCACCCTCGAAGGCGGTGCGGCCCTGACGTTCGCCTCCGGCATGGCGGCCAGCCAGGCGGTCCTCGAGCTGGTCGATCCCGGCGCGGCGGTCGTCATGCCCCGCACCTGCTACCTCGGGGTGGCGGCGGCGGTGGACGCCCGGGCCACCCGGTACGGCTGGACGGTCCGCCGGGTCGACGTAGCCGACACCGAAGCGGTGCTGGCCGCGGCCGACGGCGCCGACCTGGTCTGGCTGGAGTCACCCACCAACCCGATGATGGAGGTCGCCGACCTGCCCCGGATCGGCCAGGAGCTCGGTGGGCGGGTCCGGCTCGTGGTCGACAACACCTTCGCCACTCCCCTGCTGCAGCGGCCGCTCGAGCATGGGGCGAGCCTGGTCGTGCACTCGATGACCAAGCTGCTGTCCGGGCACTCCGACGTGCTGCTCGGGGCGGTCGTGGCGCGGTCGGACGACGCGGAGACACTGGCGGCGCTGGCCGAGGTGCGGCACTCCTTCGGGGCCATCCCAGGACCGATGGAGGCCTACCTGTCCCTCCGCGGCCTCCGCACTCTCCCCCTTCGGCTGGGCCGGGCCCAGCAGAACGCCCAGGTTCTGGCCGAGCGGCTGGCGCGGCACCCGGCCATTCGGCGGGTCCGCTTTCCGGGACTGCGGAGCGACCCGGCGTACGAGCGGGCGTGCCGGACGATGAGCGGCTTCGGTTCGCTGATCTCGGTCGAGCTCGCCGACGCGGCGAAGGCGGATGCCCTGGTCGACGGCTGCCGGCTGTGGGTGTTCGCCACCAGCCTCGGCGGCGTGGAGTCCACCTTGGAGCGGCGCCGGCGCTGGCCCGCTGAGCTGGAGTCCGTCCCCGAGGGCCTGGTCCGGATGTCGGTGGGGATCGAGCACGTGGAGGACCTCTGGGACGACCTGGCCCAGGCGCTGGACGGGCTGCCCGGGTACTAGGGCTCTCCCGAACCCCGATCGGCTGCGCGACGACCGGAAAGCGACGGGCCACGTTGTCATCGTCGTCCGTAGAACACCGCTACGACCTCCTCTTCCCGCCTTGCCCATCACTTCCCGGACCGCCGCTCGCTCTCGACCGGGGTTCGGGAGACCCGCCCTAGTAGCGCTCCGGCTTGGCCGAGCGGGACATCAGCGCCGTGATCATCTCCGTCGGGGTCAGCCGGCCGGCGATCACCGCGGCCACGTGCTCGACGATCGGCATCTCCACGCCGTGCGCGGCGGCGAGCGCCTGGATCGATGCGCAGGACTTCACGCCCTCGGCGACCTGGCGGGTGGAGGCGGTGATCTCGGCGACGGTCCGGCCCTTCCCCAGCTCCTCGCCGAACGTCCGGTTGCGCGACAACGGTGAGGAGCAGGTGGCCACCAGGTCGCCGAGGCCGGCGAGACCGGAGAACGTGTACGGGTCGGCGCCCAGGGCGGTCCCCAGCCGACTGATCTCGGCCAGGCCGCGGGTGATCACCGAGGCGGTCGCGTTGGCGCCCAGGCCCAGCCCGACGGCGATGCCGACCGCGAGAGCGATCACGTTCTTGGTCGCACCGCCCAGCTCGCAACCGATGACGTCGGTGTTGGTGTAAGCCCGGAACCGGGGTGTGTGGCAGGTCTGCTGCAGGGCCTCGGCCGTGATCGGGGAGACACTGGCCACCACACTGGCAGAGGGCTGCCGCTCCGCGATCTCCCGGGCCAGGTTGGGTCCGGTGACCACCGCGATCCGCTCGGGCGCAACGTTGGTCGCGTCGGAGATCACCTCGCTCATCCGCAGTCCGGTGCCCAGCTCGATGCCCTTGGCCAAGCTGACCACGATGGCCGACTCCGGCACTGACCAGCCGGCCAGGTTGCTGCGCAACGACTGCGAGGGCACGGCGAGCACCACGAACTCGGCGCCGTCCATGGCCGCGGCCGGGTCGCTGAGGGCACACACGGTCGTCGGCAGGTCGATGGTCGGGAAGTAGTCCGGGTTGCGGTGCTCGGCGTTGATCACCGCCGCGAGCTCCGGCCGGCGGGCCCACAAGGTGACGTCGTTGTGGGCATCGGCCAGCACCAGGGCGAACGCGGTCCCCCACGAGCCGGAACCCATCACCGTCACCCGCCGCGATGGCCGGCCTGGCTCGGTCATGACGCTCCTTTCGAGGCGGTGGGCGGTGGGACGAACCGCTCGGCCGGTGGGGACTCCTGCCGCAGCTCGGCGACCAGCGCGGTGATGGCGTCCATGATCCGGTCGGTGGCCGTGTTGAGGGTCGCGCCGGAGACCGGCTGGTCGCGCAGGTCGTCCAGACTCACCGGGTCACCGGCCAGCAGCCGGAGCGTCTTGCGCGGCAGCAGCTTGGGGAAGTGAATCTCCGGGCCGTACATCAGCTCCTGGGCTCCCCATTGCCCGATCGGGACCACCGGACATCCGGTGCGCAGGGCGATCCGGGCGGCGCCGGTCTTGCCGGCCATCGGCCACAGGTCCGGGTCACGGGTGATCGTGCCCTCCGGGTAGATCACCACGGCCCGGCCCTGGTGCACCGCCTCCACCGCCGCGAGCAAGGCGTCGGCGGACCTGGCCGACTGCCGCTGCACCGGAATCTGGCCGCACCGACGCAGGATCGGCCCGAGCACCGGGATGCGGAAGAGCGAGGCCTTGGCCAGGAACCGCGGCCATCGCCCGGAGAACGCCAGGAACTGGCCGAGGGCGATCGGGTCGGCGTTGGAGATGTGGTTGACCACGAAGACCACCCCGCCGGTCTGCGGGATCTTGTCCTGCCCGCGCCAGTCTCGTCGGGTCAGCGGCCGGGCGACCAGGTTGAGCAGCGTCACCACCACGAAGATCGTGCCGCGGTCAGGTTCGCGGTTGACCTGGGCGAGTGACCGCGCCGCAGCCGAGCGCTCGACCGGCCGGTCGGCCATCCACACCTCCGGTCGTCGCTACACGTTGCGTTGCTGGGCGGTTCCGCGGGAACCCACCGGGTTCACCCTAGCCCGGCAACGAGGGGACCCCCTGAACCCCCGGCGGGCGTGCCGTGCTCGCCGTCCTCGAGGACCCGCCCGCACCGACCATGGCAGCATCGACGCCTGATGGATACGTCCGACGCGGTCGCGCCGGCGGCTGCGCGTGGTCGCTCTCAAACCGAGCGAGTACGCAAAGTCGCGGCTCGACCTTCCCGCGCCGCTTCGGCAGCGGCTGGCCTGGACGATGGCGCTCGACACCCTGCGCGCCCTGGCGACCGTCGTGTCCCGGGTGGCCGTGGTGAGCGGGCAGCCGGCGCTCGCCTCCCGCCTGGCCCGGGCCGGCCTCGCGGCGCACGTGGTACCGGAGCCGGCCCAGCCCGGAATGAACGCGGCGCTGGCGTACGGTGCGGATGAGTTACGGGCCCAGGGTTTCGGCACGGTCCTGGCCTGCGTGGGCGACCTGCCGGCCCTCCGCCCGGCCTCGGTCGCCCGGGTCCTCCAGGTCTCCGGCCACTTCTCACGCGCCTTCCTCGCCGACGCGTCCGGCGTGGGAACGACGATGCTGGTGGCCCACGATGCTCCGCTCGCTCCCGACTTCCAGGGCCGGTCGGCGGCGCGGCACCGGGCCGGTGGGGCGGAGCCGCTCACCGAAGAGGTGCTCGGCGAGCCGTTGGCCGACGCCCGCCGCGACGTGGACACCGAGGTGGACCTGGCCACCGCGGTCGGCCTGGGCGTCGGTCCATCCACGGCGGCGCTGCTGACCCCGGACGGCCGGCTCGGCGACTACCAGGTCGTCACCGCCACCGACTGGACGGATGACCATGGCCGGTCGCTCGCCGTCACCGCGGCGGGGCGGCGGGTCGTGCTCCCGGACGAGGTGGTCGCCGATCAGCGACACCGAGTTCGGGCCGGCCAACGGCTGCATGCCGTGACCGCAGCAGGCCGGGTGCTCAGCGCCTGGTGGTGAAGCTCAGCTCCGCTTGGCCGCCGCCTTCTTGGCGGCGGCTCGCTTGGCCGGCGTCGCCTTCTTGGCCGGGGACTGGTGGTTGGTCTCCGGCACCTGCTTGTCGCCGGCGACGTACGCCTTCAGGTCGGACCCGGCGCGAAACCGCGGGACTGCGGTGGCTTCGGCCTTCTTGCGTTCGCCGGTCCGTGGGTTGCGCACCATGCGCTCTGAGCGATGGACCTTCTCGAACACTCCGAAACCGGTGATGGAGACCTTCTCACCGGCGGCGGTCTTGTAGGTGATGGTCGACACCACCGCATTGAGGGCTTTCGCTGCTTCGGTCTTGCTGCCGTCGAAATGAACCGACAGCGCCTCAATCAGTTCCGCCTTGTTCATGCTCACCTTTCTCGGGGGGTTGTCTCACCGGCAGCAGAATGTGGCCGCAACGGTGACGGCTGCTGAAATCACGTTAGGGAAGATCGTCGGGCCCGACAATCACAAACAGCACATTTGTGTTGTCGCGCAGGAAAATAGCCCGCACTTCCCGTCCCTCGAGGCTCAATAGCCTCCCAAGAGGAAACCGCGTCGCTGCGAGAACGTCCGGCACCGCCGGCACCGTGATCAGCAACGAGTTGAGGAAGTGGTGTTGCTGGACCACCCGCTCCCCGCGCGGATGAACGGGGAGTCCTGGATTCGAGGGCTACTACCCCGTCCTACGGCGTCACTGGCGAGCGCGATGTGTGTCCCACGACAGCGAGGGCAACCTGATCGCCTGTGGAGCTGGTCGGCCAGGTCACCAGCGAAACGACCGTTAGTTGACGATCGCGACGCTTCTGGTCGCTCGTGCCCGGCGCTCCACTCCCGACGACGTCGTCACCGTTCACGAACAAAAGCGCGTTCGCTCGCTCCTCCGCCCGTCGGCTCGCTATCCGACGCTCGCGACCTTGGCCGGCAGTGTCGCCGGCTTGAACAACGGGCGGGTCTGCTCGAAGCGGTCGATCGCATCGACGTGCCGAAGGGTGAGACCGATGTCGTCCAGCCCCTCCATCAGCCGCCAGCGGGTGTAGTCGTCGATCTCGAAGGTCGTCGAGAAGCCCTCCGCGGTGATGGTCCGCTCGACCAGGTCCACGGTGATGGGGTTCGCCGGGTGCGCCTCGACGTAGTCCCACAGCTCCTCGATGATCTTCTGCTCGACCACGCCGACCAGCAGCCCGGACTTGCCGGAGTTGCCGCGGAAGATGTCGCCGAACCGGGAGCCGAGCACCACCTTGAACCCGTAGTTCTGCAGCGCCCAGACCGCGTGCTCCCGCGACGAGCCGGTACCGAAGTCCGGACCGGGGATCAGGATGGTCGCGCCGGCGTAAGCGGGGAGGTTGAGCACGAAGGTCGGGTCGTTGCGCCAGGCCGCGAACAGGCCGTCCTCGAACCCGGTCTTGGTCACCCGCTTCAGGTAGACCGCCGGGATGATCTGGTCGGTGTCGACGTTGCTGCGCCGCAGCGGCAGCGCTGTCCCGGTGTGGCTGGAGAACTTATCCACTGATCAGCACCTCTTCCTTCAGGTCGGCGGGCGAGCTGAGCCGGCCCGTCACGGCGGTCGCTGCGGCGACCAGCGGCGAGACCAGATGGGTCCGTCCACCCTTGCCCTGCCGGCCTTCGAAGTTGCGGTTCGACGTGGACGCCGAGCGCTCACCGGGTGCCAGCTGGTCGGGGTTCATGCCCAGACACATCGAACAGCCGGCGGCCCGCCACTCGGCACCGGCCTCCTTGAAGACCACGTCCAGACCCTCGGACTCGGCCTGCAGCCGGACCCGGGCCGAGCCGGGGACCACGAGCATCCGGACCGAGTCCGCCACGTGGTGGCCCGAGATGACCGCGGCCGCGGCCCGCAGGTCTTCGATCCGCCCGTTGGTGCACGAGCCGAGGAACACCGTGTCCACGGCGATGTCGCGCATCCGCTGACCGGGCTGCAGCGCCATGTACTCCAGCGCCTTGGTGGCCGCGGTGCGGTCGGCCTCCTCGGCAAAGGTCTCGGGATCGGGCACGGCCGCGCCCAGCGGAACGCCCTGACCGGGGTTCGTGCCCCAGGTGACGAACGGGCTCAGGCCGGCCGCATCGAGGTCGACCTCGGCGTCGAAGACCGCGTCGGGGTCGGTCTGCAGAGTCGACCAGTAGGCCACCGCCGCGTCCCAGGCCGCGCCCTGCGGCGCGTGCGGGCGGCCCTGAAGGTAGGCGTACGTGGCCTCGTCCGGGGCGATGAGCCCGGCTTTGGCCCCCCATTCGATGCTCATGTTGCAGATGGTCATCCGGCCCTCCATGGACAGCGCCCGGATAGCCGACCCGCGGTACTCCACGATGTAGCCCTGGCCGCCGCCGGTGCCGACCTTGGCGATCAGCGCGAGCACGATGTCCTTGGCCGTCACGCCAGCGGGCAGCTCCCCCTCGATGTTGACGGCCATGGTCTTCGGCCGGGCCTGCGGCAGCGTCTGGGTGGCCAGCACGTGCTCGACCTCGGAGGTACCGATCCCGAAGGCGATCGCCCCGAATGCGCCGTGGGTCGAGGTGTGCGAGTCGCCGCAGACCACGGTCATACCGGGCTGGGTCAGCCCGAGCTGCGGCCCGATGATGTGCACGATCCCCTGGTCCAGGTCACCGAGGCTGTGGATCCGGACGCCGAACTCCGCCGCGTTCTTGCGCAGCGTCTCCACCTGGGTCCGCGACACCGGGTCCGCGATCGGCCGGTCGATGTTCAGCGTCGGGGTGTTGTGGTCCTCGGTGGCGAGCGTGAGGTCCGGGCGCCGAACCGGCCGGCCGGCCTGCCGAAGCCCGTCGAACGCCTGGGGGCTGGTCACCTCGTGGACCAGGTGGAGGTCGATGAAGAGCAGGTCCGGCTCGCCCTCGGCCGACCGGACGACGTGGTCGTCCCAGATCTTCTCGCTCAGCGTCTTGCCCATGACCCGACGGCGCTCCTTTTCATCTGTCCAACGAAACTTGCGTTCCAACATCCGAGACGGCAATATCAAGGCATGGACAACACTAGCGGTGTCGGCGTTCTGGACAAAGCCGCCCAGGTGCTCAGTGCCCTGGAGACCGGTCCCACCACGTTGGCCGGGCTCGTGGCTTCGACCGGTCTGGCCCGTCCGACCGCCCACCGGCTGGCCGTCGCCCTCGAGCATCATCGGCTGGTCGGCCGCGACCTGCAAGGCCGGTTCGTCCTCGGTCCACGGCTCGGTGAGCTCGCCTCGGCCGCCGGTGAGGACCGGCTGCTGGCCACCGCCGGGCCCGTCCTGGCCCGGCTCCGCGACATCACCGGCGAGTCGGCGCAGATGTTCCGCCGCCAGGGCGAGTACCGGATCTGCGTGGCCACCGCCGAGCGGATGTCCGGACTGCGCGACAGCGTCCCGGTGGGCACCCAGCTGACCATGTCCGCCGGGTCGGCCGCCCAGGTGCTGCTGGCCTGGGAGGAGCCGGAGCGGATGCAGCGCGGGCTGCGGGGCAGCCGCTACTCAGCGGTCGCACTGGCCGCGGTCCGGCGCCGCGGCTGGGCCCACTCGGTCGGCGAGCGGGAGGCGGGCGTGGCCTCGGTGTCGGCCCCAGTCCGCTCCCCCTCCGGCAAGGTGATCGCAGCGGTGAGCGTGTCCGGACCGATCGAGCGGCTCTCCCGCCAGCCGGGCCGGCTGCACGCACCCGCGGTGATCGCCGCGGCCGAGCGGCTGAGCGAGGTGCTCCGGCGCAACGGCGGCGAGTAACCAGCGCGGGGCTGCCGCCCCGTCGCGGCGGACCGTAAGGTTGGAGCCATGGAGGCTCCCGAGATTCACCGAGCGGCGCGGGCGGACCGGGCCTTTCACCGATGGCGATCCCGGCGGGCGCGGGAGGCCGGCGCCGTGGCGTACGTGGTCCCGCACACCGGATACGGGTCGACCGACTGGATCCGCGTCCTCGGTCGGGTGCTGCTGACCAAGGACCCGTCACGGCCGGCCAGTGAACCGACCGGTCTCCGTGGTTGGCGAAACTTCATCAACGTGCCGGTGGAGAACGCGACGGTCGAGATACACGCGGGCGACTCCGTGCAGACGGTGCAGGCCGACTCCAGCGGCATCATCGACGCGTTGGTCGACGTGGACCTGTCAGCGGGTTGGCATGAGATCGGGCTCAGCTCGGAGGGCTCGTCCGTGGCCACGGCCAAGGTGTTCGTGGTCGACCCGGAGCTCCGGTTCGGGATCGTGTCCGACATCGACGACACCGTGATGGTCACGGCCCTGCCCCGGCCGTTCCTCGCCGCCTGGCACACCTTCGTGGTCAACGAGCACGCCCGAGCCACCACGCCCGGCATGCCGGTGCTCTACGAGCGATTGACCTCCCAGCACCCCGGTGCCCCGGTGGTCTACCTGTCCACCGGGGCCTGGAACGTCGCGCCGAGCCTCACCCGCTTCCTGTCCCGCAACCTCTACCCTGCCGGCGCCCTGCTGCTCACCGACTGGGGACCGACCGCCGACGCGTGGTTCCGCAGTGGACGCGCGCACAAACGCAGCTCGCTGGAGCGGCTGGCGCAAGAGTTCCCGCAGATCAAGTGGCTGCTGATCGGTGACGACGGCCAGCACGACCCCTCCATCTACGGCGACTTCGTGAAGCAGCACCCGGACAACGTCGCCGGCGTCTGCATCCGCCAGCTGAGTCCGAGCGAGGCCGTGCTGGCCGGCAGCAGCCTGCGCGAGCGGGCGCCGTCGAACGGGTCCGGGGTGCCCTGGCTGTACGCGCCGGATGGAGCCGCCCTGGCCGACCAGCTGGAACAGACCGGCTTCCTCAGCGAGGTGCCCCAGGCGAAGCAGCCCGAAGTGAAGGCCTGAGGCCGTTCGCGTGGGCCGACCCACGCTGGTCCTGGTCACCGGGCCGGCGGGATCGGGCAAGACCACGCTCGCGTACGCGGTCGGCGCAGCCGTCGGCTGTCCGGTCGTGTCACGGGACGCGATCAAGGAGGGGATGGTCGCGGCCGAGCCGGGCTTCGTCCCGACCACCAGCGACCCGCTGACCCTGCGGACCTACGGCACATTCTTCGCCAACCTGGAGCTCCTGCTGCGCGCCGAGGTGACGGCGGTCGCCGAGGCCGCCTTCCAGCACCAGCTGTGGACCGAAGGGCTGGTTCTGCTCGACGGCCTGGCCGACCTCAAGATCCTCCGTTGCCTGGTCGGTGAGGACGAGGCGCGTTACCGGATGCAGCGCCGGCGCGTCGAGCAGCCGACCCGGGCGGCCCATGCCGACCTCGAGCACCTGGCCGCCACGCCGTCCTTCACGCCGCTGAGCCTGGATGTGCCGACCCTGGACATCGACACGACCGACGGCTACCGACCAGAGCTGCCGGTGGTCGTGGCGTTCTGCCGCCGCTGAGCCGCCCAACCTGAGCCAAACCTTGACCGGATCGAAACCCGAGAATAAGAACACACGTTCGATACTGGGCGTATGTCCACCGACGACCAGACCCGTTCGGCCCGGTTGCACGGGGAGGCCCTGCTGGCCGCGCAGGAGCCGCTCTTCCAGTCCGTCATCGAACGGCTGACCGAGTCGGCCGAGGGCCGTGACGACCTCCGGGTGGAGTGCGCCGGTCTGCTGGCGGGGTGGTGGTTCGCCTCACCGGAGACCCAGTACGGGTACGAGCTCATCGCGGTCGGGCTGCTGCTGCTCGCCGGCCCGGTCGACGGCGACCTGCTGGTGCACTGGGTCCGGGTCGGCGTCGAGCGCCGGACCGACGCGACCACCTCGTACGACCCCAGCCGTTGAGACACGTCCCTACCCCACCGACTGGTCAGCGTCGGAGCGGGCTGGAGCGCGTAGGACGCCGCCCGGGCACGACGCGCGGCGTACCCCAGCTGGGCATCGTCCGGCTGTCCCAGCAGCTGGCGACCCGGCCCTCGAGCTCGCGGCCGGCGGCACTTCGGGCAACAGCTCGGTGAACTAGTAACTAGAAGTTACCTAAATGTGTGGAAAGTTCGCGTCCTTGACGGTTTGGTCCCGACTCCGCCTTTAATGTGACGCGCATGACTTCCACCCCCGCAGCCGAGGACCTTCGATCGACCGGGTCGCCGAAGGGCCACGACGTGATTGCCGTCTGGGACGGGCATCCCGATGAGGACTATCGGCGGGACATGTCCCACTGGCGGGGGCGAGGCCGCGGTCTTCCAGCACTTCCCGAGCCGCGAGTACGGCGGCGAGGTCCTGCGCGTGGTCGCCGGCCTTCTGGCTCCCGGCGGACTCGGCTGCGTGCAGATCCGCTACGACAACGGCCGGGAGAAGTACCAGCAGAAGCACGAGGACTACTTCGCCCGGCACCTGACCTTCACCTCCTACCCGCTGGACACCTTCTGGAGCTTGATCGAGGGTGTAGGGCTCCGACCGCTGGACATCTTTTCGGTGAACAGCAACGTGAACTACGCCAAGTTCAGCTTCACGGCCCCGTAGGTCCACCCGCTCCGCGTCCGTCAGGTTGCGTGACTGACGTCAGCGCGGCGGCTCCTATGCTGGAAGCCGATGAGCTTCCTGGAGATCTTCCAGCCCGGTCTTAAGTATCTCCGCGAGGAGCGAGACCGGCGGAAGGTCATGGTCGCGAACCCCGCGCACGGTGGTGGACCTCCCCTGGGGATCGATCTCGACGCCGGAACCGCGAAGATCACCATCACCCGGCCCGCCCCGACCGAAGGTGGCGACGACGCGGTGGCGGACGAGTAAGTCTCGACCGTTGCCGGTCAGCCCAGCGGGCCGGTGTGCTGGCTCGGTTGCTCGGACACCTGAACGGAACCGGCGGCGCCGTCGACCGTGATCAGCTGACCCGAGGTGATCCGGGCCGTTGCGTCGGGTACGCCGACCACCGCGGGGATGCCGTACTCCCGGGCGACCACGGCTCCATGGGAGTTGGATCCGCCCATCTCCATCACCAGCCCGCCGGCCGTCAGGAACAGCGGGGTCCATCCCGGGTCGGTGGAGGGCGCCACCAGGATCTCCCCCGGCTCCAGGTGCGCGCCGACGGGATCCAGCACCACGCGCGCCCGCGACGTCACCACTCCGGCCGATGCCGGACTGCCCACCAGAGCACCGTCGGCCACCCCGGCGGCCCCGACCGCCTCCGGCTCCGTACCGTCGGAGAGGAGCACGCGGGGTACATGCCGGCGCCGCAGCTCGAGCTCGTAGGCCGCCCGCCGTTGCTCGACCAGCGTGGACAGGTCCTCCCCCGCCAGGCCGCGTCGAGCCTCAGCGAGGTCGAGGAAGAAGATGTCGTCGGACCGCGACGATCCGCTCGCGGTCGGCCAGGATCTCTCCCACCAGGCCCAGCTGCTGGCGAACGGCGGCGAGGGCGACCACGAGCATGAACTTCGGCCGTTCCCGCAGGCCCGCCAGCTGGCGGGCGCGCCGCAGCCCGAACCCCACAACCCGGGCCCGTACGCGGCCCCGGTGACGCGCCCGACCCACGAGCTCGACGACCATCTGCTCGGCCTGCTCGTTACCGTCGGTGAACTGGTCGGTCGGTGACCGGTCCTGGTCGGTCAGGCGCAGGTAGTTCTTGATCACACCGATCAGGTGCGACGGGTCGTCGGACCACCGGGGCATCCCGAGATCGATCTCCGCGACGGCCCGATGACCGTACGTTCGCAGGAACTCGGCCAGTCCCCGCTGCACGGTCCGGGGCAGTTCCCCACGGTGGTACGCGCCGGTCAGCTCGGTCACGGGTCGAGCGTCGAACGTCTGAGCGGCCTCGCGGTCGGCACGAATGCGCTCCGTCAGCTGCCACAGCTCCAGGTCCATCTCCGTGGTCACGTTGTGCGCGAGTCCGCGCAGCACCGACTGCAGCTCTCCCGGCCCCGCCAGGTCGCCGAGCAGCCTTCGCGCCAGGCCCAGCAGGAGAAAGCCGGCCGCCGGATAGCCGATGACCGTCGGCATCACCAGGAACACCCGACCGGACAGCTGCCGCTGGACATGGTCGAGGCGTTGCTCGGGGGTGGCGTCGTCCGGCAGCTCGAGATCGCGGCGCAGCCCTGCCTCCACCTCGTCGATGGCTCGGTAGGCCCGGGATGGGCTCAGGGCGGCCAACAGGATCCGCCGCGGCGTCCCGACGCCGAGCACGACCCGAGCCACCGGCCGCAGCGTTCGCAGCGGCGAGGCGTCCACCAGGGTGAAGCGGGGATCGGCGGTCAGCCGTCGAATCACCGCCGCCGCACGCGCCTCCATGACCCCGAAGACGGTCAGCATGGCGTGGCGCCCGACCCGGTTGCGCACCACCGGAGTGATATCGACGAACAGGCGCTGTCCGATCGACCGGTAGGCGGCCGGTCCGCGGAGCGGGTCTGCCGGCGGGTGCCCGGCCGCGGAGGCGACGGAGGTAGCGATCAACCGGAACGCAGCCAGGCCCATCGGCGTTATCGGGCGGGTCAGACCCTGCGCCAGGCTCAGGCACATGTACGCCCGCGTGGGGGGCTCGACCTCATCCGGCACCGGGTACAAGGTGGTGATCGGGCGGGCCTGGGTGAGCCACACCGTGCCGGACTCGTCGAGCGCCCACTCGATGTCCTGCGGCGATCCGAAGTGGTCCTGTACCCGCCGGCCGAGGTCGGTCAGGGCTTTGATCTGGGAGTCGGACAGCGCCGGAGTCCCCTCGCCGTCCGGCCGCTCGACTCGTTCCACTCCGCCGCCGGTCCGCGCCCGGATCAGCATCCGCTTGTCGCCGATCCGACGGCTCAGGATCTCTCCCGTCGTGGAGTCGACCACGAACCGGTCCGGGTTCACGGCGCCGGACACGACAGCCTCGCCCAGCCCAGGGCTGGCGTCGAGAACGCTGTGGTGCCGGGTCCCGGTCACCGGGTCCGCGGTGAACAGGACCCCGGCGGTGGCGGCCTGCACCATCTGCTGGACCACCACGGCGAGCCGAACCGAGCCGTGGTCGACGCCGTTCCGAGCCCGATAGTCGACGGCCCGGTCGGTCCACAGCGACGCCCAGCAACGGCGTACGGAGTCGACGAGGGCATCGGCTCCGACGATATTGAGATAGGTGTCCTGCTGTCCGGCGAAGCTGGCGAAGGCCAGGTCCTCCGCCGTGGCGGACGATCGGACCGCCACGGCGACATCGTCGCCCAGTAGCCGGTACGCCGCGAGCACCTCCTCGCGTACCTCCTCCGGTACCGGCATCGCGAGGACCGCCGCCCGCACCCGTTCGGCAGCCGCGGCGGGGTCGGCCGTGGTGGACAGACCGACGAGCAGTGCGGCGACCCGGTCGCCGGCGGCCAGCTCATACGCCCGCGTGGTGACGACGAAACCCGTCGGAACCGGGAATCCCGCGGCGGACAGGATGCCGAGGTTGAGCGCCTTCCCGCCGACCGCGGCCAGCGAGGTCGTCTCGGCATGGTCGAACGGCACCACCAGGGCAGCCATATCTCACCCTAGAGCCGGTGTTGCCGCTGGTCGACGGTTGATTTGCCGGGTGGGCACGACGGGAGCCACCGGCGCGTACAGAGAGGCCCCGGCGGTATCCCGGGGCCTCTCGGTGGAGCTGAGCGGGCGCACTCAGACGTCGACGTCAGCCATTGTCCGGGGGTGCATCCCACCACCCTCGAGCGCGGAGGCCATGATGGCGATCTGCCTGGCCCGGATCACCAGCCAGAGCGCAAGCAGGAACTCGCCGATGAACGTGAACCTGCTGATGTCGGTCCACGGGCTCTGGGAGAGCACCGCGCCAAGGCTGTCGGTGGCATAGCCCAGGCCGGAGATGGCGAGCAGGACACCGAGCACCCTCGGGAGGTATCCGGACCGGTAGGCCAAGTAGCCGATGACGAGCAGGTGGAGGCCGAACAGGACCTGGCCGACGTACCAGATGTCGTTGAAGGCGGTGATGCCCACCATCGCCTGGGCGTTCAGCTGGTCGGCCCCGAGGAGAGCCAGGTTGGAGCTGTCGGTGAGCAGCCGAACCACGCCGAGCAGTTGTCCGACCGCGACCATGAGGACCCCGGAATAGGTGAGTCGCAACGTGGCGGCCAGCAACGAGAGGCTCCAGTTGACGGGACTGAAGACCCGGTAGAGCGCCCACGCGACCACCACGTCGAGGGCGACCACGACGACGAGACTCGCGATGCCGAGCCGGAACAGTCCCTGGGAGCCGACGATGTTGGCGGCGGTCTGGGCAGCATCGCCCTCGATGACCAGGCCGTCGATCACCACGACGTTGCCGAAGATGGCGACGACTGACATGAGCAGCAGTGCGACGCCGGCGGTGATGCTCGCGCTGCGGATCGGCCAGTGAGCAGCCGGAAGCCGAGAGGCGAGCGGCCGCACGTCAGGTGCGTGTTGCGGTACGGGCGGGTAGTCGGTGCGATTGCTCATCGCGGTTCCCTTCAACGGCGAGATCTGGCGTACCCGAGGAAGCCGGTTGCCCGCTCGGCCAGTCTCTACGTACGATGTACGCGTACGTCGTACGTTACACGTACACTGTACGTGGCGTCAATGGGGGATGCTGCCGACCTACAGATGGGAAGACACATGGGAGAGACAGATGGCTGAGGTTCCAGGCCCGAGGGCAGAGCCCAGGGCTCCCTGGACGAGAGCACAGCTGCTGCAGGCCGCTCTCGACCTCGCCGACCAACGCGGGATCGAGGCGCTCAGCATGCGCAAGCTCAGCCTAGAACTCGGCGGCGGGACGATGTCGCTCTACAACCACATCGCCAACAAGGACGACCTCCTCGACGGCATGGTCGATGCCGTCTTCAGCGAGGTCGAGCTACCTGACGACCAGGACTGGAAGACGGCCATGCGAGAGCGATCCATCTCGATGCGGGCGGCCATGACCCGGCACCCGTGGGCCGTCGGCCTGATGGAGTCCCGCCGGACTCCCGGTTCCGCGACCCTTCGTCACCACGATGCCGTCATCGGCTGTCTGCTGGACGCGGGTTTCTCGATCCAGCTGGCCGCCCACGCATTCTCCGCCCTCGACAGCTATATCTACGGGTTTGTCCTTCAGGAACGCAGTCTCGCGTTCGGTACCCCCGAAGAAACCTCCGAGCTCGCGAAGGCCTTTCTGTTGCACTTCCCCACGAAGGATTACCCGCACCTCGCCGCGCTGACAACGGAACACGTGCTTCAGCCCGGATACGACTACGGGAACGAGTACGGCTTTGGTCTTGAACTCATTCTCGACGGCCTGGAGAAGCGGTTGGCTCACGACCGCCGCAAAGTGACGGCCGGAGGCCGGTCCCCTGGCCCTCGCCCAGACTCGTCCAGCCCAGCTTGATGCCCACCGCCCTGCAGGTTGGCTACTGCTATTCCTCCACTTGGACGTTGCCGCCCTCGATGTAGCCGGCCCGGGTGTAGCCGTTGTAGGCGCCTCCGAACAGCTGGATGGAGAAGCCGTCCCCGGTGATCTCCTCCTGTGAGCTGCCCGGCTCACCCTGGTCGAACACCTCGACGACGAACTCGCCCTGCTGAGACCGCAGCGCCTTCTCCTGAGGTCGGTAGGTGCCCTCGAACAAGGCCCCCGGCAGACCCTCCACCGCTTCCTCGCACGAGCCGACTCTCGGCACGATGAGGGGTTCTACGGTGCCGTGCAGCCGGATCTCCGGAAACAGGGTCGGCTCGAGGTTGGTCCCCAGGACGATCGAGCTGGGAGCGTCGTGGTAGGTGATCTCGCCGGTGATCACCGCCCGAGGCCGGTTCTTCTTCACCTCCATCTCGCAGTTGAAGGTGAACCCGAACTCCGCATCGCCCTGGTACACACTGACCGGGCCCCCCTCGGTGGGGTCACCGATGAACCCCCCGCCGGTCGCCCGGCAGGCTCCCAGCACTAGCACCGAGGCCACGACCAACCCGGCTACGCCCAACCGCCGGCCAACGCGCCGGCGAGGTGACCCGTTCATGCTCCACTCCGGACGCTCGAGGCGCTGATCGGTTCGTTCGCCGGGGGTAACCCCGCCCCGGTCGCGTGGCCCTCGGATTCGATGAACGCCTTGAACCAGTCAAGATCCCCCTTCGCCCGTTCGGCGACCACGTTGAGACTGTCCGCCATCAGCTCGACCGGCCCCTCCGGCTCGTACTCCAACGAGAGTCGGACCGACGTCAGCCCACCACCGAGGTCTTCGAAAGTCACCGCACCGGCGTTGGTGGCGCCCTCGGTCGCGGCCCACGCAATCCTCCGATCGGGAATCTGCTCGAGGATCTTCGCTTCCCACCTGCGGCGCACGCCAGCAATCTCGGCGACCCACTCCAAGCGATCCTCACTCAACACCTTGACGCTCGTGATTCCCCCCATGAACTCGGGAAAATCTTCGAATTGCGTCCACTGGTCGTATGCTGTGCTGACCGGCACGTTGACCAAGATGGATTCCTCGACCTTCGTTGTCACGATTCCTCCTCCTCAGGTGAGTGGGTTTGGCTACTCTCCAGGTCCGCGGCTGGTGCTGATGGGAAGAAGTCATCGGAATTGAAGCCCATCACCGGGCCGACACCAGAAGGACCGACGGCGAAATTCACGACCGCACCGGAATCGTCGCCCACTAGTGACCGATCTGCAGGGTCGAGGCTTTCGTTCCCTTCCACGTCACTGTCCCTCCGCCGGAGCGAGCACCTGCCGGCCGGGTGCTGAGTTCGACCGCGCGGCTGGGTTTCCGAACGCGTTGTTACCGATCTGCTGGTCGGCGTTCGGTCCCTGGGTGAGATAGGTGTGGACCTCATATGTCGTGACTTCGGGTTCTCGAAGGCCGGCATCAGAAAGGCGGGGCTCGATCTCCTCGCGGAGACATACCTCGAAGTGATGACGTGACTGCCAGACGTCGGTGACCCGGACGCCGTCCTGCGTACTTCGCGACCACTGAAAGAGGCTGCCCGTCAGCCCCTGGCCCTCTGGACGGAGCCGCATGCTCTCGAGCAGCTGGTCGAACTGAGGCAGCGTGGCGCCGACGAAATCCATCACGACCGCAACCACCGACCCTGACTCGGTCGATCCGGATGCCGGTTTCGGCACCGCACCTGGCACCGCTTCAGGGGGCGGGGCCTGTTCTACGACAGTCATTCTCTGGTGGTCCCTCTGCTCGGGTAGGCGTCGATCGTCAGGTCTTCCCGGTCGGGATGCCCGCTTCCTGGAAGGAACCGCGAGCTGCCGAGCCGGACCCGCTGGCCTAGTACGTTCGGCAACCGTCGGTGCTCCCACTAATGAAGACGCCGCCGACCGGCCGCGATGACGCGGACCGTCCCGATGTCTGGCGTACGTGCCGCGTCTCGTGTCTGCCTCGCCAACCGATTGCTGGCGAGCCAAGTCTTGGACTGGCGCGCTAGCTGGAGATGGCGGTTACCCAGCGGTTGGCTTGACCGTGTCGGCAAGAAGAAGGGACGTGCCCTGATGGGGGCCCAAGCCCAGAGGGAAGGTGCCCCGCTGATCGACCATGCCGAGTCTTCTCTCGGAGAACATGTCGATGACTGCGGCGCCCGGAGGGAGATGCTCGGAGATCACTCGGTCAGAGATCGGATGGTTCGAGAAGTTCAGGGCAGTTACCTGAACGAGCCCGCTGTCCAGCCGATGAACCATCGTGAGCAGGGCCTTGTTCGACACGGCGGGAATGTCGATCTGCGTGCTGGTGGCGATGCCGTAGCGGCGTCGGACGGCCAAGATGTCCCGCAGTCTTGAGACGAACGAGTTCTTCTGCCTCAGCTGCTCGGGTAGCGAACCATAGAGGCTGCGGCCACGGGGCATCTTGGATGATGATTCGGTCGCCTTCGGCTGATAGTCCATCAAGTCGTATGCGCCGCGATGGATCCAGCGGGTGTCGCCAGTTCTCATAAGATGTGCGACCTGAGATCGGTCCAGCGTCAACATGCCGCAGACGTCCCAGCCGGAGAAAGCGAAGACACCAGGTTGCAGTGCGTTGAACATGGCTAGCAGCAGATGCGCCTCCTTCACCTGCTCGACATCCTCGTGGTCGAGCTCGGAGATGTCGGTGATCCCCAGCGATGCGGTGATGATCGTCGCGGTTGTGGAGGCTATGCCGTTGGTTGTGAAGATGTCGTTGTATGGCGCAGCGTCGCCGGTGAGCCGCTCGATGAGCTCGGCTCGAATCTTGATCGCCAGCTCCGCACCGGTCACGTCGGTGCCACGGAAGGGGAAGATGTCGTCCCCGTGGGTTGTGGCGAAATGCACCAGCTCGTAGGTCAGCTCGTCGTGGTTCTGCAACGCGTGCACCAGAGAGACTGGTTGCAGCCCCTGCTGCAGGGCCGTGCGAAGAGTGAGACGCAGGAACTCGGTGTCGCCCGTGGCCAGGGCATGGTGGTATGCGGGACGGTTGACGAAGTCGTAGGAGAGATCAGCCCCGCACTCGCTCGTGTTCTTGATGTCGTCGATCGCCAGGTTCAGCTCCTGGAACGTGAAGCCACCGACCTTGCGCACGAGGCTCGCGATCATCTGGTTGGCGGCTTCGGAGAGGGGATGCCCTTCTGACCAGGCGGGAGCGCCGCCCTCGGCGCTGCTCTCCACACCGAGGAAGCCGTTGGCATCAAGCCTCAGCGCACCGGAACCAAGATCATGCAGCGAGTGGAGTGCGTCACCCATCACCAGCCGCATGCCGGCGCTGGTGGGGTCCAGCCAGTTGATCGAGGGCTGACCATCCTTGAAGTAGTGCAGATACACCCAGCGACGCGCGACGCCGTCGACGCCAGTGACGATCCCCGTGACGCTCCAGTTGGTCTCCTTGATTCCGGGCTCGTGGAAGATGACCCGCTGCATCTTGCCGATGATGTAACCGGCCTCCTGCAACCGGTCCTCGGCCTCCAGATCGAGGTTGACCGAGTCCCTCCCCGGTGGAACCGGCGGCAAGAGATCCCAGTCCTCGGGCGGGATCTCCACCATCTGGTAGATGCCGGGATAGTCACCGACCTTCATCTCGGCCAACCGGAAGTCGGCACCCTTGCCCGTGTGACCCGGCACGATGTCATCGATGATGGTGCCTCCGTGCGCGGCGGCCACCTGACACATCGACCGAAACTCCACCTCAGTGCCGAAGGCCGTATCGATCCGGGTGCTGATCCGGTCGAAATGGCCATCCACACTAGGGGTCAGGTCCCAGCCAGAGATGCCGCCGGCCCGCTTGACCGGTCCGGTGTGCACCGCATCGACCCCGACAGCCTCGAACACGCGCCACAAGTCCTCGGACGCCAACATGCGGAGGAACGACTCACCGGCTCTCGTGATCATCGAGATGGGGTACGCCGTGAACCAGACGGACGCCTTCTCGATCGCGGCCCGGGGATCTGAGCGGGCGAACGGTCTCTGCGACATGCTGCCCATGCCAGCGACCTGGGAAGCGACCGCACCGCCGCGAGCCAGCATCGACTCCTGCTGCAACCACTCGACGTAGCCCCGCTCCACCGCACTCTCGCTCAAACCGACCCGCCCCGTTCTCCGCCTAGTCAGGCGGCGCTTTTGAGCCCACTCGCAGGCTAGCCCAACTCCAGTCGGCCACCGCACGTCGACAGCGTCGCGGTTCACCTGGGAGGACCGTCCTCCGCGTCGCGGTCCACCTGTCCCGACTCCAGGTGGCTCATCAGGACCAGCAAGACGGTGATCGCGGCGAAGATCGCTGCGGTGACCGCGAGGAAGCTGGTCACGTCATTCATGGCGCGAGCGTGCGTCGGTCGTCATGGACTGCGCCTCCTCTGTGCTCCGGCTCCCCCGATGTGCGGATGTCGATCGAGCTCCCAGACTGAAGACGCCGCAGTCGGGGAGTCATGACGTGGATTGGGCAGCCACCGATCGTTCCGAAGGACGCGAGAAGATTGGGGTGCCGGGAGTGCCTGTGTACGGCGAGCTAGGGCTTTGCGAGGTAGCCGCGTCGGGTCATCTCGTACGTGGCGAGCACCTCGACCAGGAAGTCGGCGGCGGTCGCGATCACGCCGTCGCGCTCCTCCTCAGTGCTGGTGCGGAGGACTTCGCGGAGGATGTCGTGGTGCACCTGGGCGAGGTCGAGAATCGTCAGTCCCTCGGTAACGGCAGACCGGCCGATCTGGTAGCCAGCGTCCAGCGCAGCCTCATCCCGGCTCGGGAGGTACCGTAGAAACGCAGCACGGTAGTTGCGGTGTACCCGCTCCAGCGCCTTCACGGGCGGAAATGTGGTTCGACGCCGTCCGGAGCCGGCAGGCTCTGCGTCCCATTGAGATACGCCAGGCCCTCCTCGAGGTCGAGTGCGGTGTGGGCCGTGCCGGTACCCAGGCCCAGTGCCACCATCGTGAAGGCCACGTCCGGCTGGATGCCGACGAGGACGGTTTCGGCGCCGCGTAGCCGCGCCATCTCGGCGAGGGATCGGAGCGTCAGTGCCCCGAAGGAGTCGAGAACGTCAAGGGCGGCCACGTCGATGATGACGCCGCGGGCGCGATGCTGGCCGATCTGCTCGACGAGGTCTCGCTGAAATCGCACCATCTCAGCATCATCGAGGGCAGTGTGAATCGACGCGATCAGGTTCTCGCCCTGTCGCAAGATCGAGACCAGCGCCGGCCCTTGGTTCACTATCCGGCTGTTCCGTCCTGCTCTGAGTTATAGCCGAGCAGGCGCTCGGCTTCTTCGAGACCGCCCTGCAGATCACCGATGGTGTTCATCTTGCTGAGGTCGACGCCGATGGTCACCAGCGTCTGGGCGATTTTCGGTGACAGCCCAGTAATGATGACGCTGGCACCCATCAGACGTGACGCGTCCACGGTCCGCACCAGGTGGTTCGCCACCGCCTCGTCGACGTCCGGCGCCCCGGTGATGTCGATCACGACCACCCTGGCCCGGTGGGTGCGGATACCGTTCAGGAGCTGTTCGGTCAGCTGACGCGCGCGCTCCGTGTCGAGGACGCCGATGATCGGCAGGATCAACAACCGCTCGCGGACCGGCAGGACCGGCGTGGACAGCTCGCGGATGGCGTCCTGCTGCTGCCGGATGACCCGTTCCCGTTCCTCGACGAAACTGACGGCCACCGTGTTGGCGATCCGGTTGGCCGCGGGCTCGTAGGCATCGAGCACCCGGTTGAGCAGCCCGAAGTCACGTTGGTACTTCTCGAACAACGACCGGGCGAGGACGTCGCGTAAGAGCAGCACGATACCGACGACTTCGTGCGTCTCGACGCCGCGGGGGATGATGCGCTCCGACAGATCGCGGGCGTAGTCCTGCAGGGCCTCCACGCTGCCCGTCTCGAGGACCTCGACGTAGTTGTCGTAGACCGCGGTCGTCTCGTCGGCGGTCTCCTGCGGCGTCATGGCTTCGAGCAGGTGTGCCTCCCGGATACGGTTCGCCCACTCCTCATGGAGCCGGTCGCGGTGCTCCTGGAGGTGGGAGACCAGCTGGGGTAGCAGCTGCTCCTCGTCTTGGCGATCAAGGGTCGGAAAATCCTCCGCCAGACGTTCGGCCGTCGGTGAATCCTGGGTCATGTTCATCCTTCCGTTCGCCACTTTGTCATCGTGACGGTTGTGCCAACGTTGGTGTCGGATGTGAGCGTGAACTCGTCCATCAGCCGGCGGGCCCCCGGCAGACCGAGTCCCAGACCGTTGTAGGTGCTGTAGCCGTCCGCGAGCGCCTGGTCGATGTCCGGAATGCCGGGGCCGGTGTCGCGGGCGACAATCCGGATACCCGGTCGCGGGTGCTCCAGGAGCTCGATGTAGACCTGGCCATGGCCGGCGAAGCGCACGATGTTGCGGGCAATCTCCGAGACGGCCGTAGCAATCAGGGTCAGGTCGGTCCGGGAGAAGTCAAGCTTGGATGCCAGCTCCCTGGCGCTCTTGCGGGCCCGCACCACGTCGGCATCGTGCTGGATCCGAATCGTGGCTTCGTTGTCGCCGTCCGGCCGTCGTTCGATAAGCGGCTCGCTGAGCTTGGCACACAGTTCGCACTCCAAAACGTGCCGGGCGGCATCGACCTCGCGTTGCCGGCGCCGGTCGCCGCCGGACAGCGCGTACAGCACCGGGCGGCAGCGGTCGGTCGGCGGCTCGGTGCCGTTCAGAGCCAGCAAGTACTCCACCCGCAGCCGGGCCCGCGTCCGGTTGAGCTGCGCCGCCACCGCGCCGGCCGACGAGTTCAGCTCAGTCGCCAGCGACCTCGTGTCCTGCCCGGACACCTCATGAGCCAGCAGCGTGTGCTGCTCCCGTTCGGAGAGATGCTCGAGCGCGGCCGAGACCGCCGCCCGCTCCTCCTCTTTGAGGAGCCGCTCATCGGGGGCGTCCATGCTCCCCATCTCGACCACGCGGTGCTGGTTGCGCCGCTGCGTGTCCTGCGACCGCCACATCGAGGCAATCACGTGCCGCGCCGTCGTGATGGCGTACGGCTCGAGCATGCCCGGTTCGATGCGGTTCGCAGCGGCCAGGACCTTGACGAGCGTCTCCTGGACCAAGTCCTCAGCAGCCGCTTCATCCCGTACCCGGGAAAAGACGATCCGCCGCAGCATGGGCAGCAGCGACGCGACGTCGGGCGCAGCATCAGAGTCCGGCCGAGCTCCATCGAGCTCCCCAGCACCCATGGCTGGCACACTACGCGGATCGGCGACGGCTAACGAAGCGCAGGCTTGATTTTACGGGGCACCCACGCCCCTTCAGGTTGCCGAACGCGTCGGGCCGGGCGTCATGCCCGGCCCTCTTGACACCTAGCGGCTCGGGTCCCGCAGTGCCAGACTGGAAAGTCAGGGAGTCCGGGGAGGGCGACATGCGTGACCTGAAGTGTGCGCTGGGACAACACGATTATTGGCGTTACGGAGTGCAGGACCGAGAAGCCGAGCGAATTACCTGGTTGTGCCGCCGTTGTGGACACGTCAGGGTCCGGGCGACAGGTCCCGAAGCCCGTAGCACCCTCGCTCGCTCCTAGCCGCTTGGGTCGTATCCCTCCAGGCTGCCCTTGCCGCGCTCGTGCTGGTCCGCACCGCCTCGATCAGACTGCCCACCGAGGCGGGGTGTGGCCGCCATGAGTAGCCTGAGTACAAGCACCCAAAGGAGATGAGCGCCATGAGCACCAGCCAGCCGTTTGGTCACAACGTGGTCCCATCAGCGGTCGGCAGAGAGAACTCTCCTGATCCCGACGATGTGCCCATTGTGGATCTTGGCGAACCGCGCGAACCTGATCCCGCCTACACGGGCGACGTTCCGGTCGGGACGGCAGATGCCGACGAGGACGCGCGGCGCGCGAGCGACAGCATCGAGACTGATCCCGCCTACAAGGACGACGTTCCGGTCGGGACGGCAGACGCCGACGAGGACGCGCGGCGCGCAGGCGGCAGCCGGTAAGTCCCCCTGGCCAGGGGTGACAGGTGGTAGCCCCGACGGGATTCGAACCCGCGCTACTGCCTTGAGAGGGCAGCGTGCTAGGCCGCTACACAACGGGGCCCCTAGCGTGGTCAATGCGCTTGACCGACCGCGGAAGCCTAGCAACTCCCCCACCGTGGGGCGAACTGCGGGTCTCCGCGCTCGCTGGGGTACTAGGACTCGAACCTAGACTAACTGAACCAGAATCAGTCGGGCTGCCAATTACCCTATACCCCACCCACGTCGCCGCCGGGAGGGTCACAGCCCGTCGGGACGCGAGGAGCAACTTTACACGGCTCCCCCACCTCCGACCCAAACCCACTCGTCAACTACGGCCGCCGCGCCGCGTTCGGCGGCCTTTCCTCGCGTCCGCGGCAGCAATAGACGATGCGAACGCGAGGAGACGTCGCGAACGCGCCGGATCGCGTGCCGTCAGTCCGCCGGTGTGAGCTGGACCCGATTGCGCAGCTTCAGCAACCGGAACAGCGCGTACGCCAGCACGGCGAACAGGGCGAACCCGCCGACGTCGAAGGCCGCGTCCGCCCACGTGATCTCCCGGATCGCCTTCAGCGAGGCGATGGAGGTGGTCAGGCCGGCGATGCCGTACGCGCAGACGTTGTTCACGATGTGCGCCGCGATGCCGGCCTCCAGTCCGCCGGTGCGCCAGACGAGAATCCCGGCCAGCAGGCCGAAAGCGAGCCGGGCCACGAACAACGGCGGGTTCTGCACGCCGTGCAGCAGCGCGAACACCACCGCCGACACCACCACCCCGAACCACGGCTGGCCGACCAGGCTGCCCAGCGCCTGCAGCAGGTAGCCGCGGAAGAAGACCTCTTCCGCGATCGCCTGCAGTGGAGAGGTGAGCAGGATCACTACGAGGAAGCCCCAGTAGCCGGGCTGCGGTCGGAAGACCATGTCCTCGCCGTCGAACAGGCTGGACAACGCCAGCACCCCGTTCAGCGCCACCACCGCGACGACCAAGGAGCCGAGGAGGTAGGGCCAGCGAATCCGCGGCTGGACGGAGCTCAGCCAGCGGGGCCGGACCTGGTGCACTCCCGCCATCAGCGCCCAGGCGATCGGGATCAGCGTGGCGATGCCCAGGTTCGTGGCCAGCATGCCGGACGGTCGTTCGAAGGCGAACGCCTCGCGGAAGTAGTCGGCGTAGGAGTAGTCCCCGGCGGTCAACGACCAGGACAGGGTGACCAGGGCCTGGCTGACCACCCCGGTCAGCAGCAGGAACATCGACACCCCGAAGACGGCGCCGAGCACCGAGCGCCACCAGACGTAGCTCTCCCCCCGAAGGATCTGCGGGTACGCCGCACCGTCCGGAGGCAACACGCCCTGCTCGCCCGGACGGGACGGCACCGGGACGGCCGGCCGCGGCACCGGGCGGGACGAGGTCGGCCGGGACGGCGGGCGGTTGCGACTGGCCGGCCGCGAGGCCGAGCTCCGCTTGCGGGACTTGGGCACCGACTCAGGCGTCCAGGGCGACCCGGGCGGCGTCGATCCGGGCCAGGGTCGACTCGCGGCCGAGCAGCTCGATGGACTCGAACAGCGGCGGGGAGATCCGCCGGCCGGTCAGCGCGGCCCGGACCGGGGCGAATGCCAGCCGCGGCTTGAGACCCAGCCGCTCGACCAGAGCGGTCCGCAGCGCGGCCTCGATGTCGGAATGGCCGAACACCGGCAGGTCCCGCAGCGCCGCCTCCGCCGCGTTCAGGGCCGGGACCGAGTCGGCCCTGAGGCCCGCATCCGGCTCGATCAGGATCTCCGCGTCCCGGCGGAACAGGAAGGCCAGCATGTCCACGGCCTCAGACAGGGTGGAGATGCGCTCCTGGATCAGCGGGGTGGCCGCCTCCAGCCGCTCCTGCTGGCCGGGCGTGGGCGGGTCGGCGACGAGGCCGGCCCGGACCAGGAACGGCACCAGCTCCTCGGCCAGCTCCTTGGGGTCGAGCAGCCGGATGTGCGAGGCGTTCACCGCCTCGCACTTCTTGGCGTCGAACCGGGCCGGGTTCGCGTTGACCCGCAGGATGTCGAAGGCCTTCACCATCTCGGCGAGCCGGAAGATATCGCGGTCGTCGGCGATCGCCCAGCCGAGCAGGGCTAGGTAGTTGAGCAGCGCCTCGGGCAGGTAGCCCTGCTGCTGGTACTCCGCCAGTCCTGACCCACGGTCCCGTTTGGACAGCCGGCGGTTGCCCTCGCCGAGCACGGTGGGCAGGTGGCCGAAGGTGGGCGTGCGTCCGCTGCCCACCCCGATGGCGGCCAGCGCGTCGTAGAGCACGATCTGCCGGGGCGTGGAGGGCAGCAGGTCCTCGCCCCGCAGCACGTGGGTGATCTCCATCAACGAGTCGTCCACCGGGTTGACCAGAGTGTAGAGCGGCTCGCCGTTGCCGCGCACGATGACGAAGTCCGGCACGTGCGCCGCCGCGAACCGCACGGGGCCGCGCACCAGGTCATCGAAGTCGATGTCGGTGTCCGGAACCCGCATCCGGACGACCGACGGCGTACCCAGCCGTTCCAGCTCGGCCACCCGGTCCTCCGGCAGGTCCCGGCAGAAGCCGTCATAGCCCGACGCGGAGCCGGCGGGCCGGGCGGCCTCGCGGGCCTCGATCTCCTCGCGTGTGCAGTAGCAGCGGTAGGCGTGCCCGGCGGCCAGCAGCTTGCCGACCACGTCGCGGTAGGTCTCGCTGCGCTCGGACTGGATGTAGGGCGCGTACGGACCGCCCACCCCGGGTCCCTCGTCCCAGGTCAGCCCCAACCAGGTAAGGGAGTCGTACAGGACCTGGTACGACTCCGGCAGGTTGCGCCCGGCGTCGGTGTCTTCCACCCGGAGGACGAAGGTGCCGCCGTAGTGCCGGGCGAAGACCCAGTTGAACAGTGCGCTGCGTACGTTGCCGACGTGCAGGTTGCCGGTGGGCGAGGGTGGGAAGCGGACCCGGACCTGCTCCGGGGCCAGGTCACCCAGCACCCGCGCGTCGTCGCGGGCGCTCATGCCACCGGTCCGGTGGCGGAGGCGACGGGGTTGGTCAGCGAGCCGATGCCCTCGATCTCGACCGTGACCTCCTGGCCGGCGTCAATCGGACCGACGCCCTCCGGGGTGCCGGTGAGGATCACGTCCCCCGGCAGCAGGGTGGTGTAGGAGGAGATGTAGGCCACCAGCTCGGCCACGGTGAAGATCATGTCCCTGGTGTTGCCGTCCTGCCGGACCTCGCCGTCGACCGTGGTCCGGACGGCCAGGCTGCCGACCTCGTCGAGGCTCTGGTGGGTGGTGATCCAGGGGCCCAGGGGGCAGAACGTGTCGTAGCCCTTGGCCCGCGCCCACTGCTTGTCGCTGCGCTGCAGGTCCCGCGCGGTCACGTCGTTGCCGACCGTGTAGCCGAAGATCACCTCGGTGACCCGGGCGACCGGGACCTCGCGGCAGATCCGCCCGATCACCACCGCGAGCTCACCCTCGTAGCTCAGCTCAGAAGTGACCTTCGGGTAGATGATCGGCTCGTTCGGCCCGATCACCGACGTGTTCGGCTTGAAGAAGGTCAGCGGGGTGACCGGGACCTCGTTGCCCAGCTCGGCGGCGTGGGCGGCGTAGTTGCGGCCGACCCCCACCACCTTGCTCCGCGGGATGACCGGGGCCAGCAGACGTACCCCGTCCAGCTCCTTGCGCTCACCCGTCAGCTGGACGGGCATGGCGATCGGGTCGCCGGTCAGCACCGAGACGGTGTCGGGATGCGACCCGCCGTCGGCCGCCAGCTCGACGATCCCGTACTGGGGGTCGCCGGCAGCGGCGAACCGGGCAATGCGCACCCGCTCAGCGTAGCGGGGCATCCCTGGGGACTCGGCCCACGATCACCCGGTCCGAGTACAGTCCGGCCCATGAGTGCTGGCGGCCCCTTCGACCCGGTCGAGGTCATCCGGACCAAACGGGACGGCGGCGAGCTCGGGGACGACGCGATCGACTGGGTGATCGCCGCCTACACCGCCGGCGAGGTCGCCGAGGAGCAGATGTCGGCGCTGGCCATGGCCATCCTCTTCCGCGGCCTGAGTCCGCGCGAGCTGAGCCGGTGGACCCGGGCGATGATCGCGTCCGGTGAACGGCTCGACTTCTCCGGGCTGTCCCGGCCCACCGCCGACAAGCACTCCACCGGTGGGGTGGGCGACAAGATCACCCTGCCGCTGGCTCCGCTGGTCGCGGCGTGCGGGGTGGCCGTGCCGCAGCTGTCCGGACGCGGGTTGAGCCACACCGGGGGCACGTTGGACAAGCTCGAGGCGATCCCCGGCTGGCGGGCGGCGCTGAGCACCGGCGAGATGCTCGAGCAGCTGGAGCAGGTCGGCGCAGTGATCTGTGCGGCCGGGTCCGGGCTTGCCCCGGCCGACAAGAAGCTGTACGCCCTGCGCGACGTCACCGGCACGGTCGAGTCCATCCCGCTGATCGCCTCGTCGATCATGAGCAAGAAGATCGCCGAGGGCACCGGCGCGCTGGTGCTGGACGTCAAGGTGGGCAGCGGGGCGTTCATGAAGAACGCCGAGGACGCCCGGCGGCTGGCCGAGATCATGGTCCAGCTGGGCCGGGACGCGGGTCTGCCGACGGTGGCCCTACTCACCGACATGGCGACCCCGCTGGGCCGGACCGCCGGCAACGCGCTCGAGGTGGCCGAGTCCGTCGAGGTGCTGGCCGGGGGTGGACCGTCCGACGTGGTGGAGCTGACCGTGACGCTGGCTCGGGAGATGCTGGCGGCCGCCGGACGGGACGACGTCGACCCCGCCGAGATGCTCGCCTCCGGAGCGGCGATGGATGCCTGGCGGGCGATGATCCAGGCTCAGGGCGGCGACCCGGACGCGGTCCTTCCCGGTGCGGCCGAGGTGGAGGTGGTCACTGCCGAGACTGACGGTGTGCTGCTGTCCCTGGATGCGATGGCGGTCGGCTTGGCCGCCTGGCGGCTCGGGGCCGGACGGTCCCGGCCGGGCGAGGCGGTCCAGGCCGCGGCGGGGGTGGAGCTGCACGCCAAGCCCGGCGACCGCGTACGCGCCGGGCAGCCGCTGCTCAGCCTGCACACCGACACCCCGGAGCGGATCCCGCGGGCCCGGCAGGCACTGGCGGGCGGATACGTCATCGGCGACGACGCGCCCGAGCCCACTCCCCTGGTCCTCGACCGCATCGCCTAGTAGGACGCCTCTTCCACCAACATCACTAATTCAACACATTTACTTCCCAACTATATTCTCTCTAATATATTACTAACAACCTAATCCACAGCCGGTTGCCAGGCTCGTAGGGCTTGGTGGTGGGTCGCTTCGCCGATGCGGTGGCGGTCGTAGTACGCGCGGGCGCCGGGTGAGGCTCTGAGCGCGCTGAAGCTTGCTGGTAGACTGAACCGCCCCGGCTTTGATGGAGGGTCTGAATCCCCGAGAGGATGCAGATCGTGCCAGCACCGAGGAAGTATCCGCCCGAGTTGCGGGAGCGGGCCATGCGGCTCGTGCAGGAGGCCCGGAAGGAGAACCCGGGGCTGTCGCGGAACGCGGCGGTGGTCAGGGTGGGAACCCGGGTGGGGGTGAACGCCGACACGCTGCGGGGCTGGTGCAAACAGGCCGCGATCGATGCCGGCGAACGGCCCGGCACCACCACCGGCGATGCCGCGAAGATCAAGCAGCTGGAGGCCGAGGTCCGCGAGCTGCGACGGGCGAATGAGATTCTGTTGGCGGCGTCGAGTTTCTTCGCGCGGGAGCTCGACCCGCGACTGCCGTGGTGACGGTGTTCATCGATGACCACAAGGACCGGTTCGGGGTCGAGCCGATCTGCCGCACCCTGACTGCTCACGGTGTGCCGATCGCCCCGTCCACCTACTACGCGGCGAAGACCCGGCCGCCGTCGCCGCGGCAGGTCCGCGACGTCGCGTTGTCGGTCGAGATCGTGCGGGTGTTCTCCGCCCGCGACCTCGGCCGCGGGCTGGCCGGGGTCCGGAAGGTGTGGAGGCTGCTCCGCCGCGACCCGTCGATCGCCGACCGGTTCGGTCCGGTCGCCCGCTGTACCGTCGCCCGGCTGATGACGCAGGCCGGGCTCAAGGGGGTCCGCCGTGGTTTATTTCTGTGTAAACTCTTCTTAGAAGCGAGTCACAGTATTTACTTTATAGCGATCAGAACTTTCCGAGTAACCGCATATCGTTATCAGCTCCTCAGCCACTGAAGCGTCACGGGTTCCATGCCGTTCCTTTCTGAGTCGGAAAGGATCACGTCATGCCGAAGAAGATCAATCCCGAGCTGCGGGCTCGGGCGCTCCGGATGGTGCAGGAGCACCAGCAGGACTATCCCTCACAGACCGCGTCGCGCTGGCGGTCGCCAAGCAGCTCGGCTTGGGCCGTGAGACGGTCCGTCGCTGGGTCGTGCAGGCCGAGATCGATGGCGGCGGCCGTCCGGGGGTCACCTCGGCCGAGCATGCCGAGATCAAACGGTTGAAGGCGGAGAATCGCCGGCTCCACGAGGACGTCGCCATTCTGCGTGCGGCGACAACTTTCTTCGCGGGAGAGCTCGACTCCCGCAACCGTTGATCATGGCGTTCATCGACGACATGCGAGCCGAGGGCCATGCGGTCGAGTCGACCTGTCGGGTGCTGCGCGAGCAGGGCTGCCCGGTCGCCGCGCGGACCTATCGGGCCTGGCGGGCGGGCCGGCCGCCCGCTGCTCGGACCTTCTCCGATGCCGTGGTCATCGATGCGATCCTGGCCACCGAGGGCACCCCGGAAGGCTCTACGGGCGCCGCAAGATGACCCATCATCTGCGGCGCGTCAGGCCACCAGGTGGCGTTTTGCACCGTGGACCGGCTCATGAGTGATCTGGGCCGGAACGGGATCCGCCGCGGCAGAGGGGTCCGCACCACCATCCCAGCCAAGGACGGCGACCGCGCCGGTGACCTGCTCAACCGCCAGTTCCGGGCCGCGGCGCCCAACCGGGTCTGGGTCGCCGACTTCACCTACTGCCGCACCTGGGCCGGGTTCATGCTACGTCGCCTTCATCGTCGACGTCTTCGCCCAACGCATCGTCGCCTGGCACGCCGCGACCGACAAGCGCACCGACCTGGTCCTCACCCCGCTGCGGATCGCGCTCTGGGATCGCGACCGCAAGGCCACCCCGTCGTCGCCTGGCCAGCTGGTCCATCACCACGACGCCGGCAGCCAATACACCGTCGATCCGGTTCACCGAGCACCTCGCCCTCGAAGGCATCGCCCCCTCGATCGGCACCGTCGGCGACGCCTACGACAACGGCCTGATGGAGTCCATCATCGGCCTGTTCAAGACCGAGTGCATCCGCACCACGCTCTTCCATCAGGGCCCCTACAAGACCCTCGCCGACGTCGAATACGCCACCGCCGGCTGGGTCGATTGGTACAACCACCGCCGGCTCCACGGGTCGCTCGGCATGGTCCCACCCGCCCAGTTCGAGCAAGCCCACTACGCTGCCCTCAACACCGCAGGAGCAGCCCGTATGAGAGCGGCACGAAAGCCGTGACGGTTCAGGCTTCCTGGAGGAGTTGATGGACCGGGTCGACGAGGGTGGGGTGCAGCTGACCGGGGAGGGCGGGTTCCTGCCGGAGCTGGTGAAGCGGGTGCTGGAGGCCGGTTTGCAGGCGGAGCTGACCGGCCATCTGGGTTATGAGAAGCATGATCGGGCGGGGGACGGGTCGGGGAACTCGCGGAACGGGGCGACCCCGAAGCGGTTGGGCACCGAGGTCGGCGACCTCGACCTGGCCACTCCGCGGGATCGCAACGGCACCTTCGAACCCCGGCTGGTGGAGAAGGGGCAACGCCGGGTGGGTGGCCTGTCGGACATGATCATCAGCCTGTACTCGGGTGGGATGACGGTCCGCGACATCCAGTCCCATCTAGAACGCACTCTGGGCACCGAGCTGTCCCACGAGACGATCGCGAACATCACCGACGCGGTCGCCGAGGAGGTCAAGGCCTGGCAGGCCCGGCCGCTCGAGCCGGTCTACCCGATCCTGTATCTGGACGCGTTGATGGTGAAGGTCCGCGACAACCACCAGGTCCGCAACAAGGCCGCCCACATCGCCGTCGGGGTCGATTGCGACGGGGTCAAGCACGTGCTGGGGATCTGGGTGCAGACCAGCGAAGGCGCGAAGTTCTGGGCCGGGGTGCTCGCCGAGCTCCGCAACCGCGGCGTCGCCGACGTGCTGATCGCCTGCTGCGACGGGCTGACCGGGTTCCCCGAGGCGATCGAGGCGACCTGGCCGAATACGGTGGTCCAGACCTGCGTGGTGCACCTGATCCGGGCCTCGATGCGGTTCATCGGCTACAACGACCGCAAAGCCGTCGCCGCCGCGCTGCGGCCGATCTACACCGCCCCGACGGTTGAGGCGGCCGCGATCGAGCTGGACATCTTCGAAGGATCGGCCTGGGGCAAGAAGTACCCGGCCACCGTGCGGGTGTGGCGGGACGCGTGGGAGCGGTTCATCCCGTTCCTGGAGTTCCCGCCCGAGGTCCGCAAGATCATCTACACCACCAACAGCATCGAGTCGCTGAACTACCAGCTGCGGAAGATCATCAAGAACCGGGGCCACTTCCCCAACGACGACGCGGTGGTCAAGCTGTTATGGCTGGCGATCCGCGACATCGAGGACAAACGCGCCCGGCAACGCGCCAAAGAGGCTGGCCAGCCCCGCAACGAGCGCACGGCGCCGCCGAAACTGGTCGAGGGCGCCACCGTCCAAGGCTGGAACGCCGCCTTCGGCGCCCTCAGCCTCGCATTTCCCGGCCGGCTCGAGGTGCGGCTGTGACCAGCGGGCGGCCTCAACCGGCGGGGTTCCTCCATCCAGGCCAGACCCGCCGGCGCGCAACCGCGGTCAACATGCCACCCGACCCGAACCTGCCGTTCCAGCTTGACCGCGGCGAGCACCGGCACACAATCCAAGGCGGAGGAACCCCGCCCCGACCACAAGATCAACAACCGTTTACACAGAGAACTTGACAACCTCTCCGCCGTGGGAAGCGGTTCGTCACCACCCGCCGCGACGACCAGGCCGCCCGGCCGCCGGACCTGGTGCAGCGGGACTTCACCGCGGCAGCGCCGAACCGGCTGTGGATCGTGGACTTCACCTACGTGCCGACCTGGTCCGGGATGGCGTTCACCGCGTTCGTCTCCGATGTGTTCTCCCGCCGCATCGTCGGCTGGCGCACCGCGACCTCGATGCCGACCGAGCTCCCGCTGGATGCGTTGGAGATGGCGCTGTGGACCCGGGCCCGCGCCGGGCACTGCGACGAGAAGGGTCAGCTCGGCGGGCTGATCCACCACAGTGACGCCGGGTCGCAATACACCGCGATCCGCTACGCCGAACGGCTCGCCGACGCCGGCGCCCTGGCATCGATCGGCACGGTCGCCGACAGCTACGACAACGCGATGGCCGAGTCGGTGATCGGGCTCTACAAGAGCGAATGCGTCGCCCACGACGGACCGTTCCGCACCGTCGACGACCTCGAGCTCGCCACCCTGTCGTGGGTGCACTGGTTCAACACCAACCGGCTGCACAGCGCCCTGGACTACGCCACCCCGATCGAGGCCGAGCAGGAGTACTACCGTCACATCAACCCCGGACAGCAACCGCTGCCGGGAGAACTCGCCCTCCACTAAACCCGGGGCGGTTCACTCGACATCGTGATGAGCCTCAGCCCAGTCATCTCCTACAAACAGCACCCACAACCTCCCTGTTGCCAACGGGTCAGCGACGCTCGACCCCACGGCACGGAGATCTAGGCACGCTAATGGATCAGGGCTCACCGGCACGTCATCCCACCAGCCTTTGCGATCCCGCACCTCCCGGCGGGGGCACGATCTCCGCGTAGGCCTTAAGGCCAGCGTGAAGCAGTGCTCACCCGCCGACAGGATCGAGAGCAACAGCCTGCCCTACCCGACTGCTGCACACCCATTAGCGTGGATGGGCCTGGCGGGAGCCCGAGCCCGCGAGGCGGATGTTGCGACAGTGAGTATGGAGGTCGCCCGACCGGAAGCTGAGCGACGGGGGGTCAGGCGGAGGTCAGGGTGCGGGCCAGCGCGGCCGGCAGGTAGTCGTAGCGGACGAAGCGTCGGGTGAAGCTGCCGGTGCCGTGGGAGACCGAGCGCAGGTCGATCGGGTAGCGGGACAGCTCATGGGCCGGGATCTCGGCGTGCACCACGATGTAGCCGGGCTGCGGAGCGGCCTCGGTGCCGTGCACCTGCCCGCGGCGGCCGCGCAGGTCGGCCAGCACCGAGCCGACCGAGTCCTCGGCGACCATGATGTCCACGGCGTCGATCGGCTCCAACAGGGCCACGGTCGACTCGTTGGCCGCCTCCCGCAGTCCACTGGCCGCGGCGGTCTGGAACGCCATGTCGGAGGAGTCGACCGAGTGGGCCTTGCCGTCGACCAGCGTGACGCGTACGTCGACCATCGGGTAGCCGGCGAGCACGCCCTTCGACATCTGGTTGCGGATGCCCTTCTCCACCGACGGGATGAACTGCCGAGGCACCGCTCCACCGACCACCCGCTCGGCGAACTCGACCCCGGCGCCGCGCTCCAGCGGCTCGATCTCCATCTGGCAGACCGCGTACTGCCCGTGCCCGCCGGACTGCTTGACGAGTCGGCCCTGCACCGAGGTCGGACGCAGGAACGTCTCCCGCAGCGAGGTGCGCACCGGCTCGACCTCGACCCCGACCCGCCAGCTCTCCCGCAGGGCGGTGAGTAGCTTGTCGACGTGGGCCGGACCCATGGTCCAGAGCACCAGCTGGTGGGTCTCGGCGTTCTGCTCCAGCCGCATCGTCACGTCCTCGGCGACCAGCCGCTGCAGCGCCGAGACCAGCTTCTCCTCCTCGTTGCGGGTCGCCGCGTGTACGGCGACCGGGAGCAGCGGTTCCGGCAGCAGCCAGGGCTCGACCAGCGCCGGCCGGCTCTTGCCGGACAGTGTGTCCGAGGTCTCGGCGGCGGTGAGCTTGGATATCAGGACCAGATCGCCGGCGATGGCCTGCGGCTTCGGTCGGGTCTCCTCGCCCAGCGGCGCGGCCAGCGGTCCCGTGCGCTCGTCGTCGCTGTCGTGGTCGGGATGGCCGGTGTTCAGATGGGCGGCGAAGCGCTGCAGGTGCCCGGAGACGTGCAGCGGGGTGTCCGGCCGGAGCGTGCCGGAGAACACCCGGACCAGGGACAGCCGGCCGACGAACGGGTCGCTGGTGGTGCGCACGACCTCAGCGACCAGCGACCCGCCCGGGTCACAGGTCAGCGGACCGAAGTCCTTGCCATCGGCGGTCTGGACCGTCGGCAGGGCCGCGGCGTCCGGCGCCGGAAAGCCGTGCTCGAACAGCTCGTACAGCTCCTCGATGCCCATGCCGGACGGCGCATGCGTCGCCACGATCGGAAAGAACCGGGCGGTGGCGATCGCGGCGCGCAGGTCGGCGGCGACCATCTCGAACTCGATGTCCTCACCGTTGAGGTGCCGCTCCAGCAGCACCTCGTCCTCGGACTCCTCGATGATCGACTCCATCAGCGGGCCGCGCCGCTCCTCGATCAGCGCCGCCTCCTCCGCGTCCGGTTCGCGGACGACGGGCGTGCCGTCGCCGTAGTCGGCCACCGTCCGGCGGAGCAGGTTGACCAGCCGGGCCAGGCTGCGGCCCGAGAGCAGCGGGATGTCGGCCGGCTGCGCGTCGCCGAACGCCCGCTGGCAACGGGCTACCGTCTCGTCGAAGTCGGCGCGGGCCTGCTCGAGCTTGGTGACGGCGACCGCTCGCGGCATCCCGACGACGGCGCACTCCCGCCACAGCAGCCGAGTGGCCTCGTCGATCTCGTCGCAGGCCGAGACGACGAACAGGGCAGCGTCGCCCGCCCGCAGCCCCGCCCGCACCTCACCGACGAAGTCGGGGTGACCCGGCGTGTCCAGCAGGTTGACGTGGATCGCGTCGTTGGTGACCGAGGCGGCGCGCAGTGCGGTAGTAGCGGCCGGTTCCCCCCGGGCGTGCCGACCCGGCGTACGGGCGGTGACCAGGCGCTCGAACAGCGAGGTCTTCCCCGATGAGGCGGATCCGACCAGGACGACGTTACGGATCTGTTGGGGGTGGTCCGGACCCTCTGACCCGGTCCCGTTGACGTCATTGCCCATGCGCCCACCTTGTCGTTGCCCAGCCCCGGAGACAAGCCCTGGGCGGGAGTCACGCGCCGGTCAGACCGAAACCGACTCCGGCACCTCGGCGGATTGGTGCGGTCCCGGTCCGTCGGCGTGGACCAGGCCGTAGATGTAGGCGTCGCAGAGCGCCTCCCAGGAGGCCTCGATGATGTTCTGTCCCACCCCGACCGTGGTCCAGGCCTGCTGGCCGTCGGTGGTCTGGATCAGGACACGGACGGTCGCGTCCGTGCCGTGGCCCTGGTCGAGGATGCGGACCCGGTAGTCGATCAGCTCGAAGTGCTCGACCACGGGGTACACGGCACGCAGGGCGTTGCGGACGGCGTGGTCGAGAGCGTTGACCGGGCCGTTGCCCTCCCCCACCACCCGGTGCTGCTCACCGAGGGCGGAGATCCGGACGGTGCACTCGGTATCGGTCTCGGAGACCCCGAGGGCGTTGGGGACCGACTGGGTGAAGACGCGCCAGGACTGCACGGAGAAGTACTCCGGCAGCTGGCCGAGCTCACGACGCAGCAGCAGCTCGAAGCTCGCGTCCGCCGCCTCGTAGGTGTAGCCCGCTGCTTCCGCGTCCTTCACCCGGTCGGTGATCCGCGCCGCGAGGTCGCGGTCGGACAGGTCGAACCCCAGCTCCGACCCCTTGATCTGGATGTTCGCCCGACCAGCCA
>CAWEFW010000004.1:0-31834 GCA_963808435.1 uncultured Actinomycetota bacterium | reverse complement strand
AAGCTGCGGCTGGGTGTCGAGCACCCCGGACGCGGCGACGAGGCTAGAGCCAGTGCTTCAGCGAGCCGTGATCAACAGCAGCCAGTCCTGGTCACCCCCGGCGTTCGGGCCCGGGGCAGTCAAGGACCCGGCCAGCGGAACAGCCTGCCGGGTCCCGTCCACCGGGTCGACCCAGTCGGCCGTCGCCCCTGACGCCAACACGGTGGGGTCGAGCGTGATCGTCCGAGCAGTCGGGAGGTAGATCACTGCAAGCGTGCCGTCGGGTGACCGGGCGGCCGTGACGAAGTCGTTGTCCAGCACGTCCATCTCGGTGTCATCGGTCACCTCGGTGCCACGTCCCGCCGTCACCAGGGTGCTCGCGGTGTCGGGAACCAGGCTCCACCAGGCCAGCGAGTCGAACAGGTTGCGGAGCCGGCCCAGCTGAGCCACGGCGGCGGTGTCCAGGCGGTCCTCCCAGCCGTCGTGGAACTCCCAGTCGTCGCTGCCGTAGAACGATCCCGCGGCGCCCGAGGTGAGCGCCCACAGCATCTGGCGGCGCAGGGTCTCGTCGGTCGTGTCGGCGGTGTCGCCGTCGTTGTTCTCGCGTTCGTAGTTCCCTTCGCCGAACACGGCCGGGACTACCGGCCTCCGCGCGTACGCCTCGAGGACGGCGCGGTAGGTCGGCAGATAGGTGTACACGAAGTTCCACGACACCCGCTCCGCCCAGTACGGGTTGTCGGTGGAGATGGACTTCGGGTAGCCCAGCTGGATGGAGAACGGGCGATCGTCACCGACGTCGCGGATGCCCCTCATCATGGCGTCGATGCAGTGGTCGACGTCGGTCCCGGTGGCGGGATCGTCGGCGTCAGGGAAGTAGTCGCCGCCCGACATCCAGACGATGTTCGGCAGATCCCGGAACGTGGTTGCCACCATCGTCCCGTACGACCGGCACTGCTCGATCGAATGCGGATCGAAGGACTTCCCGATGGTCCAGCCGTCGATCGGGTAGAGAAAGACCGTGATCCCATTCTCGGCCGCGAGCCTCAGGTACCGGGTGACCCGGTCCCAGTAGGGCGGAGACCAGGCCGTGACGTCCCCGTCCACGAACGGGATGAGCCCGTCGAAGGTGGCGCCGTCGTCGGACGGTCCGCCGTTGGCCTCTGCCCCGACCAGGGAGACGATGGCCGCGTTGAACCCGTGGTCGTGGCGGTTTCTGAAGTACTGCCCGGCCTGCGCCGGGGACAGGTCCGTCATCAGCGACCAGGGCGCGTCACCGTGCACCAGCAGCGGCTGGCCGTACTGGTCGATGAAGTGCCGTCCGTCGGGACTCACCTGGGCCACGAAACGCGGTTCACCCACGCGCGCGCTCGGATGCTGCGTCGGCGTGGGCCACGGCGCGGAGACGCCGCTGGTCTGCTCGGCGGGGATCGTGATGGCCTGACCCGAGTGCTGGCGTCGCCAGAGCGCCCAGCCGGTCCCGATCCCGCCGACCAGCAGGACCAGGATGAGCACCAGCACCGCGGGGCGTCGACGGTTCATGGCTCAATGCTGGGTCGCTCCCGCGCCGGCTCGAGCAGCTGGACGCCCGCCAGCTTCCCGGCCGCTTCGTCGACCGCGGCGAAGGTGAGGCCGGAGGTCTCGGCGATGTCCAGCAGGCTGTGTTCGCCGTCGGCGTACGCCAGAGTCCACAGCATGGTCATCACCGCATCGCTGGCCGCCTGACCGCCGATGGTCGGGTACAGGCCCCGCTTGCCGAGTTGCGGCTCGCCGTATGGACTGAGGTTGCGGTAGATCTGGTCCCGCTCGAGGATCTGGAGGATGTCCGAGACGGCCGAGTATGCGGCCGTCAGCTGCCCAGGTCGCACGAACTCCAAGTTGTCCGCAGAGCTGTGGTACTCCGGGTACTCGCCGTGCGGCGTCCGCGACAGCCGTCCCACCGGGATGTCGAAGCCCACCGAGTTGAACTGCCGCTCGTCATAGCCGTACGGCGAGTAGCCGCGGACCTCGCCCCCGCTCCGCCGCACAACATGAGCCGCGGCGCGGTCGATGAACTGCGACCCGCGCCGCGTCTGTTTGTAGACCAGGTCACCGGTGTCGCCCAACCCGGTCAGGACCAGCCCGTGCCGGATCCGCGGCCACACGTCGGGATGCTGGCTCAGCCAGGTGATCGAGCCGATCGTGCCCGGGGCGAACAGGAACCGGTAGGTGTAGCGCCGCCGTTCGGCCGCCAACAGAGTCTTCGCCAGCTCCGCCGCGACCACGATGCCGCTCAGGTTGTCGTTGGCCAGGGACGGGTGGCAGACGTGGGCGCTGATGAGGACCTCGTCGCTGCGCTCACCGGGCAAGACGAGCTCACCGTAGCTGAGCTCGCCGGGGCCGATCGTGCTGTCGACGACCACCTCGAACGGTCCGGGGCCCAGTGCGTCGAGCTGGGTCTGGGTCAGGCAGAAGCCCCAGCTCCGCCCGTAGTACGAGGTCCGATACGGGATCCAGTCCGGATGTTCGGGCAGCGTGTGCAGGTGGGGCCGAAGCTCCTCCAGACTCATCCGCGCCCGGACCGGAACGCTGTAGCTCACCAGGTGCAGGTTGTGGGCCCGGAAGTCGACCAGCCGCCGGCCGCTCACGTCGGCGATGTAGGCATCGCGCACGTTCCACTCGTCGTTGACCGTCCAGTCGAAGGCCTGGGTTCCGGACGGCACACTCCGGCACTCAAGGGGGATCTCCCGTCCGATCAGCGCCAGGGTCTCTCGCACGCCGTCGCCGGTGATGCTCCGGCAGAGGGGGTAGAGCTCGGCCATCCGCTGGTGGAGGACCTGCCCCAGCTCCTCCGAAGCCGCGGTCGGGACGTCAGCCGTCACGGAGCAAGCCGTCGCGGCGCGGCGAACTGTCGCAGCGCCGGCGCGACCGGTCGTCCGCGCAACCAGCCGTCGGTCGTACCGTCAGCGATTGCCCGGCCGTAGACCTCTAGCGCCTCCGTCACCGCGGTCACCGTCTGGTCGAGGTCCTGGTCGGTGTGGGCGGCCGAGATCACGAAGGACTGGGCGAGGACGCCGCGGTCCAGCAGTTCCTGCAGGAACAGGGTCCGGTAGGCCTGGGACGGGTGACCTTCATGGTCATGGGTGGTGAAGATCAGGCAGGAGGGGCGGCCCTTGGCCCAGACGTAGTCCTGGAGCCCCGCCATCCGGGAGACGCGGTTGACGGCCTCGGCCAGCTTGGCCCCTTGCTGCTCCATGGTCCCGACGACGTCCTGCTCGGAGTACGCCTCGACCACGGCCAGGTAGGCGGCGAGGCTCATCACCTCTGGACCGTGGGTCGTCGACAGCAGAAACACCCGGGAGGCGTCAGTGTTGAGACCGCCGTACTCCAGGATGTCCCGGCGCCCTGCGAGGGCCGAGATCGGGAATCCGTTACCCAGAGCCTTGCCCCAGGTGGACAGGTCGGGAGTGACGCCGTACACGGACTGGGCGCCTCCGGCGGACCAGCGCATGCCGGTGATCATCTCGTCGAAGATCAGCACGAAGCCGTCCTCGTCCGCCAGCTGCCGCAGACCATCCAGGAACCCCGGCGCGGGCTCCGCGAGCGCCGTCGCCGCCTCCAGGATGAGGCAGGCGATCTGTCCCGGATGCTCGTCCAGCAGCGTCCGGACCGCCTCAAGGTCGTTGTAGGGAAACTGCACGGTGGTTCGCTGGTGCTCGGCAGGGATGCCCGCGTGCATCGGCGTGGTCTGGATGAACCAGTCGTCGGTGGAGAAGAACGGCTGCGTCTCGCACAATGCGACCAGTGGCCGCCCGGTCGCCGCCCGGGCCACCTTGACCGCCGCCGTGGTCGCATCAGACCCGTTCTTGGCGAACTTGACCATCTCCGCGCCCGGCACCTGAGTCAGGAAGGTCTCGGCAGCGCGCAGTTCCCAGACGCTGGGTCGGCTGAAGCTGATCCCGTCGGCGGCCGCTCGTGCGGCTGCGGTCACGACCGGCTCGTAGCCATGGCCGAGGGTGACCGATCGCAGGCCCATGCCGTACTCGACGTAGCGGTTGCCGTCCAGGTCCTCGACCTGGGCACCGCGACCGCGGACGAGAACCGGGGCCATGCCCTCCGGGTACTGGTCCGAGCCGCGGGCGTAGGTATGCGCACCCCCGGGGACGATGGCGTGCAACCGGGCTTGCGCGGCATTCGAACGGTCGAACGACCGGATGCTCGTGGTCCGGCCGGCTTCGGGCTCCATGTCCACTGATGTTGTCACCGACGACCAGTCCTCAGGTCGAGGTTCAGCGCTACCTTCCCGGCGAAGAAGCCTTCGGCGTACCGGCTGCGGGTCTCGATGCCTCGCAGCCGCATCAGTCCGAGGAACAGCTCGTCATCCCACCAGTCGCGATGCAGTTGGGACGGGAAGCTGAGGTTCAGTAGCTCGACCTTGCGGCGGGCGTTCACGTCCGGGACCGCGATGTAGTGGGTCGGCGGAACCAGGTCGGCGTCCCACTTCGGGATCTCGTAGTGCAGGATCAAGGCGTCCCGCCAGACGGTGCTGGCCAGCTGGCCGACCAGTCGGTGGTCCTGGTGTGCGTCGTCGACCCGTGGTGCGAAGACCAGGTCGGGATGGTGCGCCCAGGCGATCTCCTCCAGCGCGGCCTTGACCTCGCCCCAGTGCTCGGGCAGCCGGCTGTCCGGCAGGTCGAGCATGGTGACCTTCGCGCCGGGGAAGAAGTTCGCGGCGGCGTGCTCGGCCTCCACCTGACGATCCGGCGTGCCGGTGAGCACCACCGTCGACAGTGAGGTGTGGGGACGCGACGCCAGGCCGAGGAGGGTCCCTCCGCAGCCGATCTCGACATCGTCGGGATGCGCGCCTAGACAGAGCACCTCCAACGTGCCGGTGGCCGGGCCCAAGCCGATCAAGACTCGACCACCCGCGACGGATGGGCGCGTGTTGCCCAGATCTGCGGTCGCACCACCACAGGGTCGCCTAAACGCGCGCACCCAGCGTTGTCCATAACGAAGATTCCCCCCAATGCCGTACGAACGGCCCTGAACCTCAAAGTATCGGCTGGGCTGCACGGCTTAGTGCTTCTTTATAAAACCGCAACAAGTAGATCAGGTGTTCGACGTCCATCTTCTCGAACAGCTTCCCCTCGCCAGTCGACGATGTGTTACTAAATGACACAACGTACGTCGTGGGGAAAAAACATCACATGCTCTGTGCCTCGATGGCGGTCTGCCGACGTTCTGCGGACTGCCGAGGGACACGAGGACCGTGCAGGAGGTTGGGCTCATGGCCCTGGTGAGGCAGCGCGCTCGCGCCGTGCGTAACTGGTTGGAGCGCACTGGGCCAGGGCAGTCGGCTGCACTGATCGAGTCAGACGCCCAGGCTTACTGGCGGAACGCGGCGCATCCGGGCTGGCACAGTAACTCGCACTGGCGCGAGGGCAAGGAGACCTTGTGGGACGGGATCGGTACGTCGACGTTGGCACTGGCCGAGCAGTTGGTCGGAGTCACCGGGGGACCCCTACCACGTCGGCGAACCGTCGAGTGGGGTGCCGGTGGCGGTGCAAACGCTGTTCGATTCGCAGCGCGGTGCGACGAGTTCATCGCCGTTGACATCGCCCAGGCGAGCCTGGAGGAGTGTGAGCGCCAGGTGGCCCTGGTCACGCCGACGCCGAACAGGCGCAGCCCGTAGTCCTGCGCAAGATTCTCGTCGACGCCAACCGCGGGCTGCGGCCCATGTGTCTCCGTCTTGTCCCGCGAGATCCGCTCGACGAGCGTTACGCCTACTACTTGTTGGTGCGCGACAAGTCCTAGTGCCGTCACGGCACCGGTTCTTCGGTTCGCGTCATGACCGCAGATCGATCTGGTGCGCGGCAGAGCGTAGGAGTCGCTCAGGCGCGAACGGCCGAGAGCTCAGAGGCCAGCTCACGCAGCGGACGGGCAGTCCGGTCGCGATCGGACATCAACGTCACTGGTAGCGGCCAGGGCAGTGCCAGATCGGGATCGTCGTACGCGATGGTCAGGTCCTCGGCGGGATCGTGGGGCCGATCAATCCGGTATGCGGTGTCGGCCGGCTCGGTCAGCGCCTGGAAGCCGTGCGCGCACCCGGCGGGAACGTAGATCGACTGCTGGCTCTCGCCGTCGAGCGTGAAGGACAACCACTGGCGATAGGTCGGCGACCAGGGCCGCAGGTCGACGACCACGTCGAAGATCGCGCCGGACGAGCAGCGGACGAGCTTGCTCTCACCCGCGCCGACGCGCAGGTGTAGGCCGCGGATCACGCCCCGCGCTGAACGCGACATGCTGTCCTGCAGGAATCTCGTCGGGTCGATGCCTGCGCCACGCGCCGTATCGGCGTCGAAGGTCCGGCTGAAGAAGCCGCGTTGGTCCCGATGCGGCTGTGGCGTGAAGACGAGAAGCCCAGGGATCGCCACCGCCGTCACGTCCATAACTGTCAGGTCTCCAATTCTTTGTAAGGACCGTCGCAGGATACAAGTCATGTCAGGATGAGACCCGCCATTGCCGCGTCGTTGTTCATCGGGAGAGCACCAAGTCATGTCGTTTCCTCTTTGCCGGCTCTGCTCTACCGAGCTCCGTCACACCTTCGTCGACCTCGGTATGTCTCCGCCGTGCGAGAGCTATCTGACCGCCGACCAGGTCGACGCGGGTGAGACGTTCTATCCGCTGCACGTACGGGTGTGTGCGAACTGCTTGCTGGTCCAGCTGCCGGCCTACATCCCCGCCGAAGACATCTTCTCCGACTACGCGTACTTCTCCTCCTACTCCGACTCCTGGGTTGCCCACGCCCGACGATTCGTCGACGAGGCAGTCCGCACGCTGCCGCTCGGACCGGACTCCTTCGTGGTCGAGGTGGCGAGCAACGACGGGTACCTGCTGCAGCACAGTGTCGCGCGGGGCATCCGCTCCCTGGGCATCGAGCCGGCCGCCAACATCGCCGAGGTGGCCCGGGCCAAGGGGATCGAGACGGAGGTGGCCTTCCTGGGCGAGCAGGTCGGCCAGGACGTCGCTGCCCGGCACGGCAAGGCCGACCTCGTGGCGGCGAACAACGTCTTCGCCCACGTCCCGGACATCGTTGACTTCAGCAAGGGACTCCGGGCGCTGGTGGCCGACCACGGCCGGGTCAGCATAGAGATCCCGCACCTGCTGCGGCTGATCGAGGGCAACGAGTACGACACGATCTACCACGAGCACTTCTCTTACCTCTCCCTGCTGACCGCGCAGCGCGTGCTGGCCACCGCCGACCTCACAGTGATCGACATCGAGGAGCTGCCCACCCACGGTGGCTCGATGAGGCTGTGGTCGGCCCCGTCTGGCAGCGCACCCGGGGTGCAACCGTCGGTGGCCAGAGTGCTCGCGGACGAGGCGGCCGCGGGACTGGACACTCTGGAGGGTCACGCCGGGTTCGCGGAGCAGGTGGCGGCGGTACGCAACGACTTCGTCGAGTTTCTGCTCAACTGTCAGCGGAAGGGCCAGCGGGTGGCCGGTTATGGCGCCCCGGGCAAGGGCAACACCCTGCTCAACCACTGTGGCATCCGGTCCGACCTGATGGAGTTCACCGTCGACCGCAACCCGCACAAGCACGGCCTGTTCTTGCCCGGTACGCACATCCCGATCCATCCGGTGGAGCGGCTGGCGCAGGAGCAGCCCGACTTCGTGGTGATCATGCCGTGGAACCTTCGTACGGAGATCACCGAACAACTCGGCTACGTACGTGACTGGGGTGGCCAGTTCGTCGTCAGCCTGCCTCGACTCGAAGTCTTCTAATCGCTTCCACCCCGGAGGAGTCAACATGAAGGTGGTGCTGTTCTGCGGCGGTCTCGGAATGCGCATGCGCTCCGACAACCAGTCGCTGCCCAAGCCGATGACCCCCATCGGCAGTCGCCCGGTGCTCTGGCACGTGATGCGGTACTACGCCCACTTCGGGCACAAGGACTTCATCCTCTGCCTCGGGTACGGCGCCCAGGCCGTGAAGGACTACTTCCTCAACTACCGGGAGACGACCTCGAACGACTTCGTCCTCCGGCAGGGCGGCGATGACATCAAGATGCTCAGCACCGACATCAGCGAGTGGAGCATCTCCTTCATCGACACCGGCATCGACTCGCCGATCGGCGAGCGGCTGCGCCGCGTCCGGCATTACCTCGACGGTGACGAGATCTTCCTCGCGAACTACGGCGACGTGCTGACGGACGCACCGATGAACCAACTCATCGAGGAGTTCAGGAGCACCGATGCGGTCGCCCAGCTCCTGGCTGTATCCCCTCAGGACTCATTCCACGTCGTGGACATCGAGGGTGATGGGAACGTCACCGGGCTGACCGCGGTCGCCGATATGGCGATGCGGATCAACGGCGGCTACTTCGTGCTGCGGCAGGGGATCTTCGACTACCTCAACGAGGGCGAGGACCTCGTGATGGACGCGTGCATCCGGGCGGCCAAGGAAGGGCGTATGCGGGCAGTCCGCTACGACGGATTCTGGGCACCGATGGACACGCTGAAGGAGCGCACCGCCCTCGAGGAGCAGTACCGCCGTGGGAACAGCCCGTGGGCCCTCTGGCGTACGCATCCCGTGGAGATGGGAAGTCCGATCATTCCCGTCCAGGAGATTGACCCGGCACTGGCCTAAGCCGGGAACCTAGGCCGCTGGGCGCATGCGGAGGTCGGCGAGGTCGAGCCGGCCGTCCCGCGCCAGCTGTTGGATCCGCTGCAGTCGGACGTACCGCGGGCCCTCGAAGTCCTCGGTGGTGAGCCCGCGGTCGTGGCTGTCCTTCCAGATTTCCTCGATTCCTTGCGGGATCGTCCACTGGGGATCGAAATCTGCCACCAGTCGACGGATTTTTGTGAAGTCGACCTGGTAGTTGCGGGTGTCGGGCCCCGCCCCTGCAGCGAAGGTGACCGGTGCACCGGTGATCTCACTGACCTGCTCGGCGATCGTCCGGATCTGCACCACGTCCTCGTCCCGACCCACGTTGAACGCTTGGTCGTGCACTACCTCGCGGGGCGCCTCCAGGAGAGCGGCGAACGCCCGGGAGATGTCTTCCACGTGCACCAGGGGACGCCATGGACTGCCGTCGGACTGCAACCGGACGCTGCCCTGGGTGAAGGCGGTGCCGGTCAGGTTGTTCACCACGATGTCGGCCCGGAGCCGAGGTGAGGAGCCGTACGCCGTGGCATTGCGCAGGTAGATCGGACTGAAGTCGTCGTCGGCGAGCGCGGCGAGGGCAGCCTCGGCCATGGCCTTGCTCTCGCCGTACGGGGTGACCGGGTTGAAGGCGGCCGTCTCGTCTACCGCCGCATCACCGGCCGCCCCGTACAGCGAGCAGGAGGAGGAGAAAAGGAACCGAGGGACGCCCGCTGCCTTGGCGGCCTTGGCCATGTGCACCGCGCCGTGGGCGTTCACCGAGTAGGTGGCCTCGGGGTGGAGGTGCCCGATCGGGTCGTTGGAGATCGCGGCGAGATGGACGACCGCATCGAAGCCTGTCAGGTCCTCCGGGCGAGCGTCGCGGATGTCGCCGGTGCGCTGCTCATAGCCGCCCGGCTGCGGACCGAAGTCGCAACCGTCGTACCAGCCGACATCGAGGCCGACGACCTCGTGCCCACGGTTCTGCAGATAAGGCACCAGCACGGCGCCGATGTAGCCCCGGTCGCCGTCCACCAAAACCTTCATGGGTCCCTCCCCGCCGCCGACTGTTCACGGATATCGCCGCCCGGCCCCCGGCCCTCGACGTGGGTCAGGACGGGCGAGTGGGCGCGCCGCGATCTTATCCGTGCACCGCCGGCCATGGGCTCACCTGCGGATTTTCGACATGCGGGCGCGATCTCCAGTGGCAGAAACAATCTCGTCGTCCGGTAACGAAGTTCAAGGGAATCTTCGAGATCGCCGGACAAGGGGCGCGGGGGGCGGCAGGATGTGCAAGCGGGCCGACAGAACCGAGCATTGGGGGCACGGTGGGTATTCGATCGAAGTTCCAGTCCTTGCTGCTGCGGGAGCATACATCCGAATCTCGTGGCGTCGGTCACGGGCCCGGGACCCAGCGGGTCAGCACGTGGCGGCTGAGCCGTCGGATCGTCGCCGTGGTCGCGCTCTCGGCGATGACGACCCTCACCGGTGTGACGTTCACCCAGACCACCGCGTCAGCCGCTGAGACCGACAAGGTTACGATCTCCTTCACCTTCGACGACGGCAATGACACCCAGTACGCGGCCCTGCCGGTCTTTGCCCGTTACGGCATGCACTCCACGCTCTACATCAACAGCGGGCTCGTCGGCACCCGGGACATCATGACCTGGAGCCAGCTGCATGAGTTCGCCGCTGCCGGTCACGAGATCGGTGGGCACACCGCCCACCACACCGGACTGACCGAGGTCAGTGAGGCAACAGCCCGGGCCGAGATTCAGGCGGATGTCGATACCCTGCAGGCCCGCGGCTTCCCGCGTCCTGTCTCGTTCGCCTACCCCTACGGCTACTGGGGGCCGGAGGAGGCTCAGTGGGTCAGGGAGGCGGGATACGCCTCGGCGCGCACCACCGATGTCTTCACTCGTGAGCCGAACCCGCCGGCTAACCCGTTCGGCCTCCGCGTCATTCAGGCCAGCCTGGACGGATCGGAAGGACTGGCCTCCCTGCAACGGGATGTGCAAGCTGCTGAGGCGGCGCCCGGCAAGACCTGGCTCATCTACCTGATGCACGACTTCTACTCACCGATCGACGAGGAAATCGATGATTTCCTCCGGTGGCTCCAGCCGCGATCAGCCAACGGCACCGTGGTAAAGACGATGGGCGAGGTCGTCTCGCCCTCCGGCAACCAGGCACCGGTGGCGAATGCGGGTCCGGCGCAGACGGTCCCGGCTGGGTCAACGGTCCAGCTCGACGGCTCCGCCAGCTCTGATCCGGATGGGGATCCGCTGACATATCAGTGGACCCAGACCGCTGGGACGGCGGTGACGCTGTCCAGCAGCACGGCGATGCGGCCGACATTCACGGCGCCGCCGTCGGGCACGGTGAGCTTCCGGTTGGTGGTCAGAGACGGGATACTCAACAGCAGTCCGTCGACCGTCAACATCACGGTGAGCGCTGCGCCCAACCGAGCGCCGGTGGCCAATGCAGGGCCAGCGCAGACGGTCCAGGCTGGTCAAGCCGTCCAGCTGGACGGTTCGGGCAGTTCCGATCCGGATGGGGATCCGCTCACCTACCAATGGACCCAGACGGGCGGGACGCCGGTGACGTTGTCCAGCAGTACGGCGATGCGACCGACGTTCACGGCGCCGCCGGCGGCGTCGACGTTGACCTTCCAACTGGTGGTCCGGGATGGGCAGGTCGATAGCAGTCCGTCCACGGTGGTCGTGACCGTCCAGGCGCCACCGGTCGGCGGACCGACCTACCGGTCCAGCTCCGCAAGTGGTGACGACGCCTGGGCGGCGGCAGTGAACGTGCCCGTGCCCGCCGGCGTCACCGCAGGCAACGTCGTCGTGGTCTCGATCTCGACCTGGGGTACCAGCGCGCCCACCGTGACGGCTCCGACTGGGTTCACACTCAAGAGCACCTTCACCGGCGTCACGGCCAACGGTGGGGCGGACACGACGAAGATCTACTGGAAGCGGCTGACCGCCTCCGATACCGGCAGCTACCGGTTCACCTGGACCGGCTCTCGGTGGTCCTCAGGCCAGGCGATCGCGGTGTCGGGGGCGGTTGCATCCGGTGACCCGCTCGACGTCAGCCGCGCCAACAGCGCATCATCGGCCACCTTCCCGACGACATCGTTGACGACGGCTGGTCCGTCACTCCTGGCCTGGTTCGGTCGTAACGACGAGCCAGCGCCTGGCACGCATGCCCCGCCGAACGGTTTCACCGAGGCGCAGGACAAGGACTGCTCCACGCTCGCCTACCAGCGGACCGGGGCGGGCACCTACAGCGCCGCGGGAGCGACCTACTCCGGTGCCGCCAACCCGGTGCAGTCAATCCTCGTCGGGGTCCGCTAGGGCATCACCAGGGCCCGGGAGCGCGTAGCCGGCGCGTTCCCGGGTGCTTCCGGCAGCCGCGGGAGGGTGCCGGAAGTCCCGCGCATCGGCGTCGTGCGGTCGCGGAATGTGGCGTACAACGGCACCGGTGGGCTTTGTCGGGAACCACCACGGACGGATGACCGAAGCGGTAGAATTACGGCGCGGAACGTGGGATGGGGGGCGGCACCACCACGTTGTCGAGGGGGCCGCGAGTTTCGCCGGCAGGGCGTTCACTGCTGGCAACAGAGGGGGTTGGACGCCATCAGCAAGCCCAGACTCAGTATTGGACTGCCCGTATACAACGGAGCCGATTTCCTGGCCAAGTCTCTCGATGCTCTGCTCGGTCAAACCTATGAGGACTTCGAGCTGATCATTTCGAGCAACGCCTCGACTGACGGCACGGACGAAATGTGTCAGGAGTACGCCGCAAGAGACGCGCGCATTCGGTTCTTCCGCCAGCCGACGAATATCGGTGCCGTGCCGAACCACAATTTCGTCCTCGACCAGGCGGGCGGCGAGCTCTTCAAATGGGCGTCGGGTGACGACCTCTACGCTCGTGACCTGCTCAAGCGGTGCATCGGCCGACTGGACGAGCATCCCGAGGCGATCCTGTGCCATTCCTGGACCGCGGCGGTCGACGGCGAGGGGAAGGTGATCCAGGCCCATGAGTATCCGCTCAGGACAGCATCACCGGATGTCGTGGAGCGACTGCACAGCATGCTGTACGCGGGCGATGAGCTACCGGGGGCCATCCGGGCTGACGACTTCTACGGTGTGATCCGGACAGACGTCCTGCGTCGGGCCAAACCGCTGGACAGCTACTACCACTCCGACCAGACCTACATGGCAGGACTGGCCCTGCACGGGCCGTTCCAACAGGTGCCCGACTGGCTGTACTTCCGCCGGCACCATCCCGGGCGGGCCCATCAGGCCAATCCGACGATGCGCAGCTGGTGTGCCAACCTGGACCCGAAGCGGCGGGACGCCCTCCGGCATCCAGCCGTCCGCTTGCTCGGAGAGTATGTCTGGGGGTTCTACGACTCGGTGCGGCGCGCGCCGTTGAGTTCGGCCGAGCGCCGCGCGTGCTACCGCGAGATCACCGGCTGGCTGGCCAGCCGAGTCCGCCGCCGCCTTCAGGGGAACCCTCCGACCGACGACCAGACTGCGGTCGACTACGTGGCGAAGCCACTGTCGGTAGGGGCCCTGGTGGCTGGACAGCCGCCAAGCGTGTGACGCCGGCACCCCGCATCGGCTACTTCGGCAGGCTCGGCTCGGGCAACCTGGGCAATGACGCCTCGTTGGAAGCAGTGCTCCTCCGGGTGCGGTCGGAGTACCCGGATGCGATTCACGACGCAATGTGCTCCGGCCCCGAGCGCGTGGCGTCGCGCTACGACATCCCGGCCACCCATCTGCACTGGCTCCATGCTCCGCAACGGCCGCGATGGCGTCCGGTCGCCGGGATCCTCTCCGCCGGCCGGATCGCAGCAGGGATCCTGATCGATGCCTGGCGTACCGCGGCCTGGGTTCGACGCCACGATGCCGTCATCGTCCCGGGAATGGGGGTTCTCGAGGCGACCCAGGTGAACCGGCCGTGGCAGGACCCCTACTCGATGTTCCTCGTCACCTTGTGCGGGCAACTCTTCCGGACGAAGGTTGCGCTCGTCGGAGTCGGAGCGAGCTCGATCCCGCAGAAGTCATCCCGATGGCTCTTGACGACTGCGGTCCGCCTGGCCAGCTACTTGTCCTATCGCGACGAGTACTCACGAGGGGCCATGCACGCGATGGGCGTCGAGCGGAGGAGCGAACCCATCTTTCCTGATCTGGTGTTCTCGTTACCGGTGCCGAGCCAGGCGGCGGTGGCTCCGGGGTCGGTCGGGGTCGGCGTCATGGCCTACTGGGGAACATCGGCGGACGGCCGAAAGGGCCGGACCTTTCATGACAACTACGTCGTGGCCATGAAGGAGTTTGTACGGTGGCTGCTGGATGAGGGGCACAGCGTCCGGATCCTGATCGGTGACCACGCTGACGAACCCGAGGCGCGCGAGATTCTGGCGGATGCCGAGCAGCATTGGAACAAGGTCGGCCAGCCGCCCATCGACTTCGTACCCGTCGCCTCGACATCTGACGTGATGCAGGTGATCACCTCGGTCGAGACCGTGGTCGCCGCGCGCTTCCACAACGTGCTCATGGCTCTGGCGTGCGGACGGCCGACCCTGGCCATCGCCTATGGCGAGAAGCATCGCGCCCTGATGGCGCAAATGAATTGCGACCACTTCTGTCACAGTATTCGCGAGATCGATCTCAACCTTCTACAGGAACAGTTCCGATCACTTCGCGCGACCTCGGTCCGGCTATCGTCGACGCTGATGGATCGAGCGGAATTCCAACGTCAGCGGGTCGACCATCAATTCAGCGAATTGTTCCAGACGCTTCTTCCGTCGGGCGCAGCCGTGGTCCCCGTGGGCGGACCTGAGGCTGCCCTGGCCGAGTGAGGGTATCCGACCGGCATCCCTATGCGCACGGCGGCGATGGCCAGCTCACGCTGTCCACAATGATGCAGCCGTGCCGGACGGGGGGTGAGAAGCGGTCCTTTGCGCATCCTGAGAATCGAGGCATTTTTCCGTAGTCCCGGATGAGACGGCGTCCGGCCGATACGATTGATCGTGCCTGGTGGGGGCAGGAACGTCCTGGGTACGACAGCGCTGGTCGACTGTGCGGGTTGATGACATGTCGCGCGGCGCAGTGTGTCCTCAGCCTGTTTCGGCGGGATCGCCAGCGCATCTGCGGTTGCGGACACGTTCGCCGCCACCGCACGTCGCGAGAAGCAGACGGTTTCTCAGCGAGCAGGGCCGAGGGGGCGGCAAGATCATGGGCAGACCAGGGGTGCTTCTCGATCGAGACGGCACGATCATCGAAGACACCGGATATGTCGGTTCGGTCGACCGCGTTCAGTTCATCGACGGGGCAATCGAGGCGATCGCCGCTCTGAACCGAGCGGGTCTGCCGGTCGTGGTCGTCAGCAACCAGGCTGGCGTGGCTCGCGGGCACTACGGGATAGAGGACGTCCAGCAGGTCCACAAGCACATGATGGCGGAACTCGAACGTCATGATGCGTCCGTCGACATGTGGCTGTTCTGTCCATACCATCCCGAAGGGATCGTGGAGGCATTCGCGCGGGCGAGCTTCGACCGTAAGCCCAGCCCGGGCATGGCCCTGGCTGCGGCTGACGCCCTCGACCTCGACCTCTCCGCGTCCTGGGTCGTCGGGGACAGCGTCCTCGACATCGGTCTGGCTCGGGCCGTCGGCGCCCGGCCGCTCTACGTCGGTGACCAACCTGTCACCGATCCCGACGTCGCCTCCTTTCCGGATCTCGCCGCAGCAGCCAAGGCGATCTTGGACGAGACGAGGAGCGGCACTCGGTCGTCCCAGCTGCCCTTCCCCACGCGCAAGTTCTACGACGCAGGTGAGTTCGGAGCCGCCTACGCGGCCGAGTTCGACCGAGCGTTCCGCTCGATCGATCTGGCCCAGATCGCCGCCGCCGCCGCGGTCATCGATGACGCTCATGCCCGTGATGCCGTGGTGTACGCCTGCGGCAACGGGGGTTCGGCCTCCATCGCCAACCATGTGCAGTGCGACCACGTCAAAGGCGTCCGCAACGGCACTGACCTGACCACGCGGGTCTTCAGCCTCAGCACGAACATGGAGCTGCTGAGTGCGATCGCGAACGACCTGAGCTACGAGATGGTCTTCGCCTACCAGCTCCAGTCATTTGCCCGCTCCGGCGATGTCCTGCTCGCCGTTTCCTCGTCCGGCCGTTCACCGAACATCGTCCGCGCTGTGGAATGGGCCAAGGCCCACGAGATGCCGACCATAGCGTTTACTGGGTTCTCCGGGGGAGAGGTGCGGCAGCTCGCGGATGTCTCAGTTCATGTCGACTCCGACAACTACGGCATCGTCGAGGACATCCACCAGGCGTGCACGCACCTTGTAGCTCAGTACATCCGCCAGTCCCACATGACGCCGGACAGAGTTGCGGCGAACGTCTTCTGAGGAAACCATGCGTGTCGCGATCAACCTGTTGACCGACGACCCAGCAAATCCATCCGGTGCCCACTGGTTCTGGACCCGGGTCATTCCCGAGATGGCGAAGCTGGCGGTCGACGGTGAGGAGATCCACCTGCTCGTCAGCCCGACATCCCGGCCGATGCACGACGGGTATGGCCCGCGGGTTCACTACATCACCTTTCCCTGGTCCAACGAGAGCCCACCGCGCCGGACCTTGAGTGAGCACCTGTACTCCCCGCTCCGGTTGCCCCGGTCCAAGATCGACGTCTTCAGCACGCTCATGGCGCCGATCATCAAGCCGGCCCCGGCCCTGGTGGTGCACTTCAAGACGATGCACGCGTACACAGCTCCGCACGCCATCCGCCCGACGGCCCGGATCTACCGTCGACTGAACTACCCACGGACAGCGCGGGTGGCCGATGCCGTGATCATCAACTCGGAAAGTCTTCGCAGCGAGGTCCAGCACTACCTCGACGTCGACCCGGCGAAGCTTCACCTGATTCCAGAGGCGGTCGACCACACGGTCTTCTACCCGGCGGACGGGGACGAGGCACGGGCCCGGCTCCAGGCGAGGTACGGGATCACCAAGCCCTTCGTCCTCTTCGTCTCGTCGCTGTGGCGGTACAAGAACTGCGCCGGACTGCTGCGCGCGTTCGCCATCGCCAAGCCCAGGTTGGGCGATCGTCGGCTCGTGGTCGTGGGACACGGCCGTGATGCGGAGTACTTCGCCGAGCTCCGCGAACTGGCCGACAAGCTCGGGATCGCGGACCGGATCACCTGGGTCGGCGGCGTACTCCTCGAGGACACAGTGGACTTCTACCGGGCAGCCGACGTCTTCGTCTACCCCTCCTTCAACGAGACGTTCGGGCTGCCGATCCTCGAGGCGATGGCGTGCGCCTGCCCCGTGGTGACATCGAGTGTGAGTGCCATGCCCGAGACGGCAGGTGGCGCCGCTCTGTTGGCCGACCCCAGCGATCCCGAGGCCCTCGCCGCCGCGGTGGTGAGCGCATGCGGTCCGGAGGCGGAGCGGCTTCGGGCCGCCGGACCGCTACGGGCGGGGGAGTTCACGTGGGCGGCCACCGCTGAACACACCTTGAACGTGTACCGGGACGTTCATTCCCGCCGCCCGGCGGGAGTGGGCCACCGATGAGGATTCTTGTGACGGGGGGAGCGGGGTTCATCGGCTCCCACACCTGTGACCGGTTGGTGGCCGAGGGCCATGAGGTCGTGGTGCTCGATGCGCTGACCCCGCCGGTGCACCGGGACGGCAAACCGAACTACCTGACGCCGGGTGTCGAGCTCTACATCGGCGACGTCCGCAACCGCGACCTGCTCGCCAATCTGCTCCGTCGTGCCGATGCGGTTTACCATTTCGCGGCGTACCAGGACTATCTCACCGACTTCACGCGGTTCACCGACGTCAACGTGACCTCGACGGCTCTGATGTACGAGATCATCGTGGCCGAGGGCCTGGACCTGAAGCGGATCGTGGTCGCCTCGTCCCAGGCGGCCATGGGCGAGGGCCTCTACTGCTGTGCCGAGCATGGTGAGCAGACGCCTGACATGAGACCAGAGCAAGCGCTCCGACGGTCAGAGTGGGACCTGACCTGCCCCGTGTGTGACGGTCGGGTCACGATGACACCAACCTCGGAACGAATCGCGAACCCGCAGAATCCTTATGGCATGTCGAAGTACGGCCAGGAGATGGTGGCCATCAACTTGGGGCGCCGCTACCAGATCCCGACCGTAGCGCTGCGGTACAGCATCGTGCAGGGACCTCGGCAGTCCGTCTACAACGCCTACTCCGGGGCCTGTCGCATCTTCAACCTGCACTACATGCTGGGCAGCGCGCCGACCTTGTTCGAGGACGGCCAGGCGGTCCGGGACTACGTCAACATCCATGACGTGGTGGATGCCAACGTGCTCGTCCTCACCGAGCCACGGGCGATCGGACGCGTGTTCAACGTGGGTGGCGGCACCGGCTACACGACCGAGCAGTTCGCCGAGATCGTCCGCCGCCAGTACGGGTCCGGGTTGTCGGGGCGCATCACGGGCGAGTACCGATTCGGGGATACCCGGCACATCGTCTCCGACATCACGGCTCTTACGTCGTTGGGATGGGCGCCGAAGCGTACGCCGACGGATTCGGTCGACGAGTACGCATCGTGGCTGCGGGGGATGCCTGGTCTGGACACAGTTCTGGCCGAGGCGGACACCAAGATGCGCTCGACCGGCGTGGTGCGGAAGGCTCAGGAGTGAAGGCCTTCGTCCTGGCCGCCGGCCTCGGCACCAGGCTTCGACCGATCACCGATCGAACACCGAAGTGCCTGGTGCGGATCGGAGGCGCGACCCTGCTCGACCAGTGGCTGGACGCCCTGGCCGACGCGGGCGTCGACGAGGTCCTCGTGAACACGCATCATCTCTCCCACCTGGTTCGTGCCCATGTCGAACGACGGACGGGCTTGCCGACCGTGCGCCTCGTCGAGGAGCAGCAGCTGCTGGGAAGTGCGGGAACTCTCCGAACCAACCGGGATTTCGTGGCGGGCGAGGACATGTTCTTGGCCATCAACGTCGACAACTTCACCGATTTCGATCTCCGGTTGCTCATCGACGCGCACCGCGCGGGCGGTGCGATCGCGACCTTGACCTTGTTTCACGCCGCTCAGCCGTCAGCCTGCGGCATCGTCACGGTGGATGACGGCGGCCTCGTCGTCGACTACGTCGAAAAGCCAGTCGAGCCGTCGGGTGACCTGGCGAACGCCGGGATCTACGCCTTCCACCCCTCGCTGCTCGACGAGATCACCGGGCCAGTACCGAGGGACATCGGGTACGACCTGCTCCCCCGGCTCGTCGGCCGGGCGCGGACCGTCCTCCTTCAAGACTCGTACTTCATCGATATCGGCACTCCGGAGGCATTGCAGCGAGCCAATGCTGAATGGGGAGTAAGGCTCACCTCATGATCGTGACTCAGACACCGCTGCGGGTCGGACTCGTCGGCGGCGGCACGGACATCCCCGGCTACTACCGAGAGCACGGCGGGCGCGTGCTCAATGCGGCGATCGACAAATATGTCTACGTCATCGTGAAGCAGCGTTTCGACGACGAAATCTACGTCAACTACTCAAAGAAGGAGATCGTCTCCTCGGTCCAGGACGTCCAGCACGAGCTGGTCCGTGAAGCCATGTACATGGCAGGCGTGCAAGGTGGTGTCGAGATCACTACGCTCGCCGACATTCCGTCGGCCGGTTCGGGGCTCGGGTCGTCGTCGTCTGTGACAGTCGGCCTCCTGCACGCCCTCTTCGCCTACAAGGGGCATCAGTTGTCCGCCGCCGAGCTGGCCGAGCGCGCGTGTGCCATCGAGATCGATCGCTGTCGCAAACCCATCGGTAAGCAGGACCAGTATGCGGCGGCGTTCGGTGGGATCTGCGACCTCCACTTCGGGGTTGGTGACCGCGTCGTGGTCGATGAGGTCAGGATGCCGCCGCCTCTGCGCCGACGGATGCAGGACGAGCTGCTGCTGTTCTTCACCGGAATCACTCGAAGCGCGAACGCCATCCTGGGTGAGCAGACGGCCAACATCAAGGACCGGCTGCCCCAGCTGGGCCAGCTCCGTGACCTCGCCGGGGAAGCGGCCGACGGACTGCGCGCGGGCGATATCGATGCCCTGGGCGTGGCGTTGAACAAGAGCTGGCAAGCGAAGCGGGCGTTGGCTACTGGAGTGTCGAACCCCGAGATCGAGGCGGCGGTCGAGGCGGCGCTCGGGGCCGGGGCGACGGGCGCCAAGGTGACGGGAGCGGGCGGCGGAGGTTTTCTGCTGGTGGTGTGCCCGTTGGAGTCGCAGCGACGGGTTCGGGAAAGCCTGGCCCACATGAAGGAGCTTCCGATCAAGCTGGAGCCGATGGGCTCGCGAGTCATCTTCAACGTTCATCGCGACATCTGGAGCTGAGCATCGATATTCGTCGTCCTGGCGGCTGGCTGGAAGGTCTCCGCGCTGGGTCGGCGCTGAGGTGGGTGCTGACCGGCATGGCGATCGTTCTGGCCGTCGGCGCGTGTGCACCGGGGCAGAGCGACGACCAGAAACCCCCTCAGCCGAGTCTCAGCTCCAGCCGCGCTGCCGCCGGTCCTGAGTGGCCGACGGAGCCGCCCGCCAAGATCTGCTCAGACCCGGCTCAGTGGACCGGCCCAGCTACGGCGCCGGCCGGGGCCATCGTTGTGCCGGCAGGCGACAACTCCGATCTGACCCCCAACTGGAACTCGGACGGCCTCTCGCAGGAGGGCAAGACCTTCTGGTTCGCTCCGGGGGTGCACACCCTGGGCGCCGATGAGCTGGCCCAGATCCAGCCGGGCCGCGGATCCACGTATCTCGGCGGTCCGGGGGCCATCCTCGATGGCCAGCTGAAGAATCTCTACGCGTTCGCCGGCCAGGCCGAGGACGTCACCATCAAGTTTCTCACCGTCCGAAACTTCGGCACCGGCAAGTCCAACAACGACCAAGCCACGGTGAACCACGACGGCGGGGCCGGTTGGACCATCACGAACAACATGGTCGTCGGCAACGACGGTGCGGGTGTGGCTCTGGGCCCACGCAGCGTCACCACCTTCAACTGTTTGAAGGACAACGGCCAGTACGGCTTCACCGGCTTCGCTGGCGCCAACACCGGTGACGGCACGAACGCCTTGCTGGACCATAACGAGATCTCCGGCAACAACACCGACGACTGGGATGCGCTTCGCGAAGGTTGCGGCTGCACCGGCGGTGGCAAGTTCTGGGAGAACGAAGACGTCGTGGTCAGCAACAACTACGTCCACGGCAACCATGGCGTCGGTATCTGGGCTGACTTCAACAACCGGGGCTTCCTCATCGAGAACAACTGGATCGAGGACAACGACGCTCACGGCATCGAGTACGAGATCAGCTACAACTTCTTGATTCGCAACAATGTGCTCATAGGCAACGCCGTGGTGATGGGCAAGAAGCAGTTCGGTGGCGTGGGCGACACCTTCCCAGCTCCCGCGATCTATATCTCCGAGTCCGGCGGTGACAGCAGGGCAGGCGACACGTACGCCACATCAGAGATCTACGGCAACTATCTGGAGGACAACTGGGACGGGATCACTCTCTGGGAGAACGCTGACCGATACTGCCGACCGGGGAACACCGACACCGCGGCCTCGTGTCCGTACTTCCGGAAGAGGTTCGGAACGCGGAACAAGACCCAGAACGTCATGATCCACGACAACGAGTTCCGCTTCACCAAGGCGAATGTGGACTGCACCAACACGCTCTGTGGTCGCAACTCACTCTTCTCGAACTGGGGGGTCACGATTCGCTATCCCGGCACGGTCATCCAGAAGGCGATCACGTTCAGGCAGAACAACCGCTGGTTCAACAACACCTACTACGGTGAGTGGCGCTTCCAGCCTTGGGATATGGGCACGGACAAAACGTTCGACGAGTGGAGGTCTGCCCCTTACGGACAGGACGCCGGCAGCACGCTAAGCACCATGTCTCCGCGACCGAGTCCGACCCGCTAGCCCGTCCGCGCCCTGCACGGGTCGTTCGACCGAGGCACCGCGTTCTACCGCGCCGGGGACGACTCCTTCGTGAGGAACGACCACAGGCGGGGCCCGATCACGTCGGCGTCGAAGTCGCGGTGGAAGCGCTGCTTCGCGGCATGTGCCGCCGCCGTGCGGGCTGGCTCACTCCCGAGCAGATCGAGCAGTGTCTCCGCTGCCGCTGCTGGGTCGTCCAGCGGCCAGAACCGCGCCTCGACTCCGTCGTCGCAGATCTCGACGATCGGGCCGATGTTGCCCGCAACGATGGGTAGGCCGGCCGCCATCGCCTCGATGATGGCCAACGAGGAGGACTCGGAGTACGAAACGTGGACATAGGCGCGATAGCGAGGCAGGAACGACCGGACGTCGGAACGAAAACCGCGGAAGCGAACCTGATCCTCCAAGCCTCGGGACTCGACCTGTCGCTGCAAGTCGTTGCGGAGCGGTCCCTCGCCGAAGATGTCCAAGGTGAGCTCTCGTCCCTTCGCCTTGGCGTGCGCCAGGATGTCCAGCAGGTAGGCGTGGTTCTTCGCGGGCAGCAGGCCGCCGATGGTCACCAGGTCGCCAACTGGCGTCTGGTCCGCCGTGGCCGGGATGGGCGCGACGAAGTTCTCGATCACCGCGGACGGCACCGCTGACGCGACCGGGAGCCACTCCAGCAGCCTGTCCTGTGCCCAACGCGAGACGTAGACGATCCCGTCCACGTGGGGGATGATCTCCCGCTCGGCCCGTCGGATGGCGCGAAAGAGCGGGCCGTCGGCCTTGATCAGCGTCTTGACGACCCATTCGTCGGCCTGGGAGGTCGAGAAGTGGACGGCCATGACGACGCGCTGATGGGGGCCTTGGCGTACTCGGAGGGCCGCACGGGCCGACAACGGGCACTGCGCGTACACGACACAGGGGCCGAGCCTGGCCAGTCGATGCTTCAAGGCCTGCTGTAGGAACAGCTCGTGCCAGTACCGGTACCAGACGACATCCGCAGTGCCCGACAGTCGCTCCAGGATGATCCGCGGAGCGAAAACCGGCACCGCCAGCGCATAGTTCCAGGAGAAGGGGGTGACCACCGTGGCGTCCCGCCCGAGCCCTTGGAGATACTGCCGCAGCTGCCGAAAGTGAGTGTGGACCCCGGTGATCCCTTCGGAGCGAAGGATGGTGGCGATCAGCAGCGGCGGCGGATCGTCCATGAGGGAGGATCCGCTGCGATGCTCGATCGTGTGGTCTCGGGGCGCCGCGACGCCCATCCAGGTGGTGCCGTCGTCGGCCGGTTGCTCGCCCACAGTCAGTCCTCTTCTGGAACGGGGTCACCCGCGGTGCGGTCGGGGACAACGCCGTCCTGCTCGAGATCGGACTCCGCCGCCGACAGCGTCAGGGGGTCCGAGGGCAGTCCGACCGACTCGCGCTGGGCCGCACGCAGCTGCTGCCACCACACGACAGCGCCGATCCAGGCCGCCGCCACCGCGCCGGCCATCGCCCCACGGGTGCCACCGGTCGCTGCGCCAAGGAGACCGAACACGACGACCGCGGCCGAGGAGATGAGCATTGCGCGTAGGCTCCGCTTCGCCGCACCCAGGGTACGGAGCCCGGCGCCGGCACCGGTCTGGATGCTTCCGCCCATGAAGGCCAGCGTGGCCAGCGCAACCAAGGGGTAGGTCGGTTCCCAGATCTCACCCAGGACGAGGTCACCCAGTCCTCTCGGCAACGCGATCAGAAGCGTGATGCCCCACGCCAAAGCGGTAGCGGCCAATGCTCCCCCGTAGGCGAGGCAGACCAGTGACATGAGCCGCGGTGACCGGCGATGCACCCGCGCGATCTCCGGGATGATGACGGCGCCGGACCCGAACATCATGATCATCAGTGGACCCATCAGCGTGTAGGACGCCTGGACGTAGCCGACTGCAGCCAGTCCGAGTATGAGGCCGATGCCAACGGTCCGGGCCTGGACAGCAGCGCTGGACGACGCTCCTTCGGCCAGGTAGCGGAGGCCAAGGTCGCGATGCGTCGACAGCCAGGCCCATGCCGAGGCCAGCTTCGGGACGACGCGGGTCTGCAGAACACCGAAGCCGGCGGCCACGGCAGCCCCCGAGCCCCACGCGATGAGGAACCAGAAGACGGTCTCGTGACCGGTGACCGACACGATCACCATGGCGGCGACGAGTGCTCCGGCCCAGACCAGGTCGTTGAAGAAGGCCCTCCGGCCGCGACCGATCGCAAAGAACGCATACCGCCAGCTGTCCTGGACGAGCAGCACCGGCAGCACGAGGGCCAGGGCCAGGAACGCCTGCCGGACGGGCTCGGGCGTCAGCGCCGCCACGGCGAGCAGGCAAACGCCGCCCGCCAGACCGACGCCCAATGCCGTTCCACTGGATCCAGCGATTGCGCGTCTCCAGGTCGACTGTTCCGCACCGGCGAACCGAACCATCAGCGGGTCGGTCGCCAGGGCGCGTGACGCGGTGAGGGCGAAGCCGTAGGTCACGTAGGCGAGGCTGAACGCTCCGAACTGCTCAGCCCCCAGCCGATGGGCCACGCTCAGGGTGACGACGAGGTTGGTGACGCTGGACAACGCCTGGTCGATAACGCCCCAGCTGAGGTGCCGGACGCTTTGACCGCGGAGCAGCCGGACGGCAGTGGTCCGCACCTTCCTGGATCGAGTCGTATCGCGGACGGAGAGCTGATTAGTCATGACGACGATCCGAGGCGCTTAGACCGGTGCGGCAGACCTGGCGCCGGCGCGCGTCAGCGATGACAGTCAGCCGTGCTGAGGGGCTCATTCTCGTCTCACCTCAGCTGGGGCCGCAAGCAGGGCGGCGGCCACGACCAGATCCAGCGTGTACGCGGACGCGTCGCCAAGTCCGGTCTCGGTTATCGACGCGACAACGCTGTAGGTGACAAGGAAGAGTGCCCCGGCCCGCCTGATTCCGCGGCGATGGGTCACTGCGAGGAGAATCAGGAGCAACAGCAGGAGGGCATCAACGAACACGCCGAACCAGCCTTGATCCAGGTAGTCGGCCAGCCAGCTGTTGTCGATCGAGAGGCCTCGGAAAGTCTGGTTGGTCAGACCTGACCCGAAGACCTCCTCCAACCAGGGTCGTCGGATTCCCACGAGCGCCGACCAGACCTTGGTCCGGCCTGTGAGCTGGGCGAGGTCTTCCATCGTCTGCCCGCGCCAGATCCAGTTGATGATCAAAGGGGCGAACAGCGCGGCTACCGCAGCGGCGCTCACACTGAGGAGCATGGATGCCCGACGGACTCTTGCGTGACCTAGGAACATGCTGGCGCCGGCAACCGCAAGACCAATGGTCAGGCCGAGAAGGGCCGTGCGCGTATGCGCGCCGATCAGGGCAGCTCCGGTAGCGACAAGGGTCAACAGGACCGTTCGGCCACGCATTGCGCCGCCGAACCACAGCACGACGGTGCAGCCCAGAAGCACGGCCGCATAGTGTCCGACCTGCGTCGGGGGAATCGGCCATAACGCCCCCGACAGGCGGCCCCCGTACGCGAAAGCGACACCCGGAGCGACCAGTGCGCCGACGAGAATGGTGGCAACGATCACCCGCAAACAGGTGATGTGAGCGCGCAGCAGGGCGAAGTCTGGCCTTCCCCACCAGGGAGTGAGCAGCCAGAGGACCAGAACAAAGGCGAGGAGCCGAAACGCGCGATAGGTGGATCCGACCATGAAGTCGTTGTGGATGCTCGCCGCAAGAGCGACGATGCCGAGCACCGTCAGAAGGACCAGGAAGAGGGACGGCCGGACTATCCCGCCCGGGTTCGCCCAGAGCGCCAGCAGGACGGCCAGGAGGAGCGCCCCCTGCGTGATCGCCTGACCGACAAGGATGGGAATCGGCACGAGCGTGGGCACCTGCGCGTACGCGAGGACGTTCATGAACAGCGCGGCCCACACCGGCAGCGGACTACGAAGCACCGCAGTCACGGGCAGGGAGCCTGTGCCAGCAAGACTATCGGCCTGCTGCGTCACTCGACTCACCGAGCCTCGGATCGTGCCGTCGACGCCGGGGGGTCGTGGTTCTGCATACCGGGCGCCGGCGTGGGTGCATCGAACCGCGCTGCGGATTCCGGGTGGTCGTGGTCCTCGGCATCTTGCGCCGGTGTGGGCGCCTCGAACCTCGCCTCGCCCAAGGAGTCATCGGTGCGTTCGGTGTGCAGGACGGCGGCGAAGCGCAGATCGAGTCCGGCGGTTCGAACCAGGTCACCGACGGTTCTGACCCTTTCCGCACTGGAACGACCTGCGGTCACCGCCACAATGACCCGTTCGGTCCAGGCCGACAGATGGTAGGCGCCCACGGCAGGTTCAATGTCCGACAGAACGAGGATGGCATCGGTGAGCTGTGGCGTCGGGGTGCTGTCGCCCTCGTCCCAACGCCCGACCTCAAGAAGGTCGACATTGTGACGGGCGAGCGCCGGCAACACCCGTGGGCGTAGCAGGGTCAGCGCATCGGATGTGCCCAGCATCGACGGTGTCAACGCCCGCAGGCCGCGGCTGCCCCGCTTCGTGAGGTCGATAACGGTGATCGAGCAGCCACGCTCGACAAGTTCCACCGCGGCCGCGGCAACCGCGAATCCAACCTCATCCGAGTTGTCGATCCCCGCGACGGCGAGTCGGCCCCGTCGATGCGGAAGCAGTTCCTCCACGATGGTGTGGGCCAGTCGCGCTCGCTCGTCGGCCCGCCGACGATCAACGATCCAGAGTGGCGGCAGCCAGCGCCACCCTTTCCTCAGTGGAGCAACCCGACGTACGCTGACCGACACCGGCACGCCAAGAGCGTTCGCGACGTCCGATCGGCGACGAAGTCGATCGGAGGTGATGGCGACGAACAGAACCACCCCGCAACCCAGTCCAAAGCCAGCGATGAGTCCCGTGGCCAGGACCAGAGCCGTACGGCGCTTGGCGCTGCCCGTATCGGCCGTCGCAGGGTCAACCACCATGCTGGACGAAACAATCGATGCGCTGCGCAGCGTGACGTCCTCAACGGACTGCTGCAGCGACTCGATCTTCGCCTCCGCGTAGGCCCGCTGCGAGATGGTGTCGCTCAGCCTGCTTGCGCTGGGCTTGTCGGCCGCCGAGAGTAGCTCAATTTGCCGGGACAGTTGTGCGACTTCGCTCTGGAGCTTGTCGATCCGTTCCTGCATGCCCTTAACCAGAACCTGGGACTGCAAGGTGAGCTGTTCGGCCCGGAAGGTCAGATAGATAGAGGTCAGAGCGCTGAGCCGTCGAACCGCTTCTGCGTCGCTTGGCGCCGAGAGGGTGACTGCCAGCACGTCTGGGCTTACCCGCTCGGCTTCCACGTCGCCGAGCAAGTCGTCTGGTCTCATCTTCAGCCTGAGCTCGGCGATCGACTTGGCCGCGACGGTCTGCGTCATCAGCAGCCCCATGTCGGTGGACATCGCGAGCGTCGGGTCCACCCCTTCCGGGTGCGTCAGCACGAGCGTTGCCTTCGCAGTATGCGGCTGCGGAATCGTCGCGAGGTAAGTCAGAGCCATGACCAGTCCTAGCAGCCCCGACATCGCGCACAACAGCCAGCGTCGTCGCAGCGCGGACCAGACGAAATGCAGGCTCACGAAGATGGGGCCTGGTTGCGCGGGTGCTGTCAGGGCATCCTCGTCGGCTCCGGAGGTGTCCCAGCGTCCTTGTGTCATGACCGGCTCCTGGACTGGCTGCCAGAAGCCTCGTTGGAGGGTGGCAGACCCGTGATGCGGGTTGGCAGCGAGAGCCGTCGAGATCGCTCGTCCATGGTGTGCCGGCCGGAGGTGTGGTCCGTCAGGTCAGGGTCGGCCACGACGATCCCGTCGATCCGCCGACCGACATCGTCCACTGCGACAGCCACCCGGGCAAGGTCTTGTTCGCTGGCTGTCGCAGACGCTACGGAGAGAATCGTCGCAGCCGCGGCCGGCGTATCCCCGAGGTAAGGATGGGTGCGCTCCACTACCACCAGGAAGATGGTCAGGTCTGCATCGTCGCGGTCCGCGAGGGTGCCGGTAAGGAGGTTCGGCCTGGCCGGCGCCTTACGCTCCGTTCCGCAGGCTGCCCACAAGTGGGGGGCCCGTACGTGGCCCATCAAAGGCACCAGACGGGTCACGATGCCCAAGGACGAGGCAAACGCGGCAAGCTGCGGGCCGACGGCCAACCCACGTGCGTCACCGGAGAGCGAGATGACCGTCAGCGAATTCGGATGGTCAAGCCGGCCGACGACTCGCGACGACCCCTTCCGCTCCGCCGCCGCCAGACCGCGCAGCACCTGGCGCAACGCCCACGACTCGACCGGTGACGCCTTGTAGGTCTCGAGCAGGGTGGCCCACCCGGCAACCGACCGCTGTGGCCTGCTTCGCACAGTTGCCAGCACTGGGCTCCCGACTGCATCGGCGATGTCATCGCGCAGGCGCAGCCGGGAGTCGCGTCGTGACGTCGCGAGCACAATGATCGCAGCCAGAATCGTGGCGGCGACAGCACCGACCGGGGCCCAGATGAGCAACCGCAGCCCCATCGAGAGGCCGACTGCGTCTGTTGCCGGCTGGATCACTGACGTGCCGGTGCCGGCCGAACTCCCAAGGCCGGTAGCGATCTTGTCATCCACCTTGTCGAGCTGCAGGGCGAGGTTGGCCTGCTGAGTGCGCATGCCGGCAAGGAGTCGCTCTTCTTCTCGACTTTCCGGCGAGTCGGGGTCGAGGCCCTTCCTGCGCTTGTTCGCCCCCCGGATCTCCCTCTCCATCCGGTCGATCTGGACCTGCAGATCCTCCCTCCGGTTCTTGAGACCTGCCATCGCCGCCGTCGTTACTTCTCGAGCGGTGTCGCGGACGTAATTGACGTACGCGTCCGCCACGGCCTGCGAGAGCGCCTCCGCTTCTGCAGCGCTGGTCGAGGTTCCGTCGATCTGGATCAGCTGGTCGGTAGGCGCCGTAACCTCGACCATCTTCTCCACCTCGCGAGCAGGGATGTCCGGATCGAGGACCCGGCCTGCTTGCTGCAAGATGTGAGCGCTGGTGGCGACGCGCACCTGGGTGGGGACGTCGGAGTTGCTGCTCTGGGCCAGAGCCGGTGTCGGAAGCAGAACGAGTGTGGTGCTGGTGAGCGGGGGCGGCTCCACCCACACGTAGGCGGTACCCGCGCTCAGACCCACCACCGCCGCCGCGATCAGCCACCCAGCGCGACGGCGTAGTGCGGCGGCGTGCCAGCGGAGGTCAATTCCCTGGGCACTCATGGCAACTCCAGTTCACTCACGAGACGGGTGTAGGCCCTGACAGTTCCGTGACCGACCAGGACATTGGTGGGGATGCGAGTGCCGAAACGGGGGGCGTACCAGCCCTCGATCGGGTGCTCCTCGCCTCGGTGCAAGGTCCAGTTGAGCTCCGTCGAGAGGGACAGCCGGCCCCGCCGGCGCTCTCCGCCGACCGACCAGAACAGTTCGGCGTACGCGCCGTCCAGCACGACCTGGACATCCGGACCGAGCTGCCAGCGGAGGACCGCATCGACGGGTGTGTCCGTCTCGAGGTTGTCGACGACCGTAAGGCGGCGGCCCGGCGAATCCAAGGTCGCGGACCGGCGATGGGTGACAGCCGGGTTCAGGCGCTGGTACCCGTCGTGCTCGGCGCTCCAGGTCTGCACGGCCTGCTCACCGATCTCGGTGGACAGGGTGGTTGTCGTCGCCTGGCTGTTCCAGAGGAAGGGTCCGCCGGACTCGGACTGGCTCACCCCGCCGATCTCGATGGTGTTGTGGGCCCCCGTCGACCGGAACCACTCTCGCCAGGCCGGTTCGCCGTGGTAGCAGTAGTTGCCCGGGTCGGCGAGGATGTCGACGCCGTCGTGCCGCACCTCCACCGACAGGGCGTCCGCATGGGCGTGCGCCGCGATGGACAGGAAGCCGTGCGGCCCACCATCGCACCGGCACCAGATCTCCGGACCATCCTCTTCACGCGAGCGCAGCAGAACCAGGCCGGCCTTGGGGAACCGGCCTGGTCGCTCTGCGGGGCGCGGGAGCCGACGCTCCCGCCCGAGGGCCGCGCACAGGACCGCCTGGGTCCCGCTCGCGAAAGAAGGCCACCAGCTGGGCGCGCCCAACAGGGCGACGCCGGTGGACAGGAGTGTGGCCCAAGGATCTCGCTCCGGGTCGTCCACCACGAGGGCCCGGCCCTCGTCGCCGTCTCCCTGCCGCGGCGGTCGGCCGGTGACATCGACCATGGCGGCTGCCGCGTCCAGCATCTGGGCCAGTCGGGTCCAGGTCGCCTCGGACAGGGGGGTACCGTGCGCGTCGGCCTCGACGGCGGCCACCAGCCCGAGCTCGAGCACGAAGCGGTGGTAGTCGGTGGCCAGCTCACGGTTGAGACCGTCGGCGAAGGTATTGGCGGCGAGCTCCCGCTCCAGCAGCTCCGCCGCGCTGGCCCGCCATTCGGGGCTCCGGTCGTACCACGGGAACGCGCAGGCGGCGACCAGCCGGCCGGCCGCTTCGGCGACGACGTGGTTGTTGGCCGAGGAGCCCCGGCTGGGGAAGGCGGCCAGGAACTCCTGGTGCCAACCGATCTGCCGGACGGCGTCATCGTTGTGCTCGAACACGTCGCCCACCTTGGGCCAGTCGTCGAGCAGTCGGCGGGTCCAGGTCCAGGAGATCAGCCGGATGCCGGCCTCGATCCCGCTCGTCCAGTGCACCCCGCTGAGCAGAGGGTTCGCGCTCCACCAGGAACGCAGCTGAGCGGCGGCGGCCTGGGCGTAGCGCTCGTCCTGGGTCAGCCACCAGGCGGTCGCCAGCACGGTGATGTGGTGGTGCCGGGACATCTCCCAGACCTGCTTGATGTTGCCGGTCTCGATCTCGTCCCGGTGATGGATACGGAAGGCCAGCCGGCGGCTGGGCGCCTGCCGCCCGGTCAGCGGGTCGTAGAACCAGTCCGGGTCCGCACTGTCCGTCCGCCGTACGCCCAGGGCGGTCCATTCTCCGGCCAGGACCTGCTCCGCCGCGGCCACTACCGCGGCGGCGGCATCGGCCGGCACATCGAGCGTGGCGGCGTCGGGCACGGTTACGGCGAAGATCCGATCAGAGCTGGTTCCCCACAGCGAGGCGGGCTCGGCCCCAGGCAGCACCTGGCGTCGGGCCCAGCGCAGCCGGCGGGCGGCGTCCCGCCCACGGTGGACGGCCTCGGCGGGCGACATCCCTCGGAGTCGCCGCAGGTACCAGCGGAGGTCGGGACGAGTCACCAGGACACCGGCTTCTGCGTAGCCAGACCCTCGCCGACGGCGAGCGTCGCCCGGGTCGTGGCGACCAGGGAGTCGAGCGGGATCGGCATGGCGGCGCCGGTCCGCACCGCGTCGACGAACTGCTTGAGCTGCGCCTGCTGGCCCTTGTCCTGCCCCGCGAGCACGCGGTGCCCGCTACGACCCTTGGCCGACCACACGGTGACCCGGGAGAAGTTGTCCAGTCGCCCGTTGCGGCCGTCGCCGGTGACGTCGAGGGTCTCCTTCGGGAAGCGGGTGCTGCCGCCGGTCAGGTAGGCGACGCTGCCCACAGACCCGTTGGCGAACCGCAGCGTGGCGTGCACGTCGCCGCCGGTGCCGACGGCGTACACCTCGACCGGGTCCGACTCCACCAGCGCGCTCAGGGTGTCGATGAAGTGTCCGCCCTCACCGGCGAACCGCGATCCCTCGCGCTCCTCGTCGAGGTACCAGCTACCGGCGTCCAGGCGGCCGGCGTTGACCAGGTACCGCGCGGCCAGCGGGCTGGAGGACCGGCCGAAGCGTTCCCGCAGATCGGTGAACAGCGGGGCGAACCTCCGGTTGAACCCGACCATGAGCCGGGAGTTACCGGTCCGCTCGACGGTGGCCAGGATCTCGGCGAGCTGTTCGTCGGTGAGGGCGAGCGGCTTCTCCACGAAGACGCTCAGGCCGCGCTCCAGGGCCTGGCAGACCAGACCAGCGTGCGACTGGTGCCGCGTCACGATGCACACGGCATCGAGGGACTCGTCGTCCAGGACCGTCTCGACGTTCGTCGTGACGGTGCCGAAGCCGAACTTCCGCTGCGCGTTGATCCCGGACAGCGCCCGCGTAGTCGCCACCGAGACCAGGTCGACATTGGCGTCGGAGCGCAGGTGCGGCAGCAGCATCGAGGTGGCGTAGTTGCCGGCGCCGATGAATCCGAGCCGGACGTTGCCGGACAGCCGCGGCTGGCCCGACCGGACCGGCGGGCGTACGGCCGACGGGGCCTGCAGGGTGCGCTCGAGGGGCGCCGAGGGATCCGGCTCGGAG
>CAWEFW010000003.1:0-323562 GCA_963808435.1 uncultured Actinomycetota bacterium | reverse complement strand
CGCCCCGGGCACCGGGGTGGTGGCGGACGTCGGCCTGCAGATGAGCAGCGACACGTCCCGGGGCGCCCTCAGGGCCGCGCACCGGCTGTTCCTCGACGGTGAACGCGCCCCCGCGCACTCTCCGTCGAACGGGACCGGCGGTCCGACCCGGTCGCGGAGGTTGCAGCGGAAGCGGACTCCAACGTCACGAGGACTCCTCGGGCTCAGGTGTCAAGAAGCCGGCCCCTTCAGGCTCTCAGACGTGCATCAACACCATCGAAGCGCCCGCCCGCCGGCTGCGCTTCGTTACCTGCCGCTTGAACGGGGTGTCGACGGCGGGTGAAAACTGACCCCTGGGCGACGGTTGAATATGAACCCCCTGCGTGACCCTGTGGAGGGTGATGACAGTGGAGGACTGGGCTGAGATCCGTCGGCTGCACAGGTCGGAGGGGTTGGCGATCAAGGCGATCTCGCGGAGGTTGGGGGTTTCCCGGAACGCGGTGCGTCGGGCGCTGGCTAGGGACAGCCCACCGGTCTACTGCAGGCCGTCGAAGGGGTCGGTGGTCGACGCGGTCGAGCCTCGGATCCGGGAGCTGTTGCATGAGACGCCGAGGATGCCGGCCACGGTGATCGCCGAACGGTTGGTGTGGCCCCATGGGTTGACGGTCCTCAAGGACAGGGTCCGGGTGCTGCGGCCTTACTATCTGCCTCCGGATCCGGCTTCGCGTACCGAGTACGACCCTGGCCATCGGGTGCAATGCGACCTGTGGTTTCCGCCCGTGCTGGTGCCGCTGGGTGCCGACCAGGCTGGGTCACCGCCGGTTCTGGTGATGACCTTGGGTTACTCGCGTATGCGGTGGGCGACCATGATCCCGTCGCGGACCGCACCGGACCTGATCGCTGGACACTGGCACCTGCTGCAAGCGATGGGCGCGGTCCCGCGGCAACTGGTGTGGGACAACGAGGGCGCGGTCGGGTGCTGGCGGCGAGGCAAGCCGACCCTGACAACTGAGTTCGAGAGCTTCCGCGGCTGCCTGGGTATCGGGGTCCACTTGTGCCGACCACGCGATCCCGAAGCCAAGGGGATCACCGAACGCAACAACGGCTACTTTGAGACCTCGTTCTTGCCCGGCCGGCAGTTCAGCGGGCCCGAGGACTTCAACACCCAGCTCGGCGACTGGCTAGGCAGGGCCAACGCACGGCACTCCCGCCGGATCGGCTGCGCCCCGACAGCTCGGTGGTCCATGGATCGCGACGCGATGGTCGGATTGCCACCGACTCCACCCGCGATCGGGTGGACCAACCGGATCCGGCTGCCGCGGGACCACTACGTGCGGATCGCGTCCAACGACTACTCGGTCGATCCGGGCGTGGTGGGCCGGTTCGTCGACGTCGTCGCAGACCTGACCCATGTGACGATCAGCTGCGCCGGGACGATGGTGGGCCGTCACCAGCGGTGCTGGGCCCGGCATCAAACGATCACCGACCCGATCCACCGCCAGACCGCGCACCGACTGGCCCACCGGGCGGCCGCTGCCCGCGACGACCAGATGGCTGGGCTGACGGCCCCGGGCCTGATGGTTGAGCATCGCGACCTTTCGGTCTACGACCGCGTCTTCAAAACCACGGACGGCCCCCTCGCCAACGAGGGCGAGGTGGCTTGATGGCAGGCCGCGCCACCATAACCACGGCTGTGAAGACGGGCAGGGACCTGACCGCTGAACTGTCGTTCCTGACCCGTGCGCTGAAGGCCCCGACCTTGCGTGAGGCGGTCCCGCGGTTGGCCGAACGTGCCCGCGCCGAGTCCTGGACTCATGAGGAGTTCCTGGCCGCGTGCTTGCAGCGGGAGGTCTCGGCACGAGAATCCCACGGCGGCGAGGGCAGGATCCGCGCCGCCCGGTTCCCCGCACGGAAAAGCCTGGAGGAGTTCGACTTCGACCACGCCCGCGGCCTGAAGCGTGACCTGATCGCCCACCTGGGCACCCTGGACTTCATCGCCGGCCGACAAAACGTGGTGTTCCTCGGCCCACCCGGCACCGGAAAGACCCACCTGGCCACCGGGATCGCGATCCGTGCCTGCCAGGCCGGACACCGGGTACTGTTCGCCACCGCCGCCGAGTGGGTCGACCGGCTCGCCGAAACCCACCACACCGGACGCCTACAAGAAGAACTGCGTCGGCTGGGCCGCTACCCGCTGCTGGTCATCGACGAGGTCGGATACATCCCCTTCGAGCACGAAGCGGCCAACCTGTTCTTCCAGCTGGTCTCATCCCGCTACGAACGCGCGTCGCTGATCGTGACATCCAACAAGGAATTCGGGCGCTGGGGAGAGGTCTTCGGCGACGACACCGTCGCCGCCGCCATGATCGACCGACTCGTCCACCACGCCGACGTGATCGCCCTCAAAGGCGACTCCTATCGACTCAAGAACCACAACCTCGGCCGGATCCCCAGACCGACCGAAGACTGACCATGACAACCAGCAGAGGGGTCCACTTCCAACCGTCGCAAGAGGGTCCATTTTCAGCCGCCGTTGACACGGGGGTTCACCCACGCGCAGCCCTTAACGGATCGAGAGAGAGCCACCCTGGTCTCGTCCCCCAGGAAACCCCATTCAACTGCGGCACCTCAGCGCATGTCATGGTCCCGCTTGCGGCATGACCGGCCGTTCTCGAGACGGTCCTCTCTCGTGGTCCGGGCTTCTGGGGCGAGCTCGTCATGGCACGAATGACTTCGCAGCTGTAGCCGACCTGGTTGTCGGCTGAGCGATAAGTAGCGCTCGGCGGCACGACCGACCCGGCCCTCGTCACAACCGCCAAAGTGCCGGGGCTGGCGCTCGTCGACATCCCATTCTCACAAGGCGATGCGCTCCAGGCATCACGGCACCTGGGACCCGTCGGCGCGAGTCGTCCTCGAACCGCGTCGGGCACGCCCAACGCCGCGCTCGGCCACATGGGATCAACTGAACGAGTCCGAGCAACACCCACTAACCCCAGATGACACGCAATCGTCGATCAGCCAATCCGCCCTGCTGCCTCTCGCTGCCTCGCGAGCAGCAAGATCAGCACTCCTCTAGTCGGAAATGGCCTCTGACCAGGGGGAATGCGGTGGACCTCAGTGGACTTGAACCACTGACGTCTGCCTTATCAGGTAAGCCCGCTCCGTGCCAAGTTCGCGACCACCACCGTGGATGTGTCCTCAAGCGTCCACCAATGTCTGCGGGGGGATCGCGGCGGACGGCTCCCAGCACACGACTCGCTGCTCCGTGGCTGCTCACATCCTCAGCTAGCCCCCACGCCTGGATCGATGCCGCCGTCCGGGGCGAGGAATCCGATCGCCCTCATAGCAGCGTGCAGACGTGATAACGGCCTTCGCGATGTCGTAAGCAATGCAGAACGCTATTCGATCGGTGCTTGCACTGCGCGGATCGGCGCAGTCGCCCTCCACATAGGCCGTCTCACCCGCATACGCGAGGGGCCGTGCGACGGTGCTGCGTCAGCGCTGCCAGCGGCCATCGACCTGCACTGGAGTGCGAAGAGCACTGTAGTCACCCTGATCGCATACCAACCCCGTGGCCACCGCGCGTCTGACCGGGAGTACGCGTCAGGGAACGGCCCGAAGGCCTCAGACGCTTCCAGCCAATGTTCCGGTGAGACCGGTGTCGAAGCCATTCAGCCGGTCGTACAGCTGCTCTACCAGATCGGCGGACGATACGACATGAGCCGTACCCCAAGCGGCCTGCGATGACCAATCGAGAACAAGCACGTCGTACCAAGTCCGGGGTGCGAGGAATGGCCACGGATCGGGAAGTGGGCGGTTTGGCCATGTGCCTCGGTTCGAATTCACTAGGCTGAGCCGATCGGACAACGTACTGCAGATTCCTGCTGGGACCCGCTCCGCGGGGTGGAGCCAGCAAGTCAGCTGCCGGTGGCGCCATGACCGTCATGATCAGCTATGCGAGAGAAGATCTGGCAGCGGTGCTGGCCCTGGCGGCCGACCTCGAGCGCGCTCACGTCGATGTTTGGGTTGATCGGGAGCTCACCGGCGGGCAGGTGTGGTGGAATGCCATCTTGGCGCAGATTCGCTCGTGCGACCTATTCCTTGTTGCCCTCAGCCCGGACTCGTTGAGATCGCGAGCTTGTGCGTCCGAGCTTGACTACGCCGTTCAGCTGGATCGCCCCCTTCTGCCCGTGATGCTGCGTCAGGTCGCGGTTCAGCTGACGCCTCAGGTGATCGCAGACACCCAGATCGTCGACTACCGGACGCGTTCGGTCGACGCTGCGATCGCTCTGATCAGCGTAGTAGCCGGTCGGCCCGCCGCGCCTCCCCTTCCCACGCCACTTCCCCCGCCGCCCGCGGCGCCGATCTCGTACATGAACGCGTTCCGCGAAGCAGTCGACGCGTCCGCCCTTAGCTTCAAGGAACAATTACACCTGGTTGCCGAGCTCAGGGTCTACCTCGACGATCCGGCCGACCGCGACGTCGCTATGGAGCTTCTCAGGCGGCTGCGCGGGCGACCCGACATCGCCGAGAGCGTCGGACGCGAGGTCGATCAACTTCTCAACCTCCCTGTCGCACCGAGTTCGGGAGGCCCGTCCACCGAGCGAAAGGCGACAGGTTCGGGCGAGCTTCCCAGGTTGAAGCGTGACGGGCCAACCGCCAGCACTTCACCGGGACCGCCGGCCACCACGACAGCACCAGTCACGCCGAGTCGATCGACAAGCAACACCGCCGAACTGCCCCTGCCGGTGAGGGGAATCCACCTGATTTCGGTGGCACTGGTGCTGCTGATGGTCGTCGTTGTTTGGGCGGATGTCCCGGCCCCCGCCGCGCCGATCATCTTCTTCGGTGCAGCCCTGGCCGGCTTCGCGCTTTCGCTCGTGACGATCCAACGCCTGAGGCGACATCCCGACCGTATCTATCTCCGCCGTGGCGCCTTCGTCTGGGCAGGATTGTGGACGGTCTTGTTCCTCGTGGTGGCCGTTCTCTTCCTTACCAACCTGTAGAGTCAGGTCACCTCTCAGAGTCGATGCCGGCCGCTGAGTGGACCGGAACCTCGCCGTCGAGCCGTTTCAGGGTTGAGTCCCCAACCGTTCTTCCGCCTTTCGCCGAGACGCGATGCGACTGATCTGCGGCGAACGTTCGTGGAGATCACCGAGGACAACGGCGATCTGAGGGTCGGGCGGCTCTGTGATCTCGAGTACGAAGCGCCAATGAGTTCGTCGACGCGGCGGGTTGGGACACACTGCCCTGTAGTGATGACCGTCCTGATAAGACTCAACGAGGTGGCGCAGATCGCTGAGGTGGTGCTCGGCTCGTGCGATCTTCAATCGCCACGACCGCTCGGGTTGGCTGGGCACCAGACAAGTCTGCAGGCGGCGGACGACGGTGACGGCTGACCTACCTCGTACGTCGTGGGCGGTCAGCCGACCGAATCGGCTCGCGGACCTGGATACGGGGGCTGCGTTGACAGCAGCCGTGACAGCAACGCAGCCGCGAGGCCAGCGATACAAAGTGGACCGATCCGGTGGGGTCCCCGCCGTAGGTGAACGACCACCGACTGATGGCAGGGTTCCGCCCGGGTCTACGGATCAGAATGTCGGGGGTCCGTGGCGGGCCGCGCCGCGCGTGTCCCCGCTCAGGTCAGGACAGCGCTGAGGCGAGTTCGGCTCGGTGTCGATGGATGTGCGCCCAGGTCGGTCGCGAGGATGTCAACGTGTCCGGCTGCGAGGCACCGCTGCTGGACTGGATCGCCGGCCGCGGCTGCGACAAGGATCAGGTCGATCTGCCAACGCTCCCGCTGAACTACCGCGTCGAGTATTCCCGCGCAGAAGTCGCGTCCGTAGTGATCCACGAATCGCCGCAGCCGGCGGGGCTGATCAGTTGAGATCGTGTCCGGGTTGGTCGGGTCGGTGAGCGGCACGAACCGGTACGCAGCCTCCGCGAGGTCCCACAGCCGCGGCCCCGGTCCGGCCCAGTCGAAATCGATCATCGAGACTATGCGGTCACCGCGATAGATGCAGTTGTAAGGGGCCATGTCGCCGTGACAGACGACCTCCACCGGCTCCCGCACCCCATGGAGCCACGAGGCGTCCGCCGGCGGGACAAACCCGATAGTCGCGTCGTGATATCGACGCAGCAACCGGGCCGCCTGATCGAGCACGGGGTCAGACCACAACCGTTCGGGCAGCGGGTAGACACCGGGCTCACCGTCGATATAGCTGATTACTTCACGATCCTGCGCATCGAACCCGAGAACCTTCGGCGCAGCGTCGAAACCGACGGCCTCAAGATGACGAAGCAGCGCATGCACCGCAGGTGTCCAGCGTCCGGTGCGGCGCCTGACCGTGTCACCCACCCGCACTGTGCCGGCCTCCCAGCCGCCACCCAGCGGCACTTCACCCGGCTCGTCCTGTTGCGATGCACCCATCTCGACTGTCCTCCTCGTCAGAGTACTGGCGAGCAGTCCAATGACGGTGCCGCTGCTAGGAGAGTCCACCATCGTTCAGCCGCGCTCCGGAAGCGTCCAGCGGGCTCCGGCGATGGTAATGCCGCCCCTTTGCAATCACAGGGTCCAACGCGCCTGGGTGACGAAGTGGGTGACAACGGGACACGACTTCCGGCGCCGTCGCTGGACGTTCGTGGACCCTGGCATGCGCAAACATCGCCCGCGCCGGCACGGTGGCTGGACCTGATAAGGCAGAAGTCAGATGGACGCACTCAGGGTGCTGGGGCCAGCACCGCGATCAAAGTCGCTCCCTCAAGGCGGACTGCTCATATACCCTGAGGCGCCCAGTTTCATCGCTGAGGCCTAGGTTGGGGCTTGAGGCTGCACCACACCCGCGCGCGCCAAGTGAGCACCGCCACCCCGGAAGCAGATGAGCCATGACCGACACCCGATCCGACACGGGCGGCAAGGGTCAGCCATCCACGGCCAACACTGGAACCGCCGATCTGAACCAGCTCGCCGAAGACTTCAGTGGACTGGCCCGTAGCCTCGAAGAGCATGACGATCCGGAGGTCATGCTGGCCGAGATCATCGCCGCCGCGGTGGCCATGGTGCCCGGCGTGGACGAAGGATCGGTCAGCGTGGTCACCGGCCGCCGGAACATCGGCTCCCAGGCACCCACCGGTGACCTTCCGGCACAGGTCGATGCCCTCCAAGAAGAGACGCAGCAGGGGCCGTGTCTGGATTCCGCCTACGAGCAGCTGACCGTCCGCGTCGACGACATGGCGAGCGAAACCCGGTGGCCGGAGTTCGCCCGGCGAGCCAGTGAGGCAGGGGCGGCGAGCATGCTGTCGTTGCAGCTGTATGTCGAGGGCGACAACCTCGGCGCGCTGAACCTTTACTCCCGGACACCCAACGCATTCGATGACGAGTCCGAACAGGTCGGGCTGCTCTTCGCGTCCCACGCCGCCGTCGCCTACGCCGGCGTCCGGAAGGAGGCTCAGCTCGCCCAGGCTCTCGGCAGTCGCGACCTGATCGGACAAGCCAAGGGCATCCTGATGGAGCGTTACAAGATCAGCCCGGAGCGCGCGTTCCTGGTGTTGGCTCGGGTCAGCCAGGAAAGCAACCGGAAACTCCACGATGTCGCCACCGAACTAGCCCGTCACGGCACCGTTCCTGGCATCCCAGCGCCGCCGGCCCCTCCCGGGAACCCGTGAGGGCGGCCCCACAGGCACCCTGTTTGACCTGCGGGGCCTGAGGCTTGGAGGCTTGCGCACCAGCATCCCGGCCCTGATGCGTGTGTACCCGCGGTCCGAATCGGGAAACCATCGGCGAGCAGCGCCAGCCGCCGACCGGCCTACCAGCATCAGCTTCGAAGGGAGGTTTGGCGTGCTGTCAGCGTGCTGTTCGTCAACGTCAGTCAGGGTCAAGAAGAGTCGGCCGCAGATAGCCGCACCGGCACGACTTGCTACCTCCACACATGAATCCGCCGTACTTCCAAGCTGGCCATGCGAGTTCGATTCTCGTCACCCGCTCCAACACCTCCGACCCTAGTCAGCAGGGCTTTTACTTCCCGAATCGATGCTCGCCAGCCGACCGTTCTCTGTCGCCGGGCCACTCACGGCCACTTCTCCCCGGACTCCCGGCCGATCCGTACGTCTAGCGCAGCGGCAATCTCACGGTCCCGCTCACTCGTCGCGTGACGCCGCACGATATCCCGGCCGGCTTCGTCCACTCTGGGTGATGTGGGCGGTGGGGCACTTTGCGAGGATGATCGAAAAGGTCGATGGAGGAGGCGTTTGTCGTGGCTCGTCCGTTTACGGGTGTTGTCAATATTGATATCAAGGATTCGGTTCCGGATTGGGAGCCGTATACGCAGCCCATCGCGGCGGAGGGGGCGCCGAACGTTGTCTACGTCGTGCTTGACGATGTCGGGTTCTCTGCGATGGAGCCGTATGGCGGCCTGATCGAGACGCCGAACATCAACCGGATCGCGGAGCGGGGACTGATGTACACCAGTTTCCACACGACCGCGTTGTGTTCACCAACCCGCTCCAGTCTGCTGACCGGGCGTAACCACACGACCAACGGCATGGGGTGCATCACCGAGGCCACCTCCGGGTTCCCGAACGCCAATGGTCACATCCCGTTTGAGTGCGCGAACATCGCCGAGGTGCTGAATGACCGGGGCTGGAACACCTACCACGTCGGGAAGTGGCACCTGTGCGCCGAGGACGAGATGAACCTGGCTTCGTCGAAGCGTCAGTGGCCGCTCGGGCGTGGCTTCGAGCGCTACTACGGGTTCCTCGGCGGCGAGACGAACCAGTGGTATCCCGATCTGGTCTATGACAATCATCCCGTTCAGCAGCCCAGGTCGCCGGAGGAGGGCTATCACCTCACCGTCGATCTGACCGACAAGGCGATCGAGTTCGTTCAGGATGCGAAGGCGATCGCGCCGGACAAGCCGTTCTTCCTCTACTACTGCCCCGGCGCGGCGCACGCGCCACATCACGCGCCGAAGGAGTGGGCGGACAGGTACCGGGGCAGGTTCGACATGGGGTACGAGGCCTACCGCGAGCAGGTGTTCCAGCGGCAGCAGCAGCTGGGGATCATCCCGGAAGGGGCGGAGCTGTCCCCGATCAACCCGTACACCGAGACGACCAGCCACGACGGCAAGCCGTGGTCGGAACTCGACACGGTGCGACCGTGGGACTCACTCTCCGACGACGAACGGCGGCTGTTCGCGCGGATGGCGGAGGTCTACGCCGGGTTCCTCAGCCATGCCGATCATGAGCTGGGCCGGCTGCTGGACTACCTGGAGGACAGCGGTCAGCTCGACAACACGATCATCGTGCTCGTCTCCGACAACGGCTCCTCGGGGGAGGGTGGCCCGAACGGCTCGGTGAACGAGAACAAGTTCTTCAACGGCCTCCCTGACACGATCGAGGAAAACCTCAAGTACCTCGACGAACTCGGCGGACCAAGCACCTTCAACCACTACCCCAACGGCTGGGCGTGGGCGTTCAACACGCCGTTCAAGATGTGGAAGCGCTACTCCAACTACGAGGGCGGCACCGCGGACCCCATGATCGTCTCGTGGCCTCACGGCATCGCCGGGGGCGCTGGTCTGCGCCGCCAGTACTGCCACGCGGTCGACATCGTGCCGACGCTGTTGGAGTGTCTGGGCGTTGAGCTGCCCGACGTGGTCAACGGCTACACCCAAAAGCCGCTGGAGGGCGTCAGCTTCAGGTCCAGCTTCGACAACGCCGATGAGCCGACGCGAAAGCAGACCCAGTTCTACTCGATGCTCGGCACCCGAGCGATCTGGCACCAGGGCTGGAAGGCCGCGACCGCGGTGCCTGCGGCGCCCGACTCCTGGGGCGACTTCCACCAGCAGAGATGGGAGCTGTTCGACACCCAGGCAGATCCCAGCGAGTGTCGCGATCTAGCCGAACAGCACCCCGAGAGGCTGCAGGAGCTGATCGCCCTGTGGTGGGCCGAAGCGGGGAAGTACCAGGCGCTGCCGCTTGAGTCACGCGGCGCGGTTGAGATTCTGACCACCGAGCGGCCCCAGCTCTCCCAGCCGCGTACTCGCTACGTCTACTTCCCCGGCGGGGCGGAGGTACCCGAGTCGGTTGCTCCCAACATCCGCAACCGCTCCTACACGATCGCCGCCGAGATGGACATCGAGACACCCGAAGCCGGCGGCGTCATCTTCTCCCAGGGCTCGCGGTTCGGCGGCCACGCCCTCTACGTGAAGGAAGGCAGGCTCAAATACGTCTACAACTTCATCGGTGAGCTGGAACAGATCGTCGAGTCAACCCAGACGATCCCGAGCGGCCACGTCGTCTTGTCTGCCTCCTTCGACCGGCAAGGCGACACGATGCCCACCCAGGGCACGCTCCGCCTCTACATCCGCGACCAGAAGGTCGGTGAGGACACGATCCGGACCCAGCCCGGCAAGTTCGGACTCGGCGGCGGCGGCCTGGTCGTCGGACGCTCCGGAGCCGAGCCGGTCGCCCACGACTACGCAGGCGAAGCGCCCTGGCCGTTCCTCGGCGGCACGATCAAACGCGTCGTCATCGACGTCAGCGGCGAATCCTTCGTCGACCTGGCCGCAGAAGCACGCGCAGCGTTCGCCCGCCAGTAACCCGCCCTCAATCGGAAGTCGGTCGGTCACCCGGGTCATCGTCAGTTGGAAAGCGGGTTGACCTCAGAATCGAACACCAGCCCCGCCATCCGGGCCACAGTCGGGCCACAAGCACCGGTGGCTGAGGGTTAGCCACAGTCACTCCTGACCCTGCTTCGGCACGTTGGCGGACGTTCGTCGACGGTCCAGCGCTTACTTCCAAGCTGGTCATGCAGACCAGCCGTGGTCGCGCTTGGCCACGGCTTTCCAGGGCTGCTCCGTCGCGAGCTCGGGCTGCCCCGCACCGTCTCAGCGAGGCGGCGAAGGACGAAGTCCAGACGTCTTGGGCCTGCTCAGTCCAGGTCGGGATGTCCAACAGAGGAAGCCGTCGGTCCGCGTGAGCAGGTCGGGCAGGTCGACCAGATGCCACGTGTTCGACCTGACACAGTTCGGGTGAATGCGGCCACCCGCGTCCGCTCCGCAGGAACTTGTTGTGAACGCTTCGGAAACCCGTTGCGTGCGATCAGACAGACTATGGACGGAAGGGGTTTGCCCGGGCTGGAGCACCGCCTGAAGTGCCAAGATGATGCCCCCCAGCACCAGGCCGTACGCGATCGAGAGCACCAGCGGCCAACCGGTCAGCCCGGCTCGCCGTCCCGCCACGCCACCCCAGGCGCCGAGCAAGAGCACACCCGTCAGGACGATCACCTTGATGATCCACGAGTAAGGGACACCAGCGATGGTCAGCACCACCAGGATGGCCAGCGGCGGGACCGCCAGCAGAAGGAATCAGCACTCCTCGAGGAAGACAGCGCGGCGTTCAGGCCGCGCCAAGGGACGACCCAGAGCGACGCGCGTTCCGAGCCCCGTACCGAAGACGTGGCTCAGAAAGATGGCAAGAACCGGTCCCACCATGACTGCCACGACGTTCCAGAACTGCAACTGCTCCCAGCCGTCGTAGACGATCAGCACACAGACAAGGGTGATCGTCGTGTAGATCGCTCGGTCTGCACGGATCTTCAGACGACCGACACGAGTCTGAGGTGGAGTGGACACGAGTTGACCTTATGAGGCTCGTCGACTGCGGCTCGTCCTCTCTCGACCACCAGCCCCGTGAATCCCGCGTTAGGCGGTCAGTGGTCAGGGCCGGTCAGGCGAGCCGAGAGCGGTACTGTCAAAGGCAGGAACTCTCGTGCAGTGAAAGGCGGTCTGGTGTCCACGGGATCAGGCGATGAGGAGCGCGGGTGGGCCGCTGACAAGCGCGACTTCGTTGCTGACCGGCGAGACGAGGTCGCTGACGAGCGGGACAGGTTGGCTGACACCCGGGACCGGACCGCCGACGACCGGGAGGCGGAGCTCGACGAGTGGGAACGGCAGTTGGACGCCCGCACTGCGGAGCTTGGAATTGACACTGAAGAGACCGGAGCATCGGCCAAGCGGGCTGAGGGCCGTGCCGGAAGGTCGCAGGCGCGGCAGAACCGAGACGACGCGCAGGCTGAACGGGCGACAGCGGCTGCCGATCGGGATGAGTCGACGAAGCGGCGGCAAGCCGACGCTCCACCCACCCGCCTGGCGATGGCGTTCGCCGAGATTGCCGAGCAGCTCTACGACGCCGACAGCTTCGATGACGTCCTCCTGCGGATCGCCGAGGCCGCCGTTTCGACCATCGCCGGCTGCCGGATGGCGAGCGTCACGCTGACTGAGCGGAGCGGGTACCGGACTGCCGCGTCCACCGATCCGGCCGCGACGGCGGTGGATCACGCGCAGTACCAAGTACACGAGGGTCCGTGTCTGGATGCGGTCGATGCCCCGATGGTGTACGCGCAGTCGTTTCCCGATGAGCGCTGGCCGACGCTGGCATCACGTCCGACCGAGTCGGGCGTGTGGTCGGCCCTTTCCTATCGCCTGGCCGCGGCGAGCAGCGGTACCGCTGACTCGGGCGGTTCGCTGAACTCCTACGGTGTCAATCCGGATGCGTTCAGCGACACTGCGCAGGACATTGGACTTATCTTGGCCGCGCACGCCTCGGTGGCGGCCCGGGCGGTTGGTGAGCGCAGCACCCTGCAGAGCCTTGGCCGCGATCTGCAGCAGGCCTTGCTGTCCCGAGATGTGATCGGCCAGGCCAAAGGCATTCTGATGGAGCGGCTCAAGGTCACCCCGGAGGACGCTTTCGACCTCTTGCGGCGCGCATCGCAGCAGCTGAACATCAAGCTGCGGGAGGTGGCCCAGGGTCTCGCCGAAACCGGCGGGTTCGAGGCCACCGCACAGCGACGCTCCGGTCCGGCTCGGGAATCCAGACCCGAACCTACGCATTATGATTCGCAAGCATGAAGTCCAGGGTGTAGCACCCTCGCCTGATCGAGTCCACCGACGTGTGAATGCGTCCATGGTCGACCATTCATTAGGCTGCTCGATTGGCTGCTCGGACCTGGGCGGGATTGGCGGGTGTCGGACCTGATGCGCCAGACCTTCGGCGCTCTCGAGCCGCCGGACCTCGTCCTGACGGGCTCCCGGGGGTGATTGGCCCTCTCTGGTCGACCAAGGTGATTACCTGGTCCTACTGGTGGGTAACGCGTTGGTCAGGCCCGCTACTGACAAGCAAGTCAGTCTGTGGTGTCAAGACTGACCACCGGGGGGATAGACATGTCAGAGTCGATCGTGAACGGGTTACCTCGCCGGCGCTTTGGCCGGCGGGCTGGAGCGGCCGGGTTGGCGGTGGCCGCGGTGCTGGTGCTCGGAGCGTGCCGGGCGGATGGCGGGGGCTTCATCGGTGACCCGTTGGAGGGTGGCCCGGTCAGTGTGTACCAGGGCGATGCCGAGTTCGGGTTCACCTTCTACTGCGAGATGACGGTGAAGAAAAGCAGGCCGCGGGCGGTGATCACGGGCGAGATCACCTACCACGATGATCCCAGCTCGATCATTCTCGCCGGTGATCTCGAGCCAACCTTGTTCCCGGAGATTCGGCTGCACGGCACCGTGGAGCCGCTGATCGTGCCGAACGTTCCGTCATGCGAGGAGGCGGTCGAGGGCCTCCCGGCAGCGCTGTTCGAGGGCACCTACCGGCCTCAGGAGAAGGCGCTGCGGTCACAGCAGGGCGAGTTCGTGGTCCAGGTGTTCGACCAGGGCGAGCCGGGCAGCTCCCAAGAGGAGATCACCGGCGACAGCTTCTCCATCGAGCTGATCGGGGGCGCCTACAACGGCTACACCCGGGGCGGCTACATCGAGGGTGGCAACGTCCAAGTGGAGTCGTAGAGGTAGCCAACTGGGGCGGGGCCCCAAGGACCCACCACGCCGACGCCAGCGCCGCCCACGTCAAGGCTGGCGGTCAGCGAGCCCTGGACTTTCCTGCTTGCGACTCGTAATGCGTAGGCATCCCCAGATAATCGAACAGTGTCTCGACCGTGCCCTGAACGTGCCCCCAACTGCGGGGGGTCCCGGTCACTCGCGGGTTCAGGCGGATCGTCATCCGGCCCGCCGACCTCGCGCTCTAGGCATTTCCCAAGCTGGTGATGCTGTGTCCCCCCGCAGAGACGAAGTCATCGCCATCCAGGGAGGCAGCCACGGCATCCAACGCCAGCCGTTACCTGCCGTGACCCCCAGGACTCCTCGTGATGAGTAGGTCGCTGTCGGAGACACTGGTGCGCATGGATGTCGCGGAGGTGCTCGCGATACTCGTCAGCCTTGAGGAAGCCGGCTGCTCGGTCTGGGTTGCTGGTGGATGGGGCGTCGATGCGCTTGTCGGACACCAGACGCGGCCGCACCGAGATCTCGATCTCGCAGTCGATGCAGATGATGAGTCATCCGCTGTTGCAGTGTTGAGGCGCGGCGGCTACCAGATCGAGACCGACTGGCGCCCGGTGCGAGTCGAGCTGGTTGCTCCCGGCCGCGGATGGGTGGACCTTCACCCGGTCATGTTCGGGTCTGACGGACACGGACGACAGGCCGACATTGGGGGTGGTCATTTCGACTACCCTCCCGATGGTTTCGCGGAGGGCGTGATCGCTGGACGGCGTGTGCGATGTATTTCGCTCGCACAGCAACGGCGGTTTCACGAAGGCTACGAGCCGCGTGACATCGACCTGCACGATCTGGCCCTTCTGCGTCGCCTTTCTAGCCGCGAGCGGCGCCTGGCGAAGCGACGACAGGCGGAGCGGCCGAGCGCCGAAGCGCCGTCCTGATCAAGAAGAGCCAGAGTGCCGCGCCCGACCGAACGCTGCTGCGACGGCTACACCGCCCCTTCGCAAGCACAGGGCAACCCTCGTAATCGAACCGATTCTCGAATAGGTCGTGTGCTTGGGAGAGTGGGTCGGGGCGTGGCGGGACGGCGAGCCGGGCTCGTGTGTGGGTTCGCGGTCATGGCGAGCAGGGGAGTAGCGGCCGTGACTCCGATCCTGGGGTAGCTCTCGCCGTTGACTAGCCTCAGCATCCCGCGCTGCTGGTCACCGTCGGCCATTGTTCGGAGCTAGTTCAAGCGATCCGGTCGAGGAGCAGGCCGGAGCAGTCGGATATGCCTCCCGTTGCTGATGCGGTGCTGGTGCAGTGGGTATGAGGTGCTCCCCACGGGAGCATCTGCCTGGGTTGGGGGCGCAGCTCATCGGGCCTGAGCTCATGTAACTACCGTCGAGCTCAGGGGAGGTGCACGGTGGGGACCGGCTGATTTCGGCGCGCCGACTCCAATGCCAGACGCGGCTTGAGTTGACGGCCCTCGCGGGGCAAGCCCAGGGACCCTTGATCCGGTTCGGGTGTCCCGACGGTGTCATCGGTCAGGATCGGCCCGTGGCTCCAGGATCACCACAGCGGTCTCAGACGAACGTAGAGCCGCGTAGCCATCTACAGTCGGCTCGACTTCACGCCACTTGGCCCACAGGCGGGACCGCTCCGCTCCCGCTGCAGCGCGTGCTTTGACCAGACGTTTCCCGTCGGCGAGGTCGACTCTGGCGTTCGGATGTGCTTGCAGGTTAAGCCACCAGGCCGGCTCGCCGTCGGCCCAACCGTTCATCGCCATCGTGACCAGATTCGGACCGTCTTCGAGATAGCCGAGGATGACGCTGCGCTCCTGGTTGGTGCGCCGCCCAGTCGTGGTAAGGCGCAGGGTGCCCCAGCGGTTGGACCTCGCCCGCCATAGTCCGACTCGACCACCGGTGACGCGGTACAAGGCACGGTGCGCGTGCCAGGCGATGCGAACGAACCAGCGAGGAGGAAGTCGCGGCGCTCGTTCGCGGACGGACGACATGGGCAGCTCCCTGATGCGGCTGTCGCGAGCCGGTCTACCTTCGACCAGTCGATTCCACCCGATCCGCCGGGCCCCACGCACTATGGCCGGCACCTGGCGGAGCTTCCCGCTAACCCGGTCTTAGGACGACGGCGATGATCACCGCCACGTCTATCAGGTTCAGGGTGACGTGGGCAACCAGGGCGGGAAGGATGCTTCGGGTGTGCAGGGTGATGTAGGTGAGCGGTAGGACCCCGAGGATGCGGGCGGGTGCCAGCCAGGGTGTCCACATGTGGTAAAGGGCGAACAGGATCGTATGGACGACGGGGCGGAGGCGGCCAAGTGATGCGGGCATTCGGGGCAGCAGGAACCCACGGAAGTAGGCCTCCTCGAGCACCGCGGCCACGAGTGCGCTGCCGATGAGGAGGAAGACCGCTGTCCACAGCAACCCGCTGTCGCTGTAGCCGCCGGCAGTTCCCAGCTGCGGCTTCCACGAGTCCGGCCAGCCACCGAAGAGTGAGTGCTCAACCCACACATTGACTGGTCCGGCGACGACGAACGCGGCCGCCGCTGAGCAGACGATTACCGCGGCCCATCCGAGGGTCGCACGCATCCGAGGAACCCGACGCAGGGCAATGACCGGCGTCCCATGCTGGCTCAGCCGTCGGGCCACGATGAGGATGCCGAGCAGGAGCGGGCCGGTGACCAGGAGTGCGGCGGCGCCCGAGGCGGCCGCGGACGGCAACCCCCGAGCCTGGGCCACCGGTAGGAGGGCCAGGTAGCCTGCGGCGGTCAGCAGCCCCGGCGTGAGGTGCAGGAGCAGCGAGAATGGCAGGCTGTGCGGGGCTGGCGATGGCTGGTTCATGGCTGGGGGGTCCGTACTGGCAGGGTGCGCATGATCAGTTCGGCGAGGTCGGGCGGGTTGGCGCGGGATTTGTTTGTGAGGACGATGAGGACGGCGTCGCGGGATGGTACGTACCACAGAACCGACTTGAAGCCGGGCAGGAAGCCGCCGTGGCCCCAGACCAGGGTCTGGTAGTCGGGCCGCACGATCTCCAGTCCGAGCCCGTAGTTGCTGTTGCGTGGGTGGAATTGCCCCTCGGTCACCATCGCTTGGAGAGTGCGCTGTTGTAGGAGCCGGCCGTGAAACAGGGCGTCCCCAAACGTGAGCAGGTCCTTGGCGTTGGACACTATGGCCCCGGCGGGGCCTTCGGAGGTTTCCAGCGCCGGCCAGGTTCCGTCGGTCTCGACGTTTTCCTCGTCTCCGTCGTTGTCGATGTCGAAGTAGCCGGGAAGTACGCGCCCTGGCACCGGTTCCATGCTGGGGATGAATGTGTGGTCGAGGTGGAGGGGGTCGAGAATGCGGTCGCGTACCTGCCTAGCCCAGCTGGTGCCGGTGACGGCGGTGATGATCTCTCCGAGCAGGACGTAGTTGGTGTTGGAGTACTGGTAGCCGGTGCCCGCCGGGAACTGTGGCTTGTTGTTCTCGATCAAGGCGATCACGTCGGTGCTCGACCAGCGGCGGTCGCGGTTTGCGAGGAGCTCCTTGCCCAGGTTGGTGGTTTGGGAGTAGTCCGGGATACCGCTGGTGTGGTTGAGCAGTTGACGGATGGTCACGTGGCCGTAGGGGAGCGCGTCGGCGACAAGGGGCTGATTCATGCCGACCTGCACCTGGGCAACGCGCTGTTCCAGCACGGCGATGTCAAGTTGATCGACTTCGACGACTGCGGCACCGGCCCGCGGCTGTACGAGGTCGCCGTCGCCCTGTGGGAGCTGCGCGACGGCCCGGACTACCCGGTGTTTCGGGACGCGCTGCTGGCCGGCTACCAGGCAGAGCGGGACGTAGATGTCACGCAGTTGGATGAATTCATTGCCCTGCGGCAGGTCGCCTTCGACCTCTGGTACACCGGCACGGCTCAGGTCAACCCAGCGTTCGCCGCGAAACTCGACGACGTCCACCGTTGGTCGCTTACGATGCTCGACCTGCTGGAGACTCGCTCAGCAGGAACGTGAAACCGATGCGTTTGGATTAACTGCAGCGGAGGCCACTACTGGCTCGGACGTACTGACTCGGCGATGAGCCGACGACGGCCGGCAGGTTCAGCCCGATGCGGCAGAGTCTCCATACCGGCACCTTCCTGATTGCGGTCACCGGGAACTTTGGATTCTCGCCCCGGTGCTGGCCAAGAAGTCGCCGGCCGTTCTTGACGCCATCACCCAGCACCCGCCGGTGGTTGGAATCAACGGGCTGGCCGCGATCACCTTCATGGTCGGCTACCTGCTTTTCGGCCTGGCCATGATCAGGACGGCGTCGCTGCCCCGCCTCGCCGGAATCCTTGTCGCCGTGGGCGCTCCGGCCCATCTGATCGGCTTCGGCCTGGCCCAGCTCACAGCCTCGGCTGGGAGTTCGTGGGTGGTGATCAGGTGCCGTGGCCTAGCTCGCTTGCGCGCGGGCCGTAGGGGTGGGCGCAGATCGACGACCTTTATGGTCACGGGTGTGCTCTTCGTCGTCTTCGCCGTCTCATTGCGCGAAGCGTTGCCGGGTGGAGGTGCGAGCAAGCTGGCCGCGGCTTTGTTAGGCCTGCTAGGAGTGGCGTTGATCCTCGCCGCGTTCCCAGTCGATGTGCCGATGTTGACCGGCGGTCATCGCCGATGTTGACCGGCGGTCAGCCCGAGACCTGGCACGGCTGGCTGCACGCGATCGCCTTCTTGCTCATCATCGCGATGGGTGTGCTGGCACCGTTGGCGATGGCGCTGGCAGCACGCGGTGATTCGAGCTGGCGACCGACGGCGCCGGTCTCCCTGGCGACCGCTGCGCTGTTCGTGGTCTTCCTGCTGCTGCCCTGGGGCAACGCCACATTCCTGATGGCCATCGTCACGCTGTTTGGCTGGATTCAGTGGTTGCCGCGCGCCTTCGCACCCCTCTGGCCGAACGTTAGTCGGGCGTGTCAACTGTCGCGCTGCGTAGGATCGGCGCTCGTACCATGGGCCCGGACGCCATGCTTCGTCGAGTGGGTCACCACTGACCGCCTAACGGCGTGCCTTGAAGGTCAGTGGCGAGACTGCAGGGTCGCGGCCAGGAGGGGCGCCGCCGAGGAAGACAAGGGCGTAGTGACGTAGCGAGAGGCAATACCCCGCCACTGCTTCAGCTAGCCGAGTCCGCGTTCGATGGTGTTGCGTTGGGCGCAACGTCATCGGTGTGTCCTCGCAATTGTGACCACCGCCAGTACGGACTACGCCGGGGTCGTCGTGCAGGGCGGCTCCGAATCCAGGGCCGGGTCAGGTCGTGCGATACCGCGTCTTCCGGCGCTTGCCAGGTTTGCGCCGGGATTTCTCGTCCTCAATCTGGCGGATCAGGTCTCTACGCACCTCCGCGAGGGCATGATCAAGGTCGCGTTCATGAGAGGTAGCCACGAGGTGAGCCCGTCCCGCTAGCCAGGCTTGGAGGGTGACCTTCTGGTCCGACCCCTCGGTGTCTTGTAATGACACCTCGAGGTCGACCTGGTCGTGTTCCCATCCAGACAGGTGTGGCGCGAGTGCCGACAGGGCCCCAAGTATGCGCGGCCGGTCGGCTACTGTGAAACCGGCGCCGAGGCGGAGGCGCTCTTCCAGGGTTCCTGTTGGGCTGTTCTCGCTTCCACTCATCAGTGCGCCTCTCTCGTGGGTTCAGCAAGGCAAGATGATGGCCCAAACGCTGGGTACTCATCGCGGGCAACAATTGCGTGACGGGCGTTTCAACTAGAGGTCCAACGCTAGAGCAGCTGACCGCCAGATTTGCCACCCCAGACAACAACCGGAAGCCCCCACCCGGAAAGCCTGGGTCGGGGCTGCAGCGCTTGACGGCTGCGCCTTTCCCCTTCTGGTCGCTCCATTGTGCCCGACCGGCCAGGGCCGGCAACCCGGCGCTACCGTCGATGAAGTCGAACGCCATTTTCGGGAGTCTCCGTCGCGCTCGGGCCCGGAAGTCGGTAACGGTGGGGAGGCCCGCCAGGCTGTCCAGCTCGGGGCCGCCCGCGCGCAGCAGCCGCAGCATCTCGAGGGCGGCGGAGGGTCGGGAGCTCGGCATCATGTGCCCGTCGGGGAGTGCGGAAGCGGCATGGTGATCGGCTCGGTCGATGATCAGTCCGCCATTGACGTTGTACGTCGCACCGGTGATGTACCCGGCGTCTTCGCCGAGCAGGAACTCGATCACCGCAGCGACGTCATCGACCGTGCCGAGCCGGTCCACGACGAGGTCGGCGATCATCGCCGCTCGTCGTTCCTCGCTGAGGGCACCCCCCATGATGTCGGTGTCGATCGGCCCCGGAGAAACGGCGTTGACCGTCACCCCATCTCGTCCCACCTCGCGAGCCAGCGCGCGCGTCATGCCGAGCACCGCGGCCTTGGCGGCGGAGTATGCGACTTTGCTGTAGGTCCCGCCCCCGCGCTGGGCCGAGGCCGATGCGACGCTGACGATGCGTCCCACTCCGCGGTCAACCATGCCGCGCAGGAACGCCTGGGTGACGAAGAACTGGCCCTTGGCATTGACGTCGAAAACCCGGTCCCACTCCTTCTCAGTCAGGTCGAAGAACGACACCGGGGAGGCAACGCCGGCCACGTTGGCGAGCCCGACGACCGGGGGGAGGTCCTGCTCGACCCGGCGGGCGACCTCCATCACCGCCTGCCGGTCGGCGAGGTCCACCTGATAGCCGGCGACCGCGGGACCGTGGCGGGCAAGCTCGTCGGCCACGGCACCTGCTGCGTCGCCGTCAATGTCGAGGACGGCCACCGACCAGCCGTGCTCGGTGAGGCGGCCGGCGAGGGCGCGGCCAATCCCGCGCGGGGAGCCGCCACCGGTCACGACGGTGGTGCGCTGCGGTGGGAAACGGCGACGAGTCATGGCGGCTGCTTTCGATCGAGGGTGGAGCCGGCGGCGGTGGGACGGCTGCTTGGTCAGAGCTGGGCGGCCTCCAGCAAATGCCGGAGGTAGTCGCGGCTCCGGGCGGACTGCCACAGGCCGTCACCGCCGTAATGCTCGACGAGTAATGCGCCGCGGAAGCCGCTCTGGACTGCCTGGGCCACCGCCTTGCGGTAGTCGATGAACCCGGCGTCCAGCGGGGCAGGTGTCGTGAAGACCATCCCGCGGCTGGGGTCCTCCATCCGGAAGTAGTTCTTGACATGCCAGTAGTTCATGTACGGGACAGCGGCAGTCATGATCTGCTGCCAGGATTCGATGGGGCCCTGCGCCCGGACCAGGTTGCCCAGATCGGGGTTCAGACCGACGTTGCTCCGGCCAATGTCGTTGACGAGACGCACTGAACTGTCCGCGCTGCCGAGGAAGGTGTCCTCATACATCTCCAGGGTGAGCTGCACCCCCACATCAGCGGCGTGATCGGCAAGCTCCTGGTACGCGGTCACGCATGCCTGCCACAGCTCGGGGTCGTCATCATTGGAGGCTCCCGGCACCGTCCAGAACCAGAGCATCTGCTTCTGCCGGTCGGTCAGCGCCTCGAACAGCCCGAACGAGACCGTGTCGGTGCCGAACTCCGGTGCGACGTCGATGAGCCGGTGCGAGTAAGCGAGGTTCTCTTCGGCGTCCCGCGGGTCGATGACGCTGCACCGAGCCGTCGAGATGGCGGGCACGCTCAGCCCGAGCTCGGCGAGCGTGGCCCGTACGTCCTCCCGCTGGGCGGGGGTCAGATCGGCGACCTTGACCCAGGAGTCGGTCAGGTCCACCTCGCGGAAGCCAGCATGGGCAACCTGAGCCAGCGGCCGCCGCCACACGTCGGGGTGGAGCTCGCCGGGAGGTACGTCCGAGGGAGCGGCGCCGCTGAAAGGGATCATCGCCGCGGCGATGGGCCAGTTGGCGGGCGTCAACTCCTGCCGAGAGGACATCTGAGTTTCCTGCACGACACCTCCCGATGCGCTAACCGGAGTCGTTCGAGATATCAGACATATGTCTGTGATTTTGGACTATCCTCATCGGTGTGCCCGATCTTGTCAAACCGCCCAAACCTAGGATGACGCGATGAGGGAGGTTCCCGCGCTGGCCCGTGGGCTGCGGATTCTCGAGCTGCTGGCCGATGCCAAGCAGCCCCTGCGGGTGGCGGACATCGCGGCTCGCCTGGACATCCCCCGCAGTGCCACCTACGAGCTCATCAGCACCCTCCGGCTCCGCCGCTTTATCGAGCAGGACTCCGACGGCCGGATGTTGCTCGGGGCCAAGCTGGCGATGCTCGGCGCGAGCTTCGAGTCCGGTATCGACCTGCCTCGGCTGGCCGCCGACGCGGCTCGTGGCCTGCGTGACCGCTCCGATGAGACGGTGCAGGTCGCGGTGCTCGACGACCGCCACGTGCTCTACATCGCCAAAGCGGACTCTTCCCGGCAGCTGCGTCTGGTCTCCAGCCTCGGCCGCCGGCTGCCGGCGCACGTCACCGGGCTGGGCAAGGTCCTCCTCGCCGCCCTGCCCGCCGACGAGTTCGACCGGCGGATGGCTGGCGTCCAGCTGGAGAGCTTCACGAGCACCTCGATCGCCGATCTGGACACCCTTCGGGCCGAGCTGGCCGATGTCCGCCGAGCCGGTTTCGCCGTCGACAACGCGGAGTCCACTCCGGAGGTCCGGTGCGTTGCCGCGCCCATCCGCGGCACCTCGGGCGAGACCACGGCAGCCATCAGCATCAGTGTTCCGTCCATTCGGATGACCGACGACCGGCTGACCGAGTGCACGATCCTGGTCCGGGATGCCGCGGAGTCCCTCTCCCGCCGGCTGGGGTTTGGGCTGCCCGCTTCGGAGGCCCTCACGGAGATCACCGCCTAAGCACAGGAAGGCACCACTTCGCTGCTCTTACTCCTGCTTCGCACCCCGCTGGGGGGCAGCGAAGCAGTAGCAAAGGCAGCGGTGTGTGTAGTTACGGCCGGAGGCGCAGCTGTTCGGCTGTGCTCGGCGTGCGTATCCAACCCAGCCCGGTCGCTTCATCGAAGCGTGACCTCAGCGCACTTGAGCCCTGGTCAACCCCGTCGTCGTGGAGCGGTGAACGATGCCGGGGCGCACCGACAATGTCACGGATCCCTCCTTGGCTGCCGGTCTCCTGCTGGCTCGCCGCGGGCAGGCCTACTTCTCACGCAAGCTGAACGAGCTCCAGGATGCCGACTTCGACGGACCGTCGCTGCTACGCGGTTGGGACCGGCGCCATGTCATCGCCCACGTCGGTCTGAACGCCCGGGCGTTGACCAGGCTCACCAACTGGGCAGCGACGGGCATCGAGACACCGATGTACGCCTCGCCAACCCAACGGGTCGAGGAGATCGACTTCTCCGCCACGTTGCCGGTTCAGGCGCTGCGAAACCTTTCCGACCACGCTGCGATCCACCTGAACGTCGAGTGGCGGGACCTGGCGGAGGAGAACTGGTCCCGTCCGGTCCGAACGGCTCAGGGCCGAACTGTGCCTGCATCAGAGACAGTGTGGATGCGAACCCGCGAGGTGTGGATCCACGCCGTCGACTTGAACAACGGCGGCACATTCGAACACTTTCCGCCTGACCTGCTCGATGCTCTGCTGGCCGACGTCGTGGGCGCCTGGTCCCGGCGGGCGGCAGCTGAGAACCTGCCAACGACCGTCCTTGAGGTCACCGACCGCACCGACGCGGTGTCGATGGCCGACCGCGAATCAGAAACACTCATCGTACGGGGAAGCGCGGCCCAACTAGTGGGATGGGCCACCGGACGGGGCGGAGCGGGCGTGGAACTGAAGACCGGCGGAAGGGCCCCGGCAGCACCCCGCTGGCTCTGAATGTCGAAGACTTGGGTATTGGGTGACGGGAACCCGGCACCAGAGATGAACCATTACCTCGGCTATCTGCTGCGTCGAGCGCAGCAGGCGCACCTGGCGGTCTGGCAGAGTGAGGTCTCCAGCGAGGTCACCAGCGTTCAGTTCGCGGTGATGGACATCCTCGCCAGGACGCCAGGCGCGAGTCAGATCGAGCTCTGTGCCCTACTCGACCTCGATCGGTCGACGATCGCCGACATCGTGGCCAGGTTGGAGCGCCGCGGCCTGATCGAGCGCGTCCGGGATGTCGACGACAGGCGCCGCAACGTTCTTCATCTGACCGCCGCCGGCGAGCAGGAGGTGAATGGACTACGCAGGAAGGCCGCATCCGTCGACGACGTGCTAACCGGCAACCTAGAACCCGCACAGGTCCAGGCTCTGCGGGAAATGCTGACGGCGATGGTCAACTCGCCGTCGGTGCGCGCCCGAGCGACAATGGGTGGGATCGTGGATGCCAAGGGATCAGGACAGAAGGAGTCGTACCAGCATGGGTGATCACGTCTACCGCGTTAGCGAACTCGTCGGATCGTCGTCCGAAGGGGTTGATGCTGCGATCCGGGTCGGCATTGATCGAGCAGCGTCGACTCTGCGGGGACTCGACTGGTTCGAGGTCACCGAGATTCGCGGCCACATCGTCGAAGGACGCATCGCTCACTACCAGGTCGGGCTCAAGGTCGGCTTCAGGTTGGAGAACCCGGAGTAGAACCGGTAACCAGCGGGCTCGGCCCAAGCTCGGTGAGCAGCTGGGCCATTCGGGCGTAGGCGAGGTTGCGGTACGCGATGAGCTCGTCGGCGGCTCCGCCGCCTTTGGCGATGAAGCCCCCGCCTGACTTGGTGCCGTAGTGCCCGCCAGCAACCATGTCCTCGAGCGCCTCGGGCGGTGCGAAGCGGTCACCGTACGCGTCGTGCAGCTGCTGGTAGCAGAGACTGTAGACGTCCAGTCCGGCCATGTCCGCGATCGCGAAGGGGCCAAAGAAAGGCAGCCGGAACCCGAAGGTCGAGCGGACGATCGTGTCGACGCCGGCCGCGTCGGTGACCCCTTCGGCCACGATGCGCGCGGCCTCGGTGAAAAGGGCGTACTGCAGCCGGTTGAGGACGAATCCGGTGACATCGCGAATGACGACCCCCGACTTCCCGGTCTGATCGACGATTCGCGCAGCTTGCTCAGTCGCCCATTGGGCGGTGCCCGGGTGGGGAATCAGCTCCACGCCAGGGATGAAGGGGGCCGGATTCGAGAAGTGCACGCCGAGGAAGCGCTCGGGGTTCTGGACTGCCTCGGCCAGGGTCGTGATGCTGATGGTCGAGGTGTTGGTAGCGATGAGAGCGTCGACCGGTGCCTCCATAGAGATTGCCGCCAGCGTCGCCCTCTTGACATCGAGCGACTCGCTCACCGCCTCCTCGATGAACTCGGCCTCGCCGACGGCGTCGGGAATCGTCGTCGCAACCAGATGGCTGGTGAGCAGATCAGTACTGTTCGCCGAGAACAGCCCCTGCGCCTCAAACCTGGCCGACTCCAAGATCAGACGCTCGCGATTGTCAGCCGCAATCTCGGCGGTGATGTCGGCGATGCGGACCTCGAAGCCGGCCAGCGCGAGCACTTGGGCGATCCCCCCTCCCATGTAGCCCGAGCCCACGACCGCGACAACTGATCTCATCGGCCACGTCCTCCTAGAGCAGTAAGATCCAGCGGGTCTGATATATCGGACTCGCATCTGAGATATTGGAGACAGTATCAGTAACCCGGTGCCACCGGTACTCCAGTCCCAGAGTCAGAGAGTTCGCGGCGGCGCCGGTCCGCTGCCTCGCGGTCAAGCTGGCAGATCAGCTCGACAACGTAACCGTCTGGGTCGGTGACGTACCACTGCTCGACGTCATCCGCCCGGATGCGGGGGCCACCGGCGATCGGGACCTCGTTCTGGGCGAGTCGCGCAAGTGTCGGTCCAAGATCGCTTAGGCCCAGCGCGAAATGCCCGGTGTAGCCGGTCTTGAGCTCTTCGGCCAACCATTGCTGACGAAGTTTCTCCGTCCTGCCGGGCTCGGTCTCGACCACGACGTGGATCTCAGCTGTTCCGAGCCGGAAGTAGGCGCCGGGAAAGGTGAAGTCGGCGGGGCGGGCGATTTCTTTCATCCCCAGAACGTCTTGATAGAAGCGCCGGGTTCTGTCCAGGTCCGATATGTACAGCGCCACATGATGCAGAGTGACGTCGGAGTCTTCGGGACGGCTCTGGTCTGGCATCGGCAGGTCCTTCGAGGTAGTGGACGGGATTGCCTCGGTGTACGCATCATCGACCCTGCGACCCCTGGATTGTCAGCGGCCTCAGAACCGCAGCAACACCTTCGACGAGACCGCGGCATCGCCGGCCCGCTCGAACGCCGCCAAGCCGTCTTCGATGGCGTACACATCGGTGATGACGGGATCGATCAGCAGGCTCCCGTCGACGAGCGCCCCGATCACGTCCTCGATCTCATCGTTGAAGCGAAAGCTGCCAACGAGCTCGAGCTCACGGTTCGTGATCAGCGATACCAGAACTGGCTGCTCTCCGGACGGCAGCAAGCCGAGCAGCACCACCCGCCCGCCCCTGGTGCAGGCCAGGATCGCGCTGCGCAGACCCCGGGGGCTGCCACTGGATTCGATGACGAGATCAGCCTGGGTGCTGGCGATGGCGTCCGCGTTGGTGGCGGGCAGGGTGTGGGTGGCTCCAAGCCGCGCGGCCAGGGCCAACGGGGCGTCGTGCAGATCCACAGCGGTGATCTGGTCTGCACCCGCCCGAGCCAGGACAGCGATGGCCATCAGCCCGATCGGGCCGGCTCCGACGACGAGCGCCGATCGGCCCGCGATGCTCCCAGCCCGAGCGGCGGCATGCCACGCGACCGAGGCGGGCTCGATCAGCGCGGCGCGGCGGAGCGGAAGTGTTGCGGGCAGCGGTCGCAACATCCTGGTCGGCAACGTGGCGTACTGGACGAACACGCCCTGGGTGTGCGGAAACTGCCCCGCACTGCCGAGATAGGTTCCGGTCGGAGATAGGTTGGGCCGGTCTGGTGGATAGCGTGTCGTGCCATCCCCACCCGGGGTTGCCGGGTGGACTGCCACAGGGGTTCCCGCTTCGGGTCCGCTGCCGTCGTCAGCGGCTCTCGCAACGGTGCCCGAGGCTTCGTGGCCGAGGATCATCGGGGCCCGAAGGATCGAGTCGCCGGCGGCACCGTGCATCCAGTAGTGCAGGTCCGAGCCACAGATACCCCCGTAGGCGACGCGGATCACGGCCTCGTGAGCTTGCGGCCTGCTGATCGGGACCTCGTCGATCCGCAGGTCGCCGGCGGCATGAACAACTACAGCCGGCGCGGTATCCGGAATGTCCACAGTCCTACTTCCGATGCGTTGTGGCCTAGATGACGGCGGTCATGCCACCGTCGACGTACAGAACCTGACCGTTGACGAACGCAGATGCGTCGGACGCCAGGTACAGCAAAGCCCCGGCCAGGTCCTCGCTCTGACCCCAGCGGCCCGCTGGCGTCCGGGCCCGCACCCAGGCGCTGAACTCCTCGTCCTCAACCAGGGCCTGGGTCAACTGGGTCGCAAAATAGCCCGGTGCGATGGCGTTTACCTGGATCCCGAACGGCGCGAGGTCCGCGCACAGACCTTTCGTCAGCATGACGACGCCACCCTTCGTCGCGCTGTACGCCGCAATGGAAGGCCTCGCCAGCTGGCTCTGGACCGAGCCGATGTTGACGATCTTGCCTGTGCCCCGCTCGATCATGCCCCGTGCCACTCGTCGACTCATCAGAAAGGCGCTGGTCAGGTTGGTTCGCACCAGGTCGTGCCAGTCGTCGACGGAGAACTCAGTCAACGGCGCTCGCCTCTGCAGACCCGCGTTGTTCACCAGGATGTCAGGGGTGCCCCAGGCCGACTCCACATCGGCCAGGCCCTTGTCGACCGCCTCGGCATCGGTGACGTCGAACATGGCCGGCCGCGTCACGCCGCCAGTCTCGCTCGCCAACCGCTCGGCCGACTCGCGGACCTGAGGTTCATGTCGTCCATGGACGACCACGCGGGCACCGCCTTCGAGGAGCGCGCGGGCGAGAGCATATCCGAGGCCGCGGCTCGAGCCGGTGACCATCGCGGTCCGGTCCGTGAGGTCGAACCTGTGGATCCCGAAGTCGCGCGATCGAGCGCCCGGTTGGTTGTCCGTCATCGAGCTAACCCGTGATCTTGTCCTCGTACTCGGCGATCTCGCTCACCTTGGCGTACGAGGGGCTGTCGGGGTCAAAGGCGTAGCCCAGCCATTCCTTGGCGAGCCGGCGGGCCAGTTGTAGACCGATGACCCGCTGCCCCAGGGTGAGGATCTGGCAGTCGTTGGACAGGATCGAGCGCTCGACGCTGAAGGAGTCGTGGGCGACGGTGGCGCGGATACCTGGCACCTTGTTCGCGGCGATGGCGACGCCGATGCCGGTGCCGCACACCAGGATGGCCCGATCCGCCTCGCCGGCGGCAATCTTTTCGGCGGCGGCGATAGCCACCTGGGGATAGGAGCTGTTCTCCAGGTCACCTGCGTAGACGCCGAGGTCCTCCACGACTTCGACCCGCTCGTCGGCCTGCATGTCGGCCAAGATCGCATCCTTGTAGTCGTATCCGGCGCTGTCTCCGCCCAGCAGCAGGCGGATCGGCTTGTGGCTCATGGTTCTCTTCCTTCTCTGCGACGACTAATCGAGGCGGTTGGGCGGGCTCGGAAACGGACTGGCCGAGGGCGGTCGCTATCAGTGCAAGCGAGATGGCTCCAGGGTCAGGTGTGCCGACGCTGCGCTCGGCCAGCGGCCGGGCCCGCCCGATTCGCGGTACCAGTGGAGCCGTGGCCTCGGCCGCCGCGACGCACGCCGCCGCGGCGGTCCGCCAGGCGCGGACGAGCGAAGCACCGCCGCCGACCTCGGAAACGAGGGTGTCGACGAACGGGAAGAGCGCATCCAGCATGGTCTTGTCACCCAGCTCGGCCTTGCTGAAGCTCTTCAAGTCGGTGGCCGACTGCTGCACGGCAGCGGCCAGCCGTTCCGCCGTCACCGCCTCAATGTTGCCGAGCGCCTTGCCGATCCCGTCGATCAGCCTGCCCCACAGAATCCCGCTGGTACCGCCGGCCTTGTCGCTGAACGCCGCACCGGCCGCGGCCAGCACCGCCTGCACACCGCCCTCGGTCCGGGCGGCGGCCTCGGCGGCCGCCTTCGCTCCCCGCGACATCCCGATGCCATGGTCGCCGTCACCGGCTACCGCATCGAGTTGCCCGAGATAGTCCTTGTGCGTCTCGATGGTCTCGCTGAGCGTGGAAAGCAGATCGCGGGCGATCCCCGCCGCGGCGACGGACACCTCGCTCGCCTCCTGGCGACGTGCTCGCGAGCGTCTTCGCCGACGATCCGGCGCGTGGTGAACCGCTGACTCGCCTGGACGCTGCCGCGGCGGAACGCCGGGGTGTCGGCCGGTGCCACCCAGTAGCCCTCCAGCTCCTCGTCCAGCCAGCTGATCGACAGCGAGCAGCCAGCCATATCAAGGCTCGTCACGAGCTCTCCCACCTCCGGCTCGACCAGCACAACCCCCTCGGCGCTCAGCAGCTCCGCGACATCGCCGAACAACGCGTACAGCTCCTCATACTTGGTGGCGCCGAGCCCGTTCACCAGCACCGCAGCCCGACCACTGGCATCCGCCGGACGCTCCGCCAACACCGTCTGCACCAACCTGATCGCCAAATCCCTGGCGCTCATCCAAGGCGCCGAACTGATCCCCGGCTCGCCGTGAATGCCCAGACCGAAATCCATCTGACCCGGCTCGACGGTGAACAGAGGCTGATCAGCGCCGGGCATGGTGCAACCGGCGAAGGCGACGCCGAAGGAGTACGTCGCCGCATTGGCCTTGGCCATCACCCGCTCCACCTCGTCAAGGTTCGCACCCTCCTCCGCCGCCGCCGCGGCGACCTTGTAGACCGTGAACGTGCCGGCGATCCCCCGCCGATCGCCCCGCTCGTCGGGTCCGGCCGAGGCAATATCGTCGGTGACATAGACGATCCGGGTGTCAATCCCCTCAGCCCGCAGCCGGTCGGCGGCGACCCCGAAATTCATCCGGTCACCCGCATAGTTGCCGAAGCCAAGCACCACCCCGGCCCCACCGTGAGCCGCCCTGGCGATCCGGTAGACCTGCTCAGCCGACGGCGACGCGAACAAGTCACCGAGCACGGCACCGTCGGCGAACCCGGTACCCACCACGCCGTTGAACGACGGGTAGTGTCCCGAACCGCCGCCAATGACCAGGCTGACCTTCCCCTCGAGCGGTCCACCCGCCCGGGTGAACCCCGAGGCACCCACCACCCGGCTCACATACCGCGGATACGCCGCGGCGAAACCCCTGAGAACATCGTCCTTGAACTCTGCAGGGTCGTTATGGACGTAGGTCACCGAAGCCTCCAGCTGGGTCAGCACGGTCACGCTCCCGGACGTACGGAGCGCACAACTCGAGCAGTTGGATGAATGCGGACGCCGCCCAGCCCCCCCGCCCCACGAAGAGCCCGCCGGCGTGCGGCTCGCGTAGGAGGTCGGCGGCATTGTCGCGGTTGACGCTCCCGCCATACAGGATCGTCCGGACCGAGCTGCCGCTTGAGATGTCGGCGACGGCCTCGCTGATCGACGCCAGCACCGGGGCAACCTCATCCGGGCGGGCTGCACGGCCTGACGGACCGATGGCCCAGATCGGCTCGTAGGCGATGATCACCTGCCCGATCCGCGACGGAGCCACTCGGGAGAGCGCAGCCGCGACCTGCTGTTTTACGAACTCCTGGGCCTGACCGGCGTCGCGTACGGTCCGGGGCTCGCCGACGCAGAGCAGCGGGATAAGGCCGTGGTCCAAGGCGGCGGCGACCTTCAACGAGACGGTGTGGTCGGTCTCGCCGAAGTGTTCCCGCCGCTCGGAGTGCCCGATCTCGACCAACGTGGCTCCGGCGTCTGCAGCCATCCGCATCGAGATCTCGCCGGTGCCTTCGCCCTCCGGCGCCCAGTGGGCGTTCTGGGTGCCCAGCAGGATCGGTGAGTCGGCCGGCAGCCGGTCACGGACGCTGGCCAACGCCGTGTGCGCGGGTAGCACGAACGGCTGGATTCCGGGCGGTAGGGGGTAGGCGGACAACTCGTCGATGAACGCGGCAGCCTCTGCCAGCGTCTTGTTCATCTTCCAGCTCGTGCCGACCCAGATCACGGGATCAGGGAGACCTTGACGGACTTGTCGACCACGGCCACCAGATCGAGCCTCTCCTGGAAACGCTCCAGTTGCAGCTTGTGGCTGCAGATCCTGTCCATCGGCAGGACGCCGGACTCGACCAACTTGATCGCCGCCGGCCAGCAGTGCGGGCCGAGGTGGGCGCCGCGCACGTCCATCTTCCGTTCGTCGGAGATGATCGACCAGTCCACGCTGATATCACTGCCGAAGACGCTGTACTCGACGTAAGCGCCTAGCTTTCGCACCAAGTTCAGCCCCTGTCCAACCGCCGACAGCTGACCAGTGCCTTTCAGATAGACGTTGCCGCCATGACCGTCGGTCAGCTCCTTCACTGGGCCCACCGCCTCCTCGGCGCCAATGTCGATGACCAGATTTGCGCCGCGCTCCCTGGCCACTTGCAGCTTTTGCCGGGGATAGGTCGAGGCCGATCACCAGCCGAGGGGTCTTTGCCTTGGCTTCGATAGTACTGGCACAGGCGTGCCTGCTCGAGCCAGCACCGCCTCCGGGAACGGTGCGATCAGGACGAGTGCCGGCGTCGCAACGTCTGCGTGGACGTCCGCAAACGCTAGGCTCACCCAACCCAACCACCGCGGCGGGGCGGAGTTGGTGGGCCGCGTTGTTCTCGCTGACTTGGAGGGTTGCGGTGCCGTTGCTGTACTTCGCTGCTGTACTACCCTTACCCGGGCTGTCGGGAGGGCGACCGACTGCTGGGCGAGGAGGGCGACGGGCTCCGGCAAGTCTTCCACGGCCTCAACCCAGAGCGCATCATCGGCGCCGCCGCCGGCAATGGCATCGCCCGCCACGCCCTGGCCAGGGCGGCCGCCTACGCCACCCAGCGCCAGGTTTCCGGGGCGTGCCCATCGTCGCCCACCAGGGCCTGGCCCACCCGCTGGCCGAGGCCAAAGATCGAGGTCGAGCTCGGACAAGCTCAAGCCGGTGCCAGCCCCAGCCTGAATCGCTGCGCCTCGCTGATCGTGATGGTCCCCGACGTTCACCCGAGAGGTTGTGGCGTGGCGGATCCGAACACGAGCGGAGACACGATGGGTGGCATCCGCTTCCACCGCGCCACCTGCAGCCGGGCGGTGCCGAATCCCGCATCGCGCAGCGCGGCGACGGTGTCGCGGTTGCAGTGACAGCCCTCGGCGAAGGCCATCCACGGTCCGTGCAAACGGTCTTGCCAGCCGCGCAGGCGCGGCCCGGCAGCACGAACGTGCTCGATGAGGATGAGGCGGCCTCCCGGAGCAAGGACGCGACGGATCTCTGCCACCGTCGCTTCAAGGTCGGCGACTGTGCACAGAACGAGCGTGCTCACCACCGTGTCGACTGCCCCTGAATCGACCGGCAGGTGATCGGCCGGCGCATCGAGAATCTCGTGCCGACGTCCGAGGCTCGCGAGGCGCTGGCTCAGTCGGTGGCGCATGGCTGGCTCAGGCTCGCTCAAGATGATGCGCTCCACGTCGGCGGGGAAAAGCGCGGCGTTGAGTCCGGTGCCCGCACCGATCTCGAGAACCGACCCGGTCGCCTCGGCGAGCGCATTCCGGCGCAGCGTCTGCATGCCGGCGCGTTCGCCCCAGGCGAGGAACGAGTCATAGCCCAGCGCAAACAGACGGCTGTAGATCGAGCCCACCAGGACAGAGTGCCAGCCATGGACATCGGAGAACAGGGAGCCACTGGTGTCGGTGGCAACGAACGCCGGAACGGTGGTCCGGCAGGTGCAGGCCGCCGCTGGGGGTTCGATTAAGGCCCGACACGCCCAGCATTGTCAAGCATCAGCTGATACCGACCTGGCAGCCATTTCCAGACAGGGCACGACGCTGAGGGATCCGGAGGTGGCTACCCACTGGGCGGCTCGCGGCGAGCTGCCGTAGGCTCATAATTCACGCATTTCACGGGGCCGAGGGATGAGCAGCAACAAGAACTTCTTCGAATCGCCGCAGGCGGCAGCCGTCTACAAGCACAGGCTGATCAAGAGCTCTTCTGAAGGCCGGCCCTGATGGCGCCGAGCGATCAGGTACTGGACGAGCTCACCGAGCTCGCCGCGGTCGAGCACGCGGTGATCGCGGAGTACCTACAGATCGCGTACGTGCTCGGTCATCGTCTGCCGGATCCGGCGCCCGGGCCGGCGGGACCCGCGATCGCCGCCGCCGCCCAGAAGATCTTGGGCATGGCGCAGTTCGTCGAGATGAGGCACCTGAAGCTGGTCAACGAGTTCCTGGTGGCTTCCGGTCGTCCGGCGCAGCTCGGCCAAGCTGTCGGGATCGACCACAGTCTTGGGTCGGGCGCGATGACCGTCTTCGGTCCGCTGCGGGAGGACGACCTGCTCGCCCTGGTGGAGCGGGAGACCGCACTGGTCAAAGCCGTCGACGCGCGGTACGCCCGGCTCCGGCCGGAGGTGGACCCGGAGGACCCGGGCCTAGGCTTGGGCCCGACGCTGGAGCGGGTGCTGGATCGCTGTGGGCGTCACGCCGCGGACATGGCTGAGTTCACCGAGATGCTGGCCGCGCTGAACAGCGCGGACTACCTCCGCGTACGCCGGCAGACGCCATCCGGTGCGCTCGAGCGGGCCCTGCACAAGGCGGGTCAGTCCCACTATGGGCTGATCCTCGCCCTGCTCAGCGCGAGCCTGAATCACCCGGACGACGACCTCAGCAGCTCATTGCTGTCTCAGGCGATCACCGCGATGGACAGCATGGACCTGTTCAGTGCCCAACTCGTCGGCCGGGGGTTGCTGCCTAATCTCTCCCCGCCGAGTCCGTGACGGCCCGACGAGTCAGAAGCCCAGCCGGTTGAGCTGCTCCGGGTCGCGCTGCCACTCCTTGACCACCTTGACCCGCAGGTCCAGATGGACCGGCGTCCCGACACCGCTCGTCTGCGAGTCCGAGAACGTGCAGCTGGATCTAGCTGGGCGTGACTGAGGCTGCAGCGACGGCTGTTCCGCCGCTTTGCAAGCAGAGGGGCCGGGGTGACTAATCCGAAAATGGACCCTGGCCGGGCAGGTTGGCGGGCTTTCGGGTGTGGCTGTTAGGCGGCGGGATCGAGGGTGACGCGGTAGCCGAGCGCTTCGAGCTGTCGGATGTGGTTGCGTCGTTTGGCGTGGGTGTTGACGTGGCGGTCGTAGTGGTCGGCGCCGAGGTCGTGGAACCGGGCCTCCGGGATCGGCGAGGAGGTGCCAGATGATCACCAGCAGGGAGCGGCCGACCGCGACGATGGCTTTGTTCTTGCCTCGTCGGCGGACGAGGCGTCGGTAGCGGGCACCGAGGAAGGTGTCGGTCCGGCCCGCTCCGGCCACGGCCTCGCCGAGGACTCGGGCGAGGTAGCGGTTGCCGTGCCCGGTCGAGCCGTTGCCCTTGGTCTTGCCGGCCGAGGAGTTGATCCCGGGGGCGAACTTGGCCCACGACGCTAGATGCGCGGGGGTGGGGAACCGGGTCATGTCGAGACCGATCTCGGCGATGATGATGGCGGCTGCGGTCGGTCCGATCCCGGGGATCTCATCGAGCCGGGCGACCGCGTCACCGAAAGGGGTCAGGTGCTGCCCGATCTGGGTGTCGACGGCGGCGATGTCGGCGTCCACGGCGTCGACGCGGGCCAGCATCCGGGCCAGCAGGAACCGGTGATGATCATCGAAGGTGCCCAGCCGAAGCCCGGCGAACGCCTCCTCCAGCCGGCCGATCTTGGTCCGCATCGCTTGGGCGTCGATCCTTGAAGAGTCATTCGAGCAGCTCCGCCAGTATGTGGGCTGCGATGTTGCGACCCGTGATCACGAACACCGTCGGGATGTCGGGGCTGACGAGGCCGCCTTGAGCAGCGGCGATGCCCACAGCTCCGGAGCCTTCCACGACGAGCCCCTGCTTGGTCGCCATGTACCGGACAGTCCTGCGGATCGCATCCTCTTCGACGCACACGACCGGGGTGCCGCAGTCACGAAGGATCTGGGGTGTGATCGTGTCCGAGCCGAGGTTGCCGGCGAGGCCGTCGGCGATCGTGTGGCCCACCGAAACCTCGACGATGCGACCGGCCGCCATGGAAGCCGAGACAGCCGTCGACTGTGCGCTCTCGACGCCGACCACGCGCACGTTCTTGGGTGCGGCCAGCGAGATTCCCGAGATAAGTCCGCCGCCGCCAACGGGCACGACGATCTGGAACGGGCCGCTCAGCTGGTCCACGACCTCAGTCATCGTTGTGGCCTGACCGGCGATCACATCAGGATGGCTGTAGGCGGAGATGAACGTCGCGCCGGTCTGCTCGGCGAACGACACGGCGGCCGCCTCGGCGTCGTCGTAGCTGCGCCCCACGAGCCGCAGATCGACCGGGTACTCGCCCAACACCGCCACCTTCGGAGCGGCCGCGTTCTCGGGGACGAAGATCGTCGCCTGGGCGCCGACCGCCTGAGCGGCGAACGCCGTACCCAGCCCGTGGTTGCCCGCCGATGCGGTAACCACCGACTCACCGCGCGCCCTAGCAGCAGACACCGCCACCAGGGCACCGCGGACCTTGAACGCCCCAGTCGGCTGCAGGGTTTCCAACTTCAAGAACGCTGGGGCATCGAAGCCGGCCACATCAACACGCACCAGAGGTGTCGCAGGCAGGTGCCGGCGAACGACATCCTGGGCGCGGGCGATCTTCCCGTCCCAGTCGATGTTTAGCACGTTCTCCCTCGCCTACCCGTCCTGTCCTCATCCTGTCTCTATCCGAGGACTCGGCTCGTGTTGGGTGACCAACTGGGTGACGACGACGTGCTACGAGTCCGGCCTTCCCTGAACGCCCATGGACCTGAGTGTCGGCGGCCGCCGTCCACCTCAGCGCAACGGCTGGACATGACAAGGCAGAGGTCAAGATCAATTGCCCTTGCCCTTGGCGCTTCCGGCCGCGTCGCTGCGTGTTCGATTGGCCGACATCGAGATCTTGGTCGAATGGCGGGCGGCCTGCCTCACGGGTGTCGTACCTCGTAGCGCAGGTGCAGCGTGCCGGGGGCTTCGAGGGTGCGGACCAGGTCGAGCTCGATGTGCTCGGGTGGGAGGTTGTCGAACAGCCGGCGGCCCTGGCCGAGGAGTACCGGCCGCAGTTGGATGTCGATCAGATCAAGCACGCCGGCCTTCAGACACTCCTGGCCGGTGTGGGCGCCGTGCAGCATCACGTCGCGGTCACCGGCTGCTGCTTTCGCCTGCTGCACGCACGCCTCGATGCCGTCGCTGATGTAGTGGACCCGCTCGAAGGGGTTCTCCGCAGGTGGTTGGTGCGTGGGGACGAAGATCGGCACGCCGTCGTGGTGGTCGCCGCCCCAGTAGCCGGCGAAGTCCCCGGTCCGTCGCCCGGTGATGACGGCGCCGCTGGACATCGCCTCGTCGAAGACTCTCTGATTGACGGGGTCGCTCGGCCGGTAGTCATTGGCAGTGTCGCCGCCCGTCTCCACTCCGTCGAGCCAATCCATCAGACGCATGCCGTTGACTCCGGCCGGATTTTGGGCGTCGTCGTGCGGCCCGGTGATGAAGCCGTCCAGGGACATCGCCATGGTCAAGAACACCTTCGACATTGCTCTTCCTCTCGATCGAGCCACGCACCGGCGCGTGGGGTGGTAACCGTCCGACCCGGAACGGTGGCGATAGTCATCGCCGCGCTGTCGAAGCGGAGCGGACAGGCGCTGCGGTGATAGCAGCCCTGACAGCAACTGAGCGGCGACGCGTCCGGCCGGTAACAGACGCAATGGGTCCGATCCCACCGTAGGCAGACGGTCATGAACTCTCGGACAGGCCCTGCCCGGGTCTACGGATTTAGACGGTCCAGGGTCTCGCTCGGTGGTGAAGGGATCGTCCTGGGACGATGGAGCGGTCGCAGTGAGACCTGGCGCAATGTCCTGAGCCTTGCAAGTTGTGCTGAGTTGGTCTGGTCCCTGAGCGGAGGCCGCTTGGCCGACCAAGATCCGCTGAGGCCCGACAGCGCACTCCCGGTTGCGCTCGTCAGGGTGATGGGCCGCTCATTCTCCCGCTCGACTGCTCTCGCACCAAGTTGCCTTATCGCCCGTGTCACGACGCGGTGTGACCGCGAGACTGTGAGTCATGCAGGTACCTGTGTCGCCGGACGAAATGACGGCTGACTGGTTGACGTCGGTGTTGAATGCTCAGGCCCGGGAACCCAACCACGTCGAGTCCTGTGAGGTTGAACTGCTCGGCGGCGAGCAGGGTATGACCGGACAGCTCGCTCGGCTTCGTCTCCGGTATCAGGACGGCCGACCCGGGCGGCCGCCGACCCTCATCGCCAAGTTCTCGGCGGCCGAACCGGCTGCGCGGGCGCTGATCAGCGCTCTCGGCCACTACGAGCGGGAGGTCCGGTTCTATGAAGAGTTGTCCTCCCGCACACCGGTGCCCATGCCGCATTGCTACTACAGCCATCTCGATTCGGCGACCGGCTTCGCCGTCCTAGTGCTCGAAGATCTGGCCCGCGCTCGTAACGGCAACAGCATCGCGGGATGTTCAGTCGATGAGGTGGCCCGCGTGCTTCCCACACTGGCCGTGCTGCACGCGACGTGGTGGCAGGCAGCGGACCTGGCTCACGCCGAGTGGCTGCGCCTGCGGTTCCTGGTCGCGCCCGAAGCCATGGTTGGCGCGTTCAGCGACGCCTGGCCGTCCTTCCTGCAGAAGTTGAGCATCCCCGTGACCTCCCAGGTCATCGAGATGGGGAACTGGATCGGGCAGAACCTTCCCGCGGCTGCGACGTTGTTCGACTCCGGTCCCCGGACGCTCATTCATAACGACGTGCAAGCCGACAACCTCTTCTTCGATGAGGCGGACGTGATCTTCATCGACTGGCAGATGGTGACCTATGCCCGCTGCGTCATCGACGTCGCCAACTGGGTCCGCGGGCAGCTTGAGCCGGAGGTCCGCCGAACCGCCGAGCCACAGCTCCTACGGCTCTACCACGACGCACTCGTCGCGAACGGCGTCCAGGACTACCCCTTCGAACAATGTATGGCTGAATATCGACTGGCCACCGTTCTCCTACCAGCTCGTCTCGTATGCGCCGTCGGCTTGTCTGAGGGACTCCATGCACATCCCGGCGCATTCTGGGACACGTTGTTTCCCCGCCATCCCGACTGACTTATGGAAGGGCTGCGGTGTTTCGATGTCACTAGCGGTCACCGGGGAGCGAGCAGTCGGCCGGAACCAACCCTGCGGCATTCCCGCCTCCGCAACTCATCCGCTAGAACCAGTGGCCGGGTCAACACATCGAGTGCGTTGCAGCGGGGGTGGGTCGTCTTGTGTCGCAAGCGGATCGCTAGCCGGGCGTCGCGTCGCGTTCGCTTCTTTCGGCGAGGCGCTGGGCTTGCCCTGCGTGCACATCTCTTACCCATTCCCAGCCGGGCTTGGCCGATGGGCCGATCCGCGGGTCGTCGGGATCACCGCCGTCACGCAGGGCTTGCACGTACGCGCGGTCCTGTTCGATCCGTGCGTGTACCTGATCAGCTCCGCCGACGGACCCGTGGCCCGGGATGAGGACATCGACGTCGTCCGCCACGCCCTCCAGCAGCCGCAGCCCAATGAGGTAGTCCTCGATCGGGTCATTGGTGCTGTTCAAGTCGTCGAGCATCGGAATCAAGACATCAGACAGCATGTCGCCGGCCACGAGAACCCCGCGTTCCTCGATCAACAGTGCCGCATGGCCCTGGGCATGCGCCGGATGCTCGATAATCCGGACTTGAGGACCATCCCAAGGAATCCGCGCAGTTCCGGCGGGCAGACCGGTGATGAGGCCAAACAGGTCCAGCGGTATCTCCTCGGCGATTTCTGGCGGTAACCCCTCGGCGACGCGGGCCTTCCAGTCCGCGTTCGACAGCAGATCTCGCATATCCGCTGCGCAGCGGGCTGTGCCGTAACGGGGCGCTTCGCCGAGCTCGGCGTGCCAGAGCACGTGATCCCAGTCAGGATGCGTCGAGAAGCCTGCCACGACGGGCTGGCCCAACTCGCGAAGGTCGTTCGCGAGGCAGGCCATTTCGGAGCCTTGTATCCCGGGGTCGATGAGCAACACGCCGGCCCGGCCTTGTACGACAACGGCGTTGTTCTGGAGTAACTCGCTCTGGTGGACCAGCACACCTTCCGCGACCTGCGTCAGCATGGGGCTCCTCCCGCTTGTGGTTCGTAACCGCTTGTCGAGACCGTAGTAGCTGGCGGTAGTAGTGACATCGTGAAGTGCCAGAGCACCTTTCCTTCCGCGGTCTGCGGCTTGGTGTCGTTCATTTGTTGCTTCCTCCTTGAGTTTGTCTGTCAGGGGTGGTCCTGGTTTGCCGGCGCGGCGCGACCTCCGTAGCCGCTGATCTGGCCGTCACGCGTTTGATCTCATCTATCGGGCGGCAACTCCGACGTGCGTGCCAACGCCTCAGGCACTAGGCGTCTCGGGCTTCAGGGCACTATGGCGATGGCCTCGATTTCGACGAGCGCGTCGGGCACGAGAAGCCCGCGACCCTGAGCACGGTGATGGCGGTTGGGTGCGGTCCCCAGACTTCGCGGCTGCAGCGAAGCCTTGGTTGCCATTTCGTTCTCCTTGGTTGTGATGTGTTGTGGTTCAGCCCAGAGCCAGGGTGGCCACTGCAAGGGTGCAGATTCCGAGGCCCGCTCGTTGTCCGGCGTTGATCCGCTCCCCGAGCACGCTTGCCGCGAGAAGTACGGTGACGGCCGGGTAGAGAGAGGCGAGGACTCCGGCGATGCCGAGGCTGGTCGCACCGGTGGCCACCATGAATGCGAGGGTGCCCGAGGCGCCGAGCACGCCGGAGGCGCTGCCCCATCCGAGCACGCCGCGGCCGGGACGCCATGGCTGGCCGAGGCTCGTGGCGGCGAGAATGGTCAGGATCGCGCCGATCAGTTGATTGGCGGCTAGCGGCAGCAGGCCGGCGCCATCCGAGATCTGGGCGAGTGCGATGAAGAGGATCCCGAAGCCGACGCCCGCGATGGCGCCGTCGACGAGCGCTCCCCGCGTACGCGCCGGTCGATCCGACGTCGTCTCGCGGGAGACCAACCAGATCCCCGGAAGTGCGCTGAGCACACCGACCCAGACCAGCCAACTGGGACGTTCACCGAGGGCTACTCCCACCAGCACAGGTAGGACCGCGGCCCCGACCGCCGAGATCGGCGCCACAAGGCCCATCCGGCCGCGGGCGAGCCCGCGGAACAGGAAGATGCTGCCGGTCGCCGAGCCGACTCCGGCCAGGAGCGCCCAGGCGAAGTCGAGCGGGGCCGGGCTACCCGGCAGCATCAGGCCGGCCACGAGCATGACGAGTGCGCCAACGGCCTGCCCGACCAGAACGACCTGCCATGAGGAGTATCGGCGCGAGCCGACGCCGCCGATGAAGTCCGCGGCGCCGTAGGCGAGAGCCGACGAAAGGGCCAGGAGGATTCCGAGGTTCATGACATCGAGCCTGGGCCTGATGCGGTCAAGTCTGAAGTGCCACTCGCGGACCCGCTGAGAGGACCATTTGGTGTACTGGTGGCATGACCGTGGAATGGTCGCGCGGTGGCCCCGACCTTCTGGTGGCGCTGGACCGCGGCGCTGGTCCGCTCGGGATCCAGATCCAGGACCAGTTGCGGGCGGCGATCCGCGGTCGACGGCTCGGTGCCGGGGAGCGCTTGCCATCGACTCGACGCCTGGCCGAGCTGCTCGGCGTCTCACGCGGCATGGTCGTGGATGTCTACGAGCAGTTGCTGGCCGAGGGGTACGTCGAGTCGGCGGTCGGCTCCGGGACGCGGGTGGCCGCGATGCCGTCCGGCGGACCCGCCCGGCAAACGCCCAGCGTCGTCGCGGCCTCGGCCTCGTCGCCTCGACCGGTCGAGGCCGACTTCGAGTACGGCATCCCCGATCTCGGCTCGGTGCCGTTGACCGCCTGGAGTCGGGCGGTGTCGGAGGCGACGCGGACCCTTCCAACCGCCGAGTTGAGTGACGAAGACCCGGCCGGTTCAAGGCACCTAAGAGAGGTTGTCACCGCCTATCACCGTCGCGTTCGGTCGGGCTGCGCGGTCGCCGAGGACGCCGTCGTCGTTTCTGGTTTCCGGCAGGGACTGGCTTTCGCCCTCGCGACGCTGGCACAGCATGGCATCCAGCGCGTCGCGCTGGAGGATCCCGGCCCCCGCGAGCACGACGTCATCGCCCGCCGCGCCGGCCTGGACGCTGTGCCGGTTTCCGTCGACGACCACGGCCTCGACGTCAGCCGCCTGCGCGAGACCGGGGCAAGGGCGGTGTTGTTGACCCCGGCCCACCAATGCCCTACCGGTGTCGCGCTCGGCCCGTCGCGGCGACGTGACCTGGTCGCCTGGGCAGACGAGGTCGACGGGGTCATCCTCGAAGACGACTACGACGCCGAGTTCCGATACGACCGTCAACCGGTCGGATCACTGCAGGGCCTCAACCCTGGCCGCGTCATCGCTCTGGGATCAGTCAGCAAGACGCTCGCGCCCGCGATCCGGCTGGGCTGGGTGCTCGCGCCACCGTGGTTCGTGGCGGGAATCGTCGAGGAGAAATGGCTCAGCTGTCGCGACGCCCCCGGGCTCGACCAAGAAGCGCTGGCGCTGCTCATGGAGTCGGGCCGTTTCGACCGCCACCTGCGACGCGTGCGGGAGATCTACCGCGCACGTCGGGACGTGCTGGCAGCCGAGGCCGAACTCTCCTTCGGGCCGGGCCGGTTACGCGGGCTGGCGGCCGGCTGTCACGCCCTGCTGCGCCTCCCCGACGGGACATCCGAGCGCGCCGTCGTTGCGACGGCGGCGACCATGGGCGTTCGGGTCAACGGACTCGGCCACTACCGGTTCGTGCCCGCAGACTCGGAAATTGAGCCGGAACCGCGCCCGCCCGCCCTCGTGCTCGGCTTCGGCAACGTCAGCGAGCACCAGATCAGCCGGGGCATCCGCACACTCGCCAAAGCTGTCCGACGCCAGACCACACCCTAAGACCGACGAGGCACAGCGGCGGCTTTGCACACGGTGGCTGGAACCCGCGTTTCATGGACGACGAGTCCATGCAGTGGGTGATCGGCAACATCACCGAGGCTGGCAGCTACCTTCTGGGCCGCCGTACTTACGAGACCTTCGCTCAACGGCGCCGGACGCTGGGCCGAGCCGGGTTCACAACCAAAGCGGTCAGCCGGCAGGGGAGTCCTCCTGCATCTGCGCGCCACCGACCTGGGGTCAAGGGGTCGGTCTGGGGACCACCCACTCGGGCTGACAGGAAGACCTCCGAGTTGCTGAGAGCCGATGAGTGGCGTCCCCTCCCGACACAGCGAGCCGCTGGTAGTCAGTCGCCCCGGACACGAGTCCATCAGGGGTGATGGGCGTCAGAACTCTGGCCGCGTGCAGTACGACCAGTGCTTGGGCTCACTCGTGACCTTGCCCTGCCAAAAAGTCTGGTGCTAGCGTCACCGAAGCTGTCCATTGCGCCCGGCTGGCGGGGGGAATCGTGAAGAAGCGGATTGCACTGGCCTCGGTAGTCGCCTTGCTGCTGTTGAGCACCGGCATGGGCGCCCTTCCCGGAGAGGCGGCGACTCGTAACGACGACGCTCGCCAGACAGCCGTGTACCAGGGCTACACGGTCAGCTGGAGCACTTCTGACCCCTCCGATGTGCGCATCGAGCGCACCCCAGGCCGAGCTGAACGCCTCCCCCGGGGTGCGTCTTCGACAAGCGTCGATCGAGCCAAGTCACGAGTGGCGGCGCTATCGAGCACCTCGACGGCTGCCGGCGACTCGTGCACGGCAGTCCCGGACAACTTCGGCAGAGCAGACTTCACCGATGCCTGCGACAAGCATGATGTCTGCTACGGCAGTGCGACTGACCGGGCGGCGTGCGACTTGCAGCTGTTCCTCGACCTGAGGGCCGCCTGCACCGACGCCTACCGGTACCAGCCCGGGCTGCTGCTGACCTGCTACACCGTGGCGGCGATCTACTACGTGGGAGTGCGGCTCTTCGGTGGCTTCTACTACGACGGCACGGGCAGTCCGCTGTAGTCGACTCAGCTCGGGACTGGTGTCGGTTCGCCATTCCCGCGCCGAAGCCAGGTGGTGCCGTCGAGCTGGTAACTAGCTTCTAGCCCAGCGGCGAGCTCCGCTCACGCATGTTGGTGGCGGGCGACCTGGCTGCCGATCCGAGAGGGGAAGCATTCGACTTGCTCAGGGCGTGCATGGCGCAGGTGGAGCACAAGATGATGCCGCACAGGTCGGATACGTGCAGGAGCATGTTCGTAGGGAATGGACAGACGCACCGTCCACAGACCTCCGGTTGCGTACGTCCGGGCCAGGCTTCTGCCCCAGCCAAGGTCCCATCGCTTCCGCCAACGAACCAGTCCGAGGCAGGTCGGCGGGGACAGTCGAACGAGGTCACGCTCGAGTTCGGGCCGGTAGTCTCCAACCGGTCCGCGGAGTGCCCCTCGTAGGCCTGGTCGAGACGGTCCGCGACCTCGTCCAGGTCGTCGGCGAAGAGGCCGGCGTAGACGTCCTGGGTCATCGCCGCCGAGGCATGGCCGAGCATTTGCTGCCCGACCTTCACGTTGGCCCCAGCCTTGATCGCGAGGCTCGCGGCCGTGTGGCGAAGCTCTGGGCCCGAAGTTCGTGGCGGCCACGGTCGGCCTGCGTCGTTGGCACGAGTGTTGCCAGCCAGCTCGGCGGGAGAACGCGGGTCGAGCTAGCGTCCCGACGACGGCATGGGAGGGTGTTGGTCGCCCACCCGGTACCCGACGTTGGGGGGAGGACTCGGGTGTAGGGGCGAGGGGAGGACTGGATGAAAGCGGTTGTGCAGGACGTCTACGGATCGGCCGACACCTTGCGGTTCGGGGACATCGAGGTGCCGGTGATCGGCGGCGACGACGTCCTGGTGAGGGTGCGGGCTGCCGGTGTCGACCCCGGGGTATGGCATCTCATGACCGGTCATCCCTACCTCGTGCGCCTCATGGGGATGGGTGTGCGCCGCCCGAAGGTGCGGGTGCGAGGCCGCGACCTCTCCGGTGTCGTCGAGACGGTGGGTAGCCGTGTGACCCGGTTCCGTCCGGGCGACGAGGTCTACGGCGTGACCACCGTCGGCTCTTTCGCCGAGTACGCGCGTTCGCGGGAGATCGATCTTACCCACAAGCCCGTCAATCTGACCTTCGAGCAGGCTGCGGCGGTGCCCGTCTCGGGCATCACCGCGCTGCAGGGTCTGCGTGACGTCGGACGCGTGCAGCCAGGCCAACATGTGCTAGTCATCGGCGCGGCAGGTGGCGTCGGCTCCTTCGCCGTCCAACTGGCCCGCGCGTTCGGCGCCCGCGTGACGGGCATGTGCAGCACCGGGAAGATCGACCTGGTCCGGTCCATCGGCGCCGAAGACGTGATCGATTACACCCGCGAGGAGGTCGACGCGCGCGGACCGCAGTTTGACCTGATCATCGACACCGCCGGGCGCCGCCCTCTGTCCTTGCTCCGCCGGGCCCTCACGCCACACGGCACCCTTGCGATCGTCGGTGGCGAAGGAGGCGGCCGGTGGCTCGGTGGCTTCGACCGCCAAATCCTGCAGGCGCCCGTTAGGTCGGTGTTTTCGGATCAGCGACTGCGAGCCGTGGTCGCGAAGGACCGCACCGAAGACCTGGAGTACCTGACCACGCTGATCGAGAACGGGAAGGTCACACCAGTCATCGACCGGACCTTCCCGCTGCGTGAAGCGCCCGAGGCCATCCGCTACCTGGCACAAGGTCACCCTGGCGGCAAGATCGTCGTCACGGTCTAACGACCGGCCCTTCCCGCGGGAAGGTGTCGGCCGCCCCACCTTGCCGTTGCACCAGTCGAAACGCCTGCTCGGACCTTGGCGGACGGCTCAGGGGCTTACTTCCAAGCTGGTCATACAAGGGCAGGTCGCCGGTCGTGATTCCAGGCGATCGTCGCCGATTCAGCGTCGCTACCTCGCACTGCCGGGCTACGTCCGTCTGCCGCAGTCAGAGCGCTGCTGTACCGAACCCGCCCATCCGTCGGTTGCGTCTGCCTTGGAGTGCATAGCCGAGGCGTGATCACAGCCTCTGGCCGGCGCCCTCATGAGTCGGTCGCCGCAGGCCCAGCCAGGCCATCACAACGGCTCCGAGCAGGCCAACCCCGTACACGGGCGTCTCCACACGGTCGAACCGACTCGGCCAAAGAGGAGGTTGACGTTCGACGAGATAGCCGAACGTCATGACGCAACCCAACACGCCAAGGGTTCGGCGAGCCCGTCGACTTGGGCCTCTGAGCAAAGCCGCGGTCGCTATGGCCTGTACTGCGAGCATCACCCCGGGCGCGGACTTGGCAGTGCCTAAGACGATCTGATCCCGGGCGAGGTGATCGGCCGACAGGTTGAGTTGCACCCCTACGGGATCCGAAGGCAGCCGCTTCCGAGTCGCGATGAACAGTCCAACCAACCCGGCTGCCAACTGTGCCAACGACACCCCGGCCAGCACGTGACGCCGTCTCATCCGTCTCCCCTCCTAGTCTGCTACAGACCCGTGGCCAGCGGCCTGAACAGAATTCTGCCCGATGCCGTGCGAAGATGCCGGAGCCTTTGGGGTCGACCGCCCCAGCCAGACGGAAGGGTCTTCATCTTCAGTGTCACGAGCGGACATCAGCGGCATGCACCAGAGGCTTAACCCGCCCGATCGGCGTGTCGTGTGCCTTACCAAGCTGAGATGCCGTCTACTGCGTCCCCGGGCACGAGGGCAGTCACGAGAAGGGCGGTGTGGAGGGCGAGGGTGGCCGGTTCCGCCGCAACCACTGCGTCCCGATGCCGGTCGTGGACTCGATCGAGGAGCTCAACGAGTTGCTCGAGACGTGGGACGAGGCGGACGACCGTCGCCGCATCGGCAACCGTTCGATGAGTGTTGGACACGATTGGGCCTTCGAGCGTGAGTTGTTGCGCCCGCTGCCGGGCGAGGCGTTCGATACCGCGCTCACCCTGACACCGCGGGTGGATCGGTATGCGCAAGTGATGGTGCGCTGCAACCAGTACTCGGTGCCGGCCCGGTTCATCGGCCACCGGCTGCGGGTGAAGTTGTCCGCCTCGGCGGTCACCGTGTTCGATCGCAACACCGTGGTGGCGCGGCATCAGCGCGCAGCTGGCAAGGGCCTGAAGGTCCTCGACCTGGACCACTACTTGGAGATCCTGCTGCGCAAGCCCGGCGCGCTGCCCGGCGCCACCGCTCTCGTCCAGGCCCGCGCGGCCCGGGTGTTCACGTCGACGCATGACGCGTTCTGGGCCGCGGCTCGCCAAGCACTCGGCGACAGTGCGGGGACGCGGGTGCTGGTCGAGGTGCTGCTGCTCACCGTCATCTCGAACACGCCGACGTGCTCGCCGGCATCAGTGCCGCGCTCTCGGTCGGCTCGGTCAACGCCGACGTCGTCACAGTCGAGGCCCGCAAAGCGGCGCAGCAGCGCGGCGCCGCGCCGACACCAATCGAGACGACGCCACGCCGGAAGCAGGTGGTGAGCCTGACCGAGCGGCGCTTCGCGGACCTGCCCGGCGATGACCGACCGCTGCCCTCGGTCGAGGCCTACGACGACCTGCTCGGAAAGGCCAGCTCATGAGCCCGACCACGAAGAACACCAGGGCCACCCGCCGTGGTGTGACCGAACAGGCCGCGCTGGCCGCGATCGACTCCGGCACCCGGGTCTTGCGGCTGCCCACGATTCGCGACCGGTTCGGCGAGATCGCCGCCGCGGCCGAACGCGAGCAGCTGTCCTACCCGGGGTTCTTGGCCGAGCTGGTGATGGCTGAGTGCGACGACCGGGACAAGCGACGCGCCACCCGACGCATCCACGACGCCGGGTTTCCCCGCGACAAGCGCATCGACGAGTTCGACTTCGACGCCAACAAATCCATCAGCCCCGCCGTGATCCACCAGCTGAGCACCTGCGTCTGGGTCAGGCCGGGCACCCGTTATGTCTGATCGGTGACTCCGGCACCGGGAAATCGCACCTGCTGATCGGCCTGGGCACCGCGGCCGCCGAGTCCGGCTATCGCGTGCGTTACACGCTGGCCTCGAAGCTGGTGAACGAGCTCGTCGAGGCCGCCGACGACAAGCAGCTGTCCAAGACGACCGCCCGCTACGGCCGCGTCGATCTTCTCTGCTTGGACGAGCTTGGATATATGGAACTTGACCGCCGCGGCGCCGAACTGCTGTTCCAGGTTTTGACGGAGAGGGAGGAGCGTTCGGCCGTCGCGATCGCCTCCAACGAGCCGTTCTCCGGCTGGACCAAGACCTTTACCGATCCGCGGCTCTGCGCCGCGATCGTCGACCGGCTGACGTTCGCCGGACAGATCATCGAGACCGGCACCACCAGCTACCGGCTCGCCCCGCCCGGCCCGCCGCGCCGCCGGCTGACTAAGGCGACCAGCCGGGGACTGAACCTGGGTCGCTACAGTCCACCGGGTGATGGTCACCGACCTGCACCACTTCCTCGACCTGCCGCCCGACACGCCGGGCCCGGCGCGGCGACTGGCCGAGCACCTGGGCAACATCGTCCGGGCCGCCACCTCGGGTGACGCCGGCACCGCGTGGGAAAGCGCGCTGCCGTGCCGACGCCGACCGGCCAACCGGGCGTGCCCGGGTCGGATGATCGTGCTGCGCACCGAGTCCGGGGCGCCGATCCGATGGCAGTGCAGCGCCTGCGACGACACCGGAGCGATCAGCAACTGGGAGGATTCGCCGTTCGATCTGCGGCGCCGAAGGCTGACCGTTGCCGAGCCCGCCAACGACATCGTCATCGCCAACGAGATCGCGGCAGCATTGCGCGATCTGCAACTGCTGGACCCGGACTGCGAACGACTCGTCTTCCGCATCCGCGCCCAACACCACAGCGCCGTCTTGTCCGCCACCGACGAGGACCTAGAGGAGCTGATCGGGGCCGTGGCGGCCGAAGCCAACCATGAACCCAACCGGCGCCGCCAACAGCGACTCGATGCAGCATTTGACGCGCTCAACAACGCAGCCACTAACGGCTGGTGACTCCTGATGGGCCTACCCGATTTGGACGTCGCACGAGTGCAGCGCTGGTGCGCCGCTCGGGTGCCCGAGCACGCCCGCCACCAAGTCCGCGTCGAATGCCAGATCGCCTCGCGACACCTCACCATCATCGAACGACGCGTCCCCTGGCGCGAAGACCTCGGGCCGGAGTGGACCACCTTCCCGATCGCCCGGCTGCGCTACACCGCCGCCAACAAGTCATGGACCCTCTACTGGCGCGACCGCAACCTGCGCTTCCACATCTACGACCTACTCCCGCCGTCGAACAGAATCGACGACCTGCTCACCGAGATCAACCGCGACCCGACCTGCATCTTCTGGGGATAACCACCAAGAGCCGTCAGCCCACAGTCACCTCGACTCAGATGGGGCCAGATCACGCCGCCACAGTGGGGCCAACTTGGGTTGACATAGCCAACGACCTGACCAACATCAACGACCAAGGTCTGGAAGAGCACTCCGACGCGGCGATTCATGCCATCCTGACCTTCGCGCAGACCACATCGGCGGTGAACGGCACCGACAAGGGCTCGACAACTTCGAGCAAGAATTTGGACTGGAAGGGCCATCACCGAGTTCGGTAGCAGCGGATCCGACTGAAGCACAACTGGGTTCGAACAAGGGTGGCCCGACTCGGCAACGAGTCGGGCCACAACGCTGCACGTGTTAGCAGGTGCACAGCTTGATCAGAGAGCGGCCGACAACGGCCAGCCGCTTGCGGTGTCCAGCGCCGGCGGCGTCGTGGTCATGATTCATGCTGCACCGCGCCGCGGTTTGTCAGTCGTCGTCATCGTCGTCCTCGACCAGTTCGCCTTCCCAGGCCTCTCGGCCTTCCTTGATGGCGAAGAGGGCGATGGCGAACCCGGCCACCGGGTCCGCCCACGCGGCTCCGGTGAGAGCGAAGACGACTAGACCGAGCAAGGTCGAGACGCTGAGTAGCACACAGATGCGGGTCTCAGCGGCATCGGCCAGGATCAGCGGGTCGCCCCCCAGCTGTTCGCCCACGCGACGCTTCGCCCGGGCCAGCAGCGGCATCACGATGATGGACAGGGCCAGCAGGACCATTCCGACGGTGCTGCCCTCTGGAACCTCGCCAGCCACCAAGGAGCGGATGCCCTCGATGGTGACGTAGGCGGCTAGAGCGAAGAACGTCAATGCCACCAGCCTCAAGGCGCGACGCTCCTTGGCTACGTCGGCCTCACCGTGACGTAGGCGAGCGGACAACCGCAGACCCACCAACACCGCCGACGCGGACTCGATACCGGAGTCCACGCCGAAGCCGACCAGAGAGACCAGCCCAGCCATGGCGCCGAAGATGATGGCAACAGCGCCTTCGGCCACGTTGTAGGCGACGGTGAACTGCGTCAAGCGCAGCCCTCGGCGGGTGAGCTGCTCGGTCTCGACTTCAGTGAGCGCCGCCGGGCTGGACGCCGTCATCTCAGGAGTCCTTGCGGGCGTTCACGCCGTAGGTCGGACACAGCACGACAGCTTCACCGGTCAGCGCGAGCAGCTCCTCAGCTGCGGTGAACAGTCGTTGCATGGCGTCGGGATGAGTCAGCGAGAACATCGACGCCCGCCCCACCGGCCGCGACTCCACCAGCCCGCAGTCCTTCAGACAGGCCAGATGCTTGGAGACGGTGCTTTGAGCCAAGCCCAGATGCGCCGTCAACTCAACTACCCGGTGCTCACCTAGAGCCAGGTGTTGCAAGATGGACAGCCGAGACGAGTCGCTGAACCCGTGAAAGAGACACGCAGCTGCTTCCAGATCCGGCTCGACATCGAAACCCACGCCCGCTGGCGTTAACATCGCCATTTGGCGATCCTAAGCCTCCGTCATCGGCCTTTGGGCCTGGCGAGAACCATCGTGGACGAGCGATGGCCACGCGGACCTTGGGAGACATGCCCTAGTCGGAGCCGGCCGGCGGCAGCGGGCATCTCTACGAGAGCGCTAGTTCGGCGGAGACAGCGGCCCGCTGAAGGCGCGCTATCGTCAGCCCATGAGGCGCCGGCTCGGTGGTCTGTGCTGCATGTTGGTTCTGACAGCCTTCGTCGGCGGATGCACGCAAGCGCGCACACCAACGCCCTTGCCGTCCCCATCCCCCATGGTCGACTACGCGGCGGTGGAGACCGCGATCAAAGACAACATCAGTTCCGGGTCCTTGCGCCTGACTACCATCGACGCGGTCCTGGTCAGTGCCGACGGCGAGACGAAGGTCGCCCATTACCGGAACCGACGCAAGCCGCAGGACGCATTGCACGTCTGGTCGGTTACCAAGAGTGTCGGATCCGCTCTGATCGGCATTGCTATCGATGAGAAGATCATCAGCGGGCTGGACGCGACCCTGCTTGAGCTGCTTCCGCGCTACCAGAAGTACCTGACTGCGGAGGAGAAGTCGATCAGGCTGCGCCAGCTCATGTCCATGACGGCAGGCTTTCCACCCGACGACCCCGCACCTTCCGAGAGCATCCATCCCGTCTTCAGGATGCGGACCGATCCGATACCGATGATTCTGACCGACGGGCTGGCTCACCCCCCGGGAGAGGGCTTCAGCTACTCGAGCCGGAGCTCACATCTGGTCTCCGCAGTGCTGCGGGAAGCGCTGGTTCGAGCCGATTCGGACCCTCCGCGCACCGTTCTGCAATACGCGCGGGAGAAGCTCTTCGACCCGCTCGAAATCGACTCCGGCGGTGCCCGGGAGGAACGCGTCCTGTTGAGCGATCCCAACTACGACCGGCTGACCCGTTTCGACTGGGCCACCGACGCGGCCGGCCTGAACAGCGCCTGCTGCCTGCTGCGGCTACGGCCGGCGGACATGATCAAGTTCGGTGAGCTCTATCTCGGTGGAGGCATCTGGCACGGCAAACAGATCCTTCCCGCAGGATGGGTCGAGCAGTCGATGACGCCAGTTGAGGTGAGCCCCCAGTACGGTCTGATGTGGTGGCTGGACAACGACTTGCACGGCCATCCCGCGTGGCTTGCCCAAGGCTGGGCTGGTCAGCTGATCGCGGTTGTACCCGAACACCAGCTGGTCGTCGCCATCGGTTCAGTTCCCACTGCTGAGATGGACCTGGCCGGCTACAACATGTGGCTTTGGGTGAACGACGTGATCATGCCCGCGCTTGGATGACCACCGGTGACCCCAACGCCATTGCCAGCCCCATCGTCGAGCTCTGGAATAGGCTCAAACTCATGCAAGTCGGCCCCCCGAACCTGACGTCGGAGCGGGAACGGCCTCGTTGGACGGCTCCAGGCGCAGATGCCCGCCGCTGACGTACCTGGAGATTATGTCCGATAGCGACGATATTGGTTCCGGCACCGACGAATCAGGTCCTGAGGTGGTTCTGACCATCCAGGACGTGAGTCGCATGCTGCAGGTGCCGGCCCCCACGATTCGCTCCTGGGAACGGCGTTACGGGGTACCGACGGTCGGCCGCAGTCATGGGGGACACCGCCGCTATACCTCGGAGCAGTTCACGATGCTCCACCGCATGCGGGACGAAATCTCGCGTGGGTATCCGGCGGCCGAAGCCGCGGCATTGGTCAAAGCGGCGCAAGCTCGGTCAACCGAACCTCTCATCGCCACCTTCGTCGATGCGGCCCATAACCTCGACCCCTCCGGTCTCAACCATGCCCTCGATGCCGCCCACGACGCTCTGGGCCTCAGCCGCGCAATTGACGAGGTCCTGCTGCCGGCCATGAGAGAGATCGGTCGTTGGTGGGAGACGGGCCGCTGCGACGTAGCGCACGAGCACCTGGCTACGCAGACCAGCCGAGCCTGGCTGGCCAAGATGGCGCCACTCCGGCCGGCAGCTCTGCGGCACAAGCCGGTGCTGCTCAGCTGCGGTCCGCGCGACCACCACACCCTGGGTCTGGAGTCGATGGAGGTGCTCCTTCGGGATCGCGGCGTGGACTGCCGGTTGCTCGGGGCGCGCACTCCGGTGGTGTCACTCGTCCAGGCCGTTCAGCAGATCAACCCGGCGGCGGTGATTGTGGTGTCGCACCTGCCGGTGGCGCGCCGATCAGCGGTCGAGGTCCTCCGCTCAGTTCCGCTGGGTAAGTCGCTCTTCTATGCCGGCAACGCGTTCCTGTCCGCACCCGCCCGGCGGGGCGTACCGGGGGTCTACCTGGGAACCAACCTTACCCAGGCGGCCGGCGTCGTCGTACATACGATCACTGCTCAGGCGGACCGCTGAAGTTGCCGTCTGCGGTTCAGGGCCTGCCTAGGCTGACGGTGTGACCGAGGCCGACGACGAGGGGTGGCGCGCGCCGAAGCGCGTCACGCTGGAGGATGTCGCGCGGCATGCTGCCGTCTCACGGGCCCTGGTGTCGATCGTGATGAGGGAGGCGCCGGGCGCCAGCTCGGCGACCCGCGAGCGGGTACTGGCCGCAGCGCGAGAGCTGGGCTACCGACCCGACGTACGCGCTCGGGCGCTGGCCGGTCAGAAGTCCAGATTGATCGGGGTCATGTTCGGCATCGAGGTCGGCATCTTCCACTTCGACCTGCTCGAGGGGCTGTACGCTGCCGCCGAGCAGCGCGGTCTCGGCCTGATCGTGGCGCCGTTGACCAAGGGGCGGGGCGAGCGGCAGGCGGCCGACTCGCTGCACGACTTCCGGTTCGACGCGCTCATCATGCTCGGGCCACCGACCGAACGGCCGCTACTGGCCGGGCAGGTACCGCTGGTGGTTGTCGGCTGGCACGTGGACGACCCTGCCGTCGACGTGGTTCGCACCTCCGACGAGCACGGCATGGCCCGGGCCGTTGATCACCTCGTCGCGCTGGGGCATTCGCGGATCGCGCACATCGACGGCGGCGAGAACATGATCGGCATCTCGCGCGGGGAGGCGTACCGCCACGCGATGCGGGCGCAGGGGCTGGCATCGCAGATCCGCGTGGTGCCCGGCGGTCAGACCCAGATTGCCGGCCAGTCGGCCGCTCAGACCCTCCTGGAATCGGACGACCTGCCGTCTGCGGTGATCGCCTACAACGACGACATCGCGGTGGGCGCGATCGGGCTGCTGGCGCTGCATGGCGTGGACGTGCCCGGTCAGCTGTCGGTGGTGGGTTGGGACGACAGCGAGGTGGCGGCGTTGTCACCGGTGGGTCTGACGAGCGTCGGCCAGCGGCCCGCGGAGATGGCTCGGCTCGCGGTGGAGCGGATCGTCGCCCGGATCGAGGGCCAGGGGATCGAGGGTCACGAGATCGTTCTCGAACCGGACCTGAAGGTCCGATCGAGCACTGCGAAACTTATTGAACCTAATGTCTTGACATATCACCCCGATTTCCCCTAACTTCGGTCTCAGCAATCTAGAGCGCTCTAGTGATTCGGGTCACAGGCCGACTGCTCGTCAGCGGCCGGGCTCGTTCCGTGAGCTGGTCCTTGAGGAAGAGGAGTCGGATGACGATTGGCATTGCCGTGATCGGGGCCGGAATGGCGGGTCGGGCGCACGCCGCGGCCTATCGGACGGCCCCCACCCTGTACCAGTCGGTCCTGCCGGACCTGCGGTACGTGTCTATCGGGGACATCAGTCCCGAGCTCGGCGGGCTGGCGGCTCGGCGGTTCGGGTACGAGCGGTCGGACACCTCGTGGGAGGCGATCGCCGCTGACCCCGACATCCACGTCGTCAGCGTGGTGGTGGCCAACTCGCTGCATCGCGAGATGGTGGAAGGCCTGGTTGCGGCCGGAAAGCACGTCCTGTGCGAGAAGCCGCTCAGCGACACCCTCGAGGACGCGCGGGCGATGGCCGAGGTCGCCCGCAGTGCCGACAGCGTCGTACGGATCGGGTTCACCTTCCGCCGGGCGCCGGGAGTGGCCGCGCTGCGTGAGCTGGTGACCTCCGGGACGCTGGGCCGGGTGCTGCACGTCGACGTCCGCTACTGGTGCGACTACGCCAGCGACCCGCAGGGCCCGATCAGCTGGCGCTACAAGGGCGCCCCGGGCACCGGCGCGCTCGCCGACATCGGCAGCCACGCCGCGTACCTGGCAGAGTTCCTCTGCGGTGACACCGTTGAGGTGAGCGGCGGGCGGTTCGCCACCGCGATCACCGAACGGCCCGTGCCGCTGGCCGCAGTGGTCGGCCACGGGCACGTGGCGGTGAGCGACACGTACGAGCCCGTCGAGAACGACGACTACGCCGCCTTCAGCGCCCAGTACGCCAATGGTGCCGGTGTGGTCCAGGTGTCCCGGGTCGCCGCCGGCCATCCCAACGGCCTGGCCATCGAGGTCTTCGGCGATCAGGGTGCGGCGACCTGGGCGCAGGAGCGACCGGCGGAGTTCTCCCTGATGGTGAACGAGGGACCGACCGGGAGCCGCGGGTTCCGCCGCGTGATCATCGGACCGGACCATCCGTACGTCGCGGGTGGCCTGGCGATGGACGCGCCGGGGGTGGGCCTCGGCCAGAACGACGGGTTCGTCTACCAGGCCCGGGCCTTCCTGGATGAGGTGGCGGGGCTGGACGAGGCCGACTCGCTGCCCCGCTGCGCCTCCTTCGACGAGGGCGTCCACAACATGGAGGTGCTCGCCGCGGTGGCCGAATCCGCCGCCCGGGGCGGCGCTTCGGTCGAGGTCCCGCCGCAGCGTGCCTTGGCCACGATCGACGGGGGTGCGCGATGAAGTTCGGCGTCTACAACGCGATCCTGCACGACCGCTCGCTGCCGGAGGCGATCAAGGTCATCGCCGGCCTCGGCCTGACCGGTCTGGAGCTCAACTCGGGCGGCTTCCTGCCCGCGGTGCACATCCCGACCTTCGACGACATCCTCACCTCCGACACCGCCCGGGACGACTTCCTCGGCCTGTTCGAGGGCACCGGGGTCGGCATCGCCGGGCTGAACTGCAACGGCAACCCGCTGCATCCGGACCCGGCCATCGGCCCGAGCCATGCCGAGGACATCCGCCGCAGCATCCGGCTGGCGAACCGGCTGGGCCAGCATCGGGTGGTCACGATGTCCGGCCTGCCGGCCGGTGAACCCGGCGGGAAGCGGCCCAACTGGATCGTGAACGCCTGGAGCTCCGGCGCCCTGGACGTCCTCGACTATCAGTGGGAGGTGACCGAGAAGTTCTGGCGGGAGATCGACCGCGAAGCCGCGGACCTGGACGTGAAGGTCGCCCTCGAGCTGCACCCGCAGAACATCGTGTTCAACCCGGCCGGCATCCGCGAGCTGGTCGAGCGCACCGGCGCCACCCACGTCGGGGTCGAGCTGGATGCCTCGCACCTGTTCTGGCAGTGGATGGACCCGGTGGCCGTGGTCCAGGACCTCGGACCGCTGGTGTTCCACGCCGCCGCCAAGGACGTGAAGATCAACCCGGCCGCCGCGGTGTATGGCGTACTCGACAACCGCTTCCGCCGTCTGGCGCCGGACGAGCCGCGCACTAACCTCGGCGGCGACGAGTGGGCGAACGAGTGGCCCAAGGAGGCGGCCTGGGACTTCGTCGCCCTCGGCCGCGGCCACGACGCCGTCTACTGGTCCACCTGGCTCGCCGCGCTGGCCGCGGTCGATCCCGACATGCTCGTCAACATCGAGCACGAGGACGTCAGCCTGGGCCGGATCGAGGGGCTCGAGGTCGCCGCCTCGGTACTGCTCGATGCCGCCCGCCGGGCCGGTCTCGCCTAGAACTAAGAGGCCGCCAACCCGGACTGCTGATCCGCCTGCTGGAATGCATCCAGCGTCGTTTCCCGCGCCACGGTCAACGCGTCGATCAAGGACTCGTTGGCGGTGTTCGATGGACAAGATCTCGACGCCCCAGGGCCCGGGGAAGCCCACCTCGCGCATGGCGCGGATGAAGCCGACGACATCTTGGGCGCCCTGGCCGACAAGGGTGCGGCGGTCGCGGGTGTCCTCGAACAAGGTGCCGATGACTTCCGGCTGGGCATCGCAGAGCTCGACACCGAAGACCATGCTCCGGAGTCGAGACAGGCGACGAGGTCCACCAGAGTGGTGTTGGCCCGGAAGACGTGCCAGAAGTCCACGACCAGCCCGGCGGCGGGGTGACCGGCCGCCCGGATCAGGTCGGCGCCCTGGGGCATCGAGCCGATGAGGGCGAACGGAAGTGGCTCGACCGCGACGCGGGTTCCGTGGGCGGATGCTTCGTCGGCGATGCGGCGGAGAGGTTCGACGAAGGGTGTGATGTCGTCCACCGGGGATCCGAACTCGGTCCCGACCTTGATGAACGAAGCCCGGAGCTCCTGTGCCGCCTCGAGCAGCAGCTCCCAGGTCCCGCGCCAGGAGAGGTCGTCCTCACGCCACCAGCCGGAGGCGAGCTCGACCTCGACGTGTTGAAGGCCGGCGGCCTCGATCTCGGCCCGGAGCGCGGCAAAGCCGATGGTTTCGCGGACGACCTGCAGGTCCCCCTGAGCGAAGCCGATCCCGGCCCAGCCGGTCGAGGCGACGGCGTGTACGCGATCGACCGCCGAGAACGGACTCACCTCCGGATCGTCGAGGGGCGCGACATTGCCGGCGCTGGTCCAGCAGGTCGCGACGAGTGCCGGGGTGCTCATGCGTTCAGGTCGACGTCGACGGAGACACCTTCAGCGGCTGAACGGGCGGCGGCGTCGGCGAGGACGAGGGCGGCGCGGCCGTCTTCGAAGCCGGGGCTGGTGCTGGGCCGGCCGTGGACGGCCTCGACGAAGGCAACGAGCTCGAGACGGTAGGCCTCGGCGTACCGCTCGAGGAAGAACGTGTGGTACGGGGCGCTTCCCTCGACGGACTCGGCGTCCGTACGCGCGGACGATGGTCGGTCCGACGTTGCCGACCTGAAGGAGGCCAGAGCTGCCGAACGCCTCGATCCGCTGGTCGTAGCCGTACGCGCAGTGCCGCGAGTTGGTGATGGTGATCAGCTCGCCTCCGGCCCCGCGCAGTGTGACGACGGCGGCGTCGTAGTCGTCGGCCTCGGCGATCACGGTGCTGAACTGTCGTGCTCCACGAGCGGTGACCTCGACTATGTCGGGTACGAAGAACCGGGCCATGTCGAAGTCGTGGATGGTCATGTCGCGGAAGATCCCGCCCGAGACCGCAATGTAGGCGGCCGGAGCCGGCTCCGGGTCACGGCTGGTGATGGTGAGCTGCTCGAGCCGGCCGATGTCGCCCTGCGCCACACGGCGGTGCAGCTCGGCGAAGTGCGGGTCGAACCGACGGTTGAAGCCGAGGATCACGGGCACCGAGGCGGTACCGGCCTTCTCGCGCAGAGCGTCGACGCGGGCGATGTCCAGGTCGATCGGCTTCTCGCACAGGACGGGGATGGCGGCATCGATGGCGGCGCTGATCAGGTCGACGTGGGTCGGGGTCGGCGAGGCGACGATGATGGCGTCGACGTCGCCGGAGTCGAGAACCTCCGCGGGATCGGTGGCCACCCGAGCGGCACCGTACTTCTCCGCTGTCGCTTTCGCCCCGTCGACGAAGGGATCGCACACCCAGTGGAGGGTGGTTTCGGGCACCGCCGCCACACTCGCTGCGTGCACCTGGCCGATCCGGCCGGTGCCCATCAGTCCGATCTTCAGCTTGTCACTCATCGCAGTCCTGTCGGTTGGAAGGTCTCGTCGAGGTCGATGGCGCGGCCGGTGCGCATCGACTCCGCGGCAGCCTGGGCGATTCGGATGGCCACAAGCCCGTCGCGGGGTGGAGTGAGGTTGTCCCCGGTGCCGGAGGCGAGCCGGACGAACGCGTCGGCTTCAGCGCGGAAGGCGCGCTCGAAGCGGTCGATGAACTGGTCGTAGCGAGGACCGGGTGGGTCGACGTTCGGCTCGGTGGAGGTCATCGGGGTGCGGGCGTCGAGGCCGGCCCCGAACGAGCCGAGGGAGCCGAAGACCTCGAGCCGCGCGTCCTGGCCCGCGCCGTTGCGGCGCAGACCACTCACCGTGGCGGCCGCTCCGGACTCCAGCACGAGGACGGCCAGAGCGGTATCGACATCGCCGTACTCGGCGTGGACTGGGGCGTCGAGGACGGAGCCAGTCGCCCAGACACTGCGGACGCGCTGGCCGGTCACCCACGGGATCACGTCGAAGTCGTGGATGAGCATATCGAGCCAGATCCCCCCGGAGCCGGGGATGTAGTCGGGGGAGAGGGCCAGGCGATCGTGCCCGGTCGCGGTGACCGCTCGCAGGGTTCCTGCGTCTCCATCGAGGATGTGCTGCCGCAGCCGCTGGTGGCCGGGGTCGTAGCGCCGATGGAAGGCCACCATGACCTCGGTGCCGATGTCGTCCAGCTCATCGGCCAGGGCCGTGAGCTGATCAGGATCGAGGGCGAGCGGCTTCTCCACCAGCGCCGGGACTCCGGCGCGCGTGATCTGCAGGGCGAACGCCGGATGAGTACTGGTCGAGGTCGCGACGACGACGCCGTCGAGGGCGGGCAGCTCCTCGGCCAAACCGGTGCCGACCGTCACCGCGGCCACCGGGCCACCTGGGGCGAGATCTCCGGCGAGCTCCGACGGGGCATCCGGCTGCAGCGCGGTGGAGACCTGATCCACCGAGACGGCGAGCCGAGCCGGACTGCGGCCCATGAGTACGACCTCGTCCACCCCTGCGGTCTGCGCCAGGTTGCGGGCGTGCATGACGCCGATCCGCCCCGTCCCCAGGACCCCGATGCGCACTGACCTCAGATCCTTCCGTTGGGCTCGGAGTTCACTTGACGACGAGGACGGGGATCTCGGCGTCGAGGATCAGGGTCTGCGTGACACTGCCCAGAAGCGCCTTGCCGACCGGCGAACGGCGTCGAGCACCGATAACCAGGAGCTCGGCCTCGGCCTTCTCGGCGAGTTCCAGGATGGTCGCCGCGGTGTTCTCGATCCCGTTGCCGGGCGCGAGGGCCAGGTCCCAGTCGAGTTCGCCGATAGAGACTTCGGCCAGCGCGGTGGCGACGTCGTCACGGAGTTTGGCGGTATGAGCCTCGACGAGATCCAGGTCGACAGAGTCGGCGATGTGGATGACGGTCAGGCGGGTGTTCCGATAGCCGGCTTGTTGGGCCGCCTCGCGGAGAGCCAACCGTCCGGTGGCTGTTGGTTGGTGGGCGACGGCGACGGTCATGGGATGTCCTCTTTCGGCTTGGGCGGGCAGGGTCGGGTCAAGCCCGACTTGTCAGCGTCTCAGCCGGCTGGAGCCGGCTGAGACGCTGACAAGTCGGTGGTGGGTGTGGGTGCCTACTGCTTGAGCTCGTGGCTCAGCTCGGTGAGCTCGTCGCCGCCGGCCATCTGCCGGGTCAGCTCGTCGAGGCCAACCTCACTGCGCTTCTTGTCCAGGACGGTCTGGCCCAGTTTCAGGATGATGAAGTGGTTGCCGACCAGGTAGGCGTGGTGCGGGTTGTGGGTGATGAAGACCACGCCCAGCCCGGCGTCGCGGGCCGCGGCGGTGTACTTCAGCACCACGCCGGACTGCTTCACGCCGAGGGCGGCGGTCGGCTCGTCCAAGATCAGCACCCGGGCGCCGAAGTAGACCGCGCGGGCGATGGCCACGCACTGACGCTGGCCACCGGACAAGGTGCCGATGGGTTGGTTGATGTCCTTGACCACGATGCCCATCTTGCGCAGCTCGTCGTCGGCGATCCGCTTCATCTCCTTGACCTTGAGTCCGGACAGCGGGAACTTGCTGCCGGTTATCTCCGAGCCGAGGAAGAAGTTCCGCCAGACCTCCATCAGGCTGACGACGGCGAGGTCTTGGTAGACGGTGGCGATGCCGTGGGCGAGCGACTCGCGGGGCGAGGAGAAGTGCTGCTCGACCCCGTCGACCTTCAGGGTGCCCTCATTGTGCGGGTGCAGCCCGGATATGATCTTGATCAACGTGGACTTGCCGGCCCCGTTGTCGCCGAGCACACCGGCCACCTCGCCGGCGTTCACCCTCAGGTTGATGCCCCGGAGGGCTCGGATGGCGCCGTAGGTCTTGCCGACGTCGATCATCTCGACGAGCGCTTCGCCCTTGTGCAGGGTCTGATCGGCGTGTTCAGCAATCGTGTCCGTCATGGCGTTAACCCACCTTTCGTGTCGTCGAGAGCTTCTTGATGTAGAGGTTCACGATCACGGCAAGCAGCAGCATGACGCCGAGAAACGCCTTGAACCAGTTGGGATCCCAGCCCGCGTACACGATGCAGAGGCTGGTCATGCCGAAGATGAAGGCACCGATCGCGACGCCGATGGCGTTGCCGTAGCCGCCGGTCATCAAGGTGCCACCCACCACCGCGGCGATGATGTAGATGAACTCGTTACCCAGGCCGTTGCCGGCCTGGACCACGTTGAAGTTGTACAGGGTGTGCATGCCGACGAACCAGCAGAGGAACCCTACGGTCATGAAAAGGCCGACCTTCACGCGAGTGACCGGCACACCGACCGCGCGCGCCGACGCGGCGTTCCCACCCACGGCGTAGATCCAGTTTCCGATCTTGGTCCGGGTGAGGATCCATTGCGCCAGCGCGACGAAGGCGATCCACCAGAGAACGGTGATGCTCAACCCGACCGCGCCGATCTGGAAGGTGTGAGCGAAGATGAAGTTGAGTGACGCATAGCCGTCCATCGCATTGATGTTCGGTGACGACACCGATCCGGTGATCAGCTTGGTCACGCCGAGGTTGGCACCCTGCAGGATGAAGAAGGTTCCCAGGGTTATCAAGAAGGATGGAATCCCGGTTCGCATCGTCAGATAGCCGTTGAGAAATCCGATGCCCAGGCAGAGGATCAGCGACAAGAGGGCACCGACCCACAGATTGATGCCGAGCTGATAGCAGAACATCGAGTTGAACAGGACGGCGGTGGTGACCAGGACGCCGGCCGACAGGTCGAACTCGCCGCCGATCATCAGCATGCCGACGGCGACGGCGACGATGCCGATGATCGACGCCTGGTAGAGCACCGTGGCGAAGGAGGGCGCCGATCGGAAGGAGGGCGCCACGATCAGGAAGAAGATGAAAAGGACGATGGCGGCCACGAGAGCACCGACCTCTGGTCGGGCCAGCAGGCGGTTGGAGAGGCCGAGCGTGACGCGGTTCGATGCCTCCGACGGCGCCGCCGCCGGAGGAGTTTTGACAGTTTGACTCATGGTGACGCTCCGTTGTGTCGGGCCGCCGAGCCCGGCCGGACCGCTCAACCCCTCTCAGCGATGAGATCGGGGCGAGCGGCCCGGCCCGGCCGGGCAGGGATGAGGACTAGCGGGTGTTCTGGTTGATGAACGGAAGGATGGCGTCGACGTTGGTCTTGTCGACGAACGAAGGGCCGGTCAGCGACGGCTGGCCGCCGCCGAGGATGTTGCCGTTCTTCTTGAAGAGGTAGAGCTGGGTGACGGCCAGGTAACCCTGCAGGTAAGGCTGCTGGTCGATGCAGAACTGGATGTTTCCGGCCTGCACCGCCTCCGCCGCCTCCTTGTTGAGATCGAAGGTGCCGATCTTGACCTCACTTCCCACCGCCTCCTTGGCCTTGAGCGCGTCAAGCGCTTGAGCCGCGCCGAGGGTGATGATCCAGTTGATGTCCTTGTCCTGGGCCAGCTTGGCCTGGATGGCCGAGGTGACCGCGGAGTCGTCCTGGCCGTTGACCTGGATGTTCTCGGTGTTCGGGAAGGCGGCCTTGACGCCGGCGCAACGATCCTCCAGGGCCACCGACCCGGTCTGCTGGATGGTGCACAGGATCTTGGTCGCCCCGTCGGCTTTGGCCTTCTCGCCGGCCTGTTGGCCGGCCAGCTTCTCGTCGGAGGAGAAATGGGTCAGGGAGCCGGCCTGCTTGTAGAAGTTGGTACCCGAGTTGAAGCTGTCGACCGGAATACCGGCGTCGACAGCCTTCTTCACGGTCGGAATCAGGGCATCCGGGGTCACCAGGGTGGTCGCGATGCCGTCGACCTTCGAGTCGATGGCGCCCTGGATCAGCACCGCCTGCTTGCTGGCTTCGGGATCGGCCGAATACTTCAGCGTTGACCCGGTGTCCTTGGCCGCCTGCTCGGCCCCGGCCCGAATCCGGTCCCAGAAGGTGTCACCCGGAACCTCATGGGTGATCATGGCGAACGTGTAGCCCGAGTCACCGCCACCGCCGCCACCGCCGGTGTCGGCTGGCTCCTCTGCGCCGCCGCCGCTGCAGGCGGTGAGAACGGCCAGGCTGGCGGCCGCGACGACACCGATCGCCGCCCGGGTGATCTTGGACATCTTCATCGATTAACCTTCTTCATTGACGTTTCGTTCCTCGGCCGAGTTGCCGAGTGTCGAGTTGATAGCTGCTGTCGTGATCTCGTCATTCACCAGCTGACGGCGATGTACTTGCTCTCGGTGAAGGCCAGCAGGCCTTCCACGCCGCCTTCGCGGCCGATGCCGCTCTCCTTGACCCCCCCGAACGGGGCGGCTGGATCGGAGACCAGCCCGCGGTTGAGGCCGACCATGCCGGCCTCGATCGCCTCACTGACCCGCAGGCCGCGGGCCAGATTCGTGGTATAGACGTAGGCGACCAGGCCGTACTCGGTGCCGTTCGCCAGCTCGATCGCTTCCTGCTCGGTAGAGAAGGTGACGATCGGCGCCACGGGCCCGAAGATCTCGGTCTGCAGGATCGCTGCGTCGGGTGAGACGTTCGTGAGCACCGTGGGTGGATAGAAGAATCCCGGCCCATCGGGGTTCGTACCGCCGGTGGTGACCGAGGCGCCGGAGGTCACCGCGTCGTCGACGAGCTCGGCGACCTTGTCACGGGTGGCCGCGTTCACCAACGGGCCGACGGTCACACCGGGTTCGGCGCCGGGCCCCATCACCATGGCGCCCATGGCACGGGTGAGCCGGTCGGCGAACTCCTCGGCGATCGACTCGGCGACGTAGATACGGTTGGCGGCCGTACAGGCCTCGCCGCCGTTGCGCATCTTGGCGATCATCGCGCCCTCGAGCGCGGCATCGAGGTCGGCGTCGTCAAAGACCACGAAGGGCGCGTTGCCACCGAGCTCCATGGAGCAGTTGACGATGTGCTCGTTGGCCAGATTCATCAGCGTGCGGCCGACCTCGGTCGAGCCGGTGAACGACAGCTTGCGAACCCGTGGATCGGCGAGCATCGCCGAGACCACTGCCGACGACTTCCTCGACGGCAGCACGTTGACCACCCCGGCCGGAACTCCGGCCTGCTCCATCACGGCCGCGATCGCGAGCGCGGTCAACGGGGTCTCGCCGGCCGGCTTCAGGATGACGGTGCAGCCGGCGGCCAGCGCCGGGGCGATCTTCCGTGCGGCCATGGCGGCCGGGAAGTTCCACGGGGTGACCAAGACCGCAACCCCGACGGGCTGGTGCAGCACGATGATCTTGTTCGCCCCACCCGGTGCGACCTGGATGTCGCCACGGATCCGGACGGCCTCCTCGGCGTACCAGCGGAAGAACTCCGCCGAGTACAGCACCTCGCCGCGCGCGTCGGGCAGGGCCTTTCCGTTCTCCGCGGTGATCAGCCGGGCCAGCTCGTCGGCCCGGTCGATCATCAGCTGGTAGGTCCGCTGCAGAATCTCGGATCGCTTCCGCGGTGGGGTATTCGCCCACTCCGCCGCAGCGGACTGACGCGGCGTCGACGCAGGCGATGGCGTCCTCGATGGTCCCGCTGGCCACCGTGGTGAGCGCATCGCCGGTGGCCGGATCGATCACCTCGAAGGTCGCACCGTCGGAGGCCGCTCGGTGCTCGCCGCCGATGATCAGCTCGGTCGGGACGTCGCGGAGCACCTCGCTCGCGGTGGCGGTCACAGGTAGAGCCTCTGGTTCGCGACCTCGGCCTCGTACTCCTTGCGGGCCTGCTGGGTGCTGTCGACCTCGGAGACCTCCGACACCGGAACGTCCCACCAGGCGCCCGACCCGCCGAAGCGGCCCTTCGCGTCGACCTTGACGTAGATGACGACGGTGTTGTCGATGTCGGCGGCCTGAGTCGAGCGCCTGGGTCAGTTCTTCGGCGGTCGTCGCGGTGAGCACGTCGGCGCCGTAGCTGGCCGCATTGGCGGGAAGGTCGATGTCGATCCGGTCGTCGGAGAACTGTCCGTCCTCGCCGCGGTAGTTGAAGCGGCAGGCGAAGGCCTGCGAGCCGCGGGTCTCCGACAGCGCGGCGATCGAGCCGTAGCCGTAGTTGTCGACCAGCAGCACCGTCAGCTTGAGGCCTTCCTGGACGGCGGTCATGATCTCCTGGCTGGACAGCAGGAAGGTGCCGTCACCGATGAAGCAGAAGACGTCGCGGGTCGGGTCGGCCATCTTGGCGCCCAGAGCCCCGCCGACCTCGTAGCCCATGCAGGAGTTGCCGTACTCCAGGTCGTACGCCTTGGGGTCGGACGGACGCCACAGCCGGTGCAGATCGCCCGGCATCGACCCGGCGGCGTTGACCACCACGTGGTGATCACCGGCGGCGGCGTTCACGATCCCGATCGCCTCGGCCTGCGACAGCGTGGGCCCGTTCTGGATCTCGACGATCCGGTCGACTTCGGACCGCCAGCCGTCGGCGGCCTTCTCCACCTCGGCCCGGTAGCCGGCGTCGATCTGATGATCACCGAGGAGGTCTCCCAGCTCGAGAAGGGTTTCGCGGGCATCGCCGACCAGACCGAGCGCAGATTCCTTGTAGGCGTCGAGTTCGGTGACGTTGACGTTGACGAACTGCACGCCCTCGGTGCTGAACATCGTGTTCGAGGCCGTGGTGAAGTCGGTGTAGCGGGTGCCGATGCCGATGACCAGGTCGGCCTGGTTGGCCAGGGCGTTGGCGAAGACCGACCCCGAGGCGCCGAGCGCGTTGACCATCTGTGGGTGGTCGTAGGGGAGCGCGGCCTTGCCGGACTGGGTCACCCCGACGGGAATACCGGTCTTCGCGGCGAGCGTCGCCAGCTCGTCGGTGGCCGCGGAGTAGATGACGCCACCGCCGGCGATGATCACCGGACGCTTGGCGCCGGCGATCAGCTGGGCGGCGCGCCGCAACGCGCCGCGGTCGGCACGGGCCCGCGGCACGTACCAGGTGCGCTCCCGGAACAGCGCGGTCGGGAAGTCCCAGGCTTCGGCCTGCACATCCTGCGGGAGGGCGAGCGTGACGGCACCGGTGTCCGCCGGGCTGGTCAGGGTACGCATCGCCTCCAGGAGTGCGGTCGGCAGCTGGTCGGGCCGGTTGATCCGGTCCCAGTACTTGGAGACAGCCTTGAACGCATCGTTGGCCGAGTAGTCCCAGGAGAAGCTCGACTCCAGCTGCTGGAGCACCGGGCCGGTCCGTCGGCTGGCGAAGATGTCGCTGGGCAGACACAGCACGGGCAGCCGGTTCACGGTGGCGGTCGCGGCACCGGTGATCATGTTGGTTGCGCCGGGACCGATCGAGCTGCTGCAGGCCAGGGCACCGAGCCGGTTCCTCATCTTCGCGAAGCCGGTGGCCATGTGGACCATCCCCTGCTCGTTGCGAGCCTGGTAGAGGCGAAAGTCCTTGCGGTACTGCAGCAGCGCCTGGCCGACGCCGGCGACGTTGCCGTGCCCGAAGATGCCGATGGCTCCGCCGAAGAACGGCTGGATGTTTCCGTCGCGTTCGACCTGCTGGGCAGCCAGGAAGCGGACGACCGCCTGGCCGACGGTCAGCCGCTGGGTGGGTTGCGGGGATTGAGTCACAGAAACTTCCTTCCACTGTGAAGGGCAGGGGTCAAGGGCACCGAGCAGGTTCAGGTGGGATAGCGGGGCACGATCGGGAGTCGGGAATCGATCCCAGCCTCCGCCCAGGCGTCCTGGGTTGCCTTGAGGCACGGATCCTGGAGGGCCTGAAGGGTGCGCTTCGGCGCCGGACCGGCCAGGACGTTCAGATAGTAGAGGTCGTGCCCGTGGGCGGCCACGGTGGTGTGGTACCCCCAGGGGATCAGCAGCAGGTCGCCGTCGCGGACGGTCTCGACCAGGTCGAAGTCACGTTCCGGGCTGTAGACCCGCTGAACGGCCCAGCCGTTCTCCTGGTCGCGGAGCCGGTAGTAGTAGGTCTCCTCGAGCTCCGACTCGCCGTCGCGGTCGTGCTCGTGCTTGTGCGGCGGGAAGCTGGACCAGTTGCCGCCTGGAGTCCAGACCTCGACCACGTGCAACCGGTCGGCGGGGAAGTCGGGCAGCATCAGGCTGCCGACCTGGCGAGACGCGTTTCCGCCCCCGCGGAGCTCGATGCTCACGTCGTCCGGCGAGACCAGCACCGGGGCGTACGTCTGGGTCGCCGGGGCTGCGGCGACGGCCAGCTCCAGATCGGTCGAGGCCGTCACTGTCACTTCGGTGTCCCGGGGCAGGTAGAAGCACCAGCCGAGACCGTCGAACACCGAGGCCCGGCCGCCGAAGGTCCATTCCGTCTCACCGGAACGGGCGACGGCGGTACCGGAGAGTGGGACGAACGCGCGTTCGTGGTCATCGGCCGCGAGGTTCAAGCTCTCGCCAGCCTTCAAGGCACGAACCGCAAAGCTGATGTAGGTCCACCCCGCATCGGCGGGTTGGATGCTCGTCCAACCGTTCGTGAGAATCTGAGGACTGCTCATAGCGCTCTTCCTGTGTGTACCACCAGCGTCATCTATCGCTGAGTGGACATAGCGTTCGACTTGTGGATTCCTTTGGAATGGGGCTAACGTATCGTTCATTGGATGAGTTGTCCACCTGTCGATATAAGACCGTATCCCGGCACGGTGAGAACGATCCGCCTCGCCCAGCGGTCCTGATCGCAGGGCCACGACCAGGGAGTCACGATGACCCTGCACGACGTCACTGCCACCGTCCCCGAGATCGGTGTTGCCATGATCGGCAGCGGCCTGATGGCCAAGTCGCACACGATGGGCTATCGCAATGTGGAGAGCGTTTATGGCAGCACGCCGTTCCGGCCGCGTTTTGCGGTGCTGGTCGACGCGAGCGAGGATCTCGCGCGTCGCGGCGCCGAGTCCTTGGGCTATGCCCGGTACACCACGGACTGGCGCGACGCCCTAGCTGATCCGGATGTCGACGTGGTCGACATCGTCACGCCGAACTTCCTGCACTTCGACATCGCCATGGCCGCGATCGAGGCCGGCAAGCATGTCTACTGTGAGAAGCCGCTCGCGCTGAACGCCTCCGACGCCCGACAGATGTACGAGGCGGCCGAGAAGGCCGGCGTCAAGACGCTGGTCGGCTTCAACTACTTGCGCAACCCGGCCATCGCCGAGGCTCGCCGGCTGATCAGCTCGGGCGTGCTCGGTGAGATCTGGACCTTTCAGGGCCGCTTCGTCCTCGATGCCTGCAGCGACCCGGACGTGCCGTTCACCTGGCGCTTCGAGCGCAAGCTCTCCGGCAGTGGCGCGCTCGGCGACCTCGGCGCCCACATCATCTCGCTGGCGCAGGTCCTGGTCGGGCCGATCAGTTCCGTGGTCGGTCTGAGTCGCACCTTCATCACCGAGCGTCCCGAGCCGACCGGTGTCTTCGGTTACGGCAGCGGCGCCGATCTCGACGCGCCCCGGCGCGCTGTCGAGAACGACGACGCCACGACCTTCCTGATGGAGTTCGCCTCCGGGGCAAGCGGTCACATCGAGGCGTCCCGGGTCTCCACCGGACGGACTTGGCACCAAAGCATCGAGCTGATCGGCAGCAAGGGTGCCCTGCAGTTCGTCCAGCAAGACATCCACACCCTTCGGCTCTACCTGACCGGCGACCCAGCCGACCGCAAGGGCTACAAAGAGATCGAACTCGGCCCGCACCACGGCGACTATGGAGCCTTCTGGCCCTTCGCCGGCGTCCCGCTCGGGGTCCACGAGCTCAAGACCATCGAGGTGCGCGAATGGCTCAGTGCCATCGCCGAGTACCGACGCCCGGACGGCGACTTCCGTGAGGGCTGGCTGGTCTGCGAAGTCCTCGATGCCGTCGAAAGGTCAGCGGCCGAGCGCCGCTGGGTCGACGTTCCCCAATCCGACTGATCACCTGCGACAGGAGAACCTCGTGACCATCCAAACCGCTGCACCCGCAACCGATGCCGACCTCCCGGTCCTGGCCCGCCAGGCCCGCTGGCAGGTGATCAAGACCGTCACGGCGGCCAAGGCCGGCCATATCGGTGGCCCGCTGTCGATGATGGACCTGCTGATCAGCCTGTACTTCAACGAGCTGAAGATCCGCCCCGACGAACCGCACTGGCTCGACCGCGACCGCTTCATTCTGTCCAAGGGCCACGCGGCGATCGGCCTGTACTCGGTCCTGGCGCTGCGCGGCTTCCTGCCGCTGGAGGAGCTGGAAACGTTCGACAAGGGCGACTCGCGGCTGCAGGGCCACCCCGACGTCACCCGGCTGCCCGGCCTCGACGCCTCCACCGGTTCGCTTGGTCAGGGTCTCTCGGTCGGTGTCGGGATGGCGCTCGGCGCGTCGCTAGCCGAGAAGGACTTCCATACGTGGGTGCTGCTCGGTGACGGAGAACTCCAGGAAGGCATGGTCTGGGAGGCCGTCCAGGTCGCCGCCCGCTACAAGCTCACCAACCTGACCGCGATCGTCGACCGGAACGGGCTACAGCAGTTCGGACTACCGTCGACCAGCGAGACCACCAACACCGATCGCGGCGACCGGCGTGACCCCTGGTTCGGCGTGGACCTCGCGGCGGTCTTCCAGGCTTTCGGATGGCGGGTCGTCGAACTCGACGGCCACGACTACAACCAGATCGCCAGCGCCTACCAGCTGGCGCGGGCCGGAGACTTCAACGGTCGTCCCACCGTGCTCATCGCCCACACGGTCAAAGGCAAGGGCCTGTCCCTGGCTGAAGGGGCCCACTCCTGGCACAGCATCGTCCCGTCGCAGGAGGACTTCGAGAAGGCTCGACAAGAGCTCGATGCCGATGAGATCGACCTGCTCGATTCCGACGCAAAGTCTCACAACCCGCGCAGCGCGGAGAACGGAGTGACGGCATGACCGCGATGCGCGATGTCTGGGGGGAGAAACTGGTCGAGTTCGGCCACGCCGACCCGCGTACGGTCGTCCTCGATGGCGACCTGGCCAATTCGACGAAGGCCGACAAGTTCGCCAAGGCCCATCCTGACCGGTTCTTCCAGATGGGCATCGCCGAGCAGAACCTGGTCGGCGCCGCCGCCGGTCTGGCCGCAGTCGGGTATGTGCCATGGACCTCCTCGTTCACCGTCTTCTTCACGCACCGGGCCATCGATCCCATCCGGATGCTGGTGGCCCAGAGCCACGCCAACGTCAAGATCGTGGGCTCCTACTCCGGTCTGTTGATCGGCGCGGTTGGCAAGACCCACCTCGACGTGCAGGACCTGGCGATCATGCGGGCCATGCCCGACCTGACCGTCCTCGCTCCGGCCGACGCCGTCGAGCTGCGGGCCATGATGGATTGGGCCCAGGCCTACGATGGTCCGGTCTACCTCCGAATCGTCCGCGACGCCGTACCCGACTTGTTCAGCGCCGACTACACCTTCACGCCGGGGGCCATCCACAAGCTGCGTGCCGGGGGGCGAGTCACTCTGATCTCAACCGGCCCGCAGACGGGACGGGTGCTCGCGGCCGCGGAGCTTCTCGCCCAGTCGGGGATCGACGCCTCCGTGATCCACGTTCCGTCCATCAAGCCCATCGATGCGTCGGCTCTGGTCGATGCCGTGGTCGGCGCAGACCTCGTCGTCACCATTGAGGAACACTCCGTGTACGGGGGACTCGGCGGTCTGGTCGCTGAGATCTTGACCGCGGCCGGTCCGGCCCCCCAGATCGAGCGGATCGGGGTTGACGACACCTGGGGCGAGTCGGCGGGCAACGACTTCATGCTCGACAAGCACGGGCTCACCCCGGGTAAGATCGCGGCCCGGGTCCGAGCCGTCTCCTCCGTCCTCGTCACCGGATGAGCCAACCTGGAGCGATCGCTATCGCCGGTCGTCGTCCTCGTCCGGATGCCGGTCGCCGGTCTGGCGTCGGATCTCGTCCATCACGCGGAGGACGTCGATACTGGCCGTGAGTGGTCGTAGCGGCGAACCGGTCTCGCCGGCCGTGATGCGGCGGGCGACCTCGGCCGCCTGATAGTGCAGTCCTTCATGGGCGATCTTGGGCTCGTCGTAGCGCAGCCGGGTCGCGCGGTCGGCGCTGGTGAGGGTGAAGCCGCCCGGCTGGTAGAACGGTCCGTCGATGTTGATCGTGGCTGCGGTGCCGGCGATCGTCGCCGCCGTCGGCGTATCGGCGAGGATCGTGGTGTGCAGCACAGCCTGCTGGTCTCCACGGCTCAGGAGCATGGCGGTCTGGCCCAGCACGCCGGTACCGGTTTTGGTGCTCGCGGCAGTGATGCGGTCGGGCGGTCCGACGACGTCGAGTACGAGGCTGATCAGGTACGTCCCGAGATCCAGCATCGGGCCGCCCGCCAGCTCGGGTCGATGGATGTTGTGGCCGGTGGGGAACCGCTCACCGAAGTCCGCCACGACCGCGCTGACCTCGCCCATCCGGTCCGTGCCGAGCAACTGCCGGAGGACGTCGAACTTCGGCAGGAACGCGGTCCAGTACGCCTCCATGCAGAAAAGCCCGCGGCTCCGGGCCTCGTCAGCGATCTGTTGGCCTTGGTCCGCGTTGAGGGCCAGCGGCTTCTCGACCAGGGTGTGCTTGCCCGCCCCCAGTGCCAGCAACGCGTTCGGGAGGTGTGCGGTGTGTGGCGTCGCAATGTAGATGACGTCGAGGTCCGGGTCCGAAACGAGCTCCTCGTAGCTGCCGTGCGCCCGTTCGATGCCGAACCGGCGAGCGAACTCGGTGGCACTGTTGATGTTGCGTGACCCGACGGCCGCGATTCGCTGACTCGAGTGCTTGTGCAGGGCGGCGACGAACCTTTCAGCAATCCATCCAGTGCCGAGGACGCCCCAGCGCAGGGCCGGCGCCTCGCGGGGGTCCGGAGTGCGGGCCGGAGGCAGGGCGAGCGCAGTCATGCCTAGAGGCAGCTGGTCAGGTACGTGTACGTGCGCCGGGCGATGGGCAGCGGCTTGTCGGCCGGGCATGGGTACATGTCCTGTTCGACGATGGCGAACACGGGATGGGGCAGCGACTCTTTCGCAGCATCGATGACATCAGCGAGATTTGGCACCCCGGAGGGTGGCTCGACCATGATGTCCATCCGGACGGCCTCGGAGAAGGAGATGTCCTCAGCGAGCGCGCGGGCGGCGAGGTCGGGGTCCACCTGCTTGAGGTGGAGATAGCCGATCCGATCCGGGTACTTGGTGATCAGCTCGACAGAATCGCCGCCGTAGTAGGCGACATGCCCGGTGTCGAGGCAGAGGTTGACGAACTGGGGATCGGTGGACTCGAGGAAGCGCTCGACATCGCGCTGGTAGCCGACATGGCTGTCGGCGTGGGAATGGAACTGGGAGTGGACGCCGTACTCCTCGAGCATGCGCCGACCGAGCTCGTTGTTGCCGTCGACCAGAGCGGTCCACTGCTCTGCCGACAGTTCGCGAGACTCCTTTTCATTCCCGGTGAGGTCGTCGCGCCACAGGTCAGGGAGGACGACCATGTGCTCGGCGCCCATGGCTGCGGTCAGGGAGGCGATCGGTGCGACTTCCTCCCAGACCTGGTCAATCGTTCCGGGGTGTTGCAGACGCGCGAAGGTTGTGCCGCCAGAGACTTTGAGCCGGCGCGAGTTGAGGTCGTCGCGCAGCTTGGCCGGGTCGGTGGCCAGGTAGCCGTAGGCGCCGATCTCGATCCACTCGTATCCGGCTTCGACCACCTCGTCCAGGAAGCGATCGGCCGGGGTCTGGTTCGGATCCTCCGCGAACCAGATGCCCCAGGAGTCGGGCGCAGTGCCAATGATGACTTTGTCGGTGACCACGCGTATCGCTCCTTTGTGAACCGGATCCCTCGAGGTGCTGCAGTCTGGCTGCGCTTGCGACCGTCCGGAAACGGTATCGCGTGACGGACAGTATGTCCAATGGCCGATCGGTACCGCTCGTCGCGGGGCCTGCATTCGGGGTGGGTCAGGGCAGGGAGGCCGACAGGGTCGACGCTGCGGCCAACAGCATCTCGACCAGCTCGTCCCGCCGTTCGGTGACTTCTTCGGCGAGTCCCCCAAGAGACAACGCGCCGGCGAAACGTCCCGAGGCCGACCAGAACAGGGGCGCCCCGACGGCCCCAATGCCATCAGTGACGTCGCCGTCGGAGACCGCATAGCCCTGGGTCCTGGTCGAGATGACATCCTTCCGAAGCCGGGTCGCTGTCGTCAGCGTGCGGTCGGTGTATGCCTGGAACGGGGCCTTCGCCAGGTAGGCCGTGGGATCGTCTCGGCCGAAAGCCAGGGTGACCCGGCCTGCCGCCCCGGCGTACAAAGGCAACGCCCGTCCGGGCCTCAGCAGAAGCACATCGATCGACTCGCCCCGGGCCCAGTCGATGCAGATCGCCTCGTCCGCGCGCGGAACAGTGAGAAACACCGTCTGGCGCGCGGCTGCGGCCAACTCGTCCAGGACCGTCCGGGCACCATCCCACTCGCTCATCCCGGTCCGGGCTGCATCCGCCAGCCGAAGCCACCGCAGGCTCAGCCTCAGATGCGCGTTGGGACCCTGCTCGATCATGGCAGCGTCGCGGAGAGCATCGCCGAGTCGGTACACACTCGACCGGGGTGTATCCACGTACTCAGCGATCTCGGCGGGCACCATGCCCCCCCGCTCGGCGAGCAATGCCACCAAGTCCGCCGAGCGTTGCAGAATCACCATTGGGCGCTCGACGCTCACGCCGTCACCTCCTGTCCGAGTGATCGGCTGACCTCACGCGCACACGAGGTGATCAACTCGATATTGGCGGCCCGAGAGGAGCCCAGGATCTGGGACCTGAGCCCGCTGATCGAGATGGCGGCAGCCAGCTCGCCCCGATGGTTGAACACCGGCGCGCCCAACGCGGCGATCCCAGGAGTGACATCTCCGTCGGAGACGGCATAGCCGTCCTGTCGGACACGTTCGATGTCAACCTGGATAGCCGTCGCCTCCGGACGGTCCGGATCTGCGGGGAGCCGGGACGCCCGCAGCGACGACCGCTGCTCGGCCGGCGGAAGGAAGGCCAGGATGGCGCGGGGGGCCGCGCCGGCAAACAGCGGAAGCGAGCTGCCGAGCTGCATCGCCAGGGAGCGCACGGCTTGACCCTCGAGGCGTTCGACGCAGACCGCCCGCGTGTCGCGGCGGACGCAGAGGAAGCTCGTTGTGCCGGTGGTTTCGACCAGGCGACGCAGAGACGGCAGGGCACACTCGCGGACGTCCAGCTTGTCCTCGAGCAGGCCCCCGATGGTCAGCAGGAGCAGTCCCAGCCGGTAGGTGCCACGTCGCCAGCCCCGGTCAACCCAGCCGACGCCGGTGAGGCTCTGCAGGAGCCGATAGACCGAGCTCAGCGGTTCACCGGTCCGTTTCGCGATCTCGGCGGCGCTGGCCTCGCCGCGGCTCTCGAGTACGCGCATGACCGCGTCGACCTTGGCGATGAGCTCGAGACCTGCGGTGTCACGATCGGTCGAAACCGCGGAGAGCGTGCTCCTGGCTGCCTGTTGGCGGTCGGCCTGGACCTCGTCGCGGCCGCCTGCCGTGGTCGTCATGGTCGACTACCTCTCACGATGGAGCGGTCGGTGGGAACTCGCTGACCCACCGGCCACATATCAACAATTATTGCCAGGCGGACATCTTGTCCGCTAAGGTCCTCAGATTACCAGGCGTAGCGGCGACACAGGCCAAGGCGGGTGCACGCAGTGCAGCCGATCCTTCATCGCAATCGAAGGAGAGTCATGGGCGACTTGATCGTGGTTCACGGGGGCGAGTCATACCGCCTCACTCCGGACCTGGGGAACCGTTCGTGACTCCCGGCCCGGAGCTGCGGATCGCGGTGCTCGGCCTCGGCATGATGGGTTCGTTCCACCTGGAGGCCCTGTCCACTCGGGTCCGGGGCGCCCGGGTGGTCGTGGTCAACGACTTCGTTCCCGAGAAGGCGCAGGAGCTGGCCGACCGGGTGGGGGCTCGGGTGGTCGACGACCCGATCGCGGCGATTCATGACTCCGAGATTGACGCCGTCCTGATCGCATCGCCCGGAGCCGCGCACCAGGAGCAGGTGAACGCCTGTCTCGAAGTCGGCCTTCCGGTGCTCTGCGAGAAGCCGCTGACCACCGACGTCGCGTCGGCGTACGCCATCGTGCAGAAGGAGGCCACGCTGTCGCGGCCGCTGATCCAGGTCGGTTTCATGCGGCGCTTCGACCCGGAGTACGTCGCGCTGAAGAGCCTGATCACCTCAGGCGGTCTGGGGAACCCGCTGATCGTGCACTGTGCCCACCGCAACCCGGCCGTTCCCGACTTCTTCGACTCCGAGTTCATGATGCGCGACTCGGTGGTGCACGAGGTGGACGTGGCCCGGTTCCTGCTCGACGAGGAGATCAGCACCGTCCAGGTCCTCCGGGGCACCCCCACCTCGGCGGCCCCCGCAGGCACCAGCGACCCGATGATCGTGATCTTCGAGACCGAGTCGGGGCGGCTGGTCACCGATGAGATCTACGTCCGGAGCGGCGTCGCGTACGAGGTGCGCACCGAGGTGGTCGGCGAGCAGGGCTCGGCGATCATCGGCCTCGACCAGAACCTGCAGATGAAGACGACCGACGGACGCTGGGGCGGCCGGATCACCCCCGGCTTCGTCGAGCGGTTCGGCCAGGCGTACGACGTCGAGCTGCAGCGGTGGGTCGACGCCGCCCGTTCCGGCACCATCGACGGACCCGGGGCGTGGGACGGCTACGCCGCCGTCGCCGTCTGCGAGGCCGGCGTGCAGGCCGTGCGGTCCGGGGAGAAGGTTGCGGTGGCCCTCCAGCCGAGGCCGGTCGCCGAGCCGGCTCCCGGGGTCACGGCTCCCGACCTTGAGGCCGCGCGACCATGAACATCATCAGCGCACAGGAAGGTCACCGATGAAACTCGCTCTCGACCCGCAGATGTTCTACGCCACCAGCTCGGTCTTCGAGCTGCCGGACATCGTCGCGAGCCTCGGCTACGACTGGATGGAGCTGTCGCCCAAGGCCGACTTCGTCCCCTTCTTCCGCTACCCACGGGTCGACGACGCGGGCGTACGCCGGCTCAAGAAGGTCGCCCGGGATGCCGGGGTGGGGATCGCGTCGATGCTGCCGTTGCAGCGCTGGGCCGGACCCGACGAGGATCAGCGGCAGGCGGCAGTGCGCTCCTGGAAGCGGATCATCCAGATCACCGTCGACCTCGGTGTGGAGATCATCAACTCCGAGTTCAACGGGCGTCCGGAGGCGCCGGAGACGGCCGAGGCTCAGTTCCTCAAGTCGCTGGACGAGCTGCTGCCCATTCTCGAGCGCGAGGGACTCCAGCTGATCCTCGAGCCGCACCCGGACGACTTCATCGAGGACGGACTCGATGCGGTGGATCTGGTCCGCGGACTCAACCAGGACTGGATCGGGTTCCTGTACTGCACCCCGCACGCCTTTCATCAGGGCCATCCGGCCGCTGAGGTCATCGCGGCGGCGGCGGAGAAGGTGCGCTACGTGCACCTGGCCGACGCCTGGGACCACCAGACCTCGAGCGGGCTGCGCTACATCTCCAACCCGCCGGGCAACACCACCCGGGTGCATCAGCACATGGAGATGGGCCGGGGTGAGGTCGACTACGACGCCGTCTTCGCCGCGCTCGCCGAGGTCGGGTTCGACGGGGTCGTCTCCAGCTGCGTGTTCGGCTGGGAGGAGGACGCCCGAGGCATCAGCGAGCGTCAGCGGGACCGAGCGCTAGCGCTGATCGGAAAGCACTTCGGCAGCGATGCCGAGCAAGCGGTCGCATCCACCAAGAACAGCCGGTCCTGACCGCCAGTTAACTCCGCCGCCCGCTCGGTGGAGGAGATGTCGACGGTGATTCTGCAGCAGCTGACTCCGAGGAGACCGACATGAGCAACGTTGTCTGGTTCGCCGATCTTGGTCTGGCGGATCTGGAGCGGGTGGGCGGGAAGAATGCCTCGTTGGGGGAGATGATCGGGAATCTGTCGTCGGTGGGGGTGCGGGTGCCGGATGGGTTCGCGACGACGGCGGAGGCGTATCGTCGCTTTCTGGGGGAGACGGGTTTGGCGGAGCGGATCCGGGTCGAGCTGGCCGGGTTGGATACCGATGATGTGCGTCGGTTGGCCGAGGTGGGTCAGCGGGTTCGGGCGGCGGTGATGGAGCAGCCGTTCCCGGCTGATCTGGAGGCCGATATCCGGGCCGGGTACGCGGCCCTGGTGGGGGATGATGCGGAGCTGTCGTTCGCGGTGCGGTCGTCGGCGACGGCGGAGGATCTGCCGGATGCGTCGTTCGCGGGGCAGCAGGAGACGTTTTTGAATGTCCGCGGCGTCGAGGCGGTGCTGCGGGCGGTGCGGGAGGTGTTCGCGTCGCTGTACAACGACCGGGCGATCGCTTATCGGGTGCATCACGCGTTCGCGCACGAGACGGTGGCGCTGTCGGCGGGGGTGCAGCGGATGGTTCGCTCCGATGTGGGGGCGTCGGGGGTGATGTTCACGATGGACACCGAGTCCGGTTTCGACGAGGCGGTGTTCATCACCTCGGCGTACGGGCTGGGGGAGGGGGTGGTGCAGGGGGCGGTCAACCCGGACGAGTTCTACGTCTACAAGCCGGGTCTGCGGGCGGGCCGGCCGGCGATCCTGAAGCGGGGGGTCGGGGCGAAGGCGACCAAGATGGTCTATACGCGGCGATCGCGAGGTGGGCCGGACGACGGAGTTCGTCCCGGTGACGCCTCAGGAGCAGCGGCGGCTGAGTCTGACCGACGGCCAGGTGGAGGCGCTGGCCCGGCAGGCGTTGACCATCGAGGCGCACTACGGGCGGCCGATGGACATCGAGTGGGGGCTGGACGGCCGAGACGGTGAGCTGTACATCCTGCAGGCCCGGCCGGAGACGGTGAAGTCGCGGCAGTCCGCCGGCACCACCTCCCGGTTCCGGCTGGCCGAGCGGGGTGAGGTGCTCGTCGAGGGCCGGGCGATCGGTCAGAAGATCGGCGCCGGGGCGGTGCGGGTCTTGAGCTCGCCCGAGGACATGGATCAGTTTGTGCCCGGTGAGGTGCTGGTGGCGGACATGACCGACCCGGACTGGGAGCCGATCATGAAGCGGGCGGCGGCCATTGTGACCAACCGGGGCGGCCGGACCTGTCACGCGGCGATCATCGCCCGCGAGCTGGGCATCCCGGCGGTGGTCGGCACCGGCCGGGCCACCCGGGCGCTGGCCGACGGCCGGCCGGTCACCGTGTCCTGTGCGGAGGGCGACACCGGCTACGTGTACGCCGGGCGGCTGGACTTCTCCGTCGAGACGACCGAGCTGGCGACGATGCCGGACATCCCGGTCAAGATCATGATGAACGTCGGCACCCCGGACCAGGCGTTCGCGTTCTCCCGGCTGCCCAACGCCGGGGTAGGGCTGGCCCGGCTGGAGTTCATCATCAACCGGCAGATCGGCATCCACCCCAAGGCGCTGCTGGAGCTCCACACCCTGGACGGGCCGCTGCGGCACCAGATCACCGAGACCATCGCGGCGTACCCGGGTCCGCGGGAGTTCTTCGTTTCAACGGGTCGCCGAGGGGGTGGCGATGCTGGCGGCGGCGTTCGCGCCGCACCCGGTGATCGTGCGCATGTCGGACTTCAAGTCCAACGAGTACGCCAACCTGGTCGGCGGCGAGCGCTACGAGCCGCACGAGGAGAACCCGATGATCGGCTACCGGGGGGCGTCGCGGTACCTGTCGCCGGACTTCGCGGACTGCTTCGCGATGGAGTGCGAGGCACTGCGCTACGTGCGGGAGGACATGGGCCTGACCAACGTGCGGATCATGATCCCGTTCGTCCGCACCCTGGCCGAAGCCGAAGGCGTCATCGCGCTGCTGGCCGAGCACGGGCTGCGGCGCGGCGAGAACGGCCTGCAGGTGGTGATGATGTGCGAACTGCCCTCCAACGCGGTGATCGCCGACCAGTTCCTCGACCACTTCGACGGGTTCTCCATCGGCTCCAACGACATGACCCAGCTCACCCTCGGCCTGGACCGCGACTCCGCCCTGGTCGCGGCCGGCTTCGACGAGCGGGACCCGGCGGTCAAGTTCATGATCAGCGCCGCGATCCGGGCCTGCAAGGCCCGCGGCAAATACGTCGGCATCTGCGGCCAGGGCCCCAGCGACCACCCCGACCTCGCCCAATGGCTGCTCGACCAAGGCATCGAGTCCATGTCGCTCAACCCCGACACCGTCGTCGAGACCTGGCTGGCCCTCGCGGGCCAGCCCACCGAGCCAGCGGGGGGAGCCGCCGCCTGCTGAACCGGCCTCAGTCCGAGGCGTCGGCCGGGGTGGCCGAGCGCCACTTGGCCCGCCACTCGGGAGCCTGCCAGCCGTCGGCGACATAGATGCGCTCGCGGATCACCTTGTCGTCCCGGAAGTCCAGCAGCTGCACCCCGTAGACCCAGTTCTCGCCGCGGTCGTAGCTGGCGGTCAGCTCGGTCGCGGCGAAGTCCTCGCGGGCGACGATCCGCGAGATCCGGTAGAGCAGGTCGTCTGGTCCTACGGGGTACCGGCTGCGCCACTCGGTGAAGGTGGCTCGTCCCTCGAACCGCTCGCCGCTCTGTGGGAACTCCAGGACGGCGTCGGGGTGGTAGAGCTCCTCCGCGCGCGCGACGTCCGCACCGGTGAACTCGAAGAAGCGCTCCACGACCTTGCGTACGGTCGCCTCGTCGGCCATCTGCGTTTCCTCCCTTGGTCCGAAACGATCTGCTCCCCCAGAGCCTGCCCAAGGCGTCGCGATACGTCGAGAGGAGTGAGTCCCGCAACGGGCAGCCGCAACAGTCAGTTTCGAAGTTCGTAACAAATGCGTATCAATGTTGGTTTACTATGTAAACAGCACTGGCTTTCGGGGACGGGAATTTCAATGAGCCAGCCGCTCCAGCGTGCTCGGGTGAGGAGGAGCAGGTCATGCGCGTTGCCATCGTCACTACCTATCGTCCGCGGGCCTGTGGGATCGCCGTCTTCTCCGGCGACCTGCGCCGCGCCCTGTTGGAGTCTCAGCCCTCCCTCGACGTCGGCATCGTCTCGATCGTCCGAGGTACCCCGCCGGAAAGTCCGCCGGAGGTCATCACCACCATCCGCCAGGACGTCGCGAGCGACTACCCGGCCGCCGCGCAGGAGCTGGCCCGCCGGGGAACCGATGTGGTCCTGGTCGAGCACGAGTACGGCATCTTCGGCGGCGAGGCTGGGGAGTTCGTCCTCGGCCTGACCGCCGAGTCCCGGGTACCGGTCGTGGTCACCCTGCACACTCTCCTGTCCGACCCCTCGCCGCAGCAGGCCGCCACCCTGTCCGCATTGTGCCGGCAGGCGGCACTGGTGATGGTCTTCACCGAGACCGCGCGCCAGATGGTGGTCGAACAGGGCTTGGCGACGGCGGACCAGGTCCGGGTCGTTCCCCACGGCGCTCCGGACGTTCTCAATGCGGTGGCGGCCGCCTGGACCGACCGCCGGTCGCTGCCCACGGCCGGCCTGACCGAGGCCGCGAACGAGCTGGGCCTGGATCGGCTGGCCTCGCGGACCGTGCTGTCGACCTTCGGGCTGATCTCGGCGTCCAAGGGCCTGGAGCTGATGATCCGGGCTCTGCCGCCGGTGGTCGCCGCCCGACCCGATGTGCTCTATCTGATCGCGGGGCGAACGCACCCGGAGGTGGTCAAGCACGAGGGCGAGAGCTATCGGCTGGGCCTGGAGCAGCTGGTCCACGACCTCGGCCTTGACGAGCACGTCGCGTTCGTCGACCGCTTCCTGTCGGTCGATGAGCTGGCCGTCCTGCTCGCCCGTACCGACCTCTACGTGACGCCCTACCGCTCGCCGGAACAGATCGTCTCCGGTGCCCTCACCTTCGCCGTGGCCGCCGGCTGCCCGGTTGTCTCCACTCCTTACCGCTATGCGGAGAACCTCCTCGGCTCCGGGGCCGGCGTACTCGTGCCGTTCGGGGACGTTCCCCGGCTGAGTGCGGCGGTGCTGGACCTACTCGAGACCCCCGGCAAGCTGGACGCGGCCCGGGTCGAGGCTCGGAGGGTCGGAGCGGACCTGCCCTGGGCCAGCGTGGGCAAGGTCACCCTCGAGGTCCTGGCCGAGGCTGTCCACGACATCGGGCCCTCGACCCGGCGGTCCCGGCCGATCATGACCAGCCTGCCGGAGATCCGGACCGGCCACCTGCTGCGGCTGGTCGACGACGTCGGCATCATCCAGCATGCCTGCGGCACGGTGCCGGCCCGCTCGACCGGCTACTGCGTCGACGACGTGGCCCGGCTGGCCATCGTGGCCTTTCAGCTGGGGCGGGGGTCCGACGACTCCGCCTACGGGCGCATCCTAGGGTCCTCCTTGGCCTTCCTGATCCACGCTGGGGAGCCGGGAACGCTCGGCCTGCGCAACTTCATGGACTATGGACGGCGCTGGCTGGACGAGCCGCACCTCGGCGACCACGTGGGCCGGGCGATCTGGGCCCTGGGCGAGGTGGTTGCGGCCCACCCACCGCGGCAGGAGTCCCGGACCTGTCTGCGCCTGCTGTCCGAGATGGCGCCGGTACTGGACCACCTGACCGCGCCACGCGAGCTGGCCTTCGCCCTGCTGGGCCTGACCCGGCCGGACCTCGATACATTGCCGGAGTCACTGCGGTCCGCGGTCCGTCGGCTGGCCGACCGGCTCGCCGGCTGGTACGACGAACACCGGCGGGACGGCTGGGAGTGGTTCGAGGACCAGCTGACCTACGACAACGCGCGGCTGCCCCAAGCTCTGATCGCGGCCGGGAGCCGTCTCGGCGACCCTGACCTGCTGCGGCGGGGCGTCACGGCGCTCGACTGGTATACCGACCAGTGCTGTGTGGACAGCGCGGCCGTGCGGCTCGTGGGCAACCAGTGGCGGCGCGCTGACACCTCGCTGGCCGAGGACGAGGGCGACGAGCAACCCGTCGATGTGGCCGCCCTGGTCGAGGCGCTCGTCGAGGCGTGCACCCAGACCGGCGGCGAGCACTACGGCCGGCAGGCCGTGCACGCTTTCGAGTGGTTCGTCGGCCGCAACACCCACGGTCTACCGGTGTACGACTTCGCCACCGGCGGCTGCCACGACGGCCTCGGGCCCGCCGGGCCGAGCGAGAACGAAGGGGCGGAGTCCACCCTGGCCTACCTGCAGGCGCGGCTGGCGCTCGAGGGCGCCGGACTGCAGCGGTTCGTCGGTCGCGAGGAATGAGGGTCGCGCTCCTCGGGCCGATCGCCTGGCGTACCCCGCCGGAGCACTACGGCCCGTGGGAGCTGATCACCGGACTGCTGGCTGACGGTCTGGCCGCCCGCGGCGTCGACGTCACCCTCTTCGCCACCCTCGACTCGCAGACGACCGCCACGCTCGACGGTGTCTGCCCGCAGGGGTACGAGGTGGACCGCAGCCGGGACGGGCGGGTCTGGGAGGCGCTGCACGTGGGCCACGCCTTCGCCCGGTCGGCGGCGTTCGACCTGGTTCACAACAACCTCGACTGGCTGCCGCTGGCCTTCTCCGCGCACTGCCGGGCACCACTGGTGACCACCATCCACGGGTTCTCCGACCCGCGGATCCTGCCGGCCTACCTCGCGGCGGACTCGGCGTACGTGTCGATCTCGAACGCCGACCGCGTACCGGAGCTGGACTACTGCGCGACGGTGTACCACGGCATCGACCTCAGCCGGTTCGCCTTCTCGGCCACGCCGGGCGACGACCTCGTGATCCTCGGTCGGATCCATCCCGACAAGGGCACCGCCGAGGCCATCGAGATCGCCCGGCGCTGCGGGCGCCGGCTGCTGATCGCCGGGCCGATGCAGGACGAGGGCTACTTCGCCGCGGAAATCGCCCCGCACGTCGACGACGACCGGGTCTGCTACCTCGGCTCGGTCGGCCCGGAGCAGCGGTCGGAGCTGCTGGCCGCCGCCGCCGTCCTCCTGCATCCGATCGCCTTCGCGGAGCCGTTCGGTCTGGCCGTCGTGGAGGCCATGGCCGCGGGAACGCCGGTCGTGGCGTACGCGCGAGGGTCCATGCCCGAGGTCGTGGACGAGGGCGTGACGGGCTTCCTGGTGCATGATGCCGCGACTGCGGCCGCGGCGGTCGACCGGGCCGTTCAGCTCGATCGCGCGGCGGTGCGTCGGCTGGCCGAGGCCCGGTTCAGCGCGAACCGGATGGTCGCCGACTACGTTGCCCTGTATGAATCGCTCCTCCGGTGACATCAGCGGTGCGTTGTTCCAGCGCTATCGCGGCAACCCGATCCTGAGCCCGAACCGCTGGCCGTACACGGTCAACGCGGTGATGAACGCCGGAGCGGCCGAGGTCGACGGCACCACCGTGCTGCTCTGCCGGGTGGAGGACCGGCGGGGGCTCAGCCACCTCGCCGTCGCCCGCTCTGCGGACGGTCTCTCGAACTGGGTCGTCGAGCAGCCGCCGCTGCTGGAGCCCGAGCCGGGCGTGGTCCACGACTCCTGGGGGCTCGAGGACGCCCGCCTGACCTGGGTCCCGGAGCTCGACCGCTGGGTGATCGCCTACACGTCCTTCGGGCCCGGTGGGCCGGGGCTGTCGCTGGCCACCACGGCCGACTTCCACAGCGTGGAGCGGCTCGGCATGGTACGGGCGCCGGAGGACAAGAACGGCGCGCTGCTGCCCCGCCGGATCGGTGACCACTTCGTCCTGCTGCACCGGCCGGCCGCCGCCCTGACCGGGCGCTCCGACATCTGGGTGTCCCGGTCGACCGACCTGCACACGTGGGCGCCGCCGGAGCTGGTGATGGAGGCCCGCCCCGGCGGCTGGTGGGACTCGGCCCGGATCGGCGTCGGACCACCTCCCATCGAGACCGAGCAGGGCTGGCTGATGATCTACCACGGTGTTCGGACGACGGTCGCCGGGGCGCTCTACCGGGTGGGTCTGGCCCTGCTCGACCTCGACGAGCCGACCATCGTGCGGCGCCGGTGCGCCGAGTGGGTGCTGGGCCCCGAGGAGTCGTACGAGCTGGTCGGCGACGTGCCGGGCGTGGTCTTCCCGTGCGGACTGGTCCCGGTGTCCGATTCGGACGAGCTGCGGCTGTACTACGGGGCGGCCGACACCTGTATCGCGGTGGCCACGGCCTCGAAGTCGGCGGTCCTCGACTTCGTGATGTCCCACAGTGACGGTTCCGGCTGACGGCGGGATGAGCAGCCTCATGCTCCCGCCGCGCGAGGAGGACGCGGCGGTCGTGGCCGGCTGGAGCCGGTCGGCCGAGGAGGCTGGACGCTGGTGCTCGGTCGCAGTGCATCCCTTCCCGCCCGAGCGCGTACGCGGCTGGTGGACCGACGACGACGTACAGCCCTGGGTCCTGGTCGAGGAGCCCGAGGCCGAGCCGGTCGGTTACGGCGAGCTCTGGCTGGACGATGAGGAGGACGAGGTCGAGCTCGCGCGACTGATCGTCGACCCGGCCCGCCGCCGGTCCGGGGTGGGTCGAGCCCTGGTCGCGCAGCTGGTCGCGGCGGCTTCGGCGACCGGTCTGTCCGGCTGCCTGCTCCGGGTGGCCCCGGACAACGCCCCGGCCATCGCGCTCTACCGGGCCGCCGGGTTCGCCGAGGTGGACCCCGAGCGCACGGCCGGGCGGAACCAGGGGCAGCCGACGGAGTACGTCTGGTTCGAGTGGTCCGGATCCTTCCCGTGAGCCAGTCGCGCCGCCTGGTCGTCGACCGGGTGGTCGACCACCTGCTGACCGCGCATCCCGGGGACCGCCCGCTCCGCGTCGGTGTCGACGGCATCATCGCGGCCGGCAAGACCACCTGGGCGGCCGAGCTCGGGGCGGCCCCCACCCAGCCTGCGCGCTGTACGCCGCCGAGGCGGACCCGGTGGGCCGGGCCGACGTGGTGATCGGCAACGACGACGTGGCCGCTCCGGTTCTGCGCCGCATCGGGGCGAATGCTGCCGGCTGAGCCTGTCGAAGCCCGGGCAGCGCCTTTCGACGAGCTCGGGACGCAGCTGCTCAGAAGGTGAACTGCTCCTCGTGCAGCTGACGCCGGCTGTGCCCGGTGTGCAGCAGCGACTCGCGTAGTCGGCCGGCCATCCGCGGCGGCGCGCACAGATAGATGTCGTAGTCGCGCAGCGGTCCGACCATGGCCCGGAGCGTGTACGCGTTGAGCAGGTTCTCCGGTTCGTCGGAGGCCCCGATCAGGTAGATCACCCGGGCGCCCTTCCGGGCGGCAATGGCGTCCAGCTCCTCCCGGAACACCACCGCCTCCTCATTCGGCGCGCGGTAGACCAGGGTGAGGTCCTCGCCCGGCAGGTCGAGCGTCTCGAACAGCACCCGCATCGGGGTGATGCCGACGCCACCGGCCACCAGCAGCACCCGCGGCCGGCGCCGGCGTCGCTCGGTCAGCGCCCCGTACGGACCCTCGGCCAGCACCATCGTGCCGGGGTGCAGGTCGTGCAGCAGCCGGGTACCGAGACCGAGCGCCTTGATCGTGATCCGGAGCCGGTCGTTGGTCGGCGGCGCGGACAGGGAGAACGGGTACGAGGCGGACCAGGTCGACCGGGTCAGGAACCGCCAGCGGAAGAACTGGCCGGCCTCGGCCTGTAGCTCGTCCAGGTGTCCGCCGGACATCAGGATGCTGGCCACGTCGCCGGACTCCCGGACGATCCCCTCCACCTTGAGCCGGTGCCGCCACAGCTGGTGCAGCGGTTGCACCAGCCGGTAGCGGACGACCATGGCGAACGCGTACGCGTAGAGCAGGCTCCAGCCGATCTGGACGGCGCGGTTGCCGGCCAGGTTCGGACCGGCGAGCTGGTGGGTGAAGCCGAGCGCGACCGCGACATAGGTGATCAGGTGGAAGACGTGCCAGTGCTCGTACGGCATCCGGCGCCGGACCCAGCGCAGTGAGCCGAGGCCGACCACCACCAGCAGGTTCAGCCCCACAGCGGCGGCGAACAGGCCGGGCCAGCCGAGCACCCCCTGCGTGGCCGCGAGTAGGCCGATCCCGCGTACGTCGGCCCAGGCCTGGACCGCGGCGAACGCATGGACGACGGCCAGGAGGATGATCGCCGGACCCATCCGGGAGTGCCACCGGGCGAGGCGGTCGGACCCCACCCCGTGCTCGATCGTCGGCGAGCGCGACATCAGGATCAGCATCACCGCAGCGCCGTAGCCGGCCAGCATGCCGCTGACGTGAGCCACCAGGGCAGGGCCGAGGACGATGCGCTCGGGCGGGGACGCGACGGACAGGACGAGAGCGACCAGGCCGCCGCCGGTCAGGACGGCCAGCAGCAGTCGAGGCGTGAGCGTCCAGCGGCGAGTCGCCGTCGCGCTCACGACCTTGTCGGTCACGGCGGGATCTAGCGGCGGGGCTCGCTGAGGGAGGCGGGGGACTCGGTAGGCGCCGCCAGCGCGAGCGAGACACCGATGACGGTGGCCGCGCCGAAGATCACCACGGTCGCGAGGCGCAGCATCCAGCGCACCAGAACCGTCGGCGCCTCGGCCGACGCGACGCGGGGAACCAAACCGCGCAGGTTGACCAGGGTGGCGACGTCAGGAACTGACATCTTGAGGACTCCTTGTCTCAAACCCCCGAAAGGACAGGGAACGGCACCGGTGACGGCGATGGAACTCTTCGCGGACGTCCCCTCGACCGGCCGGTGCTGACTTCATGGAATCGCAGGTCAGAGGCTATATCAAGTCCACACGGGGCAAGGACGTGACCAATTCGTAATTCTTCCGCCCGAAATAAGGCGGCAGCCGGGCCGTGCCCCTGTCGGTCAGGCCGTCCATGGCGGCTTGGCAACCTCACGTGCTCGTACACCTAGCCAAGGCCAAGTCGGCACGGCATCGTCGACCCGTGACCACATCCAGGACCGCAGAACCGACGTTGTCGCGATATCCGCTGGTCGTGTTCTTCCTGCTGACGTTCGTGCTGACCTGGGCGGTGTGGGTGCCGCGGGCGGTCGGTGTGCCGGTCGGCATGGCGGGACAGCTGTGGACCTGGGTGCCCGCGGTGGCCGCGGTCCTGGCCGCGTCGCCGGACCGCGGCGCGACCGCCGGTGATCCTCGGTCCAGCGCTCTCGGCTCATGAAGGGGAGCTGGACCGCATCCCGCTGCTCAAGACGGGCTGAACACCCTGAAAGTCGGGTCGTGAGTGTCAGCCGCGGCCAATACGCTCAGCCGCATGGATCGAGCCCTTGTCGCCGCTGACAGCCACGACGTCATCCGGGTGGTGGGGGCTCGGGAGAACAACCTGCGCGGGATCTCGCTGGAGATTCCGAAGCGGCGGCTGACCGTCTTCACCGGGGTGTCGGGCTCGGGTAAGTCCTCGCTGGTCTTCGGGACCATCGCCGCCGAGTCGCAGCGGCTGATCAACGAGACCTACTCCACGTTCATCCAGGGGTTCATGCCGAGCCTCAACCGCCCGGACGTCGACGCCCTGGAGAACCTGAGCGCTGCCATCGTCGTCGACCAGGAGCGGATGGGCGCCAACGCCCGCTCCACCCTCGGCACGGCTACCGACGTGAACGCGATGCTGCGCATCGTCTTCAGCCGGCTCGGCCGGCCGTACGTGGGGCCGTCGTTCCACTTCGGTTTCAACGCCCCGGAGGGGATGTGCCCGGCGTGCGAGGGGCTGGGCCGGGTCACCGACCTCGACCTCGAGGAGCTGGTCGACCACAGCAAGACGCTCGACGAGGGCGCGATCCGGGTGCCGGGCTACACACCGGACGGGTGGTACGTGCGGATCTACACCGAGTCCGGCCTGGTCCCCGGGGACGTCAAGGTCGCCGACTTCACCGACCAGCAGCGGCAGGACTTCCTGTACCACGAGCCGATGAAGGTCAAGACCCAAGGCATCAACCTCACCTACGAGGGTCTGGTCCCCAAGGTGCAGAAGAGCATCCTGACCAAGGACCGGGACTCCGTGCAGCCGCACATCGCCGCCTTCATCGACCGAGTGGTCACCTATGGACCGTGCCCGTCCTGCGATGGCACCCGGCTCAACGAGGCCGCGCGATCATCCAAGATCAACGGGATCAGCATCGCCGACGCCTGCGCCCTGCAGATCAGCGACCTGGCCGAGTTCGTCCGCCGCCTGACCGCACCGGAGGTCGCGCCGCTGGTCGCCACGCTGCAGCAGACCCTGGACTCGCTGGTCGAGATCGGGCTCGGCTATCTCAGCCTCGAGCGCAGCTCGGGCTCGCTGTCCGGGGGCGAGGCCCAGCGGGTCAAGATGGTCCGCCACCTCGGTTCACCGCTGTCCGACGTCACCTACGTCTTCGACGAGCCGACGGTCGGCCTGCATCCGCACGACATCGCCCGGATGAACAACCTGCTGGTCCGGCTGCGGGACAAGGGCAACACCGTCCTGGTGGTGGAGCACAAGCCCGAGACGATCTCGGTGGCCGACCATGTGGTCGATCTCGGACCCGGTGCCGGCACCAACGGCGGGACCCTGCAGTTCGAGGGCACCGTGGCCGACCTACGCAGCAGCGGCACCCTCACCGGCCGGCATCTCGACGACCGGGCCCGGCTGAAGACCCAGGTGCGTACGGCCACCGGCGCGTTGCCCATCCGCGGCGCTACGACCCACAACCTGCGGTCGGTCGACGTCGACGTGCCGCTGGGGCTGATGACCGTGGTCACCGGGGTGGCAGGCTCGGGCAAGAGCTCGCTGATCCACGGGTCGCTGCCGCGGGACGCCGGCGTGGTGACCGTCGACCAGTCCGCCATCCGCGGGTCCCGGCGCAGCAACCCGGCCACCTACACCGGACTGCTCGACCCGATCCGGACCGCCTTTGCCAAGGCGAACAAGGTCAAGCCCGCCCTGTTCAGCGCGAACTCCGAAGGCGCCTGTGCGAACTGCAACGGCGCCGGCGTGATCTACACCGACCTGGCCATGATGGCCGGGGTGGCGACGAAGTGCGACCACTGCGGCGGTAAGCGGTTCCAGGCTGCGGTGCTGGATTACAAGCTGGACGGCAAGGACATCAGCGAGGTGTTGGCCATGTCCGTCGCCGAGGCCCGGGACTTCTTCGGCTCCGGGCCGGCGCACGCGATCCTGGACCGGATGGCCGCGGTCGGGCTGGGCTACCTGAGCCTCGGGCAGCCGCTGACCACGCTGTCCGGAGGCGAGCGGCAGCGGTTGAAGCTGGCCATCCACATGGCCGACAAGGGCGGGGTCTACGTCCTCGACGAGCCCACCACGGGGCTGCACCTGGCCGACGTCCAGCACCTGCTCGGCCTGCTCGACCGGCTGGTCGACTCGGGCAAGACGGTGATCGTCATCGAGCACCACCAGGCCGTGATGGCCCACGCCGACTGGATCATCGACCTTGGTCCCGGCGCCGGCTCGGAAGGCGGACGCGTGGTGTTCGAGGGTCCGCCGCGCGACCTTGTCGACTCGGCCGACACCCTCACCGCCCAACACCTCCGGGCCTACGTCGGCGCCTGATCGGAGTGGGGGCACGCCCCGAGTCTGTCGCGAGGCGGACCGGCGGAGCGTAGCCGAGGTGGCGTGAATCCGAGCCGAAGACGAGCGCAGTCGATGGACCAGCCGACCGTTGCGGCCGGGGATGGGTCTGGCGGGAGCCTGAGCCTGCGACGCAAGGTCCGCCTGGTCCACCGGCTGCGCGAGGAGCGATCTAGCCTGGGCAGCGTGCCCACCCTGCCCGCCCTGACCGCCCGTACGCCCGTGCTGCTCGAGCTCGACCTGACCGAGGTCCCGGTCACCCCCGACCCGGACGACCCGCTCGACCGGCTGCGCAACCGGGGCCGCCGCCAGCTCCGGCCGACGCTGCGGGCGCTGTACGAGGCGGGCGAGGACTCGCGGGTGGTCGGGCTGGTCTGCAAGGTCGGCGGCGCGCTGCCCTGGGCCACCATGCAGGAGCTCCGGCTCGGCGTCGAGGCCTTCGCCCACAGCGGCAAGCCGACGGTGGCGTGGGCGGAGAGCTTCGATCCGGGACAGGGCAACCTCGCCGCGTACGCGCTGGCCTCGGCCTTCGGCGAGATCTGGCTACAGCCCGGCGGCGGCATCGGCCCGCTGGGCGTGGGCGTCGAGACGACCTTCCTCCGCGGTGCGCTGGACAAGCTGGGCATCGAGCCGCAGTTCGAGCAGCGTCACGAGTACAAGAACGCCGCCGACCGGATCCAACGCACCGAGCTGACCCCGGCGCACCGCGAGTCTCTGGAGCAGCTGACCGGCTCCATCCACGCAGACGCTCTGCAGCTGATCGCGGCGAGCCGGTCGATCGACCCGGATCGGCTGCGGACGCTGATGGACGCCAGCCCCTATACCGCTCCCGAGGCGCGCGACGCTGGGCTGGTCGACCGGCTCGGCTACCGGGACGAGGTGTACGCCTCGATCCGGTCGCGGTTCCCGACCACGCCGGTGCTGCTGTTCGCCGACCGGTGGAAGCCGGCCCGTCAGCTCTCCTGGCCGAGGGGCCGGCGTGGTCATGTGGCGCTGGTCGAGGCGCGCGGGGCGATCGTCTCCGGCCGGTCCCGGCGCGGCCTCGGCGGGCGTCAGGTCGGCAGCGACACGGTGAGCGCCCAGCTCCGGGCGGCGCGGAAGGACGACTCGGCTCGCGCTGTGGTGCTGCGGGTGGACTCACCCGGCGGCTCGGCGGTCGCGTCGGAGGTGATCTGGCGCGAGGTGGTCCGACTCCGCGATGCCGGGAAGCCTGTGGTGGTCTCGATGGGTGACGTGGCCGCCTCGGGCGGCTACTACATCGCCTGCCCGGCTAATACGATCCTGGCCTTGCCGGCGACGGTCACCGGATCCATCGGCGTGCTCGGCGGAAAGTTCGTGGTCGCCGAGCTCCTCGAGCGGCTCGGCCTGACCACCGGGACCGTGCAGCAGGGCGACCGGGCCCTGATGTACTCCGCCCGGCGGCGGTTCGGCGACCAGGAGCGGGAGCGGCTGGCCGCCACCATCGACGCGGTGTACGCCGACTTCGTGGGCAAGGTCGCCGCCGGCCGGGGCCGCTCGACCGAGGACATCGAGGCCGTCGCTCGCGGCCGGGTGTGGAGCGGCCGGGACGGCTTGGCGACCGGGCTGGTCGACCAGCTCGGCGGGTTGCGGGAGGCTCTCGTCGAAGCGCGCACGCAAGGCGACCTGCCTGACGATGCACCGGTCCAGCCGGCCGGTCACGTGCCGATGCTCGCTCGGCTCGGTCGGCCGCGGAACAGTGAGGACCCGCGGGCGCTGCTCCAGTCCTCCTGGTCGGCTTGGACCGACCTGCCGGCCGCCCTCGGCGTACTGGACGGCCTCGCGCTGCGGATGCACGAGATCCGCCTGCGCTGAGCACGAGGTCCGGAACTGGGTCGACCCCGTCCCGGAGTAGCGGCGTACGAACCGGTCCGCTCCGCCGGCCCCCTCGAGAACTGGTCACCGACTGCATGTTTTGCTGGTTCCCACCTGCAGTCTTTGACCGGTTTCTGGGTGGAGGAGGACACGATGAGGAGGGTCGATCGATGGCGGTGAGCGCGTTCCAGGATCTCGAGCTGGCCGACGAGGATCGGGAGTGGGACGGCGACGCGGCGGAGACGCGGGTTCGCCGCTGGGCTGACGCCGAGGACGGGCCCAATGAGAAGTACCGGGACGCGCACGTCTGGTACGACGCGGACAGCAAGGAGAACTTCACGGCCTACAAGCTGCTCATCGCCGACGTCATCGGCGGCAAGCTGCGGGCGGTACCGCGCGGGGTGATGGCGGCCGGCAACGTGATGCAGGGCGCTCGGGGAGGGGTGAACATTCCGGAGCGGGATGTGAATCGGGTGAAGTCTCATCTGGCGAAGTACTACAAGAAGATGGACCGCACCCCACCTTGGGAGGACTGACCCCGGGAGTCTCGGGCTTCACGGCACGCTGGCTTCTGGTTGGCCACCGTGGTGGCGGACCGAGCGAGCTTCTCGACGGCTTCAACTACCGCGTCGACTCCGGGTCGGTCGCGAACATCTGACGGCCCGCGGGGTCTGCGGCGTTTCCTCGCGCCTGCTCCCTATATAGGGCGCGAACGGGAGGAACCGCCGCGAACGGTCAGTGTCCCGGGGGTGGCCACTTGTCCCGTTCAGTTTCACTTGTAAACAAAGTTTGAGTTCGGGGCCTCGGGTGGCTTACGCTCAACATGTTCGTACAAGGGGAAGAGAATTCACACACAGTGCCGAGCCTGAGTAAGGAAGGTCACTTGTAACCACACTCGCCCTGTGCCGCCGGGGGGCGTGGGGCAGCCCAAGGAGACGCACGCATGGCGGACCAGTACAGGGGTCGGACCAGGCGAAACGACGACAGCATGATTCCTCTGCTGACGGTTCTTGTTGTCATCGCCGCCGCGGGTCCGGCCTTGTATACGGCTCTGACGCAGTGGCTGCTTCCACGGCTGACCGCTGGCCGGGACGCTGTCTCCCTGAGCATGGGCGAGTGGTGGGACCGCAACTGGTGGCTCGTTCTCTTCTGGGTCCTCGAGCTGACCCTCCTGGTTGCCTTCCTCACCTGGTCCCGTCGGCGGCGCTCGCGGCGTACGCGGCAGATGGAGTCGGTGGTCGCCGGGCTTACCCGCGTCATGCCCGCCGACTGGGAGCCGGATCGCGACCTCCGGGTGCAGCGCTGGAAGGGACATCGTCCGATCCGGCTGCGCCTCCAGCTGACGCCGCGAAGCGCATTCGACGACCCGGGCTGGCGGCGGTCGGTGGTCGAGGCGGCCCGCAAGGTGCTGGGCCCACTGGAGCCGATCGCCTGGCCGCAGCCCCCACGCAACGGGGTGTTCGACTGGGGCGTACGTCCACCTCGGATCGAGCTGAAGGTCGGCGACCAGCCGCTTCCCGAGGCGGGCTCCGAAGACAATTCGAAACTGTCGGCGAATGCTGCGACGATGGGCTCGAGCAGTTTTGAACCCTCTCCGGAGGACCTACAGATTTACCGGCGGCCGCGCTCGGTACCCACAGAGCGGGTAACGGCCGACCACGGGTCAGCGTCGACTCGGCTCGACAGAGAGGACTGAACATGGATTTATGGAACCCCGGGGTGGTGGAGAAGCTACTGCTCTCGGTGCTGGGTCTGGTGATCATCATGGTGGCCATCCGCCTCGGCGGCCGGGCCAACAGCGCCCAGTACTCTGAGACCGCCCGGGTCGGGTTCAACACCGTGGTGGCGATCGTGATCGGGGCCATCGGCGCCGGTGCGATCGTGTTCGCCGTGTTCGGTGAGCGCATCCTCGGTGCCCTCGGTTTCAACCTGAGCTGACGGCCATGCCCAGGTTGCGAACCGACGACGGCCCGCGCAAGCTGCGGGCCGTCTGGTTGGGACCCGCCGGCAGCACGCTGCCGTTCCAGTGGACCTACGTCCAGTGGCTCGTGACGCTCATCGCAATCCCGGTCGGCGCGACCATCGGCGGCGCGCTGGTCTGGCTGACCGGCGCGGGCTGGGTCTGGACCCTCGGCATCGGCGTGCTCTGGGGCGGTGCGGCCGGCGTCTGGGGCGCCGTGAAGCTGATGGGTCACGTCACGTACGACGAGCCGCTGCGCTACCAGCGTCGGCTGGTCCGTGGGGAGTTCAGCCGCCGGTTCGCCACCACCCAGGAGCTAAGGCCGATCGATGTGGCGGTCGGCATTCCGCCGATCGGCTACCTGTCCGCCCCCGTACGCCGCGCGATGGGCTGGGACACCCCCGACCAGCGCCCGCTCGACGGGGGAGGCACCCGCGCCGACAATCCCTACCTGACCATCCGACCCGCGACCAAGGCCCCGTCGTAGGCCACCGAGAGGCCCGAGCAGATGGCGAAGCAGACCGACAAGACATCCCCGACAACGGCCGGCCCGGCGAAGCCAAAGCAGCAACCCCAGTCGTCGAGCCGGATCCGCTCGGCGGTTGCCTCGGCCGGGCCCGCCGGCCTGGTCCGCCGGATCACCCGGCAGCGGCGGGTGACCTTCACCCCGTCAACCTTCCGGATCGCCGGTCCGCTGTCGTTCACGCGCGGCGGGATGTTCGCCACCTTCGTGATGGGCGGGCAGCAGTGGGACTTCCGCTCCGACTCCGACCGGACCCTGCTGTGGGACCAGGCCACCTTCCGCTGGGCGAGCCTGAAGGGCCGGTCGATCAAGCTGCGGTCGACGCCGCGGCCCTACCCCAGCTATGAGTTCGCGCGGACGCTGGACGAGGACACTCCGAGTCCGCTGCCGGACGTTCCCGGCGCCCCGTCGTGGGACGCCTACCTGGAGTACGGGCAGCGGCGGCTGCAGCAGACGGGGCTGGACACCAAGATGGTCACGCTGTCGGTGTGGGTGGGGCCGAACCCGAACCGCCGGGTCCAGGAGGAGCTGATCCGGGGCGTGGAGCACCCGCTGCCGGAGACCGTTGCGGTGATCGAGGAGATCCTCCGTGTCACCAACATCGTGAAGGGCTCGGGCTTCAACGGCCGGCCGGTCGGGCCGCGGGACATGGCGTTCCTGATGCACCGGTCGCTGTCGATGGGTGTACCCGCGCCCATGCATGCCGGCGCCGGGGGCGGTCGGTGGGAGCCGGACGACATCTCGGGCTTCTTCACTCGGCGGGAGTGGACCTACAACCCGTTGACGTCCTCGACGGTGAAGGTGCTGGCCGAGCACAACGGCAAGGTCGTGGAGCGTTACGTCGCGGTGCTGTCGCTGGGCCCGCTGCCGGACATCACCTGGCCGGAGTCGGGCCGGGACCCGTGGATGCTGGCATCCGACAAGCTCGGGTTCCCGGTGGAGTGGTCGATGGCCGGGACGATGCTGGACCCCAAGGATCTGACGGCGGCGATCGAGTTCGAACAGAACCGGGCGGCCGGCATCTCGTCGCACTACGCAGAGCACAACCTGATCCCGCCACCGGCGGTGGAGCGGGCGATCGAGGGCGCGACCCTGAACCTGGACGAGGTGACCGAGGGCGACACCCGGACTGCGGTCCGGTTCCTCGGCCCGATCCGGCTGGCCACCTACGCAGCGAGTGAGGCCGAGTGCCTGGAGCAGGCCCGGGCCCTGGTCGACTCCTACGGCGAGCGGCTGAACTTCGAGCTGGCCCACCCCCGCGGGCAGGCGCAGCTGCTCCGGGAGTTCGTGCCAGGGGAGCCGTGGTCGACGGTGGGGTACCAGCGGCGGCTGCCGGCGAAGTACCTGGCGTCGGCGATGCCGCACGTGGACGCCGAGGTGGGCACGCCGACGGGACCCTACCTCGCGTACGGGATCGGTTCGGCCCGCCGGGCGGTGCGGTTCGACCCGCACTACGGCCCGGAGACGCTGCAGCAGCCGGGGCTGTTCACGATCACCGCCGAGCCGGGTGGCGGTAAGTCCGTGCTGATCGGAGCGCTCGCCTACAACGCGGCCCGCCGCGGCGAGCCGACGATCATCCTGGATCCCTCTGGACCGCTGGCCAAGCTGTGCGAGCTGCCGGAGCTGAAGCCGTACGCCCGGCAGCTGGATCTGACGGCCTCGGAGCCGGGCACTCTGTCGCCCTACCAGCTGATCCCCGAGCCGCAGTCCGGCGCCTACCTGGACGAGGCGGGCCGGTTCAACGAACTGGACTTCGGCCGGGCGAAGCGGATCGCGGTGGCGGAACGGCAGCAGCTGGTGTTCGATGTGCTGCGGATGTGGCTGCCGCTTGGGCTCCTGCGCGCGGTCGGCACCGACGTGAAGCTGCGCTCGGCGATCCGCAACACTCGCACCCGGGTGCTGGAAGCCGGGCTGGCCGACGTGCAGACCAACCCGCGCTGGGTGGTCGAGGAGCTGGCCAAGCTGAGCGACACCGAGCACATCGTGGCCGAGATCGAGGCGGCCGCGGAGTTCCCGCTCGGTGAGCTGGTCATGCCGGACCACACCGAACCGATCCCGGCTGAGCTGTCGCTCGACAAGACCCTGGTCGTGGTCACCATGCCGGGGCTGGAGCCGCCGCCGGAGGGCCTGGACCGGGAGCTCTGGGGGTCGACCGAGCGCTACACCCAGCCGCTGCTGCACCTGGCCGCGTTCTTCACGTCCAAGTTCATCTACGGCCGTAACCGCAACCAGCGCAAGAACGTGTTCCTGGACGAGAACCACCAGATGGCGACGTGGGGGTCGGGTCGGGCTTTGATGGTCCGGCTGTCTCGGGACAGCCGGAAGTGGGACACCGCGGTCGGTGCTGCGTCTCAGCACCCCGATGACGCGCTCACGGTGGGCCGGATCGACGCACTGCAGGGCGCGGCGTTCGTTGGCCGGCTGACCAAGCAGAGTGTCGCGGAGAAGGCGTGTGACCTGCTGCAGTGCCCGCGGGCCTACGCACCGGTGATCCAGGCGCTCAGCCCCAAGCGACGCGCCGAACACCACTCCGACCACGAACTGCCGTCAGAGGCGCTGGACACGGGCGAGTTCGTGTTTCTCGACCCGCTGGGCCGGATCGGCAAGGTCCGGATCGACATCGACTGGCACCCGGGTCTGCGCGAGGCGCTCAACACCACCCCGGGCCGCGGCCGGCTGCCGGTCCCGGCCGATGCCCAGCCGACGCCGTTCCTCGATCCGGAGCTGTTCACCTCGATCCCGCTCATTCCGCTGGACGAGGAGGCCGCCTGATGCGCTGGCCGAGACGCGTCCTGAGCCTGTCGAAGGGCCGTGAGAGCGGACTTCGACGAGCTCAGCCCGCATGGCGACGCCGGATTCTGGTGCTGCTCGGCCTGCTGCTGACGGCGCTGCTTATCCCGGTGGTTCCTGCGGCGGCCGACCCGTTGGACGCGATCTGCGAGGAGGTGCCCGCCCCGGTCCGGCCGGACTTCCAGACCGCCGGGCTGGTGATGGACAAGCCGGACCTGGCTACGGTGCCGACGGTGGCGCCCAACCCGTTCACCGACGAGAATGTGCCGATCAGCTCGGTCTACGGCTGGGCCTGGCGCTACACCAACTATGACCTGGGCTGCGGCTCGGACTTCATCCGCGACCCCAGCGCGGTCGCCTCCACGAACCTCGCCAACATCGCCATGGCCGGGCTGACCACCATGAACGCGGCGGTGGAGTCGGTGGAGAACATGTGCCGCTCGGCCAGCTTCGACTTCTTCAAGCCGGTGGTCGCTTCGGTCGCCGACACCCTGGACGAGCGGATACTGACGGTCTGGCTACCGCTCGCCTTGCTGGTGGTCAGCATCGTGCTGGCCTTCAACGCCGTCCGGGCAAGCTACTCCGAGACCTTCCGCCGCCTGATGGTGGTGGTGGCCTGTGTGGGACTGGCCGTGTTTGCCCTGGTGTTCCCGGTGCGGGCGACCACCCTGATGGACGAAGGGGCCAAGGCGGTCTCGTCGGCCGCGCAGGCAGGGTTCAGCCCGCGGGCATCGGACCTGATCACCCGGGAGGCGATCTACAACACCTGGCTGGTCGGCAACTTCGGCTCGGCCGACTCTCCGACGGCGACCGAGTACGGGCCGCGGCTGATGTCGGCGCTGACCTACACCTGGTCCGACGTCAAGGCCATCGATGCCGACCCCGACGTCCAGGAGGACATCGACAAGGCCAAGGCCGCGGAGTTCAAGAAGATCGCCGCTGAGGTGGAGGAGAAGGATCCGGCCGCCTACGAGTCCTTCACCGGAAAGACCGACACCCGCACCGCCGGTACCATCCTCGGCGCCGTCTGGGTGTTGATCATGGGGTTCTTCGTGGTGCTCGCATCCCTCCTCACGCTGGTCGCCCGGTTGATCATGATCGCAATGGTGGTGGTGGCCCCGATCGGCGTCGTGGTCGGTGTCGTGAAGTACGCCGTGCTGCAGCGGATGTGGGACCTGTTCACCGCGGCGCTGGTCAACATCGTCAAGTTCACCATCGCGGCGGGGGTGATGACCCTGGTTCTGGGGGCTATCCAGACCGCACCGGTCGGCATGGGCTGGCAGCTGCTGTTTGCCATCATCGCCACGGTGATCGCGATCATGATCACCAAGCCGGTCCAGTCGTTCAAGTCGATGGCCGGGCTCGACCCGAACCGTGCCTATCTCAGTTCCCTGCTGCGCCGGGCCGGGGGAACCGCGCTCGGCGTGGTCGCGGGGCAGAAGCTCAGCCAGCGCGATGATGCCGGGCAGGGCGGTGCGAGCAGCTACCCCGGCATGACACCGGGCGAGTCCGGCGTCACGTACCACGTGCAGCCGGTCGAGCCGTCCATGCCACCGCTACCCTCGCCGCAGGTGGTGCCGGCCGCGGCGTACGCCACCGCCGGTGCCATCGGCTGGGCCGGGGCGGAGCGGCTGGCCGGTGGCACCCGGCCGACGCTCGAGGCTGCGCGTCGCACCACGCCCGACCCGGCTCGGACCAGCCCGAACGCTCTTCCACCGCCGACCGAGGTCGTGGCTCCGCCCGAGGACCCGCGGCGGCTGCGGCCGGTGGCCCTGGTGCCGGTCGTCGCGGGTCTCGACGGGCGACCGGTGGTCGCCGAGCAGACGACGCTGCCCCGCTCCGCCGACCCCTCCGCCGATCCGGAACCGCTGCGGGTCGGCAGTAGCGTCGACTCTGGCCCGGCGGAGCGTACGCCGCGGCTCACCATCGCCTCGGCCAGCTCGTCGCCCGCTGACGACGCCTATCGGGTCAGCCCTCCCGACCCGCCTCCGGCGGTGCAGTCCGCCGAGCCGCCGGCTGTGTACCCAACCGGGATCGTGGTGCAGAACGAGCCGAGCAGGTATCGAGCCGGCGGCCAGCTCAAGGTCGAGGAGTATGTCCGGTTCCCCGAACCGCAGGTCGATGCGAACGGTGAGGAGACCTGGACGCCGCTCTACCACGCCAAGGCCAAGGCGCGCTGATGAGGAGCAACCCGCTGGATGGCCCTGGCATGAGCTACGGCCCGGTCGCCGGGTCCGACCGCCGCGGCAGCCCGGTGGTGACGGTGGTGTTGGCCCTGGTGTGCCTGCTGCTCGCAGCCACCCTGGCCTTCGTGCTGCTGCGACCGACCGCTCAAACCGCGGCGCCGGTGGTCACGGTGACCGCAACCGTGGCGGCAACAGCGCCGACGCCGGGCGGCACGCCGGCGCCGGGAGCAACGACCGGGTCGAAAGCACCAACCGGGTCGAAAGCACCAACCGTCGCAACCTCGGCCTCGGCTTCACCGACGCCGGGCGGCACCGACGCAACGCTGCGGACGGACGAGCCCGAGGGCGTACGGGAGGCGGCGACGACGTTCCTCCGTGGCTGGCTGGAGCCGAAGAAGGCGATCCGAGTGCCGCTGCTCCAGGTGTCGGCGACCGACAGCCTGCTCGACCGGCTGGCCGACGTCGACCCGGCGAAGCTGCCCGACGCCAAGCCCAAGGGCGCCCTGGTGGTGGTGTCGGCCAGTGACTTCGCCGCCGTGGCCGACCAGAAGATGTCAGACGGCACCACCGTCCGGATGGAGCTGGTGTACGAGCCGGCCAGCCGCTACGGCTGGCTGGTCGACACGGTCGGCCCGCTCGAGTAGGGCTCATGAACCCGACCGTGGCGAAGATGGCCGGCCAGATCGCCCTGTCCCTGGTCCGTAGCCGGACCGGGCGGCGGGTGCTGATCGCCGTGCTGGTGCTACAGCTGATCGCGCTGTCAGTGATCCTCTGGCTGCCGACCTACTTCGCCTCGATCACCGCGACCTCCATCCAGCGGGTGGTCACCACGGCGCCCAGCAACTGCGGTGCCGAGACGGCGCCTGCCATCACCGGCGACGGGGGGCCGGTGCCGCAGGTCAGCGCCCTCTCGACACGCCAGGTCGAGGTTGCCCGCACGATCTACCTCACTGCACTGGGCGTGGGGATCGCCGAGAAGTGGTCGCCGGCCAAGACCGAGCGGGCCGCACTGGTCGCCTTCGCGACGGCGATGCAGGAGTCGCAGCTTGGCGCTTATCCCGGCATCGACCGGCCGAACGGCGACGGGGACGCCGGGGTGTTCCAGCAGCGGCAGAAGCCCGGCTGGTACGGCACTCTGGAGCAGGTCACCCAGGTCGGCTACGCGGCCCGGGTGTTTCTCCGCGGCAAGGTGGTCTCGGCCGTAGACGTGGCGGCGGCCCGGCGAGCCGGCAGCGGTCCGGCGGGACCGGTGGGCTACACCATTCCGGGGCTGAAGCAGGTCCGCGGGTGGGAGAACATGGCGATCACGGTGGCCGCGCAGAAGGTGCAGCGATCGGCGTTTCCCGACGCGTACGCCAAGCACGAGCGGATCTCTCGCACCCTGCTCGCGGTGTTCAAGGACAAGATCGACCCGCAGTCCGCCGAGGCCCAGGTGACCAGTGAGTCGATGCTGTGCGGCCCGGCGGACGCGATGACCTGCCCACCGACCGGCCTGGGCGCAGAGTCGGGGCTGAACCCGGATGCGCTGCGGGTGCTCCGTTGCACTGCCCGCGGCTGGCCGCAGGTCCGGACCTACTACGGCATCGGCAGCCGCCCCAACGTCAGCGACCACCCGTACGGCAACGCGGTCGACGTGATGATCCCGGACTACACCAGCCCGGCCGGGGTGGCCACGGGCGACGAGATCGCCCGGTGGCTGCTGCAGAACCGCAAGCAGCTCGGCGTGAAGTACGTGATCTGGAAGAAGCAGATCTGGTCGGTGGAGCGGCAGGCCGAGGGCTGGCGGCCCTACTTCGGGATCAGCCCGCACTACGACCACGTGCACGTCTCCACCTACGGTGACTCGGCCGGTTCCGACGTGGTCGGTGGGCCGGGCGGGAGCGCCGGTCCGCCGGTGCTGCCGCTGGCCAGCGTGGTGCTCACCGCTCGGTTCGGTCAGTGCTCCTCCCTGTGGGCCCGCTGCCATACCGGCCTGGACTTCTCCGCCGGCACCGGTACCCCGATCCGCGCCGTGCTCGGCGGCCGGGTGGTCTCCTCCGGCTGGGGCGGCGCTTACGGGCAGCTGACCAAGATCGAGGCCCGCCCCGGGCTGCAGTTCTGGTACGCGCACCAGTCCGCCCGCAGCGTACGCGTTGGCCAGGTGGTCAAGACTGGACAGGTGATCGGCAGGGTGGGCATGACCGGCAACACCACCGGACCGCACCTGCACCTCGAGGTTCGGGTCCAGGGCAGCGCGAGCGACCCCGAGGCGTGGCTGCGCAAGCAGGGGGTGCTCCGTGGCTGAGGCGGACCGGACCGGGGCGGGGGAGATGGACCCGTGGAGTGGCTGGGCGTTCGACGCCGAGGGCCGGCTGGTCGACACCAGCCAGCCGATGGAGGTCATCACCTTCGGACCGCCGCCGCCGGTGCGCTGGACCAGCCCGGACGACCTCGGCGAGGTGATCGGCCTACGCTGCGCGGTGGTCGGCCGAGACGCGACCACGTACGACCTCCGCGTGGTCTCGGAGGTGTTCGAGTCCAACGGCGGCCGGTACCTGAACGTGGTATTCGAGGATCAGTGGTATCGATGGAAAGAGGCGGGCGAGGACGAGCGCCCGGAGCACATCCCGCGGGCCACGTGTGTGCCGACGCGGCACGTGTGGATCGAGTATGAGACCCCCACCCGGGGGCCGGAGGAAGAGAGGACGGAGCCTTGACCGCAACGACCGAAGAGCCGGCGGTGACCCTGCGTCTGTGGGCCGACGGTACCGGCGAGGTGATCGTGGAGGGTGTTGCGGCGCCGATCAGCGCCGGCGCGCTGCGGGCCGCTCGGGCCCAGGGGCTGGCCCAGGTCCAGCAGCTGGCCGCCCGGTCCGGTGAGCCGGTGCGCTTCGTCTCGTACGATCCCGAGGGCCGCTGGCAGCTGGTGATGGCGCCCGACGGTCAGGTCAGTGAGGACGACGGCAGCACCGCCACCCGGGACACGGCAGAGGATAAGGCCGCGGCGCCGGGCGAGGAACCGGAGCGGGAGGCGGAGTCCGCGGAGGGATCCCAGTTCGCGGTCCCGGCGACGCGACGCAGGGCCGAGCGCGTGCCGGCCAAACCAACACCCGCCCCGTCCGCGAAGCAACGGCCGTACGACTCCGAGTACGTGATGGGCAGCATCGTCCCGGTCACCCGGGTGCCGAAGTCGACCCGCGGTTGGCGCGGGATGCTGGGCATCGGCCCGGGGGCCAAGGAGCGCGCGGAGCGGGCGGACCGGGATGCGGCCTGCCAGGCGTACGGGCGGCCGGTGACCATCGTGGTCGCCGACCCGCGCGGTGGGTCGGGCAAGACCACGACCTCGCTGCTGCTGGCCGGGGCGTTCGGCACCGCGCGCGGTGGCGGCGTCCTGGCCCTGGAGAACCACGAGCTGCGCGGCACGATGCACCTGCGCACCGGTGCCCCGGTTGGGGCGACGAACATCCGCGACCTGATCTCGGCCCAGCAGGACAACCAGGGCGTCGGGGAGGCCATGGTCCGGCTCGGTGACCTGTCCGGCTTCGTGAGGCACCAGGTGGCCGGGCAGTACGACGTCCTGGTCTCGGCGACCAAGTCCGGCCGGTCGCTGAAGCGGGAGGAGTTCGAGGACGTCCACGCGCTGGTCTCCCGCTTCTACCAGATGATCATCGTGGACACCGCGAACAACGAGTCGGCGGAGAACTGGCGCGCCGCGATCGACAAGGCCGACGCCTTGGTGGTACCGGTGAAGTGGCGCAACGACTACTCGGTGCCGGCCATCGAGATGCTGGAGGAGCTGGAGCACAGTGGCGACGAGCGGGTGGTCGGTCTGGTCAGGCGCGCGGTCGTGGTCGCCTCCCACGGCCAGGGTGATGTGGACAGCCGTTGCCGCCAGCACCTGATGCCATACTTCGCGGACCGGACCCGGGCGGTGATCGAGATCGACCCCGACCCGCACATCGCGGAGGGAAACGTCATCCAGCACGACCAGCTGAGCGCGGCGACCCGCCGAAAGGCCGAGCGGGTGGCTGCCGAGGTGGGCCACTCGATCCGGGCGGGGATGGCGGCTCCCTCGTGACCTCGACGGGTTTCTCCTCTCCGCTTAGACTGGAGAACAGCAAAATGTCCACATACAAGGCGTGCAGCGTGGCATGTCTTTTCCGCCGCTGAATTGACCGGGCAAGGAGTCGGACATGGCGAAGAAAATAGTGCTGACGCTCGTGGTGGTCTTCCTGGTCTTCTACATCGTCTCGCAGCCGTCGGCGGCAGCGGATGGAGCGCAGGCGATCATGGGCGGGATCGCATGGGTTTTCACCGGGATCATCACGTTCTTCCAAAACCTGGCCTGACCCGTCCTCGCTGATACGGGCGCCCCGGGACGCGGGACACCTCGCGTCCCAACCATCCGCCCTCGCAGGCTCGGGCTCCCACCAGGCCCTTCTTCGCTGATCGGGCGCCCCGGGACGCGGACACACCGCGTCTCCCAACCATCCGCCCTCGCAGGCTCGGGCTCCGGCCAGGCCCATCCACGCTCCGCTCGGTGTCCCGCGTCCCGGGACGCCGACTCCGCTTGTCTACGACCCGCGAGGCTAGCGGATGCGCAGGTCCACCCAGACCAGCCGGTGGTCGCTGGTCGGGAACGGGAACTCCCCGGTCAGCCGGGACAGCGGGTCGCTGCGGACCGGCCAGAACACCCCAGAGTCCTTCACCTTCAGGCCCCAGCGCGACGGCAGGACGTAGTCGGCCCGCAGGTTGCCCGGCGCCGGATTGTCGTTGAAGTCGGCGGTGTCGTACGCCGGGTTGCCCCGGTGGGTCAGGTTGGCGCCGCCCTGCAGCCGCGCCGCCTCCACCGCGCCGGCCGAGGCGGGCTTCGGGTCGCGGATCCACCGGGAGTCCAGCAGCTGGTTGATGGCCTCGTTCACCGAGTCGCCGTCCAGCGGGTCGGCGTTCTGGTCACCCATGATGACGAACCGCGACCCGGGCCGCAGCCCGCCCCGCCGGCCCTCGTCGTCGTAGATGTAGCGGCCGGATCCCGGGTTGACATAGTCCGCCCAGAACCGGATCTCATCGTGGTTGCGGGTGCCGTTGCGGTCCTCGGCACCGTCGAACGTCGGCGGGGTCGGGTGGGAGGCCAGGACGTGCACCGTCTTGCGACCGACGCGGACCGGGACGTCCCAGTGCGACTTGCTGGACAGTCGGAAGACCTCGAGGATCTCGGGGGAGTACCAGTCGGCGGGCGCGGCGGTCGTCGGGTCGTCGGGCAGCAGCGCGCCGGGCATGTCGGCCCAGCGGAACAGCTGGAAGGTCCGGACTCGGTCGGTCTCGATCGGGTAGCGCGACAGCACGACCATGCCGTACTGGCCGGGGAACTCGCCGAACCCGAACGCGTCGTTGCCGCCGCCCACCGTGCCGTTGCGGTCCAGGTCGAAGCCGGTGGGGATCCCGGTGTTCGAGGGCGCGGTGAAGGCGTACGGGTAGCGGATCGGGCGGGCGCCCTGCTGGGACCGCTCGAGGTAGTTGGTGCGGAAGAGATCGACCGCGCGGTAGTCCTCGACGTAGTCGAACTCGTTCAGCAGCACCACGTCCGGCCGGACCCGCTGCAACACCTCGGCGATGTTGCGCGCCTGGGTGTTGGTCGGGGTGCTCAGGTCGCTGACCAGCTGGCCGGCCGCCGCCCGGTTGAGGCTGGCGTTGTAGGTGGCGAAGCGCACCGTTTGGTCCCGGCCGCGGTCGCCGCGACCGGCCGCCTGCGCCGGCTGGCCCAGCAGGACGGCGGCCAGCGTCGCCAGCACGGTCATGACCATGATCGACATCCTCCGGCTGTGCCCCGTCATCTGCCCTCACCCTTGGTCGAACCGACTCTGGCGACGCTAGCAGCATCGTTCGGTCGGCTCTCTGAACGGCAGGTGAAGGCGAGTGGACAGCGTGGTCAGGCGGTCACGGTGAGGAACGTGGCGACCCAGACCAGCGGTGCGTTCCAGCGGATGCAGACGTCGTTGGTGGTCTCGGAGGTGGGCACGTCCAGGTAGGCCTGCTGCGGCGGCAGGCCGGGCAGCCGCGGGTCGTCGGGGAAGCCGGGGTAGGCCTGGTTGGTCGGCCCCCCGGCCAGGGCTCCGGCCGGCGGCGGCGGGAAGGCCGGGTCGACGTGGTGCGCGAAGTGCCGGGTGCGCTGGTGGCGGCTGAAGTCGGTGCCGTAGCCGGTGATGTAGCTCTGGCCGAGAGCGTTGCGGCCGAGCAGGTAGTCCATTCCGGTCCGGGTCGCGGCCAGCAGGTCGGGCTCGCCGGTGAGCTCGTACGCGCGGCCCAGAACCATCAGGTTGTTCAAGATCCGACCGTTCGATCCCCATCCCCAGGGCCCATCCGGCGTGTACGGCTGACCCCAGGGCTGGTCCTGCTGGAGGACCAGCAGCCGTCGGGCGGCGGTCCGCACCAGGTCGGTCGGGCCCAGGCTGAGGTGGGCTGGTCCCGCCACTGCGTCGAAGTCGAACCCGTCGAGCGGGAACGTGTCGCCCGCCGGAGCGGCGGGAGCCAGCCCGAGCTCCGCGGCGGCCCAGAAGAAGTCATCGCTCAGGTCGTCGTCCCCGTAGGGTCCGCCGCCGAACGCGCCCTGGTCGTCGGGCGCGATCACCGCCGGCTCGGCCTGGGCGGCCGCGTAGGCCCGCCGGGCGGCCGTGAGCAGCCGATCCGCGTACGCCGGGTCGACCTCCGCATATGTCTGCGCGGCCCGGGCGGCGACGGCGGCCAGGTGGAGCCCGGCCCCGGTCGAGGGCCGGTGCAGCACCCGGGTCACCGGGTCCTCGTGCGGCCACATCGCGGCCGGTGCCCAGGAGGTGCCGTGGACGCGGTGGAAGGCCAGTCCGGCGTACGGATGGCCCGGCGGCACCTGCATCCTCAGCAGCCAGTCCAGCTGCCACCGGGCTTCCTCGAGCAGCGCGGCCTCGAGGCCGCTCGGGGCCGTGGCGGGGTGGTCGCGCAGCAGGTCGACGGTGGCCAGCAGCTGCCAGGCAGGCAGTGCACCCGAGGTCACGTACTTGCCGTGGTCGCCGGCGTCGTACCAACCGCCCGAGACGTCGAACCGGCCGCTCTCGGACCAGCCGGGGTACAGGCGCTCGGCGTCCGGACCGGTCCAGGCCGGCACGGCGGTGTCGCCGGTGTTCGGCGGGACTCCGACGTGGCCGGCGGGTCGACCGTAGCCCGGCGCCCGGGCTTCGTCGATCGGGCAGCCGGAGCGCTGGAGGTAGAAGAAACGCAGGGCATCGGCGGCCAGACCGGCGTACAGCCCGCTCTCGATCATGAACGGGTGACTGGTCGCGTCACCGGTGACGACTGTGAAGCGCCCGGGCGTGCTGAGTCCGGAGAAGTCCAGGCCGTGCACGTCCAGCCCTGAGGTGGGCTCGGGGTTTGCTGGCCACGGCTGGCTGCGCCCGGCGTAGGCGGTCCGGCCGTGCCCGTCCACGACGATGAAGTCGACCGGCTCGGCGGCCGACGAGATCAGCGTGGCCTGCTTGGGTCCGGACGGCAGGTAACCCAGCTGGTTGACCCGGACGGCCGGGCGGCTGCTCGGGGTCAAGACGGGACGGCGGTCCGGATGAGGTCGGCGACGAGGTCCGGATCCTCGAGGTAAGGGAGGTGGGCCAGCTGCGGCAGCTCGCGGCCGGACGCCGCCGGCAGCAGCTCGACCAGCTGCCGGCAGCGGTTGTTAAGCACCTCGAGGTCGAGCTCGCCCCAGGCCACGGTCACCGGGACGATGATCTCGGCCAGCCGCGACCAGGCGTCGATCCCGCTGTTGCCGGCGCCCGCGGCCGACTCGGCCCCGCTCTGCAGGGCGATCGCGTTCATGGCCAGGAAGAGGTCGCGGGCGGGACCACTGACCCGACCCTCCGGCCCGGCCGGCCCGTCCAGCCAGAGCCAGGCCCCCAGCCGGTTGACCTCATCCAGGTCGCCCGCGGCGGCGGACGCCTCCATCAGGGCGTTCAGCCGCTCGGTCTCCGGGTCGGCCTCGAGGTCGGTCGGCTCGCCGCTGATCGCCGGGGCGAGCAGCACCAGGCCGGCCACCCGCTCCGGGTACGCCAGCGCGGCGTCCATGGCGACCCGACCGCCGGCGGAGCTGCCGACCAGCCATGCCTTATCCGTTCTCATGGCGTCGAGCACGGCGCGCAGGTCCTCGACGTGGGTGAACGGATTCGGCCCAGCGGGCTCTCGCCGAAGCCGCGCCGGTCGTACGCGACCACGGCGTACCTCCCGGCCAGGGTGCTCGCCGTGGCGGTCCACGCCCGCCGGTCAGCCACGCCGGCATGCAGCAGGACGAGCGTCGGTCCGGACCCGGGCCAACGCTCGGCCGCTAGTCGACCGCCGGGGACGTCGACGGAGAAGCTGTTCGCGGTCACGGAATCCGACACTACGATCGGCGTCCATGACGGTGGGCATCCGGGTGGTCTCCGAGGACGACGCAGACCCGCTCGCCGAGGTGTTGGTCCGCAACCGGGACTTCCTCGCGCCGTGGGACCCGGTCCGCGAGGACGCGTACTTCACCGCGGAAGGGCAGCGGGTCCTGCTGGCCGAGGCGTTGCGGCGTTACCAGCAGGGCATCGACTGGCCGGGGGTGATCACGGTCGGCGGCGAGCCGGTAGGCCGGGTCAACCTCAACAACGTGGTCCTGGGTGCGTTCTGCTCCGCCGACCTCGGTTACTGGGTCGACCAGGCGCACAACGGTCGCGGCGTCGCGACGGCCGCCGTCGGTGCCGTGGTAGAGCTCGCCTTCACCGAGCTCGGGCTGCACCGGGTCCAGGCCGGCACCCTGCTGCACAACCGCGGGTCGCGACGGGTTCTGGAGCGCAACGGCTTCACCCCGATCGGGGTGGCCGCGCGCTACATCGACATTGCCGGCCGCTGGCAGGACCATCTGCTCTTCCAGCGGCTGGCCGACGACCCTCGCTGAGAGCCTCAGATCACCCGGTTGCGCTGGTCCTCACCCATCGAGCCGTACGGGTAGTCCGCGGCCCCCGGGTCGCTGGCCTCGTCCAGAGCGGCGGTCTCCTCGGGCGTCAGGTGCAGGTCGGCCGCCTTCAGGTTCGTCTCCAGCTGCTCGACCGTTCGCGCGCCCAGGATGGTCGAGGTGACCGCGGGTCGGTCGGTCACCCAGGCCAGCGCGATCTCGGCCATGGACACGCCCCGGTCCTCGGCCACCTTCTGCACCGCGTCGATGATCGCCCAGGTGCGGTCGGTCCCGCGCCGGTCCCACGCCTCCATGCCGCGGTCGGGGTCCTCGCCGAGGCGGGTGTCGCCGCTCGGCCGGGAGTCGCGGGAGTACTTGCCGGACAGCCAGCCGCCGCCGAGCGGGCTCCACGGCAGCATGCCCATCCCAGCGTCGAGCACCGCGGGCACGACCTCCCACTCGATCTCCCGCACGATCAGGCTGTACTGCGGCTGCAGGGTGACCGGACCCGGCACTCCCAGCGCCCGCGCCAGGTGCACGGCCTTGGTCAGCTGCCAGCCGGTGAAGTTGGACAACCCGTAGTAGCCGATCTTGCCGGCAGTGACGAAGCCGCCCAGGGTCCGCAGCGTCTCCTCCAGTGGGGTCACCGGGTCCCAGGCGTGCACCTGGTAGAGGTCGACCGAGTCCAGATCCAGCCGGCGCAGCGAAGCGTCGAGGGCTCGGGTCAGGTGACGGGTGGACAGGCCGGCGGCGTTCGGCTCGTCACCCATCGGGAACCGGCCCTTGGTGGCCAGCACCACCCGCTCGGTCACGTACGCGGGACGCGCGGCGAACCAGCGCCCGATGATCTTCTCGCTCACCCCACCCGAGTACACGTCCGCGGTGTCCACCAGCGTCCCGCCGACCTCGACGAACCGGTCCAGCTGTGCGTACGCCCCTTCCTGGTCGGTCTCGCTGCCGAAGGTCATGGTGCCGAGGCAGAGGTTCGACACGGCACAGCCGCTGTGCCCAAGAGTGCGATAGTCCATCAGCCGAGTCTGTCAGCCGACGTCACCGCCCCCATCCCGGGGCAACTCGCCATTGGTGGAGTTCTCGACCTCAGGCGGCGTACGCGGGGGCGATAACTGGCCATTGGTGGAGTTTTCTCCCGGGAGGGAGCGAACGAGGAAGGTGGCCGTGGCTAGGCCTTCGCTCCGCCCACCTCACGGACGGCCGCCGCCACGGCCGGCGCGACCGAGGCGTCGAACACGCTGGGGATGATGTAGCTGGCGTTCAGCTCGTCCGGGGCGACGCGGTTGGCGATGGCGTTGGCCGCGGCGGACAGCATCTCGTCGGTGATGTTGCGCAGGTTGCCGTCCAGCAGGCCGCGGAAGAAGCCGGGGAACGCCAGCACGTTGTTGATCTGGTTCGGGAAGTCGCTGCGGCCGGTGGCGACCACGGCGGCGTGCCGCTGCGCGTCGATCGGGTCGACCTCGGGGATGGGGTTGGCCAGCCCGAAGACGATGGCGTGCGGAGCCATCCCGGCGATGTCGCTCTCGTCCAGGATGTTCGGCGCGGATACCCCGATGAACACGTCGGTCCCGACCAGGACCTCCTTGAGGCTGCCGGACCGCTTCTCCGCGTTGGTGTTGTCCACCAGCCAGCGGCGCATGGCCGAGGAGCCCTCGGGTGCATCCCATACCGCGCCCTTGCTGTCGCAGCCGATGATCGTCCGCGCACCCTGCCGCAGCAGCAGGCGGATGATCGCCGAGCCGGCCGCCCCGACGCCGGAGACCACGAAGGACACGTCGGCGATGTCCTTGCCGACCACGCGCAGCGCGTTGATCAACGCGGCCAGCACCACGATCGCGGTGCCGTGCTGGTCGTCGTGGAACACCGGGATGTCCAGCTCGGCCCGCAGCCGCTCCTCGATCTCGAAGCAGCGCGGCGCCGAGATGTCCTCCAGGTTGACCCCGCCGTAGACCGGGGCGATCGCCTTGACGATCTCCACGATCTTGTCCGAGTCCTGGGTGTCCAGGCAGACCGGCCAGGCGTCCACGCCGGCGAACCGCTTGAACAGGGCCGCCTTGCCCTCCATCACCGGCAGTGCGGCGGCCGGGCCGATGTTGCCCAGTCCGAGCACCGCGGAGCCGTCGGTGACCACGGCCACGGTGTTCCGCTTGATGGTCAGCCGCCGGGCGTCCTCCGGTTTCTCGGCGATGGCCAGGCACACCCGAGCGACCCCAGGGGTGTAGGCGCGGGAGAGGTCGTCGCGGTGCTTCAGCGCCACCTTCGGAGTGACCTCGATCTTGCCGCCCAGGTGCAGCAGAAAGGTCCGGTCCGACACCTTGCGGACGCTGAAGCCCTCCTGGGCCTCGATGGCCTTGGTGATCGACTCCGAGTGGGCGACGTCACTGGCGTTGCAGGACACGTCGACCACGAGCATCTGCGGGTGCGACTCCACCACGTCGAGCGCGGTGATCGCGCCACCTGCTTCGGCCACCACCGTGGACAGCCGCGCGGTGGCCGCCGGGTCGGTGGGCGCCTCGACGCGCACGGTGATCGAGTAACCAGGACTGGGTGCGGGCACGTTGGCAACCTAGGGGTTCGCGGACCGCCCGGCAACTGGAGCCAACTAGGCTGCGGCCATGGCGGTCGCGGCACTGGCTGATGATGCCCGACTGTCGCCGAGCCTGGGCCGAACCTCCCGCGCCGTCGTCCTGACCGGACTCGGCCTACTGCTCGTGACCAGCCTGGCCGGGGTGGGCTACCTCGTCGTGCGCGGCCGGCCGGCCGAGGTGCCGCTGCATGCCGACACGGTGGTGGTCGGTGCCGGCGGTCAGGTGGTGGAGGCACGAGCGACCGAGGTGGTGCCGGGCACGCGCGTGCTGGCCAACACGAGGGACACTGAGCGGCTGATCGCCGAAGAACGCGCCTGGCTGGCGGCCGGCACCGTTCCGGAGGTCGCCGGGGTGTCGCGGGACCTGGTCGTCGCGGGACTGCTCGACCTCCGGGTGCTGAGCCGCACCTTTGGCGTACCGGTGGCGGGCTGGAGCCCGGCCTGGCGGCACGTCTGGCCGCGCGACTCCGCCATGGCCGCAGCTGCCCTGGCCCGGACCGGGCACTTCGCGGACGCGGAGCGGGTCGTGGCCTTCCTGAGGCGGGTGCAGCCGGCCTCCGGTGTACTGGCCGCGCGGTACCTCGCCGACGGCCAGGGCGAGCCGGACGGCCGCGGCGCCCAGCTGGATGGCGTGGGCTGGGCGCTCTGGGCGACGGCGCAGGTGGCCAAGGCTCTGCCGGCCTCGGAGCGGGTGGACTTCGTGCGGCGGCACGCGGAGCTGCTGGACCGGTCGGCGGCGGCGGCAGAGGCGGCGGTCGACAACCCGCGCACGCTGCCGCCGGTCTCGGCCGACTACTGGGAGGTGCGCGAGCGGCGACTCACCCTGTCGACCGCGGCGCTGCTGGCGGCCGGGCTGGACTCGGCGGCTGATCTGTACGCGGTGCTGGACGACCAGGCCTCGCGCCGGGCGACGGCGGACACGGCCGCCCGGTTGCGGTCGGTGATCCTCGCCCGCTACGGCCCGGCCGGGTTCCCCCGCCACCTGGGTGGTCGGGCGGACAGCGTCGACCTGGGGGTCTGCTTCCTGCTGCCGCCCTTCTCGGGCGCGGCTGACCCGGCAGTCGTCACGGCCTGGCAGCAGGCCAGGACGGCGATGGCCCGGCCGGCCGGCGGGCTGGCGCCCGGCGGGTCGTGGCGGCAGGACGGGATCAGCTGGACGAACGCGACGGCGACGTACGCCCTCACCGCCGCCACGCTGGGGCAGCGCGACATCGCGCTGGCCCGGCTGGCGTGGCTCGACCGGCACCGCACAGCGGCCGGCTCGTTCCCGGAGAAGGTGCTCGCCGACGGCCGTCCCGCCTCGGTGGCCCCACTGGCCTGGACCGCCGCCGCCGTCATCCTCACCGCAGACGCGCTAAGCGCCTGACCATCGCACTTCGAGCATCGCCAGGTGCGCTCGGCTGGCGATCGGAGGAGTGATGAGATGAAGGGCGCTCTTTCCGTTCGCGAAGACGACGACGACGCCAGCTCCAAGAGCGCGACTGGTGCGAGAAGAGCACAGATCAAAGGGGCCGGGTGAGAGCCAGCGGGTCGTAGAAGCAGGCGTCGCGGGCGGCCAGCAGCGCTCCCTGCACCGTGCGCGGACGCAGTCCGGCCAGCGCCATGATCTCGGTCCCCGCGTACGCCGGTGCGGCCAGCCGCTGGGTCAGCCGGTCGCGGAGCCGCGGCATCAGGTGGTCGCTGACCACTCCGAGGTAACCGCCCAGGATCACTGCGTGTGGGTTGACCGCACCGATCAGGTCGTCGATCGCCCGGCCCAGCACGTCGCCAGCCTGCTCGAGCGCGTTGAGCACCTTCGTCTCTCCGGCCTGCGCAGCCTCGAAGATCGTGGCGAGGGCCGCTTCGGGATCGCGGTCGACGACCTCTCGGGCCTCGTCGGCCGGGACCAGCTCCGCACAAGCCAGCAGCGCCGCCGGTCCGGCCAGGGACTCCAGGCAGCCCGACCGGCCGCACCAGCATTTCGGTCCGGAGTCGTCGATGTTCTGGTGCCCGAACTGGCCCGCACCACCGCCGGCGCCGCGGAAGATCTCGCCGTGGATGATCAGGCCGCCGCCGATCGTCCGGGTGCCGCCGAGATAGACCGCGACGGCATCAGGAGGCAGCGGTAGCTCGACCCGGGCGGCGACCAGCGCGGCCAGCTGACACTCGTTGCTGACGCTGACCGAGGCGTGCTTGATTCCGACCTCGCGCAGGGTTGCGGCGACCGCGCCGCCGAGATCGAAGTCGTGCCAGTCGAACCTGGCGTAGTGCAGCACCGTGGTTCGGTCGGCGGCGATCGCGCCCCCGAGTCCGATCTCGATCGCGATCAGCTCCTGGCCGGTCGGAACCCGCTGCAGCTGCTCGCGCAGCAGCTTGTGCAGCTGGGCGTAGCCCTCCGCACCGCTGTGTTTCAGGTCGGCGGAGACCGTCTCGCTCCACAGCTCGCGGCCGCCCACCGTGCTCGCCGCGAAGCTGACCTTGTCGAGGTTCACGTGAACGCCGAGTACGCACCAGGGCTCACCGTCGAAGGCGATCGGTCGGGTCGGCCGGCCGGCTCCCGGCCGGCGTATCGGGTCGAGCTCGCGGACGAGCCTCCGTGATCGGAGCTCGCCGATGAGGTCGGTCATGGTCGAGATACCGAGACCGCACCCTCGAGCGATGTCGTGACGGCTACTGGCTCCGTGGTCGCGAACATAGCGAAGGATCTGGGTGAGATTGCCGTGCCTTAAGTCCCCCGAACCCCCGCTGCGGCGAGCCCCGAAATCGGGCACCTGCGCTGGTGGCATGGTTCGGATGCTAGCCGTAGAGATACCCTCTCTCCCGCCCTCTACAGGGCTAATTTGGCCGAACCTGAGCCGAAACGAAGATTGACAGGTCAATCTAGGTTTTCCTGCCTGTACAGACATCCCGGCGGTCGGCGTTGCCTCGTGGGTGGGTGCAACCAAGATCATCACACCAGGTCCGTCACTGGCAAGTCATGATCATCTCGGTCCCGGACGGCCCCGGTTCGCGTCCCGCCGAGAATGGACGGGGTTCGCAACCGGACTCGTTATCCTGCTCTGGCAGCGGTGACGCGACCGACGCCGCCTCGAGGAGAAGGAGACCGACGTTCGGTGACCGCCATCACGACTGCCAACGTGTTCGAGGCCTTCGACCGCGCTGCCGACCGCTACGATCTGATGGTCGGGCTCAACCCGGGCTACCACGACCATCTGCGTACGGCGGCCGAGGCCCTGGCCGAGCGGTTGCCGCGACCGTCCGGCAGCAACGGCGCCGCCCTCGTGCGGTTGGCCGACCTCGGTTGCGGCTCGGGTGCCTCGACCCGGGCGCTGCTCAACGCGACCCAGGCCCGCGGCGTACGCGCCTCGATCGTGGGGGTGGACGCCTCGGCCGGCATGCTCGAGCAGGCCCGGGCCAAGTCGTGGCCGCCGGGGATCAGCTTCGAGATCGGCCTGGCCGAGGAGCTCGCCTTCGCGCGGGAGTCGTGGGGGCTGGGGGACCGGGTGCCGGGCGTGTTCTCGGCCTACCTGTTCCGCAACGTGACCGAGCGGGACAAGGTGCTCGCCGCCGTGTTCGACCTGCTGGACGACGACGGCACCTTTGTGGTCCAGGAGTACTCGGTGTCAGCGTCGTCGCTGGCCGCGTTGGTCTGGTCGCTGGTGTGTTGGGCGGTGGTCATCCCGCTCAGCTGGGTGGCCTCGCGGCAGACCCGGCTCTACCGCTACCTGTGGCGCAGCGTGCTGCGGTTCGACTCCGTCCAGGGCTTCGTCGACCGGCTCTACGGAGCCGGGTTCGTCGACGTTGAGGTGCGCACGGTGCCCGGCTGGCAGCGCGGCATCCTGCACACCTTCCGCGCTCGCAAGCCGGCGGTGGCACCGCAGCCATGAGCCGACCCTGGCGGCCCGGGCAGGACCGTCTCGCCGTTCGCCACCCTGCAGGAGCAGCGCTTTCCTCGACCCGCTCGGCGGGCAGCGACGCGGAGCCCGTCCTGGTGGCCGGCGGTGGTATCGCGGGCATCGCCGCTGCGGTGGGCCTGGCCGAGCGCGGCGTACCGGTGGTCCTGGTCGAGCCGCACCAGCAGCTCGGCGGCCGGGTCCGGGCGTGGCCGGTCGACCACGACGGCGACCGGGTGACCATGAGTCGGGGCTTCCACGCCTTCTTCCGCCAGTACTACAACCTGCGCGCGCTGCTGCGCCGGGTCGACCCGGCGCTGGAGTGCTTGGTGCCGCTGACCGACTACCCGCTGGTGCTGGCCGGCGGACACACCGACTCCTTCGCGCGGACCCCGCGTACGCCGCCGCTCAACCTGGCCGCCTTCGTCGCGCAGAGTCCGTCGTTCACCCTGCGGGACCTGGCGGCGGTGGACGTCGGGGCCGCGATGGAGCTGCTCGACGTCGACTTCCCCGGCACCTTCGCCGCGTACGACGGCGAGAGCGCAGCGGCCTTCCTCGACCGGCTGCACTTCCCGGACAAGGCCCGGCACCTGGCGCTGGAGGTCTTCGCCCGCAGCTTCTTCGCCCATCCGACCGAGTTCGCCGCCGGCGAGCTGGTGGCGATGTTCCACAGCTACTTCCTGGGGTCGTCGGAGGGGCTGCTGTTCGACGTCCCCGATGACGACTACGACACCGTGTTCTGGGCGCCGCTGGCCCGCTATCTCGAAGGGCTCGGGGTCGAGGTGCGCCGGGGCGAGCGGGTGACGGCCATCGACTCCACCGACCGGCGAGTCACGCTGGGCTCCGGGACGGAGCTCGCCGCCGGTGCGGTCGTGCTGGCCACCGACGCGGAGACCACCCGGACGCTGCTGGAGGGTGCCGGCATCGGCGACGAGGCATACCAGGCCCGGGTGGCGGCCATCCGCAGCGCGCCGCCCTTCGCGGTCTGGAGACTCTGGCTGGACCGCGCGGCCGATGCCGGCCGGGCCCCGTTCCTGGGCACCGCCGGGTTCGGGCCGCTGGACAACATCTCGCTGCTGGAGCGGTTCGAGGAGGGCGCCCGGCGCTGGTCCTCGGCCTCCGGCGGTTCCGTGGTCGAGCTGCATGCCTACGCGCTGGTCGGGGAGCGGGACGACGACCAGCTCCGGACCCGGATGTCCGCCGAGCTGCACCGGATCTACCCCGAGCTCGCGCGAGCGCGGGTGCTGGCCGACGAGTGGCTGGTGCAGGACGACTGCCCGCTGGCCGGTCCGGGGCCCTGGGCCGACCGGCTGACGGTGTCGACGCCCGATCCGTGGGTGGTGCTGGCCGGGGACGGGATCCGCTGCGACTTCCCGGTCGCCCTGATGGAGCGGGCCGCGACCACCGGGTTCCTGGCCGCCAACCGGCTGCTGGCCGACCGTCGCCTGGCCGGCCATGACCTGTGGACCGTACCGATGCGCTCCCGCCACCGGCTGTCCCGGCCGCTGCACCGGCTGCTCGCCGGCTGAGCGCCCCGACCCGCGTTGCGTCCGCGTCAGCGAGGGTCAGAACCCTCACTACGCGGACGTCAGGGCAGGTCAGCCGGGACGTGCGGTCAAGGAGGTTGTGCTACGCTATGGCACATGGAGGTTGGTGTGCGCGAGCTACGCAACGAGACCACTCGCGTGATCGACGCGGTCCGATCAGGTGAACGGGTGACCTTGACCGTGCACGGCGAACCGGTTGCCGACATCGTGCCGCACGCGACGCGAACCCGATGGTTGTCGGGAGCCGCGCTCCGCAGCCAACTGGGTGAGCGCGCCGCTGATCCCGGACTACGGACAGACTTGGACGAGCTGGTCGGCCAGACGCTGGCCGACGGGTGACCTCAGGGCTACTTGACACCTCGGTGTTCATTGCCCGAGAGGCCGGTCGTCCGCTCGGCGTCCTGCCCGACCGGGTGGCCGTGTCCGTCGTCACCCTCGGGGAGCTCGAGGTGGGCGTCCTGGCCGCCAGCGACGAGGAGATCCGGTCTCGGCGGGCCGACACCTTGGCCCTGGCCCGGTCGGCTGATCCCCTTGCGGTGAGTGAGGCGGTGATGAGTGCCTGGGCCCGGCTGGTCGACGACGCCCGCCGGGCCGGAGTTCACCGGCTAATCCGCCTCACGGATGCGCTGATCGCGGCCACGGCCGTCGCACACGGGCTGCCAGTGGTGACGCAGGACGACGACTTCGACCGCATCGCAGCCGCCCACCCCGCGGTCCAGGTGGTCCGGGTCTGACTCGCCTCTCCGGCCGCCCTCCGTGTCAGCCCGGGTGGAGGTCGAACCCGCGCAACCCGTAGCCGGCGATCAGGTCGTCCCACTCGATGGAGGGCTCAGCCGCGATGGTGACGTCTCGAGCGAGCAGCCGGCGCAGCAGCACGTCCGACTCCATGATCGCCAGTGGTTGCCCCGGGCACCGATGTGCGCCGTGGCCGAAGCTGAGCACGGCCTCGTCGACGCCGGGCGGGAGGGGTCGCATCGGACAGAGGTCGAGCGGTTCCGAACCGACCGTCTCTGCATCGGCGTTGGCCGCGCGGACGCACAGGTCGACCAGATCTCCCGGCTCGGCGGTGAACGTGGTGTCCTCGTCGTCGAAGGACAACGGCTGCTGCACCCGGCGGTAGAGGTGCCCGACGACCGGTTCGAGTCGGATGATCTCGTTCAGGATCGCCAGCCGTTCGGGCTGCTTCGCCACGAGGTAGCGGTTGCGCAGCTCGGCGTGCCGCAGCAGATGCCACGCGGCCATGCCGATGAACTCGCGAGTGGTGACCATGCCCGCGGTGCCGTACGTGACGCACTCGACGAGGATGTCCGCGTTCGTGTAGCCCTCGGCGATCAGGTGGCTGATCACGTCCTCCTGCGGGGCCCGGCGCCGGCGCCGGATCGCCGGGCGGACGTCGAAGACGTAGAAGCGGAGCACCGGCAGCAGCCCGTTCCAGGCGGCCCGCATCCAGTCCCGGCTGGTCCGTCCGAGGTCGTCCCGGGTGATGTCGAAGGGTGGCTGGTTGAAGAACGACACCAGCCGCCGGGCCATGGCCGGGACCGGTGAGTCGGTCAGCCCGACCGCCTGGGCGGTCACCTCGACCGTGTAGAGCAGGGCGAGCTCGTCGAGCCGAATGACCGGCTGGGCCGTCGCCTCGGCCAGCAGCCGGTCGGCGCACTCCGCCATCAGGGTGCTGTAGCGGGCTGCGACCACCTTCGGCGCGAAGAACCGGCCGACCTTCGAGCGTTGCCGATCGTGCAGCGGCCCGTCCGAGACGAGGATCGGGTGGTGCTTGAGGTATCCCTTGGGTATCGACTCGGCGGTGAACCCGGCCTGGGTCGTGGCTCGGCGCTCGCCCAGGATCTGCCGGGCCGCCGCCGCAGAGCGGATCCGCCAGACATGCCGGTCGTGCTCCACCCGCGGCGAGGTGGCTTCCCCGGCCCGCACCGCCCGGCGACGGTTCACGGCCTCGGACACGAGGCGATCCTTCCAGGCGCCGATCTCACCCCGGCTCGGCCTCCGGCCGCCCGATCAGCCAGAGGGCGAGGTGACACGGCTCCTCGATCGGTCGATCCGGGCCGGCGCTGCCTTCGGGGGTCCGGCGACGAGAATGCGGGCCGCGGTGGCCGCCTTGCGCCAGGTGGGCACCCGGGCCCGGGTCGAGAAGACGTCGTAGTCCGCGGCCTCGATCCGATCCAGGATCCGGCTGTAGAGGACCCGGGCGGTGCCGACGCAACGGGCCGAGCGCGGCGGCAGGTGGGCCAGACCGGTGTCGGCGAAGGCGTACAACGCCCGGTTGCGCTCGATCTCGTACGCCAGGAACGCCTTCCACTCCGGCGTCGCCTGCCGCTGGGTTACGTCGGCACCGAAGCGCTCCAGGTCATCCTGCGGCATGTACACCCGGCCCCGGTCCAGGTCCTCGCCCACGTCGCGCAGGAAGTTGGTCAGCTGGAAGGCCAGCCCGAGAGAACGGGCCGGCGCCTTGGCCTTCGGACTGGTCGGCTCCAGCACCGGCAGCATCATCTCGCCGATCACCGCCGCCGAGCCCTCCATGTAGTCGCAGAGGTCGCGCCAGGTGCGGTAGGAGCTGACGGTCAGGTCCATCCGCATCGCCCCGAAGAAGCGCTCGAAGCACTCCGGCTCGATGCCGCAGGTGGTCACGGTGTGCACGATCGCCGCCATGGTCGGGTCGTCGCTGCCGCGCTCGACCAGGGCGGTGCGGAAGGACTCCTCGAACGCGGTGAGCTGAGCATCGATCACGGCCGGTTCAGTGGTGTCGGGTAGGTCGATGATGTCGTCGGCCAGCCGGCAGAGCGCGTAGACCGCGTGCACGTGCTTGCGCTGCGGCTTGGGCAGCAGCACGGCGCCCCAGAAGTAGGTCGTGCCGTACTGCCGGGTCAGCTGGGCACATCGCCGGTAGCCCTCGACGAGCCTGGGATCGGGTATCACCTCAGGTAGTTTCCCACCCGAGCTGCGACGAGCTTGCCCGACACCAGGACCATGGGCACACCGACGCCGGGCACGGTCCCGGAGCCGGCGAAGAACAGGCCCGGACGCCGCCGCTCCACGTTGCCCGGACGGAACGGGCCGGTCTGCGGGAACGTGTGGGCCAACGCGAACGGAGTACCCGCCGCCATGCCCTGGGCCTCCCACTCCAGCGGGCTCACCAGCTCCTCGACGACCACGTCGTCCGGGTAGCCGTGCTCGCCGAGGAAGGCGTGCAGCCGGTCCCGCATCGGGCCGGCCTCGCGGCGCCAGTCGACCCGCCCGTTCAGGTTGGGCACCGGTTCCAGAACGTACAGCGTCGAGGAGTCGCCGGGGGCCGCGGTCGGCTCGTCCAGCGACGGCACGGTGACCAGCCGCGACGGGTCGCGCATCAGGGTCCCCCGCTTGAGCAGGTCGTCGAACGAGCTGCCCCACTCCGCACCGAAGTGGATGTTGTGGTGGGCGATCGGCGGTTCCGGTACTCCGCGTACGCCGACGTGCCAGACAGCCGCGGAGGGGGAGTAGGAACCCGAGCGCGCGGCTCGGGGCGGGTTGAGGTCGGACAGGAAGGTCCGATACGCCACCGGCAGGTCGACGGTGCAGACCACCGCGTCGGCCGGAACCTGCTCACCAGCCGCGGTGCGCACCCCGGCCACCCGACCGGCGGGGGAGCGCAGGATCTCGGTCACCGCGTCGCCGTAGCGCAGCGTGGCGCCGGCCTTCTCGGCCGCATGCGCCATCGCCACCGGCACCGCGTGCATGCCGCCCTCGGGGAAGTAGACCCCGTTGATGCTGTCCATGTAGGTGATCACCGCATAGAGGGCGAGCGCGGCGTCCGGAGCCAGGCCCGCGTACATCGCCTGGAAGCTGAACAGCCGGTGCAGCCGCGGGTCGCGGAACCGCCGCCGCACCGCGGTCCCCAGCCGCCCGAACGCGCCCAGCCGAACCAGCTCGGCGACCGCTCGCGGCGAGCGGAACAGCCCGAGCGCGGAGTCGTAGTTGGCGTCGATGAAGTGCGGCATCTCCACCACATAGAGCCGGCGGAGCCACTCGACGAAGCCATCGAACGCCGCTGCGTCCACGCTCCCGCAGGTCCGCTCGATCTCGTCGCGCATCGCCTCGTGCCCCGAGCGGACGTGGATGGTGCTGCCGTCGGCGAAGCAGGCCCGGTACGCGGGGTCGAGCCGGCGCATCGGCAGCAGGTCCAGGTCCGACCCCACCGCGCGCAGCGCGTCGGCGATCAGGTCAGGCATGGTCAGCACCGTGGGCCCGGTGTCGAAGGTGAACCCGTCCCGGGTCAGCACCCCCGCCCGGCCGCCGGGCACCTCCTCGCGCTCGACCACGGTCACGGCGTAGCCGCGGCCGGTGAGGTAGCAGGCGGCAGACAACCCGGCCAGGCCGGCCCCGATCACGACGACTTGGTTCATGTGTGGCGCTCCGGCAGGTACTGGGCGCGCTCCCGTGTGTTGTTGCGCGCGCCGCGGGGGTTCAAGGGGGTCGTCCCCTTGCTGATGGGTGGGCGCGCTCCCGTGTGTTGTTGCGCGCGCCGCGGGGGTTCAAGGGGGTCTCCCTGCTGGCTTCAACGGTCTCGCCAGGCGATCTTGTACGCCATGGCGGTCAGCCCGGCGGTCCCGTCCGGACTCAGCGCCGGGTGTTCCAGCGCGGCGACCGCGGCGTGTACGTGCCCGCTGATCCGGGACTCCACTGCGTCGACCACCCCTGCCGCCTGCAGCGTGTCCTGCAGGTGCGCGACGTCCGCCGGGCTCAGTTCGGGCGTGCCGACCTGGGCCAGCAGCGCCCGGTCGCTGCCCCGCAGCCGCTCGTCGGCCAGCGAGAGGATCACCGTCGGCTTGCCGGACAGCAGGTCGTCGCCGGCGGGCTTGCCGGTGCGCTCCGGGTCGCCCCAGACCCCGAGCAGGTCGTCGCGGAGGGCGAAGGCCTCACCGACCTCCCGGCCGTACTCGGTGATGGCCCGGACCACCGGCCCGGTGGCGCCGGCCGCGGCGGCGCCGAGCTGCAGCGGCCGCTGGACCGTGTACGCGCCGGACTTCATCCGGGCCACCTGCCGGGCGTGGGCCAGGTCGCGGCGGCCGGCCGCGGTGCCGGTGATGTCCCGGCTCTGCCCCTGCACCAGCTCGATCACGAGCAGGCGCCACAGCCGGCGCATGGCCGGCGGCAGCTCGGTGACCATGTGGTCGGCCTCGGCGTGGGCCAGGTCGCCAACCAGGACCGCGATGCTCTCGCCGAACCGGCGGGCGTTGCCGCGGGCGGCGCTGTGCAGGTGCAGCTGCGCGGCCAGAGTGTGCACCGACGGCTGGCCGCGGCGGGAGGCGGACTCGTCCATCACGTCGTCGTGGATGAGCGCGAAGATGTGCAGCAGCTCCAGCGCGGCCCCGACCTGCACCACCTGGTCCGCGCTCGGCCCGGCCGCCCCGTCCTGGGCGCGGCCACCGGCGGCGACCCAGCCCCAGAAGCACATGCTGGGCCGGATCCGCTTGCCGCCGGTGATGGTCAGCGTACGCAGCATCTCGGGGAGGTCCCGTTCCAGCAGGATGTCCAGCGGCGCGACCCCGTCGGCGCCGGGCTCGTCCTCCCCGACCAGGTCGTAGCGCCAGGTCTGCGCGAGGTTGGCGACCACGTCGGCCAGCCGGTCGTCGACGCGGCGGAGGAACCGCTCGTTCGCCCGGGCGATGCGGGGACTGGCCGCCGTGGCGGCCGGACGAACCAGCGGTATCACCGTGCCGGGATCGCCTGGCCCAGGCTCGGGGGGCAGCGACGGGAGAGAGGTCACCCGAGCCCCCCGGTCAGGGTTGCGGCGACCAGGGCTGTCCGCCGAGCTGGGCCATCTGCTGCACCGCCCACGGGCTGAACACGAACGGGGTCCGCCGAGCCGCCTCGCTGATGTCGGTCCATCTCACCCACTTCCAGTCCAGAACCTCGTCGGGATTCGGAAGCAGCCGGGCGGATGGATGCAGGGGGCGTGCCGCGAACACCGGACACACCTCGTTCTCCTCGATGCCGCTGGCATCGGTGGCCCGGTAGGCGAAGTCCGGCAGCACGCACTCCAGGTCGCCCACCTCGAGCACGAGCTCGTCGCGCAGCCGACGCCGGATGGCGGCGGGGAGCGACTCGCCGGGACGGGGATGGCCGCAGCACGTGTTGGTCCATACCCCGGGCCAGGTCCGTTTGCCCAAGGCCCGGCGGGTGAGCAGGGTCTCACCGCGGTCGTTGACGACGTACAGCGAGAAAGCCAGGTGCAACGGCGTACGGCGGCCGTGCACCTCGAGGCGGGGCACGTCGCCGATCGGCTCGTGCTCAGCGTTTAGGAGGACGACATGGTCGAGCGCGCTGTCCACGTCAGTCGATGAAGCCGGCATGACCAGATGCTAACCAACCGCGTTGTACGACTGTTCGATCCATAGGTCGGGATGGTTCGGGGCGGCATTGACCAGCCGGGCGTTGCGTTCGTCGCTGCCGAACGTTCGGGCCTCGGCAGTCGGACTGGTCGTGGCCATGCCGCCGGTGCCGGGCGATCATCCGCCGCCGCCGCTCCGTATCATCCAGGTGCACGAACCACGCCTCGTCGAGCAGTGCCCGTACGCCGTCCCAGGGCTCCGCGGCCAGCAGCAGGTAGTTGCCCTCGGTGACCACCAGTCCGACCCCGGGGCCGATCTCGACGACGTGGGCCAGTGAATCTTCGATGTCCCGGTCGAACTCGGGCGCGTACACCGTGCCGGTCTCCGTGCGGATCCGCCGCAGCAGGTGCAGGAACCCGACGGCGTCGAACGTCTCCGGCGCCCCCTTGATCTGAGTCTGCTCGCGCCGGACGAGCACCCGATGCCCGAGATGGAACGCGTCCATGCCGACCCCGACCGCCTCGCCCGGCCGCTGCCGTTCGAGCTCGGCGAGCAGCAGCGCCGCAAGGGTCGACTTGCCCGACGCCGGCGCTCCGGCAATGCCTAGCACAGCGCGGCCGGGCCGCTCGAGCAGCCGCAGCGCGCGGTCGATCAGCCCCTCGACCTCGACACCGGCCCACGTGGTCCGCTCCATGGCGATGTCACTCTAGTGACGTGTCGGCCTGGGTCAGGGTGGTCGGCCGCATCACCCGCGGTGGGTCAGGCTTTCCCCGCGGCCGAGAGCAGGTCCGCGTACTCCGCGCGAAGGTCGTCCCAGCCGTGGTCGCGGGCGGCCGACCCGGCGACCGGAGGGACGTCCTGACCGTCGAGCCGGGCGGTGAGGGCATCGAGGCACAGGTGCCAGCCGGCGGCGTAGTCGGGGGACTCGTTCGGCTCGTCGAAGGTGTGGACCAAGACCAGGCGGACTCCGTCGGTTGTCGGCACCAGCTCGAAGCGCAGCTGGTGGTCGCCCCACAGCAGCTCGAGCAGTCGCGGTGGGTCGGCGGTGAGGACGCGGCCTGGCTCGGCCAGCCCGTCGGCGGCCTCACCCGCCTCAGCCTGCGGTAAGGGCACCTCTCCGAGCTGGTCGAGGTCGCGGTCCGGCACGTAGGGCGCCCAGTGGCGGATCTGGTCGGCCCGGGTGAGAGCGGCCCACACCCGCTCCGGCGAATGGCGCAGGTCCCGCTCCATCCGCAGTGACCAGCGGTCGCCGTCGCGCACGATGGCCGCGTCGACCGGGTGGGTGGGCAGTTCGTCAGTCATGGTTCTCGACTCCTTTGTCGTCGGTCTGGTCGAGGTGGCGCTCGAGCGCGTCGAGGCTCCCCTCCCAGAGCTGTTGGTACGGCTCCAACCACCTCGCCACGTCGGCGAGTGGTCGCGGGGCGATCTGGTAGAGGCGGCGTGGGCCCCGAACCCGGACCGTCACGGCACCGGCGTCCCGCAGGACCCGCAGGTGCTTGGACACGGTCGGCTGCGGCAGCGCGAGGGCCGACACCAGGGCGCCGACCTCGACGCCCTGGGTGGCGACGGCATGGTCGCGCACCCCCCGCTCCCGAAGGTGGTCGAGGATGCGGCGTCGGGTGGGTTCGGCCAGTACCGCGAATCCATCCACGCCGGCTAACATACTGCTAGAGGCATATGCCTTGCAAGGCATAAATCCCGCGGATCAAGAAAGTGGCACGCTTATGCGCCAGGCGCTCACGCTGCCGTTGCCGGTAGGTCGCCGCCTTGGCTCGGTCGCCGCAGCCCCGCATCCCACACCAGCGGCGCCGCTGGCCCCGGGACCGGTCGAGGAATGGGCGGGTACACCGGCGGTCGGCACACCAGCGCAACGCGAGCCGGTCCGGGCTGGTGAACAGGTCCAGGCAGTCGCAGGCCAGGGAGACGAGCAGGGCCTCGAGGCCGCCGCGGCGGTGCAGCTGACCGTCCTCGGTGAGCTCCAGGGTCGGCCGGGGCCGGCGGGCGGCCTGGTTGACCGTCTCCCGGTCCGCCGGATCGGGAGCCTCCTGGTCGATCAGAGCGGTGACCAGAGCGAAGATCGCCTCGAGGGGCCCAGCGGCGTCAACGGCCAGCCGGCCCATGTCGCCGACCCGCTGGCCAACGACCAGGACTGGGCGCTGGTCTATGCCCTTCGCCACGGCCTCGGCTGAGGCCTGTGCCGCCGGGCGTCCCGGCCTATCGGCTGGCCAGCTGGTACGCGTCGGGTTGGTCGCTCCACTCCTCGAGGACCGGCTCCGCCCCGGGGTCCGGCGTCGCACCGACCGCGGCCGCCTGGCCGAAGCCGAGGACGGTCTTGCCGATGTAGAACGCCTCGGCGTACCGGGTGCGGCACTCCATGCCGCGGACCCGCATCAGGCCGAGGAACATCTCCTCGTCCCACCAGTCGCGGTCGAGCTGCGACGGGTAGTGCCGGTCCAGGGCCGCGACCTTGCGCCTGGCCAGCTCCGGCGCGACCGCGACGTAGCCGTGGGGCGGCCCATGTCGCCGTCCCACTTGGGGATCTCGTAGTGCAGCACCAGCGCGTCCCGCCACACCGTCGGGGCCATCACCCCGAGCAGCCGGTGGTCCTGGTGGGCGTCGTCCGGCCGCGGCGCGAACACCACGTCCGCCCGGGGCACGCGGCCGCGAAGGCGTGGACGGCGTCCTTCACCGCGTTCCAGTGCGCGGGCAGGCGGCCGTCGGGGAAGTCGTAGAACGTCGACCGGGCGCCGGGCAGGAACTCCTCGGCCGCCGCCTCGCCTCCGCCTGCCGGTCGGGCTGCCGGTCAGGGTCAGCCAGTGACCGCTCACGGCCCCGCGGGCGGCCAGGGTCAGCAGGGTGCCGCCTACCGCGATCTCGACGTCGTCCGGATGAGCCGCAAGGCAGACCGCCGTCAGCGGACCGTCGGCGAACAGCAGGGAGTTCACGAGACCGACGAGGGGTTGCTCGAGCACCGGCATCGCCGGTCCCGGCTCGTGCTTCTTCTCCCACAGCGCCCACGGCCGGTTGCCGGAGCGGTACATCTCCTCCAGCGCCATCCGCTCCTTGAGGGTGTCCATCGGAGCCCAGAAGCCGTTGAACCGGACGGCCCGGAACCGTCCGGCCTTCGCGGCGCGGACGCAGCCGTCCATCACCAGGTCGTCGCCCTCGTTGAGGTACTCGAAGATCTGCTGCCGCAAGATGAAGTAGCCGCCGTTGATCCGCATGTCCATATCGGCGACCGGCTCGATCCCGGTCAGCCGGTCGCCGTCGGCGATCCGGACGACGTGGAAGGAGTCCTGGGGCTCCACGGCCAGCAGCGAGCCGACTGCCGCGGTGTCGGAGAACTGGGCGATCAGGTCGTTCATCGGGGCGTCGGTCAGGCAGTCGCCGTAGTTGGCCAGGAACATCTCGTCGTCCCCGAGGTGCTGTCGGACCCGCCGCAGCCGCTCGCCGATCGGGGTGTCGATGCCGGTGTCGGCGAAGGTGATCCGCCAGTCGCTGATGTCACTGGAGAGCAGGTCGACCTTCGCCCCGCCCTCGGACAGCACGAAGTCGTTGGAATGCGTCTCGCGGTAGTCCAGGAAGTAGTCCTTGACCGCGCTCGCCCCGTAGCCGAGGCAGAGGATGAACTCGTTGTGCCCGAAGTGGGCGTAGTACCGCATGATGTGCCACAGCACAGGGCGCGACCCGATGGGCGTCATCGGCTTGGGCAGCAGCGAATCGCTGCCCGACCTCATCCGCATCCCGAGCCCGCCGCAGAACAGCACGACCTTCATTGCTCCTCCTCCGTGGTCGCGGCCGCCAGCCGCCGTGGCTCCGCATACTCCCGCATTGCGGGTGCGACGGGCCGCCCCCAAGCAGCCCGTCAGTGCTGCCGGCCTCGACGGCCGGGCATAGACGTCCAGTGCCCCGGCCGCGGCCTCGACCGTCAGGTCGATGTCGGCGTCGGTATGGGCGGCCGAGATCACCAGCGACTGTCCGAGCACCCCGCGGCGCAGCATCTCCTGGATGAACAGCGTCCGGAACGCCTGGACGGCTTCCCTCGTGGTCCTTGGTCCCGAAGACCAGACATGAAGCGCGGCCCATGATGACCACGTGCTCGGACATGCCGCGTCCGCGATCACCTGCTCGAGTCCGGTGCGCAGCTTGGTGCCCTGGGCCTCCATTTCCGCGACCACGTCCCGCTCGGCGTACGTGGCCGAGACGCCAGGTAGGCGGCCAGGCCAGTGGTCTCGGCGCCGTGCGTCGTGGACAGCAGGAACACCCGCGACGGTCGGTGTTGAGCCCGCCGGGCTCCATCAACTCCCGCTTGCCGGCCAGCGCCGAGACCGCGAATCCGTTGCCGATCGCCTTGCCCCACGTCGGACAGGTCGGGCGTCACCCCGTACACCGACTGCGCGCCGTGCCGGGACCAGCGCATGCCGGTGATCATCTCGTCGAAGATCAGGACGGCACCGTGCTGTTTGGTCATAGGTCCCGCAGGCCCTCGAGGAACCCGGCGCGGGCTCCGCCGTGGCGGTGGCGGCCTCCAGGATGACGGCGGCGATCTGGCCGGGGTGCTCGTCGAAGAGCGCCTCGACGCGAAGCGAGGTCGTTGTAGCGGAACTCACCGTCATCGATCCGGTACGCCGACGGGATGCCCGCCTTCATCTGGTGCTGCCGATGAACCAGTCGTCGGTGGAGAAGAACGGCTGGTCCCCGCAGATCGCCACCAGGTCCCGGCCGGTGGCGGCGCGAGCGAGCTTGATGGCGGCGGTGGTGACGTCGGAGCCGTTCTTGGCGAACTTCACCATCTCGGCACCGGGGACCTGCGCCAGGAACTCCTCCGCGGCGTGCAGCTCCCAGACCGCGGCCGGAGAAGTTGACCCCCGCCGCCGCCGCCTCGCAGACCGCTGCACCACCGGCTGGTAGCCGTGTCCGAGGGTGACGGCCCGCAAACCCATCCCGTACTCGACCAGCTCGTTGCCGTCGAGGTCGGTGACCCGGGCCCCGCGCCCTCGACCAGGACGGGAGTCATTTCTTCCGGGAACTGGTCCGAACCGCGGGCGTACGTATGTGCCCCGCCGGGAATAATCTCGTGCAGGCGTGCCTGCGCAGCACGACTGATCAAACATTTCCCCCCAGGGCGTCACTAGAACTCGCTCACCCAGTCGCTGGTTCTTATCCTTCACGTTGACGTGTTTTAATCACCAATTATGGCCGTGGTGTACCGGCTCGCAGGAAGAAATTGCGAGACCTCCGTGATTTCGGTCCGATTCCCACCCCATGCCGCGGGGGTCACTATGCTGCGGGCCATGGAGATCATCGAACGCCGATCAAGGACTTGATCATTTTCCGACCGACGCCGCACCGGGACGAGCGCGGTTACTTCTCGCGGACCTTTGACGTCAACATTCTCGCCGAGGCCGGCATCGACCCCCACAGGCTTCAAGCAGGGAACCAGTCCAAATCCTACCAGGGTGTTCGTCCGCCGTCTGCGCGGACACTCGGGCGAAGGGCAAAGCGAAGCTGGTCCGCTGTGCCCACGGGGCCGTTCTCGACATCGGCGATCGACGCGCGGCCGGGCTCGGAAACGTTCGGTCAGATGATGACCTTCCTGCTCGACGACCAGCTATCTACCCAGGTCTACATCCCGCGCGGCTTCCTGCACGGGTATCAGGCGCTGACGGCGGTCACCGACTTCGTCTACCGGATGGACGCCTTCTACGGCCCCGGCGAGGACGTCACGGTGAAGCACGACGACCCGGGAGCCGGCTGTACCCTGGCCGGCCCCCATCACGATCATGAGCAAGCGGGACCGAGGAGAGCGGCGATCTTCCTGGGCGGGACTACCCGCAAGTCAGCTAGGGCGTGAATATCCGACTGTACAGCCCTTTCCGACGAGCGGTAGCGCCCCAAGTCCGTTGCCAGAGACCTGGAGCCCGCCACGACTTAGAGCAGACTGAGGTCGACCTCGCGCGGCATCGGGTCGAGGACGACCCACCGGCCGCCGTTGGCCTCGATAGTCGGGCAGGGCGCGACGAACCTCGGGCAGCAAGTCCGGCACGAATAGCAGGACCCGCTCCGGGCTTTCTGGCCACCAGGTCGGCGGGGGATACGATCGGGATCCGGTTGCCGGGCATAGTCCGCCCGTGCTTGCCGGTCGAGGCGTCGGCGACCGCGACCACCTGGGCCAGGTCGTGATGTGGAGCGCACCGCAGCAGGGCCGAGGTCCGCGAGGCGGCCCCGTAGCCGCCGACCGAGACGTGCCGTTGGCCAGTCGTCGTCCGCCAAGGTAGGCCTCGATCGCCTCCACCGAGCTCGGACAGGGCCGTGCCCAGGGAGGCGACGTAGGTGGGGTCGAGTGATGCCCTTCCCGGTCTCCCGCTTGATCATCGCGGTCACCGACGCGGCCCTGGTCGCCCCAGCGGGAACCGTCCTTGGCGAATGCGAGCAACAGGGTGCCGCCGTGGCGAGTACTGCAGACGCCGATCGCAGTCAGGCCAAGCTTGGCGGCCCATCGCCACCAGGACCGGGGTCGAGTAGTACGCGAAGTGACCGTGGCGGAGGGCGTTCCAGATCCCGCTGCGGACGATGGCGGCGACGGTGTGGTACTGCATCAGCAGCACGGAGTCCTGGCCCATGTGCGAGATTCGCTCCTCCAGGGCCGCCCGCTGGTCGGCGTCGTGCATCATCCCGAAGATGTCGACCAGCAGCTCAGCCTCGCCCTCGGCCACCTCGACCATGTCGAGGCGGGCCAGCTGCTCGACCCACGAGCCGCCGTGGGGGCTGGGTACTCGAACACCCGGGTGCCGGGGCGCACGTAGCCCTCACTGACCGCCTGGGCCACCGCTGACTCGGCCTGCGCAATCAGCGCCGCCGGCTCGACGCCACGCGGCTCCTCCGGGGTCGTCGGGTCGCTCTCCAGCTGGACCAGGTGACAGTCAGTGCACATCACCATGACCAGCGGGTGCTCTGGATCGGGCTCCGGATCAGTTGGCGCCGGAAACAGATCTGAGGCTGGCTGGCGCCGGCGTCGAGGACGGTCACCCCCGACCCGCTGCCGCAGAACCGACAGGACCAGGCCGCATCAGCCGGCTTCAGGTCCGCCAGGTCTGGGCGCGTCTCGGTCGTGGTGTCATCGTTTCTCCTCGTCAGTGTTCGCTGGCTTGCGGTCAGCGCATCCGAAGCTGTTCAAGATCAAGCCGGCCTTCTGCGGCGAGCTGCTGGATTCGCTGCAGTCGTACGTACCGTGGACCTTCGAAGTCCTCAGCCGTCAGGCCGCGCTCGCCAGCGTCGCTCCAGATCTCCTTGATCCCCTGCGGGATGGTCCAGTGCGGCTCGAAGGCCGGCACCTGGCTGCGAATCTTGGTGAAATCAACCTGGTAGTTGCGGGTGTCCGGCCCGGCGCCTTCGGCGAAGCTGACCGGAGCACCGGTGATCTCGCTGACTTGCTCAGCGATCGTCCGAATCTGCACCACGTCCTCGTCCCGGCCGACGTTGAAGGCCTGGTTGTGAATGACCTCTCGGGGCGCCTCGAGCAAGGCGAGAAACGCCCGGGAAATGTCCTCCACGTGCACCAGCGGTCGCCAAGGGCTGCCGTCAGACTGCAGCCGCACGCTGCCCTGAGTGAAGGCGGTTCCGGTCAGGTTGTTGACCACGATGTCGGCCCGCAGCCGAGGCGAGGATCCGTACGCGGTCGCGTTACGCAGATAGGTAGGGCTGAAGTCGTCATCCGCGAGCTCGGCCAGGCCCTCCTCAGCCATCGCCTTGCTTTCACCGTACGGAGTCACTGGATTGAATCGGCCGGTCTCGTCGACAGGCTTGTCGCCGGCCGCGCCGTAGAGCGAGCAGGACGACGAGAAGAGGAAGCGTGGCACCCCTGCCGCCTTGGCCATCTTTGCCATGTGGACCGCGCCGTGCGCGTTAACCCCGTATGTGGCCTCCGGATTCAGGTGACCGATCGGGTCATTGGAGATCGCCGCGAGGTGGATGATCGCGTCAAACCCCTCGAGCTCCTCAGGCGTCACATCGCGAATATCCCCGGTCCGCTGTTCGTAGCCCGTCCGGCTGGGCGCCGAAGTCACATCCGTCGTACCAACCGACATCCAGGCCGACGACCTCGTGGCCAGCAGCCTGCACGAACGGGACTAGCACCGCACCGATGTAGCCGCGGTCGCCGTCTACCAACACTCTCATGCGATGTCCTCATCGAACGCATTGACCCGGCAATGCCCCCTGCCGGCCGAATATGAATACTAGCCGGAGGGATCGTCCCGGGCTGGCAATGAAAGCGCCACATCGTTTCGGTATCGCGGCACGGCTCGAGGGCTATCCATTCCGGAGCAGTAGCCCAATTCGCCGTCATCGCCTAGCGTTTATCCGTTCTTGTCATTGCTCTGCTCGCGCGTCCTGACTGTACGGCGCCGATCGCCACGCGTCCCAGGTGACCGTCTGCCCGGCCTCCTTCACTACGAAGTGCCAGTCTCCGGTGTAGGTGTTGTTCCGCCACACGTTGTTCTGCTTGAAGGTGATGTTCTCCTGCACGACTTCCGCCTTGTAGGGCGACCAGCGCGGGTAGGTGCCGTAGTTGGAGAAGAGCCCGTTGAAGCCACAGCCTGTGGAGCGTTCGCAGAGCAGGGATCTTCGACGGATCGATCGGGAAGACGTTGCCTTCCACCACAATGTTCTGCGTCTTCCAACGACAGTCGTCGAAGTACGGCTCTTCTTGATCTTCGACTTCTGTCGCGCAAGCCGCCACAGTGGCGACGGAGGGGTTCACCAGCGTGCTCGACGCCGGTGCTGGTGTTGGCGGGGGATCCGGCGAACCGGTCCGCGTTCTCCCAGGCCACGATGCCCGACCAGTTGTCGATGAACACGTTGCCCGAGACACGAAGTGCCTCGTTGTACGGCCCTTCGACCCTGGTGTCACTTCCGGACTCGGAGAGGTAGATCGCCGAGGCCGGGAATCCCGGGTTGGTGGGGCCCTTGACGAGCGCGTTCCGGACGAAGGTGTTGTTCAAGATCGCCGCGTTGTAACTCGTCTCGTACATGATGCCTTCGGCGTCGTTGCCGGAGATGTAGTTGCCCTCGAAGCAGGAAGCCGACGTTGTTGGTGTCCGCCCACAGGCCGACGCCCCTGTTGTCGTGGACGTAGTTCTCGGTGACCCGGGCGCCGTTGGTCGCCCAGAACTTGCCGCCTCCGGTGCAACCGCATCCGGGCTGCCGCTTCTCCCAGTCGTCGGTGTTGTTGCCGGAGATCTCGTTGCCGTCCAGGACCACGTCCCGACGCCGTCGGCGTGGTAGGCGTTGAACCCGTACTGCCCGTTGTCGCGAAGGCAGTTCCCGATCAGCCGGTTGCCCGAGCCGAGCATCACACCCGCGCCGGCGTTGTTCTGGATGGTGCTCGACTCCACCGTCCAGCCCTCGCCGAGTCGTGGTTGACCACGCCCTCGTTGTTGTTCTCCCCGGCGGAACCGAAGTTCTGCACCGTCAAGAACTGATCGTGACGTCCGCGGCGTTGCCTCCGAAGGCGTACCGGTTCTCGTGCCGGCCGTCGAGGATCGCCCCGGGCGCCCCGATGAACGTGTCGCCGTCGTGAGGGATCACCTGGCTGTAGGCGCCTTTCGGCAGGTGGTGGGTGCCGGGCTCAAGCCAGTAGGTGGTACCGTCCGCGTTCTCGTTGACGACGTCGGCGAGGTTCTGCGCCGTCGTCACCGTGACCGCGCCGGCCGGAGCGGTGGCCGGGCCCTCGAGGGCCGTGCTGTCGCACCGGCGGGCACCGGGGTCGTTGGGAGCCAGATCGGTGGAGGCCTGGGTCGGCGCGCCGTTGGCGGCTTCCGGCGGACCGTCGGAGCGGACACTCCACGCGGCCAGGCCGGCTACGACCGCCACCACGAGAGCGAAACCGCCACGGCGACGGGCCATCTCCGCCGGGCGAGACTCCGATAACGTCCGCAGCCATGCGTGCTCCTCGTTGGGCGACGACGTCTTGTCGCGCGGCGGCTCGAGGCCGAGGGCCTCATCCGCCACGTGGTCGAGCAGGGCCTCCACCCGGTCGGGGTAGGCGGAGGTGGCCTGCCGGATCTGGTCGGTCAGTGCCGCGACGTCGCGCCGGGCGGTGGCGACCTGGGCCACCAGCCGCTCGCATCCAGGTGCTCGATGTCCTGGCTGTAGTCCTCCAGTCCCATCTGCCGCATCAGGTGATGGTTCTTCCCGGCGTAACCGATCGAGATGGTCGGTCGGGCGAGGCGAAGCGCACAGATGACGTTGTGGAAGCGCGAGGCGACCACGACCTCGGCCCGGCTCATCTGTCGGTCAGCTCACCGAACCTCGTGCAGGCGCGCACCACCACCGTATCGTCGCACCGGTCCGGCCGTCAGCCAGCACGGCCGCCCGGACGTCCTGGGCGACCTCGATGTCCACCCGGTCGCCGCCGACCAGCACCACCCGGCATCCCGTGTCGAGGATCCGGCCGACAGCGCCGGCCAGCGTCGCCACGTACTGGCGGCGTACGCCCGCGCCCCGGACCCGGTCATCGGAGTGCCCGTAGTACGCCATCGCGCCCACCACGACGAGCCCGGGCTCCGGCTCGGCCTGGGTCGAGGCCGGATGCAGGAAGGCGACGTCGGGGGCGACCGCCTCGGGCCTTGGATCCAGCCTCGCGCATGGCTTCGGCCGACTCCTGGTCCCGGTAGCTGACGTGCGTGGCCAGATCCGCCGTGGTCACGTAGAGCCACCGGGTCAACGGGTTCGCCGCCCGGTTGGCTCCGACGTTCAGCAGCACGAAGGGCTTTCGCCGAATCCGGCAGGCCACGGCGATCAGGAACAGCCACAGCGGCATGTTCCAGGGCCGGGACGACAAGCCGTCCTCGAGCACGCCCATGCCTGGCACGATGACCGCGTCGACCGACCCGGCCAGGACCAGGCTGCGCGGGACGTCGATGAGTCGGCCGAGGAGCCGGCGCGAGGCCTGCCCCGCTCGACCGCCGCCCTCGCGCGACGACCGCCAGGCCAGCGGGACCGACCGGACCCCGTAGCGGGCCAGGACCTCATCGGGCGCGACGGTGATGCAGCGCAGCTCGACCCCCGGATGGGTCGACCGCATCCAGGCCAGGACCGCCTCGAGGCTCGCGTCGTTGCCGAGGTTGCCACTCCCCAGGTAGCCGTAGAGGCCGATGCGGCGAACATGTTCGGTTCACGAAGTCTTGCCTTCCTGGCGCTTGGTCGAGCTGAATCGCCCGAGGATCGCGCTCGCCGTCTCGGCTACGCGGGCCGCCCGCGATTCCCGGCCGACCTCGCGGAGGGCCAGATCGGGGCTCGCGAGGAACTGCAGCCGGTACATCGGGTTGGCGTGCCCCAGGATCCAGAGGACCAGCACCTTCCGGCACCGCCAGCGGTCCTTGCGACTGATCGGCGCCCGACCGATGGCGGTGACGAACCCGAGCAGGTACTCCCCGACGAGGCGGACCACGGGGTGCCGCCAGCGATTGGCGCGCGCTGGGTCCAGCCGGCTGCAGCGCACCCGGATGTCGCGGTTGCCCACGCGCGTGGTCCGGTCCGGGTGATCTCGGCGGAAGTAGAGGAACTCTGGCACGTTGTGGAACGGGCCCTGCAGGGCCAGCTCGGCGACAAAGGTGCGGTCGGCCCAGTGGTAGCTGCCGAACGGCTTGACCTGGCGCAGCACCGACATCGGGATGACGCCGTAGATGTCGTCGCCGCCGTGGGTGTAGAGCATGCTGCGGAACCGCTCGACCGGGTCGGCGACGTCGGTGGTCAGCGGGTAGTCGATCTTGTGGGTGACCTCTCCCGTGTCGTCGATGAAGGCGGTCCAGGCGTGCGCCAGCGCAATCTCCGGTCGGGCATCGATCGCCTCGACGCAGTCGCTGCAGCAGCGGGGTCGTAGAGGTCGTCGTCCGACACCCACTTGAAGAGCTCCCCGCGGGCCTGCCCGATGACGAAGTTGTGGTTGAACGTCGAGCCGCGGTTCACCGGGTGGTGGACGTACCGCACGCGGTGGTCCTTGGCCTCGTACCGCCGGGCGATCTCGCCCGTCCGGTCGGTGGAGCCGTTGTCGGAGATGATCAGCTCGAAGTCGGTGTAGGTCTGGGCCAGCAGCGCGTCGAGCGACTCCGCGAGGAACCGCTCGCCGTTGTACGCCGGAAGGCCGAGGGTGAGGCGGGGGACCGCCGCCGCCGCGCTCATCGGGCCACCGCCACGCTCGAGTGGTGGGAGGTCAGCGCCGACCGCAGCTGATGCCACCACAGCAAGGCCGAGAAGACCTGGGCGATCGTCACGCCCCAGCTGGCGCCGAGGGCTCCGCCCAGGAAGGCGCCCACCGCCCCGCCGATCAGGTAGGCCGCGGAGGCCGTCAGCTGCACCGGTAGGCTCCGGCGGGCAACGCCCATGGCGCGGAGACCAGCCGTCGCCGCAGTGATGAACGATGCGGCCGCGACCGTCAGCGTTATCGCTGGTAGTAGTGACTGGGTCGGCATCCAAAGCTCCTTGAGGACGAAGGGCCCAGGGCCCAGCGGAAAGACCGTGATGAGGACCACTCCCCAGGCGACGGCGGCTGCGGCCTGGACGCCCCCGAGGGCGAGACAGAACCGAGTGAGGTGATGGGAGTCACGGTGGAACACGCGCGATGCTTCCGGGACGGCCACCTGGCTGAGGCCCATCAGCACGACGAGGAACGGGCCCATCAAGATCTCCGAGGCGCGGACGTAGCCGACCGCCGCGAGGCCGGCCACCGCACCCAGGATGAGTGAGCGCAGCTGGGACGAGCCGCTGCTGCTGACGTTCTCGATCAGGTATCGGACGGACAGGTCCCGATGGGTCCGGAGCCACGTTGCGGCGCGGGCCGGCCGGGGGAGGACGCGCGCCTGCAGCATGCCCACCAACCCGGCCACTGTGGCGGTTCCGCCGAAGACCAGCAGGCAGCGCGCCGCGCTGCCGTCCCCTCGCTCGTGCAGGACGAAGAGACCCAGGACGAGCAGCACCGTCCAGAGCAGGTCGTTGAGGAAGGCTGCCGACCCGCGGCCGCAGGCGAAGAAGGCAAACCGCAGGCTGTCCTGCAGTGCCAGCCCCGGCAGCCCGACGCCGAGCGCGACGAGGACTGGCCCGACCGGGCCGGGCACCACCAGGCCCAGCAGGACGCACACCACGCCGGCGGCCAGGCCGACCAGGAGGGAGGCGCCGGTGGCCTCTGCGGTGGCCTGGCGCCAGCGGTCATCCTGGTCGCCGCTGTAGCGGACCAGGAGCGGATCCGTCGCCAGACCGCGGGTCGCGTTGATGACCACGGTGTAGGTGACGAAAGCGAGCGTGAACGCCCCGAAGTTGCTCGCCCCGAAGGAACGCGCCACGAACAGGCCGAGCGCGAAGTTGCTCAGGCTGGACATGCCCTGGTCCGCGACGCCCCAGCTGAGCCGCCGCATCGCGCGAATCACGCCGCGTCCGCGCGGCACGGCGGCGGTGGTTGGAGCATCGCTCGAGAGAGTGGTCATGACCGCACTCCCGCCGGTGTGCCCAGCAGCCGGTGTCGACCCAGGCTCGCGAGGCTGAGCACGGTCACGCCGAGGAGCGCACTGGCGACCACGTCGGTCAGCCAGTGCATCGCCACGACGAGGATCGAGACGCCCATCAACACCACGACCGGCCCCAGCGCCGCCCACAGCCTCCTGGCCCGGGGCGCGAAGATCAGGAGCAGGCAGCCGGCGCAGACCAGCAGCATCACCAGGTGGCCGGACGGGTAGGAGCTCGCGGAGCCGTGCAGGTCGCCGTGCCCGTCGGGGCGCTGCATCGCCGCCTTGGCGGCCAGGGTCAGCGCAACGGCGAGGCCTCCGGTCGCGCCGGCGAACACCAACGGGCGCAGGCTGCGCCGGCGCCAGGCGGCGAGGGCGCTGCCGACGGCGAGCAGCGGAGCCGTAATCGGCGGCGCGAGTCCGTCGACCATGTAGCCGAACCTGGTCTGCGTGTCTCCCCAGCGGTCGCCGGGCCGGAAGAGCTCGCGGGCGGCGTCGTCCATGGGCTGGGTCATCCCGGTCGCGACGATCACGGACAGGAGAACGAAGGTAACCGCGCTGAGGGTGGCCGTCGCGACGAGTACCCAGCGACGGTCGAACCGGCGCCCCGCGGCAACCTCGTGAGCACCGCCGGGGAGCGCCCCATGGCGGCCATGCTGGCCGAATCAGTGGTCATGCGGCGGGCTCTGTCATCGGGTGGCCGGTGCCGGCCGTGTCGTCGCGGCCCACCGGGTGCGCCACGGCGAAGCGGTAGATGTCCAGCAGCCGGGCGGTGCTCGCGGCCTCGGTGAACCGGTTCAGATACGTCTGCCGGGCCTGGCCGGCCGTACGCCTCCCACCGCTGGGGCGCTCGATCGACCTCCGCCAGGATGTCGACCAGGGCCTCGACGTCGGTGGGCGGGAAGAGCGCCCCGTCCGACCCCGGAGGTCATCAGCTCGGGAAAGGCCCCGTGGGCGGACGCGACCGGAGCGGTGCCCGCGGCCATCGCCTCGACGGCCACCATGCCGAACGTCTCCTCCCACTGCGAGGGGACGACCACCGCGCGCGAGCCGGCGAGGATGCGGGATGCCTCGGGTCGCGACACGTGGCCCGCCATCCGGACACTGGGGTGGGCGGCCGCCCAGCGCGTCGACCGCCGGGGCCATCTCGCCGCCGCCGACCACCACGAGCCGCAGCCGCGAGCGGGGACGGCGAGCCCGGAAGCCGTCCCACGCCCGCATCAGGAACGAGTGCGCCCTTCGCCTCGTCGAGCCGGCCGACGTAGGCGACCTGGTGCTCGACTCGGCGCATCGGTCGCGGTGGGCGGCGGGACGAAGTTGTGCTTGACGAAGCTGCGTTCCGGCGGCAGGCCGAGCGGCGCCAGCAGGTCGCGTTGCGCGGCCGAGATGAAGACGTAGGCGCTGACCAACGTCCGCCAGGCGGCGGCGTGCAGCCGCGAGCCGACGCACGATCGGCAGGGTCGCCGCGCGCGGAGCCGCGGTAGCAGCCGTGGGCCAGGGCCGGAAGCGAGGCCCCGCCCAGGCAGTCGTGGCAGACCCGGCCGTCGCGGAAGAAGCTGCCGTTGGCGCAGCCCAGCTTGTAGTTGTGGATCGTTGCGACGACCGGGACGCCGGCGTCGCGGCAGGCGTACAGGACTGACGGCGTCAGCAGCGGGAAGGTGTTGTGCAGGTGCACGACGTCGGGCGCGAAGTCGACCAGCGCTTTGCCGACGGTCCGGCGCGACTGCTCGCTCCACAGCACCCGGGCCGGCAGGGTGGCCCGGCGCAGCGACGGACCAGGAGGCGATCTCCTCGCTGTGCCGCTGCAGCACCTCGACCTCGTGGCCGGCCGCGAGAAGGGCGGCCGACTCCTGGTCGACCACGGCGTTCTCACCGCTCGGCGCGGCCGGCCGGTAGCGGTTGTGGACGATCAGGATCCTCATCGTCGTCGCCCCGTCCCGCCGGGGCGGCCAGCAGCGATGCCGCCAGGACGAGCTCGAGCAGGTAGGGCGAGGCGTCGCCGAGCCCGGTCTCGGTGATCGAGGCGACCATGCAGTAGGTGACCAGGAACAGGGCCACGGCCCGGCGGATGCCGCGCTGGTGGGTGGCCGCCATCAGGAGCAGGGTGATCAGCAGCGCCGCGTCGATGATGATCCCGAACCAGCCCTGGTCCAGGTAGACGGCGAGCCAGTTGTTGTCGATCGGCAGGCCGTTGAAGGACTTGTTCGACAGCCCTGACCCGAACAGCTCCTCCAGCCGGGGGCGCTGGAGCCCGGAGATCGACGTCCACACCTTGGTCCGCCCGGTGAGCTGGGACGCTTCCTCGACCGTCTGCCCGCGGGAGAGCCAGCCGATGATCAGCGGGGAGAAGAAGGTCGCGGCGACGACCGCGATCACGCCGAGGAGCGCCGACGTGCGGCGGACCCGCGCGTGGCCCAGGAACATGCTCGCCCCGGCCACGGCCAGGCCGATGGTCATGGCGAGCAGCGCGGTCCGGGTGTGGGTGCCGACCAGCACCGCCCCGGCGGCGAGCAGGGTCAGCAACGCGGTGCGACCGCGGACCGCTCCGCCGAACCACAGCACGGCGGTGCAGCCGAGCAGGACGGCCGCGTAGTGGGCCACCTGGGTGGGCGGGATCGGCCACAAGGCTCCGGAGAGTCGTCCCTCGTAGGAGAAGGCAACCCCGGGTGCGACAACCGCGCCGACCAGCACGATGACGATCACGACGCGCAGGCAGGTCAGGTGGGCGCGGAGGAGGGCGAGGTCCGACCGGCCCCACCACGGGGTGAGCAGCCAGAGCACGAGGACGAAGACGAGCAGCCGGCAGGCGCGGAAGGTCGACCCGTACATGAACTCGCTGTGGATGCTGACCATCAGGGCGACGACCGCCAACAGCGTCAGCAGCACCAGGAAGGTGTTCGGCCGGATCACGCCGTGCGGGTTGTGCAGCAGGACCAGCAGCAGAGCCAGCGCCCAGGGCCCCCTGGGTGACCAGCTGGCCGACGGTGGCCGGGATCGGGATCACGGTCGGCAGCCCGGAGAACGCCAGCACGTTGGCGAACAGCGCCACCCACACCAGCAGCGGGCTGCGTGCCACGCCCAGCGCACGGTCCTGGATCGGCCACCGCCGGCATCGGCGGCAGGCGCGACGGTGCTCATCGGGCCTCGGACCTTCCGGTCGGCTCGGCCTGGTCGTCACCGTCGCGAAGCTGAGACCGGGGTCGGGGCTCTCGACCAGTCCCAGACCCGAGGAGTCGTCGGTCCGTTCGGTGTGCAGCAGCACGGCGAACCGCAGATCCAGCCCGGCCGCGCGGATCAGGTCGCGCGACGGTCCGGATCTTCTCGACACTCGAACGTCCGGCGGTGATGACGAGGATCGACGCGGTCCGCCCACGCCGCCAGATGGTCCGCGCCGACCGCGGGGTCGAGGTCGGCGAGCACGAGGGTGACGTCCCCGAGCGACGGGCTGGACGGTGTTCTCGCCGTCGTCCCACTGGCCCGCCGGCAGCAGGTCCTCGGCGGTCCGGGCGAGCGCCGGCAGGCCACGAGGCCGCAGCACGCTCGGTGGCATGGCCGAGCCGCCCGTCCATACCGCGCTGCTCAGACCGCGGCTGCCGCGCTCGGTGAGGTCGAGCACGGTCGTCGAGTAGTCCCGGGCCGCGAGGCTGTTGGCCACCTCGGCCACGGCGGACCCGAGCTCGTCGGTGTTGTCGAGGCCGGCGACGGCGAGCCGGGCCGACGGGTGCGCCAGCAGCTCGTCCTCGATCGCCTGCGCCAGCCGCTGCCGGTCGGCGGCGCGCCGGTGGTCCACGGCCGCCAGCGGCGGCAGCCAGCGCACGCCTTCGGGAACGGCGGCGATCCGGCCGACGCTGACCGGCACCGGCACGCCGAGCGCACCGGCGACGTCGGCGCGCCGGCGAAGCTTGTTCGACGTGATGGCGAAGAACAGCACCATCCCGCAGCCGAGGGCGGCGCCACCGATGAGTCCTGAGGCCAGGACCAGCACGATGGTGCGCTTCGCCAGGCCGGGCACCGCGGCGGGCGGGTCGAGCACCCGGCTGGCCGAGACCACCGCGCTGTTGCGCAGCGTGGCGTCCTCCACCTGCTGCTGCAGGGTCTCGATCCGGCCGTTGAGGTAGGCCCGCTGGGCGATCGCGTCGTCCAGCTTGCTCGTCGCTGGCTGGCGTCCTGGCCGACAGCTGTTCGATCTGCGTGTTGAGCGCTTGTGACGTCGTCCTGGAGCTTCTTGATTCGCTCCTGCATCCCGTCGACGAAGAATCTCGCGACTGCAGGGACAGCTGCTCGGCCCGGAACGTGAGGTAGATCGCGGTGAGGCCCTCGAGCTGGCGAACCGCCTCGGCGTCAGTCGGCGCACTGAGGGTCAGGAGTCATCAGCTCGGAACTTTCCGCCTCGACCGTGAAGCTGCTCGAGGAAGTCCTCCGGGAGCATCGTCAGCCCAGCTGCTGGATGGTCTCTCCGCCGACGGTCCGGGTCTGCAACAGGGAGACGTTGGTGGCCATCGCGCGCGACGGGTCCACCTCCGGGTCGTACGCCAGAACCAGTGAGGCCCTCGCCTGGTGCGGCAGCGGGAAGGCGACCAGGAAGGTGCCGGCCGCGAGCAGGCCCAGCACCGCCGCCATGCACGCACACCAGCAGCCGCCGCCGCAGCGCGGTGCGGATGAAGTGCAGGCTCACCAGCGTGGGCGTCGGCCGGTCCGGCGACGCCGCGTCGTCGCCTCGAGGTCGGCGGCGAGGTTCCAGCGTCGGCTGCTCATGGCCGGCCTCGCGTAGAGTCGCCGGCCGGTCGGTCCGCGGACGAGATGCCGGTCAGCCGCGTCGGTAAGGCCAGCTGCCGCGATCGCTCGTCCATCGTGTGCCGTCCGGACGTGCGGTCGCCCTGGTCCGGATCGGCCACCACGACGCCGTCGATGCGCCGGCCGGCGTCGTCCACCGCCACGGCGACCCGCGCCAGCTCCTGGTCGGTGGCCGTGGCGGACGCCGACGGCGAGCAGGGTGGCCTCGGTGGCGGGCGTGTCGCCCAGGTACGGATGCATCCGCTCCACGACGACCAGGAAGATCGTCAGGTCGACCTTGTCCGTACTCGGCATGGCGCCGACGAAGAGGCCGGGCCGGGCGGCGCCATCCCGGTCGACAGCGCAGGCCGCCCACAGGTTGGGCGCCCGGACATGGCCGACGGTGGGCACCAGTCGGGTGACGATGCCCAAGGAGGCGGCGAACGCGGCGAGCTGAGGGCCGAGCGCCAGTCCTCGTCCGTCTCCGGCGAGCGACACCACGGTGAGCGACTGCGGATGATCGACCCGGCCGGTGGCGCGGGACTGGCCCCTCCGGTCGGCCGGGACCAGACCCCGCAGCACCTGACGCAGCGCCCAGGCCTCGACCGGGGTCGCCTGGTAGGCCTCGAGCAGGGTGGACCACCCGGCCACCGACCGCTGCGGCCGGCTGCGGATCGCCGCCAGGACCGGGCTCCCCGACCGCGTCGGCGATGTCGTCGCGCAAGCGGATCCGGGGGTCGCGCCGGGCGCCGGCGAGCACAGAACGATCGCCGCCAGGAGGCAGGCGACAGCGCAGCGATCGGGGCCCAGATGAGCAGCCGCAGCCAGATCGGTGGGCCGGTGGCCACAGTCGCCTGCTGGACGACCAGGGTGCCGGTGGCGGAGGACCCGACCGGCGTGCCCTCGGCGATCTTGTCCTTGACCTTGTCCAGCTGCAGGACGAGGTTGGCCTGTTCGGTGCTGAGTCCAGCCAGCAGCCGGGCTTCCTCGTCGGCCTCGGGGGAGATCGGATCGAGCGACTTCTGGCGCTTGCTGCGTGGCCGTGATCTCCTTCTCGCAGCTGGTCGATCTGGTCCTGCAGGTCGTCCCTCCGGCGTTGAGGTCCGCCAGGGCCGCAGAGGTCACCTCCCGGGCGGTGTCGCGGACGTAGTCGACGTAGCCGTCCGCCACGGCCTGCGAGAGCGCCTGCGCCTGGGCGCGCGTTCGTCGAGGTGGCGTCGATCTGGAGCAGCTGATTGGTCGGGGCCGAGACGTCGACCATCTTCTCGACCGTCGCCGACCGGCAGGGCCGGATCGACCGCCTGGCCGGCTTGCTCGAGGATGTTGGCGCTCGTGGCGATGCGCACCTGGGTGTTCACGTCGGAGTTGCTGCTGTCGGCGAGAGCCGGCGTCGGCAGCAGAACCAGCGTGGTGCTGGTCAGCGGCGGTGGTTCGACCACCACGTAGGCGGCGCCCAGGGCCAGACCCAGGACGGCCGCCAGCGCGAGGACCCGCCGCGCGGCGGCGCAGGGCAGAGGCGTACGGTCTTGATGCCGGCGAACTGTTACTCACGGCAGCTCCAACTTCGTGCTCAATCGGGTCGTGACGGCGAATGTGCCGCGTCCGACCAGGACGGTGGCCGGGACCCGGCTGCCGAAACGGGGGGAGTACCAGCCCTCGATCGGGGTCAGGTCGCCCCGGTGCCAGGTCCAGGTGAGCTCCTCCGGGAGGGTCAGCCTCCCGTGCCGGCGCTCTCCGCCGACCGGACCAGGACAGCGCCGCGTACGCGCCGTCCAGCTCGACCTGCACGTCCGGCCCGAGCTGCCAGCGCAGGACGGCCTCGACCGGTGCGCCGGTCGCGAGGGTGTCGACGACCGTCAGCCGGCGGCTCGGCGAGTCCAGCGTCGCCGACCGGCGGTGCGTGACCGCCGGGCTCAGCCGCTGGTACCCGTCGTGCTCGGCGCTCCAGGTCTGCACGGCCTGCTCACCGATCTCGCTGGCCAGCGTGGTCGTCGTGGCCTGGGTGTTCCACAGGAACGGTCCGCCGGACTCGGACTGGCTCACCCCGCCGATCTCGATGGTGTTGTGGGCCGCCGTCGACCGGAACCACTCTCGCCAGGCCGGTTCGCCGTGGTAGCAGTAGTTGCCCGGGTCGGCGAGGATGTCGACGCCGTCGTGCCGCACCTCCACCGACAGGGCGTCCGCGTGGGCGTGGGCCGCGATGGACAGGAAGCCGTGCGGCCCACCATCGCACCGGCACCAGATCTCGGGACCGTCCTCTTCCCGCGAGCGCAGCAGAACCAGGCCGGCCTTGGGGAACCGGCCTGGTCGCTCTGCGGGGCGCGGGAGCCGACGCTCCCGCCCGAGGGCCGCGCACAGGACCGCCTGGATCCCGCTCGCGAACGACGGCCACCAGCTGGGCGCGCCCAACAGGGCGGCGCCGGTGGACAGGAGTGTGGCCCAGGGATCCCGCTCCGGGTCGTCCACCACGAGGGCCCGGCCCTCGTCGCCGTCCCCCTGCCGCGGCGGTCGGCCGGTGACATCGACCATGGCGGCCGCGGCGTCCAGCATCTGCGCCAGTCGGGTCCAGGTCGCCTCGGACAGCGGGGTGCCCGTGCGCGTCGGCCTCGACGGCGGCCACCAGCCCGAGCTCGAGCACGAAGCGGTGGTAGTCGGTGGCCAGCTCACGGTTGAGGCCGTCGGCGAAGGTGTTGGCGGCGAGCTCCCGCTCCAGCAGCGCGGCCGCGCTCGCCCGCCACTCGGCGCTCCGGTCGTACCAGGGGAACGCGCAGGCGGCGACCAGCCGGCCGGCCGCTTCGGCGACGACGTGGTTGTTGGCCGACGAGCCCCGGCTGGGGAAGGCGGCCAGGAACTCCTGGTGCCAGCCGATCTGTCGGACGGCGTCGTCGTTGTGCTCGAACAGGTCGCCCACCTTGGGCCAGTCGTCGAGCAGTCGGCGGGTCCAGGTCCAGGAGATCAGCCGGATGCCGGCCTCGATCCCGCTCGTCCAGTGCACCCCGCTGAGCAGGGGGTTCGCGCTCCACCAGGAACGCAGCTGAGCGGCCGCGGCCTCGGCGTAGCGCTCGTCCTGGGTCAGCCACCAGGCGGTCGCCAGCACGGTGATGTGGTGGTGCCGGGACATCTCCCAGACCTGCTTGATGTTGCCGGTCTCGGTCTCGTCCCGGTGATGGATGCGGAAGGCCAGCCGGCGGCTGGGCGCCTGCCGCCCGGTCAGCGGGTCGTAGAACCAGTCCGGGTCCGCACTGTCCGTCCGCCGTACGCCCAGGGCGGTCCATTCCCCGGCCAGGACCTGCTCCGCCGCGGCCACCGCCGCGGCGGCGGCATCGGCCGGCACATCGAGGGTGGCCGCGTCGGGCACGGCGACGGCGAAGATCCGATCAGAGCTGGTTCCCCGCAGCGAGGCGGGCTCGGTCCCAGGCAGCACCTGGCGTCGGGCCCAGCGCAGGCGACGGGCGGCGTCCCGCCCACGGTGGACGGCCTCGGCGGCCGACATCCCTCGGAGTCGCCGCAGGTACCAGCGGAGGTCGGGACGAGTCACCAGGACACCGGCTTCTGCGTGGCCAGACTCTCGCCGACGGCGAGCGTCGCCCGGGTCGTGGCGACCAGGGAGTCGAGCGAGATCGGCATGGCGGCGCCGGTCCGCACCGCGTCGACGAACTGCTTGAGCTGCGCCTGCTGGCCCTTGTCCTGCCCGGTGAGCACCCGGTGCCCACTCTTGCCCTTGGCCGACCACACGGTGACCCGCGAGAAGTTGTCCAGTCGCCCGTTGCGGCCGTCGCCGGTGACGTCGAGGGTCTCCTTCGGGAAGCGGGTGCTGCCGTCGGTCAGGTAGGCGATGCTGCCCACGGACCCGTTGGCGAACCGCAGCGTGGCGTGCACGTCGCCGCCGGTGCCGACGGCGTACACCTCGACCGGGTCCGACTCCACCAGCGCGCTCAGGGTGTCGATGAAGTGCCCGCCCTCACCGGCGAACCGCGATCCCTCGCGCTCCTCGTCGAGGTACCAGCTACCGGCGTCCAGGCGGCCGGCGTTGACCAGGTACCGCGCGGCCAGCGGGCTGGAGGACCGGCCGAAGCGTTCCCGCAGATCGGTGAACAGCGGGGCGAACCTCCGGTTGAACCCGACCATGAGCCGGGAGTTACCGGTCCGCTCGACGGTGGCCAGGATCTCGGCGAGCTGTTCGTCGGTGAGGGCGAGCGGCTTCTCCACGAAGACGCTCAGGCCGCGCTCCAGGGCCTGGCAGACCAGACCGGCGTGCGACTGGTGCCGCGTCACGATGCACACGGCATCGAGGGACTCGTCGTCCAGGACCGTCTCCGACGTTCGTCGTGACGGTGCCGAAGCCGAACTTCCGCTGCGCGTTGACCCCGGACAGCGCCCGCGTAGTCGCCACCGAGACCAGGTCGACATTGGCGTCGGAGCGCAGGTGCGGCAGCAGCATCGAGGTGGCGTAGTTGCCGGCGCCGATGAATCCGAGCCGGACGTTGCCGGACGGCCGCGGCTGGCCCGACCGGACCGGCGGGCGTACGGCCGACGGGGCCTGCAGGGTGCGCTCGAGGGGCACCGAGGGATCCGGCTCGGAGTAGGAGAGCAGGAAGCCGATGCCCTTCAACGACCCGTCGCCCAGCTGCCGGTAGACGTCCTCGGCCTCCTCGATCGGGTGGATGCCGTCGATCAGCGTGGTGACGTCGACCGAGCCAGCGGCCACCAGGTCCAGGAAGGAGGCCAGGTTGCGTCGCTCGGTCCACCGGACGTACCCGGCCGGGTAGTCGATGCCCTCCAGCTCGTACCGCGGGTCGTACCGACCCGGCCCGTACGACCGGGAGAACCGGACGTCCAGCTCCTTGTCGTAGTAGGCGTTCCACGGCAGGTCGAGCCGCGTCTTGCCGATGTCCACCACCCGGGCCCGGTCCCGGGCCAGACGGGCAGCGACCTCGACCGGCCCGTTCGAGTCGCCGCCGGCGGCCAGCAGGACGTGGTCCGCGCCGAGCCCACCGCTCCGCTCGAGCAGCACCTGCTCGACCTCGCGTACGCCCTCGTCGTCGGGTTTGGCGCAGCGCAGCGCGCCGGCCTTCTCCGCCGCCCGGCAGCGGGCCTCCACCATGTCCAGCCCCACGACCTGGACCCCCGAGGCGACCAGCAGGCGCACCACGAGCTGACCGATCAGGCCGAGCCCGATCACGCAGGCGGTCTCCCCGAGGGCGACCTCGGAGCGGCGGACGCCCTGCATGGCGATGGCGCCGACGGTGGCGAACGCGGCGTGCTCGGCCGCGACACCCTCCGGCACCGGAACGCACAGGTTCGTCGGCACCCAGTTGACGTCGGCATGCAGTGCGAACTCGTTGCCCGCGGCGGCGACCATCTGGCCGACGGAGAACTGCTCCGCTCCCGCGCCGACCTCGACCACGACGCCGCAGAGCGAGTATCCGAGTGGGGTGTAGCTGTCCAGCCGGTTCATCGCCTTCTGGTACGCCGCCACCGCGCCCTGTTGGGCGACCGAGTTGAGCAGCTTGCGGACCTGGTCCGGCCGGGCGCGGGCCTTGCCGACCAGCGACAGCTGCGCCTCGCTGACTTTCATCATCTCGGTGCCGGTGGAGATCAACGAATAGAGGGAGCGGACGAGAACGCCACCCGGCTGGCACGCGGGCACCGGTACGTCGAGCACGGTGAGCTCACCCGACTTGTAGTTCTGCGCGACCTGCTTCATCAAATCCTTCTTCCAGGGCTCGTGTGGCCCGTGGCCGTGGCGGTCATGGCGCGGCCACCCCTGCGGCGCGAGCGCCGCGGTACCACAGCTCCATGGAGAGTAGCTGCCATAGCTGCTTCGACTGGTCGGTCCGGCCGGTGCGCTGCTCGGTCACCATCTGCTGCACCGAGGATCGGCGCAGGAATCCCGACGCCACGAGTTCCCCGTCGAGCAGGACGTCGTCGATCAGCGGCCCGAGGTCGTTGGTGACCCAGGCCCGCAGCGGAGCGCCGAACGAGGCCTTCGGGCGGTCGATCACGTCCTGGGGCAGCCAGCCCTCGGCGATCGCCCGCAACGGCACCTTCTGCGTCCGCCCCTTGATCTTCTGGTTGCCGCGGAAGGTGAACGCGGCCCGGAACACCTCGGTATCGACGAACGGCACCCGGACCTCGGTCGAGGCCGACATGCTCGAGCGGTCGGTGTAGGCGAGGTTGAGCCCGGACAGGAAGAACCGGCTGTCGGTCAGGCACATCCGGTTCACGTGGTCGGTCAGCTCGGTGTCGGTGTAGAGGCGGTGGTGCGCATCCACGACGTCGTCGACGAGCGGACCGAGCGCCGGGTCGAGCAGGTCGGCCAGCTCCGGCGGGTCGTAGAGGCTGTAGCTGCGGCGGTAGGCCGCCTCCTCCGGCAGCTCGGCGAAGCTGAGGAACCGCTTGGCCCAGCGGCTGTAGCGCAGGCCCCGTCCGCCCGCCGCGACCGGGAGCCGGTCCACGCTCGGCGCTAATACTCCGTTCCGCAGCCCGCGGGGGAGCTTCTGGTAGCGCGCGCCGAGCAGGCAGGCCAGGTGCCGGCGGTAACCGCCGAACAGCTCGTCGGCGCCCATGCCGGAGAGCAGGACCTTGACCCCGGCGTCCCGCGCGGCCTGGCACATCAGCACCGTGTTGATGGCTGCCGGGTCGCCGATCGGCTCGTCGAGCACATCGACCACCCGAGGCAGCAGGTCGACCACGTCCGGACTGATCTCGATCTCGTGCAGCCGGATGCCGAGGTGCGCCGCCATCTTGCGGGCGTACGTCGCGTCGTCCGGCATCGCCTCCAGCTTCTGGTCCTCGGGCCGGAACGTGATCGTGTACGCCTCGATGGAGGGGTCGCGGTTCGCCGCCATCGCGGTGACCAGGCTGGAGTCCAGACCGCCGCTCAGGAAGGAGGCCACCGGCACGTCGGCGATCATGTGCGCCGCCACGGACTCCTCGAACACCGCCGCGAGATCCGCGTTCGGGCGTTGCGACGCGGCCATCGCCTCGGCGGCCGGGTCCCAGTACCGACCGGAGCGGCTGGTGCCATCGGTCCGCCACTCCGCCCACGATCCGGCCGGGAGCTTGTAGACCTCCTTGATCGCGCAGCGTTCCTCGGGCAGGAAGTAGAACATCGTCGAGGCGACGAGGGCTCCTGGGTCGACCGTGAGCTCGGGCCCGACCGCCGTCACCAGCGCCTTGAGCTCGGAGGCGAACACGATCCCGCCGTTGCGCGGCAGGACGTACATCGGCTTGATCCCGAGGGCGTCCCGGACCAAGGTGAGCGCGCCGGCGCGCTCGTCGTAGAGGGCAAAGGCGAACATTCCGCGGAGCCGGGAGAGACCGGCGGCCCCCCAGTGCCGCCAGGCCTCGAGGACGACTTCGGTGTCGGACTCGGTGCGGAACCGGACACCCCTGCCCCGCAGCTCGTCCCGCAGCTCGCGGTAGTTGTACAGCTCACCGTTGTAGCTGAGGTGCAGCCCGTCGGAGACGAACGGCTGGTCGGCCGCCGTCGACAGGTCGATGATCGACAGCCGGCGATGGCCCAGCTGCACCTGGACCCGCGGCGACAGGTCGAGAACCCCGACGGCATCCGGCCCCCGGTGGGCGATGCGCTCGACCATGGTCTGCGCCAGTCGGGCGCCGTCCCGCTGGAGGAATGCTCCGGCAACTCCGCACATGGGTCAGCCCAACACTCGGGTACGGGAAGCGAGGAAGTCGTAGACGCCGACGTAGGCCTCGCGCTGGTAGGGCCAGCCCAGCTCGGCATCGATCCGGAGCCGGCCCGTACGGCCCATGGCCTCGCGCCGGTCCTCGTCGTCGAGCAACGCGACGATGGCCTCGGCGTAGCCCGCGATGTCGCCGCTCTCGATGTAGACCGCGGCATCGGCGGCCGAGACGCGGGTCTCCTTGAGGTCGTAGGCCACGACCGGCAGGCCGAAGGCCATGTACTCCATGGTCTTGTTCATCGTGGAGACGTCGTTCAGCGGGTTCTTCGGGTCGGGGGAGAGCCCCAGGTCGGCCGTCGACAAGACGTCGAGGACGGTCTCGTCGGGCACCCTGCCGGGCAGCTCCAGGTAGTCCTGCAGCCCCAGTTCGTCGCGCAACGCAACCAGGTCGTCGTAGCTGTCGCCCGCGCCCATGAACGTGAAGGAGACGTCGGTCCGCTTGAGGTCGTGGACCACGTACGCCGCGGCGCGCACGGCCAGGTCGACGCCGTCCTGGGGGCCCATCACGCCGATGTAGGCGACGAGGTGGCGACGACCCCGGCGCTCGGCCGGGTTCTCCGCTCGGCGGCGTAGGCGCTCACCGTCCGGTCCGGTCCGCACCACGGTGACGTCGGTGGGCGCCTTGCCGCCGCGACGCATCGCGATCTCGGCGTAGGAGGAGTTGGTGGAGATGACGTGGTCGGCCGTGGTGAAGGTGGCCTTCTCCAGCGCCAGCAGACCCCGGCGGGCCAGCCGGCTGCCGTCGGGGAACCGCGAGTCGAACAGCTCGGGGCAGAGGTCGTGGTGGTCGAAGACGAACCGTGAGCCGTCGAGCTGACGCAGCCACCAGGCGATCGGCCAGAAGATGTCCGGCGGGTTGCAGGCCTGCAGCACATCGAACCGCCCCGCGTGCCGAGCCTTGAGGACCAGCAGCAGGGTGGCCAGGAACGAGTACGCGTACTCCAGAATGAAGCCGAGCGCTCCACCACCGGGCGCGTACGGCCGGTACTTGAAGATGGTGACCCCGTCGAGAACCAGGTATCCCGAGTCACCCTTGCCCTTGGGGCACACGACGGTCACGTCGTAGTCGGCCGCGACCAGCGCCTGGCTTTCGAGCCAGACCCGTCGGTCAAACGGGACCGGGAGGTTCTGGACGATGATCAGGACGCGCGTCCGGGTGGTCGGCCCGCTGCTCTCGGTCACGAGGACCACCCGACGCCTTCGTAGGCGGGCAGCCGCTCGATGTCAGCGCCGAGGCGGCCGTTCAGGTCGAGGATGAACTCGGGCGGCGCGCTGCGGAGCTCGTCGAGGGCGGCCCCGTCGGAGGTCGCCACGATGGCTGCCTCCGCTCCGGAGAGCGCCTCCGCCGGGGTGGCGACGAGTAGCCGGCGCAGGTGCGGCAGCCGGCTCTCGATGTAGCGCAGGTTGGCGCCCATCAGGCGCTCGGGGTTGACGATCGGGTCGTAGATCTTGACCTCGAAGCCCTTGCCGAGCAGCCGCTCGGCCAGCTCAACGTTCGGGCTCTCGCGCAGGTCGTCGGTGTTCATCTTGAAGCTGAGGCCGAGCATGGCGACGGAGCGGTACGGGCTGGCGATCAGCCGGTCCACGACGTCGGCGATGACCAGCTCGTTGGTCTGCAGGGTGCCGTGCAGCAGCGGGACGTCGAGGGCGTTCATCCGCGCCATGTCCAGCAGGGCCCGCAGGTCCTTGGGCAGGCACGAGCCACCGAAGGCGAACCCGGGCATCAAGTACGCCGGGGAGATGTTGAGGACCTTGTCCTGGGTGAAGACCTGCATCACCTCGCGCGAGTCGACGTCGAAGGTCCGGAAGATCCGGGCCAGCTCGTTGGCGAAGGACACCTTCACGGCGTGGAAGGCGTTGCAGGCGTACTTCAACGCCTCGGCGGTGCGGACGTCGACCAGCCGGATCTCCTGGTCCAGAAAGGACAGCATCTCGGTCAGCTGGTCGGCCACCCGGCGGTTCGCGGTACCGACCACGACCATGGGCGGGTTGAAGAAGTCGGCCACGCCCGAGCCCTCCCGGAGGAACTCCGGGCACATGGCCGTCCCGATCTCCCAGCCGGCGACCGGGTCGTGCGTGCTGAAGGTAGGACTGACCAGCTCGTCTCCGGTGCCAGGCGGAACCGTGCTGCGCACCACTACGGCGTGGAACCCGGAGTCCGGAGGGGTGGCGACCTCGAGCGCCCGGCGGATGTCGTCGAGGGCCCGACGCAGGTAGACCAGGTCGGTGCCGCCCTGGGGCTTGGACGGCGTACCGACACAGAGCAAGGACACGTCCGCGCGGTCCAGTGCAGCAACCGGGTCGGTGGTCGCGGTGAGCAGACCGTGGGCGATGGCCGGACCGATCAGCTCGTCGATGCCGGGCTCGACCACGGGGCTACGGCCGGCGCGCAGGAGATCGACCTTGACGGGGTCGACATCGACCCCGCGAACCTCATGGCCGCGCGAGGCGAGGCCGGCGGCCGTCACCGTACCGACGTAGCCAAGACCGAAGATCGCGATCCTCATTTGCCCTCCCAGGTGGGTGCGCCGACGTCGGCCACCGAAGGTTCAGCGAGGTGCTCAACGCCGGTGCTGTGAATCTTCATGGACTGTCCTTGACAATGACTTTGGAGAAATAGGGACGCGGACGCGTCGTTTATAGGGCTCCGCGCCGGGCCAGTACGGCCGAGGCGGTCTTCAGCATGATGAGCAGGTCGAGGGCCAGCGACCAGTTCTCGACGTAGCGCAGGTCGAGGCGGATGGAGTCTTCGGCCGCGAGGTTGGAGCGTCCGCTGATCTGCCACAGACCCGTCAGGCCCGGCGTCACGAGGGAACGACGGACGGCCTCCCGGGGCATCCTCGCGACCTCCTCAGCCAGATGGGGCCGCGGTCCGACCAGCGACATGGAGCCGTTGAGCACGTTGAACAGCTGGGGCAGCTCGTCCAGGGAGAACGCCCGCAGGAACCGACCGAGCGGGGTGACCCGGGGGTCGCCGGTCATCTTGAACAGGGCGCCGTGGCCCTCGTTCAGATGCTCCAGGTCCTGCTTGTGCGCCTCGGCATCGACGACCATCGAGCGGAACTTGAGCATCGTGAACATCTCGCCGCCGCGGCCGACCCGGGTCTGGCGGAAGATCACGGGGCCGCCGTCGTAGAGCTTGACGGCCGCCGCGATCAGGAGCAGCAGGGGAGAGATCACCACCAGTCCGATCGAGGTGATCACCAGGTCGGTGGCCCGCTTGAGGATGCGGCGCCAGCCCGTGAAGTGCGGTTCCTCAACCTGAAGCAGCGGAAAGCCGATCAGCGGCCGGATACGCATCCGGGGACCGGAGATCTCGACCAGGCCGGGATCGACGAGGAGCTCCACCCCGGCGCCCTCCAGGGACCAGGCGAGCTCGCGGAGGTAGCCGATCCGGGTGGCGTCGTCGCTGGTCACGGCAACGGCGTCGCAGCCGAGAGCACGCACCACCTCGGCCACCTGGGCCAGGCTGCCGAGGACCGGCGCCCCCTCGATCACAGGTCGCGGAAGCTCGGCGGACGGGAGGCAGACCCCGACCACCCGCATCCCGCACGGCTCCTTCTGGATCCTTTCGCTGAGCTGGCGGGCCGCGTCGAAGCTGCCGACCACGACCACGTTGCGGACCCCTCGCCCGTTCTCCTGGACCGAGGGCAGAACGCGGCGGATGACGAAGCGGACGGCGAGACTCAACACCACGGCGATGGGCACGGTGAGGACGACCAGCTTCAGCAGGGCGTACAGGGTGAAGGGGCCACGATCGACCGCGAAGAACCCGGTGGGCAGCGCACTGGCCACCACGACCACGGTCCCGGCCCGCATCACCGCACGCAGCTCGGAGATACCCAGTCCGATCTCGCTACGCCGATAGCCGTGCCGGAACGCGATCGCGCCGGGCCACACCACCATGCCGAGCAGACTGAGCACCAGCACCGTGTACGGCTGGCCCGAAAGCGTGTCGCTGATCGAAGCCAACACGGCCGTCACCACGCCGCCGATCACCGCGTCCGTGCCGGAGAGCGTCAGCAAATAGCGGCGGCTCCATGCGATGAAGCGATTTCGCGCTGGGATGGACTCGGCCGGAGGGGGAACGGGAATATCCCGCTCGTCCTCGACCAGCGTCGACGCCTCAACCCGCGTGTTCTCCAAATCGTCAAACTGTGCGTCTGACGGTAGGAGAAGCCCTTCTTGGCCCCCCATGTACACAAACCCCCAAGCCCGTCAACCCGCCGCCCCCGGACAGGTTCATGCCCACCAGGACGCGCCGAGCCAGCCGTCATGCTGACGGCTCGATTCGTCGGGATGTAGGAGTTCGTGCCCCCTGCTTGATCCCCCAAGTCTTAGCAAGCCCGCTTACCATATCGCCGTGCTCGGGGCCGATCGGCCGACTATATGGAATCGTGATGTTGACCGGGCAATGATCGCGGCGCATTTCGAACCGTAGCCGCCTGGCGAACGGTTGTGTAACAGGGCGGTCACAGTCGCGGACCGCCTTCTGGGGTGCTTTCCGCCGTGGGCGGCCCGGTCAGTCCTACTCGGGGACCCAGTTCGCCCGAGATCGGCCACAACAGCTGGTGCCGACATCTTCACACGGGATGGAGTCGGCGCCCGGATTGATCGGGCCTGTCCGCCATTCCATGTTTATTTCTGACATATGGCCCGGATGCGAGTTCGGGCGGCGTTGGGACTACCTGGAACCGCTGGCACGTGGGTTCAATGCGGTGCACATCGTTCCGACCGGGGAAAAATCCTACTTGTCGCCGGTTCCGGGAACGAGGCGTCCGGCTTCGAGCCCGGGACCTTCCGCAGCTTCGTGTGCGGCGCCACGCTGTCGGACTGTCGGGTCGCGGACACTCCGGGTCGACCTGTTCTGCGCCGGCCGTGCGCTGCTCCCAGACGGTCGGGCCCTGGTCGGGGGCGGAACGATCTCCTACCACCCAATTCCAAGGGGCCCGATATCTCTACGCATTTCAAATTTCGCCCCCTGACAAACATGAGCGAGTAACGCCGCTGGAGATCGGTCGTTGTACCCGTCAATGGTGACGAACCCCGCCGGTCAGAACCCTGATTACCGGGGGGTGGACGAGAATGGTGTGGTCACTCCGACCACCGAAATCTTCGATTTCCGGAACAATTCTCATACCCAGCAGCTGGCGGGGCACCAGAAATTTCCCTTGTATCCCAGAATCGCACTCACCAAACGCGGCAACTATTCTTCAGCGGCGTCGGGTTCGGCGGCAGCACCGGATCCACCCCGCCGGCTTGAACCCGACGGCCAACACGTTCGGCCGGTGAGCTGGCTGCGGACACCCAGGCAGCGCTCGTCGGCCGCCTCGACGACCGCGGCGCGGTCTCCGAGGCGAGGTGGATCTACCTCTGCGATCCGACGACCGAGGGCACCAACTGCGGCTGCTGCGGCTGGGGACCCTCCGGCCGGGGCCATGCTCGCTCGTCCGATGGTCGACAGACATGCCCTAGGATGGCGCGCACTGTCAGGACTTCCACAGATCGGGGCAAGGTCGGAAGACCCGCATGACAAGAGTGGCTGTGACCGAGGAATCTGGCGCACCCGCTGGGTTCTCGGCGGCACTGCGTCGGCTTCAGCATGCCCAGAAGTCCAGCCGCGGTGCGCCGGCGTACTCGCTCTACATCAACCGGCCACTCGGCCGCGTGCTCGCGGCGGCTGCCTACGGAGCTCGGCTGACCCCCAACCAGGTGACGGCGGTGAGTGCGGTCTTCACCTTCTCCGGACTGGCGGTGCTCGCGCTCGCTCCGGCCGAGCCTCTGATCGGACTCCTGGTCGCCGTCCTGCTCGTCCTCGGATACGCCCTGGACTCGGCCGACGGCCAGCTGGCCCGACTGACCGGCGGGGGCAGCCTCGGCGGGGAGTGGCTGGACCACACGGTCGACTCGGTCAAGGTGGTGGCGTTCCACCTCGCGGTGCTGGTCACCCTCTACCGCAGCTTCGACCTCGACCAGCGGTGGCTCCTCGTGCCACTGGCCTTCGCGGTGGCGTCGTCGGTCCACTTCTTCGGCATGATCCTCGTTGACCTGTTCCGGCGGGTGCGCTCGGCCGAGGCACCCGACAGCATTGGGGCTCCTCCGGCACCCTCCCGGGTCAGCTCACTGCTCAAAATCCCCACGGACTACGGCGTCCTATGCCTAGCCATGCTGCTGCTCGGGTTCCACGGTCCGTTCGTCGGGGTGTACACCGTCCTTGCTGCGGCGATGGTCGGCTACACCGCGCTGGTCCTCGGCAAGTGGCGGCGAGACATCGCCTACCTCGAACGCGGAGGCCGCTCCTGATGCAGATCGCCATGATCGGAACCCGCGGGGTACCGGCTCGATACGGGGGTTTCGAGACCTGTGTCGAGGAGGTCGGGCGGCGGCTGGTCGCGGCCGGCCACCAGGTGCGGGTCTACTGCCGGCCCAGCGGGGTAGCCGAGGACGACGAAGGTCTGCGGGAGTACCTCGGCATGGAGCTGATCCACCTGCCGGCCGTCCGCCGGCGCTCCCTGGAGACGCTCGCCCATACCGCGCTCTCGGTGCAGCACCGCTCCCTGGCCGGCTCCGACGCCGCAATCTTGTTCAACGCCGGCAACGCTCCGCTGCTGCCAGTCATCAAGTCCCGCGGCATCCCGGTGGCCACCCACGTCGACGGGCTGGAGTGGCGTCGGGACAAGTGGGGCGGCGTCGGTCGGCGGTACTACCGGACCGCGGAGTCGCTCGCGGTCCGTTGGTCCGACGCCCTGATCGCGGACTCGCACGGGATCCAGCAGTACTTCGCCGACGAGTTCGGCGCGGCCACCAACCTCATCGCCTACGGTGCGCCGATCCTGTCCGACCTCGGCGACGACCGGATCGCCGAGTTCGACCTGGCCCCGCGGGCGTACCACCTGGTGGTGGCCCGCTTCGAGCCGGAGAACCACGTCCGGGAGATCGTCCAGGGCTACGTGGCCAGCCCGGCCGAGCTGCCCCTGGTCGTGGTCGGCGCGGCGCCGTACTCGCTGGAGTACACCGCGAGCGTCCGGGCGGCGGCCGACGGTCGGGTCAAGTTCCTCGGCGCGCTCTACGACCAGGACCAGATCGACCAGATCTACGCCAACGCGCTCACCTACTGGCACGGCCACTCGGTGGGCGGTACCAACCCGTCCCTGCTGCGGGCGGCCGGCGCCGGCACCTTCACCGCCGCCATGGACGTGGCGTTCAACCGGGAGGTGCTCGGCGAGCACGGCGAGTACTTCACCAGCCCGGACGAGGTCGCCCAGCTGCTGGTGAAGACCGAGTCCGACCCGGAGTGGGTGCTGGACTGCGGCTCATCCCTGCAGCGGAGCATCCAGCGGTACAACTGGGACGACGTAGCCCACCGGTACGAGGATCTGTGCCGGCGGCTCGCACAGCGCGACTTCCCCCGCCGCCGACCGTCCGGCCGCCGGACCGGAGCCTGGACGAGCCAGCGGGACTCGGCCCAGGACCGGTGGTTCGCGCCCGCCTCGTTCGACACCCCGTTGCCCGACAGCGCCCGGCAGGACTCGGGCCGCTAGTGCCCCGGAAGGGAAGTTCCTTGGCGGTTGGCGGCGTTCAGGTGCGTGCATCGCAAGGCCGACGAGGGAGGGCTGCCGAGTCGCAACGCGACCGAGGAGAACGCCGCGAGGTGCGTGCCTGGGCGTCGTCCAAGCGTCAAGAGATTTCCCTTCCGGGGCACTAGGCCCGGCCGGGGTGGTAACCGCACCGGACGCGAGCGACCGGGGGACCGTGTCAGGCCGCGACGATCCCAGCACCGTCCTGGCCGTGCATCCGTCACCGGACGGATACGGGGCGGACCTGCAGCTGGTGCAGACTGTCTCCGCCCTGGTCGAGGAGGGTTGGCGCGTCGTCGTCGTGCTACCGCACCCGGGGCCGCTGGTCGACCGGCTCTCCGAGGCCGGGGCCGAGACGGCGTTCGTCGACTATCCCGTCCTCCGCAAAGCGAGTGCGAACCCGGTGGCGCTGGTCCGCCTGCTGCTCGCCGCGGTCGCCTGCCTGCCCCGGGCCATCCGGCTGGTCCGTCGCGTCCAGCCGGTGGCGCTGCTGGTCAACACCGTCACGCTGCCGTGGTGGCTGGCGGTGGGCCGCCTGACCCGGACACCGACCATCGGCTATGTGCACGAGGCGGAGACCGCCGCCCGGCGGCTGGTGCGCCGGGGGCTGCTGGCCCCTCTGCTGCTCGCCGATGCGGTGATCGTCATCAGCGAGGCCGTCCGGGCGGCCACGATCACCGCGCAGCCTCGTCTGGCCGACCGGGCCCGGTTGATCTACAACGGGGTGCCCTCGGCGCCTGCCCCGCTGGCGCCGCCGGAACGGTCCCGGCCGATCCGGCTGGCGGTGATAGGGCGGCTCTCGCCGCGCAAGGCGCCTCACCTGGTCCTGGAGGCGATGCCGCTGATCAACGAGCGGCACGACGTGGTGGTCGAGCTGGCCGGAACCGCCTTCGCGGGCTACGAGTGGTACGAGGATCAGCTCCGCGAAACCGCGTCGGCACCGGAGCTGGCGGGCCGGGTCCACTTCTCGGGCTACTGCTCACCCATCTGGCCGGTTCTGGAGCGGGCCGACATCGTCGTGGCGCCCTCGCCCCAGGAGCCGTTCGGCAACGTGGTGGTGGAGGCGCAGCTGGCCGGCCGCCCCGTGGTCGCCGCGGCGGCGTACGGGCATCTGGAGAGCATCACCGATGCCGAGACCGGTCTGCTGATGCCGCCGGGGGATGCCGAGGCCCTGGCCGAGGCGGTCGCGCGGCTGATCACCGACTCCGCGCTGGCCGCCCGGCTGGGCGAGCAGGCCCGGGCCGAGGCGGTACGCCGGTTCTCGGTGCCGCGCTACCGCCGCGAGATCGCCGACCTCTTCCGCGACGTGACGCAACGTTCTGGCGGAACCGCCTCCAGGGTTCTGCAGAAATCGCCGGGCCGGTCCGAGGTGCGGTAGTGTCGCCTCGTTGAACGGGCCCCAGCGGCCCGTTCTCCGACGTCTACGGCTGCCTCGGGGGGAAGCGTAATGTCGGTCGGCTATCCGCCAGGCCTGTTCGACCTGATCACGGTGCGTGATCTGGACCGGATCAACCAGGCCCGGACTGGTTGTGCCCATTTGGTCCTCGGGGTCTCCACGGACCCGCTGGTGCAACGCCTCCCTGCGACGGCCGTCGCGTGATGATCCCGGAGGGCCTGAGCACCGGCCCGGGTGGCTGGGGTGACCGGGGGTCCGGCGAGAAAGCGCCGTTGACCGTCGGCTACGTGCCGGGGGCCTGGGACATGTTCCACATCGGCCACCTGAACATCCTGTTGCGGGCCCGGGAGCAGTGTGACCGGCTGGTGGTCGGTGTCGTCACCGACGAGGCGCTGCAGCAGGCCAAGGGCAAGCTGCCGGTGATCCCGCTCGTCGAGCGGGTCGAGGTGATCCGGCACCTGGCGATGGTCGACGACGTCGTGGTCGACTTCTCGTCCAGCAAGCTCGAGGTCTGGGAGCGCGTCCGGTTCGACGTGCTGTTCAAGGGCGACGACTGGCGGGGCACCCCGAAGGGCGAGAAGCTGGAGGCCGACATGGCCTCCGTCGGCGTACGGGTCATCTACTTCCCTTACACCGTGCACACCTCGAGCACGCTGCTGCGCTCGCTGCTGACCCAGCACTGACTGCGCCGGTCATGCCGGCCGGCCGCACGCCGAACCTCCGATTCCGCGTCAGTGGCCTCTGTACGAAGATCGTCTCCGGAGTTCCGCGTCGGCGTACTCCAGAACGAGGAGAACATCGTGACAACACCAGCGCAGCACGGTGGGCCGCATGCCGTCGTGGTGGGTCTTGGCTACGTCGGTCTGCCCCTGGCCCAGCAAGCCCTGCGCAGCGGGGTGTCCGTCGTCGGGCTGGACCGGTCGCTGCCGGTCGTCGAGGGCCTGACCGCCGGCCGCTCTCACGTCGATGACCTCGGACCGACCGACGTCGCCGAGATGCTCGCCGCCGGCTTCCGGGCGACCACCGACCCTCGCGTGGTGGCCGACGCCGAGGTCGTCGTGATCTGCGTGCCCACTCCGCTGTCGGACGAGGGCGGCCCCGACCTGTCGGCCGTGCGCGGGGCTGCCGAGTCGATCGCCCCGTACCTCGCCGCGAACGCCTTGGTCGTCTTGGAGTCCACGACATACCCCGGCACCACCGAGGAGTTCCTGCAGCCGATCATCGAGGCCGGCTCAGGCCGGCGGGTGGGGATCGACCTGTCGCTCGCCTTCAGCCCGGAGCGGATCGACCCCGGTAACCCGACCTTCGGCATCGCCAACACCCCGAAGGTGGTGGGAGGCGTGACGCCGGACTGCACGGAGCGGGCGCGCGCCTTCTACGCGCAGTTCGTCGTCGAGGTCGTTCCCGCCCGCGGCACCCGCGAGGCCGAGATGGCCAAGCTGCTGGAGAACACGTACCGGCACGTCAACATCGCGCTGGTCAACGAGATGGTCCAGTTCTGCCACGAGCTCGACATCGACCTGTGGAACGTCATCGAGCTGGCTCGGACCAAGCCGTTCGGGTTCCAGGCCTTCTATCCCGGGCCGGGCGTCGGCGGGCACTGCATCCCCATCGATCCCAACTACCTGTCGCATCGGGTCGAACAACAGCTGGGCCATCCGTTCCGCTTTGTGGAGCTGGCCCAGGAGATCAACGCCTCGATGCCGGCCTACGTGGCCCAGCGCGCCCAGAACCTGCTTAACGACAACCGACGCGCCCTCAACGGTTCCGTGGTCCTGCTGCTGGGAGTCACCTACAAGGCCAACATTGCCGACGAGCGTGAGTCCCCGGCGACCCCGCTGGCCCAGCGGCTACTCCGGCTGGGTGCGGAGGTGGTCTATCACGACCCGCACGTCGCCTCCTGGAGCGTGCCCGGGACCAGGCCGGCCACTGACCTGATGGCCGAGGTCGCCGCCGCGGACCTGGTCATCCTGGTCCAGCGGCACCGCGAGTACGACGTGGCCGCCCTGGAGGCGGCGGCCCGCCTGTTCCTGGACACCCGCGGGGTGACCACGAAGGCCGCCAAGCTCTAACGCCCGGTGACCCGGCCTCAGGAGTTGGTGCGGAGAACGCTGACCGGCGAACCGTCGGCCTCGTAGACGTTCCCGCGGGCCGTCAGGTTGACCGCGGGGTACGCCGTGAACGCGCAGCTCTGGACCTTCCGGTTCGGGCCGAACTTGTTGTCGGTCACCGTTGCGGTCTGCCCGTACCCGTTGAGCACCTGCAGCTTGACGGTGCAGTGGCCGCCGTCGACCCAGTTGCCGCGGATCACGAGGTCGGGCACCGAGGCCTGAGAGGCGGAGCCCAGGATCGCGAAGTTGGACGCACCCCGGATCGTGTTGCCGCTGATCGTCAGGTTCTTGCCCTGCAGGATCTGGATGTTGTCATTATGGGTGGCCGAACCGCCCTGGTAGGGGTCGTTCGCGTAGAACGTCGTGTTCTCCAGCAACGAGTCCTCGACCGTGACGTTGTTCCCGTGGATCTTGATCGAGTCGACGTTGCCGACGACGTGCACCCGGCGGGCGGTGAAGTTGTTGCCCTTGATGCCGTCGAAGTAGACCGAGGGGTACTCGGCCACGACGCTGACGTCCTCGACCAACAGGTTGGCGTAGCCGTAGTTGGTGATCAGGCCGGTCGCGTAGCCCTGGGCCTTACCGCCCCGGACCACCGAGTCGAGAATCTTGACGTTCGCCGCCTTGACGTTGACGAAGCCGTGGATGTCGAGCCCGCGGAGGACGGTGCCGTCCTGGGTCACGGTGATGTTGCCGTCGTGGCGGGTGAGCGCCACTCCTTTGGGCACGCCGGTCGTGTCTGCCGAGGGCTTGCCCCCCGGGTTCGGCCGCGGGGACGCGGTGGGCGTCGGCGACGGCGTCGGCTTGGGTGACTCACTGGGGGTCGGATCGACAGTAGGCGTAGGCGTAGGCGTAGGCGTGGGCGTGGGGGTAGGCGTGGGGGTAGGCGTAGGCGTGGGGGTGGGGGTGGGGGTGGGAGTCGGCTTCGCTGACGGCGTGGCCGTCAGGGTCGGCTTCGGTGAGGGCGTCGGGTCCGGAGTCTTGCTCGGCTCAGGCTTCGGCGTCGGGGTCGGGTCCACCGGAAGGTCGGCGATGGTCACCGAGGCCGCCGAGAACGACACCCGGGCCGAGGCCGTGGCGGCTTGGGAGAGGTAGGCCCAGGCCCGCGTCTTGCCGGGCGTGGTGACTCGCGCCGCGGAGTCGTCCTGGGCGGTCCGCTGCCAGGCCTTCTGCTGAACACCCTCGACCTTGACCCGGACCGCGAGCTCGACCGGGTCGGTACCGATGACCTTGCCCTCGATGACCACCGTCTGCCCGGCCTCGACCGTGAGCGGTGTCGGCTCGCTGACCAGCAGGGTCTCTTGACCGTCGGAGACGCGGGAGAACCCGGCCCACACGGCACCGTTGGGCAGCACCCGGACTCGGGTGCGGTACCCCTGGGCGGCGCTGGCGGCGCGGAACTGCAGAGCCATCCAGACGGTGCGCTGCTGGGGCACCACGAACTTCACGGAGCCGTAAGCATCCTGGGCCCGCTCCGCCACCTGGAGGGTCCGGGACTGGCCGGGCGCAAGGGTGAACGAGCCGGCCGAGGTGCTGAACGCGTTCGTCGGGGCGAGGACCAGACCCACGGCGAGCAGCAGTCCGACGCACCGGGCCAGTACTCCTGGCCAGCTGGGCCCGCCGAGTAGTAGCCGACGAAACGTGCTGGGCCGCTGCGCGGAACGGTGCGGGACAATCGTGGACAACGGTCTCCTCATCCGGCTCTTACTAGTCTTGCTCGATCGCCCGACGGAACGTCGGACAGCGGATGCCGGCCCCCCCGTTATCCGAGCGTTATCTTAAGGTCACCGCTGCCGACTTCCGCAACTTGAGCGTTATCTGGACGGCTGTGATCTGGCTCACACGATAGCGCCCGTATCTCCAGTTGGTCACGACCGCATGAGTTGTGGTAGCCACCCGTTATCCTGGGCCGACCCGCGCCGACGACGGGCGGATCGTTGCTCGTCCTAGAGAGTTCGGATGTCTGTTGCTTCCCCCAGTTCGGGCTCGCGTTCGCGAGCGCGGCTCGGATTGCTGGTGGCGGCGCTGGTCGTGGTGATCGCAGTGGTGTTGACCGTTGTGCTCACGCGTACCGGGCGCGAGACCGGCGGTGGCGGACCAGTGGGGCCGGCCACCAGCGTCACGGGGCCGCCGACCGGAGCGCCATCAGCCAGCGGGAGCCAGTCGGCGGCGCCCAGTGCGGAACCCTCGAGTACGCCGACCACCGAGATACCTTCACCTAGCCTGCCCCCGGCCACCGCAACCGGGGCCCCGTCGGTGGTACCGACCAGGAGCACGATCAGCAGCACAGCGCCGCTGAGCGAGAAGGGTGACCTCGGCAACGGAGTCGCCGTGCGGGTCAGCAAGATTGAGTCGGTCGACGGCGAAGCGCAGGGACCGGGCGAGGTGGCCGGACCGGCCCTTCGTGTGAGTATCGAGGTGGAGAACACCAGCGGGGAGGATGTGGCGATGGATCTGGCGTTGACCAACCTGTACTACGGCAAGGACCGGACTCCGGCCTCGACCCTGAGTGGTCCTGGGGTGAGCCCGCTGCCGGGCACCGTAGCGTCGGGTGACCGGGCGTCGGGACAGTTCGTCTTCGGCGTTCCCGTGCGGGGCCGCAACCCGCTCGTGGTCGAGTTCAGCCTGCAGGCGGACAGACCGACCATCTTGTTCGAGGGCAACCTGTGACCTCGAGCGCGCCGGCGGTCGCGCCGTCGGACCCCACCGGCGGCCGGCGGCCCAACTCGCGCGGGGCGCTCGACCTGCGCGGCCACTTCGACGCCCTGCGCCGGTTCTGGTTGAGCGTGCTGTTGTGCACGGTGCTCGGGGTGCTCGCGGCGGGCGCCGTGACTCTGAGCATCCAGCCCAAGTACGAGACCCGGGTGACGTTCTTCGTGGTCACCTCGACCGGGACCAACACCTCCCCGCTCCAGGCCGACGAGTTCGCTCAGCGCCGGATCAACTCCTACGTCGGGGTGGTTCGCAGCGAGTACATGGCCGCCCAGATCGTGGCGGACACCGGACTCGACATCACGCCTGAGGAGGTCCAGGAGATGATCTCCACCTCGGTCAACCCCGAGACGGTGCTGATGAATGTGACCGTCACCGACACTTCGCCGGATCGGTCCCTGCTCGTCGGCACCTCGATCGCCGATGGGCTCGACGCGACCATCGGTAAGCTCGAGAACAGAGCCACCCGCAACGCCATCCGGTTGACGGTGATCTCCGGGCCGACGCTGAACCCCGATCCGGTCAGCCCGCGCGAGAAGCTCAACCTGGCCCTCGGACTGCTGCTTGGGTTGGGCGTGGGCATCGCGCAGGCCCTGCTGCGCTACCAGCTCGACACCTCGTTCCGAACCCGGGACGAGCTGGTGTCCGCCGGCGTTCCCTACCTCGGCACCGTCTATCGCGACCCGGCACTGAAGAAGCTTTCGGTCCTCGACCCGCAGCTGCGCCGACCGCTGCTGGCCGAGACCGTTCGCCAGATCCGGACCAACCTGCGGTTCGTGCCCACGGCCGCCCCCGTCCAGGTGCTCGCCGTCACCTCCTCGGTCGACGGCGAGGGCCGGTCGGTCACCGCGGTCGAGCTCGCTTCGTCGTTCGCCGAGCTCGGTCGTCGGGTACTGCTGATCGACGCGGACCTTCGGCAGCCGCGGCTGGGTCAGCTGTTGGGCGTGACCGGCTCAGCCGGTCTTCCCGCGGTGCTGATCGGCGACGTGAAGCTGGAGGACGCGGTCCAGACCTGGGGTCCGCACGGCCTGCGGGTGCTGCCCGGCGGTCTGGTGCCGCCGAACCCCAGTGAGCTGTTGGCCAGCCCGGCGATGACCGAGCTGCTGGCCGCGGCCCGGTCCAGCTATGACGTGGTGGTGCTCGACACCTCCGCGTTGCTCGCGGTGACCGACGGGGCAGTGGCGGCCAGCAGCGCGGACGGGGTCATCCTCCTCGTCCGTCACGGCGTCACCGCCCGGGACGACGTGCTGCGCTCGGTGGAGACCCTCCGCGCCGTGAACGCCCCCATGCTGGGCGCGGTGCTGTCGATGGTGCCGGCGGATCGGAGCGAACGACGCGCCGCTCGTCCGGGCAAGGCCGCCCCGCCCGCGGGCCTGGCCGACAGGTCCGAGCCATCCGCCGCCACCGCCACTCCCTCGTCGAACGGTGCGATGGCCACTCCGACCGCAACGGCCCAGCCGTCGCCGACCGTCGGCCCGGTGGCCACACCGACGACGACAGCCGACCCGAGCGCGGCCAAGCCGACCGCGGTCGAGGTGGCTGTGGAGGATCTGCCCACGGTCGTCTCACCTCGGGTCGAGCTGACCGATGACGAGCCGGTTCCTCGCGAACGGGGCGTGACCGCCTCGGCGACGACCTCCGGTGCATCGGTCGAGTCCGTGCCGCCGAAGGCCCCCGCAGAGCAGTGATCCAGCTCGCGGCGTGGCTGCTGGTCTGTCTGGCCACAGCCTGGCTGTTGCGCCGCCGGCCGGTGCTCCTGGCCAGTCTGGCGGTCGCAGTCTGGACCCTGGTGCCGGCCATTGCCGGATACCGGATCACCGGGGAGGCCACCGGTCCGCTGGGAGCACATCCGTCGACCTACCTGGTGCTGTGCGGACTCCTCGTCCAGGTTCTGACCAACCCTCGTCTCGTGGCGGCCGTGCTCGCCCGCTACCCGGTGGTGGTACTGGTGGTGGGCATCTTCGTGGTCGGCGCCGCCGGCACCAGTGCGGTGATGAGCAGCGGGGGGTCCCGGCTGTTGCTGGACCAGATCGTCGCGCCCTTCGTGCTGTGGGTCCTGGTGGTGGCGGGGGCGACCGGTGAACCGCGCCGCCTGTTGCTGCTGCGCAATGTCATCCTGGTCGCCGCGGTGGTGCAGTGCGCGATCGCCGCGGTGCAGCGCCGGGTCGAGGCGATCGTGTTCTACCCCCGGGACTACGCCCGGCTGTCCTGGTTCGACCCGGATGACTACAGCCGATGGATGGGGACGGCCGACAGCCCTTTGGTGTTCGCCGCGCTGCTCTGCGTCGCCGCCGGCCTGTCGCTCAGCCTGCGCCGAAGTGTGGTGCGGGTGCCGCTGCTGGTGCTGTTCCTGGTCGGCACCCTGATCGCCCAGGCCCGGGCCGGCACGGCAGTGCTCTGTCTGATCCTCGTCTACGCGGTGCTCAGGCCGACCATGGCCCTGTGGGCGCGGGCCCTCACCGCGGTCCTCTTCGGCGGGGCGGCGTACCTGGTCCTCACCTTTGGGTTGGCCACTGGGCTGGCCGACCGTATCGCCAACGACAGCGGCTCCGGTGCCGCCCGCCTGCGGGCGCTCCGCTTCATCTCCGATACCGCGGGGTCCTACGTCGGCACTGGTCATGGACTCACGGCGAGCTACGACGTCGCCCGCAACGCCGGGCTACGGACCAGCCTGGAGAGCTCGTTCCTGATGTACGTCGTCGACGTCGGCCTGATCCTGGCGACGCTCTACTTCGGTCTCCAGGTGGTGCTGGTGGTCCGGTACGGACGTCACGGCTACCTGCCGGGGGCAGCCGTGGCCGCGCTCGCGGCGATCGGTCTGCAGCACGTGTTCAGCGCCGTGGCCGGGGCCAACCTGACCGGAACGCTGATCTGGGCGGCGCTGGCCATCGTGGTGGCCGGGTCCTTCGACCAGGACCCCCGACCGTCCGCTCAGCTGGTCCGCCGTCCGGCGGCCGTCCTCCCGCCGATGGCGGCCCTGTCATCCTCGGCCAACGCCCGGGCCAGGGCGGCAACGTCGTCGACCTCGTAGAGATCGGCGAGTAGGCGGTCGTTGCCGCCTCCGTCGATGTTCTCCTGCACCAGGGTCTGCGCCTGGGTGCCCGGGATGTACGGAAAGTGTCGCGGTATGGCCGACAGCTGCCGAACCGCGATGCCGGAGCGGAGGGCCACCCAGTGCAACCAGATGTCGTCCGCGCGCGGCGCCCGCCCCACGAACTCGGTCCCCCGGCGCAGCAGTGCTCGCAACATAGCCGGCGGATACCAGACCCCTGAGACACCGGTGGCGAACCGGGCGACGCTGGCCGTGGTGTCGCGACATCGAGGCCAGGCGGCGTAGGGGGCCAGCCGGTCCCCGTCGACGCCGATGACGTTCGCTCGGTAACAGCGGATCTCGCCCGGTGTGTCCTGGGCGGCTCCCCAGAGCTGGGCGAGCCAAGAGCGCGGGTAAAGCGTGTCGTCGTCCGCGGTGGCGATCGCGAGGTTCTCACCCAGGGCGATGTCCAACGCCGGGAAGTACTTCTTGTGAGGTCCCCAGTTCTCGGTCAGGCGGACCTCGAGGCCGCGAGCCTCCAACCGCCGCAGTGCGGCGGGCCGATGCTCGTGCTGCGCGGGATCGTCCAACCACAGGATCAGGCGTTGCGGTCGAGCCCGCCCGGCGGCGATCGACTCGACGGCGTACGCCACGGTCTCGACCCGGGTCCCGTAGCTGGTGAGGGACACGATCACGGGCACCTGGCCCCGCACCGACGTCCACGTCAAGCGGTTCCGGACCCGGAGCCCGGCCAGCCAGACGTGGCTCCACGCCCGCTTGGCCTTCTTCCGCGCGAACCGGTAGCTGCGCCGCGCGGGCTCGAGCCGGAACCGGGTCACGGCGTCGACCCAGCCGGGCGCTGGTACTCGGTGATGGTGACGCCCCAGGCCCCCGCCGCCATCCCCAGTCCCCGCCGCAGGGTCCGGCTGCCCCGGGCCTGGTGGGTGAGCGATCCGGTGGCTCGGCCGAGCATGTGGCGGCCGGCACCGACCCCGACCCGCGCCCCGCCGCCGGCGGTCAGCCGCAGCCTCGCCCACAGCCGCCGCGAGCCGGCCGGCGCCAGCTCCACCGCGGTGCGACTCCAGGTCGTGCCGACCCGGTACTGCCGGCGCAGTGTCCAGTGGCGCGTCATCCGGCTGGCCGGCACCTTGTCGACCACGCCCGCCCGGGGCGCGAACACGACCGCCCCGCCGCGCGCGATGAGCTGGCGGGTGAACAGCGTGTCCGAGCCACCGGTGAGCCCGAACCGCTCGTCGAAGCGCAGCCCGAGGCGCCGGACCTGCGTCAGGTCGAGCAGCAGGTTCCCCGACCCGGCGGCGGGCACCCGGTGCCCGTCGGGGTACTCCCGTCGGACGAAGAAGCCGCCGGCCAGCAGCCAGGGATCAGGGTCGGTCTCGTACTCGGGGAACAACGGTCCGGTGACGCCCGCCGGGCGGTGCCGCGCGTACGCGTCGAGCATGGCTGCCAGCCAGCCGTCCAGCGGCCGTTCGTCGTCGTCGATGAAGATCAGCAGCTCGTCGTCGACCGTCTCGTCCAGGGCTCGGTTGCGGGCATGGGCGATACCGGCGGCCGGCTCGTGCACGTAGCGGACGAGGGGAGAGGCCAGGTGTCGGACGACGGCCTCGGCGCTCCCCGCCGGGTCGTTGTCGATCACCAGGATGGAGCACGCGTCGTGGCCGACGGTGGCGATCTGCCGCTCGAGCAGCGGGAGCAGCTCGGCGAGATCGTCCGGACGCAGGTAGGTCAGCACGACCAGTGTCGTGCGGCACGACACCAAGGCCGGCCGGCCGGACCGGTCGCGATTCACGTCGGCGACGCGGGGGACCGGGGAACCGAACCGGACCCGCGCCCGGACCGGGCTGGAGCGACCACCTCGCGAGCCGTCTGCAGCACCCGGACCAGGGCTCGACGGTGCGCCAGCCAGAGCACGACCATGACGACCAGAGCGTAGCTGAACGCGCCCGTCAGCATGATCGCCCACGACGAGTCCTCGAGCAGCAGCCGAACCCCCAGGTAGGCCAGAGCGCCCCAGACCGCCGCGTGCACCGGGGGCAGCAGCCGACCGACCTGGGAACGGATGCTCACCCCGGCCAGCCGCCGCTGGATGGCCAGCAGCACCGGCATCAGGGCGAAGCCGGCGACAGTGACCCCGACGGCGACGCCGACGATGCCGAACTGCAGGCCGATCACGATCCCGGCGAGCTGCGTCCCGGTGGCCAGCCACTCGTACCGGAAGATCAGGGTTCCGGCTCCCTTGGCCCGCATCAGCGAGCCGACCACGCTGCAGACCGTCTCGCGGGCGCCGGCCAGGGCGAGCACCGTCAGCACGGGCACGGTGGCCCGCCACTCGGGCCCCAGCACCACGTGGACCAGTTCGGGGGCCGCCACCGAAACCAGCGCCATGGCGGGCACCGCCGCGAAGGCCAGCAGCTCCAGAGTGGTCAGCAGCGCCCGGGCGAGCCGGTCCGGCTGGTCGGTGAGCCTCGAGAACAACGGGAAGGTGGCCCGGTTGACCGTCTGGCCGATCATCTGGACGGGAATCACCAGCACCCGGTAGGCCATGGCGTAGAGCGACAGTGATGCGACGCCGAGGAATCGGCCGATCAGGATGTTGTCGGCGTTGCGGGACAGATAGGCCAGGCCGTTGCTGGCGAAGATGCGCAGGCTGAACGGAAGGATGCTGCGCAGGCCCCGCAGCCGGAGGTTCGGCCTCGTCCCGCGAGCCATTCCGAGCAGCACCACGGCGATCACCAGGTCGGTGAGCAGGACCTGCACCGCCATCGACCAGGTTCCGGCGCCGAGCACGGCCGCGGTGATGCCGCCGGCCGCCCCGAGCACGCCGCCCCCGATGTCCGCCACGCCGATCGGCCGGAACGCCAGCTCGCGCTGCAGCACGGCGCGCGGGGTGACAGCCAGCCCCTTGAGCAGCAGGCCGAGCCCCAGTACCCGCAGCAGCGGGGCCAGCTCGGGTGCGGAGAAGAAGTCCGCCACAGCCGGCGCCAGCAGCCAGGTCAACCCAGCGAGCAGGACCGCCGACGCCAGGTTGACCGTGGCCACGGCTCCGGGAATGGTCCGGTCCAGGGTCGGTCGCTGGATGATCGCCGCCGCCAGGCCCTGGTCGAGGACCAGCGTGGTCAGGGTGATGTAGACGGTCGCTGCGCTGATGACGCCGTAGCTCTCGGGGCCCAGGATGCGGGCCAGGACCAGCGCCGCGACGAACTGGGGCACCTGCCGACCGAGCACGGCGGCGAAGCTCCAGCGGATGGAGACGCCAGCGGTACCTCGGCCCGGCCCCGCCGGTGGGCTCGACTCCGGGTTCGGCGTCGGCCACGCTTCGGTCTCCCGCGGAGGGCGGGGGCGATGCGCTCGGCCCAGCCTGTGCATCGCCCTCCTGTCTCGGCCGTCCGGCGTGACGTCGTCGAAAAGTCTTCACGCCCGACTGGAGAACGCTACGACAATGCCAGCGGCGGTGACGTTCCCGAGATCCATGCCCCCGGATCGACACGACATTGCCGCCGGATCGGGGCAGAACATCACGGATGAGTAACCATGCCTGCCCCGCCGGCGTACGAATCTATGCCCTTCGCAAACTGTCGTACGCTACTGTCCGCCGGGCCCGGACCCAGTTGAGGGACTGATCCGAGCCGGCGCGCGGCATACGGGGGACCGACGTTCGGACGTCTCGGCGCACGCATCGGCCGGTCCGACTGTGTGTCCATCTCGCCCCGGTCGCGTCTGGGAGTTCGTGCTCGCACGAGAACAAGGTCGACTGGCCAACGAGCGGGCAGTCTGGTGTGACGGGGGAACACAGTGCAGAAGTCTCTGACCCGACTGGGGGTCGGCCTGTTGGCCGCGCTCTCCCTGGCGTGGTCGACCGTGGCGGTGGGGCCGGCGCAGGCCGACACCCGGCCGCCGAACCCCAGCGATCCGAAGACACCGGTGACCGTAGCCGCCGACCCATTGCCGACTGTGCAGATCGACGGCGTTGCCTGGACCCAGCGGGTGATCGGCAACACCGTCTATGTCGGCGGCAAGTTCACCACCGCCCGACCCGCCGGCGCCGCAGCGGGCACCTCGACCACCGCCCGGGCCAACCTGCTGGCGTACGACATCCGCACCGGCGCCCTGATCACCTCATGGGCGCCCACCACCAACGGCGACGTGCTCTCGATCGTGCCGTCGCCGGACAACACCCGGCTCTACATCGGCGGCAGCTTCACCACGGTCAACGGGCAGACCCGGAACCGGATCGCCGCCCTGGACCCGGCCACCGGCAACCTGATCGGCTCCTTCCAGCCCAAGCCGGACGCGACCGTCCGGGCGATCGCGGCCACCAGCGACACCGTGTACTTCGGCGGTCTGCTCAGTGCGGTCGGCGGCGTCGCCCGAACCCGCGTCGCCTCGGTCCGGGCGTCCGACGGCGCACTGCTGTCCTGGGCGCCCAACGCACAGGGCGGCAGCGTGCACTCGCTGGCCCTGTCGCCGACCGGCAACCAGCTGATCATCGGTGGGTCGTTCACCACGATGAACGGGTCGTCCAACCCGGGCTACGGTCTGGCCTCGGTCAACCCCAGCACCGGCGCGCTGCTGCCGTTCGCGGCCAACAGCCTGATCCGCAATGGTGGCGCGAACGCGGCGATCACCGGCCTGTCGGTCGACGCGGACAGCCTCTACGTCTCGGGCTTCGTCTTCGGCAGCGGCGGCAACCTCGAGGGCGTGTCCCGGATCGACTGGAACGGTGGCGTCGTCAAGTGGGTGGAGGACTGCCACGGCGACACCTACGGCACCTTCCCCAAGGGTGACGTCGTCTACGTGTCCAGCCACGCGCACTACTGCGGCAACCTGCCGGACGGCTTCCCGCAGACCAACCCGTGGACCCAGCATTACGGCACCGCCTTCACCAAGGCCGCGACGGGCACGCTCGGCCGTGACCCGTTGGGCTACTTCAACTGGCAGGGCAACCCGGCGCCCAGCCTGCTGAAGTGGATCCCGGCACTGACCAACGGGACCTTCACCGGCCAGGGTCAGGCGGGCTGGAACGTCACCGGAAACGCGGACTACCTGACCATCGGCGGCGAGTTCCCGCGGGCCGGCAGCGTCGCCCAGCAAGGCCTGGTGCGCTACGCGGTCCGCGAGATCGCACCGAACGACATCGCCCCGGAGATCACCGGCTCCCGGTTCAACCCCAACGTGGCCTCGTGGGCCCGGGGCACGGTCAAGGTCAGCTGGCCGGCGAACTGGGACCGCGACAACGAGCAGCTGACCTACTCGCTGATCCGCGACGGCGACATCGCCAACCCGATCCACACCGCCACCCAGCTCTCCTCGGAGTGGAGCCGGCCCCCAATGGGCTTCCTCGACCAGGGACTGGTGCCCGGCGAGACCTACCGCTACCGGGTGTTCGTCAAGGATCCCTGGGGCAACGAGGTCCGCTCGGACACGGTGAGCATCGTGGCCGCGGCCGACGGCGAGATCTCCTCCTACGCCGCGGCGGTCATGAACGACGAACCGTCCAGCTACTGGCGGCTGGGGGAGAGCTCAGGGACCGCGGTCACCGACTGGGCCGGGTTCGACAACGCCACGGTGAGCACCGGGGTGACGCGCGGTGCCGCCGGTGCCATCGTCGGTGACGCGAACACGGCGACGACCTTCGACGGAACGACCACCGGTCGGATGGCGTCGGGAACGATCCAGGACGCTCCCAAGGTGTTCACCACCGAGGCGTGGTTCAAGACCTCCACCACCCGGGGCGGCAAGATCATCGGCTTCGGCAACCAGACCACCACCGGCAGCGGGAGCTACGACCGCCACGTCTACATGGCCAACAATGGTCGGCTCGTCTTCGGGGTGTATCCGGGAAGCGTGCAGGCGATCACCTCGACCGCGGCCTACAACGACAACCGGTGGCACCACGTGACCGCCTCGCTGGGTCCCTCGGGCATGGCCCTCTACGTCGACGGCGTCAGCGCCGGGAGCCGGTCCGACATCACCACCGGCCAGAGCTACATGGGCTACTGGCGGGTCGGCGGCGACTCCGTAGGGGGGTCGTGGCCGAGCGTGCCGACCAGCGCGTACTTCGCCGGAACCATCGACGACGTCGCGGTCTACCCCCGGGTGCTGTCCGGACCGGAGGTGCAGAACCACTTCGCCCGCGGCCAAGGCCAGGTGACCAACGATCCGCCGACCGCGAACTTCTCCTTCGCGGCCGACAACCTGGACGTGGCGTTCAACGGGACGGCCTCCACCGACGGTGACGGCACGATCGCCGCGTACGCCTGGGACTTCGGCGACGGGCAGACCAGCACCGCCGCGTCCCCGAACCACAGCTACGCCAGCCCGGGCAGCTATCAGGTCCGGCTCACCGTGACCGATGACGACGGTGACTCGGACTCGGTGACCAAGACCGTGACCGCGACGGCCAACTCGGTGCCCACGGCGGCGTTCACCAGCAGCACCAACGGGCTGGCCGCGTCGTTCAACGGCACCTCGTCCACCGACCCTGACGGCACCATCGCCTCGTACGCGTGGACCTTCGGCGACGGCACCACCAGCACCGCGGCCTCGCCGGTCCACACCTACGCGGCCGCCGGTACCTACTCGGTGAAGCTGACCGTGACCGACGACGACGGAGCCACCGACGACGTGACCCAGTCGGTGTCCGTCAGCGTCCCGGTAGGTCCGCTCGCCGAGGACGCGTTCGGACGCACGGTGACCGACGGCTGGGGCACCGCTGATACGGGAGGGGCCTGGACCCGGTACGGGACCGCCAGCATCTTCTCGGTGAGCGGCGGAGCCGGGCAGATGCGGGTCGTCGCGGGCGCCTCGGGCCCCCGGGTGGCTCTGCAGTCGGTCGGGTCCACCGCGACCCGGGCGACGGTCAAGGTGTCGGCGGACAAGATCGCCGACGGCGGCGGGTCGTACGTCTCACTCGGTGGCCGGGCCACCGGCACGAACGACTACCGGGCCAAGGTCAAGATCGCGCCCAACGGCGTCCTGACCCTGTACCTGGTCCGAGTCGTCAACAACGCCGAGACCACCCTGGTGACGACGAACCTCGGGTCGGCGTTCAACTACACCGTGGGTTCCACCCTGCAGATCCGGCTGGAGGTGACCGGCACCTCACCGACCACGGTGCGGGCGAAGGTCTGGAAGACCAGCCAGACCGAGCCGTCGGCCTGGCAGCTCACCACGACCGACTCGACGGCCGGCCTGCAGACCGCCGGGGGTATCGCCCTGGTCAGCTACCTGACCTCGACGGTGACCAACCTGCCGGTGACCTTCCGGTTCGACGACCTGCAAGCCGTTCACGTTCCCTGACCGGACCGAGGACCACCAGCCAGGAATGCGCTGAGCCTGGTCGAAGCTAGGACCTTCGACAGGCTCAGCGCACGCGGCTACCGACCGCGGTAGATCACGATCGGCTGGCGGTTCCATTCGTAGAGGTTGTTCCAGGCCGACAGCGTGACCTGTGGCTCGGCCTGCACCGGGCAGTAGGAGACCTTCCGGTTCGGGCCGAACCGGTTGTGCGCCAGCTGCACCTTCAGCCGGTAGCTCTTGAGGCTCTGCAGCTTCACCGTGCAGTGCCCCCGTCGAGCCAGTTCCCGCGGATCACCAGGTTCGGGGTGTCGCCGATGTTGGCCGAGCCGAGCACGGCGAAGTTCTGGGCGCCCCGGATGGTGTTGCTCCAGATGGTGACGTTGCGGCCCTTCATGATCTGGATGTTGTCGTTGTGCGTCGGCCGCCCGGCCTGGTAGGGATCCGAGGCGTACCGGGTGGTGTTCTCCAGCAGCGACTTCTCCACCCGGACGTTGTCGCCGTGGATCTTGATCGAGTCGACGTTCCCGACGATGCGCACCCGGCCGGTGTCCAGTTGGTCACCAGGCCCGTTGCCGCCTTCGGGCTCTTCCCACCCCGGATCACCGACCGACTGATGGTGACCTGCGCGGCCTTGACGACCACGAAGCCGTGGATGTCCAGGCTGTCGATGTGAGTCCCGGCCTTGGTGATCACGAGGTCGCCGCGGTGGACCTTGAGCCGGGTGCCGGTGGGGACACCGGTCGTCAGGGCACTCGGCTTGCGCGCCACGGTTGTCGTGGTCGACACGCTGGTCCGCTCTGGAACGGCGGTGACCTCACTCCCGCCGGCGAGCGGCCTCGCCGCGACGTCACGCAGGTCGATGTGCAGCAGCACGAGCAGGATCAGCACACCGAGCAGGGCGATCAAGGCCCTACGAACGCGGGTCCGCGGTCCGGCCGACGGGTTGAGCGAAAGGACGGGCATCCGACTCCTCGAAGGTCGTCGACCTCGCACCAGCCGGCAGGGTCGTCGTCCCCCGAGTCGGCGTCAGTATCACACGGTGAGGTCCGCCACGTCCGACGCAGCGACGAGGATGCATTACACATGGCGAGAGAGGACATTTCGGATCTCCGGGAGGGGCCGTGCTGAAGTACACATTCCGGCTAGGGTTTGTGGTGTGACCGTCATCGCCGACCTGGGCCGACCCCGCTACGCCGACGCCGACGTCGTGGTCGAGGCGCCGGGGCCTGGGCCCGGCAACTGGGCCGGAGCGGCGAGCTGCGTCCTGGTCGACGGTCTCTTCTGGCTGACCTACCGGGTCCGCCGACCGCTGGACGAGGGCCGTGGGATCAGCGTGGTCGTCGCTCGGTCCCGTGACGGCGTGCGGTTCAGCCCGGTCGCCGAGGTCGGCCGTGAGATGTTCGGGGCGGCGTCGTTCGAGCGCCCGGTGGTCATGCCCACCGAGGACGGCTGGCGTCTCTACCTCAGCTGCGCCACGCCGGAGTCCAAGCACTGGTGGATCGAGGCCCTGGACGCGCGTACGCCGGAGGGGCTCGCGCGCGGACGGCGCCGGTTGGTCCTGCCGGGGGACCAGGCCTGGGCGGTGAAGGACCCGGTGATCCTGCGGGACGGCCCGCTCTGGCACATGTGGGTCTGCTGCCATCCGCTGGCGGTGGCCGGCGAGGAGGACCGGATGGTCACCCGGCATGCGATCAGCCGAGACGGGCTGAGCTGGACGGACCGCGGCGAGGTGCTCCGAGGCACCCCCGGCACCTGGGACGAACGCGGAGCCCGGGTCACCGCGGTGCTCGACCTCGACCCGCTGACCGTGCTCTACGACGGCCGGGCCACCGCGGCGGACAACTGGCACGAGACCACCGGGCTGGCCCGGGCCGTGGGCGGCGTCCTGGTCAGCCAGGGCGACGCGCCGATCGCGACCTCACCGGACAGCGACGGCGCCCTGCGCTACGTCAGCGCCGTGCCGCTCCCGGACGGCCGCACCCGGTTCTACTTCGAGGCCGCCCGCCCCGACGGCGCGCACGACCTCCTCACATCGATGTCCTAGGCCGGCTCGCACCCGGCCTGCGCTCGGAGCTAGCTCGCAGCGCGTCGATCGGCGAAGGAGCCGCGACCGGTCACGGAGCGCCAGTCGCCGAAGGGCTCGCCGAGCACCTGCTCCAGCCGGGCGATGTCGTCCAGGCACTCGGCCACGAGCCCCTCGCGTTGCTCCGGGGCCAGCCGCGGGCGCTGCCGCAGACCGCCCTGCTGCAGCGCGGTGACCAGGGGTCGGCTGGCCTGGCGCCAGACCTGCGGCGGGAAGAGCCGTCCCGCCGCGGCGCCGGCGCGAATCGCGCGGCCGAGCACGGAGGTCCTCAGCCCGGGCCGGACGAAGGGCCGGGAGTTGTCCGGCGGCACGGTGCCGATCTGGTCCTCCGCGATGCCGAGGAAGCGGGCCACCCGGTTCAGCGTCTCGGTCGGCTGGGAGACGAGCTGCCAGTAGCGCAGCACCAGCAACCGCTCCCGGCCCACCCGGGCGAACAGGTCGGCCAGCTGCTCGCCGTAGCGACCGAGCCGCCGGTAGTGCCAGAACGGCGCCCACCCCGCGGCGACCCGCTCGTCCTCCGCACGCCAGGCGGCTACGAAGTCGTCGATCGGCTCCAGTCCGTCGACCCACAGGTGCATCCAGTTGGAGTACGCGCGGTCGATCGGGTCCCGGATCACCACCAGCAACCGGGCCTCGGGCAGCTCCTCGGCGATCCGCCGCCGCGCTCCCGCGAGGTACAGATAAAAGGGAGTGCTCTCCAGCCGCAGGGCGTCCGGCGGGGCGTCGGCGAACAGGGCCGCATAGTCCTCCCGCCGCCACACCCACTCCAGCTGGCTGTGCGCGTCACCCGGCCCCGCGTACGCCGGCGGCGGGGCGTCGGCGCACATGTAGTACTTCGGCTCCTTGACCGGCGAGGCGTACACCTGGGGATGCCGGGCCAGGGCGGCGTGCAGCGCGGTGGTCCCCGCCTTCGGCGCCCCGACGATCAGCACGTCCGGCTGACATTCCCTACTGGACATGTGGGAAACGCTAGCGCCAGCGCGCCGGATAGCAACAGAACGGCCGGTCCGCGAGAACGCTAGTGCCCGTTCTGCGCCCGTTCGAAGCTCGCCCGGATCTCGGCCTCGGCCTCGTCGACCCCGGTCCAGGTGGCACCCTCGACCGACTTGCCGGGCTCCAGGTCCTTGTAGACGCTGAAGAAGTGCTCGATCTCCAGCAGCAGGTACTCCCGGACATCGGAGATGTCGCGGACGTGGTCGCGCCGGTGGTCTGAGGCGGGCACACAGAGCACCTTGTCGTCGCCGCCGGCCTCGTCGGTCATCCGGAACATGGCGATCGCCCGGCAGGTGATCAGACACCCCGGGAAGGTCGGCTCGGAGACCAGCACCAGCGCGTCCAGCGGGTCGCCGTCCTGACCGAGGGTGCCCTCGATGAAGCCGTAGTCCGCCGGATAGGCCGTCGCGGTGAACAGTGTCCGGTCCAGCCGGATCCGCCCGGTCTCGTGGTCCACCTCGTACTTGTTCTTGCCTCCCTTCGGAATTTCGACGGTGACGTCGAACGTCATCCCGCTGAGCGGGTGGCTCGCCTTCACGGCGTTGGGTGCGGTCACCGGACCTCCTTAGGATTGCTGCTCGGAGCCTATCGTCGTCGAGGAGGTCAGGACCTTGCCGGTTACGCGGGTGCTGGCTGTTGTGGTGGCGATGACCACCTTCCTCGGCGCGCTGGCCGGCTGTGGGCGTCCCATACCGACCACCCAGACCAGCAGCACCCCGCCGACGGCCACGGCGTCATCCCTGTCCGGCGGGTCGGTAACGGCCACACCCACCCCATCGGACACCACCCCGCCCAGCGCGGGTACGCCGTCACCGGTCCTGGTGCCGGCGCCCACCGGAGCGCCGCCGGACGCGGCCAAGGTCACAGCCCGGGTGAACCGGACGCGGGTGAAGGACGCGCTCGGCGGTTACTCCGCGGCCGTGGTCGATGTCGGCACCGGGGCCACCCTGTTCCGACACCAGGCCGACCGCGCCCGGATCCCCGCCTCGACCCTGAAGCTGGTCACCGGGGCGGCCGCGCTGTCCGCGCTGGGTCCCGCCCACACCTTCCGGACGACCGTGGTCAGCCCGATGACCGGCGAGATCGTCCTGGTCGGCGGCGGCGACCCTTACCTGACCGCGAAGCCGGTGGCCGGCACCTTCCCGCGCCGGGCATCGATGACCGACCTGGCCAAGACCACCGCCGCCGCCCTGGCCAAGAGCAGGACCAAGACCGTCCGGCTCGGCTACGACGCCCGGTTGTTCGCCGGACCGGCCTGGAACGCCGCCTGGCCCGGCGCGTACCGCGACCAGGTCACTCCGGTCTCCGCGCTGTGGGTGGACGAGGGCAGAGTCGGCGGCCGGGCGACGGGTCCCCGGTCCAAGGATCCGGCCCGCGATGCTGCCACGGCGTTCGCGGCGGCGCTGCGCAAGAACGGCGTACGCGTCACCGGGCTGACCTCCACCCCCGCCCCGCGGGGCGCGGCCGAGATCGCCGCGGTATCGTCCGCCCCGCTGGAGCGCGCCGTCGAGCAGATGCTGATGGTCAGCGACAACGACGCGGCCGAGGTACTGTTCCGGCACGTGGCGCTCGCGGCCGGCCGACCTGGCTCCACCGCCGAGGCGGTCGGGGCCGTCCGGGCCGAGCTCACCGAGCTAGGGGTATGGACGGAGGGCGGCCGGATCCTCGACGGCAGCGGGCTGGCCCGCGAGAACGTCCTGTCGGCCACCACCATGGTCCGACTGCTCCGGCTGGCCGCGTCGGACGACCGAGCGGAGCTTCGTTCCCTGGTCACCGGGCTGCCGGTGGCCGGGGTGGAGGGGTCGCTACGGATCCGGTTCGGCGATGACGCCAGTCTGGCCGGCCGCGGGGTGGTCCGCGGCAAGACCGGCACGTTGCGTGAGGTGCACACCCTGGCCGGTCTGATCCGCACCCGTGACGGCTCCGTGCTGGTCTATGCCTTCCTGATCAACCGCCCGAAGAACGCGTACAACGCCCGGGTCTGGATGGACCGGGTTACCGCCACCCTCAGCACCTGCGGCTGCCGCTGACCTCGGTCCGGGGCCTGACCGGGGTTAGCCCGGACGGGTTACCCGCGGGCCTGCGCATACGCTCAAGTCCATGGCAACCTCGATGGTCGACTGGACTGTGGCGCTCAACACCGCCACCAAGCTGGTCAAGCCCGGTCCCGAGATCACCCGGAGCGGCGCGGCGGCCGTGGTCGCCGAGCTGCGCGAGGCGGCGGTCCGCGCTGAGGCGTACGTCACCGAGGTCACGGGGCTGGTGGCGCCCCCGGCCGCCTCGCCGGTGCTGGTGGTCGACCGGCCGCGCTGGATCGAGGCCAACCTGGACGGGTTCAAGCAGATCCTGGCGCCGCTGAACGCCAAGGCGACCGAGAAGCTGCGCAACGCCGGCTCGACCATGGCCGGGATCGGACCCCGGCTCACCGGCGTCGAGGTCGGCGCGCTGCTCAGCTATCTGGCCCCCAAGGTGCTGGGCCAGTTCGACCCGTTCTTCCCCGGTCCCGCTGCAGTCGCGGGGGGGAACGGGGGGGTCGTCCCCCCGGCAGTGGGGGTCGCCTGCTACTGGTCGCGCCCAACATCGTCGCCATCGAGCGGGAGCTGCTCGTCGAGCCGACCGACTTCCGGCTCTGGGTCTGCCTGCACGAGGAGACCCACCGGGTGCAGTTCGCCGCCGTGCCCTGGCTCCGGGAGTACCTGACGGACCAGGTCGCCCAGGTCGTCGACTCCGCCGATCTGGACCCGGCCGTGATCGCCCAGATGCTCCGCAATGCCGTGCAGCGAATCGTCGAGGGCCTGGGCAGCAACATCGAGATCTCGCTGGTCGACCTGGTGCAGACGCCCGCGCAGCGGGAGATCGTCGACCGGATCACCGCGGTGATGTCCTTGCTCGAGGGCCACGCCGACGTGGTGATGGACAGCGTCGGCCCGGAGGTCATTCCCACCGTGGCCGCGATCCGGGACAAGTTCACCGTCCGCCGGCAGGGCCAGGGCTTCGACAAGATCATTCGCAAGCTGCTCGGCTTGGACGCCAAGATGCGGCAGTACCGGGACGGCGCGGCGTTCTGCAAGACCGTGATCGGCCGGATCGGCATGGACGGGCTGAACAAGGTCTGGACCTCGCCGAACACGCTGCCCACCCGGGCGGAGATCGCCGACCCCGAGCTCTGGCTGTCGCGGGTCCACCCCGAGCCGGCCAACCTGTAGGGCATGCTGCGGCCATGGCGCGCCGCGAGCTGGGTCCGGCCGCGCTGGCCGTCGCCCAAGCCGTTACGGGCGCCCTGACCGACGCCGACACCCACCTCCTGGTCGCCTGCTCGGGCGGACCCGACTCCCTCGCCCTGGCCTTCGCCGCCCGTCGCGCGGCCACCCGGGACGGCCGGGGTCTGACCGCGGTGGCCGTCGACCACGGTCTGCAGCCGGAGTCCGCGGCCGTGGCCGACCGGGTCCGGGACCAGCTCGCTCAGCTGGGGTACGCCGATGTCGTGGTGGCGACCGTGACCGTGGATGACCGCGCCGACGGCGGTCCCGAGGCGGCCGCCCGCACCGCCCGCTACGCCGCCCTGCAGAGCGAGGCGGCCGCCCGGCAGGCCACCATCTGGCTCGGCCACACCCTGGACGACCAGGCGGAGAACGTGCTGCTCGGTCTGGCCCGCGGCTCCGGTCTTCGGTCCCTGTCCGGGATGGCCGCCCGTACCGGCCGGCTGGTCCGGCCGTTGCTCGGGCTGCGCCGGTCGGTGACCGAGCAGGCCTGCGCCGAGCTGGGTCTCGACCCGTGGCACGACCCGCACAACGACGACCGGCGGTTCGCCCGCGTACGCGTCCGCCGCACCGTGCTGCCCACCCTGGAGGCCGAGCTCGGTCCCGGCGCCGCCGAGGCCCTCGCTCGGACGGCCGCCCTGGCCCGCGAGGATGCCGACCTGCTCGACGCCTTGGCGGCCGACGCCGACCCGGGCACCGACACCCTCGACGCCGCGTACCTGCTCGACCACCCGGCCGCGGTGCGTACCCGGGTGATCCGGCGCTGGTTGCTCCGGCACGGCGCGGACGAGGTCACAGCCCAGCACGTCGCGTCGGTGGACGCGCTGGTCACCCGGTGGCACGGGCAGGGAGAAATTCACCTGCCCGGTGTCAGAGTCACCCGTCAGGATGGGAGTCTGCACTGCCAGCCTGAGAAGTAGAGACCATGAAACCCGCGATCACCGTGACCGACCTGGGCAAGACCTACGTCGTGCCCGAGCGCGAGGGCGGCGTACGCGCCGCGCTGGGAGCGCTGGTCCGGCGGCGCACCCGCGCGGTGCAGGCGGTCGCGGAGGTCAGCTTCGTGATCGAGCCGGGGGAGATCGTCGGCTTCCTCGGACCCAACGGGGCGGGCAAGACCACCACGCTGAAGATGCTGGCCGGGTTGCTGCACCCGACCAACGGCACCGCCGACGTGCTGGGCTTCACGCCGTGGCGGCGGGACCGGGACTACCTGGGCCGGATGTCGCTGATCATGGGCCAGCGCAACCAGCTGCACTGGGACATCCCGGTACTGGACTCCTACCGGTTGAACCAGGCCATCTTCCGCATCCCGGCCGACGACTTCCGGGTCCGGCTGGACGAGCTGGTCGCTCTGCTGGACCTGGAGGACCTGCTGCGCAAGCCGGTCCGCAACCTCAGCCTGGGCGAGCGGATGAAGTGCGAGATCGCCGGCTCGCTGTTGCACGCGCCGGCCGTGCTGTTCCTGGATGAGCCGACGATCGGGCTCGATGTGGCGATGCAGCGCCGGATCCGCTCCTTCATCGCGGCGTACAACGCCCGCACTGGCGCCTGCGTCATGCTCACCAGCCACTACATGGCCGACGTCGAGGCGCTGTGCCGACGGGTGATCGTGATCCACCAGGGTCGGCTGCTCTACGACGGCGGCCTGGCCGGCCTGGTCCAGCGGTTCGCCGCGCACAAGACGATCACCGTCGAGCTGGAGGAGGGCGCGGTGCCGCCCGCGGTCCTGCCCGCCGGGGTGGTGAACGGGGCCGAGGTGGAGCGGACCGCGACCGGGTTCGTCGTGCGGGTGACCAAGGCGGACACGGCGGCGGTGGCCGGCCGGCTGCTGGCCGCCCTGCCGGTGGCCGACTTGACGATCGAGGAACCGCCGGTCGACGAGGTCATCGAGCAGGTGTTCGCGGGTCCGGGGCCGACCCAGGAGCGCGATGGCTGACGTACGCCTCGTTCGGCCGCCGGCTCGGCCGGAGCTGAGCCGGTTCTCCCTCACCACCCTGGTCCGCTTCTACCGGGAGCGGTTCGCGGTCGCCCTCTCGGCCAACCTGGCCTACCGCGGAGCGGTGGCGATCTGGATCTTCGTCACGCTGATCCAGCCGCTGGTGTTCATCGTGGTGTGGCGGACCGTCGCCGGCTCGGGAGAGACCGGCGGCTACACCGCGGACCAGTTCGTGGCGTACTTCCTCGTCATGATGCTGGTCGACCATCTGACCTTCATCTGGGTCATGTGGGAGTTCGAGTGGCGGATCCGCACTGGCGCGTTCTCTCCGCTGTTGCTGCGCCCGATCCACCCGATCCACAGCGATGTCTGCGAGAACCTGGCCTACAAGACACTCGGCCTGGTCGGGGTGGTGCCCGCCGCCGTGCTGCTCGGGGTGGCCTTCGACGCTGACCTGTCCGGGGTCACGGTGCTGACGGTGTTGCCCTTCCTGATCGCCTTGGTGCTGGCCATGGTGCTGCGCTTCGTGGTCGAGTGGTGCCTGGCCCTCGCGGCGTTCTGGCTGACCAAGACGACGGCGATCAACTCTCTGTTCTTCTCCCTGACCTCCTTCTTCGGCGGGGTGTTCGCGCCGTTGGCCGTGCTGCCGGTCTGGATGCAGACCGTCGCGGTGTGGACTCCGTTCTCCTGGAGCCTGGCCTTCCCGGTCGAGGTCGCCCTGGGGCGGCGGACCGGCGGGGACATCTGGCTCGGCTACGCGGCCCAGCTCGGCTGGATCGCGCTGGCCCTCGGCGGCATGGCTCTGCTGTGGCGGCGGGCCACCCGGCGGTATTCGGCGGTCGGGGCATGACGCACGGACTGCGGGTGCTGCGGGCGTTCCTGTCGCTCGGCGTCCTGAACCTGCTGCAGTATCGCTCCGACTTCGCCATCTCCCTGCTGAACGCGGTGATCGGTCTGGTCACCCAGGTGCTGGCACTCTCGGTGGTCTTCTCCGCCACCGCCGACCTGCGCGGCTGGGGTCCGTACGACCTGCTCGTGCTCGTTGGCATCCACTTCTTCCTCTCCGGGCTGATCGGGGTGGTGATGCGGCCCTCGATGGAGGCGTTGATGGAGGGGATCCGCCTCGGCACCTTCGACTTCCTGCTGATCAAGCCGGCCGACTCGCAGCTGCTGGCCAGCACCCAGGAGGTCCGGCCGCAGGCCGTCACCGACGTCCTGGTCGGGGTCGCGGTGATCGTGTTCGGGATGACCCGGCTGGGCGTCAGCCTCGGCCCGCTGGACATCGGGCTGTTCCTGGTCATGCTGCTGGCCGGGCTGGTGATCGTCTACAGCTTCCTCCTGCTGCTGGCCACCTGCGCGTTCTGGTTCGTCAAGCTGGAGAACGTCCTGGTGATCTTCCAGGCCCTGTTCGGCAACGCCGGGCGCTGGCCGGTGACCATCTTCCCGCCCTGGCTGCGGGCGTTCCTCACCTTCGTCGTGCCGGTGGCGTTCGCGGTGACCGTCCCGGCCCAGGCCTTGACCGGCCAGCTCGACGCCACCACGGGCCTGGTCGCCGTCGTCGTCGCTCTGGTCTTCTTCGTCGGCTCCCGGGTGTTCTGGCTCGTCGCTCTCCGCCACTACACCGGCGCGTCCGCCTGACCGTCCTTGCGCCACGTGCTCAACCTCGCGCCATCTATATCGGTCGCAGAGTCGAGCAACTGGCGCGAAGTTCCTCAACGGCGCCGACCGCGGGCGAACGCGCGGTTGAGCCGGTCGACCAGCGCGGCGGGTTGGAACAGCTCGGCCCAGACCCAGCGGACAATCTGCCAGCCCAGATCGCGTAGACGGTCCTCTCGCCGCTTCTCCTCGAACAGCGCATCCTCGGGTGACTGACCAGGCCTCAGCAGCAGTCGGCCGTACTTCTGCTTCCCGTCGAACTCGCCCAGGGTCCGCGCCTCCTCCCAGCCGAAGTCGCTCCGGGCGACGAAGCGGCCCAGCCCGTCGAGAACCTCGAGCTGCGGGGTCGGCAGGGGGACGCGATGCTCGGCGAACACCACCCGGCTCATCGACTCGCCGGGACTCTCGCTCCGCGGATCCAGCATGGTCGCCGTACGTCGAGCCCGGGCGATGCCATGGCGGCGGTGCGACTCGACCAAGCGTTGAGCCAGCTCGTCGGTCGTCATGCCCGCCCGGAGCGCCGCATCCCCGATGGGCACGGCGAGCAGCGGCCGCAGCGCGCAGGACAGGTCGAGCACGGTACGCGACAGGGCGGTCACCCGAAAGCCCTTGACCTCGGTGACCTCGTCCGCGCCCAGTGCCGCGCCGTGGACATGCACGTAGCGTCGGATCCGACCCTGCCCGTGCCGGTCCTGGGTCAGGTGGACCCGGTCGAGCTGGTCGTTGCCGATGGGCAGACCGTGGAGGACGGCCGCGGACGCGTGGCTGACGACCAGGTCGCTCGAGGACTGGGCCGCGGTCGCCTCCAGCAGCTGCAGGTGGGCGACCCTCGGGTCGAGTGGCTGTTCGGACGCGGCGGCATACGCGCCCCGGCGTACGCGGACCAGCTGCGCGTCGCGGGTCATCCGGGCCAGCTCGGCGTAGGTGTAGCCCAGTTCGGCCAGATCCCGGCTCAGTTTCACGGTGCTCACCGAGCAAGGTGACGGCACAGCGCGCTGCGGCCACCAGAGGGCTCGCGAAATCTGTGGATAGCCGGCCGGCCGCCGGTATCGCCAACCTCGCGCCATTTCCTCGACCTAGCGCCATGTATAGAGGGCGCAAGGTCGAGCAATGGGCGCAAAGTCCGCGGGACGCACGATGAGGCGCCCATGTGGGAGGCTGTCGGCGTGGACGCGAGCCAGATCAGCGGGGACCTGACCCGCATCCTCTATGGCCCCGATGAGATGAAGGCGCGGATGCGCGAGCTGGCCGTCGAGATCGACCGGGACTACGCCGGCAAGGACTTGTTGCTGGTCGGCGTGCTCAACGGCGCGGTGATGGTGATGGCGGACCTGTCGCGGGCGCTGACCGTCCACTGCCGGATGGACTGGATGGCCATCTCCTCCTACGGCTCGGGCACCAAGTCCTCCGGCGTGGTCCGCATCCTGAAGGACCTGAGCACCGACATCGGCGGCGTGGACGTGCTGGTGGTCGAGGACATCATCGACACCGGCCTGACCTTGAGCTACCTGATCAGCAACCTCGCCTCCCGCGGTCCGGCGAGTCTGAACGTGATGGCGGCCTTCCGCAAGCCCGAGGCCCAGCGAGTCGCGGTGGACGTCAAGTACGTCGGCTTCGACATCCCCAACGAGTTCGTGGTCGGCTATGGTCTTGACTACAACGGGCATTACCGCAACCTGACGTCGGTGGGTTCGTTGTCGCCGCACGTGTACTCATGAGCCGGTCTTTCCAGACGGCAGGTTGGCCGCAAACGCTAGCCTTGGCGCTGACGAAACCGTCGTCCTCCTAGGCAGGTCATGAACTTCAAGCGAATCCTTCGCTCGCCCATCGCGTGGATTCTCCTCGCCCTGATCGCGATCGGCCTGCTGATCGACTTCACCCAGCGGGTCAGCGGTGGCTACCAGGAGGAGGCCACCTCCAAGGTCGTCGCCGTCATCAACGGCAACGAGCCGCTGGATGAGGTCATCCTGATCGACCGTGACCAGGAGATCCGGGTCACCCTGAAGGACGAGAACCAGACCAAGTACAAGGCCATCTGGGTCGGCAACCAGTCCGACGAGCTGATCCCACGGCTCAACCAGCGCGTGGCCGACGGGTCCCTGGACCGCTGGGAGGGCCGCAACGCGACGCCGGGCTTCCTCAGCCAGCTGCTCGGCACGCTGATCCCGTTCATCATCATCGGCGTGCTGTTCTTCTTCCTGCTCAACTCGGTGCAGGGCGGCGGCAGCCGGGTGATGCAGTTCGGCAAGTCCAAGGCCAAGATCGCCAACAAGGACACGCCGAAGACCACCTTCTCCGACGTGGCCGGGGCGGACGAGGCGGTCGAGGAGCTGCAGGAGATCAAGGAGTTCCTGGCCGAGCCGGCGAAGTTCCAGGCAGTCGGGGCCAAGATCCCCAAGGGCGTCCTGCTCTACGGCCAGCCCGGCACCGGTAAGACCCTGCTGGCCCGGGCCGTCGCCGGCGAGGCCGGCGTCCCCTTCTTCTCCATCTCCGGCTCGGACTTCGTGGAGATGTTCGTCGGCGTCGGCGCCTCCCGGGTCCGCGACCTGTTCGAGCAGGCCAAGGAGAACGCCCCGGCGATCGTCTTCATCGACGAGATCGACGCCGTCGGCCGGCACCGTGGCGCGGGCATGGGCGGCGGGCACGACGAGCGCGAGCAGACGCTGAACCAGCTCCTGGTGGAGATGGATGGCTTCGACGTACGCGGTGGCGTGATCCTGATCGCCGCGACCAACCGGCCCGACGTGCTCGACCCCGCCCTGCTCCGGCCGGGTCGCTTCGACCGCCAGATCGCCGTCGACACCCCCGACCTGCGGGGCCGGTTCCGGATCCTCAAGGTGCACGCCGAGGGCAAGCCGATGGCCCCGGACGTCGACCTGGAGACCGTCGCCCGGCGTACGCCCGGGTTCACCGGCGCCGACCTGGCCAACGTGCTCAACGAGGCCGCGCTGCTCACAGCCCGGCAGAACGCGCGGCAGATCACCAACGAGTACCTCGATGAGGCCATCGACCGGGTCGTCGCCGGCCCGCAGAAGCGCAGCCGGCTGATGAACGAGAAGGAGAAGTTGATCACGGCGTACCACGAGGGCGGGCACGCCCTCGTTGCCGCGGCCCTGCCCGGCACCGACCCGGTGCAGAAGGTGACGATCCTCCCGCGCGGCCGGGCCCTCGGCTACACGATGGTGCTGCCGGAGCAGGACAAGTACGCCAGCACGCGGGCCGAGCTGCTGGACCAGCTCGCCTACATGATGGGTGGCCGGGCGGCCGAGGAGCTGGTGTTCCACGACCCGACCACCGGGGCCAGCAACGACATCGAGAAGGCCACCAGCGTGGCCCGGGCGATGGTCACCCAGTACGGCATGACCGAGCGGCTGGGCGCCATCAAGCTGGGCAGCGGCGACTCCGAACCCTTCCTCGGTCGCGACTTCGGGCACCAGCGGGACTACTCCGAGGACATCGCGGCGGTCGTGGACCAGGAGGTCTCCAAGCTCATCAGCAACGCCCACCAGGAGGCGTTCGACATCCTCAGCACCAACCGCGAGGTGCTCGACAACCTGGTCCGGGCGCTGTTCGAGAAGGAGACCCTGGACCGGGAGGCGGTCGCCGCGGTGTTCCAGCCGCTCAAGCTGTGGCCGAAGCGCCCGGCTTGGACGGGCTCCGACGACCGGGTCCCGTCCGCGATCCCGCCGGTGACCCCGCCACCGCCCTCGGTCAACGGCCAGAACGGTTACGGCAACGGCCAGATTCCGCCTGGGCACGGCGACGAGGTGCCGGCCGGCGGCGTACCGCTGCCTCCCGGCCAGCCGGCCGCCCCGCCCCAGCTGCCCGGTCCCGGCAACGAGCCGTTGCGCGGCCCGGACTTCCGGTGACTGATCTGGACGACGTCCGGGTCCAGGTCAGACCTGTCTCGCCGGAATCCCCGCTCGACGAAGTCGACACGCTGCACGCCCTGGCTCCGGTCGCAGACTTCGACCACCCCCGGGTCGTCGCCGCCGTCCGGGAGATTCTCATTGGGATCGGCGAGAACCCCGACCGCGACGGTCTGCGGGAAACGCCGGAACGTGTCGCCCGGGCGTACGCGGAGATGTTCGCCGGCCTGCGGCAGCAGCCTGAGGACGTGCTGGCCACGGTGTTCGACCTGGGCCATGACGAGTTCGTGCTGGTCAAGGACATCGAGGTGTGGAGCTGCTGCGAGCACCACCTGGTGCCCTTCACCGGGGTCGCGCACGTCGGCTACATTCCCAACCGCAGCGGGAAGATCACCGGCCTGAGCAAACTCGCCCGGCTGGTGGACCTGTACGCCAAGCGGCCGCAGGTGCAGGAGCGGCTCACCACCCAGGTCGCCGACGCGCTCAGCCGGATCCTGGAACCACGCGGCGTGATCGTGGTGATCGAGTGCGAGCACCTGTGCATGACCATGCGCGGCGTCCGCAAGCCCGGCTCGAAGACGATCACCAGCGCGGTGCGCGGCCAGCTCCGCGACTCCACCACCCGCGCCGAGGCGATGCAGCTGATCACGAGCTAGGGCATCTACGCACTAGCATCCGGCTCATGGCTGAGCATCTGACCATGAACACCGTGATCCACGCCGCCGTGCGCCGCGACCTGCGCCGGTTCACCACCGCACTGGACACCTTCCCGGTTGGGTCGAAGGAGCGGGCGAGCGAGTTGTCCCGGGCCTGGCAGCATCTCGACGGGCAGCTGTACCACCACCATCACAGCGAGGAGACGATCTTCTGGCCCGCGCTGCGGGAGGTCGGCGCGGACGAGTCGCTGGTCACCGACCTCGGTGGTGAGCACGACCGGATGGCCGAGGCGATGAAGAACACCAGCGCGGCCGTTGCCGAGCTCGTGGCCGATCCGGGTCAGGCCCAGGTCGAGCAGACCCGGCAGGCCTTCGTCGAGCTCGAGCAGGCGGTCGAGACCCACTTCGCGCACGAGGAGGCCGAGCTCGAGGCCTTCAGCGCCTCGGTCAGCGACACGGCGCCGATGAAGAAGGCCCAGGAACAGGTTCGCAAGACCCAGAGCCCGGTCCAGCTCGGCGGGTACCTGGCCTGGCTGCAGGACGAGGCGGACCCCGAGGCGCTGGCCTACCTGAGAAAGGCGATCCCACGACCGATCCTGGCGGTCGTCAGCCAGCTGCTCGGCCGCCGTTACCGACAGCAGATCGCCTCGGTCTGGGCGGCGTAGCCTCCCGCGCTCGCGGCTGGCTCTACTTGACCTCTGACTTGGGCGCAGACCAGGTGTTGCAGCGGCCGAAGTCCTGGCTGTCCAGGCCGCGCACCAGCCAGCGCAGCTGCGCCGCGCTGGTCCCGTGGTCGGGTTCCCGGCGGTCCGGTGGGTCCTCGTCGCCGGTGAAGCCGTGCCAGGTCCGAAGCTCCGCCCGGTCCGCGGCGCTGAACTCGATCGAACGGGCGACGGTGGCCAGGAACACCCCCTCGAAGCATTGGGCCTGCAGCTCGAGGCGGCGGCTGAGCAGGTACCGCGCGCCGGGCGACTCCGCCCGGGCATAGTGCCGCCCATACTCGTTGACCATGCCGGTCACCGCCTGCAGGTGGTGGCCGAACTCGTGCGCCAGCAGAGCGGTGTAGCCGAGCCGCGCGAAGGTGTACGCCTCGCGGCCGTCGTCGCGCGTTGCCGGCCAGTAGATGGTCTGGTCGGCCGAGCAGTAGTAGGCAGGCGCGCCCTTCTGGTCGAACCGGCCGCATGCGGCCCTGACGGTGGACCGGTAGACCTTGATCTTGGGCTCGGTCACCGTGAAGCCCCGGGCCGCCAGCGGCTTGCGGTGCACCTTGACCAGGCACTTGACCAGTCTGCGCAGGTACGGCGCCAGATCGGCGTTGCGCACCGGCGGCTTGGCCGGTCGCACCGTGATCCCGCAGCGGACCTGCGTCGCGCCCAGGTCCACCGCGTACAAGCTGTTCCGCCTCAGGCCCCGGTCCGGCCGGGCCGGCTTGGGCTTCGCCCGGGGCGTGGCCGATGGGGCACCGACCGTTGGAGGCGGCGGCGCGGGCGTCGGGCTCGCGATGTCTGAGGTCGCCGGCGCCGGGGTCGTGATCCCACCGACCGCCACGCCGGGCGCTTCGGACCCGAGCCCGAGCCGCCCGATCAGCTGGAGTCCGATGATCAGGGCCAGGATGGTCGCGATCGAGAAGCCCAGCAGTCTCAGTGCGCCGGATCCCCGGCGGCGGGCGCGGCGGCCGTACGGTGGACCGCCCGCGTAGCTCGACACGCGATGAGTCTAGGGTCGGCGCTGTGAAGGCTCCGGCCGCCGTCCCCGGCCTCCCGCAGCCCGGCCGCACCGTGGTGATGGGCGTGGTCAACGTCACCCCCGACTCCTTCTCCGACGGCGGCCGGTGGTTGGAGCCTGATGCGGCCATCGCCCACGGCCACGAGCTGGTCGCCGAGGGTGCCGACATCGTGGACGTCGGTGGCGAGTCCACCCGGCCCGGAGCGGAACGCCCGCCGGTCGACGAGGAGCTCCGCCGGGTGCTGCCGGTGGTGCGCGCTCTGGCGCCGACGACCTGCGTCAGCATCGACACCATGCGAGCCGAGGTGGCCGCGGCCGCCCTGGACGCGGGTGCCCGCCTGGTCAACGACGTGTCGGGTGGACAGGCCGACCCAGCCATGCTCGGGCTGGTCGCCCAGGCCGGGGTGCCCTATGTCTGTATGCACTGGCGCGGCCACTCGACCGACATGCAGAGCCGCGCGACGTACGCGGACGTGGCCGGCGAGGTGGTGAGCGAGCTGGCGGAGCGGGTGGCCCAGGCCGAACGGGCCGGGATCGCCCCGGATCTGCTGATCCTCGACCCGGGGTTCGGCTACGCCAAGACCGGCGAGCACAACTGGGAGCTGCTGCAGCGGCTGGACGAGCTGGACCGGCTGGACCGGCCGCTGCTGGTCGGGCTGTCCCGCAAGGCGTTCCTCGGCACGCTGCTGGCCGACGAGACCGGTCGGCCGCGTCCGGCCCGGGAACGGGACGACGCCACCACCGCGCTGACCTTTGCCGTCGCCAGACACCTGGTGTGGGGCGTTCGGGTACACGCCGTCCGGCCCAACCGGGACGCGATCGCCGTCGCCGAACGACTGCGCAGGTGAAGCCGGAGGAGTACTCAGAACCAACACCAGGTGACGCCAGGCGGTGCAGTTGATCACAACTCTGCCCGTCTGCTGGCGCGACGTTGGCCCGGCGCACCCGTTCGGATAGGGTCTGCAAGTCAGGAGGGGACATGGCCGCACCAGCACCGGAGCACCCGCTGGTTGAGGCTGCCCCGGAACGCTTGGACCGGATCGCCCTGACCGGCATCACCGGTTATGGCTACCACGGCGTGTTTCCGGAGGAGCGGCAGCAGGGCCAGCCGTTCATCATCGACCTGAGCTGCGAGCTCGACCTGTCGGTGGCGGCGGCCGACGATGATCTTGGCCAGACGATCGACTACGGTCACCTGGCTCAGGCCGTGGTCGACGACGTGGAACGGGATCCCCTGAATTTGATCGAGGCGCTGGCCGAGAGGATCGCTGGGACGTGCCTGGGTTATCCGGCCGTCCAGCGTGTCGAGGTGACGGTGCACAAACCCCATGCGCCGATGCCGGTTCCCGTAGCCGATGTCGCGGTCTCGCTGACAAGGAGTAGATAGAGAAGATGTCGAGCCCCAACCCGCACGCGATCGACGCCGACACCCTCAGCGGCATGAGGCCGTTGCGCAAGGTCGTGTATTCCATCGGCTCCAACCTCGGTGACCGGCTGGGCAATCTGCAGGGCGCCGTGGATGCGCTCAGCGACACCCCGGACATCATCCTCGTCGACATCTCCTCGGTCTATGAGACCGAGCCGGTCGGCGGTCCGGCCGACAACCCCAAGTTCCTCAACATGGTCGTGGTCGCCGAGACCGCCCTCGCTCCGCGCACCCTGCTCGAGCGGGCCCAGGCCATCGAAGACGCGTTCGGCCGCGACCGACAGGCGACCAAGTGGGGTCCGCGGACGCTGGACGTCGACCTGATCAGCGTCGGCGACGCCGAGGTGGAGCGGGTGGATCTCAAGCTGCCGCACCCGTTGGCCCACGAGCGCGCCTTCGTCCTGGTGCCGTGGTACGAGATCGACCCGACAGGCGAGATCCAGGGCAAGGGTGCGATCGGCGATCTGCTCGCCCATGCCGACACCTCCGGAGTGGTCCGCCGCGATGACCTGGTGATCGAGCGCGACTGAGCCCGGATCTGACCCGGCACTGACTTGGCAGCCCCGTCCCCGCCGACCGGCGGCTCGATCGACCTGACCCCGTTGCGGGCTCTGGTCGTGGCCGCCCTGTTCGGCGGCCTGGCGGGCTGGCTGCTGGTCGTCGTCGCCAACGCTTTCGACCTGACCCCGCCCGAGGTGCCCTGGACCGCGCCGGTCGGCCTGATCCTGGTGGCGGCGCTGGTCGGCGCGCTCGCGTACACCACCCACCAGCGGATCCAGGTCCGCCGGGAGCGGATCGACCCCTCGCGGGCGGTCGGGCTGCTGGTCCTCGGCAAGGCGTCGGCCCTGGCGGGCGCCCTGGTCGCCGGCGGCTACTTCGCGTACGCGTTGATGTTCCTGACCCGGCTGGACGCGGCCGCGCCCCGGGACCGGGTGATCCGGTCCGCGGTGGCTGTGGTTGCCGGGCTGGTGCTGTGTGGTGTCGGGCTGCTGCTCGAGCGGGCCTGCCGGGTGCCTGGGGGTCGCTCCGACGACGACGAGGACGAGTCAGACACGCCCGAGTGACAGCCCCGAAATCCCGGGGTGTCGAATATCCGCAGGCATAGGGTACGAGCGTGACTTCCCCCACACTCGCCAGCCGGCAGGCGAAACCCACAACATTGCGCCGGGCATCAGAGATTGTGTTGGTCTCGGGGACCGTGTTGGCGGTGATCGCCGCGTTCGGGCCGGGCTGGTCCGTCCGGGTCGGCATCGGTGTGTCCGTCGTCGCTGCCGTGATGGCGTGCGCCTTCGCCTGGCGCGAGCTCAACTCGGCTCGCCGCGGGCACGCCAAGGCCATGCTGGCGGCCCTACAGGAGCACGGGCGCCAGCTCACCGAGGAGCGGACGCGCAACGCGGCCGTCGTTGACACGCTCAGCGGGCGGATCGCGGACGCACGGGCGGTGATCGAGAAGCTGCGCGTCATGGTGGCCGAGCTCAAGATGCAGGTGTCGGGGCTCCGGGGGGACACCGTGTACCTGGCCGGTGAGGTCAGCCATCGCGAGAACGTGATCTCCGCGCTGCGGGAGACCGTACGCGCCCGCGAGGCCGAGCTGATCAGCCTGCGCGAAGAGGACGACTGCGAGGTGCACCACATGCCGCGGCGGGTGCTGGCCGAGCATGAGTCCAAGTGGGACGACATCCCCGGCGTGGACGAGCTGTGGGGTGACGGCAACCACCCGACGGTCTTCGACCTGAAGATGATCGACACCGCGATGGCGATGCCCAACTACGAGGTCGACCGTCAGGTCTCCTGACCTTTTTCGCCTGCCGAACCGGCCCTGTCACACTCGTCGGTGGCAGGCCGACTGGTCTGGGCCGTTACGGGGCCGTCACCAACCCCGCGGGCGCGGGTTTGCGCGCGGTCTGCGGGCGCTCAGCGGAACTTTTCACCATCTCCAGGACGGTTGGCCCGAGCAGCACGATGAACAGGACCAGCAGGATAAAGAGCATGCCAGAGCGGGGAAGAACAGGAACGGCCGTCCGGAGTACGTCGGCGATGGCAACGCAGTACTTGTCGGCTTCCACGATGGCGCGGACGAACCTGCGCAGGTCGGGGACCTCCGAGCGTCGGCCGAGTGAGTCGTAGGCCTGCCGTCGCGACTGCCCCACCTGCATGTCCTGCACAGTGCGGATGACGACGCTGTATCTGCCGCACTTCGCGTTGTCGCAACTGTATGTACCTGAGATGTTCCTGATCACATGCCAGGACGCCAGGTGTCCGATTGCAACGAAATGATCACGATAGTGCCGAGGTGCCGTGTGACAGGTGGGATTGATGAGGTCAATGTGAATCATTCTCGCTGTCCGCAACGCCGCACCCCCGGGAGTAGACCATGACCGTCACAACAACCACCACACCCATGTCAGCCACGCGCCGGCTGCTGTCCATCAGCGCCGCCGGCATTGTCGCCGTCGGCCTGGTCGCGCTCTCGTCGCCGGCGCACGCCGCCGACGCCAACTCGCAAGTGTGGGTGTGCAAGTACGTCGGCACGCCCGGCGAGGACGAGGTGCTCAAGGAGGGCAAGAACCCGATCGAGGTCAACGGCAACTCCGTCGACAAGGACAAGGACGGCCAGGTCTTCGTCGGTGACCAGTTCGCGGACGCTCAGGGCCGGTCGGTTGTCGTGCAGATCGAGGGTGAGGACCCGGGTGCCGACAGCTGCTCGCCCACTCCCCCGCCGGACATCTCGCCGACGCCCTCTCCGACGGAGGGCACGACGCCGGGCACCGCCGCACCGGATACGGGTGGTGAGGGCGGCGACGTCCCCGTCGGCCTGGTCGGGGGTGGTGTCCTGCTCGTCGGGGCCGCCCTCGTGGCGGCCGAGGCCCAGCGGCGTCGCCGGACTGCCGCCCGTCGGTGACGTCGACGCGTGCGGGCGGCCCGCCCCAGGGCCGCCCCGCGCCGCAGGGCCCGACCGACCGTCGGGCCCTGCGCCCGTTAGAAGCGCCCCCACGTGACGGCTTGCCCCGTCGACGGACCCGGATGATTCCACGCGCGGTCCGGCTCATGCGCACGATCTCCGCGGTGCTCGGCCTCGTTGGCGTCATCCTGGTCATGACCAACCTCGGCACCCGCACGGGCACGGACCTGGCCCTCGGCCAACGCCCGCTGGCCGCGCTATGCCAGCCGGGGTCGCCCACCCGGATGTCCATCCCGGCCTTGGGTGTGGACGCCCCGATCGAGACGATCGGCCTGGACCGCCGCGCGCAGCCGGACGATTCGGTCCAGGCCCCGCTCGGCGCGCCGGTGGACCAACGAAAGGCCGGTTGGTACGCCGCCGGCCCAAAGCCTGGGTCAGGCATGGGCACCGTGCTAACCAACGGGCATACATACCGTGACGGCTCGGCGATCTTTCAGGAGAACTTCGCCGCCCTGGTCGCCGTCGGTCAGCAGATCGATCTGGTGCTGGACAACGGCACCACGTGCAGCTACCGGATCTCCACGGTGTGGCGCAATGTCGGCGCCGTCCAGGACTACCCGCAGCTGGTCGCCAGCGAGCGCCTGTACAACCAGCAGGGCCCAGAGCGGCTCTTCCTTGCGACGTGCGGCGGCCCCTGGGACGAAAGCGCCCAGAAGTTCGAGGACATCAATATCGTCCTGGCCACCCCGGTGCCCAGCTGAGCCCGACGGCCCGACTCGTCGAAGCCAGCGCTCGACACCTGCGCCGGCCGTAGGCGCCGCCGGCGGCTTTCGCAACGTCGCGGCGCACCCTCGACTTCCGATTGCAGGCATTCGACCCCTCGGTGGCCAGCTTGAGATCATGAACCAGAACTCGGCGAGGTACTTCTGGCTGCCAACGTGGGTGGGTCTTGGCCACACGGCGGAACCGGTCGGTCGTCTAGCGTCCTGCGTCAGGAATTCGTTCTAGATATCGTGCGACTTGGGCACTGGACAGCAGCGGCGCTGCGATCATCCTGCCGAAGGTCGGACACGATGGTCCTCTCCGGTGATTTCACGTTCCTATCTCCAGGCATGTTTGCCCGGCGCGGCGTGCCGCGTTGAACGCCGCGCCGGGAAGCGACACACCGCCCTAGATCTCAGAGCGCGGCAACGATGTTTGGAACAGCGTGCGCAGCTCTGTACGCGCGTCATCGATGCCGTGTTATGACATCGGAGCGGTTCTCGAAACTGCAGGTGGTTGTCCGGCTGGCCAGTTGTGTCGGCGAAGCGCGTTCGCCGGCGGGCGTCGTCCTTACGAACGAAACGCGGTGCGCGCGTTGGGGTCACCAAGTCCGGCATTGGACTTCGCGCGTCAAAGACTGAACCGGACTGCGGTCCCTACTTGTCGATGTCGCCCACCACGTAACCGACCGATGCCAGAGTCGCCTCCAGTGCTGCGGGGACGACCCCGACCAGGAGGGTCTCCAGGCTGGCGACGTTGTTGAACGAGGGGGTACGCAGCTTGAGCCGCCACGGCGTCTTCTCACCGCGGGAGCTCAGGTAGACCCCGGCGATGCCCAGTGGGGCCTCGATCCCGAGGTACGTCTGGCCCTCCGGCACCCGGATGATCTTGCCGAGCCGGGCCTCGATCGGCCCGCCGACGGTGGCCAGCCGCTCGGCGCAGGCCCGGACCAGCCGGGCGCTGGTGACCATCTCCTCGGCCAGGGTGCGTAGCCGGGACCAGGCATCGCCGTACGTCGGGGTCGGCGGTCCGATCAGATCACCGAGCTCCGCGTACGCCAGGTAGGGCTGCTGGGTCCGTAGGTCGAGGTCGACCCCGCTCGCCCTGGCCGCCGGCCCGCTGACGCCGTACTGCGCGATGGTCTTCGGGTCGAGGATCGCGACGCCCCGGGTCAGTCCGGTGACGGGCCCGGCGTCGACCAGCCGGAGCACCGCCGTCGCCACTGTCTCGGCCTCGGCCATGACCCAGGTCTCGGCGCCTAGCCAGTCGGAATCGGCGTCCGCGGCCAACCCGCCGATCCGGTTCACCATCGGGTGGATCCGGTTGCCGGTCAGCACCAGGGTCTGCTCGCGAAGCGCCTCGCGGAGCCGGTGAAGTCCGGCGTCGGCGGTGGACGCCCGGGACACCCAGGTGAGGAACCCGGCGTGGCTGAGGATCCGGGTGTGCTCGGCCAGCAGGGTCCGCAGCCAGATGGCCCGCTCCGGCACGACCAGGCCCATCAGCTGCTCGCACGCCAAGGCGACCGCCAGCTCACCGAAGAAGGGCGCATGCCAGTCGTGCCGGTCGGCCAGCATCAGGATCTGGGTGTAGTCGCGGACCTCGAACAGCTTCTCCACGCCGCGGTGCATCGCGCCGACCACCACCTGCGCCGCGCTGATGATCCCGTCGCTGGTCCACAGACGCAGCTCGATCAGCCCCGCCTGGCTCGGATGGTCCGGCCCGAGGTCGAGCAGGATCGTCCCGGCCGGAGGTTCCTCGGCGATGACCGGTAGGACCCCAGGAGCCAGCGACCCGACCAGGACCCGCAGCCGCTCGTGGCCGGTCATGTCACGGGAGCCGGACACCCACCAGGGCGGCGGTCTCCAGGTCGGCCCAGTCTCCGGTGAGCTCCAGGCGGGCGAGCGTGCCGGCCGGGAACCGGCCGTCGATCGCCGCCAGTGCAGCGGGGTCCGAGGTCTCGGGATCGGTCAGCTCGTACGCCACGGCCGGCACACCGGGCGCGTGCCCGACCAGCAGTACGGTGCGACAGTTCCCGTCCAGGTTGCGCAGGGCCTCGACCAAGGTGTCGGCGCCCGCGTTGTAGTAGTCGGAGCTGATATCCGGCTGGCGGGTGTCCGGCAGCGCCACCCCGAGCGCGGCGAGGGTCTGCCGGCTCCGCACGGCGGCCGAGCAGAGCACCGCGTCGACCGTCAGCCCGGTTTCGGCGAGGAAGGTGCCGACCGCGCGGGCCTGCTCCTCCCCGTACGCGGTGAGCTTCCGGTCGAGATCGCGACCGCCGGGGCGGGTGTCCTCGGTCTGCGCATGACGGAGCAGCAGCAGCGTTCGCGGCATGGCCATGGTGGCAGCCTAGGGTTTCTCGTCATGCCGTCGCGCCCGCTCGCTCAGCAGGGCGCGTTCCCGCTCGTTGCCGGCCAGCTGGGCCGCTCGAGCGAACTCCGCTCGTGCCTCCGCGAGGCGGCCGAGCCTTGCCAGCAGGTCGCCGCGCACGCTGGGCAGCAGATGGTAGTCCCGCAGCACCGGGAGGTCGACGAGCTGGTCGACCAGTCGCAGCCCGGCCTCGGGCCCGTACGCCATGCCGAGCGCGACCGCCCGGTTCACCTCGACGACCGCTGACCCGGTCTGGCGGGCCAGCTGCTCGTACAGCCCGGCGATGCGGACCCAGTCGGTCTCCGCCGTGCTGGCCGCGCGGGCGTGAGTGCCGGCGATGGCGGCCTGCAACGCGTACGGCCCCGGCTCGTCACTCAGGGTCTCCGCCTCGGCCAGGATGCGCAGTCCCCGCGCGAGATGGCCGGCGTCCCATCGGGTCCGGTCCTGGTCGGCCAGCAACACCGGCTCGCCGTCGGGACCGACCCGGGCGGCGAGCCGGGACGACTGCAGCTCCATCAGCGCCAGCAGTGCGCGGGCCTCCCCGGACGCAGGGGTCAGGGCGACCAGGATCCGGCCGATCCGCAGCGCTTCGGCGCACAGGGCCGGCCGAGCCCAGTCGGGACCGCCGGTGGCCGCATATCCCTCGTTGAAGAGCAGGTAGATGACGCCGAGCACGGTGTCCAGCCGCTCCGCTCGCTCGATCTCGCTGGGTTCCTCCAGAGCGGCGCCCGCGGCGGTCAGCGTCTTCTTGGCCCGGACCAGGCGCTGGGCGACGGTGGCCTCGGTCGTCAGGTACGCCCGGGCGATCTCCCTCGCCGAAAGCCCGGCGACGAGACGCAGGGTCAGGGTGGTCTGGGCCTCTGGCGTGAGACTGGGGTGGCAGCAGACGAACATCAGCCGCAGCACGTCGTCCTCGACGTGGTCGAGGGCGGAGAGAATCGTGTCCTCGTTCACCTCGTCGGTCACCTCCTGGGCCACGGCGCGGTACGCTCGGTCGCCGCGCTCGCGCCGCCGGAAGGCATCGACCGCCCGCCGCTTGGCCGTGGTCATCAGCCACGCGCCAGGATTGTCGGGGATGCCGTCCACCGGCCACTGCCTCAGGGCCGCGACCATGGCGTCCTGGGCCAGGTCCTCGGCCAGGCCGACGTCGCGGACCATCCGGACCAGCCCGGCCACCAGGCGGGTCGACTCGAGCCGCCAGACCGCGTCGATGGTCTCCGCGGTGGCCTGATTCGTCACAGCTCTGATCAGACCACCGCTTGACCTCACACGTACCGACGGGTCAGCCCTGGTTCGGGCCCGCCTCCGGGTCGTCCAGCTGCCGGACCTCACAGCTGCCCGAGAACCCCGGCCAGTGGTCGGCGTGGATCTGCATCAGGCGGCGCGCGTCCTCGATCGCCTCCGCCTTCGAGTGCACCTCGATCACCGCGTATCCGCCGACGAGCTCACGAGCCTCGGTGAAGGGACCGTCCACCGCCTTGATGGTGCCGTCGACCAGCGACACGATCGCCCCGGCCTCGCTCGGCCGCAGGCCCCCGAGCTCGACGACCTTGCCGCTGCGGAGTCCTTCCTCGATGTAGACCCCCATGGCCTGTTGCAGCTCCGGCGGCGGCGGTCCGAACGAGTGGTTCTCGTCGAACTTCAGCATGGTCATGAACCTCATGACGTACTCCTTCTCTCCGTGGTGGACCGGATGGGTCCTTTCACCCTCGCGTCGTCCGGGTCGTCCGAATCTCGACATCGAGGCCGACAGGAGTTTCTTGTTGGCCCGTGTCGAGAATCGCAGGCTTCGGTCGACGCCGGGCTGAGACGACAACCCCTCTCGGAAGGAACCCGCCATGACCGTTCTCGCCGCGCCGACACCGACCGTCCCGACCGCACCGCGTATGCGTCGCCAGGCCCTGCTGGCCGGCGTGCTCGCCGGCCCGCTGTTCGTCACCACCGCCGTGGTCCAGATCCTCTCCCGGAACGGCTTCGACCTCACCCGGCACCCGATCAGCCTGCTGGCCAACGGCCCGTTCGGCTGGGTGCAGAGCGCCAACTTTCTCGTCGCCGGCGTACTCAGCGTGATCTTCGCGTACGCGGCTGCCCCGGCGCTGCGCGGTGGTCGGGGAGCAGTCGCCGGACCCGTGCTGCTGGCGGGGTACGGCGTGGGACTGGTCACCGGGGGCGTCTTCAAGGCCGACCCGGCGATGGGCTTCCCGGCCGGCGCGCCCGCCGGGTATCCCGAGCACCTCAGCACCTCCAGCATCGTCCACGGCTTCGCCCCGCCGCTGGCCTTCGGTTGCCTGGTCGCCGCCTGCCTCGTGCTGGCCGGTCGGTTCGCCCGCGACGGTCGGCGGTCCGCATCCGGTGTCACCCGGGTGGTCGCCGTGGTGTGCATCCTGCTGACCGTGCCGGTCGGTCCGCTGTTCAGCGTCCGGCTCTTCGTCAGTGTGGTCCTCGGCTTCGCGTGGGTGACGGCGTTCGCCGTAAGCCTCCACCGCTCTTGGTCGCAGCCGAGTCGCGGCTAGGCGAGCTGGACCAGCCAGCGATGCGTGCCCCAGCCGTACGCCGACGCCAGCGCGGTGCGCTCGCTCCGGCGAGCCAGGTCGCTCAATGGGTCGGCGTCCGGCCGGCCCCCGGCCAGCAGTCGGGCCAGAGCCTCGTCCTGCAGCGCGTCCAGCACCGTTCGCAACCCCGCCGCCTCGCCGGCCGCACGCACCGCGTCCAGGCTGACGTGGGCGGTCAGGTTCATCTCGCTCGACGGCATCGGCGGTACCTGGCGCCCGTCCCGGTACGCGGTGAATGACCCCTCCGCCGGTCGGTGCTCCCGGTCATGGCCGTAGTCGATGAGCAGCAGGCCGCCGCCCCGGCGGCGGACGACCGCCGCCAAGGCCGCCCAGGCGCGGTCCCGGGTCGAGCCGATCTCCGCCCGCTGGCCCGACGGCCACCACCGGTCGGCCCATTCGAGGTCGGCGCCGGTCAACCGCGGTCCGGGCCGCTCCTCACCGCCGGGTTCCACGACCACGTCCCGCCAGCCGTCGGCGGCCAAGGTCACCACGTGCGCGGGCAGGTCGTCCAGCCATTCGGCCGCGACGACCAGCACCGGTCCGGCCCCGCCCAGCAAGGCCTCCGCCTGCCCGGTGGTCCACCGTCCGTAGCGCACGTCCCAGAAGTCCACGGCCCAGTCGACCGTCGTCGGTAGCGCTTCGGGCCGCGACCGGAGGTCGATCCCGGCCAGCCGCAGTGAGGCCGCCGATTCCCCGAGCCCGGTCAGCAGGTTGCCCCGACCGGATCCGACATCGACGACGGCGTCCACCCCGATCCGGGAGGCCACAGCGGCGACCGCCTCCGCGAACATCGGGCTGGTGGCCGCCGCCGTACGGAAGTGTTCATCCGGCCAGTGCCGCCGCCAGAACCCGTCGGCCCCGTACGCCGACTCCAGCCACGCGTCGAACCAGCTCCTCGCGTTTGGCGCCTCCAGCGGCTGATGCGGAAGCATGTCTACCATGGTGCCCGACGTCGCGTCTCAGTTGACCAGCAAGGGGGACGACCCCCTTGGACCCCCGCCGCGCGCACAAGGACACACGGGAGCGCGCGGGTTGACCAGCAAGGGGGACGACCCCCTTGGACCCCCGCCGCGCGCACAAGGACACACAGGAGCGCGCGTTGCCTCGCCTCCGCTGCCCGACCTGCCCGCCCTGCCCCGGCTGCCGCAGCGGCTGGCCGCCGAGCCGCCCGGTTGGGTTGCCGAGGTCGACGTGGTGGTCGTCGGCTCGGGCATCGCCGGCCTGACCGCCGCGCTGGAGTGCCGGAACCTGGGCCGGGTCATCGTGGTTACCAAGGACGAGCTGTCGGCCGGCTCGACGCATTGGGCCCAGGGCGGCATCGCCTCCGTCCAGGCCGAGGGCGACACCGTGGAGCAGCACATCGACGACACCCTGGTCGCCGGGGCCGGGCTGTGCATCGAGGAGGCCGTCCGGGTCCTGGTCAGTGAGGGGCCGGAGGAGGTGGCCAAGCTGATCGCCCGCGGTGCGGAGTTCGATCGCGACGCCGCCGGCGCGCTGGCCCTGACCCGCGAGGGCGGCCACCACCGCAACCGGATCGCCCACGCGGGTGGCGACGCTACCGGGGCCGAGATCGAGCGCGCGCTGATCGCGGCGGTGACCGCCGACGAGGGCATCGAGATCATCCAGCATGCGCTGGTGCTCGACCTGATCCCGGCTGAGACCGGGCCGGGTGAGCCGCCCGCGGTGGCTGGGGTGACCCTGCACGTCCTCGGCGAGGGCACCCGGGGCGGGGTCGGCGCGGTGCACGCTCGGGCCGTGGTCCTGGCCACCGGCGGCATCGGGCAGATCTACGCGGTGACCACCAACCCGCCCGTGTCGACCGGTGACGGGGTGGCGGCGGCGCTCCGGGTCGGCGCCGCGCTCCGGGACATCGAGTTCATCCAGTTCCATCCCACGGTGCTGTACCTCGGCGCCGGCGCGCGCGGCCAGCTGCCGCTGGTCAGCGAGGCCGTCCGTGGCGAGGGCGGCCTGCTGCTCAACTCCAGCGGCGAGCGGTTCATGGTCGGCCAGCACCCGCTCGCCGAGCTCGCCCCCCGGGATGTCGTGGCCAAGGCGATCATGAAGGAGCTGGCCCGCGAGGGCAGCGACCACGTCTGGGTCGACGGCCGAGCGCTGGGAGCGGAGACCTGGCGGGTCCGGTTCCCGACGATCCTGCACAGCTGCCGCCGGGCCGGTATCAACCCGGCCACCGACCTGATCCCGGTGGCCCCGGCCTGCCACTACTTCTGCGGCGGTGTACAGACCGATCTCGACGGGTCCACCACCCTGGCCGGGTTGTACGCGTGTGGCGAGGTCGCCTCGTCCGGGGTGCACGGCGCGAACCGGCTGGCCTCCAACTCGCTCCTCGAGGGTCTGGTGTTTGCCCGTCGGATCGCTGCCCGGCTCACCGAGGAGCCGCCGCCGCTGCGCCGGCCGGCGCAGGACCGGCGTACGCCCGGGCTGGTCGACCCGACTGTGGTGCCGGCCCTCCAGGCCGTGATGAGCCGGCACGCCGGCGGCCTGCGGGACGCCGCCGGGCTGGACCGCTGTCTGCACACCCTGGCCGGGCTCGCCGCCCAGGACGGAGCCGAGCCGGGCCTGGAGTCCTGGGAGGCAACGAACCTGCTGACGGTGGCCACGGCGGTGGCCGCGTCCGCCCGCCGGCGCGAGGAGTCGCGGGGCGCCCACTGGCGGGACGACTTCGCCGAGCGGCGGGACGAGTGGCGCGGGCACCTGATCGCCGAACGCGATCCGGACGGTGGGCTGCAGCATCACTTCGTGCCGTCCCGAGCGAAGACCCGATGACGACCTATCGCCGGCTGACCGAGATCGTTGACCGGCTCAGCGCGGAGGGGCTGGACGCCGACGCGGTGGCTTTGATCGTGTCCGAGGCGCTGGGGGAGGACCTCGGCGGCCGCGGCGTGCTGCCGCCCGGGGTCGGCGCGGGGTTCGACGTCACCTCCTACGCGACCATCCCGGCGGATGCGGTGGCCCGGGGTGAGCTTGTGGCCCGGGCGGCGGGCACAATCGCGGGCATCTCGGTGGCCGCGTACGCCCTGGCGGTGGTCGCGGAGCCGGCCGGGGAGTTCGAGTTCACCGCGCACCGCGGTGACGGGTCGACGGTGGCGCGGGGCGACGTACTCGCGACGGTCACCGCCAATGCCCGGGCTTTGCTGACCGCCGAGCGGGTGGCGCTCAACCTGCTCACCCTGATGTCCGGTACGGCGACGGCGACCGCGGCCTGGGTGCGCGCCTTGGCCGGGACCGGGACCCGGGTCCGTGACTCGCGCAAGACGGTGCCGGGGCTACGGATGCTGCAGAAGTACGCCGTCCGTATGGCGGGCGGGGTGAACCACCGGATGGGCCTGGCCGACGCCGCGTTGATCAAGGACAACCACGTGATCGCGGCGGGTGGGGTGGTTCCTGCGTACGAGGCCGTACGCGCTGCCTTTCCCGACCTGCCCGTGCAGGTCGAGGTGACCGGTTATGAGCAGGCCCGGGCGGTGATAGCGGCCGGGGCTACCGATATTCTCCTTGACAACATGACGGCCGAAGAGATGCGGGCCGTCATTGCCGACTTCGGAGCCCAGGCGACCTTTGAGGCGAGCGGCGGACTTCGATTGGAGAACGCAACATCGGTTGCGGCTACCGGCGCCAACTTTGTTGCGGTTGGTGCAATAACGCATTCGGCGACAATCCTGGATATCGCGCTCGACCTGACTACATAATGCGCCTTTTCCGTGTATTCTTTCCGCCGTCAGGTAGTCACTTATCACTACAAGCACGGAGGTAGCACATGGCGCAGCGAGTGCAGATCATTCTCGAGGACGATTACGACGGTGGAAACGCCGACGAGACGGTCAGCTTCGCACTCGACGGGACCGAGTACGAGATCGACCTTTCCGCAAAGAACGCAGCCGACCTGCGAGACGCGTTCTCGCCGTGGCTGGGGCACGCCCGGAAGACCGGCGGCCGGCGGAAGCGCGGCACGGCGGCGAAGGCGCCTGCCTCCTCGAGCACCAGCGACATCCGGGCCTGGGCGCAGTCCCACGGTCACGAGGTCAGCAGTCGCGGCCGGGTATCGGCCGAGGTGCGCGAGGCGTACGAGAAGGCTCACGCCTGAGGTCGTCCCGACAATCTGATTGAGATTCCGCCCTGGGCGAACACAGCGTTCGCCCAGGGCGTTGTCGTGTCCGAGAGATTCTCCGGTGGGCGACCCTCCGGAACATTCCGCTGGCCCGGTCGGTTGTAACGCGAGGTGCCCCGGACCGTCGCGAGTGCAACACCGCGGGTGCTTACTGGGAGGAGATGCCTGACGCCGGACATCTCCGCGCATCCGGCCTCGACCCTGAGGTCGGGGGTGAGGCAGACGACTACAGTGAGAAGCGCAGCGGCGACTCGGCCAGACTGATGTCCGGGGGCCGCATCGCGAGCGAGGAGCACAGCATGTTCGAACGGTTCACCGACCGGGCGCGCCGCGTCGTTGTTTTGGCGCAAGAAGAGGCGCGGATGTTGAACCATAACTACATCGGCACAGAACACATCCTTCTTGGCCTGATCCACGAGGGCGAGGGGGTCGCGGCGAAGGCGCTGGAGTCCCTTGGCATTTCGCTGGAGGCGGTCCGACAGAAGGTCGAGGAAATTATTGGCCACGGTCAGCAGTCACCAAGTGGACATATTCCCTTTACTCCCCGGGCGAAAAAAGTCCTGGAGCTGAGCCTGCGGGAAGCCTTGCAGATCAACCATTCCTACATCGGCACGGAGCACATCCTGCTTGGCCTCATTCGTGAGGGCGAAGGAGTTGCCGCGCAGGTGCTGGTCAAGCTGGGCGCGGATCTCAATCGGGTCCGCAACCAGGTCCTGCAGCTGCTGAGCGGCTTTCAGGGTAAGGAAGCGGCCACCGCCGGCGCGCCGGAGCAGGGCAGCACTCCGTCGTCCTCGATGGTGCTGGACCAGTTCGGCCGCAATCTGACCCAGGCCGCACGGGAGAACAAGCTCGACCCGGTTATCGGTCGCGAGACCGAAATCGAGCGGGTCATGACCGTGCTTAGCCGTCGAACAAAGAACAACCCGGTGCTGATCGGCGAGCCGGGCGTCGGCAAGACCGCCGTCGTCGAAGGCCTGTCCCAGGCAATCGTCCGAGGCGACGTCCCCGAGACGCTGCGGGACAAGCAGATCTACACGCTGGATCTCGGCGCCCTGGTGGCCGGTTCGCGTTACCGCGGTGACTTCGAGGAGCGCCTGAAGAAGGTGCTCAAGGAGATCAAGACCCGCGGCGACGTGGTTCTGTTCATCGACGAGATCCACACCCTGGTCGGGGCCGGCGCGGCCGAGGGGGCCATCGACGCGGCCTCCATCCTGAAGCCCATGCTGGCTCGCGGTGAGCTGCAGACCATCGGTGCGACCACCCTCGACGAGTACCGCAAGTACGTCGAGAAGGACGCCGCGCTGGAGCGCCGGTTCCAGCCGATCCAGGTGGCCGAGCCGTCGATTGCGCACACCATCGACATCCTGCGCGGGCTGCGGGACCGTTACGAGGCGCACCACCGGATCACCATCACCGACGAGGCACTGGTCGCCGCGGCGCAGATGGCCGACCGGTACATCTCCGACCGCTTCCTGCCCGACAAGGCCATCGACCTGATCGACGAGGCCGGGGCCCGGCTGCGGATCCGCCGGATGACGGCGCCGCCGGACCTGCGCGAGTTCGACGAGAAGGTCGCGGCTGTCCGCCTGGAGAAGGAGGCGGCGATCGACGCCCAGGACTTCGAGCGGGCGGCGGGCCTGCGGGATGACGAGAAGAAGCTGCTCACCGCGCGCGCTGAGCGTGAGGCGCAGTGGAAGTCCGGCGACCTCGACGTGGTGGCCGAGGTGGACGAGGAGATCATCGCCGAGGTGCTCTCCACCGCCACCGGCATCCCGGTGTTCAAGCTCACCGAGGAGGAGTCCGCGCGCCTGCTGCGGATGGAGGACGAGATCGGCAAGCGCTACATCGGCCAGCACGATGCCGTGAAGGCGCTGTCCCGGTCCATCCGGCGTACGCGGGCGGGTCTGAAGGATCCCAAGCGGCCGAGCGGCTCGTTCATCTTCGCCGGTCCGTCCGGCGTGGGTAAGACCGAGCTGACCAAGGCCTTGACCGAGTTCCTGTTCGGGGACGAGGACGCGCTGATCCAGCTGGACATGAGCGAATACTCCGAGAAGCACACCGCGTCCCGGCTCTTCGGCTCACCGCCGGGGTACGTCGGTTACGAGGAGGGCGGCCAGCTCACCGAGAAGGTTCGGCGCAAGCCGTTCAGCGTGGTGCTGTTCGACGAGGTGGAGAAGGCTCACCCGGACATCTTCAACTCGCTGCTGCAGATCCTCGACGAGGGCCGGCTGACCGACGCGCAGGGTCGGGTGGTCGACTTCAAGAACACCGTGATCGTGATGACCACCAACCTGGGCACCCGAGATATCGCCAAGAGCGTGTCCCTGGGCTTCAGCGGGGCTGGCGGGGCCGATGGCAGCTACGACAAGATGAAGGCAAAGGTCTCCGACGAGCTCAAGCAGCACTTCCGGCCGGAGTTCTTGAACCGCGTCGACGAGATCGTCGTCTTCCGGCAGCTCAGCCAGGAGGACATCGAGCACATCGTCGACCTGATGGTGGCCCAGATCGAGATCCGGCTCAAGGATCGCGACATGGGCATCGAGCTGACGCCCGCGGCCAAGACGCTGGTTGCGACGCGGGGTTACGACCCCGTGATGGGTGCCCGGCCGCTGCGCCGCGCGCTGCAGCGCGACATCGAGGACATCCTCGCGGAGAAGATCCTGTTCTCCGAGCTGAAGTCCGGCGAGATCGTGGTGGTCGACGTGGCCGACCCGGGAGCGGAGCATCCGTTCACCTTCACCGGGAACCCGCGCTCGGCCGCTCCCGACACCCCGCCGGTGGAGTTCGGCGGCATCGTCGAGGGCTTCACCGAGGGGCCGGCGGAGCCGCCGGCCGGCGAGCTGCGGTAACCGCATTCCGCGTCCTCAGGGCCTCAGCATCCATTCGGTTGCTGAGGCCCTGCTGCTTTTCGGGGCAGATTCCCACCGGAGGTCGACGACGCTTACGAGGGTCGGCGTGCTGCCTCGCCGTGGCGATCGGGCCCGTGGATTCCGGTCCGGGTAGTCGAGCTAGGCCTGCGGCCGCGACGCTGGAGGAACTCGTGTATCGTTACACCAAATGCCGGGGAGCTTTGCGCGTGATCACCTCACCTGGGTCGCCTATCTGCTCCTGGCCTGGTTCGCCTACCTGCAGGCGGCGCCCGGAATCGTCATCGCCCACCTCCGCGACGAGCTTCACCTGAGCTACTCAACGGGCGGATTGCACGTCGCGGCGTTCGCGGCCGGCAGCATGCTCGCCGGCGCAGTCTCCGGGCGGCTCGAACGTGTCCTCGGGCGCCGCACGCTGCTCTGGTCGGCTGCGGCGGTGATGAGTGCGGGCGTGATCGGGCTGACGGCCGGACGCGTCGCCGAGGTGACCGTGGGCTCGGTGCTGGTCATGGGCGTCGGCGGTGGGCTGCTGCTCGTCACGATCCAGGCTGCGCTCGCCGACCACCATGGCGAGTTCCGCACGGTCGCGCTGGCCGAGGCCAACGTGGCGGCCAGCATCGCCTACGTCGTACTGATCGGCCTGCTCTCGTTGTCCGCGTCCCTGCAGGGGGCTGGCGGTCGGCGCTGGTGGCCTCGCTGGTCGTTCCGGTGCTGGTGTGGTCGACCAGTCGGCGGCTGGCGATCGTCGCGCCACGGCCACCTTCGGACCCGGCGAGCGGCCGTCTTCCCGGAGTGTTCTGGATCGCCGCCGCGATGATCTTCTGCACGACCGCGGCTGAGTGGTGCATCACCGCCTGGGCCGCGACCTTCGTCGAGGACGCCGCCAATGTGCCGACCGACACCGCGGTCGGCCTGATGGCCGGCTACTTCGGTGGTGTGCTGGCCGGGCGGACGCTCGGCAGCCGGCTGGCCCGCCGGTACGATCCGGCGCGGCTGCTGGCATTCGCGCTCGGCGCGAGTACGGCGGGGTTCGCGATCCTCAGGCCGGCCACCTCGCCCGCGCCGGCGCTGACCGGCCTGGTGGTGCTGGGGATCGGCCTGGGCAACCTGTTCCCGATGGGGCTGGCCTTGGCGGTCGGACTCGTGCCCGACCGAGCGCTGCGCGCCAGCGGGCGGGCGGTGACGGTGACGTCGTTCGCGGTGCTGCTCGCACCCCTCACCGTCGGGACGCTGGCGGACGCGACGTCGCTGAAGGCGGCGCTCGGAGTGGTGCCGGTCTTGCTGGTCCTGGCCGCGGCGGGGCTCACCCTGGTGCATCGGGCGCGGATCCGGGTTACGGCCGCGCCCCGACCGGTCGCGGCGTCTCGTCGGGACTAAGGCCGCCGCACTACGGTGGCGGCCGTGCAGCGCATCCCCGCCGTCTGGCTGGTCCTCGGCGGCATCGTCTCGGTGCAGTTCGGGGCGGCGATCGCCAAAACCCTTTTCCCCCTGGTCCCACCGACGGCGATGGTCTGGCTGCGCCTGGCGACCTCCGCGGTGGTTCTGCTGGTCCTCGCCCGCCCCCGCGTACGCGGTCGCTCGCGCCGGGACTGGCTGGTCGTCCTGGCCTTCGGCATCAGCCTGCTGACCATGAACTGGGCGATCTACCAGTCCTTCGCCCGGATCCCGCTGGGCATCGCGGTGACCATCGAGTTCCTGGGGCCGCTGGTGGTCGCGGTGATCGGGTCGCGGCATCCCCGAGACCTTCTCTGGGTGGTGCTTGCAGGGATCGGGGTTGCGCTGCTCGGCCTGGCTCCGGCCAGCCTGAACTGGGCCGGGGTCGGGTTCGCCCTGCTCGCCGGACTGGCCTGGGCCGGCTACATCCTGCTCAGCGCCCAGACCGGCCGGCAGTGGCCGGGCATCTCGGGCTTGGCCATCGCGAGCCTGGTTGGCGCTGTGGTGCTCGCCCCACCGGCCGTCCTCGTCGCCGGGGCCACGCTGCTGGAGCCGCGCGTGCTGCTGCTGGGTCTGGCGGTGGGGCTGCTCAGCTCGGTGATCCCGTACAGCCTCGAGCTGACCGCGCTGCGCCGGATACCGCCCCGGCTGTTCGGCATCCTGATGAGCCTGGAACCGGCCGTCGCTGCGTTGGCCGCCATCCTGCTGCTGAACGAGTTCCTCACCCCGGTCCAGTGGGTGGCCATGGCGTGCGTGGTTGCCGCCAGCGTGGGCGCGACCCGAACCAGCGAACCGTTGCAGCAGCCCGCGCCGGACTAATGCCCGAAGGAGTCGGAGTCGGTCACCTCGGCGTCGCCGCGGTTGAGCCCGGTGATCGTGGTCATCTCCTCGTTCGTCAGCTCGAAGTCGAACACCGCGATGTTCTCCGCGATCCGGCCCGGGTTGCTCGACCGGGGGATGGCCACCAGCCCGAGCTGCACGTGCCAGCGCAGCACAACCTGGGTGGGCGACTTGCCGTGTTGCTCGGCGATTCGGGTGATCGTCGGGTCGTTCCGCAGCTCGTCGCTGGACGCCCCGAGCGGGCTCCAGGACTCGGTGACGATGCCGTGCTCCGAGTGGTAGGCCCGGCTCTCGTCCCGCGTGCTGTGCGGGCTGAGCTGGATCTGGTTGATGTCCGGGACGATCCCGGTCTCGTCCAGGACCCGCTGCAGGTGCGTCGGCTTGTAGTTGGACACGCCGATGGCCCGCAGGTCGCCCGACTCCAGCAGCTTCTGCAGCCCCTGGACGGCGTCCACGTAGCGGTCCTGGTCCGGGTTGGGCCAATGCACCAGCAACAGGTCGAGATGGTCGACCCCGAGCCGCTTGCGGCTCGCGTCGTAAGCCTCCCGTACGCCGTCGATGCTGTGCCAGCGGCGGTTGAACTTGGTGGCGAGAAAGAGCTCGTCGCGGTCGATGCCGCTGGTCCGAATTCCCTCGCCGACGGCTTCCTCGTTGTGGTAGTTCTCGGCGGTGTCGATCAGCCGGTAGCCGGCCTCGATCGCGGCCCGGATCTGCCGCACCGAATCCTCACCGCGCAGCGGCGACGTGCCGATGCCCAGCGCGGGGATGTCCGCCCCATTCCGCAGCGAGATCGTCGGGGCGAGGCCCGACGCCGTCTCCTTCTCTCCAAAACCGGTCACACGCCGCAGAATACGGGGGCCATTTCCGCGGTTACCGACCGGTAGCGCTGATCAGTGGGGGAGGACGTAGTGGTCGGAGCGAGGAACGGCGACCAGCCCGTCGGCAATCAGCGATATCAGGGCACGTTCGCGCTGCGCCGGGTCGGTCCACGCGACGGCCAGCTCGTCGCCCGTGACCGGCTGGTCAGCCGAGCGGAGCACGTCGAGCAGCGCGCCCCGGGCCTGCCGGTCCGTGCCCGCGTACGCCTGCCCGCGCCGGGGCGGTCCGTTCCAGGCCGGCGCACCCGCTCGGCGCCAGGCGCACAGGTCGCGTACCGGGCACTCGGCACAGCGGGGAGTCCGCGCCACACAGACCACGGCGCCGAGCTCCATCGAGGCCACGGCCCAACGAGCGGCCCGAGCCGGCTCGCGGGGGGCGAGGCGTTCCGCCACGGCTAGCTCGAGCCGACCGGGGGCGGTCGACGGATAGGCTGCGCCGAGCGCCACCCGGGTGATCACCCGCCGTACGTTGGTGTCCAGCACGACCGCGCGCCGTCCGTACGCGAAGCTGCTGATCGCCGCCGCGGTGTAGGAGCCGACGCCCGGCAGGCTGCGCAGGGACTCCAGGTCGGCGGGCACCCGTCCGTCGAACCGCTCCTGCATGGCCACGGCGGCCTGATGCAGCCGCAGCGCGCGGCGCGGATAACCCAGCCGGCCCCAGGCCCGCACCGCCTCACCGGCCGGCGCGGCCGCCAGCGCCTCCGGCGTCGGCCAGCGGTCCAGCCAAGCGGCCCATGGCCCGCGGACCCGCTCGACCGGGGTCTGCTGGAGCATGAACTCGCTGACCATCACGGCCCACGGCGAGGTGTCCGGCCGGCGCCAGGGCAGGTCGCGGGCGTGGTCGGCGTACCAGCCGAGGACGCGGCCGACGATCACGCGCGGCCGGAGCATAGGTAGCTCGTCCGCCTCCGCCGCCGTCACGCCGACCCACCGTACCTGCGGCGTGGCAGCCCGAGATCGCTGTCGTCCGAATTTAGGCTGCGCACCATGAGCACGGTGCTGCATCCAGCCGGCCCGGAGCCCGCTCAGACGTACTGGATGCGCCGCGTCGCGGTGATCGGGATCGCGATCGTGGTGCTTGCGGTGGCGGGGGCCCTGATCGCCAACGGGACCAGCAGCGGATCCGCCGTCCAGGCCAGCCCCTCGCCGCCGGCGGCCGCCCCGACCGCGGCGACCAGCACCGCGACCCCGAGCCGGAGCGCCGGCCCCACCCCGAGCGCCGGCGCCCGGGTCAGCGCAGGCGCGACGCTGGGCAGCGTCAGCCCAGCCACCGAGCCTTCGGCCACCACGGCCGCCACGCCCAAGCCGACCCCAACCCCGACTCCGGAGCCGGTCACCTGCGCCGCGAACACCCTGCGGCCAACGCTGACCGGCAAGCAGCAGCTTCGGGTCAACGAACGCAGCACGATGACCTTGTCGCTCATCAACGGCTCGGGCCAGACCTGCACCGCGACGGTCAACCAGGACAACCTCGAGCTGCGGATCTACTCCGGCAGCGACCGGATCTGGAGCACCAAGGACTGCGCCACCATCGTCAAGCCGCTCACCCGCACACTCAAGGCCGAGCAGGCGATGGCCTGGAAGCTGACCTGGAACGGTCGTCGCTCCCGGTCCGGCTGCCACTCGCAACCGGAGATCCCGCGTCCCGGCACCTACTACGCCACTGCCCAGCTGGCGGGGGCGGAGCCCGTCCGGCTGCTGATGACGCTTCGCGGCTGAGCAGCCGAGGATCACGGGCCGGAGCCGCGTGCCTTGGGTCCGGCCGCGTTCGGAGTGAACGACCCGGAATTGTGTGTTCCACGTCGGCAGGCCCGGGCGACGTCGCGACCAGCTCCTGGCCACCGCTCGCCGCGACCTGGCTCCGTTGGTCGATCCCACCGGCGGGTCGAGTTCGCGATGCCGGCGCTCATCGCCACCGGTCGTCGATGACGCCGAGGCGGTCGTAACTCAGGCCCGCGAGCTGGTCGCCACCGATCGGTCGTCCGGACGGCCGGCTGGGAGCAGGCTCAGTGCGTCCAGCGCGTGCTGCAGCGTGGGCACCGCGTGTACCCGGACGCCGCCGCGCAGGCTGGTCATCCGGTCACGGGGGGAGTCCGAGACCACCGGGATGACCGCCTCGGTGAAGCCCAGCCGCGCCGCCTCGGCCAGCCGACGGTCGGTGCCCGGCACCCGTCGCAGCTCCCCGGCCAGCCCGATCTCGCCGATCGCGACCATCCGGGGGCTGACGCTCCGGTCGTTCGCCGCGGAGGCCACCGCCACCGCCGCGGCCAGGTCGGCTGAGGGGTCACCGACCTTGGCCCCGCCCACGGTGGAGACGTAGACGTCGGAGTTGTAGAGCCGAACCCTGCAGCGCCGCTCGAGCACCGCCAGGACCATGGCCAGCCGGCCGGAGTCGACGCCGTTCGAGGTGCGTCGGGGCTGGGGCAGGTTGCTGCCCGCGACCAGTGCCTGGAGCTCGGCGAGCAGCGGCCGCCGGCCCTCCAAGGTCACCGTGATGCAGGTGCCCGGCACCGGGTCGGCGTGTCGCGAGGTGAACAGTCCCGAGGGGTCGGGCACCGAGACGATGCCCTGTTCGGCCATCTCGAAGCAGCCCACCTCGTCGGCCGGGCCGTACCGGTTCTTGGTCGCGCGGACCAGCCGGAACCCCGAGTGCCGGTCACCCTCGAAGCTCAGCACCACGTCGACCAGGTGCTCCATCATCCGCGGCCCGGCGATCGCGCCGTCCTTGGTGACGTGCCCGACGATGATCACCGCCATGCCCCGCCGCTTGGCCACCCGGACCAGCGCACCGGTGACCTCGCGAACCTGCGTCATCCCGCCGGGGGACCCGTCGGCCTCAGCGGTGCCCACGGTCTGCACGGAGTCCAGCACCATCAGCGACGGTTGGACCTCCTCGATGTGCCCGAGGACGGTGCCCAGGTCGGTCTCGGCGGCCAGGTAGAGCTGGTCGGCCAGCGCCTGCGTCCGGCCGGCCCGGAGACGCACCTGGGCGGCCGACTCCTCGCCGGAGACGTAGAGGGTCCTCCGCCCGGCCTGCGCCCACCGCGAGGCGACCTCGAGCAGCAGGGTGGACTTGCCGACTCCGGGCTCGCCGGCCAGCAGCACCACGGCGCCGGGCACCAGGCCGTCGCCCAGCACCCGGTCGAGCTCGGTGACCCCGGTCAGCGTGCGGATGGCCAGGTCGGCGCTCACCTCCCCGATCGGCACCGCCTTCCGGGTCGGCACCGAGCTCGTGACCTGCGCCAGCTGCGGCGCGCCGGCCTCGACCACACTGCCCCAGGTCTGGCACTCGCCGCAGCGGCCCACCCAGCGGCCGGTGGCCCAGCCGCAATCGGTGCACCGGTGGGTGGGTCGGGCCGCCGTCTTCGCCATGCCGAGGACGCTAGAGGGCGCCACCGACATCTCGGCGCAACGCGGCCGGACGCCGACTCTGGAGGCCCTAGCGCGGCAGGGTGGCCGCCACCTCCAGCACCCGGGCGTTCGCCTCGGACTCGCCGACGGTGATCCGGATGCCGTCCTGGTCGTCGCCGGCAGCGTAGGGCCGCACCGACAGCGCGGCCGCCCCGAACGCCTCCGCGTACGCCGCGGTGTGCCCCCCCGCGGACAGCCAGACGAAGTTCCCCTGCGCCTCGGGCACGGCGAACCCCACCCCCCGCAGCCCGGTCACCAGCTCCTCGCGGGCCTCCACCAGGTGAGCCACCCGCTCCAGCAGCGCCGGCTCGGCCTCCAGCGAGGCCACCACCGCCGCCTGGGCCGGCACGGACACCCCGAAGGGCAGGGCCACCGCCCGGACCGCCGCGGCGATCTCCGGGGACGCCACGCAGTAGCCGACCCGGAAGCCGGCCAGTCCGTACGCCTTGGAGAACGTCCGCAGCACCACCACGTTGGGCCGCTCGGCGACCAGGTCCAGCCCGCGTACCCGCTCCGGATCGGTGACGAACTCGATGTACGCCTCGTCGACCACTACCAGCACGTCCTCGGGCACCGCGTCCAGGAACGCCACCACATCCGCGTGCCGCAGCGCCGGCCCGGTCGGGTTGTTGGGCGTGCACAGCAGCACCACCCGGGTCAGGGGCGTGACCGCCGCCTGCATGGCCGCGAGATCGTGCACCGCGCCCGGACCGAGCGGCACGGCCACGGCCGTCGCGCCGGTGATGGCCACGGCGATCGGGTAGGCCTCGAAGCTGCGCCAGGCGTAGACCACCTCGTCGCCGGCCTCGCAGCACGCCTGCAGCAGGTGGTAGAGCACCGCCACCGACCCGGTGCCGAAGGCCAGCCGGTCCGGCGGCACCCCCAGCCGCTCGCTCAGCGCGGCGGTCATCGCGACGTTGCCCATGTCCGGGTAGCGGTTCATCTGCGAGACCGCCCGCGCCGTCGCCTCCAACACCCCGGGCAGCGGGGGATAGGGGTTCTCGTTGCTGGACAGCTTGTAGGCGACCAGGTCTCCGTCGACCGCCGCCGGTGGCTTGCCCGGCTTGTAGACCGGCACCCGACCGACGGCCGGCCGCACCCTCACTGCGGCCACGTCAGATCCGGACCTCGCCCCGTGGTGTGCTGAACACGGCCGAGGCCAGTCCGGATCGGACCAACGGCTCGGTCCAGGCGATGTCCACGTCGGACAGCACCTGCTCGCACTGCCCGCCCAGCCACTCGTCCACCCGGTCGTGGCGGCCCGCGATCTCGATCTTGAGCAGCTCGACCTCGCGGCCCCCGTTGGACGGGTGCAGCGTCGGGTCGCTTTCCCAGCGGACGAAGAAGGGCAGCTGCGGGTCGGACATCAGGTCCAGCACACCGATCTGCCGCCAGGTCAGCAGCGAGCCGTCCGGCAGGTGCCGCTGGCCCTCGATCGACGGCCGGCCGAGCCGTTGCTCGACCGGGTCGAGGTCGTCCACCGCGACCACCCAACCCAGCCAGCCGCCGCCCTGGGCCGTACGCGCCCGGACCGCCTGCCCGAACGGCGCCTTGTCGGCTGCCGGATGGTCCAGCACGCCGACCACCTCCAGGTATCGCCCCCCGGTCATCGGCAGGATGTGGTTGCGGGTGCCGAAGCGGGGATGGAACCCCCCGTCGACGAACCGCGCGCCGAGCCGCTCACCCAGCCACCGCGCCGTCTCCGCCAATCCCTCCGGCCCAGCCGCGAACGACAGGTGATCAAGGTGCATGCCGACATTCTCGCCAATGCCCTCAGGACGTCCGAACGGAGGCAACCCTTGGGCCGTCCGCCAGGTGTTGCATCCGCCGTCCCGTCCGGGAGGCGAACTCGGCACACAGCTCGACCAGCACCGCGTACGCGCCGGGGCCCATCAGGGCCTTCAGCTCGGCGGCGGAGCTGAGATAGACCGGCTGCCGGCCGTGGTGGGCGTCGGTGTTGGCGGTGCAGTACCAGTCGAGATCAGCACCGCCGGGTCCCCAGCCGTCGCGGCCGTACTCGCCGATGGTGACTTCGGTGTAGGTGGTCTCGTCGGCCCGGGTCACGGTGCGGTACTGCCGACGGATCGGCAGCTGCCAGCAGACGTCGGGCTTGGTCTCGCTCAGCTCCCGACCCTGGTCCAGCGCGAGCACGTGCAGCGCGCAGCCGGTGCCGCCGGCGAAGCCCGGCCGGTTGAGGAAGATGCAGGCGCCGTCCACGATCCGGGTCTTGCGGTCCGGTGGTTCACCCGGGCTGACGTGGGCGGGATCCTCGAACTCGGCCCAACCGGCCTTGCGGGAGGCCGACTTGTACTGCCACTGCGTTGCGGTGAGCTGCCGGACCGCCGCGGCGACCCGCCGCTCGTCGTCCGCATCGGCAAAGTGGGCGCCGAGGGTGCAGCAGCCGTCATCGGGTCGGTCCGCATAGATGCCCGGGCAGCCCTGGCCGAAGATGCAGGCCCAGCGGGAGGTCAGCCAGGTGAGGTCGCAGCGGAACACCTGGTCGGGGTCGGCCGGGTCCCCGAACTCCGCGAACGCTCGCGGGAATCCGATCGGCACTTCCGGCACAGTCGGATGCTAGTCGGCAAGGTTCCGGGCCCGGGCGCACTCGGTCTACCCTTGCCGGTGTGGAGACCAACGCCGACGGGAAGCCGATCAAGGTCCCACCGGCGAAGGTCGGTCTCTCCACGTCCTCGGTCTATCCCGAGACCACCTCCAGTGCCTTCGAGCTGGCCCGCGGGCTCGGCTACGACGGCGTCGAGCTGATGGTCGGCATCGACCCGGTTTCGGCCGACATCGACGCGGTGGAGAAGCTGCGGGACTACCACGGCGTGCCGGTGCTGTCGGTGCACTCGCCTTGCCTGATCATCACCCAGCGGGTCTGGGGCACGGACCACTGGGCCAAGCTGAAGCGCTCGGCCGAGGCGGCCCGACAGCTGGACGCCGACGTCGTGGTGGTGCATCCCCCCTTTCGCTGGCAGCGTGAGTACGCCCGCGGCTTCGTCGACGGGGTGCGTCAGCTGGCGGAGGAGACCGGCATCCTGTTCGCCGTCGAGAACATGTACCCGTGGCGTACGCCGGGGGGCGAGCTGAAGGCGTACCTGCCCAGCTGGGACCCCACCGAGATGGACTTCGCCGACCTGACCCTGGACTTCTCCCACGCGTCCACCTCGAACCAGCAGTCGCTCGACCTGGCCCGGTCCTGGGGCTCGCGGCTGCGGCACGTCCACCTGACCGACGGCACCGGCTCGGTCAAGGACGAGCACCTGCTGCCGGGGCGCGGGGACCAGCAGGCCGACCGGGTGCTGCAGTACTTCGCCGAGCAGGACTTCGCCGGCCACATCATCCTCGAGGTCAACCTGCGCCGCAGCATGACCCGGGCCCAGCGCGAGGCCAGCCTGGCCGAGTGCCTGGCCTATGCGCGGCTACACCTCGCCGCGCCGGTCACGCCGTCGTACGCGGTCGACGGTGGTGGCGTGGCCAGCGCGCTCTAGGCCGCTCGCCTCGGCACTAGAGTCGCAACTGTGCTCCGTCGCGCGCTGCTCGGCCTCTCCCGCAACGAGGCGGCCAAGACGCTGCTGACCCGGGCGCCGCTCACCGCCCAGGTCGTCGACCGCTTTGTAGCCGGCGAGACGACCGACGAGGTGGTGACCGCCGCGGGGCGGCTGACCGACGCCGGTCTGCTGGCCACGATCGACCACCTCGGTGAGGACACGACCGACCGGGCGGATGCCGAGCGGGTGGTCACCGAGTACGTCACCCTGCTGACCCGGCTGAGCGATGCGGGCCTCAGTGGCTCGACGGAGGTCTCGGTCAAGCTGACCGCGCTCGGCCAGGCGCTGAACGGCGACGGTCGAGAGATCGCCCGGGAGAACGCGGCGACCATCTGCTGGGCCGCCCAGCGCGCCGGCACCACGGTCACCCTCGACATGGAGGACCACACCACCACCGACGACACCCTGGAGACGCTGGCCGAGTTGCGTAAGGAGTTCCCCGAGACCGGGGCAGTGCTCCAGGCCTACCTCCGCCGCACCGAGGCTGACTGTCGTGACCTGGCGTACGCCGGGTCCCGGGTCCGGCTGTGCAAGGGCGCGTACGCCGAACCTGAGAGCGTGGCCTTCCGCGCCGCCCACGATGTCGATCTGGCGTACGTGCGCTGCCTGAAGATCCTGATGGCCGGCGACGGCTACCCGATGCTGGCCACCCACGACCCGACGTTGATCGCCATCGGCCGCGCCGTCGCCCAGAACCTCAACCGATCGGCCGACGACTTCGAGTTCCAGATGCTCTACGGCATCCGACCCGGCGAGCAGAAGCGCCTGGCCGGCCTCGGGCACCGGATGCGGGTCTACGTCCCCTACGGCCGGGACTGGTACGCGTACCTGATCCGGCGGTTGGCTGAGCGCCCGGCCAACCTGGGTTTCTTCGCCCGCAGCCTGGTCACCAAGAACTGAGAGCGTATCGGGGAACATCCGCGCCCCCAGACGGGGGCGGATCTTCCCTTAGAGCCAGTCGACCCGCGGCCCCAACACGGCGTACCCGACGAAGGCGGCCACATCCAGCAGGGTGTGCGCCACGACCAGCGGTCCGACCCGCCTCCAGCGCAGGTAGATCAGTCCGAAGATCACGCCCATGATCAGGTTCCCGACGAAGCCGCCGAACCCCTGGTAGAGGTGGTACGTCCCGCGTAGGCCGGCGCTGACCAGCAGGATCGCCGGCCAACGCCAGCCCAGCTCGCCGAGCCGGGTGAACAGGTAGCCGATCACCACCACCTCCTCCAGCAGCGAGTTCTGCAACGCGGACAGCACCAGCACCGGGACGGTCCACCAGTTGTCGGCCAGGGCGGAGGCCTGCACCGTCGTGTTCCAGCCCAGCTCGCGGGCGCCGAGATAGAGCCCGAGCCCGGGTACGCCGATGCCGAGCGCGACCAGGGCGCCGAAGCCCAGGTCGAAGCCGGGGCGGCGGAGGTCGAGGCCGATCGCTGCGCCGACCGGTCGGTACTGCAGGCTGAGCAGGTAGAGCGCGAGCAGCACCGGCATCAGCCCGAAGCCGATCCCCACCAGCTGGTAGGTCAGGTCCAGCCACGGCCGGTCCGGCGTGGCCGAGACGTTCAGGGTCGAGGTCTGCTGCGCCAGCGGCTCGGGCCGGGTCAGCCGCTCGATGATCCGCAGCACCGAGTAGACCGCCGACTGGCCGAGGGACACACCGAGCACCACCAGCACCTCGAGGCCGAGCCGCGGACGTCGGTCCAGAGCGCTCTCCAGGGGGGTCGCGACAGTCACCGGACAAGCATGCCCAATTGTGGGCTGAGCTTGGCGAAGCCCCGAGGCCCTGGCCCAGGACCAAGCTCAGGGCGCATCACGAATGAAAGTCGTAAGACCACCTCACATCCACGTCTTAGGCTGGAGCCCATGCGTGTAGGAGTTTTCGGGGCCACCGGACAGGTCGGCGGGGTCATGCGGGCCCTGCTGGCCGAGCGGCAGTTCCCGGTCAGTGACGTCCGGTTCTTCGCCTCGGCCCGATCGGCGGGCCGCACGTTGCCCTGGCAGGGGACCGAGATCCCGGTCGAGGACACCGACACCGCCGACTTCTCCGGCCTCGACCTGGCCCTGTTCTCCAACGGCAAGACCGCGTCCCTGGCCACCGCCCCCAGGGTCGCTGCCGCGGGCGCGATCGTGATCGACAACTCCTCGGCCTGGCGGATGGATCCCGAGGTCCCGCTGGTCGTCTCCGAGGTCAACCCGACCGACGCCCTCCGCCCGCCCAAGGGGATCATCGCCAATCCCAACTGCACGACCATGGCCGCGATGCCGGTCCTGGCCCCACTGCATCAGGCCGCCCAGCTCGTCCGCCTCCGGGTCGCGACCTACCAGGCCGTGTCCGGGTCCGGCGGAGCCGGGGTGGACGAGCTCGACGGCCAGGTGAAGGCGGGGGTCGAGCTGGCCCGCGGCCTGGCCCACGACGGGTCCGCGGTCACCTTCCCGGCGCCGCAGAAGTACGCCAAGACCATTGCCTACAACGTGCTGCCGCTGGCCGGCTCGCTGGTCGACGACGGGTCGGGTGAGACCGACGAAGAGCAGAAGCTGCGCAACGAGTCGCGCAAGATCCTGCACATCCCCGACCTCCGGGTGTCCGGGACCTGCGTACGCGTTCCCGTGTTCACCGGTCACTCGCTGGCCGTACACGCCGAGTTCGCCGAGGACCTCAGCCCTGAGCAGGCGACCGAGATCCTCAGCACCGCCCCCGGGGTGGCCCTGATGGACGTGCCCACGCCGCTGGACGCGGCCGGCCGGGACCCGAGCTTCGTCGGCCGGATCCGGGCCGACCAGGCCGCGCCGGCGGGCAAGGGCCTGGTGTTCTTCGTCAGCAACGACAACCTGCGCAAGGGCGCCGCCCTCAACGCGGTGCAGATCGCCGAGCTGGTGGCCGAGCAGCTCGCCCCGTCCGGACAAGCCGGCGCGCGGTGAGCAACGGCCGCCGGCTGGCCATCCTCGGCGCCGGAGTGATGGGCGAGACGCTGCTGTCCGGTCTGCTCCGCTCCGGCTGGACCGCCGACCAGATCGTGGCCACCGACCGCCGGCCCGAGCGGCACACCGAGCTGGTCGCCCGCTACGGCGTCACCATGGCCGAGAACGACGAGGCCGTGGCCGAGGCCGACACGGTGATCCTGGTGGTCAAGCCGCAGGACATGGCCGTCCTGCTGGACGAGATCCGCGACTCGCTCAAGCCCGACACGCTGGTCGTCTCGCTGGCCGCCGGTGTCGACACCGCCTCGATCGAGGCTCGGCTGGCTGAGGGGATCCCGGTGGTCCGGGTGATGCCCAACACCCCGGCCCAGGTGGACGAGGGGATGGCGGCCATCTCCGGCGGCGCGCACTCCCATGCCGAGCACCTGGACCGGGTGACGGAGATCCTTTCCGCCACAGGTCAGGTCGTGACGGTGCCCGAGCGCTACCAGGATGCGGTGACCGCGATCTCCGGCTCTGGTCCGGCGTACCTGTTCTTCGTGGTCGAGGCGATGATCGAGGCCGGCGTCCACCTCGGGCTGCCGCGGGACATCGCGACCCAGCTGGTCGTGCAGACCATGCTCGGCTCGGCCAAGCTGCTGCGCGAGACCGGCGAGCATCCCACCGTGCTGCGCGAGCGGGTCACGTCCCCGGGCGGCACCACAGCGGCGGCGGTACGGCAGCTCGAGGACCACAAAGTCCGTGCGGCGTTCCTGGGTGCGATGGAGGCCGCCCGGGACCGCAGCCGCGAGCTGGCGGCCGCCGCTCGTCAGACCCCGCCGGACCAGGACGCACGGGGATGACCGGCCTGCTGGTCCATGGAGACCAGCTGACCCGCTACGACTTCGGTCCCGACCACCCGATGGCGCCGGGCCGCGTCCAATGCACGATCTCCCTGGCCGAGCAGCTCGGGGTGCTCGACCGGCTCCAGATCGTTCCGCCGCCGCCGGTCGACCTCGACCTGCTGCAGACAGTGCACACCCCCGACTACATCGCCGCCGTACGCCGGGGTGAGCCGGACCCCGCGTACGGGCTGGGCACCAGCGACAACCCGGTCTTCCCGGGCATGCACGAGATCGCCGCGGCCGTGGCCATGGCGACCGCGGAGGCGGCCCGCCGGGTCTGGCGGGGCGACGTGGCTCGGGCGAGCAACATCAGCGGTGGGCTGCATCACGCCATGCCCGACCGGACCAGCGGGTTCTGCGTCTACAACGACGTCGCCGTCGCCATCCGCTGGCTGCTCGACCACGGCTGCGAGCGGGTCGGGTACGTCGACGTCGACGTCCACCACGGCGACGGCGTCCAGGCGATCTTCTACGACGACCCGCGCGTGATGACGGTGAGCATGCACGAGACGCCGGTGTGCCTGTTTCCCGGCACCGGCTACCCGCACGAGACCGGCGGCCGCGATGCCGAGGGACGGTCGGTCAACGTCGCACTACCGCCCGGCACCAGCGACGCCGGCTGGCTGCGGGCCTTCCACGCCGTGGTGCCGGAGGTACTGCGGGTGCACCGGCCGCAGGTGCTGATCACCCAGCATGGCTGCGACTCGCATCGTCACGACCCGCTCGCCGACCTGGACCTGAGCGTGGACGGGCAACGCGCCTCCTACCTCGCCCTGGCCGACCTCGCCGACGAGCTGTGTGAGGGCCGCTGGGTGTCGACCGGCGGCGGCGGGTATGCGGTGACCCACGTGGTCCCGCGAGCCTGGACCCATCTGCTGAGCATCGTCGGCGGCGAGCCGCTGGATCCGCAGACGCGGGTGCCTGAGGCATGGCGGGCCGAGGTGGGGAAGGGAGCGCCCACCACGATGACCGATGGCGTGGATGTGGCGTTCGATCCGTTCGAGGACGGCTTCACCCCGGAAAGCCGGCTGGACCAGGCCATCCTCGCCACCCGGCGGGCGGTGTTCCCCGAGCTGGGGCTGGATCCCGAGCTGTAGGAGTGCCCGAGCGAAGGCTCCGACAGATTCGAACATCCCTGTACCAACAGCATCGTTTACCACTACTCTCACATCAGTACCCGGGTCGCCGGAGGGGAAGCCGGCGCGACGAGGTGCAGGAATGGGTGTCACAAACATGACTGAGGAGTCTGCGTTCACGCAGGCCGCACCCGCAGGAGTGACCCCGCTCGGGGCGAACCTGCCGGGCGGCAAGTTCCTGACGGTGGCCGAGGTGGCCGCGATCGTCCGGCTGTCCAAGATGAGCGTGTACCGGCTCATCCACTCGGGCCAGCTCGAGGCCGTGCAGTTCGGCCGCAGCTTCCGGGTCTCCGAGAAGGCCCTCGACGCGTACCTGGCCAAGGCCTACTACGACGCCGGCTAGGAAGATGCGGCCTGAGCTCGTCGAAGGCCCTTCGACGAGCTCAGGCCGCCTCGAACCAGACCGTGAAGGCCCGCGCGCTCGGCCAGAGCGCGTGCTCGGGCAGCACGTCCAGCCCGCACGACCGCGAGCCGATGCCGTGCACGGCGTCGTCCAGGAACAGGTAGACGCGGTCGCCGGCCGGTAGCTCGTACGGGTGCAGGGCCTGGTCGACCTGCTGCGGCGTGTGCCGCCGCAGCGTGAAGCCGGGCCTGTGCCCGGCAGCGTTCGGGGCCGTCCGGACGCGTAGCCGTACGCCCTCGGCGTCGGCCACCGCCAGCTCGCGCAGCTCCGCCCGGTGACCGCTCTCCTGAGGCCGCGAGTAGCTGGCCACCAGGTCGTCGATGGCCGCTGAGAACCGGCCGACCCGGGCCGCCTGCCGTGTGTCGGGATAAGACTCGTCCGGTCCAGTGCCGAACCAGCTCGCCTCGGTGAGGTTGCCCGGTAGGTCAAGGCGTACGCCGACCCGCGGCCACGTGCAGTCCCAGGCTGGGGACGGAGTGACCTCCACCCGGAGACCGAGATTCTCGGCCAGCCACCAGCGGTAGGCGACGTCCACGAACAGTCCGCTGTTGGCCGCGGACACCCGCGTCCGCACCACGACCTGGTCGACCCGCTCCCCGACCTCGAGCACCCTGTGCACCAGCCGGTCAAGCCCGCGCTCCCGCCAGCGCTCGGCCGAGCTCGGACCGGGCGCCCCCTCGCCCGCGGTGCCCTCCGGCCCCGCCAGCTCGAACGACCCACGCGTGCCGCTGCGGTCGTTGTCGGTCGGCGCCCGCCACAGCTCGAGCCGGGGCCCGTTGACGGGGAGACCGTGCAGGTTTGTCAGTTGGCCACCGTCGTCGAACGTAGCCGGTCCGAGCGTGATCGAGCGATTCTGCGGGACGCCGCACGGATCGGTCGGCCAGGCCAGGACCGGCTCCTCGGTCTCGGACCGCAGCCGGAACTGGGCCCGGGCCACGACATGCCCGGCCGGCGCCCAGGGCTCGTCAGCGGCCAGCTCGGCCCGTACGCTCAGCCAGGTCTCGCCCTCGGTGGCGGCCTGCCGCAGTGAGGACGGCTGGGCCAGGGTGGCCGAGCCGCCCGGGTCGATGCCGGGATCCACCAACGGCTGCTCGACGGTAGCCTCGCCGTCCACCTCGAGCCGGCCGACGAACCGCAGCCCGGTGGTGGACCGGGTGTGCTGGCGGTTGGTGGCCACCACCGCCTCGCTGTCGCGGCTGAAGGTCACGGGGGCGTTCACGGCGGCGAACTCGGCCAGACCCGGCGTCGGGGTGCCGTCCGGCAGCACCATCCCGTCCATCACGAAGTTGCCGTCGTGCACCACCTCGCCGAAGTCCCCGCCGTAGCCGAAGTACTCCACGCCGTCCGGCGTACGCGTCCGCAGCCCGTGGTCCCGCCATTCCCAGATGAACCCGCCGTGCAGCCGTGGGTAGCGCTCGACGAGCTCGTCGTAGCGGTCCAGCGCGCCCGGCCCGTTGCCCATGGCATGGCCGTACTCACAGTTGAAGAACGGCTTGCTCCGCACCCGACCAGCGTCGGCCGGGTTGGTCAGGTACGAGATCGGCCCGGTCTGAGCGCCGATCGCCTCGGTCTCCACGAAGTTGGGATACATCCGCGAGTAGACGTCGGTGTAGGAGCCGGTGTAGTCACCCTCGTAGTGCACCGGTCGCTCCGGGTCGCGGCGGTGCACCCAGTGACTCATCGCGGCCAGGTTGCGCCCGGTGCCGGACTCGTTGCCCAGTGACCAGATGACCACCGACGGATGGTTCTTGTCCCGTTCCACGGTGCGCTCGATCCGGTTGAGGTACGCCGCCTCCCACCGTGGGTCGTCACTTGGGTTGTCTCGCCAGTCGAGGTAGACGAAGCCGTGGGTCTCCAGGTCGCACTCCAGGATCACCCAGAAACCGAGCTCGTCCGCCAGGTCCAGCACCCGGGGGTGTGGTGGATAATGACTGGTCCGAATGGCGTTGACGTTGTGCTGCTTCATTCGCACCAGGTCGGCCCGGGCGTGCGCCTCGTCGAAGATCCGGCCGCGGTCGGGGTGGGTCTCGTGCCGGTTCATGCCCCGGAACACGACCTTCCGTCCGTTCACCAGGAACTGGTCGCCCTCGATCCGCACCGTGCGGAAACCGAGCCGGAGGCGTATGGTCTCGCCGGCCGAGCGCACCTCGGCCGCGTAGAGCCGCGGTACCTCGGCGCTCCACGGCGCCACCGGCCCGACCTCGAACGCCGCCACCGCGGCCGGGTCGGCGAACTCCTGGCGTACGCCCAGCTCGGGGATCTCCACCGTGACCGGGAAGGCGGCCGGGTCCGCAACGATCTCCGGCGACACCGTGCCGAGGCCGTCGGGCCCGTACCCGGTCCGCAGCCAGACGTCGGCGAGGGCACCGTACGGGCGGCCGAGCAGGGTGACGTCGCGGAAGATCCCGGGCAGCCACCACTGGTCCTGGTCTTCCAGGTAGCTGGCCGAGGACCACTGGTGCACCCGGACCAGGAGGACGTTGCGACCCGGCCGGACCAGGTCGGTGACGTCGAACTCCTGGACCAACCGGCTGCCGGTGGCGAGGCCGACCTCGTTCCCGTTCAGCCAGACCCGGTAGAGCGACTCCGCCCCGTCGAAGCGCAGCAGCACGCGCTCGACGTCCCAGTCCGGCAGGTCGAAGCTGCGCCGGTGGTCGCCGGTCGGGTTCTCGTCCGGCACATGCGGCGGGTCGACCGGGAACGGGTACTGGACATTGGTGTAGATCGGCTGGCCGTAGGGCCCTCCCGGCGGTAGCACCCAGTGCGACGGCACCGCGATGGTGGCCCACTCCGCGTCGTCGTAATCCACCGCCGCGGGGCTGTCGTCCAGACCACGGACCGTCTCCGACCAGCGGAACCGCCATTCCCCGCTCAGGCTGAGCTGCGGCGCATCGCTGTCCACCCAGGCGCGTGGACGGCTCCGCTGGCCGCGGTCGGGAAAGAACTCCTCCAGGTACGCCGTCACCCTCGAACCCTAGGCGTAATGGTCACGCCCGGATGTTCGGGCGGGGCCTGCGCCGCCCAGGCGGCGCCTCGTGGCGTCTTGCTCGATCGAGATAGAACCCGCTCTTCCTCTCTCGTCGGCCTGGCGAGGCATCCGCCTGAACGACGCCGGACCCCCGACGAACCTCTGGGCGCACACGCTGCTTCCCGACTCGCACCACGCACCGGTGCCGGGTAGGCTGCCCTAGTTGTCCGGCGACAGGCGCCGGTGTCGAGAGGGTTTCATGGGTTCGGTCATCAAGAAGCGGCGTAAGCGGATGGCGAAGAAGAAGCACCGCAAGCTGCTGAAGCGCACGCGCATCCAGCGTCGCCGCGCAGGCAAGTAGGCCACCCGGCGGCTCATGTGCCGACGAAGCGGATCTTGGTCACCGGGGTCTCTCGTGATCTTGGTGCTCGCTTCGCTCGTGCCCTGGCCGCCGACGACGACAACGTCGTTCTCGGGGCTGACGTCACACCACCACGGCACGACCTGGGCCGCTGCTCGTTCGTCCGTGCGGACATCCGCAACCCGACCATCGGCAAGGTGATCGCCGCGCACGCGGTGGACACCGTGGTGCACATGGCGATCGTGGCCACACCGCGCTCGGCCGGTGGGCGTTCGTCGATGAAGGAGATCAACGTCATCGGCACCATGCAGCTGCTGGCCGCCTGCCAGAAGGCGGACACCTTTCACAAGCTGGTGGTACAGAGCTCGGTGTCGGTCTATGGCGCCTCGTACCGCGATCCCGCCCGGTTCACCGAGGACCTGCAGCCCCGAGTGCCGCCGCGGACCGGCTTCGGCAAGGACTCCGTCGAGGTCGAGTCCTACGTCCGCGGGCTGGCCCGCCGACGTCCGGACGTCGTCGTCACCACGCTGCGGCTGGCCAACCTGATGGGGGCCGGGGTGGACAGCAACGTCACCCGGTACCTGTCGCTGCCGGTCGTGCCGCGGGTGATGGGCTTCGACGCCCGACTGCAGTTCCTGCACCCGAGCGATGCGGTCGACGCGCTGCTCCTGGTCACCCGCGACGACGTGGCCGGCACCTACAATGTCGCCGCCTCGGATCTCGTCACGCTGTCCCAGGCCCTCGGGGTACTCGGCCGGCCCAGCGTCGGGGTGCTGCACCCGCTCGCCCCCCTGGTGGCGGCCGGTTTTCGTCAGGCCCGGCTGAGCGACTTCTCGGCCGACCAGATCGACGCGCTGACCTATGGTCGGGGCATGGACACCAGCCGGTTCACCGCCGCCACCGACTTCACCCCCCGCTACACCAGTCGGGCGGCTCTCCAGGAGTTCGCGGCCAGCGCGCCGCCTGGGCTGCTCAGCCCGGCCCGGGTGGACGAGGCCCTGGCGGTGGTCGGCCGGTTCCTGGGCGACGCCGCCCCAACCAGCGCCGAGGCTCGCCGTGGCTGACGCCGAGGTCATCCAGCTCGGCAGCCACGGTCCCGCCGGCCGGGGCAGCCGAACCAGCCCGTCGGCCGCCGCGCGCGGACTGGCCGCCGAGCCCGCCGCCCGGCGTACGCGGCAGTCTCGACCCCGGTCTCGACCGGCCCCCGCTCCTGCCGCCGAGGACCCCGTGCTCGATCCGCCCGCAGCCGAGGAACCACCGGCCGAGGCCGCATCGAGACACCGCCGAGGCCCCGCCCGAGGAGGCGCCGCCGACGCACTCGCTGGGCGCTCTGTTCTCGGAGCTGGTGCAGACCCTGCAGGGGGCGATCGACGGGCTGAGCCCGGCGTCCTTCGAGCCACTGCGCGAGCTCGCCCGCGATCCCTGGCACACGGTGGCCGGCCTGGCCGGCCGGCTCGGAGTGGAGTGGCCGTGGTCGGTGGAGGAGACGTTCGCCTTCGCCCGGTCGCGGCTGACCGGCGACTACGCGATCGACGAGTTCGGCTTCGACCCCGAGTTCACCACCAAGATCTTCCTGCCGCTGCTGCGGCCGCTGGTGCAGTCCTGGTTCCGGGTCGAGGTGCGCGGCGGGGAGAACCTGCCGACCTCGGGCTCGGCGCTCCTGGTCTCCAACCACGCCGGCACCCTGCCCCTGGACGGGATGATCCTGCACGCCGTGGTCTACGACGAGATCGCCCGGCACGTCCGGATGCTCGGCGCCGACCTGATCTTCAAGACCCCCTACTCCCACGACCTGGCCCGCAAGACCGGGACGACGCTGGCCTGCCAGGAGGACGCCGAGCGGCTGTTGGCCAGCGACCAGCTGGTTGCGGTGTTCCCCGAGGGATTCAAGGGCCTGGGCAAGCCGTACGCGGACCGCTACAAGCTGCAGCGGTTCGGCCGGGGTGGGTTCGTCTCGGCGGCCGTGCGGGCCCAGGTGCCGATCATCCCGGTGTCCATCGTCGGGTCGGAGGAGATCTACCCGCTGATCAGCAGCGCGCCGGTGCTGGCCCGGGCGCTCGGCGTGCCGTACTTCCCGATCACCCCGCTGTTCCCGTGGTTCGGGCTGCTCGGGCTGGTGCCGCTGCCCAGCAAGTGGGTGATCGAGTTCGGCGAGGCGGTGACCACGGACGAGCTGCCGCCCGGCGCTGCCGAGGATCCGATGGTCGTGTTCGACGTCACCGACCAGGTCCGCGAGACCATCCAGCACACGCTCTACGAGTGCCTGACCCAGCGCCGCAGCGCGTTCTTCTGAGCCATGTACTGGGCCCTGGCGGTGATCCTGCTGGCCTTCGCCGGATTCACGGTGCTGGTCCTGGCTCGGCGTCGGCCGACCGGGGTGCCCGACCCGCGCTTCGACGTCGACCAGCTCAAGGGCTTCGTCTACGTCGGGGCGGGCGCACTGGCCGGGCTCGCGGTGGCGGTGGTCGTCGTCGGCCTCCTCGCGGCGCCGAACGGCATCGCCGAGGGGCTCGCCGTCCTGGGCTTCTTCGGCTACCTGCTCTACCTGGTGGCCGCGGCGGTGGTGCTGTTCGTGGCCGCCCGCCGGTCCTAGCGGACTCGAGGGGCTCGGGAAGAAATCGGGCGAAGACGGAAATCGCGCAGTCGAGTTCGCTCAGCGCGCGACACGCCGCGGATTCCGCGGTTCGCCGCGATCGAGTGCGCGATTTCCGGGTCGCGCCCGGTCGGCCCCCCTCAGCCGGCGGCGGACGGCCAGCCCGGTGGCCACGGCGCCGGCCGTCGCCCCCACTCCGGCCGCCCCCAGCAGCCCCATCCGGGCCGCCCGACGGCCGGTCCGGTAGTCCCGGATCTGCCAGTCCTGCTCCTCCGCGTGGGCCAGCAGCCAGGGGTCCGGGTTGATGGCGCAGGGATGCCCAACCAGCGACAGCATCGGCAGGTCGTTGAGTGAGTCCGAGTAGGCGAAGCAGCGGGCCAGGTCGAGGCCGTGCTCATGCGCCAGGGCCCGGACCGCGTCCGCTTTGGCCGGCCCGTGCAGCAGGTCGCCGCGCAACCGGCCGGTGTAGACGCCCCCCACGTGCTCCGCCGTGGTGCCCAGCGCTCCGGTCAGGCCGAGGCGGGCGGCGATCACGCCGGCCACCTCCACCGGCGCGGCGGTGACCAGCCAGACCGGCTGGCCGACGTCGAGGTGCATCTGGGCCATGGCCCGAGTGCCGGGCCAGATCCGCGCGGCGATCGACTCCTCGTAGACCTCGGTCGCGACCTCCTCGACCTCGGCCACCGTGTGCCCCTCGATGAACCCCAGGGTGGTGCTGCGCGCCGCCTGGATGTGCTGCGGGTTCTCCCGCCCGACGATCCGGAAGTAGGCCTGCAGCCAGATCCCCTTGAGGATCACCCGGGCGGGGAAGAACCCGCGCCGGTAGAACCCCCTGGCCAGGTGGAACATCGACGCGCCCTGCATCACCGTGTTGTCCAGATCGAAGAAGGCGGCCGCGCCGACGTCCTCGGTGATCAGCGGCGCGCCCCGACTGGGACCTGGCGCGACGCCCAACGGACCCGGCGCGGCCAGGGGGTCAGTGGGATCGACCCGGATGGCCGAGGCATCGCTTTCGAGTAGCGGCTCGACCTGCTCGGCGCGTCCAGGGGCCGGCTCGTCCGACGCCTGGCGAGCGTCCTCCGGTCCCGTCACGCGGACCACCCTAGACGTGGAAGACTTTGAGGCGATGATCGACGAGGCGCCGTACGAGGTGGTCGCCGACCCACCCGCGTACGTCAACCTGGCGGACCTGCTCACCGAGCAGGCGGCCGCGCAGCCCGACGCAGAGGCCCTGGTGCAGCCGCTTCCGGAGCGGCGCCCACTGACCTGGTCCGCGCTCCACGAGCAGGTCGGCGCCGTCGCCGGCGGACTGGCCGGGCACGGCATGATCGCCGGACAGCGGGTCGGCCTGGTTGGACCCAACAGCGTCGAGTTCGTGGCCGCCTACCTCGCTGTGCTCCGGGCCGGACTGGTCGCCGTACCGGTTGACCCGGGCCTCGACGCCGCCGAGCGGAACGCCATGCTGCGGCACTGCGGCGCCGCCGTCGTGCTGGCCGCCGAGGGCATGGCGGACCTGCCGGGACCCCGGCTGCCGCTCACGGCCGCCGGGCTGTCGACGCTGGCCGAGCAGGGAAGTGGACCGGTCACCTCGCCCCGAGACCCCGAGGCGCTGGCCGCCCTGGTGCACACCGCCGGCAGCACGGGTGAGCCGAAGGCGGTGATGCTCAGCCACCGGGCGCTGCTCGCCCATGCCGAGCACACCGACGCGCTGGACTTCGTCGGGCCGCAGACCACGGTGCTGGGCCTGCTGCCGTTCTTCGGGGTCTTTGGCCTCAACGCCGTCCTCGGTGGCTGGCTCCGGTCGGGGGCCCGGCTGGTGATCATGGACGGCTTCGACGGGTTCTTCGACGTGGTCCACGGCGAGGAGGTCACCAACCTGCCGGCCGCGCCGGCGCTGCTCTACCGGATCCGGCACGACGATCGGTCCGCCACCCATCTGACCTCGTTGACCACCGTCGTCTGCGGTGGGGCCGCCCTGCCGGAGAACCTGCGGGACGAGTTCGCGGCGCAGACCCGGGTACGGGTCGACCTGGGCTACGGCCTGACCGAGGCCGCGCCCGGCGTCTCCACCACGGTCGGCGGCCGGGTCCTCGGCCACGGGCATGTCGGGCGGCCGCTGCCCGGCGTCGAGGTCCGGATCGGTCGCGGTGAGGACGGCGACGAACCCGGCGAGATCGCGGTCCGCGGCGCCAACCTGTTCTCCGGCTACTGGCCGGACGGCTCCGGCGGCCCGGACCCGGACGGCTGGTTCGGCACCGGCGACATCGGCTACCTGCGCGACGGCGAGCTGTTCCTGGTCGACCGGACCCAGGAGCTCATCTTTGTCAACGGCTTCCCCGTCTATCCCGCCGAGGTCGAGGAGGCGATCCTCGAGCTACCCGGCGTGGAGTCGGTGGCCGTGCTCGGTCGCTCCGACCCCCGTACGGGGTCGCAGGTGGTCGCGTTCGTCACCGGGCAAGAGCTCACCGAGGATGCGGTGGCGGCCCACTGCGCCGAACGGCTCGCCAAGTTCAAGCGCCCGACCATCATCACCGTCGTCGACGCCTTGCCCCGCGGCACGACGGGTCAGGTGCAGAAGGGCCGGCTGCGCGGCACCTTCACGGCGGAGGTTGCCCCGTGACGCCGCGGGTGCTGGTCCTCACCCGGCAGGGCTGCCACCTGTGCGACCAGGCGATCGACCTGGTGGCTGCGGTCTGCGCCGAGACCGGGGAGGCGTACGAGACCCGCGACGTCGACGGCGATCCGGATCTCCGCCGGCAGTACACCGACCAGGTGCCCGTGACCTTCGTCGACGGCGCCCAGCATGACTTCTGGCGGGTCGACCCGGCGCGGCTGCGGGCGGCGCTGACCCGGCCGCGTCCCCCCGTCGACCGTGAGGGTGGACGACCCCCCTCGGACCCCCCGCACCAGCTCTGAACGTGCTCTTCGACGCCCGGACCCTGCGCGGCCTGACCGAGGGGCGGGTCACCGCGACCTACCGGCGTTGGACGACGGTCCGGCCGCAACCGGGGTCGCGCTTCACCACCCGGGCGGGCCTGGTGGAGGTGACCAGTATCGCGCCGGCGGACCCGAACGCGCTGACCGAGGCCGACGCGGCCGCGGCGGGTTTCGCCTCCCTGGAGGCGCTGCTGGCCTGGACGGCCAAGAAAGGGATCGGCGACCTCTACCGGATCGGCATCCGGCTGGCCGGCCCGGACCCGCGGGTCGCGCTGCGCGCCGCCGGCACGCTCGACGAGGCCGAGATCGGCGCGCTGACCGCCCGGCTGGACCGGATGGACCGGGCCGCCGACCGACCCTGGACTCGCCAGGCGCTCGAGCTGATCGCCCGAAACCCAGGCGTCGTCTCGACCGAGCTGGCGGCGGCGGCCGGGCAGGAGCGGGCGTACTTCAAGCTCCGCGTCCGCCGGCTGAAGGCGCTGGGCCTGACGGAGTCGCTGGAGGTCGGCTACCGCCTCTCCCCGCGCGGATCGGCCCTGCTGGCCGCACTTCCGCGGCGGGGCCCGTAATGGCCGGGTGGCGTTTGTGCGCGTCTTCACAAGCCGCCTAGAGTGAGATGACCAGGGCAGACGGACAGAGACAGGAGGGGCGTTGACGCAGACGTTCTCCAGCGATCCGCTCCGCGCCGTCAGCCCCCTCAAGGGGATTCCCGATGCGACCGTAGCCCGGCTGCCGGTGTACCTCCGCGCGCTCAACCATCTGATCGAGAACGGGATCGAGACTGTCAGCAGCGGCGCCCTCGCCGAGGCGGCCGGGGTCAACTCGGCGCAGCTCCGCAAGGACCTGTCCTACCTCGGCTCGTACGGCACCCGCGGCGTCGGCTACGACGTTCGCTACCTGCTGCACCAGATCGGCCGTGAGGTCGGTTCGACCCACGACTGGCCGGTGATCATCGTCGGGATCGGCAATCTGGGCACCGCGCTGGCCAACTACTCCGGTTTCTACAGCCGCGGCTTCCGTGTCGTCGGTCTGGTCGATCCCAACCCGGAGCTGGTCGGCAAGCAGATTCACGGCCTGGCCATCTGTGACCTGGCGGAGCTGGAGGACGTGGTCCGCCGCACCGGCGCGGCGATCGGCGTGATCGCCACGCCGGCCGAGGCCGCCCAGGCCGTGACCGACCGCCTGGTGTATCTGGGGGTCACCAGCATCCTCAACTTTGCACCGACGGTGTTGGTGGTGCCGGAGGGGGTCAACGTCCGTAAGGTCGACCTCGGCCAGGAGCTGCAGATCCTCGCCTACCACGAACAGCGCAAGAGCGAGGACAGTCAGCCGGCGTACGCCGCACGAGGGGGAAGTGGTCGATGAGCGTTCTGGTGGTGAGCGTCTCCCACAAGTCGACGTCGGTCGCGCACCTGGCCGAGCTGGCGCTGAACGCCGCGTCCGCGGCCAAGCTGGCCGACCAGCTGCTGACCAGCGAGCACATCGACGAGGCCGTGGTCCTGGCCACCTGCAACCGCACTGAGATCTACGCGTCGGTGTCCCGCTTCCACGGCGCCCTGGCCGACGCCACGCAAGCCCTGTCCGACCTGGCCGGTCTGAACACCACGACCATCCAGTCCCGCTGCGGGGTCTACTTCGACGAGGGCGCCGTGGCCCACACCTTCGCCGTTGCCGCCGGACTGGACTCGGTGGTGATCGGGGAGAGCCAGATCCTCGGCCAGGTGAAGAACGCGCTCACCGCGGCTCAGTCCAACGGCACGGTCGGCACCGCGCTCAATGCCCTCTTCCAGCAGGCCCTGCGGGTCGGCAAGCGGGTCCAGGCCGAGACCGGGATCGGCAGTGCGGGACGCTCCTTGGTCAGCGTCGCGTACCGGCTGCTCACCGACGAGCGCGGCCCGCTGGCCGGCCAGCGGGTGCTGGTCGTCGGCGCGGGAGCCATGGCGGGGTTGGCGGCTCGTACGGCCGCGGCGTCCGGGGCCGAGGTGACCTGCGTGAACCGCACCCTGGCCCGAGCCCAGCTGCTGGCCGACGCCGTAGGCGGCCGGGCGGTCCCGCTGACCGAGCTGGGGACCGCTCTGACCCGCGCCGACGTGCTGGTCACCTGCACCGGGGCCCGGACCCTGACCCTGACCGCCGCCGACCTGGCCGGGACCCCCGTACGCGCGGTGGTCGACCTGGCCCTCCCGGCCGATGTCGACCCCGACGTGGCCGAGGCCGGCATCACGCTGGTGAACCTCGACCGGCTGGTCGTCGAGCAGCACGACGCGGCGAGCATCGCCGAGGTCGAGGCTGCCCGGCAGGTGGTCCAGGCCGAGGTCAGCGACTTCCTGGGCCTGCGCCGGGCTGCCCAGGTGGCGCCTACCGTGGTCGCGCTGCGCACCATGGCCGCCGACGTCATGGCGTCCGAGCTGCGCCGCCTGGAGTCCCGGCTGCCCAGCCTGGACGACCACCAGCGGGACGAGGTGCAGCGGTCCGTACGCCGGATCGTGGACAAGCTGCTGCACGCGCCGACCGTGCGAGTCCAGGAGCTGTCCAGCGACCCCGCGGGACCCGACTACGCCGCCGCGCTGCGGGAGCTGTTCGCCCTCGACCCGCAGACCGTGGCCGCCGTGCTGTCCCCGGAGGTCCGGACGTCGTGAGAGTGCTCCGCCTGGGCGCGCGAACGTCGCCGCTGGCCCGGGCCCAGGTCGAGCTGATCGGGGCTGCCCTGTCCGCCCGCGGTGTGCCGTGGACCTTCGTCGGCGTGACCACCCGCGGCGACGTCGACCGCCGCCACCTCGCCGAGATCGGAGGCACGGGGCTGTTCGTCGGGGCGGTACGCGATGCCCTGCGAGCCGAGGAGATCGATGTTGCGGTGCACTCGCTGAAGGACCTGCCCACCGGCACCGAGATGGACCTCGAGGTCACCGCCGTGCCTGCCCGGGAGGACACCCGCGACGTGCTGATCGGGCGGCGGCTGGCCGACCTGGGCGACGGCGTACGTATCGGGACCGGTTCACCCCGGCGGGCCATGCAGCTGCACGACTGGGCCACCCGGTCCGGGGTCGCCCTCGAGGTAGTGCCGATCCGGGGTAACGTCGACACCCGGATCGGACTGGCCGCCCGGGGTGAGCTGGACGCCGTGGTGCTGGCCGCCGCCGGCCTACGCCGACTCGGCTACCTGACCGATGCCGAGTCCGAGGCCGACGGCACGGTCGTCCGCGGCCTGCCCGCCGAGGTTCTCGACCACGCGGTGATGCTGCCGGCGCCCGGCCAGGGCGCGCTGGCCCTGGAGACCTCGACTGCCCTCGACGCCGAGGTCCGGTCCGCGGTGGCCGCGCTCGACGAGCCCGTCGCCCGCGCCGAGGCCCAGGCCGAGCGGGGCTTTCTCGCCGCTTTGGAGGCCGGCTGCACCGCACCGGTGGGATCCCGCGCCGTTGTCAAATCTGTCCGTGGTACAAGCGCCGATTTGACTCTGACGGCGGTTATTGGGAGAACCTTACTGAGCAACGTGGCAGAGCCCCTTCCAGCGGACTCCGTCCTCCGATTCGAGGCGCATGGCGTCTCGTCTGAACCGTGGGACTTCGGGGTACATCAAGCAGGGCGGGTCCTGACCGGGCTGCCCAACCTCCACCGCCCGCGCCGATAAGAAGACTCGGCGGGGGAGCACAACAGAACGCGAGAAGTCAGTGAGCACATCTTCGGCCCGTACCCCTCGGACCCAGACCCCCACGGCTCCCACCGCACCTGCAACCCGGGGGCGGGTGATCTTCGTCGGCACTGGCCCCGGCGACCCTGATCTGCTGACCCTGGGCGCTATTGCGGCCCTGGCCGACGCGAGCGCCGTGATCTTGGACGACGACCGCCAACGGGAGATCCTGCGGCATCCGGCGGTCACTCTCGCGGAAGGGGCGGAGGTGTCCACCATCGGTATGACCGAGGCGCGACGCGCGCTCACCCCGTCGGCCCGGGCCAAGATCGTGCTCAAGCACGCGGCTTCCGGGTCTCGCGTCGTCCGGTTGGTCACCGGTGACCCGTTCCTGGACAACGCCGTGGCCGACGAGGCCGCGGCCTGCGTCCGCGGGGGCATCGACTTCGAGGTCGTGCCCGGGGTGTCCAGCCTGACCGCGGTGCCCGAGTACGCCGGGATCGACCTGATCCACGCCGGTGGGGTGCAGTTCGCGTCGGTCACCGATGGCAAGTTCGGTCGCGCCAACACCGTCGACTGGGGCACAGCCTCCACCGTCGTGGTCAGCACCCGGGTGTCGATGATCGGCGGGCTGGTCGAGGCGGCCACCGCGGCCGGCCGCGGCCAGGACGACCCCGTGATCGTCACCCTGCACGGGGGCAGCACCGAGCAGATCACCCTGCCGACCACACTGGACGGCCTGGTCGCCGCGGTGAAGTCGGTGCGCGCGCCGGCGTCCGACCCGGTACACGTGATCATGGGCGCGGCCGCCGAGCAGCGGCACGAGCTGAGCTGGTACGAGACCAAGCCGCTGTTCGGCTGGCGGGTGCTGGTGCCGCGGACGAAGGACCAGGCGGGCCCGATGGTGGCCCGGCTGCGCACCTACGGTGCGCACAGCGAGGAGGTGCCGACCATCTCGGTCGAGCCGCCCCGTAGCCCGCTGCAGATGGACAAGGCGATCCGGGGTCTGGTCGAGGGCCGCTACGAGTGGGTGGCCTTCACCTCGGTCAACGCGGTCAAGGCGGTGCGGGAGAAGTTCGAGGAGTACGGGCTGGACGCCCGCGCCTTCTCCGGGCTCAAGGTCGCGGTGGTCGGTGAGGTCACCGCGCAGGCGCTGCAGGCCTGGGGCATCGAGCCCGACCTGGTGCCGACCGGCGAGCAGTCGGCCGCCGGGCTGGCCGCAGAGTTCCCGCCGTACGACGACGTTCTGGACCCGATCAACCGGGTCTTCCTGCCCCGGGCCGACATCGCCACCGAGACCCTGGCCGAGGGGCTGCAGGCGTTGGGCTGGGAGGTGGAGGACGTGACCGCGTACCGGACCGTACGGGCCACCCCGCCGCCGGCACCGGTTCGCGAGGCGATCAAGACCGGCAAGTTCGACGCCGTGGTCTTCACCTCGTCCTCGACCGTGCGCAACCTGGTGGGGATCGCCGGCAAGCCGCACTCGCAGACGATCATCGCGGTGATCGGCCCGGCCACGGCGCGGACCTGCGAGGAGCACGGACTCCGGGTCGACGTGGTCGCGGCCAAGCCCTCGGTGGTCGAGCTGGCAGACGCGCTGGCCAGCTTCGCGGCCGCTCGCCGGGACGCGTTCCTGGCCGAGGGCGAACCGGTGCTGCGGCCGTCGCAGAAGAAGCCCACCCACCGGCGCCGCTGACCTGTGCCCCTCTGTGCTCGTCTCGCACCCGTCGCGCTCGGGGACCTGCCGTCGTCGTCACTCTTCGCGGACCGAAGAGCGTGGCCCGCTCCTCGCTCCTCCGAAGGCAGGAGAGCGCTCCTCCGATCCTCGACGAGCGTCTCTCGGTGTGACGGAGAAAACTTCACCAATGGCGACTTTTTTGCCTCTGTATCGGGGCTGAAGGGTGAACACTCCACATTGGTGGAGTTTTCACCAGCCGAGGAAGGAGGAGGCGACCGATGACGGTGCCGATCATCCGGCCGCGCCGGCTGCGCACCACGCCGGTGATGCGCGCGATGCTCGCCGAGACCACGCTGCAGGCCCGCCAGCTGGTGCTGCCGCTGTTCGTGGCCGAGGGCTTACGCGAGCCGCGGCCGGTCAGCTCGATGCCGGGCGTCGTCCAGCACACCCTGGACACACTGTGCAAGGCGGCGGTCCAGGCGGCTGACGCCGGTCTGGCCGGGGTGATGCTGTTCGGCATCCCCAAGACCAAGGACGCCGTCGGCAGCCAGGCGCTGAACCCCGACGGCATCCTCAACCGGGCGATCGCCGCGGTCCGCTCGGAGGTCGGGGACGACTGCCTGGTGATGTCCGACGTCTGCCTGGACGAGTTCACCGACCACGGGCACTGCGGCGTCCTGACCCCGTCCGGCCTGGTGGACAACGACGCCACCGTGCAGATCTACGCCGAGATGGCCGTACTGCACGCGGCGGCGGGAGCGCATCTGGTCGGGCCCAGCGGGATGATGGACGGCCAGGTCGGCGCCATCCGTCGGGCCCTGGACGGCGCCGGCGCGCAGGACGTGGCGATCCTGGCGTACGCGGCGAAGTACGCCTCGGCGTTCTACGGGCCCTTCCGTGAGGCGGTCGCGTCGTCGCTCACCGGGGACCGGAAGAGCTACCAGCAGGACCCGGCGAACGTTCGCGAGGCGCTCCGGGAGGTCGAGCTCGACGTCGCCGAGGGCGCGGACATCGTGATGGTCAAGCCGGCGCTGGCCTACCTCGACGTGATCAAGGCCGTCCGCGAGGCGGTGAACGTGCCCGTCGCCGCGTACAACGTCTCCGGCGAGTACGCGATGATCGAAGCCGCCGCCCACCAGGGCTGGATCAACCGGGAGCCGGCGATCAACGAGGCGCTGACCTCCATCCGGCGGGCCGGGGCCGACCTGATCCTGAGCTACTGGGCCCTGGAGTGGGTCCACCGCGGGGCGCGGCTGTAGTGGTCCTTCGACCCTTCGACAGGCTCAGAGCAGGCGAGGCTCAAGACATCGCCTTGAGCGAGTCCGCGTTCGCGCGGGCCAAGACCGTCATCCCCGGTGGCGTGAACTCCCCGGTGCGCGCCTTCCTTGCCGTCGGCGGTACCCCGCGCTTCATCGCCCGGGCCAGCGGTCCCTACCTCTACGACCTCGACGGCAACGAGTACGTCGACCTGGTCTCCTCGTGGGGCGCGCTGCTGCACGGCCACGCCCATCCGGAGATCATCGCCGCCGTCATCGCCGCCGCCGCCCGAGGAACCTCGTACGGCGCGCCGACCGAGGCCGAGGTCGATCTGGCGGAGGCGATCATCGAGCGGACGCCGGTGGACCAGGTCCGGCTGGTCAACTCCGGCACGGAGGCGACCATGTCGGTGCTGCGGCTGGCCCGCGGCATCACGGGCCGGAACAAGATCGTCAAGTTCGCCGGCTGCTACCACGGCCACGTCGATGCGCTGCTGGCGGCCGCCGGGTCCGGGGTGGCCACCCTGGCCAACCGTCCCGGCTCCAGAGTCGCCGGAGGGGCCATCCCCGGCACGCCGGGGGTCACCGAGGCCGCCACCGCCGACACGATCGTGCTCTCCTACAACGACCGGGCCGCGGTGCGGGAGGCGTTCGCCACCTATCCCGACGAGATCGCCTGCGTGATCACCGAGGCCGCCGCCGGCAACATGGGCGTCATCCCCCCAGGCGTGGAGGACGGCGTTGGCTTCAACACCTTCCTGGCCGAGGCCTGCCAGGCCAACGGGGCTCTGTTCATCTCCGACGAGGTGATGACCGGCTTCCGGGTCAGCCGCTCCGGCCAGTACGGCCTGGACGGGGTGCGGCCGGACCTGATGACCTTCGGCAAGGTGATGGGCGGCGGCTTCCCGGCGGCCGCATTCGGCGGCCGGACCGACCTGATGCAGCACCTCGCTCCGGTCGGCGGGGTCTACCAGGCCGGCACCCTGTCCGGTAACCCGGTGGCCACGGCCGCCGGCCTGACCGCCCTCGCCCTGGCCGACGACGCTGCGTACGCCCACCTGGACCGGGTCGCCGATCACCTGCAGGTCGAGGTCGCCGCAGCCCTGACCTCCGCCGGTGTGGCGCACGTCATCCAGGCGAGCGGGAACCTGTTCAGCGTGTTCTTCGTAGGTGAGGACGTGACCGCCGTGCCGGACTACGCCGCCGCGGCCCGGCAGCGGACCGCCCGGTACTCCGCGTTCTTCCACGCGATGCTCGACGCGGGCGTCTACCTGCCGCCGAGCGCGTACGAGGGCTGGTTCTGCTCAACCGCCCACGACGACCGGGCGCTGGAGCGTATCGTGCAGGCGCTGCCCGGGGCGGCCACGGCGGCCGCGCGGGCGTCGGAAGAGGAGTAACCGTCCGTGGTCAAGACACGTGTGCATCTCGTCCGGCATGGCGAGGTCGACAATCCCGCGGGGCTGCTCTACGGCCGGCTGCCCGACTACCACCTGTCGGAGCTGGGCCGGGAGATGGCGCACCGGGTCGCCGAAGACCTGCGGGGCCGAGACATCGTGCACCTGCGCTGCTCGCCGCTGGAGCGGGCACAGGAGACCATGCAGCCGATCGCCGAGGCGCTCGGCCAGCCGGTGACCACCGACGGCAGGGTGATCGAGGCGGCCAACTACCTGGAGGGTCTGAGGGTCTCCTTCCCGGGCCTGCTGCGCCGCCCCAAGCTCTGGTGGCACTTCCGTAACATCATCGGCCCGAGCTGGGGTGAGCCGTACCGGGAGATCGTGGCCCGGATGCGGCTGGCCATGCGGGATGCGCTGGCGGCCGCGGCCGGGCACGAGGCCGTGATCGTCTCCCACCAGCTGCCGATCTGGATGGCCCGGTGCGACGCCGAGGGTCGGCGGCTGTTCCACGACCCGCGCAAGCGGGAGTGCACGCTGGCCAGCGTCACCTCGTTCACCTACGTCGACGGCCGGGTCGCCTCGGTCGGCTACCGCGAGCCCGCGGCCGAGCTGCTCAAGCCGCACCAGGGCCGGAAGTTCGTCGCCGGAGCCTAAGGTCTGCACATGCGGGGAACGGTCTGGCCGGCCATTCGGAGAGCCGGCACGCTGCTGGCGGTCCTGCTGCTGGCCAGCGGGTGCGTGGCCGACGCCAACGACCCGAACGCGGCCGGGGGACAGCAGGGCTACCCGGATGTCGGCCGGAACCTGACCCTGATCCCGCCGGAGGACCGCCAGCCGCTGGCGGAGATCACCGGACCGAACCTGAACGGCGACGGCACTCTGTCCAGCAGGGCGTACCCGGGCAAGGTGGTGGTGATCAACGTCTGGGGCTCCTGGTGCGGACCGTGCCGCAAGGAGGCGCCCGAGCTGCAGGCGGCCAGTGAGGAGACTGCCGCCGCCGCGCAGTTCCTCGGCATCACCAGCAAGGACCGGCAGCCCGCGGCGGCGCGCCGCTTCGTGCAGGAGAACAAGATCACCTATCCGAGCATCTACGATCCCAACGGCCAGACCCTGCTGACGTTCTCCGGGGTCCTGCCGCCCAGCGCCATCCCCTCCACGATGATCCTGGACCGCGAAGGTCGGCTGGCGGTCCGCGTCCTCGGGCCGATCTCCACGACCACCCTGGTCCAGATGGTCAACGACACCGCGAACGGCACATAGTGTCCTGCGTCAGGAATCCGTGATGCTCCCGCTGGACCTGGCCGACTGGGCCGCGGCGGCCGTCGGGGGCTCGATGGTGCTGGCCATCCCGGTCGCCCTGCTGGCCGGGCTGGTGTCGTTCTTCTCCCCGTGCGTGGTGCCGCTGCTGCCGGGCTACCTCTCGTACGCGACCGGGCTGGGTGCGGCCGAGGTGGTCGAGGGCTCGGCCCGTCGTGGGCGCATGCTGGCCGGAGCGTCGCTGTTCGTGCTCGGCTTCGCGGTGGTGTTCGTGGTCACCGGGGTGGTCGCCGGGTCGGCCGGGCGGGCGTTGAATGATTACCGCGACGTAGTCACCCCGGTGCTCGGGGTGGTGGTCATCGTGCTCGGGCTGATCTTCGCGGGAGTGCTGCCGCTGGGTCAGTCCGACCTGAGGCTGCACCGGATCCCCGCCGTGGGCGTGGCCGCCGCGCCGCTGGTCGGGGTGGTGTTCGCGCTCGGCTGGACGCCGTGCCTGTCACCGACCCTCGGCGTGGTGGTCAACCTGGGCTTCACCGAGGGAACCGCCCTGCGCGGCGGCCTGCTCGGGTTCGCGTACGCGCTGGGGCTCGGCATCCCGTTCGTGATCGCTGGGCTGGCCTTCACCCGGATGGCCCGGACGGTCGACGTGCTGCGCCGGCATCAGCTGGCGATCATGCGGGTGGGCGGCGTGCTGATGATCGGTGTAGGACTGCTGCTGCTCACCGGCACCTGGGACTGGCTGACCTCGTCGCTACGCCAGTGGGCGGCGTCGTTCGAGACGGTGATCTGACATGACCACGACCACGACACCGGCGAACGCGCCCGCTCTCGGGTGGCGCGGCGGGCTGCGCTACCTGTGGACCCAGCTGACCGCGATGCGCACGGCCCTGGTGCTGCTCTTCGGGCTGGCCCTGGCCGCGGTGCCCGGCTCACTGCTGCCGCAGCGATCGGTGGCCCCGGTGCGGGTCGACGACTACCTGACCCAGCATCCCCGCCTCGGTCCGCTGCTCGACCGGGTGGGGGCGTTCGAGGTCTACACCTCGCCGTGGTTCTCCGCGGTCTACCTGCTGCTGTTCGTCTCGTTGGTCGGCTGCATCATCCCCCGGATCGGCGTGTACGCCCGCGCACTCCGCGCCCAGCCTCCGCGTACACCGCGCAACCTGGCCCGACTCCCCGCGTACGCGACGGCCGGGTCGCCGGCCGGCGACGGCGTGCTGCCCCGGGCCGCGGACCTGCTGCGGCAACGTCGGTACCGGGTGGTGGCCCGGGAGAACTCCGTGGCGGCCGAGCGGGGGTACCTGCGCGAGGCGGGCAACCTGGTCTTTCACGTCAGCCTGCTGTTACTGCTGCTCGGGGTCGCCCTGGGCATCCTGTACGGGTTCCGCGGCACCAGCGTGGTGATCGTCGGGCAGGGCTTCGCCAACAACCTGACCCAGTACGACGACTTCACCTCGGGCGCCCGGTTCGCCGAGCGGGACCTGGTGCCGTTCGGGCTGACGGTGCGGCGGTTCGACGTCAAGTTCGAGACCGGCGCGGTGCAGACCGGCGCGGCCCGGCAGTTCCGGGCCGAGGTCGACGTGGTCGACCGGCCCGGCGCCACGCCGCGGGCGGAGGCGCTGGAGGTGAACCGGCCGCTGAACATCGACGGCACAACGGTGCACCTGATCGGTCACGGCTATGCGCCGGTCGTCACGGTCAAGGACGGTGCCGGGAACGTGGCCTTCTCCGGGCCGGTGCCGTTCCTGCCCCAGGACGGCAACTTCACCTCGGCCGGAGCGATCAAGGTGCCCGACGGGAGGCCTGAGCGGCTCGGGTTCCAGGCGTTCTTCCTGCCGACGGCGGTGGTGGACGAGCAGGGCCCGCGCTCGGTGTTCCCCGACGCCTTCGACCCCGCGCTGTTCACCAACGTCTGGTACGGCCCGCCCAAGGAGGAGACGGGACGCCCGGAGAACGTGTACACCCTCGACACCTCCGGTATGACCCCGCTGACCGAGTCGAACGGCGACCGGGTTCGGCTGGCGCTGAAGGTCGGGCAGGGGGTGAGCCTGCCCGATGGCAAGGGCTCGATCCAGCTCGACGGCTGGACGCGCTGGGTCAAGCTGCAAATCAGCGACACACCGGGGGTGACCATCTCGCTGGTCGCCCTGGGGTTCGCGGTGGCGGGGTTATGTCTGTCGCTCTTCGTCCGGCCCCGCCGGGTGTGGGTCCGGGTGAGGGCTGGGGAGGATGGACATAACCTGGTCGAGGTCGGCGGCCTGGACCGGGCAGATGCCCGGGTCGGTCTGAGTGAGGACGTGGCGGAACTGGCCGCCGAGCTGGGCGAACGCAGGGAAAAGGTGGGTGCGGCGTGACCCTCGAGTACTACTCCAGCCTGGCTCTGGTCACCTCCGCGGTGGTCTACATGCTGGCGCTGTTCGCGCATGCGGCGGAGTGGGCCGCGGCCGGCCGGATGGGACTGCGGACGCAGAGGAGCGTCGAGCTCGTCGGCGCCTCGGCCGGCGCCGCGGGCGGTGGCACTCTGAGTCCTGAGCCTGTCGAAGGGCCGCTCGCCACGCTGTCGAAGGGCAGGCCGCAAGCCGGGTCGAGCAGTTCGGCCGGATCGGTGTGGCCCTCACCGTGATCGGCTTCCTGCTCAGCGTGACCGGGGTGGTGCTCCGCGGGCTGGCCGCTGGGCGGGCCCCGTGGGGCAACATGTTCGAGTTCACCATCAGCGCCATGGTGTTCGTGGTCGGCGTCTACCTGGTCATGGTCTGGCGGGCCGGCGTACGGTGGCTCGGCTTGCCGGTCACGCTGCTCGCCGCGATCGGCAACGGCCTGGCCGTCACGGTCTTCTACGTGGCGGTCGCGCCCCTGGTGCCTGCCCTGCACTCGGTCTGGTTCGTCATCCACATCGTCGCGGCGGCGATCGCGGGAGCCGCGTTCAACATCGGCGGCCTGCTGTCGATTCTCTATCTGCTCAAGCAGCGGGCCGAGGAGCGCGGCACCGTTCGCGGCTACCTGGCTCTGGTGCCGAGCGTGCGGCGGCTCGATGTGCTGGCGTACCGGTTCATCGCCTTCGCCTTCCCGCTGTGGACCTTCACCGTCGCCGCCGGAGCCATCTGGGCCGAGTACGCCTGGGGTCGGTACTGGGGCTGGGACCCCAAGGAGACCTGGGCCCTGGTCACCTGGGTGATCTACGCCGGATACCTGCACGCCCGTTCCACCGCTGGGTGGCGGGGTCGACGGGCGGCGGTGATCGCGGTGATCGGGCTGGCCTCGTTCTGGTTCAACTTCGTCGGCATCAACCTGTTCGTCTCCGGCCTGCACTCCTACGCGGGGATCTAGGGCGTGTCTTCAGTGGAGGCTGAAGATGGAGTGCTCGTCGTAGAAGTGCAGGACGTAGCGGCAGCGCTGGCAGATCATCAGCGTCATCCGGTGTGAGGTGAGGCCCCAGCGCGACTCCTGACGGACTCCTCGCGCCGGAACTGGTCGGCGCCACACAGGGGGCAGCGCAGGCTTGGTGCCGGGTCGGGCGAGGGCGGCGGGTACTGCGGGTAAGGCTCAGTCACGAGGCACCTCCTGCGCGCACCCTAACGCCTGGCTCGGGTCACCGGACCGCCGAACGACCCCCGGACCCAGGCCGGCCGGCCAACGCCGCGAGCACCCTGTCAATGTCGTCGGTCGTGTTGTGGACGTGTGGGGCGATGCGCAGCCTGCCGTCGCGCTCGGCGGCGTTTCTCTGCTCGTGCTGGGGTGAGCCTTGCTCAGTCCCCGGCTGAGTCCAGCACGTCGATGGTGTTCTGTCGCCCGGTGCGGGCCGAGGTGACTGGCGGGCTGAGATCGCTCACCGGTTCAGGTCCGCCAGCTGGAGCCTTCAAACTAGCCCAAGATCCCAGGCCCGTCAGGAGTTCGCACAAAGGTGGACGGGCCTACGCGCAGGGGCACTCCGGAGTCCCGCCAGGCCGCGTACCCGCCCACCACATCGGTCGCCCGCCACACCCCGAGCTCGTGCAGTGCGGCAGCGGCCAGGCTCGAGGTGTAGCCCTCCTGACAGAGCACGATGACCGCCAGGTCGTGGTCGGCGATGTCCAGCCGGGCGTCGCTGGCGGGATCGAAGCGCCACTCCAGGACGTTGCGCTCGACCACCAGCGCGCCCGGCAGCTCACCCTCGGCCGCGCGCTGGCCGGCCGGCCGGATGTCGACCACCACGGCCCCGGCGGTGCTGGCCCGGTGGGCCTCACCGGGGGTCACCCGGGTCAGTCGCTGCCGGGCGGCATCGAGAACCTCCGCGATGGTGCGCGGCGCGCTCACCAGCTCTGCCCGGCCCGCTGCGCGGCAACCAGCCGCAGCCGGTCGCCGTCCACCGCGTACTCGTTCATCTCCACCAGCGCGGGAGCGTACACGTGCAGGCTGACCGCCGCCTCCGGACCCTCATTGGTGACCCGGTGGATGTGCTTGGTGCCGAACGGGCGCAGCATGCCGTTGCGGATCGTCCGTACTTCCGGCCGGACCCGCGGCGGCCCGTCCTGCTGCACCATTGCCTGCTGTTCGGTCAGGGCGCCGAGGACGGTCAGGAAGGCGCCGGCGCTGCCGCCGTGGTCGTGCCACTCGGTGCCCTGGCCCGGCAGCCAGGTCAGCAGCCAGGCCTCCACGCCGCTCGCCGCGGCCAGCCGCACGTAATGGCGCGACCAGGGGTTGAACGTGATCAAAGGCTCCCAGAGCGGGCGCTGCTCGGCGAGCTGAGTCAGGAATCGGGTTGGGGAGATAAGGGAACGGTGCTTGGCCATGGTTGAGAACTCCGGAACGAGGAAAGGTCGGCGGGGGACGGAAGCCTCCGACGACACACCGCGCTGGCCGTCCGCCGCAGATCCACGTGGATGCGGAAGTGTGCAGCCCTGGGCACGGTGGGTTCCTCTCAATTCCATGGTCTCTTTGTAGAGATTGTTGGTAATGTAGCAGAGCCCGGTGTGGCAGGGTGACCGGATGCAGGAACTGGTCCGAGCGATGGACGCGGCGGCCGATCCCGAGACGGCGCAGGTCCTGGCCCGCTACTTCCAAGTGCGGCCGGGTGGCTACGGCGAGGGGGACACCTTCCTCGGGATCAAGCTGGGCGCACTGCGGGAGCTGACCGCCGCGTACGCCGCGGAGCCGTTCGTCGCCGATCGCTGGCTCCCGCTGCTGCACAGCCCGGTGCACGAGCACCGGCTGGCCGCACTGGTCGTGATGGCCGAGCGAGCCCGGCGCGGCACGCTCCGCCGCGGGGACCCCGCGGAGCTGCAGCACGTCTACGAGACGTACCTGGCGAACACCGCCTACGTGAACAACTGGGACCTGGTCGACGTCGGCAGCAAGCCGACCGTCGGTGGCCACCTGCAGCACCGGGACCGGGCGCCGCTGTACGCCCTGGCCCGATCGGAGCTGGTCTGGGACCGCCGGATCGCCATCGTCGGCAGCCAGTGGTTCCTCCGGGCGGGGGAGACCGAGGACCTGTTCGCGCTGGCCGCGCTGCTGCTGGACGACCAGCACGACCTGCTGCACAAGGCCGTCGGCTGGTCCCTGCGCGAGGCCGGCAAGCGCGATCCGGCCGCGCTCCGGTGGTTCCTGGACGCCCATCTCAGCCGGCTGCCGCGGACCGCTCTGCGCTACGCCATCGAGCACTTCCCTGAGCCCGAGCGGAAGACCTACCTCCGGCGGCGCTAGTCCCGGGCCAACGGGCGGCGCCGGGTGCCCGGGGACATGACCGTTGACAGGTCGGGCGCGGTCAGGAAGTGCCGATGTTCGGCGGCGAAGGCGGCCAGGATGCCCTTCTTGTTCCGGGTTCGTACCGGGGGTGGGATGTCGTGGAACTTCTCGTTGAACAGGATCGCCGCCTCGGTCGCCCGGTCCTTGAAGCCACGCAGGCTGCCCGGCTCAACGTGCAGGATCTCGGCCACGGCCGCCATATCCCCGGCCGCGTCCCGCAGCGCCCGCCAGATCCGGACCCAGGCCGGGTCGGCCAGCAGGTTGTCGATCAGGTGGGCCCAGTGCAGCCGGCGCTGCCACATCACCGGCGTGGGGTTGATGCCGGCGTGGATCGACTCGCGGTAGCGGACCAGGGTGGTCGGGTCGTTCTTGACCTTGTCCAGCAGCGCCGCGGCGCCGAACCAGTGCCGGCCGGCCGCGGCGTACAGGGTCCGGCCACTCTCGGTGAACTGGCTGTAGGTGACGATCTTGGTGTCCGGGCGCTCGTGGTGCAGCCGCAACAGGGCGGTCAGCCCCGTGCTGGTCCGCGAGCTGAGGTTGAAGTCCACGAACGCCACGTCCCAGCTCATCCCGCGCCGGATCTGGTCGTTGAGGATGTCGATGGTCGGGGCGACGGCGAGCCGAGTGCCGAAGGCATGCTCGAAGTTCGCCCGCTCGCCGGGCACGTCGTCGACCAGGAGCACCTGTCCGGGTGCGCTCATCGGCTCAGCTCCTGCTCATGAGGTCCGGGTCGCCCAGGAGGCGGTGACGGTCTTCGCTCCGTTGTTCTGCGCGGCGCTCAGGGTGCCGGACAGCTCGCTCAGCTTCGCCTCGAGGCGGGCCGAGCTGGTGCCGGGAGTCTTCCAGACCCCCGGGGCCATGGGTGGGGCGTCGTCGCGCACCGAGATGGCGACCCGCGGTCCGTCCGCGGCGATCGTGACGCGTACGTGGCCGGCGCCGGCGTTCAGCGCGTTGCCGACCAGGTCGTTGAGCACCAGCCGGGCCAGGTCCCGGTCGTCCGGCCCCAGCCGGTCCACCGTCACCACCACCTCGGCCCGGGCCCCGACCGCCCGGGCCAGGGTGAGCACCGGCGCCTCCAGGTTCTGCACGCTGGTCGAGCTCTCTGAGCCCAGCCGGGCCAGGGTCAAGGTTTCGCGCAGCCGGCTGTTGGCCGACACCGCGAGGTCGTGCAGCGCCGGGGCCACGGAGCGCACCTCGCGGGTCTGCTGCTCCAGCAACCGCAGGTGGCTGGACAGTGCGCCGTGGGTCTCGTTGATCACCAGCTCGCGGCCGGCGTGCGACTCCTCCTGGACCAGCTTCGGCAGTACGCCCATGATCAGGTCGGTGTCCGACAGGCGCAGGTTGATGACCAGGGGCACCAGGGAGATGGCCACAACGGCCCACCACCCCTCCGGCCCCCAGTCGGCGGGCAGGGTGATCAGGCAGACCAGACCCGCGGTGATCGGCCCGGCCAGCAGCCGGAACACCTCGTGCCAGGCCGGCGGGTTGGTCTCGGCCGGGTTGAACCAGGTGTGGTCGGCGAAGATCAACCCGGAGACGCTGATGAAGAAGCCGACGGCGGCGGCGAGCATGATCAGCCGGGCCCAGAGGGGGTCGTCGGTGGTCACCCACGTCGGGATGGCGATCAGCACGAACGCCTCCGGGATCTCGATGTACGAGCCCAGGCTGAGCCGGTGTCGCCCGTCGGTCCGGGCCACCTGCCGCCGGTAGGCCCGGGTCAGCCAGACGCGGGGCTCGGTCTGCCGCCGGGTGTGCCGCAGGTTGAGCCAGAGCAGGAGGGTGCCGACGGACGCCGCCAGGCAGAGCGCGATGGCCAGCAGGCTGCGGCTGCTCAGGATCGACAGCGTGGCGATGATCACCAGCGCTACGACGCGAAGCAGCCCGGTCCGGGCCACGTACCGATTGGAGCGGCGGAGCAGGGCGAGGTACGCGATGCGGTGCCGCCGGTGGCGGCTCAGCCTCGCCCCAAGGCCCTGGGCGCTCACTCTAGGATTGTCCTTCGCCCGCGTTCGAGGCGGCAAGCGCTGGCACCATGGGGCCGTGCGCCACTTCGATCTCTGCGTGATCGGTTCCGGGTCCGGAAATGCCGTGGTCGACGAACGCTTCGCCGACCAGTCGGTGGCGATCATCGACGCCGGTGCCTTCGGCGGGACCTGTCTCAACGTCGGCTGCATTCCGAGCAAGATGTACGTCTACCCGGCCGGTCTGGCCCGGTCGCCGAAGCAGGCGGCCGCGCTGGGGGTCGACCTGGGGCTGGCCGGGGTCCGCTGGCCCGACATCCGGGACCGCATCTTCGGCCGGATCGACACTTACGCTGCGGCGGGTCGTCAGTCCCGGGAGGAGGCTGCCCACATCAACGTGTTCAGCCGGCGGTGCCACTTCACCGGTCCGCGCCGGATCCAGGTGGGCAACGAGGAGATCACCGCCGACCAGATCGTGGTCGCCGCCGGCAGCCGGCCGGTCATCCCGGACATTCCTGGGCTGGCCTCGGTGCCGTTCCACACCTCCGACACGATCATGCGGCTGGCCGACCTGCCGGGCCGCCTGGCCATCCTCGGCGGCGGCTACGTCGCCGCCGAGTTCGCCGGGGTCTTCGCGGCGTTCGGCACCGCGGTCACGGTGGTCAACCGGTCGGACCGGCTGCTGGCTTCGGAGGACGACGAGATCGCCGCCCGCTTCACCGAGCAGTTCGGTCGCGAGGTGGACATCCGGGCCAAGACGCAGGCGACCCGGTTGGAGCCGAGCGCGGACGGCGGCATCCTGCTGCACCTGGACGGACCGGGCGGACCGACCACGCTGGAAGTCGACACGCTGCTGGTGGCCACCGGCCGGGTCCCCAACGGCGACACCTTGAACCTCGAGAGCGCGGGCATCGAGACCGACGAGCAGGGTCGGATCGTGGTCGACGAGTTCCAGCGCACCACCGCCGAGGGCGTCTTCGCGCTCGGCGACGTGTCCACCCACTTCCCGCTCAAGCACGTGGCCAACGAGGAGGCCCGGACGGTGCAGCACAACCTGCTGCACCCGGACGCCATGAAGGCCACCGACCACCGGTTCGTGCCGCACGCCGTCTTCTCGGAGCCGCAGATCGCGGCGGTCGGGCTGACCGAGCAGGAGGCGGCCAAGCAGGGCCTGGACTACCGGGTGGGCAGGGAGTCGTACTCCGGGGTGGCCTACGGCTGGGCGATGGAGGACACCGAGCACTTCGTCAAGGTCCTCGTCGATGCGGCCACGGGGCTGGTCGTCGGCGCCCATCTGCTCGGGCCGCACGCCTCCTCGCTGATCCAGCCGCTGGTCCAGGCGATGAGCTTCGGGCAGCCGGCCGCCGACGTGGCCCGCGGCCAGTACTGGATCCACCCGGCGCTGGCCGAGGTGGTGGAGAACGCCCTGCTGGACGCGAGTGGCCGGTAGGCCACTAGCGACTGAGCCGCTTGACCGTCCGCGCCACCCGGTCGGCCCGGGCCTCCGGCTGCTCGGCTCCGCCGATCCAGGTCCAGTACTCCCGCTGGTGCTCCGGCGGGAGGGCGGCGTACGCGGTCCGCGCGGTCTCGTTCTCGGCCAGGGCCGCGACCAGCTCCGGGGGCTCGGTGACCTCCGGCGCGGGAGCGGGCTCCGGCTCGGCCTCCTCGACCAGCCGGACCTCCACCGGGTCGCCGGCCTGCCGGCCGATCTTGCGAAGCAGCTCCACGCGCAACCCGAGGTAAGACGTGCCGCCGTATACCGCGATCCGCGAGTGGTACTCGACCCCCTCGACGTGAGCGAGAACCGGGACCCGCTTGGCCGAGAAGGTGGCGGCGATCTCCTTGGGTACGACGACCGCATGCCCGCCTCCGCCCGCCGCGAGCACCTCGGCGGTGAAGGCGAATGTCTCGGCCATGGGCCCTGAGCCTGTCGAAGGGTCTCAGGGCTCCCGGCGGGACCCGACCAGCTTCCAGGCCGCCGGGAGCAGGGCGGCCGCGGCGACGATCTTGATCGCGTCGCCGAGCAGGAAGGGGACCACGCCCTTGGCGATCGCGGTCGGCAGGTCGAACGGGGTCATCAGCAGCAGCCCGGTCACGCCGAACGCGTAGATCACCAGGTTGCCCAGCACCATCAGTCCGGCCGCGCGCAGCGGCGTACGGTCGCCTCCGCGCTCGGCCAGGAAACCGACCAGCCAGGCGGCGGCGACGAAGCCGACCACGTAGCCGATCGAGGCGAACTGCCAGCCGCTGTTCTGCCCCGCGAACCACGGCACGCCGGCGATGCCGGCCAGCAGGTAGAGGCCCATCGAGGCGGCCCCCCGGGTGCTGCCCAGCGCCGCCCCGACCAGGAGCACGGAGAAGGTCTGCAGCGACAGCGGCACCGGGGTGAACGGGAGCGGGATGGAGACTTGGGCGGTCAGGCCGACGAAGATCGCCCCCCCGACCACCAGGACGATGCTGCGGACCAGGCCGCCGGGGATGACGTCGGCGAGAGTCCTCGGGCTTACGCTGATGCTCGACATGGGCTTCACCCTAACGGCCCGGCTGGTGACCTTCGGGCTGGTCTCGGTGCTGGTCGGAGCGTGTGCGCAGACCCCGGTTCCGGGGGCATCGACACCGGCCGCGCAGACCCCGCCGAGCGTCTCGGCCAGTTCGTCGGCGACCGCGCGGACCACGTCCGGAAGCGCGACGAGCACGCCCACGCCAACCAAGCCCGAGTGTGCCGACCTGGTGGCCCGGCTGACTCCCGCCGAGCAGGTCGGTCAGCTGCTGATGGTCGCGGTGGACTCGACGGGGCTGGGGCCGAGCGAGCGGGACATCGTGGCCGAGAGCCGGACCGGCAGCGTGATCCTGCTGGGCAACTCCACCGCCGGAGCGCAGGCGACGCGGCGGGTGGTTGCCGACGTCCGCGGGAACACCCGGCGGCCGGGCGGCATCCGGACGCTGCTCGCGGTGGACCAGGAGGGCGGGCAGGTGCAGCGGCTTCGAGGCCCGGGGTTCGCCGAGATCCCGTCGGCGCAGCAGCAGGCCGAGCGGTCCGACGCCCGGCTGGCCGCGGATGCCGAGCGATGGGGCGACGACCTCACTGCGGTCGGCATCAACGCCGACCTGGCCCCGGTGGCCGACGTGGTTCCGGCCGAGCTGGGTGCGGCGAACGCCCCGATCGGCAGACTGCACCGTGGCTACGGTCCGTCCCCCCGTACGGTCGCGGCCAAGGCCAGCGCGTTCGTCCGCGGGATGGACCGAGCCGGCATCGCTACGGCGGTCAAGCACTTCCCCGGACTGGGCCGGGTCCGCGGGAACACTGACTACGCCCGCCGGGTGGTCGACCGCCAGACCACAAGGGACGGTGCCGACGTGGCGGCCTTCGGGACGGTGATCGAGGCGGGCGTCGACATGGTGATGGCCTCGTCGGCGTACTACGAGCAGATCGACCCGGAGCGGCGGGCCGCGTTCTCGCCGGTAGTGCTGACCGACCTGCTGCGTGGAGGATCTCAGGTTCACCGGCGTGGTGATCTCCGACGACCTCGCGGCCGCGGCCATGGCTGACGTCGATCCGCCCCAGCGGGCGCTGCGCTTCCTCGGCGCCGGCGGCGACCTGATGATCATCGGCGACCCCGGGCTGGTCGCCCGGATGGCCCGGGCCGTGCGGCAGCGGATGACCGATGACGAGGAGTTCGAGGAACGCGTCCGGCAGAGCGCCACCCGGGTGGTCACCCTCAAAGCGCGGCGCGGCCTCGTCACCTGTGCCGGATAGATAGATCCCGCTGCGGGCGGCCCGGGTTCTCGCCGTCGTCGTGCGGGGAGTGTTACTGACGGTCGACGCGGCCCGACCTATTCGGTGACCTTCAGCTGACCGATCAGGTCCCGGGCCGGTTGAACGAGCTCGGGCGAGGTGTCGGGGATCGAGGCGTAGTACAGACCGGACCGCGACCCCGCGGAGACGATGACCACGATCAGCAGCTCGCCCTTGGTCTCCAGGTTCGGGATGTCGAAGGAGAGCTGCGACTCGACGATCCAGGCCTCGTGGCCGTCGATCGTGGTGGCCTCGTTCTTCTTCACGTCGCTGTTGACCTGGGCGTTGCCGTAGAAGGCGCCGAGGATGCACTTCACGACGATCTGGGAGCCCTGCTCGGGGGTGAAGAACCCGTCGCCGGCCTGGAGCTCGCCGACCAGGACCGATGCCACCCAGTTCTGGCCGGGTTCATAGTTGGCCTCGATGGTGACCAGCTGGCTCAGCACGTCGGTGCCGAAGGGCACGCGGTTGTCGGTGACGGGGGCACCCCAGGGCGACCCGAGGGTCGGATAGGAGAGCGGGCCGCCGTGCACGCGGCCGTCGTTCGGGTCGGCCTCGGGCTCCGGGGTTGCCGTCTGCTGCGGCGGGCAGGCGTCCTGCGAGACCGGCCCGCCGCCGGGCGGAGTGGTGATGTCGGTGTTGCCTCCGGCCACGGCCCGGATCGCGATCACGGCGACGACGACGATCACGATGACCATGGCGATGCCCGCGATCCACCAGCCGACCGGGGACTTCTTCTTCTGGATCTGCTGGTAGTTGGCGTACGCGTTGGGGGTGCCCTGACCGTAGCCGGCCGGGGCGCCCTGGCCCAGCAGCCCGGGCTGGCCGGCCTGCATGGTCTGGGTGGTCGGGCCGAACGGGGTGCCGCCGCCGGTCGGCTGACCGACGGCGCCGAGGCCGGAGCCGGGCGGCGGGGCGCCCGGGTTCGGCGAGGTCGCGGCCGACCATGACTTGCCGTCCCAGTAGCGGTAGAGACCCTGGCCACCGCCCGGATCGGGGTACCAACCTGCCTTCGCGCTCACGGGCCGAGTCTATTCGGGCGAGGGACCGCGACGCCCTTCGTAGATGCCGATCCGGTTACGGCCGGCTGTGGGAATCCCGGTCTAACCAAAACGCCCGGTGATGTAGTCCTCGGTGGCCTTGACGTCGGGGTTGGAGAAGATCTTGTCGGTCGGCCCGATCTCGACCAGCTTGCCGGGCTTGCCCTGGGCCTCCAGGTTGAAGAATGCGGTCTGGTCGCTGACCCGGGCGGCCTGCTGCATGTTGTGGGTCACGATGACCACCGTGTAGCTCTCCTTGAGCTCACCGATCAGGTCCTCGATGGCCAGCGTGGAGATGGGATCCAGGGCCGAGCACGGCTCGTCCATGAGGATGACCTCCGGCTGCACGGCGATGGCCCGTGCGATGCAGAGCCGCTGCTGCTGACCACCGGACAGGCTGGAGCCGGGGCGGTCCAGCCGGTCCTTCACCTCTGTCCACAGGTTGGCCCCGCGCAGGGACTGCTCCAGCAGCTCCTTGGCCTTGGTGCCGCTCAGTCGATGATGGTTGAGCCGGACACCAGCCAGCACGTTGTCCCCGATCGACATGGTGGGGAACGGGTTGGGCCGCTGGAACACCATGCCCACCTGGCGGCGCACCCGCACGGGGTCCACGCCCGGCCCGTACAGGTCGTCACCGTCGAGCAGCAGCTTGCCTTCCACGTAGGCCTTGGGGATGACCTCGTGCATCCGGTTGATGGTGCGCAGGACGGTGGACTTGCCGCAGCCGGACGGGCCGATGAACGCCGTCACCGTCCGTGGTTCGACGGTGAAGTACACGTCCTCCACGGCCTTGAACGACCCGTAGTAGATGTGAAGGCCCTTGGCCTCGATCCGCTTGGACAACGTAGCGACCTTTCGAAGTTCAGCGTCCGCCCTTGGGGGCGAACTTCCAGGCGATGAAGCGCCCGGCCAGGTTGAGCAGCATGACGATAAGGATGAGGGTGAGTGCGCCTGCCCAGGCCCGCTCGATGTAGGCCGAGGCCGGGTTGCCCTGGTCGGCGTACTGCCGGAACACGAACACCGGAAGGGTCATCATCGGCCCCTCGAGCGGGTTGTTGTTCAGTCCCTGGGTGAAGCCGGCGGCCACCAGCAGCGGTGCGGTCTCACCGATCACCCGGGCCACGGCCAGCATGACGCCGGTGGCGATGCCGGCCAGGGCCGTAGGAAGAACGATCTTGAGGATGGTGAGCCACTTCGGCACCCCCAACGCGTAGGACGCCTCGCGCAGCTCCATCGGGACGATGCGCAGCATCTCCTCCACCCCGCGGACCACCACAGGGATCATCAGCACACACAGCGCGACGGCCCCGGCCAGCCCGGTCTTGGTGCCCGGGCCGAAGATCAGCACGAAGACCGCGTACGCGAACAGGCCGGCCACGATGGAGGGAATCCCGGTCATCACGTCGACGAAGAACGTCAGGGACCGGGCCAGCCTGCCGCCCTGTCCGTACTCGACCAGGTAGATGGCGGCCAGCAGGCCGATCGGCACTGAGATCACGGTCGCAATACCGGTGACCCACAAGGTGCCGGCGATGGCGTGCGCCGCGCCGCCGCCCTCGCCGACCACGTTGCGCATGGAGTAGGTGAAGAAGGTCAGGTCGAAGCGGGCGCTGCCGTTGCCGATCACGGAGATGACCAGCGATACCAACGGCAGCAGGGCCAGGACGAAGGCACTGGTGACCAGCGTGGTGGCCAGCCGGTCCGTGGCCTTGCGGCTCCCCTCCACGATGGCGGAGGCCGTCACGATGATGATCCCGTACACGACCAGGGTCACCGCGAACATGCGGATCACGCCGAACGAGCCGGTCAGGGCGAACAGTGACGCGGCCGCCGCCAGACTGACCGCGAGCACCACTCCGCTGGTCCACGCCGGGAGCTGGTTGGCGGTGAGCTTGCTCGAGGCCGCAGGACGGGTGCCGACAGCAGCTGACATCAGTTCGCTCCCGAGAACTCTTTGCGCCGCTCGATGATGCCGCGGGCGATCGTGTTGACGGCCAGGGTGATGGCGAACAGCACCAGGCCGGTGGCGATGAGCTGGTTGACTCCCAACCCGTACGCCTCGGGGAAGCTCAGGGCGATGTTGCCGGCGATCGTGGTCGGGGCCTCCGGCTTGAGCAGCGCAAACGAGATGACTGTCCCAGGGGAGAGGACCAGGGCTACGGCCATCGTCTCGCCCAGGGCCCGACCCAAGCCCAGCATGGCGGCAGAGATGATGCCCGGCCGGGCGAACGGCAGCACCGCGGTGCGGACCATCTCCCAGCGGGTGGCGCCGAGGGCCAGGGCGGCCTCCTCGTGGAGCCGCGGAGTCTGCAGGAACACCTCCCGCGACAGGGCGGTGATGATCGGCAGGATCATCACCGCGAGCACGATGGCCACGGTGAAGATCGTCCGGCCGGTGCCCGAGACGGGGCCGGCAAACAGGGGGATGAACCCGAGGGTGTCGGCCAGCCACGCGTAGGCGGGTTGGATCGCCGGGGCGAGCACGTTGACCCCCCACAGACCGAACACCACCGACGGCACCGCGGCCAGCAGGTCGATCACGTAGCCCAGCCCCGTAGCCAGCCGCCGGGGCGCGTAGTGGGAGATGAACAGAGCGATGCCCAGGGCGACCGGTACCGCCATGACCAGGGCCAGGAACGCCGCCCAGACGGTGGCGAAGGCCAGCGGCAGGACGAAGGACAGGAACGGTCCGTACGGCAGGTCGTCGGCCGGAGCGGTCAGGGCCGGCACACCCTGAACCACAAGGAAGGCGGCGACCAGGGCCAGCAAGACCAGGATGACCACGCCGGCCGTCGTCGCGCCACCGGAGAAGACGCGGTCGCCGAGACGGCGGACCCCGCCATGCCGGGTGGGAGGAGCCAGATCGGGTGGTGGAACCGGGGGCGAGGCGGCCGACTCGGGCCGGCTGACGTCCTCCTCGGTGGGCTGAGTCTGTGTCATGCGCGCTCCCAGGCGACGGCCATCGTTGCGGATATCAGATCATCGCCGAGCCCGCTCGCGCCAGAGCGGACGAGCGGGGCCGACGAGACCATGTCAGGCGATCGAGTCGGCTGCGGCCTCGACCCTCCCGGAGAGATCGGCCGACAGCGGCGCGTTGCCGATCTTGTCGGCCACCGCCTTCTGGCCGTTCGCCGAGCCGATGTAGGACAGGTAGGCCTTGACCCGGGCCGCGACCTGCGGGTCCTCGTACTTCTCGCAGGCGATCGCGTAGGCCACCAGGACGATCGGGTACACGTCACCTTCGGCCTTGCGGTCGAGCTCGATGGCCAGGTCGTTCGGGCTGCGGTCGGCGTCCTCGGCAAGCGGGGAGGCATCCACCACGGCGCTGGCGGCTTCCGGACTGTACTCGAGGTAGGTGTCGCCCACCTTGATCTCGGCCACGCCGAGGTCACCGGCTCGGGAGGCGTCGGCGTAGCCGATGGTCCCCGTGCCGTTGGTCACCGCATCGACCACGCCAGAGGTCTGCGGCGCGGCCTCGCCACCCGCGTACGGCCACTCGCCGTCGGGCTCTTTGTCCCAAACTTCCGGGGCAAGGGTATGCAGGTAGTCGGTGAAGTTCTCCGTGGTGCCGGAGTCGTCGGCCCGGTGCACTGCGGTGATGTTGGTGCTCGGCAGGCTCACCCCGTCGTTCTGAGCGGCGATCTTCGCGTCGTTCCACTTGGTGATCTGACCCTTGAAGATGCCGGCCACCGTGGGCGCGTCCAGCTTGAGGCTGTCCACACCCTCCAGGTTGTAGATCACGGCGATCGGGGAGATGTAGACCGGCAGGTTGATCGCCTTGGAGCCGTCGGCGCAGCGGGACTTCGACAATGCGTCCGGCACCAGCTCCTCGACCTTCAGAGCGCGGTCCGACCCGGCGAAGTCGGCGCCGCCGCCGGTGAAGGCGTCGCGGCCGGCACCTGAGCCGTCGGGGGAGTAGTTGACGGTGACATCGGGGTTGGTGGTCTGGAACTGCGCGACCCAGGTCTCCTGGGCCGACGCCATGGCCGAGGAGCCGACGCCGGTGAGCGTCCCGGAGAGCTCCGCGCCCTCACTGGCACCGGACCCTGGGCTGGCCCCGCCTCCGCTGCCGCCCTCGTTGGCGGCGCAGCCGGCGAGGGCCAGAGCCAGAGTGGTGCTGAGCGCCACGGTGGCGCCGATACGGTTGAGCTTCACGTGTATCCCTTCACGTACTAAAGGTCGGATGCCTCGCTGCGGTTGTGGTCGATCTCGGCCGGCCGGGCGTGGACCGGAAGGGTCAACACCCCCCTCCTGATGTCCCGGAACGTACGCGCGGGACATGTCCGGTTGGACCGGCGAAGGTGAACGGAGGGTGAATGGTCGGTGGCGCCGACGTCACCATCAGGCGCAGAGCAACTCACGGCCCGCCACTGGCTCGAGTGGTCGGGGGGTGGAGGTCGGCTACGGTACGATAACGACCCATGATCATGCCCAACAAGTCCTGGTCCCTGGATGCCCCGGTGAGGAAAATCGGCGAGCGCGAGGTGGGCGCGGGGCGCCCCGTGTACGTCACCGGCGAGATCGGGATCAACCACAACGGAGAGCTGGCCAATGCCATCGCTCTCATCGATGCTGCCGCTGATGCCGGCTGCGACGCGGTCAAGTTCCAGAAGCGGACGCCTGAGGTGTGCACGCCGCGCGACCAGTGGGACATCGAGCGGGACACGCCGTGGGGGCGGATGACCTACATCGACTACCGGCACCGGGTCGAGTTCGGCGTCGAGGAGTACGGGGAGATCGCCAAGCACGCGCGTAAGCGGGATATCCACTGGTTCGCCTCGCCCTGGGACACCGAGTCGGTCGACTTCCTGGAGCAGTTCGACGTGCCGGCGCACAAGGTGGCCTCGGCGTCGCTGACCGACGACGAGCTGTTGCGCAAGCTGCGCTCCACCGGACGCACCATCATCCTGTCCACGGGCATGTCGACGATGAAGCAGATCCGGCATGCGGTCGAGGTGCTGGGCAGCGACAACATCCTGCTCTGCCATGCCACGAGCACCTACCCGGCGCCCGCCGAGCAGCTGAACCTGCGGATGATCCACACCCTGCAGGGCGAGTTCCCGAACGTGCCGATCGGCTACTCCGGCCACGAGACCGGCCTGCAGACCACGGTCGCCGCGGTCGCCCTCGGAGCGGTGTTCGTCGAGCGGCACATCACCCTGGACCGAGCCATGTGGGGCTCGGACCAGGCGGCGTCGGTCGAGCCTCCTGGCCTGCAGCGGCTGGTCCGCGACATCCGGGTGGTCACCGAGGCGCTGGGCGACGGCGTGAAGCAGGTCTACCCGGGTGAGCTGGCCGCGATGAAGAAGCTGCGTCGGGTCCAGGGCGATCCCGCCGAGGATCCGCAGCTCGTCTCTGCGTGACCTCTTCCACGGCACTGGCCCTGGTGGAGAGTCCGGCCCAGCTGCTGAACGTGCTGGAGCTGGCGTACGAGAGTCCTGACCTGAAGGACGTCCCGATTGCGGTCCTGGCCCCGAAGGCCGGGCCGACGCGGGACCAGCTCCGCGCAATGGTCGTGCTGGCCGCAGAGGCCGGTCACGAGGTGCTGTGGTACGAGCCGCGCCTGGGTCTCGGGGGGCCGGCGGCGTACTGGGCACTGCTCGGTCACCTCAGTGACGTCGAGCAGCTGGTGGTCGGCGACCCCTTCTCGGGGCTGGTCCAAGGTCTGTTCGCCACATCTCGGCCCCGGCCGGTGACGCTGGTCGACGACGGCACGGCCACTTTGGAGTTCGCTCGGCGGTGGGCCGCCGAGGAGCCGCTGATCCGGTGGCACCGCACCCTCCGGCCCGGCTCGCCGCGGCCGCTACTCACCACCGCCCGGGACCTCTTCGCCGGGACGGCCCGGCGTCGGCTGCTCGACGGGGGCCTGCGGATCTTCACCGCCATGCCGGTGGAGCTGCCGGGCGTGGAGGTCGTGCCCAACGCGTACGCCTGGACGCGGTCGCGGTTTCCGGAGCCGGAGGTCAGCGAAGCGGCGGACCTGGTGGGCACCTCGCTGGTGGAGACGGGGGTCGTCCAGCCGGAGCGCTACCTCGAGGGCGTCCGGTCGCTGGTCGAGCAGTACGGCGTCGGCCGGTACTTCGCCCACCGCAAGGAGGGCGAGGAGAAGCTGGCCCAGATCACCGCCCTGGGCGTGGCGGTCGAGCGTCCCGACCTGCCGCTGGAGCTGGTGGCCCGGCGGGGCCCGGTGGGCCGCCGGGTGCTCAGCTTCCCGTCCACCGTGCTGCATACGCTGCCGCTGGTGCTCGCCGGCACCGGAGTCGAGGTGCTGGTCTGCAACATCGGCCCGGACTGGTACCGGCCGGGGGCACCCGACCGGGCCGACGACTTCCTGGACCGGGTGACCAGCACCGCCCGAGCGCAGCACGGGCTGGCCACGGTGGACTGTTAGGTTGCCGCCCATGTCGACCCCTCGTGTGGTGGCTGTGATCCCGGCCCGTGGTGGTTCCAAGGGCGTACCGGGTAAGAACCTGCGTCGGGTGGCCGGTCGGAGCCTGGTCGAGCGGGCGGTGGATGCCTGTGTGGCGGCGACGGCGATCGACGCGGTCTACGTCAGCACCGACGATGCCGCGATCGCCGCGGCGGCCCGGGCGGCCGGCGGCGAGGTGGTCGATCGGCCCGCCGAGATCTCCGGAGACACGGCCAGCTCGGAGTCTGCCCTTCTGCATGCGCTGGACACGCTCGCGGCCGGCGGCGTCGACCCGGAGGTGGTCGTCTTCGTCCAGTGCACCAGCCCGTTCATCGACCCGGCCGATCTGGACGAGGCCGTCGGCCGGGTGACCGGCGACCAGGCTGACGCGGTGTTCGCGGCGGTGCCGACGTATGAGTTCCTCTGGCGATCCGGAGTGGACGGGCAGGCCTCCGGGATCAACCACGACGCGGCCTACCGGCCGCGCCGGCAGGACCGCGAGCCGCACTACCGGGAGACCGGCGCCTTCTACGTGATGGCGGTGGCCGGGTTCCGGGAGGCTCGACACCGCTTCTTCGGACGCACGCAGGTCGTCCCGGTGGCCGAGCTGAGCGCGGTCGAGATCGACCACGACCACGACCTCGTGCTGGCCAGCGCCCTGGCCGCCGCGCTTGACCCCCGGGTCCGCGTCGACGTGGACGTGTTGATCACCGACTTCGACGGCGTCCACACCGACGACTCCGCCTTCGTGACCGAGGACGGCTACGAGTCCGTCCGGGTCAGCCGGTCCGACGGGCTGGGCATCGAGCGGCTGCGAAAGGCCGGCGTCCCGATCCTGATCCTGTCGAAGGAGACCAACCGGGTGGTCCGGGCCCGGGCGGCGAAGCTCGGTGTCGAGGTACTGAACGGCATCGAGGCCAAGGCCGAAGTGGTCCGGGACTGGCTGCAGCAGCAGGGGGTCGACCCGGCACGCGCCGCCTACCTCGGCAACGACATCAACGACCTGGGTCCGATGGGGCTGGTGGGCTGGCCGGTGGCCGTGGCTGATGCCCATCCGGAGGTCCGGCAAGCGGCGCGGCTGGTGCTGAGTCGGCCGGGCGGGTCGGGGGCCGTACGCGAGCTGTGCGACCTGGTGCTCTCCGGACGCGCGCCCGCCACGGCTGCACCCGGCTCCACAGCGTCGGCGGCACCGCCAGCCGGAGCCGACGACGCGCTTGCGACCAGCGGGAGCCACTGACCGCAGGCAGCCCCGGGAGCGTGCCCGCCGCGCGAGCGGCCAGCCGCTCCTCGATCACGGTAAGCCAGGTGTTGTCGGCCGGCGGGTGGAAGTAGTTGGCGGTCGTCCAGGCCGGGTCTGCCGCGACCAGCCGTCCGGCGGCGAGGTCGGCGAGGGTGCCGATGCAGCCGGAGTCGGCGAAGACGGTGTTGATCATCTCCTCGCTGACCCCGAAGTCGCTCAAGGTCAGCACCGGCAGGCCCACCGCCATCGCCTCCAGCGCCGCGGTGGACGACACCGTGACCAGTCCGCGCGCCCCGGCGAGCGCCTCGGTCATCGGCCCGGCGGCGAAGTGCAGCGCGTCGGACTCCAACCGGCCGTTCTGGACCAGGGCGGCGTACAGCTGCGGGTAGGGCCACGGCTCGTGGTGCGTCTGCCACTCGGTGCTGAGGGCCCGGAGCTTGACGACGGCCGAGCCCGTCTGGGCCAGGGCCAGCAGGATCTGCTCCCGGTCCTCCCGGCGTACGGGCACCTTGGCCTGGGCGGCGAACACCAGCGGCCCATCCGCCGGTGGGTCGGCGACGGCCGGCGGGCCAGGCGGCAGGAACGGCAGCGTGGCCAGCCCGAACGTGTGCGGCACATCGAGCTCGGCGGCCAGCGCGGTGAACTCGGCGACCTCGCGGTGGCTGTGCAGCAGGAACACGTCGCACCCGGCCCGCAGGGTGATGGCCCGGGGCGTGGCCGGCACGCTGATCCCGGGCAGACCGCTGACCAGCACCGGCCGGTCGGCGGTCCGCAGCGCCGGAGCCGCGGTCAGGGCCGCGACCACCGGGCCGGAGGCGGCGAGCAGGACGACGTCGGGCCGTTCCCGTTGCAGCCTGCGCAGCAACGCGGAGTAGGCGAGGACCGAGACCGGCCGGCCCGCCGCCGTACGCACTTGCTCGGCCGACGGCAGGACCGGGTTCTTGACCACGACCTGGGTGCTCGACCACGACGCGGGTAGCGCGCGTAGCGTCGCGGCACTCCACTTCAGGTAGGAGTCGCTGTCGGAGATGGCGAGAACCCGCGTCACGCGTTGTTCACCTTCCGTCCGGTTTGCTACGCCTCGGTCACCAGCGGCGGATTGGATGACTGGCGCTGGCCCCGTCGGTGGGGCTCCGCAGAACCCTACGGCCCCGCGGGCTGCCGTTCGAGCCGATCACCACCGGTGACGGACGGGGTCGACGCGTTCACGTGGTCCAGGAGACGCGACTGCGCTGATCAGCACCCCTAGGCCTGAGGACGCTGGCGTTCGAGGGCGTGCACCTCGCCGTCGGCGGTCAGGTGGGCGACCAGGAGCTCTCCGGTGACCAGCGTGGCCGGGGCCATCTCGAGGGCCTCCAGGATGTGCGGCAGCACCGGCCGGTGCACGCAGAGGGCGGTCGGCTGGCCGGTCTCCAGAGTGCGGGCCTGGATCCGGCCGATCAGCTTGGCCACGCCCTTGGCATCGTCGGCACCGACCTCCTCGCTCAGCTGGGCATAGGACTCGATCGGCAGCTCCTGGCGGTGCGCGTACGGCAGCAAAGTGTGCAGGCACCGGGTCGAGGTGGAGCTGACCAGCCGGGTGATCCCGTACGCGGCCAGCATCGGGACCAGCAGCCGGGCCTGTCGGCGCCCGCGCGAGTTGATCGGCCGGGCGGAGTCCTTGCGCGACCAGTCCTTGCGATCCATCGCCTTCACGTGCCGGACCAGGATCAGCGGGGTGGTCGGCGGCTGGTCCAGGTACTGCTGGACCAGGAAGTGGTCCTGGGCGTGCGTCAGCCGGGCCAGCGCGGCCCGCACCGGCAGCCAGGAGACCAGGTCCACCTCGGCGTCCGGAGCCCGGGGGACCTCACGCAGCGGGATGCCGCCCCACCAGTCGACCTTCTTCGGACCCGCATTCGCGGCCTCGTAGCGGATGGTGTCCAGCGGGGCGCTGAGCCGGATCGTCACCCCGGTCTCCTCGGCCACCTCCCGCACGGCACACGCCGGCAGCGACTCACCCGGATCGAGCTTGCCCTTGGGCAGGGTCCAGTCGTCGTAACGCTTGCGGTGGATCACCAGCAGCTCGGTGCCGCGGATCGGGTCGAGCCGGGTGACGACCGCACCACCGGCCAGGACCGGTTTGGCCGAGCTAGCCACCGCGGCCGTGCGGTGACCCGGCGAGGATGCGGCCACGGGTGCAGGTCTACTTCGTCCCAGCCCGGCGCCGGCTCGTACGGTTGATCAGGTACTCCTGCATGTCGAGCAGCGGCTGGCCCTTCTCGTCGGCGGTGAAGGCGATCCAGGTGCCGTCGGGCTGCAGCTTCCAGGACGCCGTGCCCTTGTCGAAGGCGACGTCGAACAGCTCGGAGATCTCGGCGACGTGGGCCGGGTTCGTGATCGACGCCAGCACCTCGACCCGGCGGTCCAGGTTGCGGTGCATCAGGTCTGCTGAGCCGATACCCACCGTGGGCGCGCCGCCGTTGGCGAACCAGAACAGCCGGCTGTGCTCCAGGAACCGGCCGAGGATGCTTCGCACCCGGATGTTCTCGCTCAGCCCGGGAGCGCCCGGTCGCATCGTGCAGATGCCGCGGACCCACAGGTCAACCTTCACCCCCGCCTGGGAGGCTCGGTAGAGCGCGTCGGTCAGCGTCTCGTCGACCAGCGAGTTGACCTTGATCCGGATGCCCGCCGGCCGACCGTCTTCGGCGTGGGCGATCTCGTTGTTGATCCGGTCCATCAGCCCGGTGCGGATGCCGTGCGGGGCCACCAGCAGCCGCCGGTACTGGGTCTCCTGGCTCATCCCGGACAGGTGGTTGAAGAGTCGGCCCACGTCCTCGGTGATGATCGGGTTGGCGGTCAGCAGACCTATGTCCTCATAGATCCGCGCGGTCTTGGGGTTGTAGTTGCCAGTGCCGATGTGGACGTAGCGGCGCAGTCCTTCCGGCTCGTCCCGGACCACCATGGAGAGCTTGCAGTGCGTCTTCAGCCCGAGCAGCCCGTAGACCACGTGGCAGCCGTGCCGCTCCAGCCGCCGGGCCCAGGCGATGTTCGCCTGCTCGTCGAACCGGGCCTTGATCTCGACCAGGGCGAGCACCTGCTTGCCCGACTCGGCCGCCTCGACCAGGGCGTCGACGATCGGCGAGTCCCCCGAGGTGCGGTAGAGCGTCTGCTTGATCGCCAGCACCTTCGGGTCCTCGGCCGCCTGCTCGATGAACCGCTGCACGCTGGTGGCGAAGGAGTCGTACGGGTGGTGCAGCAGCACGTCGCGGTGCTTGATCGCGGCGAACATGTCGGCCGGCGACGCGGTCTCCACCTCGGCCAGGTGAGGGTGGGTGGAGGGTAGGAACGCCGGGTACTTGAGCTCGGCCCGGTCGATGTCGGCCAGTGACATCAGCCCGCGCAGGTCCAGCGGTCCGGGCAGATGGAACACCTCGCGCTCGCTGACGTCCAGCTCGCTGGTCAGCAGCTCGAGCATCTTGGGGTCGATGTCGTCCTCGACCTCCAGCCGGACAGGCGGCCGGCCGACCCGGCGCCGCAGCAGCTCCTTCTCCAGGGCCAGCAGCAGGTTCTCCGCGTCGTCCTCCTCCACCTCGACGTCCTCGTTGCGGGTCACCCGGAAGGTGTGGTGGCCGACCACCTGCATCCCGCTGAACAGCTGGTTCAGGTGCCGGGCGATGACGTCCTCCAGCGCCACGTAGCGCCCCTCCGCCAGTGCGATGAAGCGCGACAGCACCGTGGGCACCTTGACCCGGGCGAACTGGCGTACGCCGGTCTCGGGGTTGCGGACCAGTACGGCCAGGTTGATCGACAGCCCGGAGATGTAGGGGAACGGATGCGACGGGTCGACGGCCAGGGGGGTCAGGACCGGGAAGATCCGCTCGGCGAACAGGTCGTCCATCCGGTCCTTCTCGTCGGAGGTGAGCTGGTCCCAGCGCAAGATCTCGATACCCTGCGCGGCCAGCTCGGGCCTGATCTCCTCGGTGAACACCCGCGCGTGCTCCGCGACCAGCTCTCGGGTCCGGGTGAGGATCGCCGAGTGCACCTCGCGCGGCATCATTCCGCTCACGGCGGGCACGGCGACACCGGCCGCGATCCGGCGCTTCAGCCCGGCCACCCGGACCATGTAGAACTCGTCGAGGTTGGAGGCGAAGATGGCCAGGAACTTCGCCCGCTCCAGCAGCGGCACCCGGAGCCTGTCCTTGGCCAGGTCCAGCACCCGGTTGTTGAAGGCCAGCCAGGACAGCTCGCGATCGAGGAACCGGTCCGCGGGGAGCGGCTCAGCAGCCGGCAGGGTAGGCGTCGAAGACTCGTCGGCCCTGGAGGCCGCGGCCTCCAGGTCCTCGACCGAGGTCGAGGTGTCGACTGCCTCCATCAGCTCTCCTGCGGTGCTCGGTTCGGACGCTGCGCGTACATCACATCACGCCCGGTGGTGTCGAAGCCATAGCTCGAGTAGAGCGCGACGGCGGGACCGGAGGCCGCCTCGACGTAGAGCTGCACCGTCGCATTCCCCCGCTGGCGCAGATAGCCCAGCCCAGTCACCAGCAGTGCTCGGCCGATGCCCTGGCGATGCCCCTCGGGGGCGACGCCGAGCACGTACACCTCGCCCAGCCGGTCCGGGTGCTGCTTGGTCCAATGGAAGCCGAGCATAGCCCCGCCCCGCTCCGCGACGAAGAACCCGGCTGGGTCGAACCACGGCTCGGCCATCCGGGCGGCCAGGTCAGCGGCGGTGACCGCGCCCTGTTCGGGATGACTCGCGAAGGCCGCCGCGTTGACGGCCAGCCACGCCGCCTCGTCCTGACCCGGCTGGAAGGTGCGGATGGTCACCCCGACCGGCACTGCCGGCTCGGGCACCGGCTGGTCCAGGTTGCGCTTCATGATCAGCAGCGTGCGCTCGGCGACCAGGTCGGCGCGGGCCGCGAGGGCCTGAGCGGCCACGCTGTCGGTGGGCGCGAGCAGCTGCACCGGGGCGGGCGCCCGCTCGACCAGCGCCTTGGCCAGCCGGAGCCCGATGCCCTGCCGCCGGGCGGGCGGATCGATGACCAGGAACCCGGTGCTGGTGCGCGGGCCGGGCACCAGCTGGGCGTAGCCCACGACGCGGTCACCGGCCAGGGCCGTGAGGTGCACCGTGTCGGACGCGTCGTGCCGAAGCGCCAGGACGGCGGCCTCGTTCAGCGCCAGGTAGCCGTCCGCCGTCTCCGCCCGGGCCAGCAGCTGCTCGACCTGCTCCCGGGCGGCCGCACCGAGAGCGGTATCGACGGTCAGAACCACCGTGCTTGTACGGGGGGGACCGGGGGGGTCGTCCCCCCGCTCGATCGGCGCGCGGCGGAAGGCATGGGGGCCAGGTTAGTTATCCTCGGGGCATGCAGGACGCGGAGTACCGGGCCGAGCAGATTGCGGCGTACGGATCGACCGAGCAGCCGGCGATCGCCGCCCGGATGGCCCCCCACCAGCGGCTGACCCAGGTCGGCGTGGTCTGCGGGGCGGTCGCGGTGGTTCTGGCGATCGCCGCCCTGGCCACGTTCCCGTCCTTTACCGGTGGCTCCGAGGGGCGCGGCTGGGCGATCACCGCCCTGGTGGCGGCGGTGGTCATGCTCGCCCTCTGCGTCGTCCAGCTCGTCGTCTGGCGGATCGCCATGGCCTCCTGGCGCGGCGTACGCCCCGAGGACCTGCACGCCGAGGCCCGGTTGTCCTGGATCGCCCACCTGGTGTCCTACCCGGTGGCCCTGGTCGGGCTGCTCGCCGGCATGGCCGGCAGCGCGGCGGCCGGCTGGACGGCGACATCGGCGGTGCTGTTGGCCTTCACGTTGCTGGGAATCCTGGCCGCCCAAGCACTGGCCGCGGTGCAGTTCCTGCGACCCAGCGGTCCGCCCGGGACCCTGCCCGCGCATATGCGCCGGCTGATCGCGCGGGCCCAGCCGCGCCGGCCGCAGGCGGGGGACGTTCCGTAGGACTGCTCGCCGGACCCGGCGTCAGCTGCTGCTGACCCGGTTGGAGTCCTCGACCGGGGTGACGAACCGGTAGCCGACGTTGCGCACAGTGCCGATCACCGACTCGTACTCGGGGCCGAGCTTGGCCCGCAGCCGGCGGACGTGCACGTCGACGGTCCGGGTACCGCCGTAGTAGTCGTAGCCCCAGACATCGCTGAGCAGCTGCTGCCGGCTGAACACCCGCCCGGGGTGCTGCGCCAGGTACTTCAGCAGCTCGAACTCGGTGTAGGTCAGGTCCAGCTGGACGCCGTTGAGCTTGGCGCTGTAGCCAGCCTCGTCGATCAGGATGTTGCCCGACTGGATCACCGGGTCGACGCTGGAGGCCGACGTGGGGCTCATGGCCAACCGCAGCCGGACCTCGACCTCGGCCGGGCCGGCGGTGGCGAGCAGCAGGTCGTCGAAGCCCCAGTCGGAGGACAGCGCGGTCAACCCACCCTCACTGGCGATCACCAGCAGCGGAGACTCCTTGCCGGTGGTCTCGATCAGTCGGCAGAGCGACCGCGCGCCCACCAGGTCTCGGCGCGCATCGAGCAGGATCACGTCGGCGGGCGGGGCGTCGAGCAGGGCTGTGGCCTCGGCGGCCGCGACCTTCACCGTATGGGGGAGCAGCTCCAGCGCCGGCAGGATCTCGCCGGACGCGTGCATGTCGTTGGTCAACAGGAGCAGGGTGGCCATCTCGGTCTCCTTTCACCAAAAGGGGACTAGGTGCCGTGTACTCCTTCGGCCCACTGCTCGAGCTGGGAAGAAGTAATGCGGCGAGACTACTGCAATGGAGAAGGTTTCCCTCTACTACTGGGCGGGGGCCAAGGCGGCTGCCGGGGTGGAGTCCGAGTCGGTCTCGGCGAGCTCGGTGGCCGAGGCGCTACGGGCCGTGCTCGAGGCCCGGTCGGACCCAGCGTTTTCCCGCGTTGTCAAGGCGTGTTCGTTGTTGGTCGACGGAGTTGCCGCTCGTCCCGATGATCTTGAACGGGGACTGTCCGGACCCGTTCGGGTGGATGTGCTGCCCCCGTTCGCCGGCGGCGCTCCGTCCGTTTCCGCGCGTACGCGGGCCGAACTGCGCAGATTCGTCCAATTGTCTGAACAAGCGGTGTGAGCAATCTCACGCCGCTTCCGGTCGAACGATCATGATCCGAGAGGCTGTTGTTCATAATGTGGACAGAAGTCTCAGGAAATGGACAAGGTCTTGGGTCCGGTTCCGGGCCAGCCGTAGGCTGTGCGACGTGACGAGGACGAACGCGTGGGCGCTGCCGCTCACCCGCCGCCGGGCCGTAGACCACGGCCGCATGCGTTCGTCGTTGTGTCGGGCCTGACCCTCTTCTTGCCGTCACCAACTCCATCTCTTCTTCTGGCTGGGCGCCCTCCGTCCCTGCCGCCTAACCCGAATCCTTCACAGACAGGAATCTCATGAGCAGACAGCAGGTCCTGGTCGACGCCGACTGGGTCGAGGAGCACCGGACCGACGACAACGTCGTGCTGGTCGAGGTCGACGAGGACACCAGCGCGTACGACGGCGGCCACATCGCCGGCGCGGTCAAGCTGGACTGGAAGGCCGATCTGCAGGACCCGGTCCGCCGCGACTTCATCAACAAGGAGCAGTTCGAGAAGCTGCTCTCGGAGCGGGGCATCGGCAATGACGACACCGTCGTCCTCTACGGCGGCAACAACAACTGGTTCGCGGCGTACGCGTACTGGTACCTCAAGCTGTACGGCCACCAGAAGGTGCTGCTGCTCGACGGCGGTCGCAAGAAGTGGGAGCTGGACGCCCGCGAGCTGAGCAGCGAGACCGTCACCCGACCGGCGACCAGCTACACCGCGAGCGAGCCCAACCTGGGTATCCGGGCCTTCCGCGACGAGGTCGTGCAGGCGATCGGCGCCAAGGGCCTGGTCGACGTCCGCAGCCCTGACGAGTTCGCCGGGCGGCTGCTGGCGCCGGCGCACCTGCCGCAGGAGCAGGCGCAGCGCGGCGGGCACATCCCGACCGCGGTGAACGTGCCGTGGAGCAAGGCGGCCAACGACGACGGCACCTTCAAGTCCGACGAGGACCTGAAGGAGCTGTACAGCGGCGCCGGTCTCGATCTCAGCACCGATATCATCGCGTACTGCCGGATCGGGGAGCGGAGCGCGCACACCTGGTTCGTACTGCACGAGATCTTCGGCCAGCCGAATGTGAAGAACTACGACGGTTCGTGGACGGAATACGGCTCCCTGGTCGGTGTTCCGGTTGCGGTGGGCGACGAGCCCGGACAAGCCTGACGGACTGAGCAAGGGGGGGACGACCCCCCTTGGACCCCCCGCGGCGCGCCAACAACACACCGGCGCGCGCCCACCGAAGGAGACATCATGTGCGGAGCAACCACCGGCGGCCTCAGTGTCGAAGGAATCAACGTGACCAAGGAAGCCGTGATCCAGGGCCGCGTGCTGCGCGGCGATGCGCCGGTCGCCGGCGCGTACGTGCGCCTGCTCGACTCGGGCGGCGAGTTCACCGCCGAGGTGCCGACATCGGCGACCGGGCACTTCCGGTTCTTCGCCGGCGACGGCAACTGGACCCTGCGGACCCTGGCCCCGGGCGCCAAGCTCGACCGCCAGGTCGTCGCGGCCCGCGGCACCGTGTCGGAGATCGACGTCAACCTCGAGCTGGCGGGCGCCGCGGCCTGACCCCTGCGAGCGTCGGTAAGGTCAGAAGCCGGTACCGCCTGGACGACCAAGACGGCGAACACGCTCTTCCGTTCGTCGTCGCGGGAGGAAGGCGGTGCCTGAGGCGCACGATCGGGCGCGAGCAGGAGATTACGAGTCGAGGACCAGGGTCACCGGCCCGTCGTTGACCAGGCTCACCAGCATCTCGGCGCCGAACGCTCCGGTCGCCACCTCGGCGCCGAGCCGGCGCAGGGCGGCGACGAACTCCTCGACCAGCGGCTCACTCAGCTCGCGGGGCGCCGCGGCGTTCCACGACGGGCGGCGACCCTTGCGGGTCTCGGCGTAGAGGGTGAACTGGCTGACCACCAGGACCGGCGCGTTGTCCTGAGCGCAGGAGCGTTCGCCGGCCAGGATGCGCAGGTTCCACACCTTGTCGGCGAGCCGGGCGGCGGTCGCCGGATCGTCGGTGTGGGTGACGCCGACCAGCACCAGCAGGCCGGGCCGGTCGATCGCGCCCACGGTCGCCCCGGCGACCGATACCGCGGCCGAGCGGACCCGCTGGACGACCAGCCTCACGACGCCCGGTCGTCCTGGTACGCCTCCACCTCGACCTCGACCAGGTGCTCAGGATCGGCCAGCCCGCCGACCTGAACCATGGTGGCCACCGGGCGGACCTCGCCGAACAGCTCGCGGTGGGCGGCCCCGACCCGGTCCTGGTGGCCGATGTCGACGACGTACATCCGGGTACGGACGACCTGCTCGACGGCCACTCCGACGGACCGGAGCGCGTCCAGGGCGATGCCGAACGCGGCCAGGGTTTGTCGATACGGGTCACCGGGATGGAGGACGCCGTCCGGGCCCGTTGCCGTGGTGCCGGCGGTCAGCACCCAGCCGCCCGCGCGTACCACCCGGCAGTAGCCGTACTGCTCCTCCCAGCGGGCCGAGCCCGCGAAGCGCTCGATGATGACGCTGGGCACTCACCCACCCTCTGCGAGAATGGCCATCATGTCCACCGACGTCTCGTCGCGCTCGCTGATCGTCAAGATCACCTGTGGTGCGGAGGCGGCGGAGCGGGCCAACCAGGGCTGGACCGTGGCGGCCATGGGCCTGGCGGCGGGGGCATCGGTCACGGTTTGGCTGACCGGCGAGGCGGTCTGGTTCGTCGTGCCGGGCCGTCAGCCCGACCTCGCCCTGCCGCACGCCACTCCGGTCGCCGAGCTGGTCGAGACCGTCCGGACCGGAGGTCAGATCCGGGTCTGCAGCCAGTGCGCCGTCCGTCGTGACCTGACCGGGGACGACCTGGTCGCCGACGCCGTCATCGCCGGGGCCGCCCAGTTCGTCGAGGCCGCGCTCGCCGACGGGGTGCAGGCGCTCGTCTACTGAGCGCCCTCAGGCCGTCAGCGCCGGCTCGGCCTGGGGCGCACCACCGCCGTCGTCGGAGGATCTGCTGCGGGTGGGCACCGGCACGGACCCGGCCCCCGACGCCGGTCACGGTGACGAGGCGGTGTCCACGCAGCAGCCGGACGATCTCGCCGAGCTCCTCCTCGCGCCCGACGAAGCTGCTGACCTCGCCGGGAAGGATGGATCGCGAGACCTGGCTCGTCTGCCCGCCGGGGAGCGCTATCAGCCGGGCACGCTCGCCACGCTCCCTCGGGCTCGGGTAGCTGGCTTCGGGCATCGGGACTGCCCCCTGAGATCGGCGGTTCCCTCGATCTGATCCTAGGGCGAGAGCAACCGGGAAAGCACGTCCGAAAGCTGCTCCACGGACATGTCACCAGGTCGGTCACCACGTCCGGCGGCCTGCCGGACCAGGGCGGCCATGGTCGCGTTGATCGGCGCGTCCTGGCCGATCCGCCGGGCGATGCGCACGAGCTCCCCGTTGAGATAGTCGGTCTCGACGTTGCCGGTGCCGCGGGTCAGCGACTGCCAGGTCGACCCGCCGAGCACCTGCGCGTACCCCGGCACCGGTCGGGTCTCGAAGCTGTCGGCCCGGGCTGCGGCCTCGTCGGCGTCGGAGGTGTACGCGATCCCGGCCGCGTCGAGCACCGCCCGGCCCTCCGCCTCGGCGGCCCGGACCAGCCGGCCCATCCCCTTGGGCTGGCCGAGCAGCGCCTGGAACGCGTTGCCGACGTTGCTCAGCAGCTTGCGGTACTTCCACGGCATCACGTCGGCCGGCAGCGCAACCCTCATCCGGGCGGCCGACCAGTCCTCGCGTACGCGCTCGGCGACCTCGTCGTCGGTACCGGACCCGGCAGGCACCCGGCCGATGTGGAACACCCCGGTCCGGGGCACTCCCTCGAGCACGACCTCGCCGGGGGTCAGGTGGGCCGCCCACATCCAGACGCAGGCCCCGTAGACCCGAGCGAAGTAGCGCAGCGCCATGTCCTCCGCGGCCACGCCGTTCGTGGCCAGGATGATCGGCAGCCGCTCCCCGGCCGTGCCGCCGTCGGTCACCGGGGCATCGGCCCACTCGGCCAGGGCGGCCGGTGCCTGCTGGGTCTTGGTGGCCAGCACCAGCACGTCGTCGGCCTGCAGGGAGAGCTCGCGGGGTCCGGCCACGACAGGAACGGGCAGGGTCACGTCCTCGTCGGGCGTCCGCATCCGCAGGCCCTGGTTACGCAGGGCCGCGAGGTGGTCTCCGCGGGCGACCAGCAGAGCCGACCGGCCCGCCTGGTGCAGCCGACCGCCCAGCCCACCCCCTATCGCTCCGGCCCCGATGATCACGTAGCGCGCCACGGCCGCCACGGTACCGGCCGGGCGAGACGGCCGAACTAGACTCCGAGAGATGTCGAGCTCACTCGTCTTCGCGCTGTTGCTCGTGGTCAGCGTGGCCGTGGTCGGCATCGGCCTGGCCGCGCTGCTGGTGCTACTGCTCCGCCGCTCGCCCGACCCGACCGCGAACGGCTGAGCGCCATGGCGTTCGAGCTGCCGAGTGACCTGAACCCGGCCCTGATGCCTCTCGCCTGGATGCTCGGTCGGTGGGAGGGCTCCGGGAAGGGGTCCTATCCCGGCACCGAGGACTTCGAGTTCGGGCAGCAGATCGACTTCGCCCAGAACGGCGGGGACTACCTGCACTACCTGTCGCAGACCTTCGAGACCGACGCGTCCGGGCGGGCCGTGCGGCCGCTGACCATGGAGACCGGTTTCTGGCGGCCACAGTCGGACGGCGGCCTGGAGGTGGTGCTGTGCCACCCGGACGGGTTCGCCGAGGTCTGGTACGGCACCATCACCGGGGCCAAGATCGAGCTGGCGACCGACGCAGTCGTGCGAACCGCGTCGGCGCAGGACTACGCCGCCGGGCAGCGGCTCTACGGCAACGTCGAGGGCGACCTGTTGTGGACCTTCGACAAGGCGGCGAACTCCCACCCGCTGCAGTCCCATCTGTGGGCCCGGCTGCGGCGGGCCTGAGCGAACATGGTCCTCGCAGCGGGTCCGATTCGTCCCTTGCTCAACTCGGTCGCGGGAAGAATCCAGACGGACGCGGTGCTGTACCTGTCATGACTGTCGTGCTCGAGTCAGGTCTGGACGCCGGTGTGCCCTGGCACTTCGGTGATCCGATGCGCGAGCAGCGCGGACTGGAGCAGGGTGAGGGTGTCGTCGACCTGTCGCACCGCGGCGTCATCACGATCACGGGGCCGGACCGCCTCGGCTGGCTGCACTCGCTGACCACCCAGCACCTGGAGGGCTTGGCGCCGGGCCGCGGCGTGACCGCCCTGGTGCTGTCGCCGCAGGGTCATCTCGAGCACGCGCTCTACGGTGTGGACGACGGCGATACGTTCTGGGCGCACACTGAGCCGGGTGCCGCGCCGGCGCTGGCGACCTGGCTGGACCGGATGCGGTTCCTGATGCGGGTGGAGGTCGCCGACCGCAGCGCGGACTACGCGGTGGTCTGGACCGCCGGCCACCTCGCCGGTGACCATCTGGCCAGGGCGGGGGAGGACTCCCTCGGCGGGCGGGAGCTCTTCGTGCCGCGCGCGTCGCTGGACTCGGTGCTGGCTGAGGCCCCGAGGGCCGGGATGTGGGCGTACGAGGCGCGCCGGATCGCCGCGGGGGTGCCGCGGGTCGGGCTGGACACCGACCATCGGACCATCCCGAACGAGGCCGGCCTGATCGGGGTCGCCGTGCACCTGGACAAGGGCTGCTACCGCGGCCAAGAGACTGTGGCCCGGGTGCACACCCTGGGCCGCCCGCCGCGGCGGCTGGTCCGGCTGCATCTTGACGGCAGCGTTGACGCGCTCCCGGAGCCGGGCACCGCGCTGGAGCTGGAGGGGCGGGCCGTCGGCTTCGTCGGCAGCTCGGCCCGGCATCACGAGCTCGGCCCGATCGCTCTCGGCCTGGTCAAGCGCACCGTTCCGGTCGAGGCCGAGCTGGTCGTCGGCGGCATCGCGGCCAGCCAGGAGGCCCTGGTCGACCCCGAGGTCGGCTTGCACGTCCGCCCACAGCTGCGCTAGCCAGCCACGGGACTGTGCAGTCAGTCGCGACGCCGCTAGATCGTTTCAGCCCTACCTGAACCCCCGTAAGTGCACAGTTTCGCGAGTTCGGGAGTCAGCTGCCCAGGTTGCTGAGCGTCTCCGCAGAGGGCCGGATCTCGCCGACCCGCTCGCCGTGGCCGAGCACCGGGGCGCTGGCCTGCTCGGTCAGCGTTTCGTGGTCGAACCCCAGCTGCTGCAGCACGCCGGCCATGGCAACCGCCCGGGCCCGCGGGGACCCGTCGCTGATCTTGACCGCCACACCGCGACCGTCGGGGAGACCGACGGCGTAGGTTGCCTCGGCACCGGCCTTGGCGATCAGCCCGGGCACCGCTCGGATCAGCGCGCTCTCGTCGCGCGTAGTCCCCGAGACGAGCTCCGGGTGCTCGCGGATCGAGGTGGCGACGGTGAGCTCGGGACCGTCGGTCGCCGCGGCCAGCCGGCTATAGGCCCGCGCCAGGGCGTAGAGCGACAGGGCGTAGGCCGGGGCCCCGCAGCCGTCGACGGCCAGGTTCTGGGCCTGCTCGTGCGCGAGCTCGTCGACCGCCTGCACGATGGCCAGCTGGACCGGGTGGTCAGGATCCAGGTAGTTCGCCAGGTCATCGCCGCGCCGCTGGGCGGTCCGAATCATCCCGGCGTGCTTGCCCGAGCAGTTCATCGCGATCGACGACTTGGCCTGACCGCTCCGGATCCAGGTCTCCCGGGCCGCCTCGTCGAGCGGCCAGTCCGCCGGCGTCTGCAGCACCGACTCGTCGAGCTCGCCGAGGGCAAGGATCTCGCGCACCCCGTCGAGATGCTTCGGCTCGCCGGAGTGGGAGGCGCAGACCAGCGCCAGGTGCCCGCCGGCGAGGTCGAGTCCGGCCCGCAGCATGCCCACCGTCTGCAGCGGCTTCATGGCGCTCCGCGGATACATGGGCGCGAACTCCGCGCCCACCGAGGCGAGCAGCCGGCCGTCCGCCCCGGTGACCGCGACCCGGCCGCGGTGCACGCTCTCCACGTACCCGTTGCGCACGACTTCGACCAAGATCGGATCCGCGTCGAAGGGGTTGCCCATGTGGCGAATCTATGCCCACTTCGCTGTAATGCCTTCGGGTTCCGCGCACGGCGAACATCCGGCCACCGGTCATTCGACCCTCCGGATGGTCGTAGGCTTGCTCTACGTGAACTGGAACGATTTCGACGCGGCCCTGTTCGATCTGGACGGCGTACTCACCCCCACCGCCGAGGTCCACATGCGGGCCTGGCAGGCGCTGTTCACCGACTTCCTGACCAAGCGGGGATTCGTCGACCAGCCGTACGTCGAGAACGACTACTTCGCCCACATCGATGGAAAGCCGCGCTATGACGGCGTCCGGTCCTTCCTGGCCTCGCGCGGCATCACCCTGGCCGAGGGCGACCCGTCCGACGGTCCAGAGATCGAGACGGTCTGCGGACTGGGCAACCGGAAGAACGACTTCTTCGGCGCCGTGCTCCGTGACGAGGGTGTGCTGCCGTACCCGGGCTCGGTCCAGCTGCTCGACCACCTGGCCGACCGGGGCACCAAGGTCGCGGTCGTCTCCTCCTCCCGCAACGCGCCGCCGGTGCTGGACGCGGCCGGCCTGGCGGAGCGGTTCGCGGTGGTGGTCGACGGCAATGTCGCCGCCCGGGAGCATTTGCCCGGCAAGCCCGCCCCGGACACCTTCGCGTACGCAGCCGCCCAGCTCGGCGTGCCGCAGGACCGGGCCGTCGTCTTCGAGGACGCGCTCTCCGGTGTCGAGGCTGGCCGGGCCGGCCGGTTCGGGCTGGTGGTCGGCGTCGACCGGGGCGTCGGGGCCGAGCGGTTGCTCGAGTCAGGGGCCGACGTGGTGGTCACCGACCTCGCAGAACTGGCCGAGTGATGCTGGTGCCCGCGCCGGACGATCCGATCCTGGTCAGCGACCCGATGGATCGGATGCGGTTCCCCATCGACGAGTGGGCGCTGACCGAGGCCGAGTACCGGCACGACGACCTCGGCGTGACCGAGACGCTGTTCGCGGTCGGGAACGGCTACCTGGGCCTCCGCGGCAACGTCGAGGAGGGCCGCGAGACCCACACGCACGGCACCTTCATCAACGGCTTCCACGAGACCTGGCCGATCCGTCACGCCGAGGAGGCGTTCGGGTTCGCGCGCACGGGCCAGACCATCGTCAACGTCCCCGACAACAAGACCATGAAGCTCTACATCGACGACGAGCCGATGCTGCTCAGCGTCGCCGACATCGAGGACTACGAGCGAACTCTTGACTTCCGGAACGGGGTGCTGCGCCGGGAGATCATCTGGCGCACCCCGGGCGGCAAGCGGGTCCAGGTGACCTCCCGGCGGATGGTGTCCTTCACCCAGCGGCATCTGGCGATCATGATCTTCGAGGTCACCATGCTGGACGACGATGCACCGGTGGTGATCAGCTCGCAGACCCTCAACCGGCAGGACGGCCGCGACGAGTACCACGTGCGGAGTGCGGCGATGGGTGGCGGCGTCGACCCGCGTCAGGCGGAGGCGTTCAACGACCGGGTGCTCGAGCCGCAGAGCCACTGGTGGCTCGACCAGCGGATCATCCAGAGCTGGCGCTGCGTCAACTCGAAGATGACCATCGCCGTCGGCAGTGACCACGACATCGTCACCGACAACCCCTACCGGGTCTTCACCAGCGCCGAGGAAGACACGGCCAAGATGGTCTACCGGGTGCAGGCCAAGGCCGGGCAGCCGATCAAGGTGATCAAGACCGTCGCCTACCACACGTCACGCGGCGTGCCCACCCGTGAGCTCGTCGACCGCTGCCGCCGCACCTTGGACCGGGTCCTGGAGTACGGCACCGAGGCCGAGTTCGCGGCGCAGCGGAACTGGCTGGACGCGTATTGGGATCGCTCCGACATCGTCGTGCACGGCCAGCCGGCGCTGCAGCAGGCCGTTCGTTGGAACCTCTACGAGGTGGCGCAGGCCACCGCCCGGGCCGAGCAGTCCGGCGTACCGGCCAAGGGGGTGACGGGTTCGGGCTACAGCGGGCACTACTTCTGGGACACCGAGATCTACGTGCTCCCCTTCCTCACCTACACCTCGCCGCAGATGGCCCGCAGCGCGCTGCGCTTCCGTTACAACATGCTCGACGCCGCCCGCCGTCGGGCGGCCGAGCTGGCGCAGAGCGGCGCGCTGTTCCCCTGGCGCACGGTCAACGGCGAGGAGGCATCGGCTTACTACGCCGCCGGCACCGCGCAGTACCACATCGACGCCGACATCGTGTACGCGCTCAGCAAGTACGTCCGGGCCAGCGGTGACCAGGAGTTCATGAACCGCGAGGGCGTGGACCTGCTGATCGAGACCGCCCGCATGTGGGCGGACCTGGGCTTCTGGCGGGAGCACAAGGCGGGCCGGACCTTTCATGTGCACGGGGTCACTGGCCCGGACGAGTACACCACCGTGGTCAACGACAACCTGTTCACCAACGTGATGGCCCGCTACAACCTGGACCAGGCGGCCAAGGTGATGCGGCAGCTGCGCGCGGACCTGCCCAAGGCCTACCAGCGGGTGGTGGCCCGGCTGGACCTCGACTGGAGCGAGGTCGAGGAGTGGAGCGCCTGCGCCGACGCCATGGCCATCCCGTACGACGCGGTGACCGGGATCAACCCGCAGGACTCACACTTCCTGGACCGGGAGGTCTGGGATCTGGCCAACACGCCGGCGGAGAAGCGCCCACTGCTGCTGCACTACCACCCGCTGGTGATCTACCGGTTCCAGGTGCTCAAGCAGGCCGACGTGGTGCTGGCACTGTTCCTGCAGGGCGACCACTTCAGCTCGGAGCAGAAGCGCGCCGACTTCGAGTACTACGACCCGATCACCACCGGCGACTCCACCCTGTCCGGGGTGGTGCAGTCGATCATCGCGGCCGAGGTCGGCTACCGGGAGCTGGCGCTGCGCTACTTCCACAACGCGCTGTTCGTCGACCTGGCCGACCTGCACGGCAACACCACCGACGGGGTGCACGTGGCCTCCACCGGCGGGGTGTGGAACTGTCTGGCGTACGGGTTCGGCGGGATGCGGGACTACAACGGCGTGGTCACCTTCGACCCTCGGCTACCCGAGTCGTGGGAGGGCATCAGCTTCCGCATCACCCTGCAGGGCACCCGGGTCCGGGTCGACCTCACCGCCGACCAGATCGCGTTCACCGTCCTGGAGGGCGAGCGGGCCGAGGTGTCCGTACGCGGGCACCGGGTCACCGTGTCGAAGGAGTCGCCGGTCCGGATACCCCTGGCCGACCAGGGTCCGCGGATCGACGGTCCGGTGCCGCGGATCAACGGCGACCGGCGCCCGGACGGCACCCTGATCACGGCCTCGGTCCCGCAGGCCACCGCCACCCGCCGCTAGAACCCCTACCCGGGGTCAGGCGGCCCGCCGGGCCACCAGGAGCTCCCCGGTCACGCGGCCCTCGGCCAGCAGACGCCCCAGAATGTCCGCCTGGTCGGCCGCGGACTGCCAGCGGGGGTCGCTGCCGTGCCGGCGCCGCAGCTCGGCCTCGACCTGCGCGGTTCGCTGCTGCCACTCGGTCGGTTCGGCGGCGAAGTCGGCGACCGACGTGCTGTCCACCACCGAGAGGCCCTGGCTGGACAGCAGCGAGCGCAGGCCGTCCGGGGTCACGAAGTGATTGCCCTCTGGTTGCTCGCGGAGCGGCTCAGCCGCGACGAAGACCAGCAGACCGAGCCGGCCGGCGGGACGAAGCACCCGGACCAGCTCGGCCAGGAAGCCGTCCTGGTCGCGGACGGTGCACAGCACCCCGAGGCTCCAGGCCAGGTCGAACGCCGCGGCCGCGAACGGCAGCGGCGCCCTCGCCTGGACGACGGGGAAGCCGAACAGCCGCTGTGCGGCGCGGCAAGCACCGTACTCCGGGTCGTTCAACATGGGCACGATCCCGGTCTCTGCCCGCGCGAACGCCGACGGGCCGCCGACGCCGGCCCCGCAGTCCAGCATCCGATGACCGGGAGACGGCGCGAGCCGATCGAGGAGCCAGCGCAACGCACTCGGACTGCCGCTGCCCCGGCAGGCCGCGGGGAGGTAGTAGTCCGGGCCGAGGTCCAGCGCGACGTCGGCGGTCCAGCCCGCCACGGTGTCGAACTCGGCTTGCATGGATGCGTTCACCGCTGCTGCTCCGATCGCACGCGCCGGCCGATCTCGGCCTGGATCTCTGCTGCGACCTGTACCCCGCGGGCCGAGGCCATACCCGACAGGTTGACCCCGGCCACCCCGGGGACGGCCAGGAGCTGGCGGGCCTCGCGTACGGCGTACTCGATGCCGGCCTGCACGGGGTCGGCGGCCTCGATGACCTCCGCCACCGCAGTCGGGTCGATCTCGAGGCCGGGCAGCGCGGTCAGGACGGCGGCCGACGGCGCGTCGGTGAAGACGGCCACCGCGGCGACGACCGGGATGGCCAGTCCCAGGTCGCGGGCCGCGGTCACGAACGCGTCCACGTCGGCGGCCGACGGGACGTGGTTGAGCACCGCGATCTGAGCGCCGGCATGCTGCTTGTGCACCAGCCGGGCGGGGCGGAGCATTGTGGGCCGTGCCGTGGGAGTCTCCGCGACGGCGACGCCCACGCCGACCTCGGCGGCCAGAGCCGCCAGACGGGTGCCGTCGAGATCGAAGGCCTGGGTGACGTCGGGCCGTACGTCGTAGGCCCGCCCGTCGCCGGTCACGCACAGTACCGTGGCCACGCCGTCGTGCCGGAGCGCGTGCAGCTCCTGCTCGAGCGAGACCCGGTTGCGGTCGCGGCAGGCCAGGGTCACCCAGGGGCGGCCCCCCGCGTCGTCGATCAGCCGGGCCAACATCGACGGCGGGAAGTCGATCCGGTCCTGGTGGTCACCGACCAGAAGCGCATCGCTGCTCGCGGCCAGGATCTTGGCGGTGGTCGTCAGCGTCGCTGCGTCCGCCGGCGGCACGCTGAGGTCCGTCAGGACCAGCGGGGCCGGCACCGCCGGCCGCGGGACGCTCGGTCCGGGTGGAATCACCTCGTTGAGCCGGTCGAACACGCACGGGAATGTCGCCATCTCGCACCTGCCGTCGGCCCGCACCCCGCCGCACGGCCCGTAGACCATCCGCTTCGGACAGGTCGCCTGCACCACCTCACCCTGCCATGGGCGCGACTCAGGGTTTGGTCTCGGAGCCTTCCAGCGCCTCGGGGTTCTTCAGGTAGGTCTGTCGGCCCCACATGGCCCGGTTGATGAAGAAGGTGATCAGCCACAGCACCACGCCGACCGCCAGCAGCAGGCCGGCGATCACGAACTGCTGCGGGTCCCGGCCCGAGAAAGGCGTGACCAGATAGGCGCAGCAGACGGCGGCGATGATCGGGATCACGGTCGGCGCCCGGAAGTGGTCGTGGCTGACGGAGTCCCGCCGCAGCACCAGGCAGCAGATGTTGACCACGGTGAACACGGCCAGCAGCAGCAGTGCGGTGGTACCGCCGAGCAGGCTGATGGCACTGCCGGCGTTCTCCAGCGAGCCGACGTAGAGCAGCAGGCCCACCGCGATCGCGGTGGTGAACAGGATGGCCACCCACGGCGTACGCCGTCCCTCCAGCACCCGGCCGAGGACCGGCGGCAGCACCTGCTGCTTGGCCATCCCGTACAGCAGCCGGCTGGCCATCATCATGTTGATCAGGGCCGAGTTGGCCACCGCGAACATAGCGATCAGCGGGAAGATGTCGTCGATCGGGAGGTTCGGAGCGCCTGCGGCGACGACCTTGGTCAACGGGGCCTCGCCCTCGCCGAGCTCGCCGGCCGGGACCAGCGCGATCGCGGTGATGGACACCAGGATGTAGATCGCGCCGGTGATGCCCAGGCCGGTGAGCATGATCCTCGGGAACACCCGCTCCGGCTCCTTGACCTCCTCGGCCATGTTGACCGAGTCCTCGAAGCCGACCATGGCGAAGAACGCCAGGGAGGTGCCGGCGGTGACCGCGACGAAGATCGACTTGTCCTCCGGGGTGTCGAAGATGACGATCCGGGAGAAGTCGGCCTCCCCCTGGGTGACGGCGAACAGGCCGACGAAGATCACGATCAGCAGGCCGCTGAGCTCGACCAGGGTCAGCACGATGTTGGCCTTGACGCTCTCGGCGACGCCGCGCAGGTTGACCGCCGCCACCAGGGCCATGAAGAGCAGGGCCAGAAGCAGGATCAGTCCTGGGCTGGGATCGGCTGCCGCATCGCCGCCCCGGATCACGGCGGCGAAGGCGGCGAGGTTGGCCGCGAAGGCCCGGGACGCGGTCGAGGCCGACGTGATGCCGGAGGCCATCACCGTGAAGCAGACCAGGAAGGTGACGAAGTGCAGCCCGAACGCCTTGTGGGTGTACAGCGCGGCGCCGGCGGCCTGTGGGTACTTGGTCACCAGCTCCAGGTAGGAGAACGCCGTCATGGTGGCCACGATGAAGGCGACCAGGAACGGCAGCCAGACCACCCCGCCGACCTGGTTGGCGACGTTGCCGGTGACGGCGTAGATGCCGGTGCCGAGGATGTCGCCCACGATGAACAGCAGCAGCAGCTTCGGGCCCATCACCCGTTTCAGCTCCGGCTGGTTCAGCGGGCTCCGGTCGACGGCGGTGGCGGTGGACTCGGCCATGGTGGCTCCCTTCTGCACCCGGTTCGCTTACTCTGACCCCTCCGACGGGTTGAGCACAATGGACCCACGGGTAACAACCGTAAGAAGAATCGTGCTAGCACCAGTTTGCATTTGCTAACAATTGCAAGCACACTGGATGCATGGCACGGATCCGGACCCCGAAGCTCGGTGAGCAGCTCGGCTCGCTGGGGGAGTACATCGCCGCCCAGCGCCGGTCGGCGCAGCTCACGTTGCGCCAGCTGGCCGAGCAGACCGGGATCTCCAACCCGTACCTGAGCCAGATCGAGCGCGGCCTCCGTAGGCCGTCGGCGGAGGTGCTGCAGCAGCTGTCCAAGGCGCTGCGGGTCTCGGCCGAGACGCTCTACGTCCGGGCGGGCATCCTCGACCCGGACGATCACCCGGTGACCAGTGTGGAGGTGGCCGTGCTGGCCGACACCGCGATCACCGAGCGGCAGAAGCGGGTGCTGATCGACGTCTACGCCTCCTTCGTCAAGGAGAACGAGTCCGCCGACCCCGGCCCCGACGACCAGAACTGACCAACCACATCACCTAGTAGGAGCACAGAAATATGCCTCGCAAAGAGACCCCGGACCAGGCCAAGAAGGCGGCCGTCGAGTCCGAGTACGCCCCGCTGTACGCGGTGGCCGGCCTGACCGACGCCCTGGCGGACGCGTTCACCGACGCGCTGCGTGCGACGCTGGCCGAGACCCAGGAGCGGGCCCGCAAGGGGTTCACCGAGCTGCAGGGCCGGCGACCGGCTCTGCAGCGGCAGGCGAAGACCAACGTCGACGAGCTGCGGACCTTCGTCATCACGCTGCCGGAGCAGTTCAAGCACCTGCCGGACGCGACCAAGGCTCGGATCGCCGAGCTGCAGACCCAGGCCAACGACCTGCTGGTCCAGGCGACCGCGACGTACTCCGAGCTGGCCGGGCGCGGCAAGCTCGTCGTCGACGAGGCCGTCGGCAGCGCCCGCGGCCTGTCGGCGCGGACGGAGCAGCGGGCCGACCACCTCCGCGGGGAGGCCGGCGACCGGGTCGACCCCCTGCTGGAGAAGGTGCAGGAGACCGTCACCCGGGCGCGCAAGAACGTGAGCGGCCGGACGGCGACCGAGACCGTCACCCCGCGAAGCGCGGCCAGGAGCGCGGCCACCCGCAAGGCGACTACCCACAAGGCGACCACCGCCGGCAGGACGGCCCCGATGACCGCGGCCACGAGAGTGGCGGCGGCGAAGAAGACCGCCACCCAGCGGGCCACTGCGGAGAAGTCGGCCGCCAAGGCCCCGGCCAAGAAGACCACCGCGGTCCAGGAGGCGCCGGCCGAGACGGTCACCGCCAACGGCGACGCCCCGTCCACCACCACCGCAGGCGGCACGACCACCGCCAGCTGAACCCGGCCACCGCGTTCGCACCCTCTCCTCGTCCTTGCGGCACGTATAGCTGCCGCGAACGCGAGGAGAGGGTGCGAACGTCTGACGGAGGTCAGCCGGGCTCGACCAGGCGGGCGGCGCCGACGGCCACCAGCCCGGCCAGCTCGTCGGCGACCATCGTGATCTGGCTGATCCGGCCGTCGGTCAGGGTCAGGATGTCGATCACCCGCAGCGCGATCTCCTGACCGGTCGGCGCCAGCACGCCGGCCGCGGTGGTCAGCGGCCCCACCTGGCGACCCGACAGGCGGAACGCGACGGCCACCTTGTCGTCGGACTGGCAGACGTCGAGCACCTCGCGGCGAATCAGGTCGAAAGTCTGCGACAGGGCGCGGGCCCGGACGACCAGGTCCCCCGCGGTCAGCAGCGTCTCGTTGACCAGCACCGGGTCGGTGTAGAGCGAGCGGAAGGCGTCGGCCGCCACGGCCGGGTCGGCGGGCAGCTCGGTCCACAGGTCGAGCAGCGCCTCGATATCAAAGGCCAACGGTTCCTCCCAAGAGTGGGCTCAGCTCCAGTAGACGCGCGGTGTACATCCGGGAGACGTAGTTCGCGGCCTCGGCCTTGGGGGCTACGGCATCGGTGGCGCTGAGTCCGACCAGCAGCCCCGTGGCCATCGCGATCCCGAGCAGCATGCAAGCGAGCTTGCGCATCAACAGAAGATCCCTTCCAGAACCTGCCAGGGCAGGCGCGTCCGTGGTGACATCTCGGATACGGCGGGGAAGGGCCGGCGGTCGCCCGAACGAAACGTCCGGAACATCTTCACTGATTCGGCGCGGATCGCGGAGATCAGTCACGCTCCGTGACCTATTCGTTATAGAAACCGTCAGGCGTTGCGGGCTCGCGAGCGACTTCGTGCTCTTTCCGTTGCCGAGAGCACCACTTTTCGGATCCGGACGGCAGCCGGGGTGACCTCCAGACACTCGTCACCGCGGCAGAACTCCAGAGCCTGCTCCATGCTCAGCACCCGTGCCGGGATCAGCCGTTCCAGCTCGTCTCCGGTCGAGGAGCGGACGTTGGTCAGCTTCTTCTCCCGGGTCGGGTTGACGTCCATGTCGTCGGCGCGCGAGTTCTCTCCGACGATCATTCCCTCATACACCTCGGTACCGGGGGCGACGAACAGCGTGCCGCGCTCCTGCAGGGCGAACGAGGCGTACGCGGTGACCAGGCCGGAGCGGTCGGCCACCAGGGAGCCGGTGGGACGGGTCCGCAGCTCGCCGGCCCACGGCTCGTAAGCCTCGAACACGTGGTGCATCAGGCCGGTGCCGCGGGTCTCGGTGAGGAACTCGGTGCGGAACCCGATCAGCCCACGGGCCGGGACCAGGTACTCCATCCGCACCCACCCGGTCCCGTGGTTGACCAGCTGCTCCAGCCGGCTCCGCCGCAGCCCGAGCAGCTGGGTGACCACGCCGACATAGTCGTCGGGGACGTCGATGGTCAGCCGCTCCACCGGCTCGTGGGTCCGGCCGCCGATCTCCCGGGTGACGACCTGCGGTTTGCCCACGGTCAGCTCGTAGGACTCCCGGCGCATCATCTCCACCAGCACCGCGAGCTGCAGCTCGCCGCGGCCCTGGACCTCCCAGGTGTCCGGGCGCTCGGTGGGAAGCACCCGGATGGAGACGTTGCCGACCAGCTCGGTGTCCAGCCGCGCCTTGACCAGCCGCGCGGTCAGGTTCTTGCCGGCCCGGCCGGCCAGCGGGGAGGTGTTGATGCCGATGGTCATCGAGATGCTGGGCTCGTCGACGGTGATCAGGGGCAGCGGTTGGGGGTCGTCCGGATCGGACAGGGTTTCGCCGATGGTGATCTCGGGGATACCGGCGATGGCCACGATGTCGCCCGGTCGGGCGATCTCGGCCGGCACCCGGTCGAGCGCCTCGGTGATCAACATCTCCGACAGCTTGATCTTGGTGATCGTCCCGTCGGACCGGCACCAGGCGACGACCTGGTTCCGTCTCATCTCGCCCGCGAAGACCCGGCACAGAGCCAGCCGGCCCAGGTAGGGCGAGGCGTCCAGGTTGGTGACGTGGGCCTGCAGAGTGGCCCCCTCGACATAGCTGGGGGCGGGGATGTGACTCAGGATGGTGGCGAACAGCGGCCCGAGGTCAGGGCTGTCCGGCATGTCACCGTCGGCCGGAACGGTCAGCGAGGCCCGGCCGGCCCGGGCCGAGGCGTAGACCACCGGGAAGTCGAGCACGTGAGTGTCGGCGTCGTCCAGCAGATCCAGGAACAGCTCGTAGGTCTCCTCGACCACTTCGGCGATCCGGGCGTCACTGCGGTCGGTCTTGTTGACCACCAGCACGATCGGCAGCTGCTTGGCCAGGGCCTTGCGCAGCACGAAGCGGGTCTGGGGCAGCGGACCCTCCGACGCGTCGACCAGCAGCAGCACGCCGTCGACCATCTCCAGCCCGCGCTCCACCTCGCCGCCGAAGTCGGCGTGACCGGGCGTGTCGATGATGTTGATCGTCACCGCCGAGCCGTCCGGCGCCTCGTGCCGGACCGCCGTGTTCTTGGCCAGGATGGTGATGCCCTTCTCCCGCTCCAGGTCCATCGAGTCCATCACCCGCTTCTCGACGTCCTGGCCGACGCGGAAGGCCCCGGACTGCCACAGCATCGCGTCGACCAGCGTGGTCTTGCCGTGGTCGACGTGGGCCACGATCGCGACATTGCGCAGATCGGTGCGGATGGGCATGGCTGAGCCTTTGAGAGTGCGAGAGGGAGTTACCGCCGACCGGCGGCCCGGCCGAGTCTACCGGCTCGCAGCGGCCCTACCAGCCGGCGCCGAAGCAGGCGAAGGGCGTCGGCTCGTCGGCCGCGGCCAGCGCATCAGCCAGCGCGTACGCGGGCGCGGTCCCGGCCGCCAGCCGCCGGTGGTAGTCCGCCATCAGGTCGGCGGCGCCGTGGTCCGACACCTTGGCCACCCCGGAGACGACCGTCGAGGTGCCGCTGTGCAGGAACGCGCGGGTCAACCCGAGCGCCTCGTCGCCCGTCCGGGCGGTCGCCTGACCCAGGTCGCAGGCCGACAGCACGACCTGCTGCGGCGGGTCCGGTAACCGGTCCAGGTCGTAGCCGACCACCGGCCCGTCGGCCAGCCGGATCGAGGAGAACAGCGGGTTCTCCTGCTGGTGCTGGCCGTGGGCGGCCACGTGCACCAGCTGGGCACCGGAGATGCCCTTCAGGAACGCCTCGGCCGTCGCCTGCTCGGCGCGCAGCGTCGCACAACCGGGCCAGACCTCCGCCACCCGGTCCACCTCGGCCTCGGCCCGGCGAAGGCCGGGCCCGGCCACCGCGACCACCGGCCCGGGAACGGAGACGAACCGGGCGTGGGCCCCCAGCCAGGTGCTGGCCGAGGGAGCGAGAGCCAGCGGCCGGCTGCGCAGGCTTGGCAGCTCGGCCCAGGTCAGAGAGGCCAGCCGTCCCGGGGGCAGCAGGACCACCGGGGCGTCGGGCAGGTCGAGGGGCCTGACCAGGGCGTCGTCGAGACGCTGCAGGCTGCGCCGGAGCGAGCCCCGGGCCGAGACGCGCAGGGCCTCCGGGACCAGGTCGAGGGCGAGGACGTCGAGATCGGCGCTGATCCGGCGGCCGAGCTCCTCCGCCTCGGTCATCGGCAGCAGCGGACGGACCCAGCAGTCCCGCCGGGTCAGGACCACCGCGTGGGCCACCTGGTCCAGGTTGAACACCGTCACCAGCACCGCGTCGCCCAGGGCGCGCCGCAGGTCCGCCGTCCGCGGCTCCGCACCCATCTCCGCAGTGCCGCGCATGGTCCAGGACCGGGCCCGGATGGCCCGCTCGAGGTGCTGCCGGCGTCTGCGTAGGTCCCCTCCGTCCCGCCCGGTCGCCTCCCCCCGGTCCAGCTGGTCGGCCGTCCAGCGCAGCTGGGTCATCAGCTCCGCCGTCTCGGGGTCGTCCGGAGGCTGCGGGGCGACCACCCGGCCCGTCACCGCGCGGGCCCGCTCCACCCAGGCCAGGACCGCGGTCGGGTGGCCGGCGGCGATCTCGGCATGGATCGCCGCCGCGGCCAGGCGCCTGGCCCGGACGGCGCTGGAGGTCTGCAGGTCCAGGCTGCCGAACTGGGTCTGGTACTCGGCCAGGTCGCACAGCCCGATCCGGGCGTGCCGCAGGCCGGCCCGCCGGTGTCCCTGCCCGAACGCGCTCTGGGCCCGGACCAGCCGCCCGTGCAGCCGCAGCTCCAGCGGCTGGTCGCGGCGGATGGCGGGCAGCGCGCGACGTGCGGCCGCCGCCGGCGCGAGATTCTCGATGGCGAGCAGCCGGGCCAGCCGGGCCTGGTCGGCCAGGCCGAGCTGGGTGAAGGTGCGGGTCAACCGGTCCGCGGTCCGGACCAGCTCGTCAGCCGCCACCCCGGCGGCGGCGTCGGCCTGCAGCTGGACCAGCTCGCCCAGGGCGGTCGCCCGGTGGTTGTCCCGGGGCCGCAGCCGATCCACCGCCGCATGGCTGGTGCTCTGAGCCAGCGCGGTCCGCTCGGCCAGCAGCGCGACCTCGGCCCGGGTCAGCTCGGCCTCGGCCAGGAACTGGACCAGCTCGGTCCGGGCCAGCGCCGCACAGGCGTCCGCCAAGGACCGGTCGGCCTCGCTGAGCAGGCCGGCGCTGAGCAGCACCTTGGCCCGGTCGGACCCCACCACGCCGCGCTCGAAGTCCGAGGACCCCTCGTCGGGCATCGGCATCAGCTCCAGCGCCCGGGGCAGGTCACCGGAGAGGAACTCGAACCACCCGAGGTTGTGCCGGGCGTAGAGGGACAGGCCGGGCAGCGCGTACGCCTCGGCCAGGTCCAGCGCCCGGGCGCAGTCGGCCTTGGCCGCGCCGACCTCGCCCAGCAGACCGAGCACCTCACCCCGGTTGATCAGGATCTTGCCCTGGTCCTTCGCCGGAGCGAAGTCCAGCATGGTGACGGCCACGTCGAGCTCGACCCGCGCCTCGGTCAGCCGGCCCTCGCGCAGGGACATCACGCCGCGCTGGGCGTGGATCAACACCCGGATCTCGGTGTGCTCGCCCTCGGCCGCCAGGGCCTCCGCGTTGTCGAAGGCCTGCAGCGCGGCCGCTGCGTTGCCGAGCTCGTGGTGCGCGAAGGCCAGGCTGAGCAAGATCCGGGCGGCCAGCGCCGTCCGCACCGGACTGGGGCTGGCGGGGGCCAGAACGGGGCGGGCCGGGGCCGGGTTGACGTGCAGCCCGAGGGCCGCCAGAGCCCCATGCAGCAGCCGCACCGCCTCGCTGAGACTACCCCGGTCCATCGCCGCGATGCCGTCGGCGAGCAACCGCCGCGACACGACAAGATCCGGTCCCTCGACCGCCGGCGGGTCGTCGATCAGGGCCATGTCTGGGGACCGGTCATGGGTCAGAGTCGGAAGTCGAGCGTGCGCAGCGCGTCGTGTGCGCGGGTCACGGCGGCGGCCGCCAGGTCCGTGGCCTTCCGGTCGGCGAAGGTCTCGTGTTCGAGCAGCGCCTGGGCAGCGGCGCCGGCCATCACCGGGGCGGCGAACGAGGTGCCGCTCCAGGTGCCGAAGCCGGTGAACCGGTCGGGGTCGAGGCTGGCCCGATAGCTGGCCACCGCTCGCTCGCGGAGCGGCCCGTCGCCCAGGTCGACCGACGGTCGCAGCCCGACGTCGACCTTCGGCATCGTGCTGACCAGGGCGGCGCCGGGGGCGTGGCAGGAGATCCAGCTGCCGTCGTTGCTGAACAGGGCCACGCTGCCGTCGGGGTTGAGGGCGGCCACGCTGACCAGCGGCGCCTTCGTGGCGGTTCCGGTGAAGGTGCCGGCCCGGAAGGATGCGAACGCGGCCGGGAGCAGCGGCCGGCTGGTCGCGTTGTTGCCGGCCGCGGCGACCACCATGACCCCGACGTCGGCCAGAGCGTCCAGGGCCTTCTTCAGCCGGCTGTCGTAGGTCACGCCGGCCAGGTCCGACTCGTGGTAGTAACCGAGCGACAGGCAGACGATGTCGACCAGCTTCGAAATGCCCTTCTCCCCGGCACCCAGGGCGTCGACCTGCCGTTGGTGCAGGAAGCCGAGCCCGTTGAGCAGCGCGGCCTCGTCGACGATGCCGTCGGTACCCATCATCTTGATCGACAAGATGTTGGCGTCCGGGCAGGCCTGGTGGATCAGGCCGGCGATGAAGGTGCCGTGCCCGAAGAACGGGTCGATCAGGCCCTGCAGCGGGTCGATGATGTTCGGGTCGTTCTCACCGCCCTCGGACTCGGCCCTGGGCCCGGCTTCGACCTTCACCACGCTGCCGTCGCTGCGCTCGTACCGCCAGCGCTCAACCACCGGCTCGTCCTCGTCGAGCCGGAACCAGGTGTGGTCAGCCACGCCGGTGTCGAGGATCGCCACAACCGGCCGCCGGGTCGCGGCGCCGCGCTGCGGCGGCCGGCCCAGCCAGCTCACCGGCGTCCGGCCGCCCCAGCCAGGGACGGCGTACTCACCGGGTCCGACTCCGTGGCCGAAGCTGAACCCGTGCCCGAAGCTGAAGCCGTGGCCGAAGCTGAACCCCTGGCCGCCGGCCTGGGCGGCGAACATCAGGTGGTTCAGGCCGACCTCGACCTTGGTCTCCTCGGCGTCCCGGAGTATCTGGATGGCCTTCCACGCGTCTGGCGGTGGTCCGGGATCGGCGGCCGTCGACTCGACGCCCAGCCGGAGGACGCCCGGTGAGGAGGTGCGGGCGCGTTCCCGCGCCTTGCCCAGGTCGCCCTGGTGCGCGACCAGGCGTACGCCCTCACCCGGCCGAACCGGCTGCTTCTCCAGGATCGTGTTGAGGCGGCCCTCCACGGCGGCCAAGGCCTGCTCGGGCTGGTCGACAGCGGAGACCAGGACTTCGTTGCCGACATACGCGGTGGTCCCGTACGCAACGGCTCGGCCCGGGTCGACCCCGTCGCGGTTGTCCCGGTCGCGCCGGGTCGCCCCGGGCTGCAACGCCTTGGCCGGGTCGAGGATGCGGGCGCCGTAGCGCATCAAGATGTCCGGGGGCAGCACGATCGGCGTCTCCACCGAGGGTGGTTCGAACGTTCCTCGAGTGGTGGCTCGGGCCGGTTGCACCGGCCAGACCAGCTGATCGCGTTCCGCCATGATCCTCTTTCCCCCAGGGCTAGCGAGCCCACACCCGCATGAGTGTGCAAAGGCGGCGCCAGATCACCGTGATACGGCGAGGGTTGGGGTCCTGTACGAAGAAACTACTCAGCCGCGCGGTGGTCCGCAATGTGGTTCTGACCTGGCCCTGGGCGAGCCTCGGAGAACCAGCTCGGCGGCGCGACGACCCGGGAAGCGAGCGGCGGCGTTGGACTCGCCATCCGCGGAACACCGCTACGACCTCCTCCTCCGCCTTGCGATCCCCCCGGGATCGCCGCTCGCTCTCGAGCAGGTTCCCCGAGGGTCGCCCTACTCTTAGACCCATGGCCGGCAGCCCAGACTGGTTCCGGGACTCGTTCCGGGCCGAGTACGACAAGCAGGACGCGGCCCTGGGCCGGTTCACCCTGGCGATCTTCGGCAAGACCGGGGTCGGCAAGTCGACCTTGATCAACGCCATCTTCGGCGAGGAGGTCGCCCGGACCGGGATCGGCGAGCCGGTGACCCGGGGCAGCCATCTCTACCTGGACAAGATCGGTCATCTGGGCATCGTGGACACCCAGGGCCTGGAGGTCGGGCGGGACAGCAAGGAGATCCTGTCCGAGCTGGGCAAGGCGATGGCGCAGATGCGTCGGCTGCCGCTGAGCGAGCAGATCCACGTCGCCTGGTACTGCGTCCGCGGCATGGACCGACGCTTCGAGGACACCGAGGCCGACTTCGTCCGGCGGCTGGACGAGATGGGCCTGCCGGTGCTCGTGGTGCTGACCCAGGTGCCGCGCCGCTGGGACCCCGAGACCGGCCACGGCCACTTCCACCCGGACGCCGTGCTGCTGGCCGAGCAGATCATGGCCCGGCGGCTGCCGATCGCAGGCGGGCGACCGTTCATGACCTACGCCATGGCCGACGAGTTCGCCGGGCAGACCGCATACGGCTTGCAGGAAGTGCTCGATGCCACCTTTCGCGTTGCGCCCGAAGGCGCGCACGGAGCCCTCGTCGCGGCGCAGCAGATTGACTACGACCGGAAGGCTGAGGAGGCGCGGAAGTACATAACCGGCGCCGCCGGAGCCGCCGCGGCCGCAGCGGCGACCCCGATCCCGTTCTCCGACGCGACGCTGTTGGTGCCGATCCAGCTGGGCATGATGGCCCGGATCGCCCAGATCTACACGCTCAAGTTCGAGCGGGCGGCTCTGATGGCCGTCGTCTCGGCCACCGCCGCCACCCAGGCCGGCCGAGCCGCGTTCACGGGCCTGCTCAAGATGGTTCCCGGCGCCGGCTCGGTGGTCGGCGGCGTAATCGGGGCCGGCGTGGCCTCGACCTTCACCTACGCCATGGGTCAGGCCTGGCTGACCATCTGCCAGCGGGCAGCCAAGGGCGCGTTCTCCTCCGTCGGCGGGGCGATGGACAACGAGCAGCTGCGCCAAGTCTTCCTCGACGAGTTCAAGAAGCGGCTCAAGCTCGGCCGCAAGGAGCTCAAGGCGGGCTGAGCCGCCGGGTGGGCTGGAAGACCGGCGGGGCGCCGCGAGCGATGTACGCCTTCAGCGGTGGCTGGAGGACCGGGACGGCGTTCACTACGGCGACCACCTTATGGTCCAGCGGGTCGAGCGGGAGTCCGAGCTTCTGCATCCGGACGAGGATCATCCCGACCCGGGCCAGGGTCAGTGGACCGCTGGCATGTTGTACTCGGTATGCACGGTGTAGGCCTTCAGGAAGCGGCCGATCATCGCCATCACCGCGGACAGCCCGTCGGCACCGCTGGGTGGGGCCAGGAAGACTGCCTTCCATACCTTCAGCCGGTCAGCCATCCGGGTCAGGTCGAACGTGCCGCGGGGGAACGCCCGCCGGACGCCCGGCATGGCGAGCAGGTCGTTGGTCAGGTCGACCTGGGCGCCGAGCGCGGCGTGCACATCGGCCATCGTGCTGGTCTGGTACGCGTCGGCTATCTCCTTGGGCGGGTCCTGACCCGGCAGCTGGGTGACGTCGGTCTGCCCGCGGTCCCCGTGGATGCGCAGCGCCGATCCCTGCGGGGTGTTCACCGGCGTCACGTCCGCGATCATCGCCTCCGCCTCGGCGACCACGTGTCGCTGCACGGTGGCCCCGGCGAGCAGGTCCCGCACGGCGGCGTTGCCGGCCAGCTGCTGGTAGGCGAGGAGCCGGGGCACGTCGGCCAGCGCGTCGGGGTCCGGTGTCCGGCCCCCGATCTGCGGGGGCGGCCGGCCCGGCCTCACGAACGGGACACGTTCCCGCATCGGCCCCCTCCTGGCGGTTACGCCCACCGTAGGAAGGCGAGCGGCCGTCGGCAAGGTCAGGCGGGGCACGTCTGGCTGCCCGATCGTGTGCCCGGGCCAGGAGGGCTACGTCGCGTTAGCGGTTGACCTGGTCGTTGAGGTCGGCGCTACGACGAGGGTCTCCAGCTCGAGATCCCGACGCCGGACACGGGCCGCGTTCAGGCCCGGGTCAGCGTAGGTCGTCGTTCCTCGTCGTCGCGGAGGACGCCGCCGCGGACGGGGGAGATGGTGGTGAGCTCGGGTGCGGGGGAAGTGCGGAGGGCCTGCCGGGCCAGGTCGGCGAGCACCTGGCCGGTGGTCTTGCAGGCTGTACGCCGTTCCTCAACGGCGAGCAGTAGATCTTCGTCGAGATCGACAGTGATACGCACGTTTCACCATCTTTCCACATCCGGTTGCGCTGCGTCCGACCATCCCATCTGGCCAGCCACATTCTGGTCCAATAACCTGCCCCCAATGTCTGTTCCCGACGTGGCGCCGCTGCTCGAGGGCGAGCCACCCCATGACCAGGTGGTCTTCGCCACGCGGCTCCATCGCTACTGGCCGGATCTGCTCACCGGTCTGGCCGGGGCGTACCCCGACCATGCGCCGGAGATGGCCCACCGGCTGGTCGAGATAGCCGCTCGCAACTTCCGCGAGCGGTCCGCCGACCTGCGGCTGCTCGACCTCCGCCGACACGCCGACCCGCACTGGTTCCAGCACCAGCAGATGCTCGGCTACGCCACCTACGCCGACATGTTCGGTGGCACCCTGAGGGGCGTCGCCGCCCGCGTCGACTACCTGGCCGAGCTGGGCGTCACCTACCTGCACCTGATGCCGCTGCTCAAGCCGCGGCCGGGACAGAGCGACGGCGGATACGCGGTGATGGACTACCGCGCCGTCCGCGAGGATCTGGGCACCATCGAGGACCTGCGCGACCTCGCCACCACCCTGCGGGCCCAGGGCATCTCGCTCACCCTCGACCTGGTGCTCAACCACGTCGCCGCCGAGCACCAGTGGGCAGTCAACGCCCGGGCCGGCGACCGGTTCTACCGCGACTACTTCTACCTGTTCGCCGACCGCGAGCTGCCGGACGCGTACGAGCGCTCGCTGCCCGAGGTCTTTCCCGACTTCGCGCCGGGCAACTTCACCTACGACCAGGAGTCCGCCTCCTGGGTCTGGACCACCTTCAACACCTGGCAGTGGGACCTCAACTGGCGCAACCCGGAGGTGTTCTACGAGTTCGCCGACCTGATCCTCTGGCTGGCCAACCTCGGGGTGGAGTGCCTGCGGCTGGACGCGATCGCGTTCATCTTCAAGCGGATGGGGACCAACTGCCAGAACCAGCCCGAGGTGCACGCCATCACCCAGGCCCTGCGGGCGGTGGCCCGGATCGGCGCCCCGGCCCTGATCTTCAAGGCCGAGGCGATCGTCGGACCGGCGGACCTCGCCCCGTACCTCGGGGTCGGCAAGCATGCCGGCAAGGTCAGTGACCTGGCCTACCAGAACTCGTTGATGGTGCAGATCTGGTCGGCCCTGGCGGCCAAGGACACGCGCCTGTTCTGCGCCGCGCTGAACCGTTTCCCGGCCAAGCCGCCGACGACGGTGTGGGGCACCTACCTCCGCTGTCACGACGACATCGGCTGGGCGATCAGCGACGAGGACGCGGCGTCGGTGGGCCTGAACGGGTACGAGCACCGGCGGTTCCTCGCCGACTACTACGCCGGGCTCTACCCGATGAGCGACGCCCGCGGGTTGGTGTTCCAGGAGAACCTCACCACCGGTGACCGGCGGATCAGCGGCACGGCTGCCTCGCTGGTCGGCATCGAGTCGGCCCGCAGCAACGGCGACGAGGCGCATCTCGACCTGGCCATCCGCCGGCTGCTGTTGGCCCACCACCTGATGCTCGGGTTCGGCGGGCTGCCGCTGCTCTACATGGGCGACGAGCTGGCCCTGCTCAACGACTACGACTACGCCGAGACCGCCGAGCACGCCGACGACAACCGCTGGGTGCACCGACCGCGGATGCCCTGGGACGTCGCCGAGCTCCGGCACCAGTCGGGGACGGTGGAGCACCGGGTTTGGCACGGCATCCGGCACGCCATCGCCGTCCGCGCCGCGCTGCCCAGCCTGGACGCCTCGACCGAGACCGAGATCGTCGACCCGGTGAACCCGGCGGTGCTGGTGTTCCTGCGGCACGTGCCCGGTCAGACCCTGGTCGGGGTCTACAACCTGACCGTGGAGGACCAGTTGCTGCCCCGCTGGGTGGTCCCGGTGGGCAACTGGGCCTGGGACGCGCTGACCGAGGAGACGCCGCTGACCGACGGGCCGCTGCGGCTGACCGGGTACCAGACCCGCTGGTTCGTGCAGCAGACGTGAGCATGGACCCGCAGGCGGCGGCAGTGGCGGAGGTCCGGGCGGCGCTGGCCGAGCTCGACCTGGTGTGGCAGGAGACCGGGCCGGGGCTGTTCACCGTACGGCTGCCCGGGACCCACAAGCTGGTCACCGAGTGTGCCCTCGAGGTGGGCCGGCACCGGCTCGGCATCCGCGCCTTCGTGGCCCGGCGGCCCGAGCAGAACGAGGCGGCCGTCTACCGCTGGCTGCTCGAGCACAACCTCAAGCTGTATGCGGTCGCGTTCGCCGTGGACCGGCTGGGCGACATCTACCTGACCGGCAAGGTCCCGCTCGAGCAGCTGAGCCGGGCCGAGGTGGACCGGGTGCTCGGGGTGGTGGCCGCGACCGCCGACGCCAGCTTCGACCCCATCGTCGAGCTGGGCTTCGCCGACAGCATCCGCCGCGAATGGGTCTGGCGGCGGTCCCGGGGCGAGTCGACCGCCAACCTAGAGGCCTTCCGCCACCTGGACCCCGGCCCAGACGCTCCTTCGCCCTGAATTCGCTACGCGCGTTTCAGGGCTTACCGGCGTGTCGTGGGTCGTGGGAGGCACTCGGGTAGCGAAGTCAGGTGAGTCGCAGCCCACGGGGGACGGTTGAGGGCCCATCGAGCCGACCATTAGGCTCCCGCGTGTGACGGCAACCCTGATCCTGCTGCGGCACGGCGAGAGCGACTGGAACGCCAAGAACCTGTTCACCGGCTGGGTCGACGTCGACCTCAACGACAAGGGCCGGGGCGAGGCGCTGCGCGGTGGTGAGCTGCTGGTCGAGTCCGGGCTGCTGCCCGACGTGCTGCACACCTCGCTGCTGACCCGGGCGATCAACACCGCCCAGATCGCCCTGGCCGCCGCCGACCGACAGTGGATCTCGGTCAAGCGGTCCTGGCGGCTGAACGAGCGGCACTACGGCGCCCTGCAGGGCAAGGACAAGGCGGCCACGCTGGCGGAGTTCGGCGAGGAGCAGTTCATGACCTGGCGCCGTTCGTACGACACCCCGCCGCCGCCCATCGACAACGACAACGAGTTCGCCAACTTCGCCGACCCGCGCTACGCCGAGCTGCCCACCGAGGCCCGGCCGCGGACCGAGTGCCTCAAGGACGTCCTGCTCCGGGCGCTGCCCTACTGGTACGACGACATCGTGCCGGACCTGCGCGCGGGCAAGGTGGTGCTGGTGGCCGCGCACGGCAACTCGCTGCGGGCCATCGTGAAGCACCTGGACAACATCGGCGACGCCGAGGTGGTCGGCCTGAACATCCCCACCGGTATCCCGCTGGCGTATGAGCTGGACGACGACCTCAAGCCGGTCACCGTCGGCGGCCGCTACCTCGATCCGGAGGCTGCCGCCGCGTCGATCGAGGCGGTCAAGAACCAGGGGAAGAAGTAGCCGCCGCCCGGCTGCGCCACGCGTCCAACAGCGCCCGCTCATCGTCGGGCGTCAGTCCCGCTTGGCGGACCCGGTCCGGGTTCTGAGCCTGCTCCCAGGTCAGCGTGTCGGCCAGGGTGTCCGCCAGCGGCCGGGTGACCAGCCCGGCCTGCCGGGCCGCGGCACTGTCCCGGGCGTTGAAGCCGTACCAGTCCGGATCGTCCAGCCACAGCGGCAGCGACCGTTCGCCCATCCACGGCTGTACTCCCTGCTCGGCCAGCCATGTCTCGTCGACCGCGACCACCGGACCGGTGTGCCCGGCCACCTGGCGGGCGGTCTCCAGGTGGTCGGCCAACCCGACCACCGGACCGGCGGCATTGAAGATGCCCGCGGTCTGGGCCTGGGCCGCGCCGACCAGCCAGCCGGACAGGTCGCGTACGTCGATCACCGACGTCGGCACATCCGGGGCGTCGGGCACGAGGACGGCCCCATCGGGCGCGGCCGGCTGGGCGAAGCGCAGCGGCCAGTAGCCCGTCCGGCCGGACCAGTCACCCGGCCCGCCGATCAGCCCGACCCGGGCGACGAGAGCCGCGTCCGGCCCGAGCCCGTCGAGCACGTGCTGCTCGCAGGCGACCTTGGCCTCGCCGTACTCGTCCATGGACTCCATCACCTCACGCGCCAACGGTGGCAGCAGCGAGCTGCTCTCGTCCTGACCGGGGGCCCGGTGGTCGGCGTACACATTTCCGGAGGAGACGAAGAGGAAGCGACTCGCCCGGCCCCGCAGCGCCTCGACCGCGGTTCGGACCTGACCGGGCTGCCGGCTGACGTCGAGCACCGCGTCCCAGTCGCGGTCGCGCACCCCGTCGTACGCCCCGGGCTGCGTTCGGTCCGCCGCCACGAGCTCGGTGCCCTCGAGCGCCGGCCCGGACGTGCCGCGGGCCAAGCAGGTCACGACGTGGCCGCGGTCACGGGCAGCGCGGGCGACCTCACCGCCGAGCCAGGCGGTACCGCCGAGGATGAGCAGACGCATGCCCGTAGCCAACCACTCCCTCCCGGACGCGTGGACGGCGAGCGTCGGTGGGATAGAGCGCGATGCGCGAGACGCCGGACCAGAAGAAAGACTTCAGCGGTAGGCGTGAACCCGTACGGTGGTGCCGGTCGGGGTGGTGCGCAGCTGGACCAGGTCGCAGAGCTGGTTGGCGGCCCAGAGGGCGTCCGCGTCGTCCACCAGGGGTGCGCGCCGGCCGGCGAGCGGGTCGTCCAGGTGAGTGTCGTCGACGACCTCGCACACCACCGACCGTTGCTGCCGCCAGACCCGGATGGTTCCGCCGGTGGCCCCGCGCTCGAGGCTGTCGGCCGCCAGTCCGGAGGTGACGGTGGCCAGGTCGGCTGCCTGCTGCAGGCCCAGTCCGGCGACGTGGCCCTCCAGCTTGAGGAAGGCCTGGAGCCGCTCGACGTTGCGGCGGGAGAACGGGATCGTGGTCGGTTCGCCGGTCAGAGTGGGCAGCTCCCGGCCCAGCATCATCTCCAGGTGGGCGCGTCCGGCGTAGGAGGTGCTGCCCCGGTACGCGTCGGCTTCGATGACCACCGGGTGGCTGCGGTAGGCCTCGTCGATGACCGCAGATTCCAGTCCCGCCACGTCGTATGGGCAGACCAGCCAGAACGGGATGGTCGGGTCGACGGCCACGTTGAGCAGGGCCTCGTGCACCTGGCACTCGATCAGCTCGTCGGCGCCCCGGCCCACCCAGATCGGCTCGCCGATCCCCCGCGCGGGGCTGTTGCCGCCGGCGCCGGTGTCCAGGAACTTCTGCCAGGCCGGAATGATCTTGGCCGGATTACGGCCCAGCTCAGCCATGTCGACGAACGTCACGTGGTCGGACTTGGCCCCGAGATCCTCTCGTAGCCACTCCCCGTGCTCCTCGATCACCGCGACCATCACAGGTTCCCCGGCATCCAGCCCATCGGTGACGAACGGGACCAGGCTGTCGGTGAAGCCGGCCCGGTCATGCCACAAGAACGCCTCGTGGCGGTAACTCTGCTCGGCCCGAGCAGGGGAGGACTGGGTCATAGTCCACTCCTGACACAACTCGTAAAGGGGGACAGTATCCAGTCGGGGGGCACCGACGTCGAATCGACAGGCTGGTCTACGAACCATACGTGCACAGGACCGGCATAGACAATGAGCCTCGCGACAATTTGTTGCCGGTTGGCGATTATGGCTGGGGCCAAACCTCGGCCTCGGGAAACGAACCGGTCACGACGTAGATGATCCGGCGGCCCATCGAGGCGGCGTGGTCGGCGATCCGCTCGTAGTAGCGACCCAGCAGGGCAACGTCGACCGCGGCCTCGACACCGTGCGACCAGTCGTGGCTGAGCAGCACCCGGAACTGGGAGCGACGCAGCTCGTCCATCTCGTCATCCCGGTCGCGCAGCTCCTGGGCGTTCTGGATGTTGCGGTCGTTCAGGGTCTGGCCGGCCGTGACCACCATCTTCTCCGCGACATCGGCCATCCGGACGAAGTTGGGTCGGAGCGAGGACGGCACCGCCGACTCGGGGTAGCGCAGCCGGGCGATCTTGGCCACGTGAGCAGCGAGGTCGCCCATCCGCTCGAGCTCGGTCACCATCCGCAGCGTCGCCACCAGCGTGCGCAGCTCACCGGCCACCGGGGCCTGCCGGGCCAGCAACGAGAAGGCGCGGCTCTCGATGTCGGCCTGCATGGCGTCCAGCTGGTCGTCATCGGTGATGACCTGCTCGGCCAGCTTGAGGTCGGCCTCGAGCAGGGCGGTGGTCGACGTCCGGACCGCCGCCGAGACCACCTGGGCCATGTGTACCAGGTCGGCCAGGATGTCGTCGAGCTGCTCCCGATAGGAGTCGCGCATGGAAGTCGATCCTCACTTTTCGTCTTGGAGGGCTCCGCAGGGAGCCTCTGCCACTCACTCTAGGCCGCAGCACTACAGCCAGCCGAGCGCCGGTTGAACGCTCCGTGAACGCCCGCCGAACGCTCAGCGACGCCTGGTCCCGAACACAGCTCGAGCACCGGGGCACCGCGGATAGGGACCCTACTATCGTCCCGTGAACCCAGTGTGGGTCGCCGTCGTGGCGCTCCTGGTAGGACTGTGCGCCGGGGCGCTGCTGACCTGGGTCAGCGTGCGACGTCGCCGCTCGGACCCGGCTCCGACGTTCGAGTCGGCCGAGCCGGTCGTCCCCGCCGGCGTGACCGAGGTGCTCGCCGTGCTCAACTCCGCCGGCGTGGTGGTCGGTTCCCAGGACCAGGTCCTGCAGGCCACGGTCGCCGCCCGCACGCTCGGCCTGGTCCGGGGCAGCCGGATCGCCGACCCGCGGCTGCTCGACCTGATCCGCACCGTACGCCGGGAGCGGGACGTGGTCGAAACGGAGTTGCAGGTGGCCACCCAGGCCGGGGCGCCCCCGGCCAGCTACTTCAGCGTCCGGGTCGCGCCGCTCGACGAGGACCTGATCCTGGTGCTGGCCGACGACGAGACCGGTGCCCGCCGCACCGAGCAGATCCGCCGGGACTTCGTGGCCAACGTGAGCCACGAGCTCAAGACCCCGATCGGGGCCATCTCGCTGCTGGCCGAGGCGGTCGAGGAGGCCGCCGACGACCCGGTGGCCGTCCGCCGCTTCGCGAGCCGGATGGGGGTCGAGTCGGCCCGGCTGACCGACCTGGTGGCGCAGATCATCGACCTGTCCCGGCTCCAGGGCGACAACCCGCTGGCCGACCCGGAGGTGGTCGACGTGGACGCCGTGCTGAGCGAGGCGGTCGACCGCCACCGGGTGGACGCTGAGCAGCACCAGGTCACGCTGACCATCGCCGGCACCTCGGGCAGCCAGGTGTTGGGTAGCGCCCGCCAGCTCGGGGTCGCGGTCGGCAACCTGGTGGAGAACGCGGTGGTCTACTCCGATCCCGGCGCCCGGGTGGTGGTCACCGCCGCTCTGGAGCGCACGGGCGAGGACGACGTCGTCGAGATCCGGGTGTCCGACAACGGCATCGGCATCCCGTCGGGTGAGCTGGAGCGCATCTTCGAGCGGTTCTACCGAGTCGACTACGCGCGCAGCCGGGCCAATGGCGGCACCGGCCTGGGGCTGTCCATCGTCAAGCACATCGCCGCCATCCACGGCGGGGACGTGGCGGTGTGGAGCCAGGTCGGTCGCGGCTCGACCTTCACGATCAAGCTGCCGGCGCATCTGCCCGGGACGACGTCGGTGCATGCGTCGGTCGAGGTGGCGCAACGGGTGGACCACGAGCCTCAGGAGGCCAAGCGATGACCAGAGTGCTGGTGGTGGAGGACGAGGAGTCCTACCGGGAGGCACTGTCCTACATGCTCGCCAAGGAGGGCTTCGAGGTCCTCGAGGCGGCCAACGGGGCCGAGGGGCTCGCGCAGTACGACCGGGTGGGCGCCGACATCGTGCTGCTCGACCTGATGATGCCCGGGCTGCCCGGCACGGAGGTCTACCGGCTGCTCCGCCAGCGCGGGCCGGTGCCGGTCATCATGCTGACGGCCCGGGACTCCGAGATCGACAAGGTCGTGGGACTCGAGCTGGGGGCCGACGACTACGTCACCAAGCCGTTCAGCCAGCGGGAGCTGGTGGCTCGGATCCGGGCCGTGCTGCGCCGCGGCCAGGAGGTCGAGCTGGTGCCGGACGTCGTCGAGGCGGCCGGAGTGCGGATGGACGTCGAGCGGCACGAGGTGTCGGTCGACGGCGAGCGGGTCAAGCTGGCGCTCAAGGAGTTCGAGCTGCTGGAGATCCTGCTCCGCAACGCCGGCCGGGTGATGACCCGCAGCCAGCTGATCGACCGGATCTGGGGTGCGGACTACGTCGGCGACACCAAGACGCTGGACGTGCACGTGAAGCGGCTGCGGACCAAGATCGAGGACGACCCGGCCAACCCGACCCACCTGGTCACCGTGCGCGGGCTCGGCTACAAGTTCGAAGGGTAAGTCCGTCCGGCGCAGGTCCGCGAGCGTCGGCAATCGCGCGCCGCCGAGCGGAGGAGGAGTGAGTCGAGGCGTTCTTTCCTCGACGAACGACGACGACGTCGGCGGGGTAGAGCGCGATGCGCGAGCGGACAGTCCAAACTAGGTGGGTGACTGGGGAGATCACCGTCTTCACGGGTTCGGCCCATCCGGAGTTCGCGGAGGAGATGTGCGCCGAGCTCGGGGTCGAGCTCTCGCACACCCGGACCAGCCGCTTCAGCAACGACTGCCTGCAGGTCCAGCTGCGGGCCAACTGCCGGCGACGCGACGTCTACATCGTCCAGTCCCTGGTCCCGCCGGTCCAGGAGAACCTGTTCGAGCTGCTGATGATGCTGGACGCCGCCCGCGGGGCGTCGGCGGCGCACATCACCGCCGTCATCCCGCACTTCGCGTACGCGCGCTCGGACAAGAAGGACGCCCCGCGGATCTCGATCGGCGCCCGGCTGGTCGCCGACATGCTGGCCACCGCCGGCGCCACCCGGGTGCTGACCATGGCGCTGCACGCGCCGCAGGTGCACGGTTTCTTCTCGGTGCCGGTGGACCATCTCGACGCGGTCAGCGTGCTGGCCGACCACTTCCGTGGCGGCGACCTGCGCAACAGCGTGGTGGTGTCACCGGACCTGGGCAACGCCAAGATGGCCACCGCGTTCGCCCGGGCGCTGGACCTCCCGGTCGCGGCCGGCTCCAAACGCCGGCTCTCCGACGACACGGTGGTGATCGACCGGATCGTCGGCGACGTGCACGACCGCGACGTCATCGTGCTGGACGACGAGATCGCCACCGCCGGCTCAATCGTCGAGCTGCTGCGCAAGCTCCGGGCGGACGGCGTACGCGAGATCTCCCTGGCCTGTACCCACGGTCTCTACACCGGCCCAGCGATCGATCGGCTCAAGCAGGAGGCGGGCATCGCCGAGATCGTGGCCACCAACACGGTGCCGCTGCCGGAGGACAAGCGGCTGCCCAACATGGTGAGCCGGTCAGTGGCCCCGCTGTTCGCCGAGGCGGTGAAGCGGATCCACCTCGGTGAGTCGGTCTCCAGCCTGTTCAGCGATGAAGAAACCTACGGCTAGGCTGGCCTGTCCGCACGCGGCGTCAGGTACTCGGCGTCGGGGTCGGCGCCGGGCTGATGCTCGCGTACTGCGGCTCGTTGCCGTTGACCACCGGCACGAGCACGGTGACCTCACCGGCGTTGGCGAACGTCAGCGTCATGCTGGCCGTCCCACCGGGCGCCAGGTCCGCGCTGGTGACACCGATCGGCGACTGGTCGGTCAGCACGACCTGCGCCCGGTTGGCGATGCTCACCGTGTTGCTCAGGGTCACCGTCAGCGGTGCGCCCTCGCTGCCGTCGAACTTGATGGCGTAACCGGTGACCCCGGTCAGCTGGTCCCGGCCGTCGGTGACCAGGCTGGCTGACAGGACGCCCGAGCCGGGCGCCTTGCTGATGACCAGCAGGTTGCGCACGTGCACCACGTTCTGCGCGTCGGACGGGTCGCCCACATCGACGTTGACTCCCTCGGCCGGGGTGTAAGGGCGCAGCGTCTGTGCGTCGGTGCCGCAGGCCCCGACCGCCAGCACCAGGCCGAGAGCGGCCAGCAGGGCCAACAGACCGCGACCACGCACGCCGCGGGTCGACCCCGACTTGTGACCAGCCCGACCTGACCGAGTCATCTCCGACACCTGGCCAACTCCCTAGCTACTCCGACACCATGTGCGATGCAGCCTAGCGATCCTCGGAGCCCGTCGGGAGCAGCCTGGTCCGAGCCGGGTGGCCGGGGGACCGAGAAGGCACATCCAAGACTGGTTTGTCAAGGGCTGCTTTGCTGCATTACCGGCCTCTGGCTAGCGCAAACGCTGCCAAAGGCGACTCTGGCGCGTGCTAGACTGGGATGGCGAAAGGGGTACGAAGACAATATGACCTTTACAGTCGGCGAAACGGTGGTCTACCCCAATCATGGGGCCGCCGTGATCGAGGACATCGAAACCCGCCAGATCAAAGGTGAGGACAAGCTCTATCTCGTACTGAGGATTGTCGGTCAGACCGATCTGGTCGTCCGCGTCCCCGCATGCAACCTCGACCTCGTGGGTGTCCGCGACGTCGTCGATGCGGACGGGCTGGAGCGGGTGTTCAGCATTCTGCGTGCGCCTCACACCGAAGAGCCGACCAACTGGTCGCGTCGTTACAAGGCCAACCTGGAGAAGCTCCACTCCGGCAACGTGATGAAGGTGGCCGAGGTCGTCCGCGACCTCTGGCGCCGGGAGCGCGAGCGGGGCCTGTCGGCCGGAGAGAAGCGGATGCTGGCGAAGGCACGCCAGATCCTGGTCTCCGAGCTGGCGCTGGCCGAGCGGGTGGCTGAGGACAAGGCCGAGGTTCTGCTGGACGAGGTCCTCGCTTCCTGACCCCGAGCGCCTTCTCGGGTCGTACCGGTATCGGCGTCGACGTTCATCGTCTGGCGCCGGGCCGTCCGATGACGGTGGCCGGGCTCGTCTTCGACGACGAGGTCGGCCCCGAGGGTCACTCCGACGGTGACGTGGTCGCCCATGCCGTCTGCGACGCTCTGCTGAGCGCCGCCGGCCTGGGCGACCTCGGTTCCAACTTCGGCACCGCCGACCCCCAGTGGGCGAACGCACCCGGGCGGGCGTTCCTGTCCGAGACCTCCGACCGGGTTCGCCGCCATGGGTACGACATCGCCAACGTCGCCGTGTCCCTGATCGGCAACCGGCCGAGGCTCGGCACGCGCCGGACCGAGGCCGAACGGGTGTTGAGCGCCGTCGTCGGGGCGCCGGTCACGCTGACCGGGACCACCACCGACGGACTCGGGCTGACCGGTCGCGGCGAAGGGATCGCCGCGATCGCCACCGCGCTGTTGACCGCGCGTACGCCGTAGCCTGCCAACCTCAGCGGACCTGGGTCGACGCGGCGGTGAAGGTGTTGCACCGCCCGACCTGGGGGGTGCCGAGGCCGGTTGAGCCCCAGGCCCGGCGGGACCGACCGTGCCCGTGGTCGCCGACGTAGTTGGGGTCGCCGCTCAGCACGTCGTCGCCGGAGTTGAAGAAGTCGCGCTGGATCCGCTCCACATCGGCCTGCTGCAGTCCGAGCGAGACCGAGACCGAGCGCAGGAACTGACCGGCGAAGCAGTCCGCCTGGAGCTCCGTACGCCGGCCCAGCTCGAGCCGGGCGCCGTCGTCGGGGATGTTCTGCCGGGTCCACTGCGACGAGGCGATGATCCCGGTCCGGCCCTGGACGGCATGGCCGAACTCGTGGGCCATGATCTGGTCACCGGCCCGCGGACTCTGGTCGAACGGGGCCAGGATCTCACCGAGGGTGTTGCTCCAGTAGATCTGCTGGTCGGCCGGACAGTAGAACGCGTTGCGCGGGATCTTGCCCGAGCCGCACCGGGTCGAGATCTGCTCGCTGTAGATCGTCACCGACGGTCGGAAGATCTGGAAGCCGGCCTCGGTCAGCGGCGGCTGCCAGACCCGGACCAAACATCCCATCAGGGCCTCGAAGTGCGCATCCAGCACCGCGTCGCTGGCTCGGGCCACGTCGATCGCCGGCACCTCGCAGCGCACCGGCGCCGGTGCCACCTGGCCGTAGACCGCATTCCGGGTCATCCACTGCTCGGCCTGGCCGAGCGACTCCGGGATCGGGATGGCCGCCGGGTTCAGCTCCGGCGCGGGCACCAGGTAGTCGTCGTTCGCGTACGCGCCCTGCTGCGGCTCGTCGCCGACCGCGTTGATCACGACCAGTGCCAGTACGGCCAGCAGACTGAGGCCGATCACTGCGAGCAGCAGTCGGCCGAGCGTGCTCCGACGAGGCGGGGGCGGTCGGCCGACCGGGGCGTACACCGGACCGTGGCCGGGCGGGGCGCTCCACTGCGGCGCCGGTGCGTACTGGGCCTGCGGTTGCCATGGCGGTTGCGGAGCCCAATGGCCGGGGGCGGCGCCCCACGGTGGGGCGGCGGGTGGAGCCGACCGCCACTGCGGCTGGGTCACCGGCTACCGCACCTGTTCTGCGGGCGCGCGGAAGGTGTTGCAGTCACCCACCGCGCTGGTACCGACGCCGCGACGGCCCCAGAACAGCCGGGAGCGGGCCAACCCGTGGTTCCCGACGACATTCGGGTCGTCGGACAAGGTGTCGTCGCCGACGGCGACGTAGGTCGCCTCGATACCCTCAAGGTCGTCCTGCCGAACGCCCAGCGACGCCGACACCGCCCGGATGAACATCCCGGAGAAGCAGTCGGCCTGAGTCTCCAGCCGACGGATGTAGGCGTACTCGGTCGCCTTGTCCCCGCTACGTTGCGCAAGGGCATGGGTTGAAACCAAGATCCCGGTCCGGCCCTGCAGCAGGTGGGCGTACTCGTGGGCCATGATGATGTCCGCGGTCCACTTGTTCTCGGCCGCGCTGGGGATGGCCTGTGGCAGCAGGTTGCTGTAGTAGAGCTGCTGGTCGGCCGAGCAGTAGAAGGCGTTGACCCCGACGCTGCCGCACTTGGTGGTGATCTTGTCGCCGTAGATCGTGACGGTCGGGCGCACGATCTGGAAGTCGGCGGCGGTGACCGGCGGCTGCCAGACCCGGACCAGGCACTCCATCAACCCCTCGAAGTGGGCGTCCAGCTGCCGGTCGCTCGCGGAGTTGACGTTGATCGGCTGGGAGTCGCAGCGCACGGGAGCCGGGGCCGTCTGGGCGTAGAACGCGTTGGCCGTGACCCACTGCTCGGCCTGCTGGTACGTGTCCGGTTGCGGCAACGGCGGCGGGGCGGTGTCTGGCGGCGGCACCTCGTAGTCGTCGTTGACGTAGGCGCCGTCCGACGAGGGCGCGGTGAGGCTGACGATGACCAGCCCGGCCAGCGCGACCAGCGCGAGCCCCAGCAGGGCGAGGAGCAGCGTACGCGCAGGATGGCGGGTCCGCGGGCGGGGCAGCGGAGTCGGCGGCCCGTACGCCGGCATCCCACCGCCGAACGGCGGCTGGCCGAATCCCGGGTACCCGTAGCCCGGCGGGGCCTGGTTGGGGACCCGGTACGCCGAGGCTGTGGATGGCGCACCGGGTGGGGGCGACCCGGACCACAGCTGCTGCGTCACACGGCAACCTTGCCATGCGTCCGGGCCGAGCGAAGGGGCCCGCGGCCATTTTCGGGTGCTGCCCCGTCCCGGCTCCCGGGAAATGGCACGCTGTACCTCGTGCTCGCCAACTCCCTCCCGACGCCTGGGCGGCTCCGGACCTTGCTGGTCGCGGTCGTGCTCGGGCTTGGGCTGTCCGCCGGCCCGTTCGCCTCACCCGCCCATGCCGCGGGCACCGTCCAGACGTTCGTCGTCGACGCCAACCTGGATCCCGGCGGCCGCCTCGCCGTCACGCAGACGATCACCTTTACCGGCGACGTGCCGAGGGAGCTGTCGCAGAGGCTGGAGACCCGCGAGGACCTGGTCGGCGGCCGGCAGTACGTGCAGGACATCAACGACGTCACGGCGACGGCCGGTGGAGCCACGGTCACCCCGAACGTCGCCGAGGATGCGCGGTTCACCACCATCACCGTGCCGACCAACGGCGCCACCGAGGTGGTGATCAGCTACGCGGTCACGGGGGCGGTGGTCAACATTCCGGAGGGGACCGCGTTACGGGTGCGGCTGCTGCAGGGGTTGAGCGCGCAGGTGGCCGAGTTCAGCGCAACGGTGCAGATCCCGACCCAGTTCACCTACATCCGGTGCACGGCCGGCAACCCCAACTCCACTACCCCTTGCACGTTCGCCGCAGCGGGGACCGAGGGGGCGCAGGTGCCCACCTTCCGCGACGGGCCCCGCGGCGAGGGCCAGATGGTCGCGGTCGACATCGGGTTCCCGCCGGGCACGGTCGCGGCCAACGAGCAGATCGCCTTCCGCTGGACGGTGGCGCGGGCGTTCTCGGCCCGGCCGCTGCCGGTCGCGCTGGCCCTCGGCCTGCTGGCCCTCGGTGGCATCGGCCTGTTCTTGCTGCACCGCCGGACCGGGACGGATGCGAGTGTGGCCGGCCAGATCAGCCGCGTCGGGGAGTTCGTGCCCACTGGCGCCGGCCGGAGCGAGTTCCGGGTGGTCGAGGAGGTTCGGCCTGGGCACGTGGGCACGGTGGCCGACGAGCGGGTCGACCCGATCGACGTCACCGCCACGGTGGTCGACCTGGCCGTACGCGGCCACCTGAAGATCACCGAGCTGCCCCGGGCGGGGGAGTTCGCGCGGACCGACTGGGAGCTGCGGCGGGTGAACGGGGGTCCCAACGGGCTGCGGCCGTTCGAGAGCCAGCTGCTGGAGGGGATCGCGCCGCAGGGCTCGAGTGTCAAGGTGTCCGAGCTGCCCAGCCGGGTGAACGAGACGATCGGCGGCGTGCAGGACGCGCTGTACGACGAGGTGGTGCGCAACGGCTGGTTCGATCGCCGGCCGGACGCCACCCGCAGCCGGTTCACCCGGCTGGCCCTCGGCGGTCTGATCGCCGCGGTGGCCATCACGGCGGTCCTGGCCGCCTTCACGACCTTCGGCCTGGTCGGTCTGGCCCTGGTCATCCTCGCCCTGGGTCTGGTGTTCGTGGCCCAGGAGCTGCCGGCGCGGACCGCCAAAGGTGCCGCCCTGCTCGGCGGCCTCGGCGCGCTGCGCTCGGAGCTGCTGAGCCATCCGACCAACCAGATGCCGCCCGGCGCCGAGCTGCGCGAGATCTCCGAGGTGCTGCCGTACGCCATCGTGCTGGGCGGGACCGAGCGCTGGCTGGACGCCATCGTCGCCGCCGACACCGATGCGGACGCGGACCCGGACGACCTGCCCTGGTACTCCGGGCCGCCCACCTGGCACCTGCGCGACCTCCCCGACTCGATGCGGAACTTCGTCACCACCGTCTCGGGCAGCCTGTTCTCTCGCTGAGCGGGTAAGCAGGCCGGTATGCGGCGTCGTCGTTGGCTGTTCGGTGACAAGCTGGGTCCGTACTTCCTGGACTGTCCCCGGCAGAAGGTCCTGCTACGACCCCAAGGTCCGCGTCGGTGACAACGCCTGCCCCTTCACCGCCGGCTACTGGCTGTTCCTGAACCGGCACCGCGAGAGGTTCGCCCGGAACCACCGGATGTTCCAGATGATCCGCGGCCTGGACCGGCTGTCCGACCTCGACGAGCTGGTCGAGCAGGGACCCGTGGCTGACCGATGACCCGCCGGAGGCAGGCCGCGCTTGGTCACCCGACGTGGCGCGCGAAGAACCGGACCGCGCTCTCGATCTCGAAGCGTGGCAGTGCCATGTGCCCGCCGGAGTTGGCGTGCAGCGACTTCTCCGCCGACCCCAATGCGTCGAACAGCGCCAGCGCCGACTCGCGGGGGACGAACTCGTCGTCCCATTGCAGCACGAACTCGACCGGCACGGTGATCCCCTCAGCCGGTGTCGCAAGACCATCGGCGCCGGCCAGCCCGAGCACGGCCGCCGTGATCCGGGACTCGGACGCGACCAGAGGGATGCCTGTGGCGCATCCCATCGAGACGCCCCAGAACCCGACCGCGCCGGTTCCGAACCCGGCCTCGGCCAGCGCGTCGATCACCCCGCGCCACTCGGCCGCCGCGGCCGCGGCGCGCTCGTTGTCTCCAGCCAGAAGCGTGGAGGCCGGCTCGCCGGCCGCCATCCGGGCCCGCAGCTCGGCCGCCTGCGCCGCCAGCTCCGGATCGCGCGGGCGGTCCCCGTGGCCCGGTGCGTCGACCGCCACAGCCACCGCGTCGAGCTCGGCCACGAACCGCCGGGCGCGGGCCACGATCCCGGGCGCCGCCTTGTGCTGCCCGCCGCCGTGCGCGAGCAGGATCAGCGGGGCCGCAACGCGGCCCGGGTCGGCATCCCACAGGACGCCCGGAACATCGCCGACCGAGAACGCGCGCTCACGCACGCCGCCGACGACGGAGGAAGAAGAGGAGAGGAAGAGAGGCATGATCGGTCCTTCGGGGTCACTGTGGACGCCCTCGCTGACCGGATCAGGCGGATGCCAACCCGGGGCCGACGAGCGTCCTGCCGGATGCTGCGGGAATCGCTCTCACCTCCTCGGGTCGCTGGTGCCCCGAGGCTAACAGAGTCCCGGGGTCGGGGAGTCGCGGCCGTGGCTGCGCGATCCGAGCACGCGTTGCGAATCAGCAGGGCTCACCGCTGCGAGCAGGACGAGCGCTACTTGAGGTTCCGCAACGGGTACCCGTTGTCCGCGCAGCCGTCGATGATCAGTTTCTTCGTCTCGGCCGACACGGCGTTCGGGTTGTCGGACTCCAGCAGGTCGATGGTCGCATCGAGCCAGCGTTGCGGCTCGGCGTCCAGCACGCCGGACTCGCCGAGCTTCTTCAGCCCGGCGACCGTGGCCTCGTTGACCAGGGACCCACCGGCGGCGGCGGAGTCCACGGCTGGACAGCCGATCTTGTACGCGTCCTCGGCACTGACCCCGGAGGAGCATGCGGCCAGACCGACGAGAGCGGCCAGGCTCACCAGCACGGTGGCGGCAACTTTGCGCATGAGGCAAGGGTAGGGGGAACCGGGTCCTCGGCTCACAGGGTTCGGCGTTCCGCCGCCCGGGCCAGGACGAGCGCGGTCAGGGCAACGCCCAGCATGGTGAGCCCGCCGCCGCCGATCAGCGTCCACCGCGGTCCGAACGCCTCACCGACCCAGCCGATGATCGGCGCGCCGATGGGCGTGCCGCCCAGCAGCACGGTCGCGTACAGCGCCATCACCCGGCCGCGTAGGGCCGGGTCGACCCGCAGCTGCACCGCCGCGTTGGCGGCAGTCAAGGTGAGCAGACAGGCCAGACCCATCACCGGAAGCACCGCGGCGAAGGTCGCGTACGTCGGCATCAGCCCGGCCACCACCTCGATGGCGCCGAACGTCAGGGCCGCGCCGACCACGAACCGCCCGCTCGGGGCGCGTGTACGCCGGGCCGCGAGCAGCGCTCCGGTCAGCGACCCGACGGCCACGAAACTGCCGAGCAGGCCGTACTGCTTGGCGCCCAGGCCGAACTCCTGCTGCGCCATCAGGGCCGAGGTGAGCTGGAAGTTCATGCCGAAGGTGCCGACGAAGAGCGCCACGCCGAGGGCCAGCAGGATCTGCGGCTGCTGGCGGACGTAAGCGAAGCCCTCGCGGATCTGACCTCGGCGCCGCTCCATCCGGGGCTCCACCTGCAGTCGCCAGGGATCGAGCAGCCGCAGGGCAGCGATGAAAGCCAGATAGGTGACGGCGTTGGACAGGATGGCCCAGCCAGTGCCGAAGCCGGCGATGACGAAGCCGGCGACCGCCGGGCCGACGATGCGGGCGGCGTGGAAGGTGGCGGAGTTGAGCCCGATCGCGTTGGGCAGCCGGTCCGGTCCGACCAGCTCGTAGACGAACGACTGCCGCGCCGGGTTGTCGAAGGCGGTGCCCAGGCCGAAGAGGAAGGCGATCACGTAGACGTGCCAGGTCTCGGCCAGCCCGGTGATGGCCAGCAGCCCGAGGGCCGCGGCGCACAGCGCCAGCCAGCTCTGGGTGATGAGCAGGATCCGGCGCCGGTCGAACCGGTCGGCGATCACCCCCGCGTACGTGGACAGGCCCAGCATGCCGACGAACTGGAGCGCGGTGGTGATGCCCACGGCGACGCCGGACCCGCCGGAGAGGTCCAGCACCAGCCAGTCCTGGGCCACCCGCTGCATCCAGGTGCCGATGTTGGAGATCAGCGCACCCGCGGCGAAGATCCGGTAGTTGGGAAGTTGAAGGGCGGCGAAGGTGCCGCGGGGCGGAGTCGAAGGTGGTGCCTCGGACGGGGAACGGGAGGTGTCGACGCTCACCCGGCGGCCACTCGGGTCAGCAGCGGAACGGCGGTGCGGAGGACGTCGAGCTCGGCCTCGTCCAGCACGGCCAGCCGGTCGGCCAGCCACTCGGCGCGCAGTCGCTGGTTGGCCAGCAACAGCGCCCGTCCGGCCTCGGTCAGGTCGACCAGGCTCTGCCGCCCGTCGTGGGCCGCCGGGGTCCGCCGGACCAGTTCGCGGTCGGCCAGCGCATTGACCACCCGGGTCACCGTCGGCGGCCGGACGCGCTCCTCTGCGGCCAGCTCGCCCATGCTCAGCCGGCCGCGGATGGACAGGGCGGCCAGCACCGAGTACTGGCTCGCGGTCAGCTCGACGGACTCATCCCGGGTCTGCCGGAGCCGACGCGCGAGTCGGAGCACCGCGGGCCGGAGCACGTCGGCCAGCTCCAGTGTCGCCGTCGCGGGGCGGGTTGTCGTGGGCACGGTTTCAACCATATACTTAGCATTGCTAAATACAAACTGGGTCTCCCCAAGCCGATCAGCTACCAGGATCTGGAGACCGACGGAGCCAGAGACCCGCGTTACGGATTCGTCGCCGGCGGCTGCGGCGAACCGCCTGCGGCCCTTCGCAAAGTAACCCACACTAATCCGGTGACGAACGACATATTCGGGATTGTCGGCGGCGGCATCGTCGGCCTGGCCGTCGGCCGCGAGCTCGCCCATCGGCATCCGGGGGCCCATATCGTGGTCTTCGAGGCCGAGGACCAGCTCGGCTGGCACCAGACGGGGCACAACTCCGGCGTCGTACACGCCGGCATCTACTACAAGCCGGGCAGCCTCAAGGCCGAGCTGTGCACACTCGGGCGCTCGCTGCTGCGGGAGTACTGCGCGGAGCGCAAGCTGCCTTACGAGGAGTGCGGCAAGCTCGTGGTCGCGGTGGATGCCGCTGAGATGGGCCGGTTCGACAAGCTGGAGGCGACCGCGCGGGAGAACGGGGTGCCCGGGCTGCGTCGCGTCGACGGCGCCGGCATCACCGAGGTGGAGCCGCACGCCATCGGTCTGGCTGCCCTGCACTCTCCGGTGACTGCGATCACTGACTTCGTCGCCATCGCCCGGGCGTTCGCCGATGACATCCAGGCCGCCGGCGGGCGCATCCTGCTGTCGACACCGGTCACCGACGTGTCCCGGCAGGGTGACGCGATCAAGGTCAGCACGGCCGGGCCGGTGCACCTGGTCGACCGCCTCGTGATCTGCGCCGGGCTGCAGGCCGACCGGATGTCCCGGCTGGCCGACGGGGTCGACGGTCCGCGGATCGTGCCCTTCCGCGGCGAGTACATGACGGTGAACGCGGCCAAGCGCGACCTGGTCCGCGGCATGATCTACCCCGTCCCCGATCCGCGGTACCCGTTCCTCGGCGTCCACTACACCCGCCGGGTGTACGGCGACCTCGAGGTCGGCCCGAACGCCGTGCTGGCCCTGGACCGGGGACACTACCGCCGCGCGGCCGCCAGCCCGCGGGACGTCAGCAGCCTGGTCAGCTGGCCGGGCTTCTGGCGGATGGCCAAGTCGCACTGGCGTACCGGCGTCAAGGAGATGGCCGGCTCGCTCTCGATCCGGCAGTACATGCGTACGGCGGCCCGCTACGTGCCTGAGATCGGTCCCGGCGACGTCGTCCGCGCCCGCTCCGGCCTGCGCGCCCAGGCGGTCGACCGCGACGGCTCCCTCGTCGACGACTTCCGGATCAGCCAGAGCGACGGGATCACGAGCGTCCGGAACGCGCCCTCACCCGCCGCGACGTCTTCTCTGGCCATCGCCCGCTACGTGGTCGACCGGATCGCGTACGCGCACTGACCGACGGGCGGCGCAGACCTACCGGTCGATGCCGGTCGTGTCCGGGTAGCCGGCGTCGACCGCTGGCGATAGCGCTGTCGTCAGCCTTGGAGCGCACTCCAAGCAAGGCCCTTACCGGCCGGTGCCCGCCTCGCCGGTCAGCCGCTCCTCGTAGATGCCGATCTTGCGGTTGATCGCGCCCAGGTGGTCGGTGACCTGGGCCAGCTGGGCCAGCACCCGGTCGCGGTGCTGGTAGAGCAGGTCGAGGCGGGCCAGCTCGTTGCCCTCACCTTGCCGGCACAGGTCGGCGTACGCGCGAACGGTGCGGATCGGCATGCCGGTCGCGCGCAGCCGGGTGATCAGGAGGATCCAGCCGAGGTCGTTCTCGGTGTAGCGGCGATGTCCGGACGGGGCCCGGTCGGGCGTCTCCACCAGCAGCCCGTCGCGCTCGTAGTAGCGCAGGGTGTCGGTGGTCAGCCCGAGTCGCTCAGCCGCCTCGGCGATCGAGTAGGTGGTTGTCTCGTCGACCAGCTCCGCCATGAGTCCATTGTCAGACCTGGAGCGCACTCCAGGTCAAGGCGGGGCCGGCTCACCGCCCGGGGAAGCAGAGGCGGCCGGAGACGCGCTCGGTGAAGCTGCCGTCGGTCAGGTCGACGGTCCCCCGCAGCTTGAGACGGCCCGCGACCCCGGAGAAGGCACCAGTGCCGGTGAGGTCGTCGGACCGCGATACGAAGACGCCGGTAGCGGTGTCCAACGTGCCGGCGAGCTGGGCGGTGATGGTGCCGGCCGCGGAGGTGAAGACGAGCGGTCCGACGAAGGAGGCGACGGTCCCGTCGACCCCGGTGGTGGTGAAGCTGGCCGTGGTGGTGCCGACCTCGACCCCACGAACGAAGATGGTCGCCGTCGTCTGGCCGGGCGCCGTTTCCTGGCCGGTACCGGTGGCATGGACCGATACGCAGGTTCGGCCGAGATGCCGGCCGGCGCTGTCGGCCTCAGCAGGCGCGGGGATCAGCGCAACGAGAGCGGCGAAGAGTACGACGAGAACCACGCGCTTCCTCATGGTCGACCTCCTGTGCGCAGGCTACAGCGAGCGTTCCCCCCGCTCGTAGTCCGCGATGGCCCGGCGCATGTCGCGGACGGCGGCCTGGATCTCGGCCTCCTCATCCGACACCGGCGAACGGCGGATGATGGGCTCCCAGGCCCCGAACAGGTTCCGTATCCCCACGATGATCATGCAGACGGCAAAGACGATCATCACGATCGACGTCACGGTGGTGGGTTCCATGGGCGGCCCCTAGGTGCGCGGCGGTCGGGCCGCCCAACCTGAGTGGCGGCTTAGAGGGTGAGCCCAGGGTACAAGGGGTTCTCAGAAAGCAAGTCCGCCGAGGCTGCCTTGGTGGCCGCCGCGACTCCGTCGGCCAACACGTACTTCGCCTTGCCCGGCTGGCCGGCGGACGTGGTCGCCGGCGTGGTGTTGCGCAGCACGTTCACGATCAGGTCGGCCACCAGGTCGAACTCGTCGGCGCCGAAGCCACGGGTCGTCAGCGCCGGGGTGCCGATCCGGACTCCGGAGGTGTACCAGGCCCCGTTCGGGTCTGAGGGCACGGCGTTGCGGTTGGTCACGATGCCGGCGTCCAGCAGCGCCGACTCCGCCTGCCGGCCGGTCAGGCCGAAGCTGGAGACGTCGATCAGCACCAGGTGGTTGTCCGTGCCGCCGGTGACCAGTCGGGCCCCGCGCCGGATCAGTCCGTCGGCCAGCACCTTCGCGTTGTCGGCGACCGCCTGGGCGTAGGTGCGGAACGACTCGGTCCGGGCCTCGGCCAGCGCGACGGCCTTGGCCGCCATCACGTGGCCGAGCGGGCCGCCGAGCACCATCGGACAGCCGCGGTCCACCGAGTCGGCGAACTCCTTGGTGGCCAGCACCAGACCGCCGCGCGGGCCGCGCAGCGACTTGTGCGTGGTGCTGGTGACGATATGAGCGTGCGGCACCGGGTCCTCGTCGCCGGTGAAGACCTTGCCCGCGACCAGGCCGGCGAAGTGGGCCATGTCGACCATGAAGGTCGCGCCCACCTCGTCGGCGATCTCCCGCATCTTGGCGAAGTTGATCCGGCGGGGGTACGCGGAGTAGCCGGCGATCAACACCAGTGGCCGGAACTCCCGGGCGATCCAGCGCACCTGGTCGTAGTCGATCAGCTGGGTGGTGGCGTCGGTGCCGTAGGAGCGCTGGTGGAACATCTTGCCCGAGATGTTGGGCCGGAAGCCGTGGGTCAGGTGGCCGCCTGCGTCGAGCGACATGCCCAGCGCCCGCTGGTTGCCGAACTTGCGCCGCAGCGTCTCCCACTCGTCCTCGGTCAGATCGTTGACGCTCTTCACGCCCCCGTGCTCGGCCAGCGCCGGTCCCTCGATCCGCTGGGCGAGGATGGACCAGAAGGCGACCAGGTTGGCGTCGATACCGGAGTGCGGTTGGGCGTACGCGTACTCGGCCCCGAAGAGCTCGCGGGCGTGCTCGGCGGCCAGCGCCTCTACGGTGTCGATGTTCTGGCAGCCGGCGTAGAAGCGGTGCCCGACGGTGCCCTCGGCGTACTTGTCGGACAGCCAGGTGCCCATGGTCAGCAGCACGGCGGGGGAGGCGTAGTTCTCCGAGGCGATCAGCTTGAGCGAGGAGCGCTGGTCGGCCAGCTCGGCCCGGGTCGCGTCGGCGATCCGGGGCTCCACCTGCCCGATGACCGCGAGCGCCGCGCGGTATGCCTCCGACGCGGTTGCGCTGTAGTCCACGGTGGAGTCGGGCGGGGTGAGGATATCGGTCACCGGACGAACTTTACCGTCGCCCGGCAGGTCACGGAGCGGTATAGTTTGCCCGTGGGCATGACTCGGCTTCCCGGGCCGCGCTGAGGCAGGCGGACTTCCGCACCCGGCGCGGCAACCCCTCCCTGCGCGAGGGGTTTTTTTCTGCCCACCTACCGAACCCCTGAGGATCAGATGAGCACCGACGAGCCGGCGGAGATCCCCCCGCACCGCTACAGCGCCACGCTGGCCAACGAGATCGAGGCGCGCTGGCAGGACCGCTGGGCGTCCGACGGCACCTTCCACACCCCCAACCCGACCGGCTCGCTGGACGGGCCGGCCGGTGAGGGAGCGACCACGGAGGGGCTGGCCGCCCGAGCCAAGGTGTACGTGCTGGACATGTTCCCGTACCCGTCCGGCGCCGGGCTGCACGTGGGCCATCCGCTGGGGTTCATCGGCACCGACACCCACGCCCGGTTCCTGCGGATGACCGGCCACAACGTGCTGCACGCGATGGGCTTCGACGCGTTCGGGCTGCCCGCCGAGCAGTACGCGGTGCAGACGGGCCAGCACCCGCGGACCACGACCGAGCGCAACGTCGAGACCTACCGCGCCCAGCTGCGCCGGCTGGGCCTGGCCCACGACGAGCGGCGCAGCGTCGCCACCACCGACGTGTCGTTCTACAAGTGGACGCAGTGGATCTTCCTGAAGATCTTCAGCTCCTGGTTCGACCCGGACCAGCGACGGGCACGGCCGATCACCGAGCTGGTTGCCGAGCTGGCGGCCGGCACCCGGCCGACCCCCGACGGCCGACCGTGGACCGAGCTGAGCGAGGTCGAGCAGCGCGAGGTCGTCGACGGGTTCCGGCTGGCCTACCGCGACGAGGCGCCGGTCAACTGGTGTCCCGGCCTGGGCACCGTCCTGGCCAACGAGGAGGTCACCGCCGACCGGCGCAGCGAGCGCGGGAACTTCCCGGTCTTCACCCGCACCTTGACCCAGTGGAAGATGCGGATCACCGCGTACGCCGACCGCCTGCTGGACGACCTGGACCGGATGGACTGGCCCGACTCGGTCAAGACCATGCAGCGCAACTGGATCGGCCGCTCGATCGGCGCCACCATCGCCTTCCCGACCGAGTCCGAGCAGCCGTTGAGTGTCTTCACCACCCGGCCGGACACCCTGTTCGGCGCCACGTTCATGGTGCTGGCGCCGGAGCATCCGCTGGCCGACGCGCTGGCCCCGGAGGCCTGGCCGGACAACACCCCCGAGGAGTGGACCGGCGGGCACGAGACCCCCGCGGCGGCCCTGGCCGCGTACCGGGAGCAGGCCGCCAGCGTGGCCGACGCGGACCGGACCGCGGAGGACCGGACCAAGACGGGCCTGTTCACCGGCGGGTACGCGACCAACCCGGCGACCGGCAAGCCGATCCCGGTGTTCGTGGCCGACTACGTGCTGATGGGCTACGGCACCGGCGCGATCATGGCCGTGCCCGGCCAGGACCAGCGGGACTGGGACTTCGCCGCCGCGTACGGGCTGCCCGTGGTGCGCACCGTGGCGCCGCCGGTCGGGTTCGACGGCGAGGCCTTCGTCGGCGAGGGCCCGGCGATCAACTCCGCGAACGACGACGTCAGCCTGAACGGGCTGGCGGTCGAGCACGCCAAGGTGCGCATCACCGGCTGGTTGGAGAGCACCGGACTGGGCAAAGGCACGGTGATCTACAAGCTGCGCGACTGGCTGTTCAGCCGGCAGCGCTACTGGGGCGAGCCGTTCCCGATCGTGTACGACGAGACCGGTCTGCCGGTCGCGCTGCCGGAGTCGATGCTGCCGCTGGAGCTGCCGGAGACCGACGACTACTCACCGCACACCTTCGACCCCGAGGACGCCGACAGCCAGCCCGAGTCGCCGCTGGGCCGGGCCACCGAGTGGGCCGAGGTCGAGCTGGACCTGGGCGACGGGCGCAAGAGGTACCGCCGCGAGCTGAACACCATGCCGCAGTGGGCCGGCTCCTGCTGGTACGAGATCCGCTACACCGACCCGACGAACTCCGAGCGGTTCGTCGACCGGGACGTCGAGCGCTACTGGATGGGTCCGCGCGACGGCGGCGACGGAAGCACCGGTGACCCGGGCGGCGTCGACCTCTACGTCGGCGGGGTCGAGCACGCGGTGCTGCACCTGCTGTACTCCCGCTTCTGGCACAAGGTGCTGTACGACCTGGGCGAGGTGTCCAGCGCGGAGCCGTTCCGGCGGCTGTTCAACCAGGGTTACGTGCAGGCGTACGCGTACCGGGACGCCCGGGGCTTCGTGGTGCCGGCCGCCGAGGTGGTCGACGACGGCAAGGGTGGCTACACCTGGCAGGGCCAGCCGGTGCGGCGCGAGGCCGGGAAGATGGGCAAGAGCCTGAAGAACGTCGTCACCCCGGACGAGATCTTCGAGCAGTACGGCGCCGACACGTTCCGGCTGTACGAGATGAGCACCGGGCCGCTGGACGCGGACCGACCGTGGGAGACCCGCGCGGTCGTCGGCTCCCAGCGGTTCCTGCAGCGGATGTGGCGACTGGTCGTCGACGAGCGGACCGGCGAGCTGCTGGTCGGCGACGCCCCGACCCTGGCCGAGGAGCGCGACGGACGGGTCGACGCGGTGGACGCAGAGACGCTGAGCCTGCTACATCGCACCATTGACCGGGTGACCGCGGACTACACCGCGCTGCGGTTCAACACCGCGGTGGCCCGGCTGACCGAGCTGAACAACCGGCTGACCGCGCTGGCCGCCTCCGGCCCGCTGCCCCGGAGCCTGGTCGAGCCGATGGTGCTGCTGGCCGCGCCGCTGGTGCCGCACGTGGCCGAGGAGCTGTGGTCCCGGCTGGGGCACAGTGAGTCCCTGGCCTACCACCCGTTCCCGGTGGCCGACCCGGCCCTGATGGTCGCCGAGACGGTGCTGTACCCGGTGCAGGTCAACGGCAAGCTGCGCGGCAAGATCGAGGTGCCGGCCGACGCCGAGGCCGCCGCGATCGAGGCGGCGGCGCTGGACCGGGTCGCCCCCAGTCTGGACGGGCGGGTGCCCAAGCGGGTGATCGTGGTGCCCGGTCGGATCGTCACCGTCGTCGTGTAGAGAGGGCTCATGCGGATCGCCACCTGGAACGTCAACTCCGCCAAGGTCCGCGAGCCCCGGCTGCTGCCCTGGCTGGACCAGCGGGCGCCGGACGTGGTGTGCCTGCAGGAGACCAAGCTCTCCGACGCCGAGTTCGCTACGCAGTTCGACGCGGCGCTGGCCGAGCGGGGGTACCAGGTCGCACACTACGGCCAGGGCCGGTGGAACGGGGTGGCTCTGCTGTCCCGGGTCGGGCTGGAGGACGTGGTCCGCGGATTCCCGGACGTACCGCGCTTCCCTGACGACACCGCCGAGCCGGAGGCCCGGGCCCTGACCGCGACCTGCGGCGGACTGCGGGTCACCTCGGTCTACGTGCCGAACGGTCGCACCCCCGACGACCCGCACTACGGGTACAAGCTGCGCTGGCTGGACAAGCTCCGGGACGCCGTGGCCGCGAGGGATGTGGCCACGTCGGTGGTCTGCGGCGACATGAACATCGCGCCCGCCGATGCCGACCTGTACGACCCCGACGCCTACATCGGCTCGACCCACGTGACCGTGCCGGAGCGGGACGCCCTGCGCGAGCTCGAGGCCCTGGGGCTGGTCGACGTGGTGCGCCGCCGCTGGCCGGACCGCGAGCGCGTCTTCACCTATTGGGACTACCGGGCCGGCATGTTCCACCAGGACCTGGGGATGCGGATCGACCTGGTGCTGGCCGGTCCGGCCGTCGCCGACCGTGTCGCCGCAGCCTGGGTCGACCGGCTGGCCCGGAAGGGGAGTGGCCCGAGCGACCACGCCCCGGTGATGGTCGACCTGGACGAGGCCCCCGACGGCGACATCGGCCCGGTGGTGCCTCCGGCCAGCGCTCCCGCCAACCGCCGCCGGGTCAAGCGCCCCGTGTGATCATGTGCCCTGAGCTTGTCGAAGGGCGCGTTGACGGGCTCATGGCGTAGAGCGCCGCCGGCGGCCGATCTCGTACAGCGCGACCCCCGCGGCCACACCCGCGTTGAGGGACTCCACCCCGGCGCTGATCGGGATGGCGGCCACCGTGTCGCAGGCCTCCCGGACCAGCCGGGACAGCCCGGTGTCCTCGCTGCCCACCACGAGCACCAGCGGCCCGGACGTCTCCACGACCTGGTCGATCAGGACATCGGCCTGCCCGTCCAGCCCAACCAGGGCGAACCCGGCGTCGGCGTACCCGCGCAGGGCGCGGTTCAGGTTGGTGGCCCGGGCGATCGGCAGTCGGGCCGCCGCCCCGGCTGACGTCTTCCACGCCGCGGCGGTCATCCCCGCCGCTCGGCGCTCCGGGATGAGCACCCCGTGGGCCCCGAAGGCGGCCGCCGACCGGACGATCGCCCCCAGGTTGCGCGGGTCCATCACCCCGTCCAGGGCCACGATGAGCGGCTCGGTCTCGGCGGCCAGGGCGTCGGCCAGCAGGTCGTCCGGATGGGTGTACGTGTACGCCGGCAGCTGCAGGGCCACGCCTTGGTGCACGGCGCCGCCGGTCAGCCGGTCCAGCTCGGCTCGGGTGACCTCGAGCAGCCCCGTGCCGCGGTCGGCCGCCAGCTTGAGGATGTCTCGCAGCCGGTCGTCCCGCTCCGCGCCCTCGGCGACGTACGCCGCCTTGACCGGGATCTCGGCGGTCATCGCCTCCAGCACGGCGTTGCGCCCGGCCACCCACTCCGGTCCGGAACCGGGTCGTCCGGTCCGCGGAGCCGCTGAGGTCCCCGGCCGCGGCCGCGTCGCGGCCTTCTTGGCCCTGTGCGCCGCGTGGTACGGCCGGTCCTCGGCCTTGGGCGTCGGGCCTCGACCCTCCAGTCCACGGCGGACCCGGCCGCCGGACCCGGCGGTGTTGCCCTTGCCCTTGCGCCGGACGGCACCCTTGCGCTGACTGTTCCCGGGCACGTCAGGCCCCAGCCCCGGACAGGGACCAGCGGGGGCCCGCGGCGGTGTCGGAGACCTCGACGCCGAGGTCGGCCAGCGCGTCGCGGATGGCGTCGGCGGCGGCGAAGTCCCGGCGGGCGCGTGCCTCCTGGCGCTGGGCCAGCAGTGCGGAGACCAGCCCGTCGACCACGGCCCCGAGCCGCCGGTCAGCACCGGAGGTCGCCCAGTACGGGCTGTCGGCGTTGAGCCCGAGCACGTCCAGCATCCCGGTGACCTCGGCCAACCGGTCGCGGACCCGAGCCCGGTCCACCGCGTCCAGCCCGGAGTTCCCGTCCCGGACCGCCGCGTGCAGCACGGCCACCGCCGCCGGTGTCCCCAGGTCGTCGTCCATCGCGGTGACGAAGGCCTCCGGTACCGCGGCCTCCGGGGTTCCCACCAGCTCGGTCGCCCGCTCCACGAAGTTGTCGATCCGGGCCAGCGCGGCAGCCGACTCGGCGATCGCGTCGTCGGAGTACTCCACCGTGGACCGGTAGTGGGGCTGGGTCAGGTAGAACCGCACCGCCCGGGCCGGGAACCGCTTGGTCACCTCCGAGACCAGGGCCCCATTGCCGAGGGACTTGCTCATCTTCTCCCCGGCGGCGGTGAGCAGCGCGTTGTGCATCCAGAACCGCGCAAACCTCTGCCCGGCCGCCGTCGACTGGGCCAGCTCGTTCTCGTGGTGCGGGAACCGCAGGTCCAGCCCGCCGCCGTGGATGTCGAACTCGTCCCCGAGGTACTTCCCGGCCATCGCCGAGCATTCCAGGTGCCAGCCCGGCCGGCCGCGGCCCCACGGGGTCGGCCAGCTGGCCGAGTAGGGCTCGTCGGGTTTGTGCCCCTTCCAGAGCGCGAAGTCCCGGGGGTCCCGCTTACCCCGCGGGTCGGCATCGCCGGCCGGCTCCATGTCGTCGACCTTCTGGTTGGACAGCGAGCCGTACGCCGGCCAGGAGCACACGTCGAAGTAGACGTCCCCGGAACCATCGGCCGCGGCGTACGCGTGGCCGCGCTCCATCAGTACCTCGATCAGCTCCAGCATCTCGGGCACATGCCCCGTCGCGCGCGGCTCGTAGGTGGGCGGGGCGCAACCCAGGGCGGCATACGCGGCGTGCAGCTCACGCTCGTAGCGGTAGGCATGCGCGAACCACGGCACTCCTTCGGCCGCGGACTTGGCCAAGATCTTGTCGTCGATGTCGGTGACGTTGGCGATCACCGTGACCGCGTAACCCGACCAGGTCAGCCAGCGACGCAGTACGTCGAAGACGACCTCCTTGCGGATGTGGCCGAGGTGCGGCGCGGCCTGGACCGTCAGTCCGCAGTGGTAGATCGACACCTGTCCGGGCACCAGGGGCGTGAAGTCGCGCACCGCACGGGTGGCGGTGTCATAGAGACGGAAGGTCACGGCTGGGGTTCCTTGATCGTCATGAGGCGGCGCATCACCGCGATGCCGTCCTGCAGGGCCTGCCGGTCGGACTCGGTCAGCCGGGCAAGGTACGGCTCGAGACCCGCGCCCAGGGCGGTCCGGATGCTGGCCAGCTCGGCCCGCCCCGGATCGGTCAGACGGATGATGCAGACGCGGCCGTCGTGCGGGTCGACGTCGCGGGCCACCAGCGAGGCCGCCTCCAGCCGCTTCACGTGGTTGGTGATGGTCGGCTGCGAGCATCGCTCGGCCGTGGCCAGGTCGCTGATCCGGGTCGGACCGTTGTCGTGCAGTCGGGCCAGCAGCCGCGCGGCGGCGAGGCTGATGTGGAAACCGTGCTCCTTCGGAGCCCAGCGCACCATCCGGGCCGCGGTGCTGATCAGCTCCTCACCGAGCTGCTGCAGGTCGTCCTCCACCTGGGCAGGATATGGCCTCGACGCACATCGGCCGTGGCGCCGCTCACCGGCGGATGGCGGCGACGACCAGCCGAGCCAGCTCCGTGTACGCCTCGGCATCGCTCAGTCCCGTCGCCGTAGCGATCTCCCCGCTGGTGATCCGACGCATCGTCGCAGTCACCACCTCGCCCACGAACCCGGCCGGAACCTGGCGGAACGCACCGGCCTTGGTGCCCTCGTCGATCAGCTCCCGGACCCGGTGCGCGGCGGCGACGGTGTTCTGCTCGTAGATCTCGGCGGCCAAGGCGTTGTGGGCCAGGTCGTCGCGAAAGGCCCGGGACGCCGGCCGCAGCGCCTCGGCCACCGCCTCCAGGTAGCGGGTCACCCGGCGGGCCGGGTTGCGGGTCGCGGCGATGGTCGCCTCCACCTGCTCGGTGGCCCGTCTGAAGAAGTGCCGCACCGCCAGCACGGCGAGCTGCTCCTTGCTGGCGGCGAGCGCGTACAGGGTGCGCTTCGAGCAGTTCAGCGTGGCGGCCACCTGGTCGAGGGTCAGCCGGCTGAACCCCTCGGCGAGCACCATTTCCACCAGTGCGTCGCGTAGGTGGGTCTGCCGGCTGGTCAGCCGCGGCTCAGGAAGAACTACAACCATGGCGGTACTATCGTACTCTGCGCAGTACCGGGGGTCGTGGAGGACAAGGAGTCAGATGACGGTTGATCGCCTGCTGCCCACCGAGGACGCCGCCGAGCTGGTCGGGCTGGTCCGCGAGATCGCGGCGGCCGAGCTGGCCCCACACGCGGCGGCCGCCGAGGCAGCAGGGGAGTTCCCGCGCGAGACGATTCGGATGCTCGGGGAGGCCGGCGTCCTGGGCCTTCCCTACCCGGAGGAGTACGGCGGATCGGGCCAGCCGTACGAGGTCTACCTGCAGGTCCTGGAGGAGCTGGCCTCCGCGTGGATGACCGTCGGGCTGGCGGTCTCGGTGCACACCATGTCGTCCTACCCGTTGGCTCAGTACGGCACCGACGATCAGCGGACGACGTTCCTGCCGGACATGCTGGGGGGTCAGCAGCTCGGGGCGTACGCGCTGTCGGAGGCCCAGGCGGGTTCGGACATCTCCGGGATGACCTGCCGAGCCAAGCGGGCGACTGAAGGCTTCGACCTGAGCGGGGCCAAGGCCTGGATCACCCACGGCGGGCACGCCGACTTCTACACCACCTTCGCCCGCAGCGGACCCCAGGGCGAGGAGATCTCCTGCTTCCACGTGCCCGGTCAAGCACTCGGGCTGAGCTTCGGTGTGCCGGAACGCAAGATGGGGTTGACCTCGTCGCCGACCACCGCGCTGTACTTCGACGCCGTCCATCTCGACGACGACCGCTTGGTCGGGCCCGAAGGCCAGGGTCGCCGGATCGCCTTGTCGGCCCTGGACTCCGGCCGGCTGGGGATCGCGGCCTGTGCGACCGGGCTGGCCCAGGCCGCGCTGGACCTGGCGGTGGCGTACGCGAGCGAGCGGCAGCAGTTCGGCCGCCGGATCGCGGAGTTCCAGGGGCTGCAGTTCCTGCTGGCCGAGATGGCCGCGGCGACCGACACCGCCCGGGCCTGTTATCTGCTGGCCGCGCGGAAACGCGACGCTGGGCGGCCGTTCACCCGGGATGCCGCGGTGGCCAAGATGGTGGCCACCGACGCGGCGATGAAGGTGACTACCGACGCCGTCCAGGTGCTCGGTGGTTACGGTTACACCCGTGACTTCCCGGCCGAGCGCTACCTGCGAGAGGCGAAGGTGACGCAGATCTTCGAGGGCACCAACCAGATCCAGCGCCTGGTGATCGGCCGCCTGCTGCTCGGCGCCGCCCGATGAGGTTGGCCGACGGGGACGTGGTCCTGGTCACCGGCGGGGCATCCGGGCTCGGCCTGGCCACCGTCCAGGCGCTGATCGCAACCGGGGCGCGGGCGGTGATCCTCGACCTACCGTCCTCTTCGGGCGCCGCGGTCGCCGCAGAGCTCGGCGACCGCGTCCGCTTCGTGGCCGCCGACGTCCGGGACGAGGAGCAGGTGCAGGCGGCCGTCGACGCGGCGGCGGGCATGGGAGTGATCCGGGTGGCGGTGAGCTGCGCCGGGGTGGCGACCCCCGGCCGGGTGATCGGGAAGCGCGGGCTGCTGCCGCTGGAGGCCTTCCGCACCGTGGTGGAGATCAACCTGGTCGGCACGTTCAACGTGCTCCGGCTGGCGGCCCAGGCCATGCTCGCGAACGAGCCGGCCGACGGCGACCGCGGCCTGGTGGTGATGACCGCGAGCGTGGCGGCGTACGACGGGCAGATCGGGCAGGCGGCGTACTCGGCCAGCAAGGGCGGAGTGGTCTCGCTGACCTTGACCGCGGCCCGCGACCTGGCGCAGCACGCGATCCGGGTGATGACCATCGCCCCCGGGGTGATGGAGACCCCGATGATGGCCGGGATGCCGGGGGAGACCAAGAACATCCTGGAGGCGCAGGTGCCGCACCCGCCGCGGCTCGGTCGTCCGGAGGAGTACGCGCAGCTGGTGGAGGCGATCGTCGCCAACCCGCTGCTCAACGGCGAGGTGATCCGGCTCGACGGCGCTCCGGCTCCCCCGCGGTGACGACCGTCCCTCGGCCGAGGTTCCCGCAAGGCCGCACCGTGCGTTCAGGTGGCGCCGGACCTGGCGGAGATTTTGGCAGTCACGGTCGATCGTTCCGGCACGGACGGGAACGCCTCGACCAGGCGGCGGAGCAGGTCGACCAGGGTTTGGTAGTCCTCGCCGGGGAGCGCCTCGGCGACCCAACCCCGGATCTCGCGCGATCCCGGCGGCGAGTCTCGGCGTGCAGGTCCTCCCCGTCCGGCGTCAGCCGCAGGGTTCCGTCGTCGTCGGTCAGCCAGCCCTCGGCCGCGAGCTCGTCGACCACCTGCTCGACCGTCGCGGCGGCGTCGAAGCTGCTGAGGTCGGCGACCAGGTCGGCGCGGCGGACCGGCGCCCGGGCCGCGCTGGCCAGCACCTGCCAACCGCGGCGGGACGTCACCCCGTACGCGCGCAGGCGTAGGTCGAACGCCGCCTCGAGGCGGGCATCGGCCTCCTTCAGCCACCAGCCGATCGGCCGGAAACCGGCGCTGCGGGTGTCGTCCGGCCGGCTGGCGGAGGTCGCGGTGTCGGTCATCGGAGTGCTCGGACTACCGGCGGGCCTTGGCCCGCAGCGCGTCGATGTCGAGGTACCCCGTGGCCGGCACCTCCTCCTCGGCGCCGGGGGCCTCGTCGCCGTCCTCCCACGGGTCGTACGGCTTGTCCTCCTCGTCGTCGACGAAGCCCTGCGACGGGTCGTACGGGTTGGCCAGCGGCCCCATCGACTCCATCGCGGACAGGGCGATCTCCTCGTCCGGCAGCCGGTAGAGCACATCGCGCATGTAGTTCTCGGCGGCGGCGTTGATCGCCACCTCCGTGCCCGCCTGCTCACTGAGGAACCAGCGGTGCTCCAGCACCTCGTGGTAGAGCTCGGCGGGCTCCAGCTTGGCCCGCAGGTCGCTGGGTACCGACTGCACCACCGGCTCGAACCGGTTGGTCAGCCACTGGTGCGCGACCACCTGCTCGTCGGCGTTCTGCTGGTCGGTCCGCGCCCGGTAGTAGTCCAGGTCGTTGAGCAGCCGTCGGGCCTGGTTCTCCTCGGTGTCCAGACCGGTGAGCCGGATCAGCCGCCGCTGGTGGTGCCCGGCGTCCACGACCTTGGGCTGGACCCGCACCGTGGAACCGGCGAAGTCGGTGGTGATGTCCAGCTCGGCGACGTCGAAGCCGAGGGCGTTCAGCCGCCGCACCCGGCCCTCGATCCGGTGCATCTCCCCGCTGTGGAACTCCTCGACGTCGGTCAGCTCGGCCCACAGCTCGCGGTAGCGCGCCTCGATCGTCTCCACCAGCACCAGCGGGTCCAGCGCCTCGTCGAGCAGCCCGCCGGCCTCCAGGTCGCTGAACTCGCCGAACAGGTTGGTCCGGGCGATGGTCAGGTCGTGCTCCCGCTGGCCGTTGGTCAGCTGGTCGTGCAGCTCGCCGGTCTCGGCGTCGACCAGGTACGCGGCGAAGGCGCCGGCGTCGCGGCGGAAGAGGGTGTTGGACAGCGACACGTCGCCCCAGAGGAAGCCGATCAGGTGCAGCCGGGCCAGCAGCACGACCATGGCGTCGACCAGCCGGTTGACCGTGTCCTGCCGGACGCCGCGGCTGAACAGCGAGCGGTAGGGCAGCGAGAACTGCAGGTGTCGGGTGATCAGGATCGGATCCAGCGGCTCCCCGGTGTCGGCCTCCACCCGGTCGGTGACCACTCCGGTCGCCTCGACCGACGGGACGTCCAGCCGGGTCAGGTCGCGGAGCAGCCGGTACTCGTGCCGGGCCAGGTGCTCCAGCACCTCCTTGACCGCGAACACGTCGTGTCCCGCAGCGGACGAACCGGACCACATGCCGCGAGATGCCGCGGGGCAGCGCGACCAGGTTGTCCTCGGGCCACTCCTCCAGCGGCGTGGCCCACGGCAGCCCGATCAGTTGGGTGACGGGCTGGGCGGCCAGGAAACGGGGCATGGG
>CAWEFW010000002.1:0-176592 GCA_963808435.1 uncultured Actinomycetota bacterium | reverse complement strand
CCTGGCGTGTCGGCCCTGGATGAGTAGGCCGTGGCTAACGGGTACGAGCCACACGTGAACCGACCACCGGTTCGATAGGAGCGGATGATGCGAGCGATGGTCTACCGCGGGCCGTACAAGTTCAAGCGCCACCCGATCGCCTCGCGCATCGGCCAGAAGCGGGCCGACCTCGTGCACCAGCCGCTCGACCCGATCATCGTGGCCGGCCCGTGGCTGGCCGCCGGAGGACTGGTCTACGTCGGCGTCCGCGCGCTGCGGAGGTCCCGCCGAGCGGCGAGGTAGGGCGTCAGCGGCCGAACACGATGCATCCACCCGGCAGCGGGAGGATCGTGAAGCCGTCGAAGGCCTCGAACCGACCGTCCGGGTCCACCCGGCCCAGGTCCGCCGGGGTGGGCATGGTCCGCAGTTCGCGCCGATGTACGGTCGGCGGCACGGGAGGCGGTGCCGGCGGCAACGTGCTCGGCAGCCGCGTCCGGACTGCGGCCCGCAGCGGCTCACCGTGCGGTACCTCGGTGCCGCAGGTCGCGCAGACCCGCCCACCTTGGTTCACGCCCTCGCAAACGCGGCAGCGCCAGATGCCGATCATCGGCGGGGCCGAACCGTGGCGTCGGGGGGCTCGGGGGGTCGTCCGCCCGGGACTCGATCCGTGATCTTCGAGATCAGCTTGCCGACCAGCCGACCGCGCGGAGCAGCCGCTGCGTCGGCCGGAGCGGCCGCGCCTGGGCGGGTCGCTCGCAGACCCTTACCGCGCAGGGCGCTCGGCAGTCCGGGCCGCGGGGGCGCGACCGGCCGTTCCGGCGGACCGGTCCGGATGCTCATCAGCGTGGCGTGCACCTTGGCGATCGTCGGCCGGTGGGCGGGATCGGCGGCCATCATCTGGTCGATCAGGTCGGCCAGCTCCGGGACCACACCGTCCCGCGGGATGCGCAGCGTCTGGCCGTTGCCGACCGCGACCGCTGCTTCGTGGTACGTCGCGGTGTCGAAGGGCGGGGGTGCGCCGGTGAGGAACTCGGTGTAGATCAGTCCCAGGGTGAAAACATCGGAGGCCACACCGAGCTGGTGCGGTGGAACTCCGGCCTCCTGGATGTAGCCGAGGAGCTCGGGGGAGTAGTAGTTGATCGTGCCGACGATCTCCTCCGGGGGCGGCGGGTTACCGGCCAGGTAGGCGCTGTCGAAGTCGATCAGCTTGCTGGTGTAGCCCAGCTCGGTGCGTTTGACGAGGATGTTGCTGGGCTTCATATCGCTGTGCACGATCCGCAGGTCATGCAGGATCTTCAGGCTGTGGGCCACCGACTTCATCAACACCAGCTGAATCGGGAAGTCGAGCCGGGCGATGTCGCGTGGCTCCATCGCCTCGGCGTCGACCTTCTCGGTGACCTTGTAGTACTTGGCGCCCCAGCGGAAGAAGTCCAGGGTCACGATGAGGTTCCCGCCGTACGCGGACAGCGGGGCCAGCACGGTCTGGATCCCGCGGTGATGGCTCTCGAAGGCCGCGCAGCGGGCGCGCTTCTTGGCCTTGGTCTTCGCGCTTCCCGGGGCCGCGTCGTCAGGGTAGGTCGGGCTGAGGAACTGTTTGATGAAGAACTGCCGACCGCCGCGCTCGGCGAACGTCCACTGGCTCAGTCCCGCACCGACGACCTTGAAGTCCTCGAGGATGGTGTAGCCGTTGATCACGTCGCCGGCCTTCATGACGTCACCTCCGCCGGACGCCAGGGCTCGCGTTCCTCGGCCTCGTCCTCCGCAGGCGGCTCCTCCACCTCGTCACTCACTTCGCTTGGCGCGGTCTCGTCGGCCGCACCAGGACTCTCGGCGAGCTCCTCCTCATCCGGCTCGTCGGCGGCCGGTCGGAGGTGCCGTTCGTACCCGGTCTGGTACTGCGCCCACAGGGCGGCCGTCTCGTCCTGGTGGCGCTGCCGGGCCTGCTGCAGGGCGCGTTCGGCGTCCTCGACGGCCCGGCGCAGCCCGTCCAGCGGCGTGATGATGCTGCGCTCCAGCTCGGCCAGACGGGGGGCGAGCAGCGACCGGAAGCCGGAGAAGTCGGTGCCGACGCCCATCACCGCCATCGCGGCGTCGTCGCCGGTGACGGCACTGATCGCCGACTGCAGCGCGGACGACCAGGCCGAGGTGGTGCGAGCCCCGGCCAAGCCCTGCAGCAGCAGGTGCTCGAAGTGCATCGGGGTCGGCACGTAGCCGAAGCAGCCGTCGGTCGCGCAGACCAGCAGGAACGGCGCCTGCAGCTCGACCCGCCGGTAGCTGACGTGAAAGTCGGTGTCGGCAGACATGGCGTTGCTGACGACCGAGTCGCGCCGCAGGTTGGCCAGCGCGTCGCCCGGGTCCCGAAGATCGTCGGTGCTGAGCTGGGCGGCGCCGTCGGCGTTCACGACGTAGGCGCGCGAGTCCCCGGCCCAGAAGACGTGGGCAGTCCAGGTGGACCCGCCGCGGGCGGTCCGCTGCAGGGCAATCACGGCCATGGTGGTCGGCAGGGCCCGGAGCAGCTTCGAACGCAGCCGGCTCGGCGGGGCTTTGAGCTCCGCCAGCCGCTCCTCCAGCGCCTCCCGGACCGACCGCTGGAGGTCCTCGGCGGCCGCCTGGCCGTTGAGGTTCCAGTCGGGCTCCAGGAGGTCGAGCATCCGCTGTTCGACGACGTCGCGGGCCACGCGCGAGGCGATGTAGGCCCCCGTACGCGACCCGCTCGGGGTCTCGTAGACCGTGCCGCCGGCCCCGCCCATCCCGTCGAACACGCCGACCAGGCCGAGGTCCGGCCCGTCGCGAACGATCGGGTCGGAGTCCTCGCCCTGGTCCGGGATCTTGGCCAGGTTGAAGGCGAAGGACAGGCTGGGCCCGGACGTCGAGCGGATGCCGGCGGTCGCCGTCGGTTCCCCCAGGTCGCTCACACCGAGTTGCCGATCGAGTCGATGATCGTGCCGTAGTCCACATCCGACAAGCCGCCGCCGGCCCGCGACGGGTGGTGCACGACGTTCTCCCAGACGGCCGATATGTCACTCCAGCCCGGGCCGTCCGGCGCGAAGAGGATCAGCCGCTTCGAGCTGGAGCCCATCACACCCTGCTCGTCCTCCCAGACGTCGGTCAGCGCGCTGAAGTCGCCCGGTATCCGGGACCCGAGGTCGGCGGGCAGGACGGACGGGTCAAGGGGCTGGGCGGGCTGGTCAGTCCACACCACGATGACCTGCCGACGGCGGTCGCCAGTGGTGGTCCAGGGGGAGTTGATGGCCAGGGACACAGCCTCGAGACCCGACTCCGGCGCATCGCCACCGCCCTGCGGGATCAGCCCGTTCACGAACTCCGAGAAGCCGTTGCGCTCGGTCGGCAGGGTGTAGAAGGGCGACTCCTCCAGCGCCGCCTCGCCGTCGGCGACGATGTCGCGGAAGGCGACCACGCGAACCCGCAGCTGGGACACGTTCTTGCCCTTCGCCGTCAGGTTGGTCTGGACGTCGTCGTAGAACCCGAGAGCGTTGGCCTTCACGGCGTCGAGGATCGGGGCCATGCTGCCGGTGACATCGATGCAGAACACGATGTCGACCGCGTAGCTCAGCCCTCGCGGTGCGGCCAGGCTCGACTGGGTCGGTTCGCTAGGAGCGGCCGCGGCCGGTTCGGGGTCGGTCACCGGTACGGTGCCCGCCACCGGGGCGGTCGCCTCCGGAGTCAGCACCGGCCACTCGGCGTTCGCTGCCTCGGGGGTCGGGGCGGTCGTGTCCGGAGCGGTGGTCGCATTCGGGGTGGTGGGGTTCGCGGCGTCGGCCGCGGTGGGGTTCTCAGTCATGTCTCTCCTCGAGATGTGCAGTGGGCGAGGGGTGGAAACGCCGCCGCCCCGGCCGACGTTAGTCGAGACCGGGGCGGACGGCGCACAGCGGTAGATCAGGCGTCGTGGTGACGGCTGCCTGACTTGGCCAGGCCACGGCTGATCATGTAGCCGATGCTCAACAGCGTGACGTAGAGCCAGGCGCTGCGTGCGCCGAAGCCCTGGCCGTCGTCACCGTTATCAGTGACCGCCGCGGCGATGAGGACGCCGAGGACGGCGACCACGAAGACGATGAGCTCGGTGGTCTTGAACGAGGCCTTGGTCTCGGTCGACTGGCGCCGCGGCGCCGCATCGGTGAGATCAGGCGTGTAGGGGGACTGGGTGGTGGACATCAGATATCTCCAAACGGGAACGGCCGAAGGGCCGCCGGGGACCGAGCGATTGTCTTTGCTTCGGTCAAGGACCAGCCGCGGAAGGATTCCCGCACTGGTTTACGCTGTAAACACTACGGGTCCGGTTCGGCAGGGTCAAACTCGGGGTTGCGTCAGCGACCGTCAGAGCGCTCGGCGTTGCGCGACCATCGGGCAGAGGAACGGGTCCTTCCCGGCCAGACCCACCGTGTTCAGGTAACCGATGATGTTGCGGTACGCCTGCCAGATCGTCGTCTCGGTGTAGGGAACCCCCTCGGCGGCGCAGTACGCCGCGACCAGCGGTTTGGCCTTGCGCAGGTGGGGCCGGGCCATCGAGGGGAACAGGTGGTGCTCGACCTGGTAGTTCAGGCCGCCCATGAAGATCGACATCCAGGCCCCACCGCGGATGTTGCGGCTCATCAGCACCTGGCGGCGCAGGAAGTCGAGCTTGAGCTTCGGCGACACCAGTGGCATGCCGATGTGGTTGGGGGCGAACGAGAAGCCCATGTAGAAGCCGAACACGGCCAGCTCGATCGCGAGAAACGCGAGGGCCTTGCCGGGCGGCAGCACGACGAACGCCAAGGTCAGCAGTCCGCCGAGCCGTACGGCCAGGAAGCTGATTTCGACCCAGCGGCGCTCGACCTTGCCCCGGCCGAACACCCGCTTGATGCCGTCCCAGTGCAGGGACGCACCTTCGAGCAGCAGCAGCGGGAAGAAGTACCAGCCCTGACGGGCGACGAGCCAGCGCAGCAGAGGGCTGCGGTGGCGGTTGGCCATCGCCGGCGTCATCGCGATCGCCGACAGGGCGATGTCGGGGTCGGCGCCTTCCTTGTTCGGGTTGGCGTGGTGCCGGGTGTGCTTGCTCTGCCACCAGCCGTAGCTGATGCCGACGAGCAGGTTGGCGACGATCATGCTGACCCAGTCGTTCCAGCGGCCGGACTTGAACATCTGCCGGTGGGCGGCATCGTGGCCGAGGAAGGCGATCTGGGTCATCAGTACCGCCAGCACCCCGCCCGAGATGAGCTGCAGCCATGAGTCGCCGATCCAGACGAAGGCGAAGACCCAGGCAGTCAGGGCGAGTACGGCGCCGATGAGCTTCGCCCAGTAGTAGCCGTAGCGGCGGCGCATCAGACCCAGCTCATGGACCTTTCGGGTGAGCGCGGTGAAGGAGCTACCTCCTCGTTCGGAGCCGGCCGCAGGCCGGGATGGGGAGGTGAGGAGAGAGGTCAAGAGAGGGTCCCGTCGCAGAGTCGGTCTCAGATGGTTTTCTGGGCGGCAGCGTTATCGCTAGGGAGGCGCGGCGTGACCACACGGCGGCTCGGGCCCCAGGCCGACTGCGTTCGAGCAGTCCCCTAACTATACCTTGTAAACCAGAGGCGTCGTCGTGGCCCATGGCCGTGGGTCCGAGTCCCGGGGGCTGGAGCAAGCGGTTGAGTCCACCCGACCAACGGCTAGAGTTCGACCGTCGGTCGCGAGCTCGGCCCTGGAGGAACCCGAACAGATATGGACCCGGAAGAAACGCCGCTGGACGGAGCGGCTGGCGATGGGCGGCGGTTGGCCGAGGAGGCTGACCTGCGCGACAGTCTGGCGAGCCTGTCGCGACTGGCATCGGGCCACCTCGAGCTGGAGACCCTGCTCACGCGGGTCGCAACGTACGCCGTGCAGGCTATCCCGGGCGCGGACGGTGCCGGGCTGACCTTGCTGGAAGAGGACCGGGCCGATGTCGTGGTGGCGACGGCCCCCTTCGTGAGCGAGATCGACGACATCCAGTACGGGATCGGCCAGGGCCCCTGTATCAGCGCCGCCGCCGAGGGGCGGCCCGTGCTCTCCGGATCGTTGGGGGGTGACTCGCGCTGGCCGCGGTTCGGGGGGCGGATCGCACGGCTCGGAGTCCACAGCGTGGTGTCGCTGCCGTTGGTCACCCCGGAGGGGGTGGTCGGCGCGATGAACGTGTACGCCCACGCCAAGAACGTCTTCGACGAACGCGCCGCCGAGCTCGGCATGATCTTCGCTGCTCCTGCCGCGATCGCGGTGCAGAACGCTCAAGCTCTCGCCCAGACGCGACGCCTGGCCGTGCAGCTGCAGGCCGCGTTGGAGAGTCGTGGGGTTGTCGATCGGGCGGTAGGAATCATGATGAGCCGGGGTGGCGGCACCGAGGCGCAGGCGATGGAGCGGTTGCGCGAGCTGAGCCAGGCCGAGCACCGCAAGCTGACCGTCGTGGCCCGGAACATCGTCGACGAGGCGGTGCGGCGGGCGAACGCCCGGCATCACCCGACCCGCGACGGTTCGGTCGGTTGACCTGGCGCCTGCTTCGGCGCGTATCGTCAAGGGTGACGCGGCAATTTAGTTGTGGTCCGTAACGGCCGCCATCTTGAGTCAGCAACCTGTTGGCCCAACCCAGGTAAGACTGAGTTGGCGGGCGGATCCGCTTCTTCGGAGCATCACCGGTGGATCTCCCCACGGATCTTGCCGCGTCCCTGCGCGATCTGACTGAGAGCGTAGGTGCCGGCGACGACAACCTCAGCGGGTCCGTGGTGGCGCTGGTCGAACACCTGCGGACCGCGGTGTCGTCCTACCAGGGCTTGCGGCTCACCCTCGTCCTGGACGGCTGGTCGGTCACCCTGACCGCCTTCGCCGACATCGACGGACAGCGCCCAGCAACATCGCTCCGTGTCGGGCTGACCGACCTGGGACCGGGTTTCGACCCGCAGAGCCGGATCGTGTTCTATGCGGGCATCCCGGGGGCCTTCGTGGACCTGTCCGCCGATCTCGACTACGTCTACCGTCTTGGCCGGCCGGACACCGCGTACGCCGCGGACGGGAATCGCGACGGGCACCATCCGGCTGTTCGGCTCGATGTCGACCTGCCCCCCGAGTCCGTTGTCTCCGGGATCTCCGGCCTGGGCGAGTACGCGACGATCAACCGGGCGGTCGGAGTGTTGATCGACCGCGGTCACCATCCGGACCGGGTCCACTCCGTCCTCCGTCACGGGGCCGCCACCGAGGGCCTGGCCCTGCCCGAATACGCCGCCCGACTGCTCGCGGGGTGACGGACGCTTCAACGGGTCGGTCGTCGGCCGGAGCGGGCTGTCGGCGGATGCTACTGCCGAGTAGGTAGGGCACGAGTACCCCCTCGTGGCCGGGGGAGAAGTGGTTTATCTTGTAAACAGCCGCGACGACGCCGCTCTTTCCGAGCCGGCCCGACGGCACAGGAGAGGAGAGAAATGATCAGCAAGCGTGCGGGCGCAGCCGTTGCCACGGCCACCGTGATGCTCGGTCTCTCGGCGTGCAACCCGGCGGCCGAGCGCAGTGAGGAGCCGGCCGCCAGTCAGACCGGCAGCGGTACCTTTACCAAGGAGGTCAGCGGGACCCTCAAGATCAGTGGGTTCAACCCGGGGGACGAGGTGGGCCAGTCCCGCGCGGACTACGCCAAGCAGCAGCTGTCGGGCGTCACCATCACGCTGGACACCACCAGCTTCGACCCGCAGAAGTTCGCCGCGCAGGCGGCCTCGGGCAACGTGCCGGACCTGCTGCAGATGGATCGCAGCGTGGTCGCCACCCTGGCCGACAAGGACCTGATCGTTCCGATGGACGAGTGCTACGCGGTCCACGGCGTCACGCCCGACCAGCAGTACTACGCTTCGACGATCGCCGACGTGACCTACGACGGCAAGGTGTACGCCGTGCCGCAGTTCTTCCAGCCCCTCGCTCTGATGGTGAACAAGCGGGTGCTGGAGGAGGCCGGCGTCTCCCTGGACCAGCTGGATACGTCCAAGCCGGACCAGATCGTTTCTCTCGCCGAGAAGCTCCAGAAGCAGAAGGGTGGCAACCCGTCGGTCGTCGGTTTTGATCCCGACCTGCCCGGGTCGGCGTACATGTGGTTCGAGGTCTTCGGTGGCGGCACCAACGACGAGACCGGCAAGCCCACCCTGGACGACCCGAACAACGTCAAGGCGCTGACCTGGATGAAGCAGGTGATGGACGCGCAGGGTGGCTTCGCCAAGGTCAAGTCCTTCAAGGACACGTGGGACGTCTTCGGGGACAAGAACCAGTTCGTCCAGGACCAGGTCGCCGTCCAGGCCGCACAGCAGTGGTTCGTCAACGTGCTGTCCAACACCAAGGACGACGTGTCCCTGGCCGCAGTGCCGATCAAGACCCTGGAGGGCCAGCCGCTCGCCATGGCCGGCGGCACCGCCTTCGCCGTCGCGGCCGCCGGGAAGAACAAGTCCGCAGCCTGTGCCTGGGCGATCAACGCCACGTCCGAGGCGGCCTGGATCGCGGCCGGACAGGCTCGGGCGAAGACGGTGGAGGAGAAGAAGTCCATCAACACCGGTCTGTTCACCGCGTCCCCGGCGGCTGACGAGGCGGTCCGCACCCAGTTCGTCAAGCCGAGCGGCAACGCCGACTTCGACCAGGTCATCGCGACCTACTACGAGGTTCTGCCGGGCAACGTCAGCCGCGGCGCCTCGGCCGTCGGTCAGATCATCGACCAGAACTTCAACAACGCGGTCTCGGTGGCGCTCACCGGTGAGAAGGATCCGCAGGCGGCGCTGGCGGATGCGCAGGCCGCGTCGCTGCGGGCCTGGGACCAGTCCAAGGCCGGCAAGAAGTAGGCCGGGCCGGCGAGAGGGGGGCGCACCGTGGTGACGACCGCTCATACCCAACCCGAACCCGATGTCGAGTCGCCTCCGCCCCAGCGGAGGAGACGTCGCCAACGCGAAAAGTACAGCCGGCGCGAGACGATCGCCGGCCTGCTGTTCATCTCGCCCTGGATCGTGGGGTTCACTATCTTCACGATCATCTCGATGGTCTGGAGCCTGCGTCTGTCGTTCTCCAACTACGACCTGGCCACCAACCGGGGGACACCGGTCGGCCTGGCGAACTACCAGCTGCTGCTCGAGGACCCAAAGGTACTGACCTCGCTCTACAACACCTTCTTCTACACCCTGCTGGCAGTCCCGTTGGAGATGATCATCGCGCTCGCGCTGGCCTCCCTGCTGGCCACCGTACGCCGCGGCGCGGGCGTGTTTCGGACCATCTTCTTCCTGCCCAAGATGACCCCTGTGGTGGCGACCGCCTCGGTCTTCCTGCTGCTGCTCAACGGCAATACCGGGGCGATCAACAACTTCCTCGGGCTCTTCGGGATTCCCGGGCCGCAGTGGCTGACCGACCCCCAGTGGGTGAAGCCGGCCATCGTGATCATGAGCCTGTGGACGGTGGCCGGCTCGATGGTGATCCTGCTGGCTGCGCTGCAGAACGTGCCGCGCGAGCTGTACGAGGCGGCCGAGACGGACGGGGCGAGCCGTCTGCGTCAGTTCTTCTCGATCACCGTTCCGCTGATCTCGCCGACGTTGTTCTTCTTGACCATCGTCAACACCATTGCGGCGTTGCAGGTCTTCGACCAGTCGTACCTGCTCTTCTTCCGCGACGGAACCAGCAGCGCGCCTGACGCCGCGCTGTTCTACGGGGTCTACCTCTTCCAACAGGCGTTTCGGCAGTTCAACTTCGGGCTGGCCGCGGCGATGGCCTGGCTGCTGTTCGTGATCATCCTGGGCATCACCGCGATCCAGCTCAAGGTCGGCAACCGCCTGGTCCACTACGAAGGGGGTGAGCGATGAGCCTCGCCGCCGCACCAACCGAGGTCACCAACCCCGCCCCGGCCGCCTACGCCGGGCCGCAGGCGGTCCAGTCGAAGGCCAGCCAGCGCTGGCAGCTGCCCGGTCAGATCATCCGCTGGGTGCTGCTGATCCTGGTCTCGGTGGCCTTCCTCTACCCGTTCGCATGGCTGCTGGCGGCCAGCCTCAAACCGCGCGGTGAGGTCTTCGACAACCGGCTGATCCCGGTGACCTTCTCGCCGCAGAACTACGTCGAGGTCTGGGAGCAGCTGCCGCTACTGGCTTGGGTGGGCAACTCGATTCTCATCGCCGTGCTCTCGGCGACCCTGATGACCCTGTCCAGCTCGCTGGTGGCGTTCGGGTTCGCGTACTTCCGGTTCCCGTTCAAGCGGCTGCTGTTCGGGCTGGTGCTGGCCTCGATGATGCTGCCCGGGGCGGTGACCCTGGTGCCCAACTACCTGATCTGGAAGTGGCTCGGCTGGCTGGGCACCACCGTGCCGTTGTGGGGCGCGGCGCTGTTCGGGTCCGGGTTCTACATCTTCCTGATGCGGCAGTTCTACCTGTCGCTGCCTCGGGACCTGTTCGAGGCGGCCCGGGTGGACGGCTGCTCGTCCTTCGGGCTGTGGCGGCGCATCGCGTTCCCGTTGGCGCTGCCGTCCTCGATCATCGTGTTCATCTTCGAGTTCCAGGCGTCGTGGCAGAACTTCCAGGGGCCGCTGATCTACCTCAACTTCGGCAGCCCGGAACAGTACACGGTGCCGCTGGGGATCTCGTACGCGATGACGCTGTTCAGCCCGACGGCCGGCGGCCAGGGCGACTACCAGTACGTGATGGTCGCGTCGCTGCTGGTCACCCTGCCGATGATGATCATCTTCGCCTTCGGCCAGCGCTACTTCATCGAGGGCGTGGCCACGGCCGGCCTCAAGGGGTGATGGGCACCTAGTTTGGAAATCTTTACGCTGAGATCTTGAGACCATGAGGTATGGCAGTTGCTGCGCCGCTGGCGCTCAGGCCTGGTGATCATTCCCGGTTGATCTCGCTGACGCGGTCGCAGACGGTGATCGCGGCGGCGACGCAGCGGGCCCGGATCGTGTTGCTGGCCGCGGATGCGGTGCCGAACGCGGTGATCGCGCGGGTCGTCGGGGTCTCGCGGCCAACGGTGGTGAGGTGGCGGCAGCGCTATATCGAGAACGGGATCGGCGGCCTAGCCGACCTGGACCGGCCCGGCCGGCCGGTCGCTCATCGATGAGGCGGAGGTGGTGGTCGCCACGTTGACCAAGCCGCCGGAGTCGCTGGGGGTGACACACTGGTCGGCGCGGCTGCTGGCCGACCTGCTCGGGGTGTCGTTCGCGTCGCTGGCCCGAATCTGGCGGAAGTGGACCTGCAGCCGTGGCGGGTCGAGACCTTCAAGTTCTCCACCGACCCCGAGCTGGACGCCAAGGTCCGCGACGTGGTCGGTCTGTATCTGGCGCCGCCGGACAAGGCGGTGGTGTTGTCGATCGACGAAAAGTCCCAAGTTCAGGCACTGGACCAGACTCGCCCCGATCCTGCCGCTGCGGCCAGGACTGCCGGAGAAGCAGACCCACGACTACGTCCGGCACGGCACCACTACGCTGTTCGCCGCGTTGGAGGTGGCCACCGGCATGGTCACCGACGCCTGTCACTCCCCGGCACACCCACGCCGAGATCCTGGCGTTCCTCAAGCACCTCGCCAAGGCCTACCCGCGGGTGCAGCTGCACATCGTCTGCGTCCACTACGGCACCCACTAGCATCCCAAGATCAACGCCTGGCTGTTCAAGAACCCGCCTATCAGCATGCGCTTCACCCCCACGTCTGCGTCATGGCTGAACATCGTCGAGATCTTCTTCGGCATCATCACCCAGCAAGCGATCCGACGAGCGCCTTCACCTCGGTCAGAGACCTCATTGTCGCGCATCTAAGTGTTCATTGACTTCTTTAACCCACGCTGCCACCCCTTCGTCTGTACCAAGACCGCCGACCAGATCCTGACCAAAGTCACACCGTAAACAAACTTCAAACACGCGACTCTAGGCATTCGCGCCCTTTCCTCGTCCTGGCGGCAGCTATATCGGCCGCGACGACAAGGAAAGGGTGCAAACGCGGGTGGGGGAGGTCAGAGGTTGCCGCGGCGCTCCTGCTCGCGCTCGATCGCCTCGAACAGCGCCTTGAAGTTGCCCTTGCCGAAGCCCAGGGAGCCGTGCCGCTCGATCAGCTCGAAGAACACCGTCGGGCGGTCGCCGATGGGCTTGGTGAAGATCTGCAGCAGGTAGCCGTCCTCGTCGCGGTCGACCAGGATGCCGCGGCAGCGCAGTTCTTCAATGGGCACCCGGACCTTCCCGATCCGGGCCCGCAGCTCGGGATCGAGGTAGTAGGAGTCCGGCGTCTCGAGGAACTCGACGCCCTCGGCCCGCATCGCGTCGACGGCGCCGAGGATGTCGTTGGTGGCCAGCGCCAGGTGCTGGGCGCCCGGGCCGCCGTAGAACTCCAGGTACTCGTCGATCTGGCTCTTCCGCTTGCCGACCGCCGGCTCGTTCAGCGGGAACTTCACCCGGTGGTTGCCGTTCGCCACCACCTTGCTCATCAGGGCGGAGTAGTCGGTGGCGATGTCGTCGCCGATGAACTCGGCCATGTTGGTGAAGCCCATCACCCGGTTGTAGAAGGCGACCCACTGGTCCATCTCGCCCAGCCGGACGTTGCCGACCACGTGGTCCAGGGCCTGGAAGATCCGCCTTGGCGCGCCCGGGCGCTTGGCGTAGGTCGACCTCCGCGGCACGTAGCCGGGCAGGTAGACGCCGTCGTAGCGGGACCGGTCGACCAGGGTGTGCACGGTGTCCCCGTACGCGGCGATGGCGGCCAGGCGTACGGTGCCGTGTTCGTCGGTCACGTCGTGCGGCTCGATGACCACGCGCGCGCCGGTGGAGCGGGCCTGTCTAATGCACTGGTCGACGTCCGGCACCTCGAGGCTGATGTCGATCACCCCGTCGCCGTGTGCCCGGTGGTGGTCGAGCAGCGGGCTGTCCGGCGTGACGCCGCCCTTGACCACGAAGCGACAGGCCCCGCTGCGGAGCACGTACGCCTTGTGGTCCCGGACCCCGGTCTCCGGCCCGGCGTAGCCGACCAGCTCCATGCCGAACGCGGAGACGAAGAAGTGCGCGGTCTGGGTCGCGTTGCCGACCACCCAGACCACCGCGTCCCAGCCGATGACCGGGAACGGGTCGGCGGCCTCGTCGTAGTCGACCAGGCCGACCAGCTGGCGCAGCTGCTCGGCGTCGAGGCCGGCCAGGAACTCGTCGTGGGTGAGAGCGTGGGAGGTGAGAACGTCCGTCATGGCCCAAGGGTGATCGGGTGGGACAAGTTGCGCAATCGGGTCGGCTAGCATTGGACAAGTTGTCTGGCGCAAGTCCAGATTGATCAGTCAATGAGGAGCATTGTGACCAGTCCGATCGACGAGCTGGACGGACGCATCCTGAACCTGTTCAGTACCGAGCCGCGGGTCGGGGTGCTCGAGGCGAGCCGGCGGCTCCGCGTCGCCCGCGGCACCGTGCAGGCCCGGCTCGACCGGCTGGAGCGGGACGGGGTGGTGACGTCCTGGGCCCCGCGGATCTCGCCGGCGGCCCTGGGCTATGCGGTGACTGCGTTCGTCACGCTGGAGATCCTGCAACACGAGGGCCGCACCGACATCAGCGACCGGCTGGCTCGGATCCCGGAGGTGCTGGAGTGCTGGACGGTGACCGGCAGCGGCGACCTGTGGTGCCGGATCGTGGCTCGGTCCAACGCCGACCTGCAGCGGGTGATCGACGCCATGGTGACCGACCCCGCGGTCGTCCGCTCGGTCACGCTGATCGGGCTGACCGAGCTGATCGGCCTCCGCACCGAACCCCTGGTCCGGCAGAGCGCCGGCTGATCCGCCAAAGTTGGACGTATGCCGCTGACCGACGCCGATATCGCCCGCTGGCGACTGCGCAGCCAACACCTGACCAGGCCGCACGTGTCCGCCGCCGCTGACGTCGTCGGGCACCTGCTGGCGGTGCAGGCGGAGAACCCGCAGCAGTCGGCCTGGGCGGTCGCCGGCCGAACCGCGACGCCCGACGCCGCCGACCTCGGTGGTCTGCTCGACTCCGGGGCGGTGCTGCGGACCCACATGCTGCGCTCGACCTGGCACTACGCCCGCGCCGAGGACGTCGGCTGGCTCATCGAGCTCACCGCCCCGAGGATCCTGAAGGTCACCGCGCAGCAGCTCACCGAGCTCGATGAACGAGCGCTGGATCGGGCGACCGCGGCGGTGCTGGACAGCTTGGCCACCGAGGGAGACCTGACGCGGACCCAGCTGGCCGAGGCGCTGGCCGCCCGCGGCGTGGTGGCCAGCGGCCATCTGCTGATGATCCTGCTGGCCCACCTCGAGCTCCAGAACCTGATCTGCAGCGGCCGGCCGGCCGACGGCCAGCACACCTACGCGCTGATGAGTGCCAGGGTGCCCGAGCCTCGACGGCTGGACCGCACGGACGCGCTCGCCGAGCTGGCCCGCCGCTACTTCACCGGCCACGGTCCGGCGACGGAGAAGGACCTCGCGTACTGGGCCACCCTGACCGTGACCGACGTTCGCATCGGCCTCGCTGCGGTCAAGGACGAGCTGGACCACTTCGAACACGACGGGCGCACCTACTGGCACGCCCCGGGAGACCCGCCGACCGACGGCCAGGAGCCCCGCGCCCACCTGCTCCAGGTCCTGGACGAGATGTACCGCGGCTACCAGGACTCCCGCTACGTGCTGGACGCCGCCAGGCTGGTGCCGCGGACGCGGGAGCCGGCCGTCGGCATGGCGCTGGTCGATGGCCAGCTACTGGCCTGGATGAAGCGCTCGCTGGCCAAGGACCGAGTCGACTTCGCCCTCACGCCGTTGCGCGAGCTCGGAGCCGACGAGGTCGACGTGCTGCACGAGGCGGCGGAGCGTTATGGCGCGTTTCTGGGTCTTCCCGCCCGCCTCATCCTGTGATGCGTGCTGAGCTTGTCGAAGTACGCCGGAGGTGGCCCTTCGACAGGCTCAGGGCGCATTGAGCGCGCGATGCCAGCTGGTGGCGTAGACCCCGTCGTCGGCGGCCCGGCCGCCCTCACCGATCTCCAGTGGTCGGAAGGTGTCGACCATGACGGCCAGCTCGTCGAAGTACTCCTTGCCGATCGACTTCTCGGCCGCGCCCGGCTGGGGTCCGTGAGAGTGCCCGCCCGGGTGCAGCGAGATCGAGCCGAGCGCGATCCCGGATCCCTTGCGCGCCTCGTAGTCGCCGCCGCAGTAGAACATCACCTCGTCGGAGTCGACGTTGGAGTGGTAGTACGGCACCGGGATGGCGAGTGGGTGGTAGTCCACCTTGCGCGGCACGAAGTTGCAGACCACGAAGTTGTTCCCTTCGAACACCTGGTGCACCGGCGGCGGCTGGTGCACCCGGCCGGTGATCGGCTCGTAGTCGTCCACGTTGAAGGTGTGCGGGTACAGGCACCCGTCCCAGCCGACCACGTCGAACGGATGAGTCGTCGCGGTGACGATCGAGCCGGCCAGCCCGCCGGGACCGGGTCCGCGGTGCAGGGTGTAGACCTCGACCTCGTCACCCTCGACCACCAGCGGCTCGGTCGGGCCGTGCAGGTCGCGTTCGCAGTAAGGGCTGTGCTCCAGCAGCTGGCCGAACCGGGAGAGGTAGCGCTTCGGCGGGTGGATGTGGGAGTTGGCCTCGATCGCGTACGCCTTGACCACCCCGTCGGGGAGCCAGCGGTGGACGGTGGCCCGCGGCAGCAGCACGTAGTCGCGGTCGCGGAAGGTCAGAGTGCCGAACATCGTCTCCACGGTGCCGCGGCCGGACTCGATGTAGACGCACTCGTCGCCGATCGCGTTGCGGTACAGCGGCGACGGCTTCGCGCCGACCACGTACGAGATCCGCACGTCGCCGTTGCCGAGCACCAGCCGGCGGCCGGTGACGTGGTCGACCTCGCTCGGGTCGGTGTCGGCGAACAGCTCCGGCAGCCGGAGGTGCATCGGTCGAAGCGGGTGGTTGGGGACGGTCGTCCGGTCGGGCAGCTCCCAGGGGCGGGAGTTGCAGATCGCCGACGGGATGCCCCGGTGGTAGAGCAGGGACGAGTCCGACGAGAAGCCCTCCTCACCCATCAGCTCCTCGGCGTACAGACTGCCGTCCGGCTGCCGGAACTGCGTGTGACGCTTCGGCGGAACTTCCCCGACGCTGCGGTAGTACGCCATAGGGGCAGGGTAGCTCCCGCGGTGGTCGGGCTAAGGTGCCAGGCGTGGCTGCGCCCGATGCCCTGTTCGTCGGCCTGGTCGACGACGCGGCCATGTTCCCGCCGGGCAACGCGCCGGTCGCGGAGGCGGTTGCGGCGCATCTCGAGCACCGACGGGCCTGGTACGCGGCGCTGATCGGGCCGCTGGTGGTGCCGGACACCGCCCTTCGACAGGCTCAGGGCGCATGGCATATGCGGGCTGAGCTTGTCGAAGCCCAAGCTCCGGCCCTTCGTCAGGCTCAGGGCGCATTGTCCGTCAGCGTGATCAACACCGGTGGTGCCGGTGGCCTGCTGAGCCTGGCCCGCCGAGAGGTGCCCGGCGTACGCGTGGTAGCGGTGGAGTCCGCGTTGCGGGACCTCGACGACCTGGCCGGCAACGCCGCCCGGGTGGCCTCGGCGGCCGGCGAGCTGGACGAGTCGGTCACCGTGTTCGTGGAGATCCCGTACGCGCCGGGCTGGGAGCGCGCGGTGGAGGAGGTCGAGGCGGCCGGCCTGCTGGGCAAGATCCGTACCGGCAGCCCGGACAACTCGGGCACCCCGGCGTACGCCCAGCTGGCCGAGCAGCTCAGCCTTCTGGTCGAGGCGGACCTGCCGTTCAAGGCCACCGCCGGCCTGCACCATGCGCAGCCGACGCCGGGAACAGACCCGGACCGGCCGGTCCAGCACGGCTTCCTGAACGTGCTGGCTGCGGTTGAAGCGCTGGTCGAGGGAGCCCCGGTTGCCGACGGGGCCGAGGTGCTGCGCCACGCCGACCCGACCGCGATGGGAGAGTGGAGCGACGAGACGGCCGCTCGGGTGCGTCGGCGGTTCCGCAGCTTCGGCTGCTGCGGGGTGCTCGACCCGGTGCACGACCTGGTCGCGCTCCGGATGATCGAGGAGCCGAGATGAGCGGGTTCACCGACGAGCTGCCCTACGGCGTCTTCTCCCGTCCCGGACAAGCTCCGCGGGTGGGCGCTGCGATCGGCGAGCAGGTGCTCGACGTGGGGGCCGCGCTGCCGGGCGGTGACGTGGACCCAGCCGACTTCGCCCAGCCGAGTCTCAACGCTTTCCTGGCCCGGGGGCCCGACGCCTGGGCGGCCACCCGCCGCGACCTGCAGCAGCTGCTGACCCGTCCCGAGGCCCTGGAACCGCACCTGACCCCGCTGGACCACGTGCAGCTGCACCTGCCCATCGAGGTCGCCGACTACGTCGACTTCTACGCCTCGGAGTACCACGCCAGCAACGTCGGCCGGATCTTCCGGCCGGACGGGCCGCCGCTGACTCCGAACTGGAAGCACATGCCGATCGGCTACCACGGCCGGGCCGGCACGGTGGTGGTCTCCGGCACCGACGTGGTCCGACCCCGCGGCCAGCTCAAAGCGCCGAGCGACCCGGTGCCTCGGTTCGGGCCGAGCCGCAAGCTGGACATCGAGGCCGAGCTGGGCTGGGTCGTCGGGGTCGGTTCCAAACTGGGGGTCCCGGTGCCGGTGGAGCGCTTCGCCGAGCACGTCTTCGGCGTGGTGATCCTCAACGACTGGTCGGCCCGGGATCTCCAGGCCTGGGAATACGTGCCGCTGGGGCCGTTCCTGGGCAAGAGCTTCGCCACCTCGATCTCCGCCTGGGTGCTGCCGCTGGCCGCGCTGGATGATGCGCAGGTCGACCCGCCGGAGCGGGACGCGGACCTGCTGCCGTACCTCGCCGGGCCCAGTTCCGGCTACGCCATCGACGTCGAGGTGAGCATCAACGGGCACCGGATCGCCACCTGCCCGTACGCGGCGATGTACTACACGCCGGCGCAGATGCTGGCCCACCTCACCGTCAACGGCGCCTCACTGCGCACCGGCGACCTGTTCGGCTCCGGCACCATCTCGGGGCCCGAGCCGGACCAACGCGGCAGTCTCCTCGAGCTGACCTGGAACGGCACCGAGCCCCTCGACCTCGGCGGCCAGTTCCGGACCTTCCTCGAAGACGGCGACGAGGTGGTGCTCACCGCGACCAGCCGCCGGGGCCGGCGGCTGGGCGCGGTGCGCGGGACGGTTCGGTCCTACCAGGCGTAGTCCTCCGGCGCCGTCTTGTGCCCTGGGAACAGCTCGTCCAGTCGGTCGAGCACACCCTGGTCGAGCTTCAGGTCAGCCGCCTTCAGGGCGCCGTCAAGCTGCTCGGCGATCCGCGGACCGACGATCGGCGCGGTCACCGCCGGCTGATGCAGCAGCCAGGCCAGGCCCAGCTCGGCCGGCTGGACGCCGAGCTCGAGGGCCAGGTTCTCGTACGCCTCGATCGCGTCGTGGTGCTCGTCCAGGGAGTCCTTGGCCCGGCCGGTGAGCCGGCGTACGCCCTCCTCGCCCTTGGTCAGCACGCCACCGAGCAGGCCACCCTGCAGCGGCGACCACGGGATCAGACCGAGCCCGTAGTGCTGCGCGGCCGGGATCACCTCGAGCTCGATGTCCCGGACGAGCAGGTTGTAGATCGACTGCTCGCTGACCAGGCCGGTGAAGTGCCGGGCGGCCGCGGCCGCCTGGGCCTGGGCGATGTGCCACCCGGCGAAGTTGCTGCTGCCGACGTAGAGGATCTTGCCCGCGGCGACGGCCGTCTCCATGGCCTGCCAGACCTCGTCCCACGGCGTGGCTCGGTCGATGTGGTGCATCTGGTAGAGGTCGATGTAGTCGGTCTGCAGCCGCTTCAGGCTGGCGTCCAGAGCCCGCCGGATGTTGAGGGCGGACAGCTTGCCGTTGTTGGGCCACTTGTCGCGGCCGGCCAGCGGCATGTCGCCGTAGAGCTTCGTCGCGATCACCGTGCGCTCCCGCCGGCCGCCCCCGCTGGCGAACCAGGTGCCGACGATCTCCTCGGTGCGGCCGCGGTTCTCGGCCCACCCGTAGACGTTGGCGGTGTCGAAGAAGTTGATGCCGGCGTCGTGCGCGGCGTCCATGATCGAGTGGCTGTCGGCTTCGTCGGTGTGGGGCCCGAAGTTCATCGTGCCGAGGCAGAGCCGCGACACGGACAGCCCGCTGCGTCCGAGATGTGTGTAGTCCATGACCCGCAGTCTGCTCGGCGCGGGCAAGCGCCTCCTGAGCCCCCACCGCCAATCCACACCGCGGCAGGTAGTCCGGCTCCGCGGCACCAGCAACGGGCGCGGAGTCCGGCTTAGTGCCGCGGAGCGGGACTAAGGGACCGTCAGGCGGGGGCGGAGGCGTCGTGCAGCAGCCGGGCCACCATGTCGTCGTCGACCTCGGCGAAGAAGGTGCCGACCACGTCCTCGACCTCGCCGAACCCGTCGCCGCAGAACAGGATCGGCTGGTAGTGGGTGATGTCGTAGGTCTGCACGCCCATCCGCGCGATGTCCAGCGGGCGGAGGTCGGCCTGCGCGACCTGCTGGATCTCTCCGTACGAGGAGAGCAGGCCAGCGCCGTAGCAGCGGACCTCGCCGCCCTCGCGGATGACCCCGAACTCAAGGGAGAACCAGAACACCTTGGAGATGAACTCGAGCGCGTCCTCGGTTTCCACCCGGCGTACGGCGTCCCCGGCCGCGCGATAGAGCGTGGCGAACCGGTCGTGGGCCAGGCAGTTGCCGTGGCCGAACACCTCGTGCAGCACGTCGGGCTCCGGCGTGTAGAGCGGGACCGAGTGGTGCCGGACGTACTGGGTGGAGTGGAAGATGCCGTCGGCCAGCGACCCGTAGAACTGGGCCAGCTCGACCAGCCCGGCCGCGGGCACGTAGCGGAACCCGGTCAGCGGACGCAGCAGCTCGTTGACCTCGGTCAGCTGCGGGATCCGGGCCTCGGGCAGGCCGAGGAGCTGCTTGCCCTCCAGGTAGGTGGCACAGGCCAGCCGCTCGTGCAGCCCGTGCAGCTCGGCGCAGACGATGCGCCAGACCTCGTGCTCGTCCTCGGTGTAGTCGGCGGTCGGCGGCGGTGTGCCGGGCTGCCACTCCAGGGCCAGCGCGGCCAGCGCGTTACGGCGGGTGCGGTACTCCGGATCGACCGCCCCCGGGTGGTTGTCCCCGAGGTGGACGGTGACGCCACCGTCGTCGCCGCGGGTCACGGGTGCGTAGAGCTGTGCTTCCTCGAACATTCCTGCTGCCTCCGGGTTGTCCGGACGGATCTGCCGTCAGGCATGGGTGTGGCCTACTCCCAGGTTCGCATATCGCTGGTTACGGCGTACCCAGGCCTGACGATTTGCGGTGCTCAGCGCAGCGGCCGGAAGAACTCCCGTACGTCGCTGGCCAGCAGATCCGGAACCTCCATGGCCGGAAAGTGCCCACCCCGGTCGTAGGTGGACCAGTGCGTGATCGCCCCCGCCGGGTCGAGCACTGAGCGGATGGTGTTGTCGCCGGCGAACACGGCATAACCGGTGGGCGGGCCGGCCGGCATCTCGTGACCGCCGTCGCCCTCGGCCCAGGAGGCGGCCATCTGCCGGTAGACCTGCATCCCCTCGTACGTCGCGTGCGCCGACGAGCCGCCCGCACCGGTGAACCAGGCGATACTCACGTTCGTCAGCATCTGGTCGCGGTCGATCTTGTCCTCCGGCAGTGCGGTCGCCGGATAGGTCCACTCCTTGTACTTCTCCACGATCCAGGCCAGCTGGGCGACCGGGGAGTCGGTCAGTCCGTAGCTGAGGGTCTGTGGCCGGGTCGACTGCAGGTGCAGGTAGCCGAGCCCGTCGGTCTGGAAGGCGTTGAAGTGCTCGGCCCGTACGCGGTCCTCCGGCTCCAGTCCGTCGAGCGGGATCGGTGGTCCGAACGGCATCCCGGCCGAGGTCCCGGTCAGGTGGATACCGACGACGTGCTCGGCGTCCACCATGCCGAGCAGGCCGGCCACGCCGGCGCCGGCGTCGGTGCCCTGGGCGGCATAACGGGTGTAGCCGAGGCGGCGCATCAGCTCCGCCCAGGCCGAGGCGACGCGGAACAGGTTGCCCCAGCCGGGGCCGGACACCGGAGTGGAGAACCCGTAGCCGGGCAGCGACGGGATGACCACGTCGAAGGCGTCGGCCGGGTCGCCGCCGTGGGCGCGGGGGTCGGTCAGTGGCCCGACCACCTCGAGGAACTCCACCGGCGAGCTGGGCCAGCCGTGGGTCAGGATCAGCGGCAGGGCGTCCGGCTCGGCCGAGCGGACGTGCAGGAAGTGGATGTCCTGGCCGTCGATGGTCGTCACGAACTGCGGGAGCTCGTTCAGTCGGGCCTCCTGGACTCGCCAGTCGAACCCGTCGGCCCAGTAGCCGGCCAGGTCCTTCAGGTAGTCCAGCGGCACGCCGCGGGCCCAGTCGTCGTCGGCCGGGTGCTCCGGCCAGCGGGTGCGGGTAATCCGGTCGTGCAGGTCGTCGAGGTCGGTCTGGGCGATGTCGATCCGGAAGGGACGGATCTCGGTGGTGGTGGTCATGGTCCAACTCTAGGAACTATCGCGGAAGAAATGCTTCCGCAATAACGCGCAGAATGGGTCATATGTTGAATACGTCGGCCCGCCTGCTGCGGTTGCTTTCTCTTCTTCAGGTCAAACCCGACTGGACCGGACCCGAGCTGGCCGCGCGGCTGGAGGTCAGCAGCCGGACGGTTCGGAGTGACGTGGACCGGCTGCGCAGTCTGGGCTACCCCGTGGAGGCGGTGTCGGGGGTCGGTGGCGGCTACCGGCTGGGAGCCGGCGCGGCGCTGCCGCCGCTGCTGCTCGACGACGACGAGGCTCTCGCGGTGGCAGTGGGACTGCGGACCGCCGCCGGCGGGGTGGCGGGCTTCGAGGAGTCGGCGACGCGGGCGCTGGCCAAGTTGGAGCAGGTCCTGCCGTCGCGGCTGCGGAACCGTCTGGCCGCGCTGGAGGCAGCGATGCGTACGGTTCCCGAGCCGGCCGCCGCGGTTGTGCCGGCGGAGCTGCTGACCGCGATCGCGACGGCGATCGGGGTCCGCGAGCAGTTGCGCTTCGACTACGCGAACGCAACCGGGACCACCAGCCGGAGGACCGCGGAGCCGCACCGACTGGTGCACACCCGCGGGCGCTGGTACCTCGCGGCCTGGGAGCCGAGGCGCGACGGCTGGCGGACGTTCCGGGTGGACCGGATGACCCTGCGTACGCCGAACGGACCGCGGTTCATGCCGCGGCCGGAGCCGGACGGCGACCTGGTCGGGTTCGTCGAGCGGGCGATCGGGACGGCTCCCTGGCGGGTCCGGGCCCGGGCGGTCGTCGACGCCCCGTCTGCCGCGATCATCGCCCGCGTGCCGTCGGTGGTGCTGGTCGAGGAGATCGACGCGCAAAGCTGTGCCGTCCACGTCGGCTCGGACACGCCGACGGACCTGGCGATGTGGCTGGGGATGCTCGGCGCCGACTTCGTCGTCGACGGTCCGCCGGAGATGGCGGCGGCGTTCACGACGATGAGTCACCGGTACGCCCGCGCGGCGGAGCACCTGAGACCGGCGGCGGTGTGAGCGAGGTCATGGTCGCCGGATTCTTGATCCCGCGGCCGCGCTCCTTACGCTGGAGATGTCCGAACCTGACACCGTTGTCTGTGTGTGCCTTGTCTCCGCGGCCGTCGCGCCGCAGAAGGTTCCGACTCCCTCATGCTCATCGAAGCCCTCGGCTGGGCGGCCGCGGCATTCGGCTCGCTGGTCGCCCTGCCTCAAGTCGTCAAACTCTTCTCCTCCGGCTCCGCCGCCGGTGTCTCACTGACCGCCTGGCAGGCCGCCTTCGGCGCCAACATCGCTTGGACGGTCCACGGCGTGCTCGGCGGGTACGCCAACCTCTGGGTGCCGAACGTCGTGTTCGGTTGCTGTTCCATCCTGGTCCTGGTCCAGATGCAACGTGACCGCCGGATCGGCTGGGGTCGGCTGGCCCTGCCCGGGTTCGCGCTGGCCGCGATCACCATCGCCCTCGACCTGTTGGCCGGCCCGGTCGCCTTCGCCGTGGCGGCCCTGCTGCCGGCGTTGCTGGCCCAGGTGGCCCAGCTGCATGCCCTGTTCCTCAAGCCGAACGTGGCCGGCGTCTCGCTGGGCTACATGACGATGAACGTTGTCAACCAGTTGGTCTGGGTGACCTGGGCCGCCTTCGAGGGCGAGTCCTCGGTGCTCCTCGTCGGCTCGACGCTCGGCGTCATGATGGTGCTCAACCTGCTGTGGGCCATCCTCCGACGCTTCCGACTGGTCCACGCGCGGCTGGCCCAGATGCACGCCTGAAGTGCTTCAGCCGGGAGCTGACTGCTTGGCCGTGATCTTGGTCAGCAGGGACTCGGCGGCCCGGCGGGCAGCCTCCAGGTCAACCGGCCGGGCCAGGCCGCGCTCGGCATCCTCGAGGATGCCGAGCGCGGCCTGGCGCAGCGGGTGGAGCCGGTCCGACCCGGGCGGTAGCACCTCCACGCAACTGCGGATCAGTCGCAGGATGGCGTTGACCACCGTCTGGTCGCCGGCGCCGTAGCGGCCGAGTGTGCCGCAGACGAAGAAGACGTAGTCCCGGAACGAGTTGCCCGGCACGATCACCCGTCCGCGACCCGCGGTGTCCGCCAAGATGTCCGCACCCAGGGGGCGGACGGCCAGCTCGCAGCAGACCACCGAGAGGTGGTTGATCGCCTGCACCGCGGTATAGGGGTCGTTGATCGCGGTGGACAGGGCCTTGCAGGCGATGTCCAGCTGCTGGCGGATTCCGAAGGCCACGTCCTGCTCCAGCGTGCGTTCGAAACCGATCCGGATGTCGGCGTGCACCGCTCGCTCGAATAGGGCGGGGTCCGGCCGCGGGTCGGCGGCGGTGGGCGCCCACACCCAGCCCAGGGCGGTGCCGGCGATGACGTGCTGCCCGACCCGCGGGCGCAGGCAGATGGTCACCCCGTGCTCGCTGGCGATCGGCAGCAGCAGCTCGGGGTGGATGGTCTGCACGTAGCCGGACTTACGGGCGACCAGGGCGACGGCCCACTCCGGGGCGCGAGGGGCCAGTCCGCCGACGGTCTCGGTGTGCTGGGCCGCCAACACCCGCATGGTGTTGTCGACCACCCGGCGGTTGATCGCGTCGATCTGGATCGAGTGCATCAGGTGGTCCGCGAAGAACACCACCATGCCCAGGCTGGCGAACAGCAGCACGATGGAGCCGCTGATGGCTAGCCGCGGGAACTCCTCGGTCCGCTCCCCGGACGACAGCCCGACGGTGAACAGCCCGGCCGCGCTGTAGACGAAGGTCGCGATGAAGACGCTGAGCACTACCTGGGTCGCCCGGTCGCGCAGAAAGTTGCGGAGCAGCCGGGGCGAGAAGGCGGTGGAGGACAACTGCAGCGCGACGACAGTGAGGCCGAGCACCAAGGCGATCACCGTGACGACGGTGCTGCTCACCGTGACCAGCAGGGTGCGGGCGTCGTCGGCCGTGCCCTGGAAGGCGAACCGGTCCAGCGGCGACCCGGGCGTGACCTCGATCTGGGACATCCCATACCCGGCGGCCAGGGCGAGCAGAGCGGCCAGGCTGGGCAGCACCCAGAGCGCGCCGTTCGCGTACTCCTTGGTCGCCTCCCACGCCAGCGCCCGCCGGGCGCTCCGGGCCGAGCGCCGGGGCCGCGAGACGGTGGTGCCGGACATGGTGAGGCTCACGCTAGCCGGGCGACCGGTCGCCGCGTCATCGCTTCCCGCCGCCCATCCCGTCACAAGATTCCCACGCAGCGTGGGGATCTCGCGCTGAACACACGTTGCAACCTGTGCTCAGCGTCGGGTTTCCCACGCAGCGTGGGGAACCGACACAGGGCAGGGCAGGGCAGGGCGCTCGGGGGGTGGCCGGCGGTCAGCCGCCGCCGAGGAGGCGTTCGATCTGGGCCTGGAAGGTGAGCACCGACAGGGTGCCGAAGAGCAGGATCGCCCAGATCAGCATGCCCAGGCGGACGCCACGGATCCGGATCGGCGCCGGGAGCGTACGCCGGTTGATCAGGATCAGCAGTCCCGAGTAGATGAACATCATGAAGCCGCCGACGACGGCGGAGATGACCAGCAGGTAGATCGGCTGGGCCTCTAGGGTGAGCAGCACCACAATGCCGATGACGACAAGGCCCCAGACCAGGACGGCGTACATCTTGGACTCGTTGAGGTTCTTGAGGTAGCTGGTCTTGAGTACGTCGGCGGCCAGCCGGCTGGTGTAGTCCACGATGCCCAGCGCGGCCGCGAAGAGCGAGAACGCACCGATCGCCCAGAAGAAGTACTGGAACCACCCTCCCACCAGCTCACCCAGCACCTGGCCTTCGGTCCGGATGAAGTTGATGTTGTTCTCCACGTCGTCGCGGCCGTAGACGGTGGAGTAGGCGAGCAGCGAGGTGAACAGGATGGTCAGGAAGGTGATCAGCACGAAGGTGAAGATCTGCTCCAGGTTGGCGAACTTCCACCAACCCTTCCAGCGATCCAGGTTGTTGTCGCTGGGCTCGAAGATGTAACCGGTGCTCGGCGCGGCCTCCGGCTGGCCGGTGATCGGGCTGACCAGGCGGGGGACGTAGGTCCCCATGCCGAAACCCTTGTCCCGGATCCAGTTGGACTGCACGAGGTTCTGGCCACCGCCCGCGCCGGCGAAGGCCAGCGCGCCGAGCAGCACTGCGAAGCCGAGTACGTCGACCGGGATCTGGGGTCGGGTGACCACCTGAGGCAGGTCCGCCCAGGCCTCGGCGCTGACCGCGAAGATGGTGCCGACGACGAAGAGCAGCAGGACGGCCGCGACCTTGATCATCTGCGCTCGTTCGAGGGCGACATAGACCACGGGGGCAAGGGTCAGTACCAGCCCGATGACCACCAGCATGCCGATCGCGATGTACTTCGGGGTTCCGCCGAAGATGTAGGACGCGAGCGTCGCGCTGCTGGTTGCCCAGCCCGGCCACAGGTTGGCGAAGTAGGTCATGATCGCGAAGAACAGACCCCAGTGCCGGCCGTAGCGACTGAATCCGGTCAGCGCGGTCTCGCCGGTGGCCAGCGTGTAGCGCTCGATCTCCAGGTTGATGAAGTACTGGGTGACCAGGCCGACGAGGGCGGCCCAGACGAACACCAGCCCGACCTGTGAGGCGATGTACGGGAACAGGATGAACTCACCCGACGCCAGCCCGACGCCGGCGGCGATGATGCCGGGGCCGATCAGCTTGCGGTAGTTGATGGGTGATGGCGGCATGTCGCGCACCACTGGGCGGGGGAGGTTCTTGGTGGGGAACGCGTCAGCCGCCGACCTGTCCGCCCGGTCGGTGGTCGCGTCGTCGCTGACGGCCATACCCCAGTCTGCCGGGTGTCGGTTGATCTTGCCTACCCCTTGTCTCGGGGTATACGGGTTGAACTTCAGAGACCGCACGCCCCTTGGACAGGCTCAGGGCGCATTGGGGTCAGCGGCTGCGGACCACGTCGTCGCCGATATCGGGGTTGTCGGTGAAGAAGGAGTCCATTCCGGCGTCCAGGAACCGGTTGAGCTCCGCGGCCAGATCGCCGATGCCGGCCGGGTCGGTGCCGACCCGGTGGTCCGCGGGCAGGAAGCTGTTCTCCCGGCGGAAGGTCCAGCCGGCCACCTCGAGCCCGGCGGCGTGGGCGTCGACGATCACCTGGGTCGGCTCCCGGAGGTGGTCGGCGGCGTCGCGCGGGATCAGCAGATCCTTCGTGATCCCGACGGCATCGGCGTAGCCGGCGACGGTCCGCAGACCCTCGGGCGTCACCAGGCCGGCGCTGCGGCGGTCGACCAGCTGCAGCAGCCGTACGTCGGTCATCGTCCGCAGCCGGTGGAGGTTGTCCACCTCGAAGCTCTGGACCAGCACCCGGGACCGGTCGAGCCCGGCGCGTTCGAGCTCGGCGACCAGGGGCTCCTCGAGGGCCAGCCCGAGCGCCGCGAAGTAGGTCGGGTGCTTGGTCTCCGGCACCACCCCGACCGGCTCGCCCCGGACCGTCCGCGTACGGCGAGCGAGGTCGAGGATCTCGGCCAGCGTCGGGATCGGCTCCTGCCCGTCGTACGCGGTGCTGGCCGGGCGGAGCTCAGGCAGCCGTTCCCGGGTCCGCAGCGTCCGCAGCTCGGCCAGGGTGAAGTCCTCGGTGAACCAGCCGGTGACGTCGACCCCGTCGATGGTCTTGGTCGTCTGGCGGTCGGCGAACTCTGGCTGGGCGGCCACGTCGGTCGTACCGCTGATCTCGTTCTCGTGCCGGGCGACCAGCACCCCGTCGGAGGTGCTCACCACATCGGGCTCGATCGCATCGGCACCCTGCTCGATGGCCAGCGCGTACGCGGCCAGGGTGTGCTCGGGGCGGTAGCCGCTGGCGCCGCGGTGGGCGATCACGCTCGGCGGGCGCTGCCTCACTCCTCGCCTTCTCTCAGGAAAGTGATCACAGAGTGTTTGTGGCTTTGGCGGTCAGGAGGCGACCCGGTCCTCGCCCTCGTCCTCGAACAGGTCCGCGGCCCGACCGACGATCTTGGGGTCCGGCGCGCCGACGACGTCGCTGTCCTTGCCGTCGTAGTCCACGCTGGCCAGGACATGGCGAATCGCCCCGAGCCGGGCGCGCTTCTTGTCGTTGCTCTTGACGATCGTCCAAGGCGCTTCCGGTGTATCGGTGTGCAGGAACATGTCCTCCTTGGCCCGGGTGTAGGCGTCCCACTTGTCCAGCGAGGCGAGATCGGTGGGGGACAGCTTCCAGGTCCGTACCGGGTCGATCTGCCGGATCAGGAACCGGGTGCTCTGCTCGCCGCGGGTCACCGAGAACCAGAACTTGATCAGCTGGAACCCCTCGTCCACCAGCAGGTCCTCGAACAGCGGCGCCTGGCGCAGGAACTGGGCGTACTCCGGCCGGGTGCAGTAGCCCATCACCCGTTCGACCCCGGCGCGGGTGTACCAGGACCGGTCGAACAGCGTGATCTCGCCCCGGGCCGGGAGGTGGGCGATGTAGCGCTGGAAGTACCACTGCCGGAGCTCGCGGCTGGTCGGCTTCTCCAACGCGACGACGCGGGCGTGCCGCGGGTTGAGGTGTTCCATGAACCGCTTGATCGTGCCGCCCTTGCCGGCGGCGTCGCGGCCCTCGAACAAGATCACCAGACGCGCGCCCGAGGTCTTCGTCCAGTTCTGCATCTTGAGCAGCTCGATCTGCAGCAGCCGCTTCTCGTACTCGTACTCCTGGACCGAGATCCGCTCCTGGTACGGGTAGGACTCGCGCCAGGTGTCGACGATCCGGCCATCCACCGAGCGGAGGATCGGGTCGTCGTCGTCCAGCTCCTCGACCACGAAGTCGACGGCGCCGAAGCGCTCCTTGAGCTCCTGCAGCTGCTGCGCGAGATCCGGCACAGGATCTGTTCTACCCCGATCCTCCGCTGACCAGTCGGGCCCATCCCATTCCGCGGGCAACCGGTCACGTACGGCACTCTTTCGGGCCGGAACCCTGCCGTTAGTGACCGGTTTCGGAAGGGGATCCCGACCTGGAGGCCGGTGCCACTAGCGGAGGCGTCGAGATCCCGGAGGAGTGACCCGCAGCCAGCGGTAGCCGTACGCCCCGAGATTCAGCTCGACCCGCCCTCCCTGGTCGGGCTCGGCCGAGCCGTCGGTCAGGAGGTCGACCAGCGTCGTGCCGGGCTCAAGCCCGTCCAGGGTGAGTGGCACGGTCACCGGTCCGGCGGCGGAGTTGTGCAGCGTCACGATCGACGCGTCGTCCCAGGTGGTGTGGGAGGCCAGCACCGCCGCGTGGGGCTGCTCGAGGACCTCCCAGGTACCCCAGCCGAGCTCGGGACAGTTGCGGTATGTCGTCGCCAGGGTGCGGACGAAGTTGAGCAGCGAGTCCGGGTCGCGCTCCTGGTCCGTGACGTTGACGAACTTCGGCGCGTACGCCCCCTCGGGCAGCTGCCCCGGCAGCTGGTCCGCGGGCGCGTTGGAGAACCCGCCGTTGCGCTCGTCGGACCACTGCATCGGGGTCCGTACGGCCAGCCGGTCCCCGGCAGCCAGGTTCTCGCCCATCCCGATCTCCTCGCCGTAGAACAGCACCGGGGTGCCCGGCAGGGCGAAGAGCAGGCTGTAGACCATCTTGATCCGGCGGATATCTCCGTCCAGCATCGGCGGCAGCCGGCGGATCAAACCGCGCCCGTAGATCTGCATCTCCGGCTCCGGGCCGAAGGCGGCGAACACCTCCTGCCGCTCGTCCTCGGTCAGCTTGTCCAGGGTCAGCTCGTCGTGGTTGCGGACGAAGCTGGCCCACTGGCTCTCCGGCTGGGGCTGGGGCCGCTTCTGCAGCGCATCCACCAGCGGGCGGAAGTCGCTCCGGGCCAGCGACAGGTAGATCCGCTGCATCCCGATGAAGTCGAACTGCATGTGCAGCTCGTCACCCTCGGGGCCACCGAAGTACAGCAGCTGGTCCTTATGCGACAGGTTGACCTCGCCGAGCAGGATCGCGTCTCCGACCCGCCGGTTCAGCATCGACCGCAGGTCCCGGAGGTACCCGTGCGGGTCCGGCAGGGCCTGCTCGCCGTCCGGTACGCCCATGGTCTCCAGGAAGAAGGGCACCGCGTCCACCCGGAAGCCGGACAGCCCGAGCTGCACCCAGTAGCCCATGATCTTGGCGATCTCGTCGCGGACCAGCGGGTTGGCCACGTTGAGGTCGGGCTGGTGCTTGTAGAAGCGGTGCAGGTAGTACTGGCCGGCCTGTTTGTCGAAAGTCCAGACGCTCTTCTCCTGGTCCGGAAACGTCGGCTCGGCCTGGGCCTCCTTCGGCGGGTCGTCGGACCAGACGTAGAAGTCGCGGTACTTGGAGTTCCGGTCGGCCCGAGCCGCCTGGAACCACGGGTGCTTGTCCGATGTGTGGTTGACCACCAGGTCGGCGATCACCCGCATCCCGCGGTCCCGGGCGGTACGGATCACCTCGACCAGGTCGCCGGGTGATCCCAGGCGCGGGTCGACGCCGTAGAAGTCGACGATGTCGTAGCCGTCGTCGCGGTCCGGGCTCGGGTAGAACGGCATCAGCCACAGGCAGGTGATGCCGAGCGAGGACAGGTAGTCCAGCCGCTGGGCCAGGCCCGGGAAGTCGCCGCGGCCGTCGTCGTTCCAGTCCAGGTAGGTCTCGACGTCGAGGCAGTAGATGACCGCCGTCTTCCACCAGACGTCGCTGGTCTCGGTGATGCGCATCAGGCGGCCTTGGGCGAGACGTCGACCTGGGGAAGCACGCGCTGGCCGAAGACTTCGAGGAACCGGTTCTGGGTCTGCCCGACGTGGTGCAGGTAGATCTCGTCGAAGCCCAGCTCGACCAGGTTGTTCACATGTTCGGCGTGCGCCCCGGGGTCGGCGGAAACGAACACCGCCTTCTCGATGTCCTCGGGCTTGGCCAGCTCGGCGGCCGCGTCGAAGGCGTCGACATGGTCCAGGTCCCAGCACACCGGCGGACCGAGGACCCCGTGGCGCCACTGCTCGTACGCCGTGGCCCGGGCCTCCTCCAGCGTCTCGGCGTAGCTCAGATGCACCTGGCAGACCAGTGGACCGTCGCCGCCGGCCGACCGGTAGGCGTCGATCATCTGCCGCAGGTGGTCGGCCGGCTGGGTGATGGTGGCCAGCCCGTCGGCCCAGGTGCCGACCCAGCCCGCGGTCTCCACGCTGACCGCGGTGCCGATCAACTTGGGCGGGATCTCCGGCCGGGTCCAGATCCGGGCCCGATCCACCGTGACCAGCCCGTCGTGGCTGACCTCCTCCCCGGCCAGCAGGGCGCGGATGATCTCCACGCACTCCAGCAACCGGGCGTTGCGCTGCTCCTTACGCGGCCAGCGCGCGCCGGTGATGTGCTCGTTGGAGTTCTCCCCGCTGCCGAGCGCGACCCAGAAGCGGCCCTCGTACATCGCGCTCAGGCTGGCCACCGCCTGCGCGATGATCGCCGGGTGGTAGCGCTGGCCGGGCGCGTTGACCACCCCGAACGGCAGCTTGGTCGCCTGCAGGGCCGCCCCGAGCCAGGACCAGGCGAACCCGGAGTGGCCCTGGCGCGAGGTCCACGGGCTGAAGTGGTCCGAGCACATCGCCGCGGTGAAGCCCACCTTCTCGGCGACGCGGACGGCGTCCAGCAGGATCGCGGGGTGGATTTGTTCGTGGGAGGCGTGGAAACCGATCACGGGCATGTTCCATCCCTATCAGGGCGGGTACCTCGGGCACGACGGAGGAGGGTGATGGAGATCAACCCCGGCACGGTGCTGTGGTCCGCCCCGGAGCCCGAGCGGGCGGGTCGGCCGACGCTGGTGCTGCTCCACGGGCACCGGATGGACGAGCGGGTCGGTTTCGAGCTGCGCCACCATCTGCCCGCCGAACTGGTGTTCGCGTCCGTCCGCGGACCGCGCGAGGTGAGTGGCGGCGGCTACGCATGGTTCCCGTTGGACAGCTCGTTCAGCCTCGAGGCCATCGACCACTCCGCGGCGGCGGTGCTGAGCTGGCTGGACCAGGTCGACCTGACCGGTCCGGTCGGCGTACTCGGCTTCTCCCAGGGCGTGGCCACAGCGTTCCAGATGGTCCGGCGGGACCCGGCCCGGTTCGCGTACGCGGTGAACCTCTCCGGCGGAGTGGTTCCGTTCCCCGGCCGCGGTGACGTCCAGCTGACGGCCCGGCGGCTGCCGGTGTTCTGGGGCCGGGGCGACAGGGACCCGATCATCCCGGCCGTCCTGGTCGAGTCCACCCGGTGGTGGCTACGGCGGCACACCAACCTCACCGAACGGGTCTATCCGGGCTTGTCGCACAACGTTTCGGCGGCCGAGCTGGCCGACCTGGCCGACTTCGTCCGCAACCACATCTAGAGGGTCGATCAAGAGGAGGATGCTGCCCATGCCCACCTGGGTCCGCGACCGTGGTCTGCTGCTGGCCAACCTCCTGCTGTTCGTGGTGTTCATCGGCGGCATGATCCTGACCGGGGTGCGGGTCTACAACGACGAGCAGGCCGAGCACGGCGGCGAGCCGGTCTCCCTCCTCGGCTATCTGGGGACCGGCGACTTCGCCGAGGCGACCTTCGAGAACTGGGAGAGCGAGTTCCTCCAGATGGGCTCGTACGTCCTGCTCACCGCCTATCTGTTCCAGCGCGGCTCGTCGGAGTCCAAGCCGATCGACGAGCCGGCACCGCAGGACGAGGACCCCCGCGTCCACGCGGACGACCCGGATGCCCCGTGGCCGGTGCAGCGCGGCGGCTGGGTGCTGAAGGTGTACCAGAACAGTCTCGCCGCCCTGTTCTTCCTGTTCTTCCTCGGCTCCTGGCTGTTGCATGCCGCCGGCGGTGCCGGGGCGTACAGCGACGAGGAGGTGGCGCACGGTGGCGAACCGGTGTCGATGGCCGAGTTCATCACCACCTCCCAGTTCTGGTTCGAGTCGTTCCAGAACTGGCAGAGCGAGTTCCTGGCCGTTGCGGCCATCGTGGGCTTCTCGGTCTACCTGCGGCAGCGGCGCTCCGCCGAGTCGAAGCCGGTCGCCGCGCCCCATGCCGAGACCGGGGCCTGAGCAGGACGGGTTGGGTGATTGCCGCCCGGCGGCGTGGGGAAGGCTAGGGCTATGAGCAAAGACCAGTACACGGTGAACGACCCGACCAAGCTCTACGCCGACATCGACACTAAGCGCCAGACCCATCCCGGGTCGGGGCTGGACGCCAAGCTGAAGGACAAGGCCGACCTCGGGGAGACGACGTACCGCGGCAGTGGCCGGCTGGAGGGCCGCAAGGCGTTGATCACCGGTGGCGACTCCGGCATCGGGGCGGCGACGGCGATCGCGTTCGCCCGCGAGGGTGCCGACGTGGCGATCTCCTACCTCGAGGATGAGGAGACCGACGCCCACCGGATCATTGAGCTGATCAACGACGCCGGTCAGAAGGGCCTACCGCTGCCCGGCGACCTGACCGACCCGTCGTACTGCCGCAACCTGGTCGTGCAGGCGGTCGAGGGGCTCGGCGGGTTGGACATCCTGGTGAACAACGGGGCCGAGCAGACCCACATCGACGATCTGGCCGAGCTGACCGACGAGCAGTTCGACATGACGCTGAAGACCAATGTCTACGCGATGTTCTGGGTCACCAAAGCGGCACTGCCACACCTGAAGCCGGGCTCGACGATCATCAACAGCACCTCGATCCAGGCCTACAGCCCCTCGCCGGGGCTGCTGGACTATGCCGCCACGAAGGCCGCGATCAACAACTTCTCCAAGGGGTTGGCCCAGCAGCTCGCGCCCAAGGGCATCCGGGTCAACGCGGTCGCGCCCGGGCCGGTGTGGACCCCACTCCAGGTCTCGGGCGGCCAGCCGCCGGAGAAGCTGCCGTCCTTCGGCGACAACACCCCGCTGGGCCGGCCCGCCCAGCCCGCCGAGCTCGCCCCGGCGTACGTGTTCCTGGCCTCGGCCGAGTCCAGCTACGTGATCGGGGAGACCCTGAACGTCAACGGGGGCAACCCGACGCCTTAGCGCCGGCGAGTGGATGGCTCCCTGGAAATCTCACCCCCGCCGGCGGCAAGCACCGGTTGGGCGGTTCCGGCTCGAAACGGGTGAGATTTCCAGGCAACCACGTCGTCAGTCGCGTTCTGTGGCCAGGCGTACGCCGAGGCCGACCAGCACCGCACCGGTCAGACCTTCCGACGTCCGGCGTACGGCGCTGCGTCGAACCAGGGCCCGGGCCCGATCGAGCACGCAGGCGTACAGCGACAGCCAGCCGAAGGTCAGCAGGGAGAACAGCAGGCCGAGCAGCACGAACGCGATCACCGGCGGCATGCCGGGCGGCACGAAATGGGGGAGCAGGCTGAGGAAGAAGGCCACCATCTTCGGGTTGGCCAGGTTGCTCACCAGTCCCTGCCGAAATGCCGGGCCGCTGCGTCGGCCGACCCGAACGGCAGCGCCGACCGGTTCGGTGGAGCGCCAGGCCGAGATCAGCGAGCGGAGTCCGAGGTAGATCAGGTATCGGACCGTCGAAGGACTCGAAGGGCCCGCCAGCGACGATCGGTCGAGGTCAAGGCGATCGGCGGACCCGGGCGTGGGCAGGCGATCCCGCTGGATGAACGCCACTCCGCATGCGGGGTCGCCGCCGACGGTGTCCCTAGCCGGTCTGGTCCCAGCGCAGCACGGCGGCGACCGGAGTGCCGAACAGGTGCTCGGTGCCTGCGGTGACCACGTCCGCGTCGGTCAGGCAGGCGGCGGCGATCAGGGCCCGGTCGGCGCGCACGGGGCCAGTCAGCGTGACAGCGCCGAAAGCCAGACCCGGGTACGCGGCCGGGTCCAGCTCGTGCTCGCCGGCCTGGCTCGGGTCGAGGTACAGAGTGTCCACCTGGCCGCGGACGAATGCCTCCGCGACGTCGGAGATGCCGACGGCCATTCGGCTGCCGCGACCGAGCTGCTGGCCGAGCTCGTGCAGCCGCTGCAGCCGGTCGGTGATCAGCTGACCGCGCAGCACCTTACGGATCTCGTCCTGCAGTGCCTCGTCGCCCCCGTCCGCCGAGCGGCTGCCCCGGTCGAGCTGGACCACCTCGACGGGCAGGTCGTCCAGCTCGTCCTGCACCAGCTGGCGGGACCGGACGTCGCCGGCCAGCACCAGCAGGTCCGGGCCGTTGGCGACCTGGCGCCGGATCTCCTCGACCACCTCGCCGGCGTTGCGGGCCCACACCTCCTCGGTGGACCGCTGCCACCGCTGTTGGGACCACCCGCCGGCCGACACCCGCTGCACGTGGGCCGAGTCGTCGGTGACCTCCGCCTCCTGGTCGGCCTTCGGGCCGCCGGCGGCGAACGTCTGCACCCGGCCGCCCTCGTGGTCGACCAACGCGAGCACGTACGGCACCACGAGCGATGCGTCCTGCACCCACTCCGTCAGGTCGGGCAAGGTGTCCCAGGCGTGCCGCGGCTGCGCTCGATGCACGGACGTGAGCTCGTCGAGCAGCACGCCGCGCTCGCTGGCCACCACGCAGCGCGACACCGGCGCGGGCCGATGGGTCGAGGCGGCGAGCCGCTCCCGTACCTGCTCGGCCACGCCTTCCGGGGCACCCAGGCCGACCAGCTCGTCGTACGCTGCGCGAGCCGTCAGCTCGGCCAGGGTGTCGCCGTCCTCCTGGGCGCGGCTCACCTCCGCGTACGCGCTGGCGAAAGGTCCGGGGTCGTCGAGAAGTGGCTTGATCTGGTCCAGTTTCATGTTGGTTCCGCTACCCCGGTGGGACCGTGCTCACCCAGGCCCCGCGGTCCGCCGACATGAGGATGGCCTCGACCAGCTCCGCCGCCCGCACGGCGTCGTCGATCGTGGCGCCGACCGGCTGCCCGGTGGCGATCGAGCGGACCAGCCGCTCCCCCTCGACCACCTTCAGGTCGTCGAAGCCCATGGTGACTCCGGCGCCAGGCTGGAAGGCGCCCAGCTCGCCGTCCCCCGGCCGGACCAGCGAGGTGGTGTATGCGGCATCGACGTAGTCCTGGTCGAGGGCGACCTGCAGCTCGCCCATCCGGCGGAAGTCCCAGGCCAGTGCGCCGCGGTCGCCGTGCACCTCGATGCCGTAGCGGCACTGCTCACCCACCGCCACCCGGCTCGACTCGAGCACGCCGCGGGCTCCACCGGCGAAGCGGAGCAGGGCGTTGACGTAGTCCTCGTTCTCCACCGGCCCGCGCTCGCCGGTGGCGGCGGCCGAGCGGTCGGCGGTGCCCTCGACGCGGGGCCGTGTCTCGAGGAAGGTGGCCCGGTCGGCCACCAGCTCGGTGATCTCACCGACGAGGTAGCGAGCCAGGTCGACCCCGTGGCTGACCAGGTCGCCGAGCACGCCGGACCCGGCGGCGGCATTGGCGAAACGCCAGGTCAGCCCAGCATCGGGATGGGCGGCGTAGTCGGCCAGCAGCCGGACCGCGACGTGCTCCACCCGGCCCACCCGACCGTCCGCCACCAGCTGCCGGGCGCGCTCGACGGCTGGAGCGTTGCGGTAGTTGAAGCCGACCGCTGCCTGCACGCCGGCGGCCCGCACCGCCGTGGCGATCTGGCGGGTCTCGGCGACGTCCCGACCGGCGGGCTTCTCCAGCCAGAGGTGCCGGCCCGCCTGCGCGGACGCGACGGCGACGTCGCGGTGCACGAAGTTGGGCCCGGTGACGCTGACCAGATCGAGGTCAGCCCGGGCGACCAGCTCACGCCAGTCGGCGTACGCAGCCTCGAAGCCGTACGCTGCGATGGCGCCGGTCAGCCGGGCCTCCGCCGGATCGGCCACGGCCACGAGCTCCGGCGCGAGCGGAGCGTCCGGGTAGTGCTGGCGCAGCCGCGCGTACGCCCGGGCGTGCACCTGACCCATCCAGCCGAAGCCGACGATGCCGACCCGCAGTGGTCGCGGCTGGTCCATCGGCCCCTGCGGATCAAGCAAGGGGGACGACCCCCTTGAACCCCCGGACAAGCACCGTTAGACCTGCAGCGAGGACTGGATGGAGTAGAAGTTCGGACGATAGATGTGCCGCCCGAACTCGACGAACCGGCCGACGTCGTCGTACGCCAGCCGGTCGACGGTGAGGCAGGCGGCGGGGGTCCGCTCCTTCAACAGATGGGCTTCCTCCTCCGTCATCAGCCGGGCGGAGATCTGCTGGTGGGCGATCTTGAGGTGGACCCCTAGGGCGTTCAGGCAGGCGTACAGGCCGCGCTCCCGCAGGTCGTCGGCGCTGATCTCGTAGCGGGCCGGGATGTAGTTGGTCAGGATGGCCAGCGGTACGTCGTCGGCCAGCCGCAGCCGGCGGATCTGGAGGAACTGGGAGTCGAGCACGTCGGCGGAGTCGACCACGTCGCGGATCTCGTCGGCAAGCTCGCCGATCGAGTAGTCCAGCAGCACCGTGCTCGGGACCTTGCCGGCCTTGGCCAGGTCCTCGTTGAGGCTGCTGAGCCTCTCGTCGCGCCGGAACTGGGAGCGCACCACCTGGGTGCCGACGCCGCGCTTGCGGACCAGCAGCCCTTTGTTGACCAGCTCCTGGATGGCCTGCCGGGCCGTGGGCCGAGACAGACCGAGGCGGCTGGTCAAGGAGAGCTCGTTCTCGATACGATCCCCGGGCGCGAGGTCTCCGACGTTGATCGCGTGCTCGATGTACTGCGCCAGCTGGTAGTACAGCGGCACGGGCGAGTTGCGTTCGAGCGTGATGTCGAGCTGACGTACGACGGGGCCGTCAAGCATGCCGAAATCCTACGCCGACATTGCCTGGATATTAGGACAAATCTTTATCCGGACTTCTCACTGGCCGCTCTTCTCCGAAACCGGTCACGTACTGCAGTTTCCGACCACCGAAACATGCAGTTCGTGACCGGTTTTGGAGAGGGCGGAAGGTGTTTGTCCAGACAAACATTGACAGCGGGTCGGGTCACGACATACCGTTTTGGAGTGCCCGGTCCTCGTCAGCCTGAGACGCCGTTCGAGGTGATCACCTTCGGCCGCAGCGGGGTGGACATCTACCCGCACCAGATCGGGATCGGGCTGGAGGACGTCGAGACGTTCGGCAAGTACCTCGGCGGCACCACGGCCAACGTCGCCGTGGCCGCCGCCCGCCTGGGCCGCGGGGCCGCGATCATCACCGGGGTGGGGGACGACCCGTTCGGCCGCTTCGTCCGCCGCACGCTGGGCGAGCTCGGGGTGGACGACCGGTTCGTGGTCACCAGCACGGAGTACGCCACGCCCGTCACCTTCTGCGAGATCTTCCCGCCGGACGACTTCCCGCTGTACTTCTACCGCCGGCCGACCGCTCCGGACATGCAGGTGCGACCGGAGGATCTGGACCTCGACGCCGTACGCGCCACCGCGCTGATGTGGCTGTCGGTCTCCGGGCTGAGCGAGGAGCCGAGCCGGGCCGCGCACCAGGCCGTGCTCGAGGCCCGGGCCCGGAAGTCGTTCACCGTGCTCGACCTGGACTACCGGCCGATGTTCTGGGCCAGCGCCGAGGCGGCCCGGGAGCAGGTGCAGCGGATCCTGCCCCAGATCACCGTGGCCGTGGGCAACCGCACCGAGTGCGAGGTCGCGACCGGTGAGTCCGACCCGGAGCGGGCGGCCGACGGGCTGCTCGCCGCCGGGGCCGAGCTGGCCGTGGTCAAGATGGGACCGGGTGGCGTGCTGGGCCGGACGGCCACCAGCCGGGTGGTGGTGCCGCCGCTGGAGATCACGCCGCTGAACGGTCTGGGGGCCGGCGATGCCTTCGGCGGCTCGCTCTGCCACGGCCTGCTGTCCGGCTGGCCGCTGGAGAAGGTGCTGCAGTACGCGAACGCGGCCGGGGCCATCGTCGCCTCCCGCCTCGAGTGCTCGACCGCCATGCCGACCCTGGCCGAGATCGAGACTCTGCTCGCCGGCGGCGACCCGAACGCCGACCTCGACCTGTCCGCGTACGCCAAGGCGGGCCAGAGATGAGCGCCGTGATCACCGACGCTGTTGCCACCGATGGGTTCGTCCCGACCATCGCCGGGCTGAACGAGGTCCGGGCGACCGACCCCGGCCGGATCCGCAGTCTGCTGGCCACCCGGCAGCGCCGGTCGCCGTTCGGCCACGACGGCAAGCTGATGATCATCGCCTGCGACCACCCCGCGCGCGGGGCACTGGGCGCCGGCGGCAACTCGTACGCCATGGCCAGCCGCACGGACCTGCTCGACCGGCTGGTCACCGCCCTGGCCCATCCGGGCGTCGACGGCCTCCTGGCCACGGCCGACATCGTCGAGGACCTGCTGCTGCTCGGCGCGCTGGAGCACAAGGTGGTCTTCGCGTCGATGAATCGCGGTGGCCTGCAGGGGTCGGTCTTCGAGATGGACGACCGGCAGACCGGCTACGACGTGGCCGGCGTCCTCGAGAGTGGGCTGGACGGCGGCAAGATGCTGGTCCGGATCAACCTCGACGACCCGGGCACCGTGGCCACCCTGGAGCTGACCGGGCGGGCCGTCAGCGAGCTCAACCGGGCCGAGCGGATCGCCCTGGTCGAGCCGTTCGTCTCCCTCCGCCGCGACGGCAAGATCGTCAACGACCTCTCGCCGGAGGGCGTGATCCGGTCGGTGCACATCGCGCAGGGCCTGGGTACCTCCAGCGCGTACACCTGGCTCAAGCTGCCTGTGGTGGCCGACATGGCCCGGGTGATGGACGCGACCACGCTGCCCACCCTGCTGCTCGGAGGCGACCCGGAGGGGGCGCCCGAGGAGACATACGCGGCCTGGCGGGACGCCCTCACGCTGCCCTCCGTCCGCGGCCTGGTGGTCGGCCGGACCATGCTCTATCCGGCCGATGACGACGTCGCCCAGGCGGTCGACACCGCGGTGTCGATGGTTCGATGACGGCCCCGTTCCATCACGGCAAGGGGAGCGCCCCCTCTGGACCGCTGACCACTGCACTGGACACGGCCTACGAGGTCGACGTGACCCCGGAGTCGGCCGGCTGGGGCTTTACGTCGCTGCGGGTCGTCGTGCTAGGAGCCGCTGGTGAGCACCGGTTCGGCACCGGCGAGGACGAGGTGATCGTGGTCCCACTCAGCGGCGCGGTCCAGGTCACCACCGAGAACGAAACGTTCGAGCTCGCCGGACGGAGCGACGTGTTCGCCGGCCCGACCGACGTGGCCTACGTCGGCCGCGGTTCAGAGGTCGTCCTGGCCAGTGCGGAGGGCGGGCGCTTCGCCCTCTGCGGCGCGCGTACCTCGGAGGTGCTTCCCGCCCGCCGACTGGATGTCGCCGAGGTGCCCATCGAGCTGCGCGGGGCCGGACAGTGCAGCCGTCAGGTCCGCAACTTCGGCACGCCGGACGCGCTGCCGGCCCGGGCGATCATCGCCTGCGAGGTGATCACGCCGGGCGGCAACTGGTCGTCCTATCCGGCGCACAAGCACGACGAGTACACCGACTCCGAGTCGGTGCTCGAGGAGATCTACTACTTCGAGATCGCCCCCGGACCGAACGGCGAGCCGGGCCTCGGCCTGTTCCGGACCTCGTCCTCGCCCGGCCACGAGATCGACCTCTGCGAGGAGGTCCGCGACCGGGACACGATCCTGGTGCCCTACGGCTGGCACGGCCCGGCCGCGGCGGCACCCGGGCACGACATGTACTACCTGAACGTCATGGCCGGACCGGGACCCGACCGGGCCTGGCGGATCACCGACCATCCGGAGCAGGCTTGGGTGCGGAGCACCTGGGCCGACCAGCCCGTTGACCCCCGACTCACCGCGGAGAGGGACGCCGATGTCTGACACCGTGCGAGATGTCCCGGGGGGGACGCCCCCCCGAGCCCCCCCGGAACTACCCGGTTGACCGTCGCCCAGGCGACCGTCAAGTTCCTGGCCGCCCAGTACTCGGAGTCGGACGGGGTCGAGCAGCGGCTGTTCGCCGGCTGCTTCGGCATCTTCGGCCACGGCAACGTGGCCGGCCTCGGGCAGGCCCTGCTGCAGGCGGAGCTGGAGGATCCTGAGGCGCTGCCGTACATCCTCGGCCGCAACGAGCAGGCGATGGTGCACACCGCCGCCGCGTACGCCCGGATGAAGGACCGGCGGCAGACGTACGCCATCTCGACCAGTGTCGGTCCCGGCGCGACCAACATGGTCACCGGCGCGGCCCTGGCGACCATCAACCGGCTGCCGGTGCTGCTGCTCCCGGCGGACACGTTCGCCGACCGGTCCGCGTCGCCGTTGCTGCAGGAGCTCGAGCAGCCGTACGCCGGGGATCTCACGGTCAACGACGCGTTTCGCCCCGTCTCCAAGTACTTCGACCGGGTCTGGCGGCCCGAGCAGCTTCCGGCTGCGATGCTCAGCGCGATGCGGGTGCTCACCGACCCGGCCGAGACCGGTGCGGTGACCGTCTGCTTCCCGCAGGACGTGCAGGTGCAGGCCTACGACTGGCCGGTGGAGCTGTTTGCTCGCCGGGTCTGGCCCATCCGTCGCCCAGTACCCGAGCCGGCGGCCCTGAAACGCGCCGCGGAAGTCATCCGGTCGGCCCGCCGGCCATTGATCGTGGCCGGTGGCGGGGTGCACTACGCCGGCGCGACTGAGGTGCTGGCTGCCCTGGCCGAGGCCACCGGCATCCCGGTCGGCCAGTCGCAGGCGGGCAAGGGCACGCTGGTCTATGACCACCCGCAGTGCCTGGGGGCGATCGGCTCGACCGGCACCACCGCGGCCAACGCGGTGGCCCGGGACGCTGACGTGGTGATCGGCATCGGTACCCGCTACTCCGACTTCACCACCGCCAGCCGGACGATCTTCGCCAACCCGGATGTTCGGTTCGTGAACGTCAACGTCGCCGTGCTCGACGCGGTCAAGCACGCTGGTCTGAGCGTGGTCGCCGATGCTCGGGAGGCGCTGACCGCGCTGCTCCCGCTGCTGGACGGCTATCGGGTCGACGGCAGCTACGTCGCCAACTACTCCGAGCTGAACGCCGACTGGGACGAGAAGGTCGCCAAGGCCTACCAGCCGGCCACGTCGGGCGCCGACGGCCTGCTCACCCAGGGTGAGGTGATCGGGATGGTCAACGAGCTGACCGACCCGCGCGATGTGGTCGTCTGCGCGGCTGGCTCGATGCCCGGTGACCTGCACAAGCTGTGGCGGACCCGGGACGCCAAGGGCTACCACGTGGAGTACGGCTACTCCTGCATGGGCTACGAGGTGGCCGGCGGCCTCGGGGTACGCCTGGCCTGCCCGGACCGGGACGTGTTCGTGATGGTCGGCGACGGGTCCTTCCTGATGATGGCGACCGAGCTGGCCACCGCGGTCCAGGAGGACATCAAGATCATCACGGTGCTGGTGCAGAACCACGGCTTCGCCTCGATCGGCGCCTTGTCGGAGTCGCTCGGCTCGCAGCGGTTCGGCACCCGTTACCGGTTCCGGAACGCCGAGACGGGGCGGCTGGACGGTGGCCGGCTGCCGCTCGACCTCGCGGCCAACGCGGCCAGCTTCGGTCTCGACGTGATCAAGACGAGCACCGCGGCAGAGTTCGCCGATGCCGTCAAGGCGGCCAAGGCGGCCGACGGCCCGGTGGTGATCTACGTCGAGACCGACCCGCTGGTCGGGGCGCCGGACTCGGAGTCCTGGTGGGACGTGCCGGTCAGCACCACCTCCACCCTGGAGTCCACCCGGGCCGCGCGGATCACGTACGAGCAGCACAAGCAGACTCAGAGGCCTCTCCTCACCCCCGTCGACTAGCGCACAAGGAGCAACGTTGCCCGGCAAGCTGACCATCGGAACCGCCCCGGACTCGTGGGGCGTCTGGTTTCCCAGCGACCCCGAGCAGGTGCCCGCCAGCACCTTCCTGCGGGAGGTGACCGAGGCGGGGTACGAGGCGATCGAGCTGGGCCCGTACGGTTACCTGCCCTCCGACGCGGCGGAGCTGCGGGAGGCGCTCGACGAGCACGGGCTGAGTGTGCTGGCCGGAACCGTGTTCTCCCACCTGCACCTGCCCGACTCCTGGGACTACACCTGGAAGCAGGTCACCGATGTGGCGGCCCTGACCCGGGCAGTGGGCGGCGAACACATCGTGGTGATCCCGGAGCCGTGGCGGCATCACAAGACCGGCGCGCCGAAGGAGGACCCCGAGCTCACCGACGAGCAATGGGCCAAGCTGACGTCCGACACCGACGAGCTGGGCCGGCGGATCCTCGAGGAGTACGGGCTCCACGTGCAGTTCCACTCGCATGCCGACAGCCACGTCGGCTACCAGCCGGAGATCGAGCGGTTCCTCGCCGGCACCGACCCGGAGTACGTCAACCTGTGCCTGGACACCGGCCACGTGGCCTACTACGGCGGGGACTGCCTGGAGCTGATCGGCAAGTACCCGGACCGGATCGGCTACGTGCACCTCAAGCAGGTCAACCCGGAGATCGTCTCCTTCGTGCTGGATCGCAACCTGTCCTTTCCCGAAGCGGTGCGGATGGGCGCGATGGTGGAGCCGCCGCTGGGCGTGCCGGAGATGGGACCGCTGTTGGACGCGCTGGCCGGCCTGGGCCGCGACCTGCAGGGAATCATCGAGCACGACCTCTACCCGTGCCCACCGGACCTCCCGCTGCCCATCGCCAAGCGGACCCGGACCTATCTCGCCTCGTGCAGCTCGGCCGAGATCGACATGGGAATCCGCTCGTGAGCGACCTGCGCATCGCCGTCCTCGGCGTCGGCCTGATGGGCGCCTTCCACGTCGACGCACTGTCCCGGCGGGTCCGCGGCGCCCGGGTGGTGGTGGTCAGTGACTTTCTCGCCGACAAGGCGGCGACGCTGGCCCGGACGATCGGGGCCCGGGCGGTGGACGACCCGATCGCGGCGATCCACGACCCCGAGGTGGACGCGGTGCTGATCGCGTCCCCCGGGGCCGCGCATGAGGCCCAGGTCAACGCCTGCCTGGACGCCGGGGTTCCGGTGCTGTGCGAGAAGCCACTGACCACGGACGCGGCGTCGGCGTACCGGATCGTGCAGCGAGAAGCGCAGCGGAGCTCGCCGCTGGTGCAGGTGGGGTTCATGCGCCGGTTCGACCCGGAGTACGTCGCCCTCCGGGACCTGATCGCCTCGGGCGGGCTGGGCAACCCACTGATGGTGCACTGCACCCACCGCAACCCGGCGGCGGCCGAGCACTTCGACTCCGAGTTCATGATGCGGGACTGCGTGGTGCACGAGGTCGATGTCGCCCGGTTCCTGCTGGACGAGGAGATCGCGTCGGTCCAGATGGTCGGTGGCGTGGCGACATCGCGGGCGCCGGCCGGGGTGTCCGACCCGATGCTGGTGATCTTCGAGATGGCGTCGGGGCGGATCGTCACCGACGAGGTGTTCGTCCGGACCGGCGTGGGTTACGAGGTGCGTACCGAGGTGGTGGGGGAGCAAGGATCGGCCACCATCGGGCTGGACCAGAACCTGCTGCTCAAGTCGACCGACGGCCGCGTCAGCGGCCGGATCACCCCAAGTTTCGTCGACCGGTTCGGGGCGGCGTACGCCATCGAGCTGCAGCGCTGGGTGGACGCGGCCCGGGTCGGCACCATCGACGGACCCGGCGCCTACGACGGGTACGCGGCGGTCGCGGTCTGCGAGGCGGGCGTCGAGGCCGTCCGCACCCAAACCAAGGTCGCCGTACGCCTGGAGCCTCGACCCGTGGCCGAACCTCGGCCGGGCATCACGGCGCCGGACCTGGAAGCAGCCCGGTCCTGACGACCAAGACCTCACGCATGACCAACGACTAAGGACAGGACGATGGCGAGCACAGTGCAGCACTGGAAGAGCGGGGCTCCGTACGAGGGCTCCGGCGGGCGCTTCGGCGATGTGACCAACCCGGCGACCGGCGAGGTGTCGGCGCAGGTGGCCTTCGCCAGCGAGGACGACGTGAACGCGGTCGTCGCCTCGGCGGCGGCGGCGTTCCCCCGCTGGCGGGACACCTCGCTGGCCAAGCGGACCCAGATCCTCTTCGCGTTCCGCGAGCTGCTGAACGCACGCAAGGACGAGCTGGCCGCGATCATCACTGCCGAGCACGGCAAAGTGCTGTCGGACGCTTTGGGCGAGGTGACCCGTGGTCAGGAGGTCGTCGAGTTCGCCTGCGGGATACCGCACCTGCTCAAGGGCGGCTTCACCGAGAACGCCTCGACCAAGGTCGACGTCCACTCGCTACGGCAGCCGCTCGGCGTGGTCGGGATCATCTCGCCGTTCAACTTCCCGGCCATGGTGCCGATGTGGTTCTATCCCGTAGCCATCGCCGCCGGTAACACCGTGGTGGTCAAGCCGAGTGAGAAGGACCCGACTGCGTCGCTGTGGATCGCCGAGCTGTGGCGCGAGGCCGGGCTGCCCGACGGGGTCTACAACGTGCTCAACGGGGACAAGGTCGCCGTCGACGGGTTGCTCACCCATCCCGACGTGGCCTCGATCTCCTTCGTCGGGTCGACCCCGATCGCCCGCTACATCTACGAGACGGCGACGGCGCACGGCAAGCGGGTGCAGGCGCTCGGCGGGGCGAAGAACCACATGCTGGTGCTGCCCGATGCCGATCTCGATCTGGCCGCGGACCAGGCCGTGAACGCCGGCTTCGGGTCGGCGGGGGAGCGCTGCATGGCGATCTCGGCCGTGCTGGCGGTGGGCGAGATCGGCGACACCCTGGTCGACAAGATCGCCGAGCGGGCCCGGTCGCTGCGCACCGGCGACGGGACCCGGGGCTGCGACATGGGCCCGCTGGTGACGGCCCAGGCCCGCGACCGGGTGGCCGGCTACATCGACGCCGGCGAGGCGGCGGGGGCGCGGCTGGTGGTCGACGGCCGGCAGCCGGAGGTGGACGCGGACGGGGACGGGTTCTTCGTCGGGCCGACCCTGTTCGACCAGGTCACGACGGACATGAGCATCTACACCGACGAGATCTTCGGGCCGGTGCTGTCGGTGGTCCGGGTGGACAGCTACGACGAGGGCGTCAAGCTGATCAACAACAACCCGTACGGCAACGGGGTGGCGATCTTCACCAACGACGGTGGCGCCGCCCGCCAGTTCTCCAACGAGGTCAACGTCGGAATGATCGGGGTCAACGTCCCGGTTCCGGTGCCGATGGCGTACTACTCCTTCGGCGGCTGGAAGAGCTCGCTGTTCGGCGATGCCCACGCCCACGGCGTGGAGGGGGTCAACTTCTTCACCCGCGGCAAGGTCGTCACCACCCGCTGGCTCGACCCCAGCCACGGCGGCATCAACCTGGGGTTCCCGCAGAACCTCTGACCCCTGCGCCACAACGGAGTGTTGCGCAGGTCACGCTGTCGGACCGTAATGATCGGCCCGCCGCAGCGATGTCGTCAGTGAAGCCCACGGCTTACCTGAACCCCCGAGCAGGCAATCCGTGGGCTTCCCTCATGCCCTGGCGGACTGAGGGGCCCGAGTGGTCGCAGTAGCGACGGCGGTCAGACTGTGACCGTGAGTGACGAGCGGAACGTTCTGGGTGGTCTGCTGGAGCCGTGTGGCACCGACCCGGTCACCGGCTACTACCGCGACGGCAGCTGCACCTGCGGTCCGGCCGAGGCGGTCCATCTGGTCTGCGCCGTCGTCTCCTCCGAGTTCCTCGCCCACCAGCGCGGCGTCGGCAACGACCTCAGCACGCCGCGGCCGGAGTACGGGTTTCCGGGACTGCGGCCGGGTGACCGCTGGTGCGTGGTCGCCCAGCGTTGGGCCCAGGCGTACGTCGATGGTGCGGCGGCCCCGGTGGTCCTGGCGGCGACCAATGCCCGGGCCCTCGAGGTGGTTCCCATGGACGCGCTCCGGGAGTACGCGGTGGACGTTCCGGACGACCTCCGCTCTCTGGAGTAACCCGGCTCGAACGACTATGGCGGAGGTCACACTCGATGGGTCGTCATGAATCGGCCTGCTCCAGCGATGTCGTAGCCGAAGCCCACGGCTTACCTGAACCCCCGAGCAGGCAATCCGTGGGCTTCCTCCATCTCTCCGCCGCCCAGGCTCAGCTCGCCGGCTGCAGGTAGGGCCGAACCTCGGCCAGGAAGCCCTTCGGATCGTCGGCGTAGATCGCGAGGCGACTGACCGTCTCCGTGCCGTGCGGAAGCCGGAGCGGGGTCGGCTTCTCGAGGCGGATCTCCAGGTTGGTCTCGTTCATCATCCGCAGGTGCAGGGTGGCTTCGCCCTGCTCGTCCACGGTGACCTTGGGCTCCTTCTCCTGGATCGTGCACTTGCGCAGGGTGACGGAGTAGATGTCGTCCCAGCTCAGCGGGATATCGACCTCGGCTCCTGAGCGGACCCGGATGCCGTCGGGGCCGACAGCGTGCGGCCGGACCAGCATGCCGAACAGCATGCCGAGCATGAACGTCACGCCCCAGATCCCCAGGACGACCAGCGGGATACGGACCGTCGGCCAGCGCCGCACGATCACATCGACCACGACCAGCTCGACCATCGACACGGCGGTGAACGCGATCAGGATCGGCAGTACGAGCTGGTGGTAGGAGAAGGCCGCTGCTGCGGCCGGCACCCGGGGCCGCCGGAACAAGAAGCGGAAGACGCTCTGGTACCCGTGGATCTCCATGTCCCACGCCCGGCGGGCCAGGTAACCGATCCGCCCCCAGCCGGTCCGTCGCGGCGTTCCGGTGGAGACACTCACGCCGACTCCCGGGACCGAGCCGCCTCGACCATGGAGCGCAGCCGCGCGGCGATGGTGGCCAGGTCGCTGTCGAGTCGGTTCAGGCGGTCGGTGTCGAAGCCGTCCACCAGGCTCGCGGCGACGGCCTGCCGGTCGCGGACCATGCCCGCCATGGTCTGCGTACCGAGTTCGGTCAGGGTCACCAGCGTGGCTCGCCGATCGGTCGGATGCGGCCGTCGCGCCACGTACCCACCGTCCTCCAATGCATCAACCAGACCAGTCACGTTGCGGGGGCTGACCGAGAGGGCGACCGCGAGGGTCTGTTGGTTCGACGGGCCCGCGTGATGCAGGACCCAGAGCAGATGGGTACGGGCGGGGGTCAGCCCGGTACCCGCGAACGAGTCGGTCAGGTCCTCCTGGAGCAGCAGAGCGACCTCGAGGAGGCGGTCGAAGACCTGCAGCTGGGCCGTCATGCCCTTACACTACTACATAATGAAGTTACTTCACTAATCTGGCCAGAAGCCGGATGCCCGACTCGATCAGCCTCACCTCGATCGCCCCGAAGCCCAGGACCAGACCGGGGTGATTCCCATCGCTGCTGAAGTCGGACAGGGCCTGGACGCCGATGTCCGCCTCACCGGCCCGCTGGGCCAGGGCGGACGCGTCCACGGCGACCTCAGGACGGACTCGCAGCGCGACGTGCAGGCCGGCGGCCGAAGGAGCCGGGGTGAACCATCGGGCCAACTGGGCATCGACCGCCCCCAGCAGCGCCGCTCGACGCTCGGCGTACGCGGTCCCGGCCCGCCGGATGTGACGGGCCAGGAACCCCTCGTCCAGAAAGTCGGCCAGCGCGGCCTCGGTCGGGCGGTCGCCGTGCCAGTCGCTGAGCTGCCGGGCGGCGAGCAGGGCGGGTCGGATGGAGGCGGGCGCGACGAGGAAACCGGTGCGCAGCAGCGGCAGCATGGTCTTGGCGAAGGTGCCGACGTAGATCACGCGGCCGTGCCGGTCAAGGGTCTGCAGCGGATCCAGTGGCCGCGGGGTGTAGCGGAACTCGGTGTCGTAGTCGTCCTCGATCACCGCGGACCGGTGCCGAGCCGCCCACTCGACCAGAGCGCGCCGTCGGGTCAGCGACATGGCCACGCCCATCGGGAACTGGTGCGACGGTGTGGTGTAGACCAGCCGGGCGTTCCGGGGCAGCGCCTCGACCACCAGCCCTTCGTCGTCCACCGGCACGGGCACCACCCGAGCGCCGAAGGACTGCATCAGGTTCCGGACCGGCGGGTAACCCGGATCCTCCACGGCTACGCAGTCGCCGGGCTCCACCAGCACCCGACCGACCAGGTCGACCGCCTGCTGCGCGCCCCGGGTGACGAGCACGTCGTCCGCCGCCGCGCGGACCGACCGGGACACCCCGAGGTGCCGGGCGATCGCGGCGCGCAGGCCCGGATGGCCGCCTGGTGCGCGGTAGCGGGCGTCGGTCAGCATCGACGTGCGCAGCTGGCGGTTGAGCAGCCGGCGCCAGGTCTGCACCGGGAACAGCCGGCCGTCCGGGATGCCGATCCGGAAGTCGTACGCCGGCGTCGTCTCCTCCGACGTGGTCGAGGTCTCCAGCTCCCGCCAGACCGGCCGCGGCGCAATGGCCCCGGCCGGTGCCGACCGCCGGGAGCGCGGGCGAACCGCCCCGGCGCTGACGAAGGTGCCGGCGCCGACCCGGGCGGCCAGGAAGCCCTCCGCGGTCAGCCGGTCGTACGCTCCGGCGACCGTGTTGCGGGATACGGCCAGGTCGCGAGCCAGCCCGCGGGTCGCCGGCAGCCGTTCGCCGTCGCGGAGCCGGCCGTCGAGGACGGCGTCGCGCAGCTGCCGGTAGATCTGGCTGCCTAGGTCGGTGCTTCCGGTGAGGGTGATCTGAACGTCCATGGCAGGTGATATTGGCCCAGTCAGGTTGGCGGTGATTGGCTCTCTGGTGGTGCCAATCTACGCCCTAGCCTGAGAGCTGTGACCGTCACTGCACCTCCAGTTGCGCCTTCCGCGACCGGCTCGCTCACGGTTCCGCAGGGCGCCGCGCTGTCCATCGGGGCGGTGCTCGGCACAGGCGTCATCTCGCTGCCGGCGCTGGCCGCCGAGCTGGCCGGCCCGGCGTCGCTGTTGGCCTGGCTCGCCCTGGTGCTGCTGTCGGTGCCGCTGGCCGCGACTTTCGCCGCCCTGGGCGCCCGCTACCCCGACGGCGGCGGGGTGTCCACCTACGCCCGCCGGGCCTTCGGACGCCGCGCCGCGGCGGTGGTCGGCTGGTGCTTCTACTTCGCCGTACCGGTCGGTGCGCCGGCGGCCGCGATGTTCGCCGGACTCTACGTCGCCGACGTGCTCGGCGGCGGACCGCGTACGGCGCTGCTCACCGCGACCGCGATCACCCTGGTCGTCGCCGTTGCCAACTTCCTCGGGCTCAAGGTGTCCGGCCGGCTGCAGCTGGGCCTGGCCAGTGTCCTGCTGGTGCTCCTCGTGGTCGCCACGGTGGCCGCCCTGCCGTACGCCGACCTGGCCAACCTGCAGCCCTTCGCCCCGCACGGCTGGGCCGCCGTCGGGTCGGCCGCCGCCCTGCTGGTCTGGGCCTTCGCCGGCTGGGAGGCAGTGTCCTCGCTGGCCGCCGACTACCAGCGCCCGGAGCGCGACCTGCCGAAGGCGACGGCGATCACGGTGGTTGTGGTCGGGGTGCTCTACCTGGCCATCGCCGGCACCAGCATCCTGGTGCTCGGGTCGGCGGCCGGTGCCTCGGCCGCGCCGTTGTCGGACCTGTTGGCCCTCGGGATCGGCGGGCCCGTGCGGGCGATCACCGCGGTCGTCGCGGTGCTGCTGACCATCGGGGCGATGAACGCCTACTTCGCCGGCGCCGCCAAGCTGGGCGCGGTGCTCGGCCGCGACGGCGCGCTGCCGGCCTGGTTCGCCCGCGGCAGCGCGGCTGGGGAGATCCCGCGGCGCAGCCTTCTCGTCGTCAGCGGGCTCGCGCTGCTGTCGCTCGCTGCCTTCGCGGCCCTCGGGCTCGACATCGAGGCGTTGGTCCTCCTCACCACCGGCGCGTTCTCACTGGTGTACGCCGTCGGTACCGCCTCGGCGCTCCGGCTGCTCCCCCGGCGCACCTGGGCGCACCGGGCCGCGCTCGGGGCTCTGGTCGCCGTGGCCGGCCTGCTGGTCTTGACCGGGGTCTACCTATTGTGGGCGCTGGCCCTCTCCGCGGCCGCCCTGGCCTACGACGCGTACGCCAACCGGACCCGGCGGGAGCTGCCGGTTGCGACCGGCTAGCGCAGGTCGCCGGCGTTGCGGGACAGCCGGAACTCCTCCGCCAGGATGACGCGGCGTTCCAGTGGCACGCCGGCGTCGTCCAGCTCGGGCGGCCGGTGCAGCTCGGCGTCCACGGCGCGTACGTCGGCGTCCTTGGCGTCGCTCTCCCGGGCGTAGGCGTCGAAGAGCAGCGCCTTGTTCTCCTGGACCTCCCGGATCCGCTCGTCGACGCTGTCCTTGGCCAGCAGCCGGTGCACCTGGACCGTTCGCACCTGCCCCATCCGGTGCGCCCGAGCGACCGCCTGGTCCTCGGTGCTCGGCTTCCACTGCGGCTCGGCGATGATCACCACCGAGGCCGCCTGCATGTTGATGCCGACACCGCCGGCCTCGATCTGCGCCAGCAGCACCGCATGCCCGGCCCGGCGGGTGAACTCGTCGACCAGCTGCTGACGTGCCGCCGGCGGCACCGCCCCGGTGATGCGCCCAATGACCGCCTCCCCGAGCCGCTGCGCGACCGCCTCCAGGACACCGAGGAAGAACGAGAACACCACGACCTTCATGCCGACCTCGGCAGCCTCCTCCACCAGCTCGCCCAACCGCTCAAGCTTGGCCGAGGTCGGGGTGGCGAAAGCCGCCTGTCGCATCGCCATCAGGTTGCGCGAGCGGACCGCCGTTGCGTACGCCGCCTCGTCCTCGGGCGAGAGCAGCACCCAGTCATCCACCTCGATCTTCTTGGGCAGCTCGGCGAGCACGTCGTCTTGATTTCGGCGTAAGTACACCGGCGCCACCGCGCGGCGGAAGCCGCGAGCGCCGGCCAGCATGTCGCGGGCGTCCACCCGCTCGGCAACCTCCGGGCGCAGGTACGCCACCAGGTTGCGGAACTCCTCCACCCGGTTCTCCATCGGCGTACCGGTGAGGAACAACGCGCGCTGGGCCCCGCGCACGACGTCGGCCACGGTCCGGGACCGGGATGCGTCGGGATTCTTCACGAAGTGCGCCTCGTCGACCACGAGCAGGGCCACGTCCGCGCACGCCACGTCGGGCGGCAGCCGGGACAGGGTGCCGAAGGTGGTGACGGCGACCCCACCTTCGCGCAGCCAGGTCCGTCCGGCCTGCTCGCGGCCGGCGCCGTGCAGGCTGTGCGCCTTCAGCCGGGTGTGCTTGCGGGTCTCGTTCAGCCAGTTGATCTGCACGCTGGCCGGGCAGACGACCAGGAACCGGCGCTGGTCCCGCGCGGCGAGGTGGGCCACCGCCGCCAAGGCCTGCACCGTCTTGCCCAGGCCCATCTCGTCCCCGAGGATCGCGCGTTGCTGATGGATCGCGTACTGCGCCCCGAACACCTGGTAGCCGCGCAGGGTCGCGGCGAGGAAGGTGGTATCGAGCGGCTCGGCAGTGACCTGCTGCCGCAGCTCCTCCGGAACGAAGCCGCGGGCCGCCTCGGCCTCGTCGTGGGTGGCCTCGGCGACGGCGGTGGACAGCAGAGCGTTGACCGACGCCGCGTCGTCGACGTAGTGCCGCCACAGGTCACCGGGCGCGTACGCGGTGGGCTGGACGGCCGCCGCGGCCCGGTCCAGCTCCTGGCCCAGCTCGTCCACCCGGCCGTCGGCCATGATCGCCCGCAGCTGCTCGAGCGCCTGCAGCGCCTGGTCCTTCTTGGCGCCTCCGGTGAAGAACAGCCGGACCCGGCTCCCGGTGCGTTCCGCGTCGCGGACCAGCGGCGTGGTCTGGTCGAGGAACTGCTGCAGCGGTCCGCGCAGGCTGCCGACGGCCAGGTCCGCGGCGCGCAGGGCGGCGAGGGTGGCCAGCAGCCGCGTGGACCCGTCGTCGGGTCGGTCGGGGTCGAAGCGGAAGCGCGTGTCGTGATGCACCTCGGTGGCCGCCGTCCGCGCCGCCGCCACCGCCTGGTGGACGGTCGCCGGGCCGACACCGGGCACCGCGTCCAGCGCCTCGGGGGACGCGACGAGCAGGTCGGCGACACTCCGGAACCCCGCCCGCTCCAGCTGGTTCAGCCGTACGCCGGGCCCGGTGACCGCGCGCAGCGCCGCAATCGGCTGGCCCCGCAGTCGGGCGTCCACCGCATCGGCGTTGAGCACCTCCACCTGCCGTCGGGCGTCGTCCCGCAACCGCTGCGGCATCGAGAGCAGCCAGACCGCGCCTTCGGCCAGACGTCGGACACCGCCGATGATCTCGCGGGCTCGCGGCCCGACGAGCCAGGCGGCGTCACGCACTGGTAGAGCAAACCAGACTCCACCGACATTAAGACGTAACGAGCCTTCAGACCGGCCCCGTGGTCTCCCGCACCATCAGCTCCACCGGCAGGTCCTCCGTGGTGCGTCGGATCGGCTCCTCGGTCTCCAGCGCGTCGACCAGGGCGTGGGCGGCCCGCATGCCTTGGGAGAACGCGTGCTGGCTGACCGTGGTCAGGCCCCAGTACTGGGCCATCGGGTGGTCGTCGAACCCGGCGATCGAGATGTCGGTGGGGCAGTGGATTCCCCGGCGGCGGAGGACGGCGGAGGCACCGAAGGCCAGCTCGTCGGTGTGGCAGAACACCGCCGTCGGTAGTGGTTCCGGCCGGTCCAGCAGCTCGGTCATCGCCTGCGCCCCCTCGGCGGGATGGCAGTCGCCGGCGGGGACCACGTCGGTCGGGGCCAGGTCCAGCCCGGCCGCCTGGAGCGCCGCCCGCAGGCCCTGGGTGCGGTTCTCCCAGACGCCATGGTCGGGCTTGCCGGGGACGCGGCCGTCGATCACCACGATCCGGCGGTGCCCGAGGCCGATCAGGTGCTCGCCGATCAACCGGCCTCCGGCCCGGTGGTCGATGTAGATGCCGGGCACGCTGGTCAGCGGAGACCCGCTGGCGATGGCCGGCACCCGGGCCTGTTCCTGCCCGGCGGCGGGTTGCTCGACGGAGATTGTGCCGGCCAGCAGCAGGGCATCCCGGCCGCGTCCGGCCCCCAGCTCGCCGAACAGCCGGCGGAAGGTTGCTGACTCGGGGTCCAGGTCGTCGGAGTCGACGTCGAGGTTGATCAGCTCGACCTGGTAGCCGCCCGGGGCGAGCACCGCGCTGGCCCCGGCGGCGAACTCGCTGAAGTACCAGGACCGCAGGGTGGGCAGGACGAGCCCGACCGTCCGCGAACGTCCACCGGCCAGTGTGGTGGCCACGTGCGAGGCCGAGAAGTCCAGCCGGTCGGCTGTGGCGATGATCCGCTGCCGCGTGCTGGGTCCGACCCCGGGGATGCCGCGCAGCGCGCGGGACACCGTGCCCTTGTTGACGCCCGCTTCCCGGGCCACGTCCGCGATGGTCGCCCGGCGCGTCGGCACGTGTCGGCGCGTGGCGATCACCCAGTGGTGCGCTTCCGCGGGCATCTGTGGATTATACGGCCGCAGGATCTTTGGTATCTCTTTGTCCCCGGGGAAGAATGTCGCAGAACATCTCGCCACGCGCTGGATCGACCCGGGGGCCGTCCTCGTTGCGTAAGAATCGCTGCGGGCGGACAGACTGGGAGGACCACGTGAGCACGGTGGTGGGGCAGTGGCGGGCTACGTACACGCCCGGGGACTGGGTCTTGCTGGCCGGTCCGACGTCCACGGTGCTGCTCGAGCCCCCGCCGCCGGAGCGCTCGGGCATGGTCGACGCGCTCTGGGAAGAGGTCGTCGCCTCCTCGTCGATGACCGACCTCGCCGGCCGCCTGGCCAGTTATCCGCTCGACTCGTTGCCCAGCTTCGCCGCGTTCTTCTGGACCGCCGACGGGATGCGGTCCCTGGTCCGCGGCCCGGTCTCGGTGGTCGACCTGACCAGCGGGGTGACGGTGGCCGAAGGGGAGGGCATCCAGACCTGGAGCGAGGTCGGTCTGGGTCAGGTGAGCCAGGTGCTGGTGGACGTGCAGACCGCCGGGAACGGGGCCCGACAGGAGCTGCCGCTGGTCGTCGGCGCCGTACGTGCGTCCTCGGTCCGGCTGGACGCGTCCGAAGGGGCTCGCGTGCGCTCGCCCCAGGTGCCGTTGGCCCAGGCCCCGGCCCCGGCCGAGGATGACTCCGCGGACACACCGGCCGAGTCGGGGCACGCCGCCGAGGGGCCGGTTTACGCCGAGGGGCCGCCGTACGCCGAGCAGGCGCCCGCGTACGCCGAGGACGGGGCCGGTTACGCCGCCAAGGTGGAGGCAGCGGACGCCGACCAGGAACCGGACCGGGCCAGACCCGCGGACCCGGAGTCCGAGCGGAACGACGCCGCGGCCTGGGCGGGACTGGCGGCCATCGGGCCGACCTTCCCGGCGGTTGGGGCGGCCGTTCCGGCGGCCGAGCTTCCCCCGGCGCCCGAGCCCGCGGCGGAGCTGTCGGGCGCCTCGACCGAGCTCCTGGCTGACCCGTTCGCCGAGGACGAGGCCCCTCAATGGCAGCCGGACGAGTGGTCGCCGGACCAATGGAACCCGAAGACGGCACCAGAGCCGATACCGCCCCCGACCGCGCCCGAGCCGTTTCCGCCGGCGCCCGGACCGGATGAGCAGGCGGCCGCCGAGCAAGGCGTGCCCGGCCCCGCCGATCCGGACTTCGAGTATCCGATGTGGGAGCCGGACGTCGACCCGGTGCCGGCCCGAGCGTCGGCGCCGGACGGAGCGGAGGAGATGGAGAACGCCGACACCCAGCTGATGCCCCCGCCGCCCTACCAGACGGCGACGACCGGGACTCAGTCGCAGGTCTCGGAGAACTCGCTGATCATGGCCGTGGTCTGCCAGTACGGCCACGCCAGTGCGCAGAACGCCACCGCCTGCCGAATCTGCGGCAGCCCGATCGCCCCGCAGGGTCCGCAGCTGCTGCCGCGGCCGGTGCTGGCGGTGCTGCGGGCCTCCGACGGCAGCACGGCCGAGGTCGACCGCGCGGTCCTGATCGGGCGGGCGCCGTCGGCCCAGCGGTCCAGCGCCCGGGCGCCACGGCTGATGACGGTGCCGAGCCCGGGCCACGACATCAGCCGCACCCATCTGGAGGTGGCGCCGGAGGGGTGGTCGGTCGCGGTCACCGACCTGCACTCCACGAACGGTACGATCCTGGTCCGTCCCGGCGAGGCCGACCGGCAGCCGCTGCCGGCCGGTGAGGCGGTCCCGGTGGAGCTGGGCAGCGTGATGGAGCTCGGCGACGGAATCTCGGTGCTGGTTGACTTTCCGCAGTAGCGTCTGGGTCCAGGCGAGGGCTAGTCCCGAAACGCCGGCGACCCACCGACGGGCTTGACGAGGAGCAGGACATGGCATTGGCCGATCCGGGGCAACCGAGCCGGGACACCGGCCTGCCGCCCGGGGTCGAGGTCGGTCCGCTGGGCAAGCGCTTCCTCGCGTACCTGATCGAGGCCCTCATCCCGGGCATCGTGGGCATCGTCCTGTTTCTCGTGCTGCCGGACGCCTCCGCCACGGTACGCGGCGTCCTCAGCATCGTGGCCGCCCTGGTGGTCGTCGGATGGGCGCTGCTGATCTGGTACATGCTCGCCGAGCGGGCGGCCGGACCGGGCATGCGGGCGATGCGGATCCAGCTGGTCGGCTTCTACGACGGCCGGCCCATCGGCTGGGTCCGGGTGTTGCTGCGGGTCCTGATCTTCTGGGCGCTGTGCGCCACCGGGATCGGGCTGGTGCTCCTGCTGGTCTTCCTGGTGCTGCACCCCCGTAAGCAGGGCTGGCACGACCTGGCCGTCAAGGCGGTGGTGATCAAGGAGCGGACCCTGGCCCCGGCCGGGCCGCGGGCGAGCGTGGCGCAGCACGTGAACACCTCCTCGGAGCAGGTGCCGGCGCAGCCGTACAGCCGGCCCCCGACGTACGGACCGGTCGCCTCCTACTCTCCGGTGCCCGGTGCGCCGACCGGTCCCCGGCCGGTGGGCAACCCACCGTCTGCGCTGCCGCCGCAGGCTCAGCCGCCGCCGCTGACGCCACCGCCCGGGATCGGCTCTCCGCAGCAGGCCAGCCAACCGTACGTGCCGGTGCTGCCGGAACCCCCCGCCCCGACCTCGGGTTCGCTCTACGCGGCCCCGCCGCGGGACGAGCCCTGGCCGGCGGAGAACCGCCCGATGCCGGCCCCGTCGGCCCCGCCGGTCGGTGAGCCCGTGGCGGAGAACCTGGACTGGCACGCAGTGCTGGACGACGGTCGCCGGCTGGTGGTCGACCACCTGGTGCTGCTCGGGCGTAACCCCCAGCCCGCTCCGGGCGAGGAGGACGCCGAGCTGATCAAGCTCGCCGACGAGACGCGTACGGTCTCCAAGCTGCACCTCGCCCTGGGCGTGGACCAGGCGGGGCTGTACGTCGTGGACCGCGGGTCGACCAACGGCTCCACCGTGACTACCCCGGGTGGGGCGACCCGTCGCTGCGTGCCGGGGGAGACGGTCTACGTCAGCGCGGGCTCGATCGTGTCGATGGGCGACCATTGGCTGGAGATCCGCCGCGGCCCCTGAATCTGGTGCTCTTCTCGCACCCGTCGCGCTCTCGGAGCTGCCGCCGTCGTCACTCTTCGCGGAACGAAAAGCGTGTTCCGCTCATCGTTCCTCCGATCGGCACCCGAGCGCTCCTTCGATGCTCGACGAGCGGCCTTGGACCGATACAGTCGCCGAATGCTGCTGTCGGATCGCGACATCCGGGCCGAGGTCGCCGCGGGCCGGATCGGGCTGGAGCCCTACTCGGCTGACCTGGTGCAGCCGTCGAGCATCGACGTCCGGCTGGACCGCTACTTCCGGGTCTTCGAGAACCATCGCTACCCGCACATCGACCCCGCGGCCGAGCAGACGGACCTGACCCGCCCGGTGGAGCCAGTGGGCGAGGAGCCGTTCATCCTGCACCCGGGAGAGTTCGCGCTGGGGTCGATCTACGAGGTGGTCACGCTGCCCGCCGACATCGCGGCCCGGGTGGAGGGCAAGTCGTCGCTCGGTCGGTTGGGGCTGCTGACCCACGCCACCGCCGGGTTCATCGACCCGGGGTTCTCCGGTCACGTGACGCTGGAGCTGTCCAACGTCGCCACCCTGCCGATCAAGCTCTGGCCGGGGATGAAGATCGGCCAGCTGTGCTTCTTCCGGCTGAGCTCACCGGCCGAGCACCCGTACGGCTCGGCGACGTCGGGCTCGCACTACCAGAACCAGCGCGGCCCCACCCCGAGCCGCTCCCACCTGAACTTCCACCGCACCCCGATCTAGCCCAGAAACCGGTCACATACTGCAGGCTCCGGACGGCCGGAGCTGCAGTATGTGACCGGTTTCGGGTGGGGGAGGGTGGAGTCAGGCGCGGTAGACGGCGATGTCGCCGGAGGCCGTGGTGGCCCGGACCGAGACGTACGCCTCACCCGGCGGTGGTTGGTGGGTCGACTCCAGGGCGATGCGGACCTCGCCGGAGGCGGAGTCCAGGTCGAGCCAGGCCGGCAGGCCTTCAGCCACCCCGACGGTGAGGGAGCCGGACGCGGTACGCAGGTCCGCCGAGCCGCTGGTCGCGGCGACCGTGATGTCCCCGGAACCGGAGCTGGCCTGAACATGGTGGGTTCGCATCCGCTTGAGCGTGACCTCGCCGGAGCCGGACTTGGCCATCACCGGACACGCGGCCTCGCCCACCGAGATGTCCCCGGACCCGGATGACAACCGGGCCTCCGACCCGTTGAGCTCGGCCACCGACACGTCGCCCGATCCGCTGAGGGCCACCAGGTCCCGAGCGCGACCGACGCTGATGTCGCCCGACCCGCTCACGATTCGCGACCGGGCGATGTCGGCGCTCACCGAGATGTCGGCCGACCCGACCTTGATCACGTACTCCAGGTCCGGGGGTACGCCGAGCCGCAGGTGGGCGTTGGTGTTGCGGAAGGTCTTGGGCGGGAAGCTGATCCGCAGAGCGTCCCGTTCCTGGCGAACCTGCACCGCGGTGAGGAACTCCTCCTGGGCGGCGTTGATCGAGCACTCGACCACGTGCGGCTGCACGCCCGGCTCGACGGTGACCGAGCCGTGGCCGAGGTTGTCGAGCACCACCCGGCGTACGCCCTCGTGGGTGGAGTTGCGGAAGGTCATCGGACCCAGCCCTGGACCCGGCCCGGTCGGCGGGGCCGCTCGCCGGGACCCTGGCCCGGCTTCTCGCCGAGCGGGCCGACCGGCCCGAAGGGACCGTGGGGGCCGAACACGCCGTGCGGGCCGAACGGACCGTGCGGACCGAAGATCCCGCCCGGGCTCGGGGGCATCGGGGGCATTGGGGGCCGGGGCCACTCGGGGCGGCCGGCCGGCGTGGCCAGCGCGTCCATCACCGCGCGGATCAGCCAGGCGTTGGTGGAGATGCCATCGGCGGCGGCGACCTCGTCGACTCTCGCCTTGACCGACTGGGGCAGCCGCAGGCTGACGCGCGCGACCGTCTCGTCATCGGGATCGATCAGGATGTCCTCACCCGTGGTCTCCGGGTCGCTCGGCGGGTAGAGCATGGTCGGCTCGGCACCGGCCGATGGCACCGACACGACCAGGTCCGGGTCCGGCCCACTCATCCGCACCTCGACCGAGGACGGCGCCAGCTCGGCGCTGATGGTGCTGGCGGCGTCGGACAGGGCGGCGATCAGGGCGAGCCGGGTCGAGGACTCGATCGAGCCGCCGAGTCGCTCGGCCACTTCACGGGTGTGGTCGTCGGCCAGGGCGGCGGCGGAAGTGACACCGTCGCGGACGGTCTGTACATACGGGGAAAGGTCCATGACGCCATAGTGACAGCAAAATGACGTCAGGACAAGAGTCACGTGACGTCAAGTGACATCAGGCGGACGTCACCCGCCCCCGAGGGCTCCGCGTTTGACCGACTCCAGCAGCAGCTGGGCCACGTCCAGCACCTCGGTGGTCTCGGGAGCGCCACCGTCGGCCTGTTTGGCGGTGAGACCGTCGCTCAGCATCACCCGGCAGAAGGGACAGCCGGTCGCGATGGCGTGGCTTCCGCCCTGACCGTCAGCCGCGGCCAGCGTGGTCAGCGCCTCTTCGGTCCGGTTGGCGTTGATCCGGGTGCCGATCCTCTCCTCCATCCACATCCGGGCGCCGCCGGCCCCGCAGCAGAAAGAGCGCTCGCGCGACCGCGGCATCTCCGCGTACGTCGTGCCGGGCAGCGCCTCGATCAGCTCCCGGGGCGGGTCGTACACCTCGTTGTGCCGGCCGAGGTAGCACGGGTCGTGGAAGGTGACCGTCCGCCCGGCGACCGAGCCGTCGACCGGCGCCACGGGAGTGAGCCGGCCGTCGCGGACCAGCCGGTTCAGCAGCTGGGTGTGATGCACGACCTCGAGGTTCACCCCGACCTGCGGGTACTCGTTCTTCAGCGCGTTGAGGCAGTGCGCGCAGGCCGTGACGACCTTGGTCGCCTTGGCCTCGGTCAGCGTCTCGGCGTTCTCCAGCGCCAGCTGCTGGAACACGAACTCGTTGCCCGCCCGGCGGGCCGGGTCGCCGGTGCAGGTCTCGCCGTTGCCCAGCACCGCGTACATCACCCCCGCGGTGCGCAGCAGCTCCACCACGGCCCGGGAGGTCTTCTTGGCCCGGTCGTCGTACGCTCCCGCGCAGCCGACCCAGAACAGGTACTCGACCTCGGTCAGGTCCTCGACATCCTCGCCGACCACCGGGACGGGAAAGCCCAGGCCCTTGGCCCAGTCCATCCGGCCCCGCGGGCTCTGCGACCACGGGTTGCCCTTGGTCTCCAGGCCCTTGAACAGCCCGTTCAGCTCGGCCGGGAAATCCGACTCCATCAGCACCTGGTTCCGGCGCAGATCCATGATGTGGTCCAGATGCTCGATGTCCACCGGACACTGCTGGACGCAGGCGCCGCACGAGGTGCAGGACCACAGCACGTCGGGGTCGATCACGCCGGCCAGCCCGTCGGCGGCCTGGATCGGACCGACCAGCGGCCGGGCGGCCTCGGCCCGGACCGCCTCGGGCAGGGTCTCGCGCGCCGCCTCGGCGGCCTGGAGGTAGGGCGCCTTGGCGTACGCGTGGTCGCGCAGGTCCATGATCAGCAGCTTGGGTGACAGCGGCTTCTCGGTGTGCCACGCCGGGCACTGCGACTGGCAGCGGCCGCACTCGGTGCAGGAGGTGAAGTCGAGCAGACCCTTCCAGGTGAAGTCCTCCACCTTGGCCACACCCAGCGGGGCGTCCTCGTCCAGGTCTTCGATCTCGGTGAAGTCCAGCGGCTTACCGTCGACCATCATCGGCGGCAGGGCGCCGAGCGCCGGCCGGCCGGAGGCCTTCCGTTTGAACCACACGTTGGGCCAGACGGTGAACCGGTGCCAGGCCACGCCCATGGTGGTGTTCAGGCCCAGGACCACGAACCAGGCCATTGAGATCACGATCTTGACCGCCGACACCACCACGATGGCGGTGCCCAGGGCCTCCTCGCCGATCCCGGCCGGGAGCAGGAACCAGGTGAGCGGGAAGTGCGCCGGCGTGGTCTCCTCGCCGAGCAGCCGGAACTCCAGCGCCCGCAGGGCCAGGACGCAGAGAACGATGCCCAGGATGACCAGCTCGACGAAGACGCCCTGCCAGGTCCGCGAGCCGAAGAACCGTGACGACCGGCCCTGGTTGCGGAGGCGGAAGCGGACCACCATCAGCAGCAGGATGCCGACCAGCCCGGCCCAGGCGATGACCTCGCTGGCCCACTCGTAGACGATCCAGTGGCCGATCACCGGCAGTGCGAACTCGGGGTCGAAGAGCTGTCCGTACGCGGTGAGCAGGGTGAAGAACAGCGCCCCGAAGGCGACGAACACGAACCAGTGGGCGGCGCCGACCCCGGTCCACTGCAGCATCCGGGTGTGGCCGAGGGTCTCCGACAGCAGGTTCCGCCAGCGGTCACCCGGCTGGTCACGCCGGCCCGCGATCGGCCGGCCGAGCCGGACCACCCCGACGATGATCACCACCGCCCGGGCGAACAGGGCGACACCGACCACCGTCGCGGCCAGGGCCACCACGATCGCCACGATCCTCACGGCGTAGGGGTCCTCCTCTGCGGCGTCTAGTTACTGACGAGTAACTTACTCGCTCGCTGACCATGACGTACGCGTCTGCCGGCCTTCCTGGCCGATGCCCGAACTCTAGGGGGGTGAGCAGGACGGCTCATCCCCCTAACAAAGGATTACGCCACGCCTCGGACAACCTGGGATTGTCAGGGCCGACGATTAGGGTCGACAAGAGCGAGTTGGCCGGCGAGCGAGGTTTTGACGTGATCGAGTTCGAGTCAGTGGGCAAGACTTTCCGCGACGGCACGGCCGCCGTGGTCGACCTGAGCCTGACCGTGCCGTCAGGCCAGATCACCGTGATCGTCGGCCCATCCGGCTGCGGCAAGACGACCACGCTGCGCATGGTCAACCGAATGCTGGAGCCGACCAGTGGGCGGATCGTCTGGGACGGCGCGCCGCTGAAGGCCAAACGGAAGACGACCCTTCGCCGCCAGATGGGGTATGTCATCCAGAGCGGCGGGCTGTTCCCGCACCGGACCGTGGTCGAGAACATCGGGACCGTGCCGGGGCTGCTGGGCTGGTCGAAGGACAAGACCCGCAAACGCTCGCTGGAGCTGCTGGACAGCGTAGGGCTCGACCGTAAGTTGGCCCATCGGTATCCGGCCCAGCTCTCCGGCGGTCAGCAGCAGCGCGTCGGGGTGGCGCGGGCGCTGGCCGCCGACCCGCTGGTGCTGCTGATGGACGAGCCGTTCTCCGCGGTCGACCCGGTGGTGCGCAGCGAGCTGCACGAGTTCTTCCTCGGCCTGCAGCGCGAGATCAGCAAGACGATCATCCTGATCACCCACGACGTCGACGAGGCGATCAAGCTCGGCGACCAGGTGGCGATCCTGCGCGTCGGCGGCCGGCTGGCCCAGGTGGGTACGCCGCAGCGCCTGCTCGAGGAGCCCGCTGACTCCTTCGTGGAGGGGTTCATCGGCAAGGACCGGGGGTTCCGCTCACTGTCCTTCCTGCCCGCGGACGGTCTTCACCTGGAGCGGGTGGACGTGGTCCGCGAGGTCGAGCCCGCCGGGTCGGAGGAGCCCACCCTGGTGGTCGACGGCGATGCCCGACCGATCGGCTGGGCCCACCGGGACCAACCGGGACAGATCCTTCCCGTGGGTTCCACGTTCGTTCCCGAGTCGGACACGCTGCGGACCGCGTTGGACTCCGCCCTGACATCGCCGTACGGGCTGGCGGTCGCCGTGGCGCCGGGCACCGGCCGGTTCGCCGGAGTCGTCCCGGCGCAGCAGATCCTGGCCCAGGTTGCCGATTCCCGGACCGCCTCAACCGAGTCGATCGAGGTGCACGAGGCTCGGTCCGAGCCCGAGGTGCGCCCGGAGCCGGTCAAGGGGCTGGAGGGCGAGACGTCGGCAAGCTCAGCCCCTCTTGCCGACGAGAGTGTCGGTGAGCAGGAGGAGGAAGCTGATCTGCGCTCCGATCCGGTCGACCGGGCGGACGGCGGAGCGGACGGGGCCTCGGCAAGCTCAGCGCAGATGGAGGACGAGACCGACATGCGCCCTGAGCCCGTCGAAGGGCCAGAGGAGGGGCGGACCGGCTCGACCCGGATCGACGAGCTGCAGCTGAGCGCGGAGCCGGTCGAGCGGTCGGCGATGGGCCCTGAGCCGACCGAGGGACCAGACGCGGGGGATTCGACCGACGCAACCCGGATGGAGCCGGATCGGGAGCAGGTTCGGTGAACCTCGACTGGGAATGGCTGAGCCGCAACGCCGACGACATCGCGCTGCTGCTCGGTCAGCACGCCCTGCTGGCGATCATCCCGGTGGTCGCCGCGTTGATCGTGGCGATCCCGCTGGGGTACCTGGTGTTCAAGACCCGCCGCGCCGCCAACCCGATCCTGGCCGTGTTCGGGGTGATCTACTCGATCCCCTCGCTGGCGCTGTTCGTCGCCCTGCCGCTGGTGCTCGGCACCTCGATCCTCAGCCCGCTCAACGTGGCGGTGGCCCTCGCCATCTACTCGGTGGCCCTGCTCGTCCGCAGTGTGGTCGACGGGCTCCGGTCTGTACCGGGGGCGGTGAAGCAGTCCGCCACGGCCATGGGCTACGGCTGGTTCGCCCGGCTGGCGCGGGTCGAGCTGCCGCTGGCCATGCCGGTGATCTTCGCCGGTCTCCGCGTCGCGACGGTATCCAACATCGCCCTGGTCAGCGTGGCCGCGATGATCGGCGGCGGCGCCCTCGGCAAGCTGTTCGACCGCGGGCTGGCCAGCCGGTTCTACACGCCGCTGATCGTCGGCCTGGTCCTGAGCGTGCTGCTGGCCCTGCTGGCCGACGCGCTGATCTTGCTGCTGCAACGCAACACGCTCCCGTGGGCGCGGGGAAGGCGGCTGGCGTGAACATCTTCGAATACCTGCTCGACCCCACCACCTGGATCGGACCCGGCAAGACTCTTGACCTGCTCATCGAGCATCTTGCCTACACCGTCGCTGCGGTCGGCCTCGGCGCCATCATCGCCATCCCGCTCGGCATCCTGATCGGCCATACCGGGCGTGGGACGTTCTTGGTCATCGGGCTCACCAACGGCGCGCGGGCGATTCCCAGCCTGGGACTGCTGGTATTGGTGGTGCTGCTGCTCGGAACCGGCTTCGGCAAGACGGTGTTCGTGCTGATGCTGCTGGCCCTGCCGGCCATCCTCACCGCCACGTCCGCGGGCATCGCAGGGGCTGACCGGGAGGCAGTGCACGCCGCCCGGGCGCTGGGCATGACCGAGGGTCAGGTGGTCAGCCACGTCGAGCTGCCGTTGGCCCTCCCCCTGGTCATCTCCGGGCTCCGCAGCGCAACGCTGCAGGTAGTGGCCACGGCCACGGTGGCCGCCTTCGTAGGCGGCGGCGGGCTGGGCCGGCTGCTGATCTCCGGGCAGCGGAGTGGCAACTACCCGCAGATGTTCGCGGGAGCGTTTCTGATCGCGCTGATGGCCATCGTGCTGGACCTGCTGCTCGGCCTGGTCGCCTGGCTGGCGGCCCGTCGGGCGCGCCCGCAGAGCAAGACGGACGCCGAGTTCGCCCTGGCTCCCGCGTAGATTTCTTTGGATATCTCGATTAAAACGATAGGGAATACATGATGAAGCACAAGAACCTCGCCGCCGTCGGTCTCAGCGTCGCAGCCCTGTTGCTCGCGGCCTGCGGTGGCGGCGGTGACCCGCTGGGACAGCAGAGCTCAGCCGCCCCGTCGGCCTCGGGCGACCAAAGTGCTCCGGTCGTGGTCGGCTCGGCGAACTTCACCGAGTCCGCCATCATCGCCGAAATCTACTCCCAGGCCTTGGCGGCCAAGGGCATCCAGTCCTCGACGAAGCTCAACATCGGCTCTCGCGAGGTCTACATCAAGGCCCTCCAGGATTCCTCCATCTCGGTCGTGCCGGAGTACACCGGCAACCTGCTGGGCTTCGTCGACGCGGACACCACCGCGAAGTCGGCTCAAGAGGTCGAGGCTGCGCTGCCGGATGCCCTGCCCGAGGGCCTGGAGGTGCTCAAGAGCTCGACCGCGATCGACCAGGACGTGTACGTGGTGAGCAAGGAGTTCGCCGAGCAGAACGGGCTCACCTCGATCGCCGACCTGGCCAAGATCACCGACGGCGTGACGGTGGCCGGGTTCTCCGAGCTCGAGCAGCGCGACTATGGCCCGAAGGGCCTGACGTCGGTCTACGGCGTCAAGGTCAAGGAGTTCAAGCCGTACGACTCGGCCGAGCTGATGGCCGAGGAGCTGAACAAGGGCAACGTGGATGTGGCCGACCTGTTCACCACGGCCAGTGCCATCAGCCGCAACCAGCTGGTCCAGCTGCAGGACCCGAAGCAGATGATCCTGCCGCAGAACGTGATCCCGCTGGTGCGCTCGGAGGTGGCTGAGAACAGCACCGCGACCACGGCGTTGGATGCCGTGCAGGCCGCGCTGACCACCGAGGACCTGATCGCACTGAACTCCAAGGTGGACGACGACCGGCAGGATCCGGACCAGGTCGCCAAAGCGTGGCTGACCAGCAAGGGCCTCGCGTAGGTCGTTGTCGCCGCGCCGATGCCCCGCTCCGCTACCATCCGCCCTCGCAGGCTCGGGCTCCCGCCAGACCCGCCACGCGTCACCGGGCATCGGCGCGACGCCACCTAGGCACGTGGTCGGGGTTACCGGACGTTTCGCAGGTAAACCCGGGAAACCGGCGCTGTGCCCGCAAATCTTGACGGGTGCGGCGCCAGTTTCGCGTGTATACCCGGTGCCTGCCCGCACCGCCTGTGGCGCGGTCGTCTATAGTCCGATAGGCCAGGGGGTGGCGACGGGACCCGGTCCTGCGCTGACCTTTTCTGGTGCGCAGAGCGAGGTGGGGAGGGTCTCAGCGCGTGAACCGCATGGTCGGTGTCGCCTTGTCGAGTCTGCTCGTCCTGGGGCTCGCCGTCTTCGGCGCGACCGAGGCGCTCGACGTACGCCGTGGCCTGGCCGCCAGCCCAGCGGCCGCCTCCCTGCCGCCCGCGGTCACGCTGTCGGCCCTGGTCGGGACCGAGAAGCGGTCCTACTTCAGTGATCCCGGTGTGCAGCGGCGGTTGGCCGAGCTCGGCTTCGTGGTCGAGCTGGAGACGGCCGCGTCCCGCGACATGGCAGCGCGTGACCTGAAGGGCTACGACCTCGTCTTCCCGTCCTCCGCCCCGGTGGCCGAGAAGATCATCCGGGCGAACAAGTCGCAGGGGGTGACCTCGCCGTTCTACTCACCGATCGCCGTGGCCACCTTCTTGCCGATCGTCGACGCGCTGCGGCCGGTCGGCGTCGCCCGTGGCAACATCAACGGCTACCAGTCTTTCGAGGTGGACCGCTACCTGGAGCTCGTCCGCAAGGACACCCGGTGGGACCAGCTGCCGCGCAACTCGACCTACCCGGCCCGCAAGGCCGTCCTGGTCTCGACCAACGACGTCCGCAGCTCCGGCGCGGCGGCCATGTACTTGGCCATCGCCAGCTACGTCGCCAACGGCAACAAGGTCGTCGCGAACGGAAGCCAGGTCAACGCGGTGATGCCCACGCTGCAGCAGCTCTTCCTCGGGCAGGGGTACGCGGAGTCCTGGAGCGAGTCGTCCTTCGACGACTACCTGGCCCAGGGCGCCGGCAAGGTGCCGATGCTGCTGGTCTACGAGTCGCAGTTCCTGGAGCTCGCGCGCCGGCGGGACGGCTCGATCACCCCGAGCATGGTTCTGATGTACCCCACGCCTGACGTGCTCTCCAAGCACACGGCGATCGGCCTGACCCGGGACGGGGCCCGGCTGGGCGATGCCCTGACCACCGACCCGCAGCTGCAACGGCTGGCGGCGGAGTTCGGATTCCGCACCAACGACCCGAACGTCTTCAATGACGTCTTCGCCGGATCCGGCGCCAACCCGCCGAGCGAGCTGGGCCAGGTCATCGACCCGCCTCGGTACGAGGTGCTCGAGTCGCTCGTCACCCGGCTGGCCGAACAGTACTGAGGAGATAGTGCCTGTGAGGCCCGTGGCGCGGTTGCGCACCTCTGCCCTGGTGGCCGCAGTGACCCTGGTGGCTCTGCTGGCCCCAGCCTGCGCCCTCCTGCCCGGTACCACCGACACGTCTCCGACGCCGTCCTCGACCAGCGCACGCAAGGCCGCCGCCCGCCCGGTCGAGCCCCTGCCGAGCCGGGTCACGCTGCGCGTACTGACCAGCAACGAGCTCACCGACATCAACGACGTTGCCGTCGCGGCGGCCGCGGCGACCAACGTCAAGCTGGACATCACCTACGTCGGTTCGTCGGCCGGGGCCCAGACCGTGGCCTCCGGAAAGGCGGCCGGCAAGTACGACGCCGTCTGGTTCGACTCCAACGCCTACCTGGCGCTGCAGCCCAAGGCGTCCGGCCGGATCGCCACCTCGACCAAGATCATGACCTCACCGGTCGCCTTCGGTCTCGACGCCGCAGTGGCCAAGAAGCTCGGCTGGGACAAGAAGGCGCCCACCTGGGCGCAGATCGCCGAGGCGGCCGGTCAAAAGAAGTTCCGCTACGGCATGAGCAACCCGGCGACCTCGAACCCCGCCTTCGCGGCCCTGGCGAACGTGGCCACCGCCCTCGTCGGGATGGGGTCGGTGCTGCAGGAGAACCAGGTGAACACTGTGGCCGGCGACCTCCGTCGGTTCTTCTCGGCCCAGTCACTGACGGCGGAGTCATCGGCCTACCTCGCCGACCGGTTCGTCGGCATCGACGGCCTGCCGGGCGCGCCCCAGGGTCTGATCAACTACGAGTCCAAGCTGATCCAGCTCAACGAGTCGGAACGACTCGACCGCCCGCTCACCGTGGTCATGCCCGCCGACGGCGTGATCTCGGCCAACTTCCCGATGAGCCTGCTCAGCGGGGTGAGCCCGGAGGCGCGGGCGGCGTACACCGTGCTGACCGACTGGCTTCGCTCGGCCGCCGGACAGCAGGTCATCATGGACACCACCGCCCGGCGCCCGGTCAGTGGCGGGGTAAAGCCCGATCCGGCGAGGTTCGGCGACACACAGCCGATCGAGCTGCCGTTCCCGGCCCAGCGCGGAGTCCTCGACCGGCTGCTCACCTCGTACCTGAACTCGACTCGTCGGGCCACCCAGTCCATCTACGTGCTCGACCTGTCCGGCTCGATGGACGGGGAGCGGGAGGCAGCGCTGCGGGCCGCCCTGGTCTCCTTGGCCGGAGGTAACAGGAACGTCAGCTCCAGTGGGTACGCCGTGTTCCGATCCCGGGAGAAGGTCACCCTGATCGGTTACGCCGACGACGTGCGTCGGCCCCAGGCGATCACCGTGCCGGCCAGCCACCCCAAGCGGGGTCTGGCCCGGATCCGCTCCGCGGTCGGCCGGCTCGATGCCGACGCCGGCAACACGGCCACCTACACCGCGCTGCGTGAGGCGTACCGGGTCGCCGACCGCCAGATCCGCGACAACCCCGACGCCCTGACCTCGATCGTGCTGATGACCGACGGGGAACAGAACGTGGGAATCAGCGAAGCGGACTTCCGCCGGTTCTACCGCGGGCTGCGGACCGAGACCAAGACGGTCCCCACCTTCACGGTGAAGTTCGGCCCGGCCGACGCCGACGAGCTGAGTCGGATCGCCCGGCTGACCGGTGGCCGGCTGTTCGAGGTCCAGGACACACGTCTGGTGACGGCGTTCCGCCAGATCCGGGCGTATCAATAGGATTCGGCATGGTCATGCGCTACCTCGGGTCGGCGGCGAACGTGGTCGCCTCGAGTCTGGGGCTGGTCGCCCTGGCGCTCTGCGTGCTCCTCGACGCCGGCTGGCCCACCTACCCGATCGTCATCGGCGTCTACGCGGTGAGCGCCGTGGTCGCGTGGTTCCTGCTGCCCCAGCGACCGATCGAGGACCACCCGACCGCCAAGCCGCGCCGCGCCGCTCCCTAGTCCGCGTCGGCGGGCTTGACCTTGTTGTCGCGCTCGTCGCGGTCGGCCCAATCCAGCAGCGTGTCCAGCCGGTACGAGTGGTCGTCGATGTCGGCGTGCAGATCGCCGGTCTCGGCGAACCGGGCCGGCATGGTGGCGATGGTGAAGTCCCGCGGGTCGGCGTCGGCGACCTCGTCCCAGTGGAGCGGAGCCGAGACCTGGCCGAGCGGCGTGCCGCGTACGGAGTAGGCGCAGGCGATCGTGTGGTCGCGGGCGTTCTGGTTGTAGTCCACGAACACCGACCCCGGGTCGCGGTCCTTGCGCCACCAGGTCAGATCGACCAGCCCGTCGGCCCGGCGCTCGACCTCGCGGGCGAACGCCCAGGCGGCGCGGCGGACATCGGGGTGCCCGTGCTCCGGCGCGATCCGGACGTACACGTGCAGACCCTTGCCGCCGGAGGTCTTGGGGTACCCGACGGCCCCCAGCTCGTCCAGCAGCTCCTGCACGATCACCGCCACCCGCTGCACGTCGCCGTAGCGGGCCACCGGCATCGGATCCAGGTCGATCCGCCACTCGTCTGGCGACTCCACATCGTCCCGGCGGGAGTTCCACGGGTGGAACTCGACGGTGGACATCTGCACCGCCCAGATCACGTCGGCCGGATGGGTCACGCAGAGCTCGTCGGCGTCGCGGTTGAAGCGCGGGAAGTGCACCCGAACCGTCTCGATCCAGGGCGGTGCGCCGTGCGGCAGTCGCTTCTGGTGCACCTTCTCCCCATCGACGCCGTCAGGGAACCGGTGCAGCATGCACGGCCGGTGGTAGAGCGCGTTGACGATGCCATCGGCCACCGAGAGGTAGTAGTGAGCCAGGTCGAGCTTGGTCTCGCCGCGAGCGGAGAAGTAGACCCGGTCCGGGTTGCTGATCTTGACCACCCGGTCGCCGACCTCCAGCTCGATCCGCTCGGTGGCCATGGGCGCACCTTACCGGGAGACCAGAGCAGCGCCACCCGAACACAAATGTGATGGCCGGGCGCGAGCCGTGATCAATAACGTTGATTCCGATTTGAAACCTCGGATGCGAAGGAGCGTGCCATGCCTCGTCTTGCCCACGGCCGGACGCCGGAGATCAAGGACGTCGCCCAGGCCGAGCAGGCCCTGGCCGACGCCAGCACCGACATCCCGCTGGCCTTCGCGGTGACGCCGCCGGTCGACCTGCACGACTTCGACTTCATGTTCCTTTCGCTGCAGAACAACGCCAACAACCTGCTGCCAACCAGCTCCCAGACCGTCAAGGATCTCAAGCATCTCGGCCGGACCATGCAGGACGCCGATGCCCTGGGCGCGACCCATGACTCGCCGGTCCCGGCGGTCTATACGTACTTCGGGCAGTTCGTCGACCACGACATCACCCTCGAGGCCCAGACCACCAACCTGGGCACCTCGGTGGCCAAGCTGGTGGCGAGCGACATGGCACCGCAGAGCTTGGCCGAGGTCCGCGAGCTGAAGAACGTACGCTCGGCGGCCCTTGACCTGGACAGCCTGTACGGCGCCCCGGCTCCGGCCGACCCGGCCAACGCGGCGAAGATGAAGCTCGGCAAGGTTGCCGACACCGGGTCGACCGACCTCCCGTTCAAGAAGCCCAGGGGCAAGACCAAGGACAACGACCTGCCGCGACGGGGCACGTCCAGCGACAAGCTGAAAGATCGGGAAGCCTTGATCGGCGACCCCCGCAACGACGAGAACACCATCATCGCCCAGCTGCACCTGGCCTTCCTCAAGGCCCACAACGCGCTGGTGGACGAGGGACGGACCAAGGCCCAGGCGCGGCGGGTGCTGCGTCAGCACTACCAGCACATCGTGGTCCACGACTACCTGAAGCGGATCGTCGACCCGGCGATCGTCAACAAGATCGTCAAGGACGGGAACCAGTGGTTCAACGCTCTCGGCGAGCCGTTCTTCATGCCACTGGAGTTCGCGGTCGCCGCGTTCCGCTTCGGGCACACCATGATCCGCGGCCTCTACGACTTCAACCTGAACTTCAACACCAGCGGTGACGACGGGACGTTCCCCGCCGACGTCAACCAGCTCTTCACGTTCACGGCCCTGTCCGGCGAGCTCGGTGAGTTCAAAACCCTGCCGCACAACTGGATCATCGAGTGGGAGCGCATCGTCGACGGGGCCAAGGGCAAGGCCGGCAAAGCGCGGAAGTTCGACACGGCCCTGGCCACGGCCGGGGGCTCCCTCTTTGCCTTGACGTCGGAGACCGGCGAGCCGGCCACTCCGCCACCGGACGCACCCCGGCTGGCGGTACGCAACCTGCTCCGCGGCTACCGTCTCCGGATGCCGACCGGCCAGGCCGTCGCGAAGCACATGGGTCTGCCGGTGCTCACCGCGGCGCAGCTGCGCGCCACCGCGATCAACAACCAGCAGCGCGAGCGGCTGGAGCCCTTCGTGACGCGTACGCCACTGTGGTACTACCTCCTAGCCGAGGCCAAGCACCATGGCGGCAACCGGCTCGGACCGGTGGGCGGCACCATCGTGGCCGAGGTGCTGATCGGACTGGTGCGGCGCAGCACCGACTCGATCCTGAGCGTGCCCGGCTGGAAGCCGTCGCTGCCCAGCGCCAAGCCCGGCACGTTCACCTTGACTGATCTGCTGCGGTTCGCCGGGGTGCTCGGCACCAAGACGCACACCCGGACGTACACGGTCAAGAGCGGGGACTCGCTGAGCTCGATCGCCAAGAAGCAGCTGGGTGACGCCAACCGCTGGCGGGAGATCTTCCTGCTCAACCGAGCGATCATCCGCGACCCCGACCGGATCTTCGCCGGCCAGGTGCTCGCCCTGCCGGTGCACAGCCCGACCAAGAAGCGGCCGCGGTGCTGCCCGGGGTCTATGTGGTCAAGAAGGGCGATACGCTCTCCGGGATCGCCGCTGCCGAGCTCGGCGACCCCGCCCGATGGCCAGACATCTTCACCCTGAACCGCGCGGTGCTGACCAACCCCGACCTGATCGTGCCCGACACGGTACTGGTGCTGCCCGCCGGTTGAGCACGCCTCCGGTCGCTACACAGAAGATCAGCGGGCCTTGAGCCAGGCGAGGACGGCAAGGACGCGGCGGTTGTCGGTGCCGAGGTCGGGCAGGTTCATCTTGGCGAAGATGTTGGACACGTGCTTCTCCACGGCGCCGCCGCTGACCACCAGCGCCTCGGCGATGGCGGCGTTGCTCCGGCCCTCGGCCATCAGCTGCAGGACGTCGCGCTCCCGCGGGGTCAGGGCGGCCAGCGGGTCGGCGCGGCGGGCGACCAGCAGCTGGGCCACCACCTCGGGGTCGAGCACCGTGCCGCCGGCGGTGAGCGTGCGCAGCGCGTCGACCAGGACGGTCAGCGAGGCCACCCGGTCCTTGAGCAGGTAGCCCACCCGGCCGCGCCCGTCGGAGAGCAGCGCGTCGGCGTACGAGCGTTCGATGTACGCCGACAGCATCAGCACGGCCAGCCCGGGCTGACGGCGCCGGGCCTCGACCGCGGCCCGAAGGCCGTCGTCGGTCATGGTGGGCGGCATCCGGATATCGACCACCGCCACGTCGGGCCGATGCTCATCCACCGCCGCCAGGAAGGTGGGCGCGTCGTTCACCGCCGCGACCACCTCGCACTCGGCCTCGGTCAGCAGCCGGACCAGACCCTCCCGGAGCAGCATCGAGTCATCGGCCACCACCACCCGCACGCCCGCCAGGATGTCATGGCGCCCCACCTCGCCCCCACACCCGCCGACTGGTCAGAGCCTCAGCACTACATGTGGTGCTGAGGTTCTGACGGGTCGGGGCTGAAAGAGGGTCAGGCCGGGCCCTGGGGGAGGGTCGCGGTGAGCTGGGTCGGACCGCCGGCGGGGGAGGAGACGGCCAGGGTGCCGTCCACTCCGCGCAGCCGGTCGGCCAGCCCGGCCAGTCCGTGACCACGGGCCTGCGATGCCCCGCCCACACCGTTGTCGCTCACGTTGATCACCGCCAGGGCGCCGAGACTGCGTACCTCGACCGAGGCGGCTGTCGCCTGGCTGTGCTTCTCCAGGTTGGCCAGGGCCTCGGCGATCACGAAGTAGGCGGCGTTCTGCCCGGCGTCGGTCAGTGCGACCGGCTCCACGTCCACCGAGGTCGGCACGCTGCCCCGCGCGGCGAGGGCGGTCACGGCCGCCTCCAGGCCCTGCTCGGTCAGGATCGGCGGGGCGATGCCGCGGGACAGGGTGCGGATCTCGGCCAGCGCGTCCTGTGACTGCTGCCAGGCCTCGTCGAGCAGCGCCCGCGCCCGTACCGGGTCGTCGTCCATCCGACGCTGGGCGGCGGAGATGTCCATGCCCAGCCGGACCAGCCGCTGCTGGGGGCCGTCGTGCAGGTCGCGCTCCAGCCGGCGCAGCGTGTGCACCTCGGCGTCGCCGGCCGCGGTCCGGCTCTCGGTCAGCTGACTGACCTGGGCCCGCAGGGCGGACCGCTCGTCGACCAGCAAGGCCCGGGCCACGGCTGTGTGCAGGCCGACCAGGCCGCGCAGGACGATTGGGGTGGTGACCACCAGGAGGATGCCGAGCAGCGTGTTGAAGGTGATGTCGGCGAACCGCCCGGGATAGCCCAGCAGCGCCGGCAGGCCGGTGTCGTTCTCGGGCAGCCACTGGCTCCAGAACCAGTAGGTCAGTCCGGCCGGTCCGCCGACCGCCCAGGTCAGCGCGATCGAGAAGGTGATGGTGGACAGCACGAACGCGACCAGCACGTGCAGCAGGTCCCGCCAGGACTGTGCGTTCGCCAGCCGGCGCAGCTTGCCCAGCACGCCCTGCCCGGGGGCCGGATAGACCGTCGCGGGCAGCTCGGTCCCCGCGTACGCGAGCAGCGCCCTGGTCATCCGGGCGGACCAGCCGGCCACCACGAGGCCGGCCACCAGCACGAACAGGCCGACGAAGATCACGATCATGCCGGCCCCGGCGCTGACCAGCGTGACGCAGGCGACGAACGCGGCCAGGTGCACGGCGAACAGGCCGATCAGTGCGGCCAGGTTGCGGCCGGCGCCCTTGATCGTCGCGGTCACGGGATCATCTTCCTCTCGCGGGGCGGGTGTTGGCGTAGTCGGCGGGAGGACGTCGTAGAGGTCGAGGACCTCGGTGGGCTCCTGAACTGAGTCGGTGGTGGTCATGGCTCCACCCTCGGCGAAGGGCATACGGGTTCCCATCCGGCTGCCTGGCCGACTTCTCCGGGGGTTAACCCCACCCCGGTCGGAAACGGCTTGACCTCATGTCAGCGTGAGGTCATACAGTCCCGAGCATGAGCATGGAGTTCGCGGCCTGGAACTCGCTGTACAGCGTGATGACGGCCCAGCAGGAGCGGCGGCCGTTCTCCTGGGCGACCGTACGCCGGATCCTCGCCTTCGCCCGGCCGCGCCGAGGGATGCTGGTCGGGTTCGTGCTGCTGAGTGTGGTCGGCGCGGTCCTGGCCGTCGCCACCCCGCTGCTGGCCGGCCAGGTCGTCGACGTGCTGGTCAACCGGGGGTCGTTCGCCGTGGTCGCACGGCTCGCGGTCCTGATCGCGGTGATCGCGGTCGTCGAGGCGGCGGTGGGGCTGTTGTCCCGGTGGCTGTCGGCGCAGATCGGCGAGGGGCTGATCCTCGACCTCCGCCGGGCCGTCTTCGACCACGTCCAGAAGATGCCGATCGCTTTCTTCACCCGGACCCGGACGGGGGCGCTGGTCAGCCGGCTGAACAACGACGTCATCGGGGCGCAACGCGCCTTCTCCGACACCTTGTCCGGGGTGGTCGGCAACCTGGTCGCGCTCGCGCTGACCCTGGTCGTGATGCTCCGGTTGTCCTGGGAGATCACCGTACTGGCCCTCGTCCTGCTGCCGATCTTCGTCGTGCCGGCCCGGCGGATGGGCCGGCGGCTGGCCCGGATGGAGCTGGAGGCGGCCAACCACAACTCGATCATGAGCACGCAGATGACCGAGCGGTTCTCCGCTCCCGGGGCCACGCTGGTCAAGCTGTTCGCTCGGCCCGAGCGGGAGTCGGCGGAGTTCGGCATCCGGGCGGAGCGGGTGGCTGACATCGGCGTCCGGACGGCGATGGTGCAGTCCGTCTTCATGACCGCCCTGCTGCTGGTGTCCGCGCTGGCGCTGGCGCTGGTCTACGGACTGGGCGGGTTCTTCGCGCTCCAGGGATCACTCGAGCCCGGCACCGTGGTGGCCCTGGCCTTGTTGATCACCCGGCTGTACGCGCCGTTGACCGGTCTGGCCAGTGCCCGGGTGGAGGTGATGAGCGCCCTGGTCAGCTTCGAGCGGGTCTTCGAGATCTTGGACCTGAAGCCGTTGATCACCCAGAAGCCGGATGCGGTGGCGGTGCCGGACGGACCGGTCGGCGTGGAGTTCGCAGGAGTGAACTTCGCCTACCCGGCGGCGGACCGGGTGTCGCTCGCGTCGCTGGAGGAGGTGGCGGTGCTGGACACCCGGGGCGGCGTCGAGGTGCTGCACGACATCAGCTTCCGGGCCGAGCCGGGTCAGGTGGTAGCCCTGGTCGGATCCTCCGGGGCGGGCAAGTCGACCATCGCCTCGCTGCTGGCCAGGCTCTACGACGTGGACTCCGGCGTGGTGTCGATCGGCGGCGCGGACGTCCGGGACGTCACCTTCGCCTCGCTGCAGCAGACCCTGGGCCTGGTCACCCAGGACGGGCACCTGTTCCACGCCTCGGTGCGGGACAACCTGCTGCTCGCCAAGGAGTCCGCCACCGAGGAGGAGCTGTGGGACGCGCTGCGCCGGGCCCGGCTGGCCGACCTGATCGCCGAGCTGCCGGACGGCCTGGACACCGTGGTGGGGGAGCGCGGGTACCGGCTGTCCGGCGGCGAGCGGCAGCGGCTGACCATCGCCCGGCTACTGCTGGTGCATCCCCGGGTGGTGATCTTGGACGAGGCCACCGCCCACCTGGACTCCACGTCGGAGATCGCGGTGACCGCAGCACTGGGCGAGGCGCTGGCCGGGCGTACGGCGGTGGTCATCGCCCACCGGCTGTCCACGGTGGTCGCCGCTGACCAGATCCTGGTGGTGGAGGGCGGCCGGATCATCGAGCGCGGCCGGCACGCCGACCTGCTGGCGGCGGGCGGGCGGTACGCGGAGCTCTATCGGACCCAGTTCGAGCGGTCGGCCCCCGTGGCGGCTCGGACCGCCTGACCCGCCCCGCCTGACCCCTATCGGTGTTGGTGCGAACGCGCGGGCCTTGGTGAGAGCTCGAGCCCCACTTACCCGGACGTCATAGCCGGGGTGAAGGACGCATCGCCGGCGAGGGGAACGGTGACGGTGAACCGAGTCTGCCCTGGCACGCTGCTCACGGCGACCCGACCGCGATGGGCCTCGATGACCGCGGCCACGATGGCCAGGCCCAGGCCGGTGCTGCCACCGGAGGCCGCGCCCGGCGTACGCACCCGGCTGACGTCGGCCCGGGTGAAGCGTTCGAACACCCGGGGCTGGATGTCGGGCGGGATGCCCGGCCCGTTGTCGGTCACCGTGATGATGGCCTCGCCGGGGCCGACGGAGACGCCGGTTTCGACGGCGGTGCCGGGCGGGGTGTGGGTCCGAGCGTTGGCCAGCAGGTTGGCCACCACCTGGTGCAGCCGGTGCCTGTCGGCCAGCGCCACCACCGGCTCGTCGGGCACCGACAGCCGCCAGACGTGGTCGGGTCCCGCGGCCCGAGCGTCGCTGACCGCGTTCACCACGACCTCGGCCAGGTCGACCGGCTGCAGGTCGAGGTAAGGCCCGGAGTCGAGCCGGGCCAGCAGCAAAAGATCCTCGACCAGGTGGGACATCCGATCGGCTTCGGACTCCACCCGCGACATCGCGTACGCGGCGTCGTCTGGAAGCTCGTCGCGGCTGCGGCGGGTCAGCTCGGCGTACCCACGGATCGCGGCCAGCGGGTTGCGCAGCTCGTGGGAGGCGTCGGCGACGAACTGGCGCACCTTGGTCTCACTCGCCTGGCGGGCGGCGAGGGCCTCCTCGACGTTGTTCAGCATGTGGTTGAACGCCTGACCGACCCGTCCCACCTCGGAGGCAGGGTCGGCGTCGGCCGGCGGCACCCGGACGGCCAGGGCGACCTCGCCGCGGTCCAGCTTGAGCTGGGAGACCTGCTGGGCGGTGGCGGCAACCCGGTTGAGCGGTCGCAGGCTGCGGGCTACCACGGCCCGGGCGGCCAGGCCCGCCCCGACCAGGGCCAGCAGGGTGAGCAGCACCTCCAGCCCGACCAGTTGGACCAGCAACCGGTCGACCTGAGCCAGAGGAAGCCCGACGACCACGATGCCGGACTGACTGCCGCTGGCCTCGACGATCGTCGCGGGGTATGCGACGACCCGGTAGCGGCCGAGCTCGTCCAGATCGACGGTGGTTCCGGTTCGGTCGCCCGGGATGATGCGCAGCTGGTCGACCGCCGTCGCCGGCAGCCTCGGGCGCTGTCCCCGCTCAGCCAATCGACCGGTCTCGATGCTCGATCCGTCGCTGCCGTACGCGGCGTACAGGGTGCCGATCGGCTGGCCGGGCTCCAGCAGTCCCTGGCCTCCTCGTCCGCCGCGACCGTCGCTGCTGTCCCGCCGGATCCGGTCGATCACCGCAGTGAGCTGCTGGTCGACCTGTCCGACCAGCAGTTGCCGGACGGCCAGGGTGGTCAGCAGGCTGAGCAGGATTGCGGCCGCGGCGACCAGAGCCAGCACGCGCAGCAGCAGCTTGCGGGCCAGGGTCCCGGGGCCGAACGCCGAGGCCGGGGCCGCCGGGGCCACGACATCGGTCATCGGGACACGGTCAGCCCGCGGGACGCAGCACGTAGCCCGCGCCTCGCATGGTGTGGATCATCGGCGGCCGGTTCGCGTCGATCTTCTTGCGCAGGTAGGAGATGTACAGCTCGACCACGTTGGCCTGGCCGCCGAAATCGTAGTTCCAGACGCGGTCCAGGATCTGCGCTTTGGACAGCACCCGGCGCGGGTTGCGCATCAGGTAGCGGAGCAGCTCGAACTCGGTGGCGGTCAGTGCGATCTCGACCCCACCGCGGGTCACCTCGTGGCTGTCCTCGTCCAGCGTGAGGTCGCCGACGACCAGCGTCGAGTCGGAGCGGGCCAGGGTCGCGCCGCTGCGCCGGAGCAGACCGCGCAGTCGGGCGATGACCTCTTCCAGGCTGAACGGCTTGGTGACATAGTCGTCCCCGCCCGCGGTCAGTCCGCCGATCCGGTCCTGCACCGAGTCCTTGGCGGTCAGGAAGATCACCGGTACGTCGGGGTTCTCGGTCCGGACCCGGCGCATCACCTCGAGCCCGTCGAAGTCCGGGAGCATCATGTCCAGCACGATCGCGTCCGGCCGGACCTCGCGGGCGGCCTTCACTGCCTCGGAACCGGAGCTGGCGGTGGTCACGTGCCAGCCCTCGTAGCGCATCGCCATCGACAGCAGCTCGGTCAGGCTGGGTTCGTCGTCCACGGCCAGCACCCGGATCGGGGTGCCGTCAGCGCGGGTGAGCGGGGAGCTGGGGCTGTCGGTGCGGATCATGCCGCCAAGAGTGACACCGGATCGGCCGGGTTCTGCTGTGCCTTACCTGTGACGATCCTGTGAAGATTCAGAAGGACCGGGCGGGTGGTCAGACCGGGGTGACCGAGTGGGAGCCGGTACGGGTCGAGCTGCCGTAGGTGGAGGAGCCCGTGGAGCTCGTACTGGCCGGGAGATAGGCCGTGTCGTCCTCGGTGTCCTCAACCGGCTTCTTGCGCCGGAACAGCCGATCGATCGACACCGCTCCTGCCCCGAAGACGAAGAACAGCAGCCCGAGCAGGCCCAGGGCGACGTCGTACTCGTAGCCGCCGTTGTAGGTCCCGTCGGCCCTGAGCAGGTCCGGACCCGCGTAGTAGGAGAAGTAGGAGATGTTCAGCACCGACAGCACGATCAGCCCCACCCCGACGAACCGGGTGAGGGCGCCGACGATCAGGAACACCCCGCCCACCAGCTCGAAGATGATGGTCGCCCAGGCCGCAACCTCCGCGTACGGGGCCCCAACCTCGGCGTAGCGGTCCCGCATGGCGGCCACGCCTTGGTTCGCGCCGGTCCAGTGGGTGATCCCATGCAGCAGCAGGATGCCGCCCGTGCCGAGCCGGGCGATGAGCAGGCCGAAACTCTGCAGAAACTGGGACACGACTGTCTCCTCCGGGATATCGGACTGTGACCAACGCTAGTCAGTTCGTCCTCGAACCGCCTTTCACCACGCCGCGGGTCGGACCGGCGGTCGTGGCCCGATCGCTACCCGGTGCGCGAGAAGCGACGACTCCACCGAGTTCATCCTCCTGTTCCAAAACCGGTCACAAACTGCAGGTTCCTGGGCCTTGGAGTTGCAGTTTGTGACCGGTTTCGGAAGGGTCAGGCGGCCAGGAAGGGACGCAGCGCCGGGGTGAAGCCATCGGGATCCTCGGCGAACCCGATGTGGTCGCCGGGGAAGAGAACCGGCTCGGTGCCGAGCGCCCGGGCCAGCGCCGTCGACGTACGGTCGCAGACCTGTCCGGCCGACTCCTCGCCGATGCCGACGACGATCCTGGTCGCCCCGTTGCGCAGGGCGTCGAGGTCGGGCACGAACTCGATGGTCGGGCGCATCTCGTGCCGGAAGAAGAAGTCCTCGTCGGCGGCGGCGTGCCCTGCGAGGGGCTGGCCGAACATGTCGGCGAACACCGACTCGGGCAGCTCGATGTTGGCGTCGGCCAGGAACAGCCGCCAGGCCGCGGCCCGGCCCTCGGTCAGGTATGCCGTGACGATCGCGTCGGCCACCGCGCGCCGCTCCTGGCGGTCCTCGAGCAGTTCGTCGAGCGGCGGCTCATGGGCCACCACGGTGTGCACCAGGTCGGGTCGGGCCTGGGCCAGCGCCAGCAGGGTGACCGCGCCGCCGCTGGACCCGAACGCTGCCGCCGGACCGAGGTCGAGGTGGGTCAGCACCCGCGCCACGTCGTCGGCGCGCATCGGTGGCGTGGAGTCCTGGTCGCGGTCGGCGACGGAGCTGCGGTGGATGGCGCGGGGGTCCATGGTCACGACGGTGTGATCCTCGGCCAGCAGGTCGGCGAGCGGGGCGAAGGAGTCGGCGTCCATCGGCGACCCGAGCAGCAGCACCGCCGGCCCGGTGCCGCGGACCTCGTAGTAGAGCCGGGCGCCGGGGACGTCCAGGTGTCCGGTGGTCAGGGTGATCTCGTCGTCATGGCGTTCGGTTCCTTCGTTCGGCGTACTGGACTGTCCAGTACTGACGACACTAGCGCAAGAGTACTGGACGGTCTAGTATGAATTTGTGACCAGCGCAGTCGCGCGCCCATCGGCTGACCTCGAGCTCGGACGCTCGGCGCGGAAGCGGGCCGCCATCCTCGAGGCCGCCCACGACCTGTTCCTGCAGAAGGGGTACGCCGGGACGAGCATGGACGACGTCGCCGCCCGTGCCGCGGTCTCCAAGCAGACCGTGTACAAGAACTTCGCGGACAAGCAACGGCTGTTCACCGAGGTGATCACCAGCGACGTCGGGCGGATCGAAGCGTCAACCGAGGCGCAGATGGCCGCGATGCCCGACAGCTCCGATCTCGCCGGCGACCTCGCGGCCTTCGCGCGCTGGCACCTGGCCGACGTGATGCAGCCCGGCCGGTTACGGCTCCGGCGGATGCTGATCGGCGAGGCTGAGCGGTTCCCCGAGCTGGCGCAGGCCTGGTACGCCTCCGGGCCCGAGCGGTCGTACGCGGAGTTCGCCGGCTGGTTCGCGGCCTGGGACCGGCGGGGGCTCGTCCGGATCCCGGACCCGACGCTGGCGGCCCAGCAGTTCAACTGGCTGGTGCTGTCGATCCCGCTCAACAAGGCCATGGCGTACGCGACCGACGAGCCGCTGTTCACCCGAGCTGAGCTGGACCACTACGCCGACGAGGCGGTCCGGGTGTTCCTGGCCGCCTACGCGGCCTGACGCGTCGCGCTAAGCGTCCAGCGGGGTGGTGACGGCGATCCGGCGGGTGCCGTCGGGAGCGGTCACCACCTGGTAGGCGTTGCGCTCGCGATCCACCAGTTGGCCGTCGCTGTCCAGGTTCTCCAGCACCAGGCGGCCGACCCAGATCGAGCCGACCTCGGCGTCGGTGACGATCTCGCGGGCGCGGACGGCCATGATCTGACGACCGTGGTAGAACTCCCGGCCCTGGGCGAAGAAGGCCCGGGTCTGCTCCGGGTCGGTGATCGCGAGACAGCCGGCGGGCGAGACGGCGAGGGCCGGGTAGTGGTAGATCTCGGCCAGACCGTCGAGATCACCGTCGGTGAGGTAGCCGGTGTAGCGGGCGAAGAAGTCCTCGATGGTCTCGTTGGCGTGGTTTGTCGATGTCATGTCCTGGACGCTACTGATCAACTCCGCCACGCCGGTGGCGGTAATTTCGGCCGAGTGGAACCACCTGCGGCGGTACGCCGGGCCGCCGACTCGCGGGACAACCATCTGACGTTGCGGCGGGTGGAGCGGCAGCAACGGCTGGTCGAGCTGCTCGGGGCGAGTGCGGACCCGGTGCCGAGCGGGGTGCTGGCCGAGCGGCTCGGGGTCGGCCTGCGCACTGTGGAGCGGGACCTCGCTCGGTTGCGGGAGTCCGGCGTGCCCATCGAGACGGTGTCGGGCCCGCACGGTGGCAGCCGGCTGCCGCGACGCACCGGTCCGGAGCCGCTGACCCTGACCTTCGCCGAAGTGGCGGCCCTCATCGCCAGCCTGGCCGCCCTGGGGCCGACCGCCACCGACAGCTCCGCCTCGGCGATGCGCGCCCTCGTCCGCTCCATCGCGCCCTGAATCTGCTACGCGCGTTTCACCTGTCCTCGGCGTGTCTGGGTCCCGGGCCGCGTCTCGCGTAACTTTTCCAGGTGGTCGAGGGGAGACAAGGGTGAGAGGGCACAGGCACCACGGCGTCGGCAGCGGTGATGAGGACGCGCTCATCCACTGGGCCTGGCTCTACGATCTCGGGCTCCGGCTGTGGTGGCGGCGGGGCGCCACCTGGCGGAGGGACCTCCTCGACCAGCTCGACCTGCGGCCGGGGCAGCGGGTGCTCGATGTCGGCTCGGGCACCGGCCGGCTGGCCTTCGCACTGGCCGACCGGGTGGTTCCCGGCGGTTCGGTCGAAGGAGTCGATGCGGCGAGCGAGATGGTTGCTCAGGCGGTGAGGTCGAACCGTCGACGGCAGCGCCCGGTCACGTTCACCACCGCGCGGGCCCAGTCGCTGCCGTTCCCGGCCGGGAGCTTCGACGCGGTCACCTGCACCTTGGTCCTGCACCACGTCGCCCGGAACGACCGGCCGGCCGCGGCCGCGGAGATCTACCGGGTCCTCCGCCCCGGCGGCCGGATGCTGGTCGCGGAGTTCGACGGCACCGGGGGCGGGCTCAGGCCGCTGGGCCGACTGCACAACCGCCACGCGGAGCACGCCCACTCGCTGGACGAAGCGGTCGGCCTGTTGACCGCGGCCGGGTTCACGGCGGTCACGCGAGGGCCGACGACCATTGCCGGCATGGGCCGGGTCGTCGCCGCCCGCCAGGACTAGCCGACCGCGACCGGAGCGGACTCCTGGGCGGCCAGGAACTCCTCCCAGGTCCGGACGCCCACCGCCCGGTCGAGCGCCAGGTTCGCGCCGTGCCGGATCGCCGCAGCCGCCCGGCCCGGCATCCGCAGCCCGAGCACGGGTCGCCGGCGCCCGGTGTGCCGGAGATAGCTCCGGACCAGCTCGTCCATCCCGTACGCCGTCGGTCCGCCGAGGTCGGGGACCAGGCCGGCCGGGTCACCGAGTGCGAGCTCCACCAGCCGGGCCGCCACCTCGTCGGCGTCGACCGGCTGGAACCGGAAGCCCCCCGCCACCGGGATCATCGGGAGCTTGCCCAGCGCCTGCACGGTGGTCAGGGTCAGGGTGTGGAACTGGGTGGCCCGCAACGTGGTCCAGGACAGCCCGGACTCCGACAGGACCAGTTCCGCCTCGCGCTTGGCCGCGAAGTAGCCGAACATGGCCCGGTCGACGCCGCTGACCACGGGCACCCGATCCGCGCCGACCACCGAGATGTTCACCAGGTGTGGTCGGCCCGACCGGGCCGCCGCCGCAACGAGGTTGCGGGCCAGGTCGCCATCGCCTTTGGCGTTGCCCGCCAGGTGCACGACCGTCTCGACCCCGCGTACGGCGGCTTCGACGCCCGCCCCGGTGGCCAGGTCGCCGACCACGAGCTCGGTCCCGTCGGCGGAGGGGCCCTCGGTCCGGCTCAGGACGCGTACGTGGGTGCCGGCGTGTTGCAGCCGGGGGACGACCAGCCGGCCGAGCGCGCCGGTGCCGCCGGTGACGAGGATGGTGCTCATGGTTCTCTCCAGGGTGTCGGTCACACCCGCGAGGCTCCGCGGGTCTATCTCGATGACCCCTGACCGGAAAGGAATGTGACGCTCGTGGACGAGGCCGCCTGGCTGGCTGAGCGCTTCGAGGAGCAACGACCGCGGCTGCGCTCGATGGCCTACCGGATGCTGGGCTCGGCGAGCGAGGCCGACGACGCGGTGCAGGACGCCTGGCTGCGGGTCAGCCGGGCGGACACCCGCGAGGTCGACAACCTCGCCGCCTGGTTGACCACCATGGTCGCCCGGGTCTGCCTGAACCAGCTGCGCCGGCGGACGGCGCGGCGCGAGGAACCGTGGGACGGGCAGCGGCCGGCGGTGACCACCAGTCGCGACACGAGCGCGGATCCGGAGGAGGAGGCGCTGCTGGCCGACTCGGTCGGGCTGGCGCTGCTGGTGGTGCTGGACACGCTGACCCCGGCCGAGCGTCTCGCGTTCGTGCTGCACGACATGTTTGCAGTGCCGTTCGAGGAGATCGCCCCGATGCTGGACCGGTCTCCGGCCGCCGCTCGCCAGCTGGCCAGCCGGGCCCGGCGGCGAGTCACCGGCGTCGGACCGGTCGCCGAGGCGGACCTGACCCGGCAGCGTCGAGTGGTGGACGCGTACCTGGCCGCCGCCCGCCACGGAGACTTCGAGGCGCTGGTCACGCTGCTGCATCCCGATGTGGTGCTGCACGCCGATCCCGCCGCCGGGCCGACACCGCAGCGGGTCGAGCTGCGCGGGGCCCGGCTGGTGGCCCGAGGTGCCAGCGCGGCGGGAGCGCGAGCCCGGTTCAGCCAGCCGGCGCTCGTCAACGGCTCCGTCGGGCTGGTGATGGCCCCCCGCGGGAAGCTGTTCCTGGTGATGGGGTTCACCATCGTGGACGACTTGATCACCGAGATCGACGTGATCGCGGACCCCGAACGTCTACGCACCCTCGAGGTCTCCGTCCTCACGCCCTAGTGGGCGGGCTGCGACCGACGCGGGAGGGCGAGGAGCAGCAGGCCTGCGGCGGCCCAGGCGGCCAGGACCCACCACGAGCCGGCGCTCGAGGCGCCGTCGAAGAAGGAGACCGAGCGCACCAGCTGGGCACCGGCTCCGGGCGGCATCAGCTGGCCGATCTCCCGCCACGGGCTGGCCAGGAACTCTGGCGCCGTCGTCGCGCCCGACAGCGGGTTTGCCACCAGGGCCAGCAGCAGGGCACCGATCGCCAGGCCGGCTCGCCCGCCGACCCACTGCAGGCCGACCAGGGCGAGGGTGCTCGCGGCCACGATGGCGGCCAGCACTGCTGACTCGGTCCAGAAGTTCCCGCCCAGCGTGCCGAACACCCCGTGCAGGACCGCGGCGAAGGTCACGCCGCCGACCACGGCGTACGCCGCGGTGGCAGCCAGCAGGACGGTGCGGCGCAGGGGCAGCGAGCCCAGCACGGCCGCCGGGATGATCGCGCCCAGCACCAGCGGCAGGATCAGCGCCGCCAGGCCGGCGCCGCGCGGATCATCGGCCGGCAGCGGAACCACGTCCCGGACCTCGGCCCCGGTGCCGTCGGAGGCCAGGGCCGGAGCGATCGCGGCCAGGGTCTGGGCGGCGGCCGTGCTCGCCGCGCTGGCGGTGAGGACCATCGGCCGCCCGGCGCCCAATACCAACCCGCCGTAGACCTCCCGGTTGCGGATGGCCCCGGTCAGGGCGGCCTCGTCGGAGAACTCCGTCACGGCGAACGCGTGTGGCGCGCGCTGGTCCAGGGCGGTGACGATCTGCGCGGCGGCCGGCGGCGGGGCGACCAGTCCGATCGGCAGCTGATGCGGCTCGGCCTTGACTACGGGCAGGCCGAGGGCCAGCAGGACCAGCCCGATGACCAGGGCCAGACCGACCGCCGCGCCGAAGGCCTGCGACGCACGGTGCGCGGCGGGCGGGGCCGAGGGGGCGTCCGCAGGTGGGGAGACGACAGAAGTGCTCATCGGATGACCTTTTCTCAACAGTTGTTGAATACGAGGGTAGAGTGTGCGCCGGTCAGTGTCAACACTTGTTGAATTAGATCTGCCGTAAGGTCCAGCCATGCCCGCTTCGTCCGCTCCTACGTCCCGCTCGGGCGCGCGTTCGCCCGCTCGCCGGAGTGGTCCACGAGGGCCGGACGCCGATCTCCGCTCGGTGATCCTGGACGCGGCCCGCCCGCTGTTCGCCGAGCGCGGCTACCGCGACACGACCATGCGGGCGGTCGCTCAGTCCGCCGGGGTCGATGTGGCGCTGGTCGCGTACTACTTCGGCAACAAGGAAGGGCTGTTCGCGGAGTCGATGAACATCCCGGTCCACCCGCAGGAGCTGATCGCTCACGCCTTCGCCGCTGGCCTCGACGCCGCCGGCCCGCGTCTGGTGGAGATGTTCCTCGGGCTCTTCGAGAGCCCCACGACGGGTCCGGCCCTGGTCGGCATGCTGCGCTCGGCGGTCAGTCACGAGAGCACCCGCAAGGCGTTCAGTGAGTTCGTGGCCACGGCCATCCTCCGCCACTACGAGGAGCTGATGCCCGGTCCGGACACCCAGCGCCGCATGATGCTGGTCGGCTCGCAGCTGATCGGCACGGCGATGCTGCGCTTCGTGCTGCGGATCGAACCGATGGTCGAGCGACCGCGAGACCAACTCGTCGCCGACGTCGGGGCGGCCGTACAGCGCCACCTCACCGGCGATCTGGCCGACGGTTGAGCAGCGCGGTCAGTCGAACCAGAAGTAGCGCCAGTGCACCCGGTCGGCGGCGTGCTCGGCGTAGAAGCCCTCGAGATCCGGGGCGATCATCCGCCAGGAGGCGTGGCTGACCATGGTCTGCTCGTCCCGCGGGTTGTAGACAACGAACTCCCGGGTGCCGACGGGGCGGACCCGGAACTGCTCGAAGGACAGGTTGTACGCCTCCCCGTGGAGTTCGTAGGTGTAGCTGCGCACCCCGATGACCGACGGCCGGTAGTCCGGCCAGACCGCGACCAGAGACTCCGGGTAGCGCCCGTTGGCCGCTCGGTACCGCTCGATCTCGGCGATCAGGTCGGCGGCGCCGTCGCTCCCGGCGATCCGGCTGCGCTCGACCGCCGCATCGTGGCCGAGCAGCTGGACTCCGAACACCACGACCGGCACGACGACCAGGTAGAGCGGTGCCGGCCGGAGGCCTCGGTCGCTCGGCCGGCCGAGCCGGGGCAGCGCCCGGGTCACCGCGTACGCGCCCAGCAGCACATGACCACGGCCGTGGCGACGCTGGTCGGCAGCGTGGCCAGAGCGACGACCAGCCCCACGAAGACTGTGGCAATCAGGGCGACCAGTGGGAGGACGAAAGCGAGGCCACGGAGTCGGCGGCCCCCCGCGCCGCCGCACCTCGGCGACGAGCCAAACCACGCCGACCGGGACCAGCAGCAGCCCGACGATCCCGAACACGTACGCCGCGAAGGCCAGCGCCGCGGCGATCGGGTCGTACGCGCCCGGCAGGAAGGGGAGGAACGAGCAGGCGAGGATGGCGGCCGCTACCAGCCCGACTCCGACTCCGTGCCTGCGCATCCGGCTCCCGTTCTGCGGTGTTCCCATCATGGCCCGCCGGCCTGGAGCTCGTCGCGGCGTCGGACCAGCTGCCGCCGCTCGGTTTCGGTCGGCGCGAGCGCGATGGCCTGGTCGATCGCCACGATCGCCTCCGGCGTCCGCCCGGCGCGGCTGAGCAGGTCGGCCCGGGCGGCGGCCAGCAGGTGGAACCCGGCCAGCTTCGGATCGTCCTCGAGCCCGGCCAGCGCCGCGAGCCCGGCCAGGGGACCGTCGGCCATCCCGACCGCGATCGCCCGGTTGAGCGCGACCACCGGCGACGGGGTCAGGGCCAGCAGCTCGTCGTAGAGCCGGACGATCCGGGTCCAGTCGGTGTCGGCCGCATTCCCAGCAACGGCGTGCACCGCGGCCAGCTCGGCCTGCAGCCGGTACGGCCCGCACTCACCGGGCCGTTCGATCAGCGCCAGGCCTTCTGCGACCATCACGCGGTCCCAGCGTGACCGGTCCTGCTCCTCGAGCGTGACCAGCTCGCCATCGACCGTCCGCGCCTCGCGGCGGGCGTGCTGCAGCAGCATCAGGGCGAGCAAGGCACGGGCCTCGTCGGAGTCCGGCATCAGCTGCGTCAGCAGCCGGCCCAGCCGGATCGCCTCGGCGGCCAGGTCGGCGGCCGACCGGGCGTAGCCACTGGTGAAGATCAGGTAGACGGTGGCCAGGACGCCGTCCAGCCGCTCGGGCAGGGCCGCGGCGCCGGGCACCTGGTACGGGATGCCGGCGTGGGCGATCTTGTTCTTGGCCCGCAGCAGCCGCTGGCCCATGGTGGCCTCGCCGGTCAGGAACGCTCTCGCGATCGCCTCGGTGGACAGGCCGGCGACGACCTTGAGGGTGAGGGCCACCCGAGCTTCCATCGCGAGGGCGGGGTGCGCACAGGTGAAGATCAGCCGGAGCCGGTCGTCGTGTTCGAAGGTCATGTCGGTGTCCCCGGGGGAGTCCTCGACCCGCTCCTCGGTCAGCGCGAGCTCGGTCAGCTTGGCCCGCTCGGTGCCGGCGCGGCGGATCAGGTCGATGGCCCGTCGTCGGGCCGTGGTGGTCAGCCAGGCGGCAGGGTTGTCGGGAACGCCGTCGCCCGGCCAGCGGCGGAGCGCCCGCTCCGCCGCGTCGGCGACCGCGTCCTCGGCCAGGTCCCAGTCCCCGGTCGTCCGGATCAGGGCGGCCACGATGCTCAGGCGCTGAGTGGTCAGCGCGTCGGCCAGCGCGCGCGCCACCGGTTCCGGAGGCTCGGCGCGGCCGACCTCGACGTTCACTCGCTACCGGTGTCCAAGGGCCAGACCGGCCGCAGCTCCAGCCGGCCGCCGGCCGACTGGGGATGTGAGGCGGCCATCTCGATGGCCTCGTCCAGGTCGCGGCACTCCAGGACGTCGAAGCCGACGATCCATTCGCGAGACTCGGCGAACGGGCCGTCGGTGACCAGCACCTTGCCGCCGCGGCGACGCACCGTGGTCGCGTCCTCCGCCGGCCGCAGCCGGTCACCCATCACCCAGCGGCCGGCCGCCCGGTTGGTGCTGACCCAGGTCTCGATGTCCAGCGTGCCCTCGTCGTTCTCGCCCGGGTCGGCCTCGTTGTCGTCGCCGACCAGCATCAGGTACTTCATGGTGTCGCGCTCCTTCGGGTAGATGATCTGCTTCTGCCCCCACGACGATCGGGGTCGGGCGGATCCGACAGAACGCGACCCTGACGTACGGAACCTCGTCCGGGTCAGTTCTTGGGCTCGTACGCCAGGTAGACCACGCCGTTGTCGTAGCTCTCGCAGGCCGTCAGGGTCAGGTCGCTCGGTCCCGACTCGGGCGGGAAGAGCCGTGGGCCGGCCCCGCGAGTGGTCGGATACATGAACAGGTGCAGCGCGTCGACCAGCCCGTCAGCGAGCATCGCCCGGACCAGAGTGCCGCTGCCGCTGACGTAGAGGTCGCCGACCACCTCGTCCTTCAACCGAGCGATCCGGTCGGGATCGTAGGGCCCGATGACCTCCGAGTTGCGCCATGTCGGATCGGTCAGCGTCCCGGAGACGACGTACTTGGTGGTGTCGTTGAAGAACGGGGCTCCGGGATCGTCCTCGACGGTGCGCGTCGACCACGCCGGCGCGAACATCTCGAACGTCGTGCGACCGAGCAGGATCCCGCGGCTGCGCCCGGTGACCGTCGCGAGGACCTCGCCCATCCGCGGGTCGAACCCGTAGTCGGCGGTCCACACCGGTGCGTCGATGACCCCGTCGAGGCTGGTGAACTCGTGTACGTGGATGGCTCCCATGTCCTACCTCCCGGTCGATGTCGGTGTACGCCTCCCGTCGCCGCACCTTAGCGACACGGGACGGCTCACCTGCACCGGGCCGTCAGCGGGAGACGTGCAGCTCGATCCCGACCGAGAAGCGCCCGCGGTTGGCGACGGTGGCGCCGATCGCCAGGCAGCTGTCGCGTTCGCGGTGGATGGTGCGCAGGACATCGAGATCCTTCTCGATCGGTCCGTCGATGCCCTCGGGCTGCGGCCGGGTGACCATGACGCAGCGCTCGATCCGCCGGCGGACGTCCAGCTCCGCGTCGCCCAGGCTCACCCGTGAACCGACCAGCGCGTCCTCGCCGCTCCCGTCGAGGATGAGGTTGGCGCGGAAGCGCCGCCGCGACCAGGCCGCGATCGTCGCCAGCGACAGCAGCGACACCTGGACCTGTCCGCTGTCGTGGTAGGCCCCGGTCGAGCCGCGAAACGGCTCCCAGCCCGCGTCATGCTCGAAGTCCGCCGGATTCTCGAACACCCGCTCCCCGGGCTCGGCCGCCGCCCGCAGGGTGACCGGCCGGTCCAGCCAGTCCGACAGCGCCCGGTCGTCTTCGGCCGTCGTACCGTCCGGCAGGGTGATCGTCACCGCGCCATCGTCGCGGTACGCCGCCGCCGCGAACAGCAGCTGCGGCACCCGTCGGCCGGTCAGCCCGAGGCCGGTCTCGGCGTCGAACAGCGCGTACGCGCGGTCGCCACGCAGCCCTTGCGGCTCGACCTCGGCCTCCTCGAGCCGTTCGCCCTGCATGGACTTGACCGGGAAGCGCCAGATCTCCTGGACTCGCACCACTCCACCGTAGGGGGATCAGTCACCCGTCGGTGAGTGCTACGAGGGGAGCCACGGGTACGACGTCGCGGGCTCGGGCGGCCAGCGTCGGGTCGATGGTGACCAGGGCGTCGGCGTGCAGCCGGGTTACGGCGAGGTACTCCGCATCGAGCGTGGTCTCCCAACCCTGTTCGCGGGCGATCTTCCAGGCCGTCCGGCGTGAGACGCGGTCGCCGAGCAGCCGCATCTTGAGCTCGGTGAGCCGCTCATGGTGCCGGAGGGCCACGGCCTCGGTCAGGTCACCCCGGCGTACGGCCGCGTACAGCAGGGCCAGGGCTTCGGAGCGGATCAGGTTCGGGGCGACGAGCTGGTGCTGCGGGTTGACCTCCACACCCTCGGTGATGAGGTGCAGCAGCGTCGGAGCGTCGATCACGTAGCGGCGCATGGCGGCACCTTAAGACGGGCGGATCATCTCTCGCTCCGGTGCCCAGATGAGCGCGGCCTACTCCTGGACCCCGCAGAGCTGAACGGCGGACATCAGGATGGTGGGCAGGAGCGAGAAAGCCAGGGTGGTGGCCGAGTGCCGTGGTGGCTGTCCTCATCGGCCCAACCCGGACACGGCGTGTATGCAGGTGACCTCACGCGCGGGCCTGGAACGTGATGCCGAGGCGACGAGCGGCTCGGCCAGGATCACGGCCACGGAGGTAAGGGTCAGGACGGCGCCGACAAGTGCGGTGCTGCGGACGCCGGCCGTGTCGAGCAGCACGCTGCCGATCAGTGCTCCCCCCGTGATCCCGACATTGAACGCCGTCGACATCCCCGCCGACGCGAGATCGGAGCGGCCAGGCGCGACGACGAGGGTCCGGGCGCCGAGCACGGCTGAGAACGCGGCGATGGCCAGTCCGGCCACGGCGATGGTGGCCGAAGCGGCGATCGCTACGGGACCGAGGGCGTACTGCAGGGTCAGGGCGACGCCCTGCAGAACGAGCACGATGATCATGGCGACCCGCGGGTTGCGGTCGACGACCAGGCCGAGCAGGGCCACGCCGACCACGCCGGCGACGCCGCGGGCGAACAGGACCGGGCTGAGGGCCGCGTCGGCGAGCCCGGTGACCTGGACCAGGAACAGGCTCACGTAGGTGAAGGCGGTGAACGCGCCGGCCACGGCGATGGCCGTGCCGACGACCAGCGCCATGTAACGCCCGCGATCCGGCGCAGTGCCCCGGTCGGCCGTCGTCTCGCCGGGAGCGCTGGGCAGGGACAGCGCAAGGACGGCCAGGGTGAGCAGACCGAGTCCGCTCAGCGCGAGGAAGGCCGCCCGCCAGCTGATGCTCTGCCCAAGCCAGGTGCCTACGGGTACGCCGAGCACGGCAGCCAGGGCGCTCCCGGCGTACAAGATCGAGACGGCCCGACCGCGTACGCCGGGGTCGAACAGGCTGGCCGCCGCCGGAGTGATGATCGACCAGAACAGGGCCTGGCTCAGCGCGACGACGAGGCGAGCAGCCAGCAACATCCCGTACGCGGTGGTCGCCGCGCTGGCCGTGGTTCCGAGGACGAAGATCACCACGAGGACCAGAAGCACGGCGCGGCGGGGGAAACGCTGGGTGAGCCGGGTGAGCGGGATCGATGTCAGGACCACGACCAGGCCGTAGCCGCCGACCAGGAGGCCGACGGCCGAGGACGAGACGTCGAGGTCGGCGGCCATCAGGGCGAGGAGCCCGATCGGCAGCACCTCCGTCGTCACGTAGCTGAAGGTCGCCACGGTGAGAGCCAAGAGGGCGACGACTGCACGAGGGGGTCCGAGCCGCACGACGCTTCCTCCTTAATGGCAGTTTGGTGGTAGCAGTTTCGACATTAGTGGACTAGGCCGGCATGTGCAACCCCCTTGATGGCATTTAGGGGGTAGCATGGTGATGTGATTGAGCTGAACGTTGTCGGCGGCCACCTGGCGCTGGATCTCGTCAACACGGTCGAGCCGCGGGTGCCCGACCGGGCGGTCGGTCACGAGCACCTGCGCTCGCCGGAGGAGCTCCTGGCCTGGGCGTTGCGCGTCGGGGTTCTCACCCGCGAGGAGGCCGACGAGGTCACCGCCACGTGGGCCGACTCGACCGAGGACCGCTCGGCCCTGGATGAGGTGCTGGAGATCCGCGAGGCGCTCTACGACGTTCTGCTCGCAGAGCTCGGGTCAGCTGATGTCGATGCCCGGCCGGGGCTGGATGTGCTGCAGCGGCACTGGGCCGGCGCGATCGGTCGGGCCACTCTCACCCTCATTGGGAACGGCGGCACGGGTGGTGACCCGCTGCACATCGGTACCGACCCGAGAATGCGGGTGCCCGACCGGCTCGCCGACGCTGCCGTCGACCTGCTCCGCACGCTCGACGTCCGCCACCTGAAGACCTGTCCGTTGGCCGACGGCGGCTGCGGCTGGCTCTTCCTCGACCGCAGCCGCAACAGCTCCCGCCGGTGGTGCTCCATGGATGACTGCGGCGCGAGGGCCAAGGCCCGCCGGCTGACCGCGCGGAGGCGTGGCGCGCGATCGCGCACTGCAGGCCCGTCCAAGCTCGGCTGAGGGTGGTGCAGCGGGCCATCCGTAGGGGCGCCGGTTGAACGCAGGACTGGCGGAGAGTCAGGGTTCTCCCGCATTGCCGGAATACGACACGGGTGGGCATAGTTGAGCCAATGTCGCTCAAGTTGTAAATTGAGCGTCACAGACTCAAGTCACTCTGGAGGAACACACACATGGCTCGTGCAGTCGGCATCGACCTCGGCACGACGAACTCCGTCGTCGCCGTACTCGAAGGTGGAGAGCCCACCGTTATCCCCAACGCCGAGGGCAGCCGGACCACCCCGTCGGTGGTTGCGTTTGCCAAGGGCGGCGAGGTGCTGGTCGGCGAGGTCGCCAAGCGCCAGGCCGTCACCAACGTCGAGCGCACCATCCGCTCCGTGAAGCGCCACATGGGCACGGACTGGAAGGTCAAGATCGACGACAAGGACTACCGTCCGCAGCAGATCAGCGCGTTCGTGCTGCAGAAGCTCAAGCGGGACGCTGAGGCCTACCTGGGCGAGCAGGTCACCCACGCGGTGATCACCGTCCCCGCCTACTTCTCCGACGCTGAGCGGCAGGCCACCAAGGAGGCCGGCGAGATCGCCGGGCTGACCGTGGACCGGATCATCAACGAGCCGACCGCGGCCGCGCTGGCGTACGGGCTGGACAAGGGTGAGCACGACCAGACCATCCTGGTCTTCGACCTCGGTGGTGGCACCTTCGACGTCTCCCTGCTGGAGATCGGCGACGGCATCTTCGAGGTCAAGGCCACCAAGGGCGACAACCGCCTCGGTGGTGACGACTGGGACGCCCGGATCGTCGACTGGCTGGTCAAGCAGTTCAAGAACAAGAACGGCACCGACCTGTCCCAGGACAAGATCGCCCGCCAGCGGCTGCAGGAGGCGGCTGAGAAGGCCAAGATCGAGCTGTCCAGCGCGAGCGAGACCTCGATCAACCTGCCCTACATCACGCTCGGCCAGTCCGGTCCGCTGCACCTGGAGGAGAAGCTGACCCGCTCGGAGTTCCAGCGGCTCACCTCCGACCTGCTGGACCGCTGCCGCGCGCCGTTCAACGCGGTGATCGAGGACGCCAAGATCAGTCTCGGCGCGATCAACCACGTGGTGCTGGTCGGCGGCTCGACCCGGATGCCCGCCGTGGTGGACCTGGTCAAGGAGCTGACCGGTGGCAAGGAGCCCAACAAGGGCGTCAACCCCGACGAGGTCGTGGCGCTGGGCGCCAGCCTGCAGGCCGGCGTGCTCAAGGGCGAGGTCAAGGACGTGCTGCTGCTCGACGTGACCCCGCTCAGCCTGGGCATCGAGACCAAGGGCGGCGTGATGACCAAGATCATCGAGCGGAACACCACCATCCCGATCCGGCGTTCGGAGGTGTTCACCACCGCCGACGACAACCAGCCGTCGGTGATGATCCAGGTCTACCAGGGCGAGCGAGACTTCGCCCGGGACAACAAGTCCCTGGGCAACTTCGAGCTGACCGGTCTGCCGCCGGCGCCGCGCGGGGTGCCGCAGATCGAGGTCGCCTTCGACATCGACGCCAACGGCATCGTGCACGTGCACGCCAAGGACCTGGCCACCAACAAGGAGCAGTCGATGCAGATCACCGGCGGCTCCGCGCTGGGCAAGGACGACATCAACCGGATGGTCAAGGAGGCCGAGTCGCACGCCGAGGAGGACCGCAAGCGGCGCGAGGCCGTCGAGATGCGGAACGAGGCGGACAACCTGGTCTTCCGGACCGAGAAGCTGATCAGCGAGAACGCGGACAAGATCACCGACGACGTCAAGACGCCGGTGGAGGAGGCCATCGCTGAGGTCAAGACGGCTCTCGAGGGCACTGACGACGACGCGGTCAAGGCGGCGGTGGAGAAGTTGAACACCACCAGCGCGGCCCTCGGCCAGGCGATGTACGCCGCGGCCCAGGCCAACCAGTCGGCGCCGTCCGAGGCCGGCTCGCCGAGCGACCATGCCGACACCAACGGCAGCAGCGAGGCGACCGACAGCGCCGACGACGACGTGGTCGACGCCGAGATCGTGGACGAGGACCAGACCTCCAGCGGGGCCAACAAGCAATGACCGAGCGCCTGTCCGACCACGAAGGGACCGGACGGGAGGACGGCGGCGAACACCGCGGTCCGACCGTCCGGGACCGCCGCCGGATCGACCCGGAGACGTACGAGGTTCGGGAGCCGCAGGAGACTGCGGCTCCCGCCGACTCCGGGCCGGCGGCGCAGACCAATGACAAGGAAGCGAGTGCGGTGATCGAGCTGAAGGACCAGCTGGCCGAACGGACCAGTGACCTGCAGCGGCTCCAGGCGGAGTACGTCAACTACAAACGACGGGTCGACCGCGATCGCGACGTGTCCCGCACCCTGGGCATCGAGGGGGTGCTCAAGGACCTGCTCTCGGTGCTGGACGACCTGCGGTCGGCCCGGGACCACGGTGAGCTGACCGGCGCCTTCAAGGCGGTGGGCGACGAGGTCGAGCGGATCACGGGCAAGTACGGGTTGGTCGCGTTCGGGGAGAAGGGCGACCCCTTCGACCCGCACATCCACGAGGCGCTGCTGCATGCGCACGCCACGGGGGTCGACGGCCCGACCTGCGTGGAGATCCTGCAGCCCGGCTACAAGGTCGGCGACAAGGTGCTGCGGCCCGCTCGGGTAGCGGTCGCCGAGCCGGATCCGGACGCCACGCCCGAGACGAGCCCTGAGGCGGAACTGAGCCCTGAGCCCGTCGATGGGCTGGCGGATGGCGCTTCCGCGAGCTCAGCGCCCATCGAGCCCGAGCCGGTCGAAGAGTCGTCGGCGAGCTCCGACCGCGTTGAGTAGTTCCGTTCGCACAAGCATCATCGAGGGGAGGCGTTCATGAGCACCAAGGACTGGATCGAGAAGGACTTCTACAAGGTCCTCGGCGTCACCAAGGACGCCAAACCCGAGGACGTCAAGAAGGCGTACCGCAAGCTGGCCCGGCAGAACCACCCGGACCAAAACCCGGGGAACACCGCGGCGGAGCAGCGGTTCAAGGAGATCTCCGAGGCCTACGACGTGCTCTCGCACGAGGCCAAGCGCAAGGAGTACGACGAGGCCCGCCGGCTGTTCGGGGGTGGCGGTTTCCGCTTCCCGGGCAGCAGCGGCGCCCGCTCCGGCGGCCCGTCGATGGATGACCTGTTCCGTAACGCCAGCGGCGACGGCGGGCTGGGTGACCTGTTCGGCGGCCTGTTCAACGGCGCCGGAACGACCACGCGTACGGCTCGCTCGACCGCCCGCGGACCGCGGCGGGGGAGCGATGTCGAGGGTGAGGTCACCGTCGACTTCGTGCAGGCGATCGAGGGCGTGACCGTCGGGATGCAGATGATCTCCGACGCCGCCTGCGAGGCCTGTCGGGGCACCGGTGCCAAGGCCGGCACCATCCCGCGGGTCTGCCCGACCTGTGAGGGCAGCGGGATGCAGACCTCGACCTCCGGGGGCGTGTTCGCGGTGACCGAACCGTGCCGCGACTGCCGGGGCCGGGGGATGGTCGTCGACGACCCGTGCCCGGTCTGCCACGGCTCCGGCCGGGGCCGGTCGACCAAGACCATGCAGGTGCGGATCCCCGCCGGCGTGACTGACGGGCAGCGGATCCGGCTCAAGGGCCGGGGCGGGGCCGGGGAGAACGGCGGCGCACCGGGCGACCTGTACGTGATCGTGCATGTTCGGTCGCACCCGATCTTCGGGCGCAAGGGCGACAACCTGACCCTCACCGCGCCGGTCACCTTCACCGAGGCCGCCCTGGGCGCCGAGATCGAGGTGCCGACACTGGGCGGAACGCCGGTCAAGCTGCGCGTGCCCGCCGGGACCCCGAACGGCCGGACCTTCCGGGTCCGCGGGAAGGGCGTCGGCAAGCGCGACGGCAACAAGGGCGACCTGCTGGTCACCATCGAGGTGATCGTGCCCGAGGCGCTGAACGAGCAGGCGCGGCAGGCGCTGAGCTCCTACGCCGAAGCGGTCGGGGCCGCCAACCCGCGGGCGAAGCTCTTCGCCACCAGCTGAGGAGGAACGAGTGGCGAGCGAGCTGCCGTCGCGCATCGACCACGATGCGCCGGTCTTCGTGATCTCGGTCGCCGCCCAGCTGGCCGGGATGCATCCGCAGACCCTCCGCACCTACGACCGGATGGGCCTGGTGTCGCCCCGGCGTACGCCCAAGCGCGGCCGCCGCTACTCCGCGCGGGACATCACGAAGCTTCGGCTGGTGCAGCGGCTGAGCCAGGACGAGGGGATCAACCTCGAAGGCATCCGCCGGATCCTGGCCATGCAGGACGAGATCGACGAGCTGCGGGCCCGGCTGCACGACGCAGGCCAGCTGCTCGCCGCCGTACGCGCCGCGCCGCCCGGGTCCCGGCTCTTCACCGCCGACCCGGTCGGCGGGGTCCACCTCGGTGGCGCCGGGATCCGCCGGATGCCGCGGGCGATCACCCGCAGCTGACCCCGCCGTGCGGGCCTCCCCTCTCTCTTCTCACTCCGCGGTAGCTACACCGACCCCGCAGCACCGGCAACGGCCGCGGAGTGCGCGTATCTGCCGCGGAGTGGAGAATGACGACGGTGGCAACCCTGATCGTGGACGGCGCGAACGTCGTCGGGTCCCGGCCCGACGGGTGGTGGCGCGACCGGCCGGGCGCGGCGGCGCGGCTCCATACGCGGCTGCTCGCCGCCGACCTCCCGTACGCCGAGGTCGTGCTGGTGCTCGAGGGCAAGGCCCGGGCCGGAGTACCCGAGGGGACTGACGGACGCGTACGCACGGTGCACGCCCCGGCCGACGGGGACGCGACCATCGCCGACCTGGCGAGGAGGGCGATCGCGGAGGATCGGCGGGTGGTGGTCGTCACCGCTGATCGGGCGCTGGCCGCGACGGTGCAGGACGCCGGTGCCGAGGTCGTCGGACCCGGCTGGCTGCTCGGCCAGGTCACCTAGGCGCGCCGATGCCCCTCCGCCGGCTCGGGTTCGCCCGCTGGATCAGCGCCGTGCCCAGTGGTGGCAACCGCTACGACGACGAGGTCGCCGCCGGCTTGCGCGGCCGCGGGATCGACGTGGCGGAGTACGCCGTCCCCGGCCCGTGGCCAGTGATTGATCAGGCCGAGGGCCGACGGCTCGCCGAGCTGCTTCTCGCCGAGCAGGACTGGCTGGTCGACAACATCCTGGCCGCCGGCGCGCCGGCGGCGATCACCGCGGCCCGCGCCGCCGGGCGCCGCGTCACCGTCCTGGTGCACTACTTCCCGGCCGACGAGATCGGCTGGAGCCGGACCGAGCGCGACCGGCTCGCAAGCGCGGAGGGCCAGGCCTTGGCCGCAGCGGACGGGACCATCGCCACCAGCCGCTGGACAGCGGCTCAGCTCGGCACCCGCTACGGCATCGCGGGAGCGGCTGTCGCCGTCCCGGGCGTGGAGCTCGCGCCCTGCTCGCCGCCTCCGGCACCGGGCGAACCGCCGCGACTGCTCTGGCTGGGTCGCATCACCCGGACCAAGGACCCGCTCACGCTGGTCGCCGCCCTCGCCCGGCTCCGCGACCTCGGCTGGACCGCCCGGGTGATCGGGCCCGACAGCGTCGACCCTGACTACACCCGGCTGGTCCGGGCGGCGATCGAGCGATCCGGCCTGGGCGATCGCGTCGCCCAGCTCGGATCGCGCACCGGTCCGGAACTGGAGGCCGACTGGGCGGACGGTCAGCTGCTGATCTCGACCTCCCGGGTCGAGCCGTACGGGATGGTCGTCACCGAGGCGCTGGCTCGCGGGATCCCCTCCGTGGTTCCCGCCGGGACGGGCGCAGTCGAGGCGCAGCGGAGCGGAGCGGCGAGCGGGAGACCGGCCGGCGGCACGTTCCCGAGTGGCGACGACCACGAGCTGGCCGCGGTGCTGCGGGGCTGGTTGACCGAGCCGCGGCGGCGACGGCAGTGGCGGAACGCCGCAGTCGCGCAGCGGTCCCGGCTTCCGACTTGGCGCAGGACAGTGGAAGCGGTGCTCGCCCACGTCTCCGAGTTGTCAGAACCTGGTTGAGCCGGAGGTCAACTGCGTTCTGACAACTCGGCGGCCTGACCGCCCGTGCCGGTGCGGACGTCGTCCGGGCGCTCCGACCCCTTGGATGCATCGAGGGCGATCACGTGTCGAAGGACCGCAAGGTCCTTGCCGGGCTGACCGATCACGAACAGCCAGGTCATCTTGCCCGCCGCCAATGTGTTGTCGAACGGGCCGAGCAGCGGCTCCGACATCCCGGATTGGACGATGTCCACGCTACTGGTCCCGGCGGGGACGACCTTGTAGGTGTACTCGCCGTTGGCGACGTTGGCGGAAACCACGTTCTCGTTGATCCGAATGTCGATCGGGCCGGCTGAGGCGACGTGGGCCACTGAGTGCGCGGCCCGGCCGCTCTGGACCGGCTCCAGGTTGTTGTCGAACCGGGTGATCATCGGGTCGCCGGTCGGCGAGGCCGGCATGTGGACGACGATCTCGGAGCTGGAGCCCAGCGGGAGGTTGACCTTGCTGGCCACCAGCGTCTCGCCGCCCTCGGAGACGGTCACAGTCCGCGAACCGCGTTTGACCTTGAACGGTCCCGCCACCTTGCCTCCGGCCAGGCTGTCGACCACCTTCTCACCGTCCACCGACACCGACACCGTGTGGCCCGGCAGTCCCTGCACGAGGTAGATCGAGGTCGGGGACGCGGCCACACTCGGCGTGAGCCCGGCCAACACCAGAGCGAGCACGGCACCGCCGAGCAGAGCGGTCCAGGTCCTGCGCAACGCAAGACGACCCATGCAATGACCCCCGAGTCGAACTCCCCTAGTGCGACCGCGGGACCGGTCCGACAGGTGGCCTAGATCTGGTCCCAGTGGCCGACAGCAGCCTAGTCGGGCAGACTGGGGGGCCGGCGGCGATTGTCAGACGTGTCGGCCGAATAAATGTCAGGGCGTCTCGGGGAGGGACAGGTGCCACGGTCTCGCGCGCGCGACCTGGTGCGCCGCTCGATCGGGGCGGTGATCGTGACCGGTCTGCTCGGCGCGGCCGTCGCGGTCGGAGCCGGGCTCACGGTGCCGGGCTCCGCGGCATCGCCGGTGGCGGGTACACCGGCGAGCATTCCGGTTCGGACGATCTCGCCGACCCCGACGACCGCCCCAGTTCCCACCCCCACCGGTCGTGAGCCCGCCGGCCCGCCGGGCATCGCGATCAGCGCCCGGCCCGAGGCCGACGGAAGCTTCCTGGTCAGCGAGGTCATCACTCTTCCGGTTCCGGCGACGGAGGCTGTGCTGCGGCCGCCATGGATCGGCGACGCCGGCACCGGGTTCGGGCGGCTCCAGCCGACGGCCACGAACGTCGAGGTCAATGCGGGCGGCCAGGTCGTGGCCGTTCCCGACGGCCCGATCCGTAGCGACGTGACGCTGCGCTGGGCATCGCCGACCTCCACGCTAGAGCTGCGCTACCGCCTGACTCAGGTCAGCGTCGCCAGCGCGCCGGCCAAGACGGGCCGCCTGCTGGCCGTGTTCGGCTCGCTGCTGGGCCAGATGCCGGCGGACCTGCCAGTCAGCGCGGTGGTGACCGGCCGCACGCTGCTGTCGCTCACCTGTCCGCAGCTCCCGCTGGCCGAGCTGTCGTGCGGCGCCGGCATCGCGCCGAAGTTTTGGACACTGCGGCCGATCCCGTACGAGCGGTCGCGGGTGCAGGTGCAGTACGACCGCCCGGCCCGGCGCTGAGGTCCTCAGGGTGGGTCCGGCTGCTGCCACCCTCGTCGCCGCATCCATCTGGTTCGCGGTCTATCTCGGCTACGTCCTGCTGGCCGGGATGGGCATGTTCTGGGCGATCGTCTGGCCGGATGGCCATGACGTCCGTCGACTGCGCCTGGTGGCGGTCGTCGGTCTCTCCCTGATCGGGCTCGGGGCGGTCGCCGAGACTGCGGTCGACTGGCTCACTCAGGGGCATGCATTCGCGCAGCTGCCAGCTTTCGGCGAGACCGTTCTCGAGCAGTCCGCGATGTGGCTGCTGCTGCGTATGGCCGCGCTGGCCGTCGTCGGGTTCTTCGGCGCCGAACTGCTCCGTCGGCCGGTGCGGGGCGGACGGCGCATCATCGTTCTCACGCTCGTCGGCTTGCTGACCGTCACATTGGTGGTCGAGTCGGCCGCCGTGACCTCGGTGCAGGTCGTCGTGTGGCTCGCGACGACGGGTCTGTACCTGCTGGCGCTGGCGGCCTGGCTCGGTGGCCTGGTCGCCCTCGCCGCCGTGCTCCTCCTGCGCCACCGTCCGAGCGGGCTGGAGCAGGTCTGGTCGCGCTTCTCGTGGTTCGCCGGCCTGAGCGTCCTTGGTCTGGCGGTCACCGGCACGGCGCAGCATCTGCTCGTGGGCGGGACGGCGACATCCCGCTCGGGCGTCCTGCTGGCCGTCGAGGTGCTCGCACTCGCCGCGACCCTGCTGCTGAGTCGGTACGCCGTCGCGTACGGGCGCAGGCTCGCCTTCCGTGAGCGGTACCTGCGCGGCTTCCCGGTCGCGCCGGGCGGTCCGCGACCGGGCCTGGGACGGGCGATGGGAGTCCAGCTGGCCCTGTCGGTCGCCCTGGTCGGCGTGGCCGTGGCCCAGCTCGCCGTGCTGCCGGTCCCGGGGCGGCCGGGGACGCCGCCGCTCGGCGACGTGGCGCCGACGACCCCGGTGGCGCCGGCCCGGGAGGGGCGTCCGGCCGACCCCGACCCTGGCCGGTTCGTACCGGAGCGGATCGACCTGCCGGGTGGCGCGTACGCGACCGTCGTCCCCGTGGCCACCGCCGGTCGCGAGCTGGTGGTCCCGGAGGATCCCGGCAAGGTCGGCTGGTGGGACGGCAGCTCCTACGTCGGCGACGACTACGGGTCGACCGTGATCGCCGGCCACGTCGACACCCTCGACCGCGGTGTCGGGTTCTTCTTCCGGCTGTGGAACGCACAGGTCGGCGAGCGGATTGTGCTGAGCGCAGGGGACGAGCGCCAGGTGTACACGATCACCACCTTCCGCCAGGTCCCGCGCACCGACCTGGTCGACGACAAGGAGGTCTTCGACATCGACGGACCGCCCCGGCTGGTGCTGATCACCTGTGCCGGTGAGTTCCGGCCCGATCGGGGCGGCTACAGCCGGAACCTGGTCGTGATCGCGCGCCCGGTCTCCTGAAGGCGCGAACCACCCTGCTGCGGGCCGAGCTCACCCGAACGGGGTTGACCCGCCAGACGGCCGGAGCGGCCCGGGCAGGCGTCTGTGCCGGGTCTTGCGCATGCGCGTACGCCATAGGTGCGGGTCGGTGGCGTCTTCGCCGCTCGGCGGCCATGGTGACGGCTCGGTCTCCGCGAACACGGGCGTTCAGTCAGGGTCCAACCAGGGTTGAGCGAACCTCGCTCAACTTGGAATACTGAGTCCGCACCTCAGAGTTGAGTGGAATAGACTCAATGTCGTTCGGAGCCAACGAAGGACCCATATGGACACCAACAAGCTGACCACCAAGAGCCGGGACGCCGTCTCGGCGGCCCTCCGCAACGCCCTGACCGCGGGCAACCCCAACGCCGAGCCCTCGCACCTGCTGCACGCCTTGCTGATGGTGCCGGGCAACACGGTCGCGCCGCTGCTGCAGGCCGTGGGTGCCGACCCGACAGTGGTCGACGCTGCCGCCCAGGGCGCGATCGCCAAGCTGCCGGCGGCCAAGGGATCCTCGGTCAGCCAGCCGCAGCTGTCCGGCTCGTTCGCCCGGGTGCTGGCCGACGCGGAGAACCGCGCGGAGCAGATGGGTGACGCGTACGTCGCCACCGAGCACTTACTGATCGCGCTGGCCACGGTGCAGTCCGAGGCGCGCAAGATCCTGCTCGACCTCAAGGTCACCCATGACGCGCTGATCCGCAAGTTCAACGAGCTGCGTGGCAGCAAGCGGGTGACCAGCCCGGAGGCGGAGGGCACCACCTCGGCCCTGGACCAGTACGGCGTGGACCTGACCGCCCAGGCCCAGGAGGGCAGGCTCGATCCGGTGATCGGCCGGGACACCGAGATCCGCCGGGTGGTCCAGGTGCTGGCCCGCCGGACCAAGAACAACCCCGTGCTGATCGGCGAGCCTGGCGTCGGCAAGACCGCCGTCGTCGAGGGCCTGGCCCAGCGGCTGGTCGCCGGGGACGTGCCCGACTCGCTCAAGGGCCGCCGGCTGGTCAGCCTCGACCTGCCGAGCATGGTCGCGGGCGCGAAGTACCGTGGCGAGTTCGAGGAACGGCTCAAGGCCGTGCTGACCGAGATCCGGGACGCCGAGGGCCAGGTGATCACCTTCATCGACGAGCTGCACACCGTCGTGGGCGCCGGCGCCACCGGCGACTCCTCGATGGACGCCGGCAACATGCTGAAGCCGATGCTGGCCCGTGGCGAGCTGCGGATGATCGGCGCCACCACCTTGGACGAGTACCGCGAGCGGATCGAGAAGGACCCCGCCCTGGAGCGCCGCTTCCAGCAGGTCTTCGTCGGCGAGCCCAGCGTCGAGGACACCATCGCCATCCTGCGCGGCCTGCGGGAGCGCTACGAGGCGCACCACAAGGTCGCGATCACCGATGCGGCCCTGGTCGCCGCGGCCAGCTTGTCCAACCGGTACATCACCTCCCGTCAGCTGCCCGACAAGGCCATCGACCTGGTCGACGAGGCGGCGTCGCGGCTGCGGATGGAGATCGACTCCTCGCCGGAGGAGATCGACCAGCTGCGCCGCACGGTCGAGCGGATGCAGATGCAGAAGTTCGCGCTGGAGAAGGAGTCCGACCCGGGCAGCGTGGAGCGGCTGAACCGGCTGACCGAGGAGCTGGCCAACACCGAGGAGCAGCTGCGCGGGCTGGAAGCGCGCTGGGAGGCCGAGAAGAAGGGCCTGAACCGGGTGGGTGAGCTGAAGGCCGAGATCGACGAGCTGCGCAGCGCGGCCGACCGCGCGCTCCGCGAGGGTGACCTGATGAAGGCCAGCGAGATCAGCTACGGCGCCATCCCGGCGCTGGAGAAGGAGATGGAGGCGGCGGCCGCGGCCGAGAGCCAGCTGCCGTCGATGGTCAGCGAGCAGGTCGGCCCGCAGGACGTGGCCGAGGTGGTCGCCAACTGGACCGGCATTCCCACTGGCCGACTGCTGCAGGGTGAGACCGAGAAGCTGCTCAGCATGGAGGAGCGCCTGGGCGAGCGTCTGATCGGACAGCGGCAGGCCGTCCGCGCGGTGTCCGATGCCGTACGCCGTTCCCGGGCCGGCGTCTCCTCACCGGACCGGCCGACGGGGTCGTTCCTCTTCCTCGGCCCGACGGGCGTCGGCAAGACCGAGCTGGCCAAGTCGCTGGCGGAGTTCCTGTTCGACGACGAGCGGGCGATGGTCCGCATCGACATGAGCGAGTACTCCGAGAAGCACTCGGTCGCTCGCCTGGTCGGTGCCCCGCCCGGGTACATCGGCTACGAGGAGGGCGGACAGCTCACCGAGGCCGTCCGGCGCCGCCCGTATGCGGTGCTGCTGCTCGACGAGGTGGAGAAGGCCCACAGCGAGGTGTTCGACATCCTGCTGCAGGTGCTGGACGACGGTCGGCTGACCGACGGCCAGGGGCGGACGGTCGACTTCCGCAACGTGATCCTGATCCTCACCTCGAACCTGGGATCGCAGTTCCTGGCCGACCAGACGCTCAACCCGAACACCAAGCGGGACGCGGTGATGAACGTCGTCCGCAGCTCGTTCAAGCCCGAGTTCCTGAACCGGCTGGACGAGGTCGTGCTGTTCGACGCCCTCGGGACCGAGGAGCTGGCCAAGATCGTGGACATCAACCTGAACCGGCTGAACGCCCGGCTCGCCGACCGGCGGATCACCGTCCAGGCGACCGACGCGGCAAAGGAGTGGCTGGCCCTGACCGGCTTCGACCCGGTCTACGGGGCCCGGCCGCTGCGCCGGCTGATCCAGACCACGATCGAGGACCAGCTGGCTCGCGGGGTGCTGTCCGGCGGCGTGCTCGAGGGCGACACGGTCACCTTCGACGCCGACCCCAGCGCTGACGGCCTGCGGATCGTGCAGCCGGAGGCCGAGCCGGCCGCCGTCTGACCGTGCTGCTGTCCGACACGTATCTAGGCTGAACCGGCGGGCTCCTTCGAGGAACATCACCTCGAGGAGCCCGCCATGCGTCTGCGTACGATCCATCTTCCGTTGTCCGGTCTGCTGCTGGCGGCCGGACTGACGCTGACCGGTTCGCTCCCGGCCGAGGCCGCCGCCGATGACTGCGCCCCCGGCGTGGCCTCGGACTTCAACGGTGACGGCCGGTCCGACACGGTGGTCGCCGACCCGTACGCGACCGTGAACGGCCAGGCCCAGGCCGGCCGGGTGATCGTGCTGTACGGCGACGGGGACGGTCTGATCGGCGAGGGTGCCCGGGGCATCGTGTCCCAGGCCAGTCCGAGCGTTGGCAGTAGTGCAGAGGCCGGGGACCGGTTCGGCTACGCCCTCGCGGTCGCCGATCTCAACTGCGACGACCACACCGACCTCGTCGTCGGCTCGCCGTACGAGGACGCCGGGCTGACCGTCGACTCAGGCTACGTTCAGCTCATTTACGGCTCTGCCGCCGGCCTGGGTAACGGCGCCGCCTCCCGGAATGTGACCCAGAGCGACTTCCCGAACGCGGACATTGTCGCGGGGGACCAGTTCGGCTTCGCGGTCGACGCGCTGGAGGACGTCGGCCAGGGCGGCACCCCGGCCCCGGACGCGTATGCGGTGGCGGTCGGCGTACCCGGCGGCAACATCGGCGGGCAGAACGACTCCGGCTGGGTGGGCGTGCTGCACGCCTTCGACGGCGAGAACGTAGAGACCGCCATCAGTCAGAACTCGACCGGCGTCCCCGGCGTGGCCGAGGCCGGTGACCGGTTCGGCGCCGCCGTCTCGATCAACGAGTTCCTCACCGAGGACCCCGCTTCCGACGACTTCGTCATCGACGTGGTCGTCGGGAGCCCGAACGAGGACGTCGGTTCCGTGACGGATGCGGGCACGGTGACGGTGGTGAAGGACGTCTACTTCGACGAGTTCCCGGGCAGCGTGACCTTCAGCCAGGACTCCGCCGGGGTGCCGGGCGTTGTGGAGGCCGGCGACCGGTTCGGGCGGAGCCTGGACACCGTCCGGGTCGGCGGCACCCGCCGAATGGCGGTCGGCATTCCCGGCGAGGACGTCGGCTCGGCCAGCAACGCCGGCTCGGTGCAGCTGTTCACCTTCAACGGCGTCAGTCTCGATCCCGGCGTGGGCCTGACCCAGGACACTGCCGACGTGAGCGGCGCCGCCGAGGCGGGCGACCTGTTCGGCGACCGGCTGGCCTTCGCCGCACCCGGACTGGGTGACACGGTCACCCGGCTTGCGGTTGGCGTGCCTGGGGAGGACGGCGGCGCCGTCGACAGCGGGTTGGTGCAGATCTTCCGGGTGACCAATCTCGCCGCTGAGCTCAGCTACTCCCAGGGCAGCCCCGGCGTGCCGGGCGGGGTGGATGCGGGTGACCGCTTCGGGTCGGCTCTGGCTTTCGTGTCCGGGTTCAGCGAGCGCGCCTTTATCGTCGGCGTGCCCGACGACGTGGACCACAGCACCGGCATGGTCAACGTGATTCCGATGGGTGGCGGGGCGCCGCGCTTCTGGGCACCCGGGACCAACGGGGTACCGAGTGGTGCGAACCGCTTCGGCGACGCTCTGGGCAGTGTGCATGGCGGGACGACCTGAGGCAGCGCGTCCCTCCAGCCGAGTTGTCGGAAGCTCAGCACCACATCTGGTGCTGAGCCTCTGACATCTCAGGCCGTTGCGCCGTCCCACTGGCCGAGGGCGTAGCGCGTGCCCTCGTGGTCCTCGAACAGCGCCCACCAGCCGAAGTGCTGGCGGGCCGGCGGGGCCGGGAACCGCACCCCGCGCGTACTCAGCTCCTCGTAGGTCTGCGCGATGTCGGCGCAGTCGAAGAACAGGTCGGAGTGCGGCAGTCGGTCCGGCACGGTGCGGCGGGGCTCGCCGGGCAGTCGCGGGCTGAGGACGAGCAGTAGGTCCTGGTCCGGTGGCTTGACCTCGATCCACCGCTCGTCGCCGTAGCGGTCGTCCCGTACGACGACGAAGCCCATTGACGTGGTCCAGAAGTCCAGGGCCGCCTGCTGGTCGTCCACCGGAACGATGACCTTCCTGACTCGCGTGATCATGACACTCCCGTCCGCATCTATATATCCACTGTGGACATATCCGCTGTGGACTGTATCGTGTGCGCGTGGGTTCGACAAGCGCCTTCCCGGCCCTCACCACAGCCGGCTTCCAGGTGCTGCTCGCGTTGGCCGCGGGCCACAGCCACGGGTATGCCGTGATGGGCTTCGTCGACCAGCTCACCGACGGGCGCGTCCGGCTGGGACCGGGCACGCTGTATCGCACCCTCGCCCGTCTGGTGGCCGACGAGCTGGTGACCGAGTCGGAGGCCAATGACCCCACCGCCCCGCATGACGCGCGCCGGCGTTACTACCAGCTCACGCCGCTGGGCGCCGAGGCGGTCCGCGAGGAGACGCGGCTGCTCGCGCGGCTGCTGGACGCCGCCCGGGGCGCCGGCCTGCTCGACGACACCGGAGGGACAGCATGACTCGTTCGCGACCACTCGGGCTGGGGACTCATGTCTTCGTCAGCGACGCCGACGCTGCAGTGGCCTTCTACACCGATACCTTCGGCGCGACGGAGATCATCCGGCACCGTCTGCCCGACGGGCGCGTGCTCTTCGTCGAGCTCGCCGTGGGTCCCGACAAGCTGCTGCTCAGTGAGGAGATCGAGGAGCTGCACGCCCTGGCTCCGACGACGTTGGGCGGATCACCGGTCATGCTGCTGCTCGAGCTGGAGGACGTCGACGGCACGTTCGCGCACGCCGTCGAGCGAGGAGCCACCATCGAGATGCCGGTGGCCGAGATGTTCTGGGGCGAGCGCTACGGAATCGTGCGCGACCCCTTCGGGCATCGCTGGTCGCTGTGCACCCGGCGGGAGCAGCTGGCGCCGGACGAGGTCGCGCGGCGAGTGCCGGCTCAGCCGACCGACGGCACGTGGCCGGACCCCGATTGAGCCGAGTGGTCGCGTGGGTCGTCGCCAGAGCACCGACCCACGCTGACCAGTCGGAAGGTCAGGCCGGCTGCTCGGCGCCCGCGCCGACGATGTTGACCATCCAGCTGATGCCGAACTTGTCGGTCAGCTGTCCGAAGACGTCGCCCCACGGGGCGGCCTCGAGCGGCATCGCCACCGTGGCCCCGTCGGACAGCTTGCTCCAATACCCGCGCAGCTCGGTGTCGTCATCGCCGCTCAGCGATACGGTGATGTTGCTGCCCTCGGCCAGGTCCATGCTGCGCGGGGTGTCGGCACCCATCAGGGTCATCCCGCCTGGTGCCTCGAGCTGACCGTGCATGATCAGGTCAGCCTCGTCCTCGCCGATCCCGGGCATCTGGTTCTCCGCGAACGTGCTCAGGGTGAGCTCGCCACCGAACACGGACTGGTAGAACTCCATCGCCTCCCGTGCCGTGCCGCGGAAGCTGATGTAGGGGTTGAGCCGGGTCATGCCACTCCTTCCGAGATGTGAGTTGAGATTTCGGTGTCACCACCAGCCCTGCCGCTTCGCCCAGCGCAGCAGAACAAACGACATTGTCGCCATGAAGGCGAGCAGGATCGTCAGCCACACCCAATGGGTCTCGTCGTTGACGATCACATTCATACCAACGATCGACGACGTCGCCGTGATGGGCAGCGTCACCGCGGCGATCACCGCCAGCCGCTCCGCCGCGATGGTCATCTTGGTGTCGGTCCGAGCCCGGTAGAACTCGGTCACCCCCATCAAGAAGTCGAGCTGCGCCTGGCTGAGCGAGGCGACCCGTTCGTACTGGTCGAGCAGGTCCTTCATCAGCTTGATCCCGTTCGGCGGGGCGAAGCTGGTCAGCCGGATCGCCCGCCGGTAGATCTCTCCGCCCTGCGCCGCCATGGTCCGGATGGTCAGCAGCTCGTGCCGAGCGGTGAACAGCTCAGTCAGGAACTCCTGCGGCTCCTCCTCCTCAGAGGCCGCCATCACCCGCTGCTCCAGCAGCCCGACCTGCCGGGCCACGTCACCGACCAGAGCCGCCTCGCGGCGGGCGATCAAGGACACGATGGCGTACGTCAGTCCGAACGGCGATGTCGGCTTCAGCCGCCCCTGCGCCATCCGCTCGCCGACCGCCCGGGTCTCCCGCAGCGCCGCGTCCAGCGGGACCTTCGGATTCAGCGGACCGTGCACGGTGACCAGGAAGTGCTCGCCGATGAACTGGTCCAGCTCAAGGTAGTGCACGTGACCGCCGGTACCGATCTCCGGGGCGTGGATCACGAGAAACAGGTGGTTCGGGTAGACGTGCACCCGCGGGACGTGGCTGCGGTTGCGGCAGTCGTCGATCGCCATGGCGTGGAACTTGAACTCGTGCGTCAGCACCTGCTCGGCCTGGTCGCTCCACTCCGGAATGTCCAGCCACAGAAAGCCGTCCGTACGCCCGAGCAGGTCGGGCAGCTCGCGCAAGTCGCGCACCGACGCGCCCTCGCCGTCGTTGATCCAGCGCAGCTCCACGGCCCGGCCTCCCTTCCCTTCGTTTCTACACCGGTTTGGGTGCGGGGAACGAGAAACGGGGGGCTACGGTGGATCGACGCTGGGCTGAACGAAAGGGTCCCACCGTGCCGCGTCCGGATCTGGTGCTGCGGCCGGGGCGTGACGGCGCCCGGCTGGTTCCGGACGTCGCCAACCCACGGGCCTTCACCCTGCGGGTCGGACGGACCGACCAGTCCTACGTCGACCTCGACGACCCTGGCCGGTTGGAGTTCGACTACCTCCAGCAGATTGCCGTGGTGCTCGACCTGGTGGCGCCGCCGGGGGAGCCGCTGCGCACCATACACATCGGCGGGGCGGCGATGAGTCTCCCTCGCTACGTCGCGGCCACTCGGCCGCGCTCGGCGCAGGTGGTCCTCGAGCCCGACTCCGAGCTCACCGCGTTCGTCCGCCAGCACCTGCCGCTGCCGGCCCGCAGCGGGATCCGGGTCCGGGGCGTCGACGGCCGCTCCGGGATCGCCGCGCTGCGGGACGGGTACGCCGACGTGGTCATCCTCGACGCCTTCGTGGGCCCCCGGACGCCGGCCGAGCTGACCAGCCTGGAGTTCTGGACCGACGTCCGCCGCGTCCTCGCCGCCAGCGGCATGGTGATCGTCAACGTCACCGATCGCGGGCCTCTCGGGTACGCGCGCCGGGTGCTGGCCGGCCTGGCGGAATGCTTCCCGCACCTGGTCCTCGCGGCGGAGGCGTCGACCCTCAAGGGCCGCCGGTTCGGCAACGTGGTCCTGGCCGCCTCCGCGCGCCCCTTGCCGGTCACCGAGATCGCCGCCGAGGCCGGCCGGGCGCCGTACCCCTACCGGGTCCTGGCCGGCGCGCGCCTCGTCCAGCTGCTCGCCGGGGCGGCGCCGTTCACCGACGCCGAGTCGGAGGAGTCTCCGGCTCCGCCTGCGGGCGTGGCCTTCTTCGGATAGGCATGGAGTCATGACCGAACGCACCGACCGGGTCGTATCGACGCTGACCGAGGCGTTCGCCGACCTGATGGCCGCCAACCCCACCGCCTTCCGGTCCAAGTTCCGCACCATGGCGCAGGACCCGTTCGCGTTCTACCGCGGCTCCGCGTGCCTGTTCTACGCCGACGTCACCGACGGCGGCCCCTTCGCCGGGGTGGACGACGCCTGGGTCGGCGCGGAGGGCGCCCGCCGGATCTGGATCCAGGGCGACCTGCACGCCGGGAACTTCGGCACCTACCTCGACGCCGGCGGCCGCCTGGTCTTCGACGTCAACGACTTCGACGAAGCCTACGTCGGGCACTGGACGTGGGACATGCTGCGCCTGTGCGCCTCGCTCGGCCTGCTCGGCTGGCAGAAGGCCCTGCCCGACGAGTCGATCGACGACCTGGTGGAGACATACGTCCGCGCATACGTGGACTGGGTCCACCACTACGTCGATGCCGAGAACGACACCGACTGGGCGCTGACCCTGTCCACCGCGCGCGCTGGGGTGCTCGAGGCGCTCCGCCGCGCCCGGCTGCGCACCCGGGTGTCCCTGCTCGACGAGACCACCGTCGTGGCGGACTACAACCGACGGTTCGCGGACCGGTCCGGCGTACGACGGCTGGACGACGACGAGGCCGACCGGGTGAAGGCGGGCTTTGCCGCATATCTGGACACGGTGCCCGAGTCCAAGAAGGAGGGAGTCGTGATGTTCGACGTCCTCGATGTGGTCGGGCGGCAGGGCTTCGGCGTGGGCAGCGCGGGCCTGCCGACCTACAACGTGCTGATCGAGGGGTTCAGCCAGGCGCTGGACAACGACGTCGTGCTGAGCCTGAAGCAGGGCAACGTCGCCGCCCCGAGCCGGGTGGTGCCGGATCAGGAGATCGCCGACTTCTTCCACCACCACGGGCACCGTACGGCGGTGAGCCAGCGAGCGCTGCAGGCCCATGCCGACCGGTTCCTGGGCTGGACCGAGCTGCCCGGGCACGACGGGTCGCCGACCGGGTTCGTGGTCAGCGAGCAGTCACCGTACGAGGCCGACCTGGACTGGGCGGCGATCGACGAGCCGGAGCAGATGCGCAAGGTGGTCGAGCAACTCGGCCAGGCGACGGCAAAGATCCATTGCGTGGACGACGACGACGCCGAGCACGACCTGGTGCCGGTGAGCGTGGAGCACGCGGTCGTCGAGTGCGTGGGGGACGACGTCTCCGGGCTGGTGCACGACCTCACCGAGTTCGCGCACCGCTACGCCGAGCAGGTCCGCGATGATCATGCCCTGTTCGTCGACGCCTTCCGTGGCGGTGCGTTCGCCGACGTCACACCGGCCTGATCCGGGGGCGCGGGGTTACTGCGGCGACTCGACCCGGTTACCGACCTCGGCCAGGGCCAGCGAACGCGCCTCGGTCAGTCGGCCCAGCCGGCGGATCGCCTCGTCCAGCACGTCGTCGGCCTTGCAGAAGGCCCAGCGCACGTACGGTCGCCCGGCCTCGACCCGGTCGTAGAACACCTGGTGCGGGATGGCCACCACGCCGCAGCGCTCCGGCAGATCCCGGCAGAACTCGACGCCGTCGGCGTAGCCCAGCGGACGTACGTCGGTGGTCATGAAGTATGTGCCCCGGGGGACGTTGGGCTCCAGGCCGACCGTCCGCAGCCCGGCGGCCAGCCGGTCCCGCTTGGCCTGCAGCGACTGCCGGGACTGGGCCACCCACTCGTCGCCCTCGTTCAGGGCCCGGGTCACGGCCGGCTGGAACGGCGCGCCGGAGGTGTAGGTGAGGAACTGCTTGACCGCGTTGACCGAAGTGACCAGCTCCGCCGGGCCGAGAGCCCAACCGATCTTCCAGCCGGTGGCCGAGAAGGTCTTGCCGGCCGAGGAGATCCGGACCGTACGCCCGCGCATGCCGGGGAAACCGGCCAGCGGAAGGTGCTCGGCGTCGTCGAAGACCAGGTGCTCGTAGACCTCGTCGCAGATCACCAGCACGTCGTGGGCGATGGCCAGCCGGGCGATCTCGGCCAGGTCGGTCCGGTCCAGCACCACCCCGGTCGGGTTGTGCGGGGTGTTGATCACCAGCGCCTTGGTCCGCTCGCTGAACGCCGCCGCCAGCTCATCGTGGTCCAGCCGGAAGTCCGGTCCGAACAGCCCGACTCCGACCCGTACGCCGCCGGCCAGGTCGATCGAGGCCGCGTAGGAGTCGTAGAACGGCTCGAGCGCGATCACCTCGTCCCCCGGGTTGACGAACGCCAGCAACGCAGCTGCGATCGCCTCGGTCGCTCCGGTGGTGACCAGCACCTCGCTGTCCGGGTCGTAGCGCAGCCCGTAGTGCCGGTGGGTGTGCTCGGCGATCGCCTCCCGCAGCGGGCGGATGCCGCGGCCCGGGGGGTACTGGTTGACGCCGCCGGCGATGGCCGCCTGGGCCTCGTCGAGCATGAAGTCCGGGCCGTCGGTGTCGGGGAAGCCCTGGCCCAGGTTGACCGAGGAGGTCGCGACGGCCAGCGCCGACATCTCGGCGAAGATCGTCGTCGTCGCCGACCGGACACGGTCGGCCTGCCACCGGTGGTTCACGTCCAGACCCTAGTCGCACCGCAGCCCTCAGCGGCAGACTCCGGCTTGGGAGTCTGCCGCTGGTGCCCCTCCGTGGGCCTTGCCGCCGGTTAGTCCGTGCGCCGCCGGAGCAGCAGTCCCACGAGAGCAGTTGCCGTCTGCCGCCACCGATACCCGGGTCCGTGCCGGTGTCGGCGTCGGAATGCCGCATCTCGACACGCGGCGTCCGGCGATTCCCCTGAATTCGCGACGCGCGTTTCTCCCGTACTCGGCGTGGCGGGCCTGATTTGGGGGACTGGCGTCGCGTTCTCAGGGCGGCGGGCACAATAGCCCGCGTGAGCGGTTCCTTTTTGGATCAGTTCGGCCGTGGGGAGGATGAGCCCGGCGCCCCCGGCACCACGGTCGTCGAGGACAGCTCGGGAGACAAGCACAGTCCGCAGCGGAAGCGATCCCCGCTGACCCTGCTCGGCATCGGACTGCTCGTGGCGGGCCTGGCCTGCCTGGGTTGGGTGGGGTTCCAGTACTTCGGCACCGATGTCGTCTCGGAGCGGGTGTTCCAGACCGAGACCGAACAGTTGCGGACCAAGTGGCAGGATCAGGAGAAGAGCGACCCGAAGGGCCGAGACGCTGCCTCGGTGATACCCGGCGACGCGATCGCGCTGCTCCGCATTCCCGCCTTCGGTGACGACTACGAGATCCCGATCCTCAACGGGACCGACCTGTCGATCCTGTCCAAGGGTGTCGGCCATTACAGCTCGACGGCCGCGCCGGGCCAGATCGGCAATTTCGCGATCGCCGGCCACCGGGTCACCCATGGCCAGCCGTTCGCCAAGCTGCTCACCCTGAAGAAGGGCGACGCGGTGATCGTGGAAACCCGCGATGCGATCTACACCTACGTCATGGACGACTCACCGCGCCGGTTGACGGTGAAGGACAGCGAGACCTGGGTGCTCGACCCCGTGCCGGGCGAGCCGGACGCCAAGCCGACCGAGGCGTTGATCACGTTGACCACCTGCCAGGACCTGTTCCGCTCCGCCGACCGGTCGATCGGCTTCGGCCGGCTGCAGAGCACCGAGAACAAGTAACGGGGTGCAGCCGCGTTTCGCATCACATGACGGCCAACGAGTGTTCGTTCCACATCGCAACCCCTCGTTGGCCGTCACATGACGGGAAACGTGGACGGAGCACTAGGGTTCCGGGCGTGACCACGACGGCGGCCGACGACACGACCACTCTGATCGAGCAGATCAAGACGCTGGCGGTCGTACGCGAACGGGTCACGTTGTCCTCCGGCCGCACCGCCGACTACTACGTCGACATGCGCCGGGTCAGCCTGGACGGGTACGCCGCCCCGATCATCGGCCGGGTGATGCGGGACCTGGTGGCCGACTGGGACTTCGACGCGGTCGGCGGCCTGACCTTGGGCGCGGACCCGGTGGCCACGGCGATGCTGCACGCCGCGGCGGCGGCCGGGGAACGGCTGGACGCCTTCGTGGTGCGCAAGGCGGAGAAGGCGCACGGCCTGCAGCGGCGGATCGAGGGCAGCCCGGTCGAGGGCCGTCGGGTCGTGGCGGTCGAGGACACCAGTACCACGGGCGGCTCGGTGCTGACGGCGGTGCAGGCGCTGCGCGAGGCCGGCGCGGAGGTGGTCGGGGTGGCGGTGATCGTCGACCGGGACACCGGCGCCCGGGAGGCGATCGAGGCTGAGGGTCTGGCCTACCGGTATGCCATCTCGGCGGCGGACCTCGGCCTCAGCACCCCCTGACTGCCATAGTCTGAGCCTTAGTCGACTCGCAAAGGGAACCTATGAGCACCGCCATCACCGTGATCATCATCATTTTGGTGATCGTCGTCATCCTCGCGCTGATCGGGATGAGCGCGTACAACGGCTTCGTCAAGTCACGCAACGTGATCCAGGAGTCCTGGCGCCAGGTCGACGTCGAGCTCAACCGGCGCTACGAGCTGATCCCCAACCTGGTCGAGACCGTCCGCGCCTACGCCGCCCACGAGCGCAACACGCTGGAGGACATCACCCGACTGCGTAGCCAGGCCCAGCAGCTCTCACAGTCCGAGGGGGCGCTACCGAGCCAGCAGCGGGCCGAGGTCGAGGAGCAGCTGTCCGGCGCGGTCCGCAACCTGATCGTCAGCGTCGAGGCGTACCCGGACCTGAAGAGCAACACCAACTTCCTGGAGCTGCAGCGCCAGCTGGCCGAGACCGAGGACCGGATCGCCAACGGCCGCCGCTACTACAACGCCAACGTGCGGGTCTACAACACCAAGGTCGAGTCAGTGCCCACCAACCTGATCGCCAACATCTTCAAGTTCGAGAAGGCCACCTACTTCGAGGTCAACGACCCGGCCGTACGCCAGGCCCCGAACGTGAGCTTCGGCGAGATCGCCTACCGCGGTGACCAGCCGCAGCGCGGTCAGCAGCCACCGGCCGCGGGGGCAGGTTCGTACGGCCAGCAGGACGCGCTGCCCAACCCGCAGCAGTACCAGCAGCCGACGTACGCCGACCCGCCGCCCCGGGAGCCCGAGGCAGAGCAGGCCCAGCCGAACCCATACACGCAGCCCAACCCGTACACCCAGCCGCCGCAGCAGGCCCAGCCGCCGGGCGGCTATACCGCCCCCGACTACCAGGCGCCGCCGCAGCAGCAGCCGCCCGGCCAGGGTGGCTACCAGCCGCCACAGACCTGACGTCCGGCGCCGCTTCGGCCACCTGCCAGAGTGGGTGTCGTGACCGAGATGACCTACACCCAGCTCGGCCCCTCGGGGCTGACCGTGTCCACCGTCGGCCTGGGCTGCAACAACTTCGGCGCTCGGATGGCCAACGAGGACGTGCCCCGGGTCGTCCACGCGGCGATCGACGCCGGCATCACCCTCTTCGACACCGCTGACGCCTACGGCAACCTCGGCGGATCGGAGACCCTGCTCGGCCAGGCCCTGGGCACGCGTCGCTCCGAGGTCGTGGTCGCGACCAAGTTCGGTGCCGACATGCAAGGGTCGAACGGGCCGGACTGGGGCGCCCGTGGCTCGCGCCGCTACATCCGGATCGCGGTGGAGTCCAGCCTGCGCCGGCTCGGCACCGACTGGATCGACCTCTACCAGCTGCACACGCCGGACCCGCACACCCCGATCGAGGAGACCCTCGCCGCCCTCGATGAGCTGGTCCAGGAGGGCAAGGTCCGCTATCTCGGCTCGTCCAACCTGGCCGGCTGGCAGGTGGTCGACGCCGACTGGATCGCCCGGACCAGCGGGTACAGCGGGTTCGTCTCGGCGCAGAACGAGTACTCCTGGCTCAACCGTGGCATCGAGGCCGAGCTGGTGCCGGCGCTGGCCCACACCGGCCAGTCGCTGTTGCCGTACTTCCCGCTGGCCCGCGGCCTGCTCACCGGCAAGTACCGCCGCGGCGAGGCGGCGCCGGCTGGGAGCCGGCTGGCCAAGCAGTCCGACCCCCTGGAGCAGGCCGACTTCTCCCGCATAGAGGCGATCGAGAAGTTCGCCGCCGAGCGCGGCATCTCCCTGCTCCAGCTGGCCATCGGTGGGCTGGCGGCCATGCCGACGGTCGGGTCGGTGATCGCCGGCGCGACCAAGGTGGAGCAGGTCGAGCAGAACGTCGCCGCCGGGCTCTGGTCGCCGAGCGAGGAGGACCTGGCCGAGCTGCAGCGGATCACCGGATAGAGCCTGATGTCCCGGCAGGCCGCCTGACCCACCGTTACCTAACTGAAGTCTTGTAGAGGCTGCGCGATGCCGTCGTGGGCCATATTCTGCGACAATCGGGCGCGCTCCGGTGACGTGTGCGGCGTAGGCCCGACGAGTCTCGGCTGGGGGGCCATCATGATTCGCAACAGTCTCGCTAGCGCCGTTACCAGGACCGACCGGCACGATCGGGCCGCGGCCGCTGTCTGGCAGTCACCACGACACCGCCGGCTCCATGGCATCCTCCTGGCCATGCTGCTGGTGATGGTGACCGGCGTCTCCTTTGTCACCGCCGCGAAGCCGGCTGAGGCCGCAACCTTGCCCGCCGGATTCTCGGAGAGGACTGTCATCAGCGGCCTGGTCAACCCGACCGCGGTCCGGTTCAGCAGCGACGGACGGGTCTTCGTCGCGGAGAAGCGCGGCGTGATCAAGGTGTTCGACTCGTTGACCGACTCAACGCCTAGTGTCTTCGCTGACCTCAACGTCAATGTGTACAACTTCTGGGATCGCGGACTGCTCGGCATGGCGCTCGCACCGAACTTCCCCGACGACCCCTACGTCTACGTGATCTACACCTACGACCACGTGCTCGGCGCCACCGCACCGCCCCCACGCTGGGGAACGCCGGGGGTGTACTCCGATCCGTGCCCGACACCTCCCGGCCCCACAGATGACGGCTGCGTCGTGAGTGGCCGCCTGTCCCGGCTGCAAGCGTCCGGCAATGCCATGACCGGCACCGAGCAAGTGCTCATCGAGGACTGGTGCCAGCAATATCCCAGCCATTCGGTCGGTTCGGTTGAGTTCGGCCGTGATGGCGCTCTGTACGCCAGCGCCGGCGACGGCGCCAGCTTCAACTTCGCCGACTGGGGCCAGGACGGATCTCCGGTCAACCCCTGCGGCGACCCACCCTCCGCCGAGGGCGGGGCGCTCCGCAGTCAGGACCTGAGAACTTCTGGCGACCCGGTGACCCTTGACGGCACCGTCATCCGGGTTGATCCTGCCACGGGTGAGGCGTACAGCGGCAACGCCGCTTCCGATGCCGCCGACTTCAACGAACGCCGCATCATCGCCTCCGGCCTGCGCAATCCGTTCCGGATCACGACCCGGCCAGGAACCGACGAAATCTGGGTTGGTGACGTCGGCTGGAACGTCTGGGAAGAGATCAATGTCATCCCGAGTGGCACCGCGCCAAGGGTGAACTTCGGGTGGCCCTGTTACGAAGGAGCCACCCCACAGGGGGCGTACGCCGACCCTGAACATCTGCGCGAACCTGACGGGTCCGGGGACGTGACGCAGCCATTCTTCGCCTATCGCCACAGCGACCGCGTGGTGCCGAACGAGACCTGCCCCACCGGAAGCTCCTCGGTTGCCGGAGTGGAATTCGAGTTCGCCGCTGTCCAGAACTTCTACCCAGCGGAGTATGACGAAGCGCTGTTCTTTGCCGACTACTCCCGCGACTGCATCTGGGTCATACCGAAGGGGGCAGACGGAAAGCCGGCTCCCGGGCTAGTCCGCACCTTCGTCGCCGGGGCGGCCAATCCCGTGAACTTGGAGACCGGACCGGGCGGTGACCTGTTCTACGTCGACTTCGACGGCGGCACGATCCGCCGCGTCAGCTACAACCAGATTCCGGTGGCCGATGCTACGGCCACCCCGACAACCGGGTCCCCGCCGCTCACGGTCAACTTCGACGGCAGCGCCTCCAGCGACCCCAACCCCGGCGATACTCTCAGCTACGCCTGGGATCTGGACGGGGACGGAGCCTTCGACGATTCGACAGCTGTCAAGCCAACCTTCACCTACACGTCTGCAGGACGCGTCACTGTCACCCTCCGGGTGACCGACAGCGGCGGGGCAACCGACACGGACAGCGTCATCATCACTGTCGGCAACACTCCGCCGACCCCGGCGATCAACACTCCGGCGGCGGGCACCACCTGGAGAGTCGGCGATACCATCAGCTTTTCCGGCTCGGCGACCGACACACAAGACGGCAACCTCCCTGCGTCGGCCCTGACTTGGGAGCTGGTCCTCCAGCACTGTCCATCCAACTGCCATTCGCACACGCTGCAGAGTTTTGATGGCGTTGCGTCCGGCTCGTTCAGCGCCCCCGACCACGAGTACCCGTCGTATCTGGAGCTGAGACTGACGGCGAGGGACTCCGGCGGGCTGACGACAACAACGAGCCGGCGGTTGGATCCGCGGACGGTGGTGCTGACCTTCCAGACGACACCGGGCGGGCTGCAGCTTGCTGTTGGCGGCACCCAGGCCAAGGCGGCATTCACGCGCACCGTGATCGTCGGCTCGAAGAACACCGTCAGCGCTCCGTCACCGCAGAACAAGGGAACCAAGCGGTACACCTTCTTGTCCTGGTCCGACGGCGGAGCCCAGACCCACGACATCATCGCCCCGGCTACGGCGACCACGTACTCCGCCAAGTTCCGATAGACGACGTAGATCGGCAGCTCCTGGTCCCGTCCCTAGACTCTCGGCGTGAGCGTGCCGGGCTGGTACCCCGATCCCGGCGGCCAGCCCGGCCAGTTCCGCTACTGGGACGGACGGGTCTGGTCCGCCGCCACCACCGCTGACCCGCGTACGCCGCCGCCCACGATGCCGGGTGCACCCAGTGCGCCCGTTGGTCGCGGCTCCGTTCCGTACGCGCCAGTGCCACCGACCGCCCGCCGTCGTTCGGCGATCCCATGGCTGATCGGCGCAATCGCGCTGGCCGTCGTGCTGGTGGTCGTGGCCGTCCTGGTCCTGCGCAACCTCGTCGGCCCGGTCGTCGCCGAGCCTGGCCCGGATCCGAACCCGACGCCCGCCGCCGAGGTCTGTCCCGATGCGGTGGTCGAGACGGCCACCCCGCCGCTCGCCCAGACCGGCGACCGGGTACGAAGTGGCGCACTCTCGTACGCCCGGCTGCCGGACCCGTTCAGCGCACCGACGTGGGACTCGCGGGTGCCGTTCGGCCGAGATGTGCAGAGCCAGGACGCGACGGTGGAACAGAACGCCCAGGGCCAACAGACCTGGGTGGCGGCGGTGCTGGTCGCCCGGTTGCTGGCCGGTGACGGGTTCTTCGGACCGGAGCAGGGCGCCAAGGTGGTCGCCGAGTGCGTCACCGGCAAGTTCTACGGCAACGCCGACGTCGAGCGCACCGACTCGCGCAACGAGGCAACCACCGTCGACGGCCGCTCGGCCTGGCTGATCGAGGCGCACCTGACCTTCTCGCTGCCCGACATCGAGACCACGGGCGAGACGATGATCATCGTCGTGGTGGAGACGGTGACGGGGGAGGCCGGCTTGTTCTACGCCTCCATCCCCGACACGTCGCCGCAGTTCATGGCCGCGGCGCAGGCGGCGCAGACCACGCTGAAGGTCGACTAGCCCACTTCATCGGAGCTCTTCTCGCACCCGTCGCACCCTGAGGGCTGCCGGCGTCGTCGTTCTTCGCGAACGGAAGAACGCCCTCCACTCATCGCTCCTCCGGGTGGCAGCGGGGCGCTCGTCCGATGCACGAGGAGGGCCCTACCGCGGCACGGCGTAACGGAGATGGGTCGCGTACGCCGAGACCCGGACCTCCTGCTGCTGCAGCCGGTACACCTCACCGGTCTTGAACAGCGGCGTCCCGCCGCCCAGCACCACCGGGGCCAGGTGCAGCCGCAGCTCGTCGGCCAGTCCATCGGCGATGCTCTGGCCGACGACGTCGCCGCCGCCCATGATCACCACGTCCTTCTCTCCCGCCACGGCCCGGGCCTGCTCCACCGCGGCGGGCAGCCCGTCGGTCACGAAGCGGAAGCGGGGACCGAGACGTACCGACTCGGGCGGGGTGTGGGTGACGACGAAGACCGGCGGAACTGCGGCGTGGTGGGCTCCGTAGCCCATCTCCTCGTTCCACCCCTGCGGGCCGTCGATGATGTCGAACAACCGGCGGCCCATGATCACGGCGCCGGTCTGCTCGGTGCTGGTCGCCAGGATCTCGACGTCGACCGGGTCATCGCTCTCGATCGCCCAGTCGTGCAGCGGCTCGCCGCCGACGCCGAGGCCATGCTCGAGGTCCGCGCCCGGCGCGGTGACATAGCCGTCCAGCGACATGGTGATGTCGGCAATGATCTTGGTCATCTCGTCCTCTCCTCGAATGCCGGATCAGACTCTCAGACCACCAACGATGCCAGAACTCATCGCCTAGGCGATTGGTCAGCGGCGGGTGAGCAGGAAGCAGGCCGTCCGGTCGCCCCGGGAGAACGGCTCGATGGTGAACGCGTCGCCGAACAGGTCATGTTCCTCGCCCGGCTGGATGACGGGCACCGCCCGCGACGGTCCGGTCACGCTGAACCGGGGCAGGTCGGCTGCGTCGGCGAAGAAGCACCAGAACAGGAACAGCGCTCCAGGAGCGGTCAGCCGCCGCACGTTGTCGGCCATGGCCCGGCGGCCGTCGGGGGCCAGGTCGTCCAGGGTGCCGAAGTCCAGGACGAGGTCGAACGGTCCGCCTAGCCCAGAGAGGTCGGTGGTGAGGTCGCCCGGCAGGAACTGGCACTCCACGCCGGCCTGCGCAGCCCGCGTCTCGGCCTTGGCCAGCGCGACGGGAGAGAAGTCGACCCCGACGACCTCGAAGCCGTGCTCGGCCAGGTAGACCGCGTTCGCCCCGGTGCCGCAGCCCAGGTCGACGGCCCGCGGATGGGATTGCGGGGTCAACCGACCCGACTCCAGCAGGTCGCGCAGGTCGTCGCGTACGCCGACCGCGTCCCACGGCGCCCAGACCCGGTACATCATGTCGTACATCCACCGCCGCACTGCTCCTCCTCTACTTGGTCACAGCCGTGCGCAGCAGGTCGATGGCCTGGCCCGGTGTCGGTCGGGCGGCAATGGACTCGGCCACGCGTTGGGCGTTGGCCGTGTACACCGGATCGCTGAGGACGGTCTCGATGGCGGTGGTCAGCCGCTCGCCGATCTCGCCCGGATCGACCCGGACAGCGATCTGGGCCGCGGCCAGCCGGTCGGCGTTGTGCATCTGGTCGGCGAACAGCGGGACCGCGACCAACGGCAGTCCGCGGGCGAGCGCGGCGACGGTGGTCCCCGAGCCGGCGTGGATCACCGCCGCGTCGCACTCCATCGCCTGGGACTGCGGCTCGTACGCGGACACGGTGACGTTGGCCGGCGGCTGGCCGATCGCCCTCGGGTCGAACGGCCCGATGGTGAACAAGACATCGGCGTCGACCCGCCCGAGGGCCGAGAGCATCTCGGCGAAGGCCGGGCGGCCGAAGTCGTTGCCGCCCGCCATGGAGCCGAGCGTGGCGTAGATCCGCGGCCGTGACCGTGGCATCGCCGCGGCGGCATTGGGCGAGAAGGCGGCCGGGGCCTCGCCCTCGGCGTCCTCGTGGCGGTACCAGATCCAGTCGGCCGGCAGCCGGGTCGGGTCGTTCCAGAGCAACGGGGGCACGGGGCTGAGGTAGCGGACGCCCGCCTCGTAGGGCAGCCGGGAACTCGGTGGCAGCCCGGCCGCCCCCCGGAGGTCGTTGGCTGCAGCGACGACCGGATCCCACTTGAGGTCGGCGAGGTCGAGGGCAGTGATCCCGAGATAGGCGCTCGGCACTCCGCAGGCCTCGGCGGCGACATGCGAACTTATCTCGTTCGCGATCACCAGATCGGGGCGGAACTTGGTGATCGCGGCCTGCTGGGCCGGTAGGGCGGCGAGCCCTTGGATCCGAGTGAAGATCTCCGCCACGACATAGGTGTTGAGGTCATGGTCGGGCAGCGAGGCCCAGGCCCGACCGATGTCGGCGGGGTCGCCGTAGGGGATCGGCACGGCGGTGAACCCGAAGCTCTCGACGGTCGACACGGCCTCGGTGGCGACGGCGAACAGCACCTCGTCACCGGCCTTCTCGGCGGCCCGGGCCAGCGGAATGGTGGGGTTGATATGCCCCAGCCCGGCGGCGGAGGTGAACAGGACCCGCATCGAAGAGCTCCTTCGCGATCGTGACACGTTCCGGAGGCCGCCTGTCGGCGCCTGATACCGATCCGCTCGACGAGTGGCTGCTTAGGCCGCGGTGGTCTCGGTGGTCGCGGCGGCCAGCGCCTCGGCCTTGGCCCGGCGGCGGTGCAGCACGAACTCGACGATCATCGGGATGACCGAGACGAACACGATCAGGATCAGTACGGCCTCGATGTTGTCCCGAACGATCGGGATGTTGCCCAGGTAGTAACCAAGAGTGGTCACCCCGCAGGCCCAGAGCACGCCGCCGAGTGCGGTGTAGGCGATGAACTTGCGGAAGTCCATCTTGCCGACGCCGGCCACCAGGGTGACGAAGGTCCGGACGATGGGGACGAAGCGGGCCAGGATCAGCGCGCGATTGCCGTACTTCTCGAAGAACGCGTGGGTCTTGGTGACGTACTTCGGGTTCAGGATCCGCCCGGCCAGCCCCCGGCGTGGCTTGAACAGGGGTGGTCCGATCAGCCGCCCGATCCAGTAGCCGGAGACGTTGCCGGCAATGGCGGCGAGGGTGAGGACCAGGCAGACGACGGGCATGGCGTAGGGGATCGCGCCCCGCGCCACGAACAGCCCGACGGTGAACAGCAGCGAGTCGCCGGGCAGGATCGCGAACAGTCCGCATTCGGCGAAGATGATGAACGACACCACCGGCAGCGCGTACGGCCCGGCGGCCTGGATCAGGTACTCCGGGTCGAGCCAGGGCGGCAACAGCATCGGGAACACGAGGTCAAACGGTACCGTCGCGGTCTGTGGATTTGCTAAGCGACGACGACCTGGCCGCAACCGCGAGCCCTGGGGTCGGGCCACACCCGCAGCCCTGGCCGGACGATCCGCGCTACGACCCGGGCCTGCTCGCGGCCGGGGACTCACGCAACGTGGCCGACCGCTACCGCTACTGGACCGTCCCGGCGATCGTCGCCGATCTGGACGCGACTCGCCATGCCCTGCACGTGGCGATCCAGAACTGGGAGCACGACTTCAACATCGGCTCGATCGTCCGTACCGCCAACGCGTTCAACGTCGGGGGCGTGCACATCCTCGGCCGCCGCCGCTGGAACCGCCGCGGGGCGATGGTCACCGACCGCTACCTGCACGTTCATCACCACCCGGACGTGGCCGCCTTCACCGACTGGGCCCACGACTCGGCGTACGCGCTGGTCGGGGTGGACAACCTGCCGGGGGCGGTGCCGCTGGAGACCACCGAGCTGCCCGAGCGGGTCTGCCTGGTGTTCGGGTCCGAGGGTCCAGGGCTGACCGAGGAGCTGGTGGCGGCCTGCGATGCCTTGGTCGCCATCACCCAGTACGGGTCCACCCGCTCGCTCAACGCCGGTGCGGCGGCAGCCATCGCGATGTACCACTGGGCGCGGCGCTGGGCCGGCTGACCACTTCGCCGCTGCCCACTTTCGCCGCTCGAGGTTGTCGCTGGACGCGTCCAGGCCCATACTGGTCCCGACTGGTACGACACCGTTGTCAGTCGGGAGGGATCAGTGGTCAGCATGCCGCTCCAGAACAGCCCCCGTACGGGCACGCTCACCCTCGAGCGACCCCCGGGCGGCGGCCTCGACTGGCCGCGCCCCGCGGCGACCACCAAACGCGCTCAGGTCCGCGGCATCCTGGAGCAGCTCATCGACACCGAGCTCCATCCCGGTGACCCGATCCCGTCCGAGCGGGCCCTGGTCATCCGGCTGGGCGTCAGCCGGGTCACGGTCCGGCAGGCGATCACCGACCTGGTCGACGGCGGGGTGCTGGAGCGGGTGCACGGCAAGGGCACCTACATCACCGGCCCGCAGGTCGACTCCCGACTGCACCTGACCTCCTTCTCCCGCGAGATGCGCGACCGTGGCCTGGTCCCGGCCACGGTGGTGCTGGCGGCCAGCGAACAGCCCGCGGACGACGACGTCGCATACGCGCTCCGGATTCGGCCGGGCCGACCGGTGGTCCGGGTCGAGCGGCTGCGGATGGCGGACGGTACGCCGATGGCGTACGAGGTCGGGCACTACCCGTCGACGCTGTTCCCGGGCCTGCTGCAGCGCGAGCTGGGCTCGCTCTACGACGTGTTCGCGACCGAGTACGGCGTAGTGGTGACCAGCGGCGAGCAAACCGTGCGCGCCGAGTCGGCCGACGCCCACCAGGCCCGGATCCTCGGCATTGCCAAGCGCGCGCCGCTGCTGGTCCAGGAGCGGGTGACCCACGCCGGCGATCGGGTCATCGAGCTGTCCACCTCCTGGTACCGGGCCGACCGGTACCGCATCCACATGGCCATCACTCCACGTGGCGCCCGGGAGAGCTGAGCCGCAGTGCGGATCGCCGGTTGTCCCCGGTGACAAGATGATCGCGTGAGCGAGCTTGCGAGCTCATCAATGAGCACAGCAGCGACGCGAACGTGGCCGACGAGCGTCAGCGAGGAGGACACGTGAGCATGAGCCCGATCGTCGAGCTGGTGGTGCCCTACGACGCCGGCCCGCTGACCGAGAAAGTCGCTCGCCGCCGCGCCCTGGTTCGGTCCCGCATCATCAGCCTGGTGATCACCATCGCGGTGCTGGTGGCGATCTACTTCTGGCAGCGCGACCAGCTCCAGGGCAACGGCTTTCTGGTCGTCTACGGCGTGGTCGTCGGTATCCCGGTGATCTGGCTCATCGTGGTGCTGATCATGTACCTCCGGGCCCGCAAGCAGCTGCGCACGCTGCAGCCGGGGATCGCCATCCAGATCGGTCCGCCGGGGATCATGGTCGGCGGCCTGGGCGCCACCTGGCCCGAGGTCGCCGCCGTCGCTGCCGTGAAGCCCGGCGTTGGCAAAGGCCCCGTGCTGCGTCTGCAGCTGCACGACGGTCGGCAGGCCGCGGTGCCGTTCGAGCAGATCACCGTGTTCCCGGCCACCGTGGATGGTGCCGTACGCGCGTTCTCGGCCAGCCGGCACGGCGTGGACCTGTCCGCGCTGGACAACTAGTTCTGGCTCCGTTCATCTTTGCAAGACTGAACCCACCAGCCCGTTACGAGAGGATCGTGCGACACCATGCCCATCGCCACCCCGGACGTCTACGCCGAGATGCTGGACGCCGCCAAGAAGGGCGCCTTCGCGTACCCGGCGATCAACGTCAGCTCCTCCCAGACCCTGAACGCCGCGCTGCAGGGCTTCGCCGAGGCCGGCTCCGACGGCATCGTCCAGGTCTCCACCGGCGGCGGTGAGTACGCCTCCGGCCCGACCATCAAGAACATGGTCACCGGCGCGGTCGCGCTCGCCGCGTACGCGCATGAGGTGGCCAAGAACTACCCGGTCAACATCGCCCTGCACACCGACCACTGCCCGAAGAACAATCTGGACGGCTTCGTCCGGCCGCTGCTGGCGCTATCCACCGAGCGGGTCAAGGGTGGCGGGCTGCCGCTGTTCCAGTCGCACATGTGGGACGGCTCCGCGGTGCCGGTGGAAGAGAACCTGTCCATCGCCGACGAGCTGCTCGCGCTGACCTCGGCCGCGAACATCATCCTGGAGATCGAGGTCGGTGTGGTCGGCGGCGAGGAGGACGGCGTCAGCCACGAGATCAACGAGAAGCTGTACACGACCGTCGACGACGGGCTGCGGACCGTCGAGGTGCTCGGCACTGGGGAGAAGGGGCGCTACATCACCGCGCTGACCTTCGGGAACGTTCATGGGGTCTACAAGCCCGGCGCGGTCAAGCTGCGGCCGGAGGTGCTGAAGGACATCCAGGAGCAGGTCGGGACCAAGATCGGCCAGGAGCGGCCCTTCGACCTGGTCTTCCACGGTGGCTCGGGCTCCACGCTGGAGGAGATCCGGGCGGCGCTGGACTACGGCGTGGTCAAGATGAACATCGACACCGACACGCAGTACGCCTTCACCCGGCCCGCTGCGGGGCACATGTTCAACAACTATGACGGGGTGCTGAAGGTCGACGGCGAGGTGGGGAACAAGAAGGCGTACGACCCGCGCGTCTGGGGGAAGCTGGCGGAGGCGGGTATGGCGAAGCGCGTGGTCGAGGCCTGCGAGGACCTGCGCTCGGCCGGGACTTCGCTCAAGGGCTGACGCTCGGACTGTTCGGCGGCGGGGCGCTCGGGTCCGCATCGGCGAGGGCGTGGGTCGGTTCCCGTTGTCCGCCCAACCCAGCCGATGGCTCGGATTCAAGATCTTTTAGCCTCGCCGATGCGGACCCGAGCACCCCACCGCCTCTGACCTGTGTGCCCTGAGCCCGTCGAAGGGCCGGCCGTCGCGGTGGCGCAAGGCCTCGGGTGGTGACGGAGCCGTCGGTTCGGTCCTCTCTCTTCGCCCCGCGTCTGGCTTGCTCTCGCCTGGATTCGCTACGCACGTTTCAGGGGTGGTCGGCGTGTCGCGGCTGGAAGCCAGCACTGGCGTCGCGTTCTCAGGTGAGGGCGGCGTTCACCCCGGTCTGAGACCGCCTTCGGGGCTACTCTCGTGAGGTGACCACTACCGCGCCGGCGTCGCGGCCGACGCCGCTGAGCCGGGTGTGGTCGGGCCGCCAGACCATCGCCGAGGACCTGACCGGGGATGACCTCGGCGACGTCCTCGAGCTGCACGCCGACGCGTCGGCCTGGTGGGTGCTGCCCCGCGAGGACCCGAAGTCGATGACGCTCCGCGAGGTGGCCCACGCCCTCGACCTCGACGACCTGGCCCTCAAGGACCTGCTGGCCACCGACGGGCGGGCCAAGTACGAGGAGGTCGGGCAGGCCCGCCTGGTCATCACCAACGCCATCTCGGTGGACCCGGAGCGGTCGCGGATCACCGTCCACCCGCTCTCGATCATCGCCACCGACCGGGCGCTGATCTGCCTGTTCGACCCGTGCCCGGACTTCCAGCCGGCCCGGCTGCTCAGTGGGCATGATGACGTGCTGGCGCGCGGTGGGGTGGACTCCGGGCTCCACCTGTTGATTCACGCCGTGATCTCGACCTACGAGGCCGCGGTCGACTGGCTGGAGGAGGGCAGCGACGCGCTGTCCAACCTGCTGTTCGACGAGCATCCGCTGGACAAGTCGCAGCAGCTGCAGGCGTTCCGGCTGCGCAAGGCGCTGTCCGAGCTGCGTCGCGCCACCGAGCCGATGCGGACGGTGCTGGGCGACCTGGTGCAGGCCCAGCCGCCGGCTCCCAAGGGCCGGGCCCATCGCGAGCGCGCGACGGACCGGCGCTGGGTCGTGCTCGACGAGCACCACGACCGGGTGGCCAACGCCGCGGACGGGCTACGCGAGACTCTCGCCTCGGTCTTCGACACCAGCCTGGCCCTGAACGACCTCCGGCTCAACCAGACCATGAAGAAGCTGACCGGCTGGGCCGCGATCATCGCTGTGCCCACGCTGGTCACCAGCTTCGTCGGGATGAACGTGGCCTTCCCCCTGGAGGGCACTGTCGCGGGCTTCTGGCTGTACCTGCTGGTCATGGTGGCCTCTGGGCTGGCCCTGTACGCGGTGTTCCGGACCCGCGAGTGGGTCTGAGGACCTGGGTCTCGAGCCTGTCGACGGGCACCGCTGGGGCTTCGACAAGCTCAGCCTGCGTAGCGCTAGGTTGGCCGGGTGAGCGACCTGAGCCACAAGGATCTGTTGGCCTCCGAACCGGGCCCGCCGCCGACGCTGCTGCCTGAGGACCCTGCCGTTGCCGAGCTCGCCGAGAACGGCCGCGAGCGGTTCATCGAGATCGTCAGTGCCCATCCGACGTCGAGCCTGTGCTGGGCGTTGCTGGCCGAGGGCTCGCTGAAGATCGGCACGGCGGAGGGCAACGTCGGGGCGTACGCGTACGCCCGCACCGGGTACCACCGCGGGCTGGACCTGCTTCGCCGCTCGGGGTGGCGGGGCGCCGGGCCAATTCCGTGGGAACACGTGCCGAACCGGGGATTCCTGCGCTCTCTGTACGCGCTCGCGGTGGCCGCCGAACGCATCGGGGACACGGTGGAGCACGATCGTTGTCTGCAGTTTCTGCGGGATTCCTCGGCCACCGGATACGCCGATCTCACGGGACAATCTCAGGTAACGGAAATCTCGTCAGGGGACATACCGCAAGAAGTCCGGTAGGGTTGGGTCGCAAGAGTCCCTGCGGCAAATGCCCGGGGGCTTAGGTTTTTTCGTACCGGGGGGTGCGAGATAGGAAGGCGGCGGTCAGGTGCCGGGCATCGTGGTGGTGGGCGCTCAGTGGGGCGATGAAGGCAAAGGTAAGGCCACCGACCAGCTGGGTGACCGCGTCGACTACTGCGTTCGTTACTCCGGGGGCAACAACGCCGGCCACACGATCGTCGTCGGCGGCGAGCGGTATGCGCTGCACCTCTTGCCCTCGGGCATCCTGAACCCCGACTGCATTCCGGTCATCGGCAACGGAGTGGTCGTTGACCTCGACGTTCTGTTCGGCGAGATTTCCGGGCTCGCCGCCCGCGGCGTGGATGCGTCGCACATGATCATCTCCGCCAACGCCCACATCATCGCCTCCTACCACCAGGTGATCGACAAGGTCACCGAGCGGTTCCTGGGCAAGGCCAAGATCGGCACCACCGGACGCGGCGTCGGACCGGCGTACTCGGACAAGGTCAACCGGATCGGGCTGCGGATCCAGGACCTGTTCGACGAGTCCATCCTGCGCTGGAAGGTCGAGGCCTCGCTGGAGCAGAAGAACCATCTGCTGGTCAAGGTCTACAACCGCCGCGCGCTCGACCCGGTGCAGATCACCGAGCACCTGCTGTCCTACGCCGACCAGATCCGTCCGCACGTCCGCGACGTCAGCCGAGTGCTGAACGACGCCCTTGATGCCGGCCAGGTCGTCCTCTTCGAGGGGGCACAGGCCCATCACCTCGACGTCGACCACGGCACCTATCCCTACGTCACCTCGTCCAACCCGGTGGCCGGCGGGGCTTGCGTCGGGGCCGGTGTGGGACCGACTCGGATCGACCGCGTGGTCGGCATCGCCAAGGCGTACACCACCCGGGTCGGCGAGGGCCCGATGCCGACCGAGCTGCTGGACGAGGACGGCGATCGGCTGCGCGAGGTCGGGGTCGAGTTCGGCACCACCACCGGGCGGAAGCGGCGCTGCGGCTGGTTCGACGCGCTGGTGGTGGAGGCGGCCGCCCGGGCCAACGCGTTCACCGATATCTTCCTGACTAAGCTCGACATCCTGACCGGCTGGGAACGGATTCCGGTCTGCGTCGGCTACGAGATCGAGGGCACCAAGTACGAGAGCATGCCGCTGACCCAGTCCGGCTTCGCTCGCGCTGTGCCGATCTATGAGGAGCTGGACGGCTGGGCCGAGGACATCAGCGGCTGCCGGACCTTCGGCGAGCTGCCCAAGGCCACTCAGGCGTACGTGAAGCGCCTCGAAGAGCTCTGCGGCGCCCGCATCTCCGGCATCGGGGTCGGCCCGTCGCGCGAGCAGTCGATCGTCATCCACGACCTGCTCTAATCGTCCATCGCTCTTCCGCGAAACCGGTCACAGACGACAGGTTAGGAGCCGGATTCCGTGTCGTATCTGACCGGTTTCCGCGGTGTAGAGGCTAAGGCAAGGCTTGGTCAGTTCAGACCGAGGCGCCAGACCTCGCACTCGGCATCCGTCACCACCCGCCAACGGCTCGACTCCGTCGGGTACGCCCGCATGGTCGTCGACCGGCCCGCGGTGAAGGCCTCGATCATGCTGCCGTCGACCAGGATGCGGGCCGGGTCATCCGCCGATCCCCGTACGGCCACGACCTCGTCGGCCTCGCTCCCGTCGCACAGCTCCAGCGTCACCGGCCCGGAGGCGACCACCTCGAAGGCGGAGGCGGCCAGCTCGGACCGGCTCGTCAGGTCCAGCCGCTCCCGGCGCAGACCGGTCAGCTCGGCGGCCGGTCGGCTGCCGAGCTGACCGTCGCGGACGAACAGCTCGCGCGGGAAGGTCAGTGACCCCGCCCAGCCGGCCCGGGCGACTGTGGCGAAGTCCCGGCCGAGCTCCCAGGACCAGCCCCAGAGCAGCGTGCGGCCGCCGTGAGTCATCAGCTGCGGCGCGTAGAACGCGGACCCGTCGTCGACCACCCCGCCGCTGGTTGCCTTGAACCGCAGTCCGTCGCCCTCGCTGACCAGATCCCCGACCAGGTAACGCACCCCGTCCAGCCGGTGGGTGCCGTCGACCCAGCGCCAGACCGACAGCAGCACAACCCATTGGCCGTCGATGGAGGCCAGGTTGGGGCACTCCCAGATGTCGGCCGACGCGACCTCGGCCGCGACCGAGTCCTCGGTGGTCAGCAGCGGATCGAGCTCGACCCAGTGCTCCAGATCATCACAGCTCCACAGCAGCAGCTGGGGGTCGCCACCCCGCTTACCCGCACCCTGCACGGCGTACCGCCGGTCGTCGAGCCGAAAGACGAAGGGGTCGCGGACCTCTTCGATGGCCGAGTCGTCCGGGGTGTGGACCACCGGCTCGTCGGCCTGGGTCCAGGTCTCCAGGGTCCGATCGCTCCGAGCGATACCAACGGTCGCGTTCCAGGCGTGGTCGGGGTTGGCGGTGTAGATCGCCGTCGGTACGCCGCGGTCGTCGACGATACAGCCGCTCCAGCAGCCCGCCGCGTCGATGCCGGCCGGCCGCGGCGTCAGAGCGACCTCGTGCTCCGTCCAGTGCAACAGGTCGGTCGAGCTGACGTGACCCCAGTGCACGTTGCCGTGGATCGGCGCATACGGGTTGTACTGGAAGAAGACGTGGAACGTGTCGTCGATCCGGCAGAGGCCGTTCGGGTCGTTGAGCCAGCCACGAGCGGGACGGATGTGCAGCGCCGGAAAGGCGGGGTCGCCCATGGTCGGAAAGGGTACCCGCGCGACCCTCGTCTTGTACGGGGGTTCACGGGGGGCGTCCCCCTTGATGATGACTAGAGTGGAGGCCCGTGGCGGAGTCTCTGCGGGTCCTGGTGATCGGTTCCGGCGGACGAGAGCACGCCCTGGTGCTGGCGCTGGCCCGCGACCCGCAGGTCCAGGCCCTGTACGCCGCGCCCGGCAACCCCGGTACCGCCCTGCTGGCCGACAACCACCCGGTCGACGCCACCGATCCGCAGGCGGTGACCGTCCTGGCCGCCGAGCTCGGGGCCAACCTGGTCGTCATCGGTCCGGAGGCCCCGCTGGTCGCCGGCGTCGCCGATGCGGTGACCGCCGCGGGAATCGCCTGCTTCGGCCCGTCGGCCGCGGCCGCACGGATCGAGGGCAGCAAGGCGTTCGCCAAGGAGGTGATGGCCGCGGCCGGGGTGCCGACTGCGGACTCCCGTCTGGCCGAGACGCCCGAGGAGGCGTCCGCCGCCCTCGACGCATTCGGACCTCCGTACGTGGTCAAGGACGACGGCCTGGCCGCCGGCAAGGGCGTGCTGGTCACCGAGGACCGCTCCGCCGCCCTGGACCACGCGGCCGCGTGTGGGCGGGTGGTGATCGAGGAGTTCCTGGACGGACCGGAGGTCAGCCTGTTCGCGATCACCGACGGCCGCACGGTCCGCGCCCTCCAGCCGGCGCAGGACTTCAAGCGGGTGGGCGACGGGGACACCGGCCCCAACACCGGCGGCATGGGGGCGTACACCCCGCTGCCGTGGGCGCCGCCCGACCTGGTCACCGAGGTGACGGCCACGGTGCTGCAGCCCACCATCGACGAGCTGGCCCGCCGGCGCACCTCTTTCGTCGGGCTGCTGTACGCGGGGCTGGCCTTGACTGGCCGCGGCGTCCGGGTGGTGGAGTTCAACGCCCGGTTCGGTGACCCGGAGTCCCAGCCGCTGCTGGCCCGGCTGATCACCCCGCTCGGTGGGGTGTTGTACGCCGCCGCGACCGGCAGCCTGGCCGACCAGCCGGAGCTGGAGTGGGCCGACGACGCCGCGGTCGGAGTGGTGTTGGCCGCGGAGAACTACCCGGGGACGCCTGCGACCGGCGGAGTGATCGACGGACTGGAGCCCGCTGCCGAGACCGGAGCGGTGGTGGTGCACGCCGGGACCGCCGTCGACTCCGAGGGTCGGCTGGTCAGCAGCGGCGGCCGGGTGCTCTGCGTGGTCGGGATGGGCGCGGATCTCGACCTGGCTCGGGAGCGCGCGTACGCGGGGATCGGCCGGATCGCGCTGCCCGGCTCGTTCTACCGCACCGACATCGCCGCCCGGCTGCCGACCGGAGCGCGCGCATGATCGGCAACGTGCTGGCCAACCGCTACGCCTCTCCGGCCATGCGGGACATCTGGTCTGCGGAGAGCAAGATCATCGCGGAGCGGCGGCTCTGGCTCGCCGTGCTCACCGCGCAGAACGACCTCGGCGTCGACCTGGGCGGGGACGACCCGGCCGCGGTCCTGGCCGCGTACCAGGCGGTGGTCGATCAGGTCGACCTGGCCAGCATCGCCGCCCGGGAGCGGGTCACCCGGCACGACGTCAAGGCCCGGATCGAGGAGTTCAACGCCCTCGCCGGCTACGAGCACGTGCACAAAGGCATGACGTCCCGAGACCTGACCGAGAACGTCGAGCAGCTGCAGATCGTCTCCGCGCTCGGGCTGGTCCGGACCCGGATGGTCACGGTGCTGGCCCGGCTCGGTGAGCTGGCCGCCCGCTACGCCGACCAGCCGATCACGGCGCGGACGCACAACGTGGCTGCCCAGGTGACCACGCTGGGCAAGCGGTTCGCGACCGTGGCCGAGGAGCTGCTGGTCGCCTACGAGCGGGTTGACGGGCTGCTCGACCGCTACCCGCTGCGCGGGATCAAGGGACCCGTGGGCACCGGGCAGGACATGCTCGACCTGGTCGACGGCGACGAGGCCAAGCTGGCGGCCCTGGAGCAGCGTGTCGCCGACCATCTCGGCTTCACCCGGGTGCTGCTCAGCACCGGGCAGGTCTACCCCCGCTCGCTGGACTACGACGTGGTCACCGCGCTGGCTCAGGTGGCGGCCGCACCGTCCAACCTGGCCACCAGCATCCGCCTGATGGCCGGGCACGAGCTGGTGACCGAGGGGTTCCGGCCCGGCCAGGTCGGTTCCAGCGCGATGCCGCACAAGATGAACACCCGCTCGTGCGAGCGGGTGAACGGGCTCGCGGTGATTCTCCGCGGCCACGTCTCGATGGTCGGCGAGCTGGCCGGCGACCAGTGGAACGAGGGCGACGTGTCGGACTCGGTGGTCCGCCGGGTCGCCCTACCGGACGCGTTCTTCGCCCTCGACGGGCTGTTCGAGACGTTCCTGACTGTGCTGGCGGACTTCGGGGCGTTCCCGGCGGTGATCGAGGCCGAGCTGCGTCGGTACCTGCCGTTCCTGGTCACCACCAAGGTGCTGGTGGCCGCGGTCCGGCAGGGCGTCGGCCGGGAGACGGCGCACGAGGTGATCAAGGAGCACGCGGTGGCGGTGGCCCTGGCGATGCGGGAGCGGGGCGGGGACAACGACCTGCTGGACCGGCTGGCGAACGACCCCCGGCTGGGCGTGGACCGCGCCGACCTGGACGCTGCCGTGACCCGCCCGCTCGACCTGACCGGCACCGCCGGCGCCCAGGTCGGGGCGGTGCTGAGTCGGATCGACAAACTGGCTGCAGCGCACCCCGACGCAGCGGCGTACACTCCCGGTCTGGTTCTGTAGACCAATGGGACGCAGACAGTCGCGCGTCCCCTCGAGTCGGGGAACACGAGGGGACGCGCGTGAGGGGGAGATGGCTCTTGAGCGGGGGGCTATGCCAGCGTCGACGACTCCTCCGGCATCAGCACCCAGGCGGCTAGATAGATCAGGATCTGCGGCCCGGGAAGTAGCAAGCTGGCGACGAAGAGGATCCGAACGATGGTGGGATCGATACCGAAGCGGCGCGCGATGCCCGAGCACACGCCTGCGATCAGCCGGTTGTCGCGGGGGCGGTACAGGGTCTGCATGGAAGAGAAATCCTCTCGTGGGTGGTTGGTGATGCCGATAGATCCACTGTGGGCCATCGATGACCGCCACGGAACCACTTTGCTGGGTCGCTCCGGGTGGGCTCAGGGTGGAAGGCGTCACATCCCTGAGGCCCGGCGCACGCTGACTGAAAGACTGGCCGCGTGACTCGACCGCGGCGGGCGTTCGAGGCCGAACCCGGGGACGCCGACCAGTCCGTGGCGTACGTGCCGCGCCGGTCGAGCGGATTTGTGCCGGCCCCCGATCCGCCCGCGCCGGACCCGATCGAGGCGCCGCTGCCGGAGCCGGTGCCAGAGGCCGACGCACCGCCGCCCCGCCCTCGCCGGGCGCTGCCCGTCGCCGAGCCGGAGGCGCCGAACGAGGCGTCCCAGGTCACCCAGGAGCAGCCGGTCGTCCCCCGGGATCCGGGCCGTGCGTCGGCCGAGCCGGGGAGCGGGCCGCGAACCGGGTCGTCGAGCGCGGATGCGCCCGTCGCGCCGCCGCGACGTCCTTCCCGAGCGTTGGTCGAGCCGGACCGCACCGACGATGACGAGGATGACGTGGTGGAGGAACCGGCGACGGTTCCGGTGCCCCGACGGTCCCGGGCCTGGGTGGAGTCGGCAGCCCCGCCGACCGGGCAGCCGACATCGCGTTCCGCAAGCCCGCCGTCGCCCGAGCGCAGGCCACGCCGGTCCGCCCCGATGCCGCCGCCGGTCGCACCAGCGGCGGCCCCTCCGGCGCCGAGCGCGCAGTCTCCGGCTCCTCCGCGGCCCGTCCCGCCGACGGCTTCCGCGGTACCGCCGGCGACCCGGACCGGATCGACGGCCACGACCTCATCGTCGCCGCGTCCGACTCCGCCTACCCCGCCGGTCTCGGCGCCTCCGACGGCGTCCATTCCGCGCCAGCCTCTGCCCCAGCCCCTCCCGACGCGGCCGCCCGCTCCGGTCCGGCCGTACGCGCCGATCACGTCCGCTCCGCCGCCGCCGGTGCCGCGATCGGCCGCCGCTCCGTCACTCTCCCCGACCCCGACCGCCACCGCGCCGACCCCAGCCCCGATCCTCCGCCCCGCCCCCCCGCCAGCGGGCCCGACCCCCACGGTTGCCCCGCGACCCACCCCAACGCCGCGCCCGGCGCGTGAAGCCCGGTCGGCCTCACCCGTCCGCCCGAGCACGACCGCCCGATCGGCTCCGACCACCCAGCCGCCGCCGGCACCCCGGCCGAGTACGGCCGCCAGCCCGGGTGCGGCCACCCGCCCGAGCCACGCGCCGCGCCGCAGCCCGACGCCGCGTCCCGGACCCACCGCCAGCTCGACTCCGCCAACCTCTTCTGCCGCTGCGTCCCGCCCCGAACCCGGTCGGGCGCCGCAGCCGGCCGCCAGGTCGTCGCACCCGCGACCGCAGGAGGACCGCTCGGCCAGGAAAGGTGGGCGGCCTGTCCGGCATGCGGTGCCGCCGATCGTGGTCGACCGGCTGGTCAAGGCGTACAACGGCGTAGTCGCCGTGCGGAACCTCAGCTTCACCGTCGAGCCGGGCCGGATCACCGGCTTCCTCGGCCCGAACGGCGCCGGCAAGACCACGACGTTGCGGATCCTGGTCGGGCTGGTGACCCCGACCACGGGAACGGCGACCTTCGGCGGCACCGCGTACGCCGATCTCGACCGACCGCAGGAGACCGTCGGAGCGGTGCTGGAGGCCAACTTCCATCCGGGCCGCACCGGGCGTAACCACCTCCGCGTCGTGGCCGCCACGGCCGGGGTCACCGACCGGCGGGTGGACGAGCTGCTGGACCGGGTCGGACTGACCGACGACGCCCGCCGCCCCACCGGTCAGTACTCACTCGGCATGCGGCAGCGGCTGGCGATCGCCGCCGCGCTGATCGGGAACCCGGACTACCTGATCCTCGACGAGCCGGCCAACGGGCTGGACCCCGAGGGCATCCGCTGGCTCCGCCAGGTGCTGCGGGACTTCGCGGCGACCGGCCGAGCCGTTCTGGTCTCCTCCCACCTGCTCAACGAGGTGCAGGCCACGGTGGACGAGATCGTGGTGATCCACAAGGGCCGGCTGCTGGCCCAGATGCCGATGAGCGACCTGCAGCTCGGGCAGGGCACCATCCGCGCCCGGGTGTCGGACCTGGACACTGCCGGGAAGGTGCTCGCTCCGCTCGGCGTCCGGGTCGAGTGGGTGGTCGACGAGCAGGGCCCGTACTTGCGGGTGCACAGCCAGGAGGTCGCCGCAGTGGGAGCGGCCCTGTTCAACGCGCGCATCGTGGTGCACGAGCTGGTCACCGAGCGCCGGGATCTGGAACAGGAGTTCTTCGCCATGCTCGAGGCGTCTCGTTGAGTGGAACCCTCCGAGCCGAGCTGAGGAAGATCACCACCACCCGGCTGTGGTGGATCCTGCTGATCTGCGTCCTGGTGCTCAGCGGGGGATACGCGGCCGGGGTGGCTCTGCTCCAGCCGGGTGCCGGCACGGCGTTCGACGACCCGGGCATCGTGCGCAGCATCTACAACGGCGGCAACCCGGTGGCCCGCGTGCTGGCGCTGGTGCTGGGCATCGCGACGATGGGTAGCGAGTACCGGCACCAGACGCTCGCGGCGACGTACCTGGCCACGCCCCGGCGTACCCGCGTGCTGCTGGGCAAGGCGGCCAGCCTGCTGGTGTTCGGGCTGATGTACGGGGTGGTCAGCGTGCTGGCCGGGGTGGCCGTCTCGGTGCCGTTCGTGCTGACCAACGACGGTTCCTTCTTCTTCGACCGGGCGGACACCTGGCGCTCGCTCGTCCTCGGCGCTGGCTCGCTGGCGCTCTGGTCCATGCTGGGGATGGGTATCGGCATCCTGGTCAAGAACCTGCTGGTGGCGATGCTGGTCGGGATCAGCTTCGCGTACCTGGTCGAGCCGATCCTGTCCTTGGTGTTCTTCATGCGGAACTGGGACCTGGCCCTCAACCTGGTGCCGACCGGGGCGACCAACGCGATGCTCGGCATCACCTCACCGGTGCTGTTCGCCAGCGACGAGCCGTTCGCCTGGTGGCAGGGAGCTCTGGTGCTCGCGGCCTGGTGTCTGGTCCCGGCGGCGGTGGCCATGCTCTCGGCCGTACGCCGCGACGTGGCCTGAGTGCCGCGTACGCCCGTCGCGCCTGAATCTGCTACGCGCGTTTCACCGCCGTCCAGCGTGTCACAGGGTCGTCGGACGTCTAGCGTCGCAATACCAGGCGCAAACGGGCGAAACCGTCGGGAGGCGTACGCGCTCGGTAAACTCGCGGCCATGGCGCGTGTGGTGGTCGACGTGATGCCCAAGCCGGAGATCCTGGACCCGCAGGGCAAGGCGGTCACCGGGGCCCTGAACCGGCTCGGCTTCGCTGGCGTATCGGTTCGGCAGGGCAAGCGGTTCGAGCTCGAGGTGGACGGGGAGCTGACCGACGAGCGGCTGGCCGCGGTGCGGCGGGCCGCCGAGACGCTGCTGGCCAACACCGTGATCGAGACCTTCGCCGTGAAAGTCGAGACCGAGGCGGAGACGGTGGTCCCCGCCACTCCCGCCGTCGAGGCCGCAGAGTCCCAGCCGGCGGCTGACCCGGAACCCGCCAACTGATGACGGTACGGATCGGCGTCGTCACTTTTCCCGGTTCCCTCGACGACCACGACGCGCTGCGGGCGGTGCGGCTGGCGGGCGCCGAGGCGGTTCCGCTCTGGCACGGCGACCACACGCTGAACGGGGTGGACGCGGTGATCCTGCCGGGCGGCTTCTCCTACGGCGACTACCTGCGCTGCGGCGCGATCTCCCGCTTCGCTCCGGTCATGACCGAGCTGGTCAAGGCGGCCGAGGACGGTATGCCGGTGCTGGGCATCTGCAACGGGTTCCAGATCCTCTGCGAGGCGCACCTGCTACCGGGCGCCCTGGTCCGCAACGACGTCCAGACCTTCGTGTGCCGCGACCAGGACCTGCTGGTCGAGTCGGCCGACACCACCTGGACCAGCGACTTCGCTCCGGGTCAGCAGATCACCATCGTGCTGAAGAACGGCGAGGGCGCCTTCGTCGCGGACGAGGACACGCTGGACCGGCTCGAGGGCGAGGGCCGAGTCGTCTTCCGCTACGTGGGTGGCAACCCCAACGGTTCCCGCCGCGACATCGCCGGCATCTGCAACGAACGGGGCAACGTCGTCGGGCTGATGCCGCACCCTGAGCACAACGTCGACCCGCTGACCGGACCGTCGACCGACGGTCGCCCGTTCTTCACCAGCGTGCTGAACTTCCTCTCCGCCCGGGTCTAGGTCTCCCAGGCCGGTGCGTTCCCGTGCGCGCTGGGTCGCGCTGCTGGTCCTCCTGGCGGGGGTCTTCACCGGGCTCCGCTGGATCGCGGCGCTGCCCGAGCCGCCGGAGCCGTCGCCGATCTTCACCGACCAGGTGGTGGTCGTCGGGGTGACAGGGCGCTCGCAGCTGACCGAGGTTGACCGTGAGCTGATCGACGGACGGCCGGGCGAGGTGCAGGCGGGGGCGATCTCCATCCGGACCCGCTACGTCGGCGAGTGCGCGACCGCCGGCTGGGCCACGCTCGGCGCTGGTCGCCGGACGACCGTCGGTGGCCACTGCCAGGTGGAGGTTCGCGACGGTTCGGTCGTCGAGTGGGACCAGTTCGTCGAGGCCGCCGCTGCCCGCCGGGGGGACGCCCGGCCCGGCACCCTCGCCGCTGCGACGAGGGGCTGTGTGGCCGCCGTCGGGCCCGGAGCGGCCCTGGCCGCAGCCCGACCGGATGGGACACTGGCGGCGTACGCGACGGTCGAGCAGTTCGTGAGTGGAGGTCTGGTCACCTCCTGTCCGATCACGCTGATCGACGCGGGTGACCAGGCCGACAAGCTGATCCCTGCCCTGGCCGGCGACGAGACGCGAACCCTGATCGTGACCGGGATCGGTCCGTCTCCTGGCTCCGACGATCCGGCGCTTCAGGTGTTCTACCGGGTCGGCACCACCTTCCCCGGCTGGGTGACCTCGGCCAGCACCCGGCGAACCGGGATCATCACGTTGACCGACCTCACCCGCACCCTGGTCGAGTTCGGCGCGGGCCCGGGTGCCCCGGCGGCCGTGTCCATCGACGGCTCCCCGCTGGCCGTCGAGCCGGGCACGGTGACCGCTGACCGCTTCGCAGAGCATCTGGCCGCCGTGGCCGCGCTGTCGGACACCATTCCGCGCGCGTACCTGGTGCTCGGCAGCCTGGCCGGCTTGCTGGTCGCCGTGGGGGTGGTCGGAGCGGTGCGCCGCGACGGCCGGCTGGTCCGGCAGACCGCCACCGTCGGATCGGTTCTGGCCGCGGCGATGCTGTTCACCGGCTTGGTGCCGTGGGAGTACAGCGACCAGCCGCTGTTGACCCTGAGCGTGACCGTGGCTGCGGCATGGGCCATCCTCGCCGCGGCGACGTACGGACTTGCGCGACTGTTGCCTGTGCCGCCGGTGATCGTGGCGTCGGGGCTGGTCGTGGCCGCGTTCACCGCCGATGCCGCCCTCGGCGGGCCGCTGCAGTCGGGCTCGCTGCTCAACTCCCGGCCGATCGACGCCCTGCGCTGGTATGGCTTCGGCAACAGCACCTTCGCCGCGTACGCCACCACCGCGCTGCTGCTGGCCGGCTATCTCGCACATCGGCTGCTGGCCTCCGGTGAACGGCGAGCAGCGGTGATCGCGGTCGCCGTCATCGGCTTCGGGGTGGTGGTCTGCGAAGGCTGGCCGTCGATGGGCAGTGACTTCGGCGGCGTGATCGCCCTCACGCCGGCGGTGCTCTGGCTCGTCCTGGTGCTGTCCGGCATCAGGATCACGCCGGGGCGACTGCTCGCCGTGGCGGGCTCGGCCGTGGTCGCCGTGGGCCTGATCTCGGTGGTGGACTGGGCGCGCGGGCCGGACCGCCGCAGCCACCTAGGCAACTTCGTACAGCGGATCCTGGACGGCGACGCCATCGACGTGGTCGCCCGCAAGGCGGGTGCATCCTGGGCGACGATCGCGAACCCGTACGGACTGGTCGCCATTCTCCTCGGGGTGGCCGTCTGGGTGCTCGCGATCCGGTTCGTGGTGCCGGCCGCCGGCGACGAGTTCAGCACCCTGGGCCTCGTAGTCCACGCGGTGATGGCCACCGGCGTCCTCGGCACAGTGCTCAACGATGCCGGCGTCTACGTGTGGCTGGCCGCCACCGTCACCCTGATCTCGCCGTTGGCCTGGTTCTGGGCGAAGGGTGCGGAGATGGTGAAGGATCCTGCTCCGAGTACCCGGCAGGATCCCTCACGATCTCCGAGCACTCGGTACCGTGGCCCCCGTGCTTGACACCGTTGACCATGCCCGGGGCACTCCGGACCAGGAGCAGCCGTGGGCTGCTCTGGGTCTGAAGGAGGACGAGTACGCCCGGATCCGGGACATCCTCGGCCGGCGGCCGACGTCGTCGGAGCTGGCCATGTACTCGGTGATGTGGTCCGAGCACTGCTCGTACAAATCCTCCAAAGTGCACCTGCGGGCCTTCGGCGACCTGCCGGCCGAGACGCCGATCGGCAAGCTGCTGGCCGGGATCGGGGAGAACGCCGGCGTGGTGGACATCGGCCAGGGCTACGCGGTGACGTTCAAGATCGAGTCGCACAACCACCCGAGCTACGTCGAGCCCTACCAGGGAGCGGCGACCGGGGTGGGCGGCATCGTCCGCGACATCCTGGCCATGGGCGCCCGGCCGATCGGCGTGATGGACCCGCTGCGCTTCGGCCCACTGGACGAGCCGGACACCGCCCGCGTGCTGCCGGGGATCGTGGCCGGGGTCGGCGGCTACGGCAACTGCCTGGGTCTGCCCAACATCGGTGGTGAGGTGGTCTTCGACCGCAGCTACCTGGGCAACCCGCTGGTCAACGCCCTGTGCGTCGGCGTGCTCCGGCACGAGGACCTGCACCTGGCCCACGCCCGGGGCGTTGGCAACCGGGTCATCCTCTACGGCGCCGCGACCGGGGGCGACGGGATCGGCGGGGTCAGTGTGCTGGCGAGTGAGACCTTCGACGCGACCGACGAATCGACTGGCACCTCGACAAGCTCGGCGCGCCGGCCGAGCGTCCAGGTCGGCGACCCGTTCATGGAGAAGCTGCTGATCGAGTGCACGCTCGAATTGTTCCAGGCCGGTCTGGTCGCCGGCATCCAGGACCTCGGCGGCGCCGGGCTGTCCTGCGCGACCTCCGAGCTGGCCAGTGCCGGTGACGGCGGCATGTTCATCGAGCTCGACGCGGTGCCGCTCCGGGACTCCACGCTCAGCCCGGAGGAGATCTTGATGAGCGAGTCGCAGGAACGGATGATGGCCGTCGTCGAGCCGAAGAACGTGGAGCCGTTCTTGGCGATCTGCCGCAAGTGGGACGTGCTGGCCACCGTGATCGGCGACGTCACCGCCAGCGACCGGCTGCACATCAACTGGCACGGTGAGCGCATCGTCGACGTGCCGCCGCGTACGGTCGCCCACGAGGGTCCGGTCTACGAGCGGCCGTACACCCGGCCGGACTGGCAGGACGAGCTGCAGAGCAACGGCGTCGACGCCCTGGCGCGCCCGACCACCGGCGAGGAGCTGGCCGCGACGATCCGCACGCTGGTCGCCTCACCCAACCTCTGCGACAAGTCCTGGGTGACCGACCAGTACGACCGCTACGTCCGCGGCAACTCGGTGCTGGCCCAGCCGGAGGACGCCGGCTTGCTGCGTATCGACGAGGACTCAGGCCTCGGTATCGCGCTGGCCACCGACGGCAACGGCCGGTTCTGCCTGCTCGACCCGTACACCGGGGCCCAGCTGGCCCTGGCCGAGGCGTACCGGAACGTCGCCGTCAGCGGGGCCGAGCCGCTGGCCATCACCGACTGCCTGAACTTCGGCTCGCCCGAGGACCCGGCGATCATGTGGCAGTTCCGGGAGGCGGTGCAGGGGCTGGTCGACGGGTGCCGGGCGCTCGGCATCCCGGTGACCGGGGGCAACGTCAGCTTCTACAACCAGACCGGCGACGTCGCGATCCTGCCCACCCCGATCGTCGGCGTCCTCGGGGTGATCGAGGACGTTACCCGGCGTACACCGGTCGGCTTCCGCTCATCCGGTGACGTGGTCTACCTGCTCGGCGAGACCGACGACGAGCTGGCCGGGTCGGCCTGGGCCGAGACGGTTCACAGTCATCTCGGCGGTCGTCCGCCGATGGTCGACTTCAGGCACGAGCAGCAACTCGCCCAGCTGATGGTTCGGGCCAGCCGACGTGGTGTGTTGAGCAGCGCCCACGACCTCGCGGACGGTGGGCTGGCCCAGGCCCTGGTCGAGTCCTGCCTCCGCCTGGACCACGGGGTCGAGGTCGGCCTTCCGGCGGACCTCGACCCGTTCGTGGCTCTGTTCTCGGAGACCAGTGGGCGGGTGCTGGTCTCGGTCAAGCCGGACGCGGTGGATGACCTGACCGCGCTGTGCGACGAGATCGGCATCGAGCGGCATCGGCTGGGCACCGTCGGCGAGCCCGGGGCTGATGCGGCCCTGTCCGTCACCGGCCAGTTCAGCCTGCCCCTGGCCGAGCTGCGCGAGGCCTGGTCCGGGACGCTCCGGAAGGTCTTCGCCGCCTGACCCTCCGCTCGGCGCAGGAACTGTGGTCACGACAACCAACCGGCCGATTCGGGGCTTGCCGATGTCGGCTACCGGCGGAGGGTTCAGCTCTCGGGTGGCGTGCTGCGCATCATGCCCAGGCTGAAGGGCCGCAGGTCGCCCTCGGCCAGTCCGGCCTGGGTGACCGGATCTCCGGCGACGATCTCCCGGGCAGCGTCCTCGTCGGCGGCCTCCAGGATCGACACGCCGGTGTTCACGCGGCCGAGGGTGACGCCGACCAGCACCAGCTGGCCCGCGGCGAACAGTTCCTGAAGCCAGGCGAAGTGCTGGCCCCAGGTCTGCTGCTCGTGTTCGGTCATCGTCTCGGCGAAGTTGTCCCGCGGCGGGTGCAGGAAGTAGGAGAAGGTGGCCATGGGGCAACCGTAGGGTTCCGTCCTCGACCCTGATGTCAGCGGAACGGGTTCAGTCGCCGCATAACTCCTGTCACCACCGCGGTCGGCCGCTGCTGCTCACCGGCCCACGACGTGACCACGATCATCGAGCCGGTGAGGGCGGGGATCACCCACTGCAGCACCTTCAGCTGGCGCTGGGCCGTTGCCACCTCCGGCGGGGTGGCCGGGGCGGGCTCGGTGCCGGACTCGGCCGGCACGTCCCCGTGCTTCGCCACCTTGCGACCGAGCACGCCGCTGTACGCCGTGGCCGCGATCGCGGCACCGGTCAGCGCGGTCAGGACCACCGACATCGTGCCCACGCCCTGCTGGCCGGCGACTCGACCCTTGTTGCCGACGAACACCCCGACCGAGCCGACCACATGTACGCCGATGGCCACCGCGTTGACCGGCGTCCAGGCCGCCCACCCGACGTTGGTCACGCGGCCCGTGTCCCGGTCCTGCCGGGTCGCTCCGGCCGCCCGGTTGAGGCTGACCGCGTTGGCGAGACTGCCGCCGAACCAGGCGGCCAGGCCGACGTCCTGCATCACCCGGGAGGGAAGGTTCTGAAATGCCACGAGGCGTTCCTTTCGAGAAGAGGTTGCCTCTTTCGGGATACCCAGGTCAGGTCGGGCGACACCATCACGTCGCCACCGGTCGGGCGGCGCCGGCGAAGAAGTCGCCGAAACAGGCCACGAAGTCGGCACCGGCGACGTTGGCGGCGTTGTGGGACATCCGAGGCATGACGACCGCGCGGCCGCGCGGTATCGCCTCTGCCAGGGCTGCACAGTTCTCCGCGAAGTACCGCGGGCTGCGGGCACCGGCGGCCAGCAGCACCTCGGCCGTGACTCCTGTGTAGTCCGACGCTGGTCCGTCGTGGGCCGCGATCTCGCGGACCTCGGGCGGCACGGTCGGCAACAGGTCGGCCATCCGCCGACCGACGGAGGTCCGCAGGAACAGACGGGCGGCGAATCTCTGCAGGCCCAGCGGGAGCTTCGCGGCGACGCCATCGGGGTACACGCCGCGCGTCATCTCCGACAGGGCGCGCGGATAGTCGCCCTGCTCGATCGCCGCCGTGAAGGCGTCCAGGAATGCGTACGACGGACGGCCGGAGACCGCCAGGCCGGGGTCGTACACGGCGATCCTGGTCACTGGCAGGCTCAGCGCGGCGCGGAGTGCGACGAAGCCGCCGCCGCTATGACCGAAGACGTTGCTCGCGCCGGTATGGTCCAGCACGGCCGCCAGGTCCTCCAGGTCCGTAGCGATGCTGTATTCGCGGCCCAACGGGGCGGCGTCCGGGCGGCCGCGGCGGTTGTAGAGATGGACGGTGAAGCGGTCGGCCAGCGCACCGGCGAGGCGCCCGTACTCCCGCAGCCCGACTCCGCCGCCGTGCACGATCACCAGCCCGGGTCCCTTGCCCACGGAATGCACCGTGACGCCGACTCCGCCGCCGGTCGTGATCGTCGCCTTGTTCATCCGCCACACTCTCCTTCGCTTACTGCGAACACCGTTAGCAGTTTAGACTGAGCAGCGTGACCAGTTCAAGGCCGCCCGGTCGCGAGCGGGATCCCCGCTCCGAGACGATCTGGACCCGGCCCGTACGCGGTGCCCGTGGTCCGCAGCCCGAGCACACCCGCGACCAGATCGCCGCGGCCGCCATCACCCTGGCCGACGCCGGCGGACTCCCGGCTGCCTCGATGCGCGCCATCGCCGCCGCCCTGGGCACCAGCGGCGGCACGCTCTACCGCTATCTGAGCTCCCGCGACGACCTGCTCGACCTGATGCTCGACGCGGCCCTGGCGGAACTGCCCGATTCCCGGGCTTCGCTGCAGACCGACTGGCTCGACGAGGTGGTCGCCCTGGCGACAGAGGTGCTTGCCCTCTATCGGCGCCACCCCTGGCTGCTGGCCGTCGACCTGCCCGCCCGCACCCTCGGGCCACACGGGTTGGACTACTTCGATCGCTGCCTGACCATCCTGACGCCGGTCGAGGCCGGCACCGTCACCAAGATGGAGGCCATCGCGATGATCACCGGAGTGGTCTCGCTGTTCGTACGGAACGAGGCGGGGGCCAGGTCGCGATCGGTGTCACCGGCCCAGCTGTTCGCGGCCGCTACCCCGGAACGGCATCCACACCTGGTCGCCGCACTGAGTCAGCCGGGTCCGCCGGCCGCCGGGGGAGCCGAGCTGTTCGAGCGGACGCTGCGCAGCCTGCTGCGGGGTCTGCTCTCCACTGCCTAGTCGTCCTCGGAGGCGCGGTCGGCGGGCGGGGCGTAGCGAGGGTCGCTGGCGTGGTTGGCCAGGAACTGCTGGTGCTCGGCCGGGAGCGCCTCCCAGAACCGCTCGGACAGTTCTTTGCGGACCTCCCGGGGCAGCTCGCCGAAGCAGCGCAGCCGGGTCAGCCCGCCGTCGGGGTAGACGTCCAGCCGCAGGTGCGTGGCCGTCCGCCGCTCCGGAACCAGGAAGCGGTGCCGGGTGTCGACCAGCACCGTCGTACGCGGCACCACGTCCCACCACGAGCTCGCGTCGTCGATATCGGACAGCGTCTCGTCCGCGGCGCTGACCTTCACCTCGCCCGGCGCGTTCCCGATGAAGTAGGACGTGTCGACCTCAACCAAAGTCGGCTCCCCCCGGGCGCCCAGCCGGAACACCGCCCAGTCGTTGCCCGGGCCGCGCCGCCGCGCGTTCTCCCAGCCTTCACCCATCAGCCGCGCCCGGTGGGTCAGGATCAGGTTCTCCGGCGAGGAGTAGAACGCGTCGGAGGTGTCCAGCAGTCGGCCGCCGTTCTCCTGGGCCAGCAGGTCGACGGTGCTGGTCAGGTAGCGCGGGTCGACCACCACTTCGCCGTGCACCCGGAACCGGGCCACCCCGCCGTCCGGGAAGATGTTCAGCCGGACGTGGGTCCAGCGCTTCGGGTTGTCGATCGGGTAGTAGTTCTCCGTGTCGCCCTCGCACGGCGACTTCTCGACCAGGCAGGTCCACGGCAGCCGGTCGAACACCTCGGCGTCCGGATACCCCTCCGCCGAGGTCGCCTCGACCGAGATGAACGGCGGGTAGTTGCCCTTGAAGAAGGCGGTGTCGACCACCACCCCGTGGATGATCCCCGGAACGCCGAGCCGGACGATCGCCCAGTCGAAGCCGGGCTCGCGTCGCCGCCGCGTCTCCCAGCCGTCGTACACCTTCCCCGTGTGCCCGAACGCGGCGACCTCGTGCGTCGGGGCCGTGGGCACGATCAGGTTCTGCCGCGGCGCGAACAGCTCGTCATTGGCGCTGACCACGCTCCCGGCCAGGTCGCGGGAGGCCAGGTCCGGATACTGCGTGAAGTTGGGCATCGTCGCTCTCAGCTACGGGTCAACAGGTTGCCATGCGGTCGGTCGTCGGTGACCCGCTCGCCCCGCAGATAGGTCTGGCGCACCACGCCGTCCAGTGTGCGCCCCTGGTAAGGGGTGACCGCGTTCTTGTGCCGCAGCGCCGCCGCGTCCACGGTGAACGGCTCGTCGGGTGCGAAAACCACCAAGTCTGCCGCCCGCCCCACGGCGATCCGGCCCTTCCCGCGTACGCCGACGCGATCGGCCGGGGAGGCGGCCATCCAGCGCACCACGTCGGTCAGCGGGTGGCCGCGTCGCCGGGCCTCGGACCAGACCAGCGGCAGGCCGAGCTGGACCGAGGAGATGCCGCCCCAGGCCAGTCCGAAGTCGCCGGCGTCCAGCCGCTTCAGCTCGGCGGTGCACGGCGAGTGGTCCGAGACCACGAAGTCGATCACCCCGTCCGCCAGCCCCTGCCAGAGCCGATCGGCGTTGGCCGCCTCGCGCACCGGCGGGCAGCACTTGAACTGGGTCTGGCCGTCGGCGATGTCCTCGGCGTGCAGGGTCAGGTAGTGCGGACAGGTCTCCACGGTCAAGCGGACGCCATCCGCGCAAGCCTGCGCGATGGCCGGCAGGGCCTCGGCGCTGGACACGTGGACCAGGTGGGCCCGGCAGCCGGTCGCCTTGGCTGCGGCGATCACGGTGTCGATCGCGGTCGTCTCGGCGACCGGCGGACGGGACGCGAGGAAGTCGGCGTAATGCGCTGACCCCGGGCCGGCGTGAGCCGCGATCACCTCCGGATCCTCGGCATGCACGACCAACAGCCCGTCGAACGCCGCGATCTCGGCCATGGCGCTGTGCAGCTGCTCGGCGGACAGGGGTGGGAACTCCGGCACTCCGCTGTCGAGCAGGAAACACTTGAAGCCGAACACGCCGGCCTCGTGCAACACGGCCAGGTGGCCAAGGTTGTCGGGCACGGCCCCCGCCCAGAACCCGACATCCACCGCGCACTGGCCGTCGGCCGCGGCGCGCTTGGTGGCCAACGCGTCGACGCTGGTGGTGGCCGGGATCGAGTTGAGAGGCATGTCGAGGAGAGTCGTCACCCCGCCGGCCGCGGCCGCAGCGGTCGCGGTGGCAAAGCCCTCCCACTCGGTCCGCCCCGGCTCGTTCACGTGGACGTGGGTGTCGACCAGCCCGGGCAACAGGATCTCGTCGTCGGCCAGGTCGACCACCTGCGGGCTGAGCTTGTCGAAGTCCGGCCGCCCTTCGACAGGCTCAGGACGCATCCCTAGGGATGCCATACCGGTGATCACCCCATCGGTGACTGTGACCTCGCGCCACGCCTCGCCCTCGGGCGTCAGCACGCGGCCGCGGAAGATCACGGCAGCCATTCTTCCGCGATCTTCGCTCCGGTCACCTCCAACAGCTCGGCGGCGTGAGCGATGCTCCGCGCCGGGTCGGGTTCCAGGTCCGAGAGCGGGTACGCCGCCGCGATGCCGGCCTGCTCCAGATCGTGGTCGTCGAGCCGGCGCCGCCCGGCGACCGCCACCACCGGTATGCCGTAAGCCGCTGCCGCCCGGGCCACGCCCACGGGAGCCTTTCCGGCCAGCGACTGACGGTCCAGTGAGCCCTCGCCGGTGATCACCAGGTCCCCTCCGGCAGCCCGCTCGACGAACCCGACCAGCTCGAGCACCACCTCGATGCCCGGACGCACGGCGGCCCCGAGCAGGGCCAGGGCGGCGAATCCGGTACCCCCGGCTGCGCCGGCACCCGGTGTCTCCGCCCAGTCGTGGCCGGTCGCCGCAGACACCACCTGCGCCCAGCGGGTCAGGCCCTGCTCCAGCGCAGCGACCTCGGCCCGGCCCGCACCCTTCTGCGGGCCGAACACCGCCGCGGCCCCGTCCGGGCCGAGCAGGGGCGAGTCGACGTCGGTGGCCACGGTGACCGCGACCGCGCCGAGGCGGGTTCGGAGCGGTTCGAGGTCGACGGCCTCCAGCTCCGTCAGGGCCGCGGCGCCGGTCGGCAGCTCGCGGCCGGCGGCATCGAGCAGTCGTGCGCCCAGGGCCTGCACCATCCCGGCCCCGCCGTCGGTGGAGGCACTTCCGCCCAGCCCGAGCACGACCTCGGTCACCCCCGTATCGACCGCGGCCCTGATCACCAGACCGAGCCCGAACGTCGAGGCGCCCAGCGGGTCGAGCCGGCCCCCCGGAAGCCGGTCCAGCCCCACCACGTCGGCCAGCTCGACCACCGCCCGCTGGTCCTGCCGGGCGTACGTCGCCCGAACCGGCTCCCCGGTCGGACCGACGGCATCGACAACCACCTCGGCCCACCCGGCCGACAGGGCCGCGGCCACCGTCCCGTCGCCGCCGTCGGCGACCGGGACCAGCACCGTCTCCGCCCCCGGTCGCGCGCTGCGGATACCCCGGGCCACCGCCGCCGCGACCTCCGCCGCCGGCAGGCAGCCCTTGAACTTGTCCGGCGCGACGACCACCCTCACCGACAGCCCCCCATCCGACGCGTTCCTGGAGACGGCAAACGGGGGAGAAGGTCCGCGCTCATGACCCACCTCCGTCCGACCGACCGAACCAGCCGAGGCTGTCCCGCGTCGACGTGGTCGGGACGTACTCGGCGGCGACGTAGCCGGAGTATCCCGCAGCTCGCAGGGCCGTCAGGTAGCGGTCCAGGTCCAGGGTGCCGCTGCCGGGCTCGCCGCGACCGGGATGGTCGGCGAACTGCACGTGCCCGACCCGTCCCGCGTACGCGTCGATCGCCGCGTCCAGGTCGTCGCCATTGGCCGCCAGGTGGTAGAGGTCGAACAGCAGCCCGGCGTTGTCGACCTCCATCCGGTCCAGCACGGCGACCACGTCCGCGGCCGTACGCAGCGGGTAGGGCTTCGGCCCGCTCAGCGGCTCGACCAGCACGGTTGCCCCGTTGGCCGCCACCGCCTCGGCGGCAAATGTGAGGTTCTCCCGCGCCAGCTCGTCCTGCTGTTCGGGCCGGACGCCGTCCACCCGCACGCCGTAGAGCGCGTTGTGCGTCGGCACGCCCAGCGCCGCGCCGATCTCGACCACCACAGGCACGTTCGCCCGGAACTCAGCCGACCGGGTCGGCAGGGAGAGCACGCCGGCGTCCGGTCCGGCGAGGTCACCGCCGTAGAAGTTGAGGCCGACCAGACGTACCCCGCTGTCGCGTACGGCGTGGACGAAGGCGTCGACCCTGGCCGCCGGCGGTACCGGCTGGTCGGGCCACGGCCACCAGAGCTCGACCGCGTCGAACCCGGCGGCCCGGGCCGCAGCAGGCCGCTCGAGCAGGGGCACCTCGGTGAACAGCAGCGTGCAGTTGGCGGCGTACGGCAGTCCGACTCTCATCTGGTCCACCCCCACATCTTGTTGACATTCGCTGCGAATGAAAGCATCTAAGGGTGACTGAGACACCTGCGCAGACCATCGCCTACCCGTCGCCGAACGCGCGGCCGAGCCGGCGCGGGTCTGACGTGATCCCGCCGCACGTGATCGTGCTGTTCGGGGCAACCGGCGACCTGGCCCGGCGCAAGCTGCTGCCGGGGCTCGCCCATCTGGCCCTGTCGGCGCTCGCCCCGGACATCCAGGTGATCGGGACGTCGCTGGAGGACCACAGCGAGGAGACCTTCCGCAACTTCGCCAAGCAGGCGGTCGGAGAGTTCAGTCATCACCCGCTCACCCCCGCCCAGTGGGAGGAGTTCGCCGAGCGGCTGACCTATGTGCCCACGTCGGCCGGCTCGGAGGGCCTGGCCGAGGTGGTCAAGATCGCCGAGGAGAAGCTGGGCGGCTCGCCCGGCCGGCTGCACTACCTGAGTGTGCCGCCCGCCGCGGCCACCGCCGTGATCCAGCTGCTGCGCGAGGCCGACCTGGTGGACCGGTCCCGGGTGGTGATGGAGAAGCCGTTCGGCACCGACCTGCAGAGCGCCATCGCGTTGAACGACAAGGTGCATGAGACATTCCGCGAGCGGCAGATCTTCCGGATCGACCATTTCCTGGGCAAGGAGGCGGCCCAGAACATCCTGGCGTTCCGGTTCGCGAACGGGCTGTTCGAGCCCATCTGGAACCGCAACTTCATCGACCACATCCAGATCGACATCCCCGAGACGCTGGGCCTAGACAAGCGGGCCAACTTCTACGAAGTGACCGGGGCGTACAAGGACATGGTGGTCACCCACCTGTTCCAGGTCCTGGCCTTCGTGGCGATGGAGCCGCCGACGGCGCTGGAGCCGCGGGCCATCAGCGAGGAGAAGAACAAGGTGTTCCGCTCCATGCTGCCGATCGAGCCGCACGACGTGGTCCGGGGTCAGTACAGCGGCTACCGGCAGGAGGAAGGGGTCGCCCGCGACTCCGATACCGAGACCTTCATCGCCTTGAAATGCGGGATCGACAACTGGCGATGGGCTGGCGTACCTTTCTACTGCCGGACCGGCAAGCGGATGGCTGAGGGGCTGCGGATCATCTCCATCGCTTTCAAGGAAGCGCCCAGGACAATGTTCCCCGCCGGATCGGGGGTCGGCTCGTCCGGTCCGGACCACCTGACTTTTGACCTCGCCGATGAGTCCAAGGTGTCGCTGTCGTTCTACGGCAAGCGACCCGGACCCGGCATGAAGCTCGACAAGCTGAGCATGCAGTTCTCCACCCAGGAGACCGACCGGGTAGGGGACATCCTCGAGGCGTACGAGCGGCTGATCATGGACGCGATGCGCGATGACCACACGCTGTTCACCACGGCGGAGGGCATCGAGAGCCTGTGGGAGCGGTCGGAGGAGCTGCTGCACAACCCGCCGCCGGTGAAGCCGTACGCGCCGGGGTCGTGGGGACCGAACGCCATCCACCAGATGATCGCGCCGCACGCCTGGCGGCTCCCGTTCGAGCGCGTCTGGCGGGTCAAGCGGTAAGGCTCTCGTTGGACCGCGCCCGGGTCCATCACCGCGGCATGGACCCGGCCGAAGGCTGGCGGTTGTTGGACGTGTACCGATGGATGGCCATCACTCGTCACGGCGTCTTCGCGCTGTTCGACCGCATCTGGGAGCTGCGCGACAACCTGACCGCGTACGACGCGGCGTACGTCGCCCTGGCCGAGGCGATCGACTGTCCACTGGTGACCGCTGACGCCCGGCTCAGCCGAGCGGCCGGGCTGCGCTGCGCCGTGACGGTCGTACCGGGCTGATGACCACCATCTGCATCACGGGAGCGACTGACGGCATCGGTCTGGCCACCACTCGGGTTCTGCTGGCTGCCGGACACCGGGTGCTGGTTCACGCCCGGAGCGAGGCCCGCGGCCGTCTGGTGATCGACGGGCTGGAGGGGGACGCGGTCCTGGTGACCGGGGACCTGGCGCGGCTGACCGACGTGCGAACCCTGGCCGAGCAGATCGACAGTCAGGGTCCGCTGGACGTGCTGATCCACAATGCCGGCGTGTGGGTCCGCGGCGACACTCCGCGGACCACCGTCGACGGGTTCGAGACCACCTTCGCCGTCAATGTGCTCGCTCCGCACCTGCTCACCGCCCTGCTCGCCGACCGGCTGACCGGACGGCTGCTCTGGCTGGGCTCGGGGATGGCGCGGTCGGGGCGGATCCGGCCCGACGCACTGGGTGCGGAGCGGAACCCGAGGCAGGCGTACGCCGACAGCAAGGCCGGTGACGTCGCGCTGGCCATGGCCTGGGGTCGGCGGCTCGCCGGGATCGCGTCCGCCGCGGTCGACCCGGGTTGGGTGAAAACCAAGCTGGCCAGTGCCGGCGCGCCCGGCGACCCGCGGCAGTCGGCCGACACGTTGCTCTACTGCGCCACCGAGGCCGACCTGAGCCGCGCCCCGTACTGGCGGGACCGGCGGCCGGTGCCGGTTCCCGAGCACCTACGTGACCCGGCGCTCCAGGACTCGCTGGCCGCCGCCTGCGACCGGCTGTCCGGGCTGATCGGGTAGGTCGCGGAGCCTGCGGATGGGGCTGATCAGGATGGCCAGGCTGGCCATCGCGTGCACCGCGGCCATGATCGCGATGGTGCTGCGGATGCCGAGAGTCGACCCGAGCCAGCCAGCGGCCAGCCCGGCCAGGGGCATCGCGGCGTAGGCGATGACCTGGCTCGTGGTGATCACCCGGGCCAGCAGCGTGGCGGGCACGTAACGCTGCCGCCAGGCGCCGCGGATGACGTTGCCCGCCACCACGAAGGCGCCGACCAGGAACAGGCCGAGCGGCACCAGCGCGGTACGCCAGCCCGGCTCGCCGAGGGCGACCAGCAGGGCGGGTGGGCCGCCCAGCGCCATCAGGGCGACGGTGGCGCGGCCCGAGCCGAACCGGCGGGACGCGTATGGGGCGAGGGCGGCGCCGACCAGGCCGCCGATGCTGCCCACCGCGAGCACGATGCCGACACCGGTGGGGGAGAGGCCGAGGTCGCGAACCAGGTGCAGCACCAGCACGGCGGAGTAGCCGACCAGCCCGAAGTTGGAGACGCTGCCGAGGACGACGAACCAGCGCAGGTACCGGTCGCGCCGCAGGAAGTCCACGCCGGCGCGGATCTGCCGGCCGAGCGACTCGACCGGCTTCCGGGTCGGGGCGGGGTACGCCGGCCGGATGCGGGCCAGGCACAGCGCGGAGACCAGGAAGCTGGCCGCGTCCAGGACCAGCCCGGCCGCGGCGGAGACGAACTGGGCCAGCAGCCCGCCAAGTCCCGGTCCGGCGACCTGCATCGCCGACTCGGTGCCCAACAGCCGAGAGTTGGCGTTCTCGAGCTGGCCGGCGGGGACGACCGATGTGAGGAAGACGGGGTAGGCCGCCCGGAAGAAGACGGTCGCCGTGCCGACCAGCAGGGCGACGCCCAGTAGCTGGGGCAGGCTGAGACGGCCGAGCGCGAAGGTCGCCGGCACGCTGAGGAGGGCAGCGGCCGACACGAGATCGGAGATGATCATCACGCGCTGGGCCGGCAGCCGGTCCACCCACGCACCCGCGGGCAGGCCGACGACCAGCCAGGGCAGCCAGGTCGCCGCGGCCAGCGCGCCCATCCACCCCGGGCCGGCGTTCAGCGTGACCACCGCGAGCAGCGGCAGCAGCACGGAGGTGGTGGCGGTGCCGAGCAGGCTGACGCCCTCGCCCAGCCAGAGCAACGTGAAGCCGCGGTTGTGCCGGAGCGGCAGCGGGACGGGCGGCGCGGCGGCCAGTGTCGTCGCCGTCATGGCTGGGCTGGGAAGGCGCGGGCGAAGAGCAGGATCGGCTCGCGGTCGCGGCCGTCGTCGGGCACCGCGCGCTCGCTCCACCGCTCGATCAGGGCGATCAGCTCCTGGCCCAGGCCGCGCAGCTCGTCGGGGTCGAGGCGCAGCCAGGACTGGGTGGCAAAGGCGGCGTCGGTCCATTCACCCTCGGCCTCGTGGTTGTCCAGCCAGGCCTGCGCCCGCTCGAACTGCCGGGCCAGGTGCAGGTTCTCGGCCGCGAGGGCCGCTGCCACCGCGGGCTCGTCGTCGGCGAACTCCGCTCGCGACCACCGCCGACTTGGGGCCGTCAGCCGCCACCAGCGCTCGCGCCGGTCGCGGGCCAGCTCCGGCGCCTCCTCGACCAGCCGGGCCTCGGCCAGCACCTTCAGGTGGTGACTGGCGCTGCCGACCGCCTGACCGGTGCGCTGGGCCAGCGCGGAGGCGGTCGACGGGCCGTCGACCCGGAGCGCGTCGAGCATCCGGGCCCGGAACGGGTTGGCCACGGCGGTCAGGGCCTTGGCCTCGGTCAGGTGCTGCACTCGGGATTGGGCCATGACCTCACCGTAGACGTACAAGAGTCATTGCACAAGAACTCTTGTTGAACTCAGGAGTTTCCTACGACTGAATGTTTTGCACCCTCTCCTCGCGTCTGCAGCCGTGAGGAGCGGGTGCGAAGGCAGTCAGGCGACGGCCGGTGCTTCCGCCGACGTCGGGACGGGGGAGCTGGCGGCAACCGGCTGGCGCCGCAGCGCGACGGCCACGGTCATGAACCAGCCCAGGTAGGACAGCAGCATCACCCGGCCGACCAGCCCCGCGTACACCCCGGGGCCGTACTCACCGCCGGCGGTGGCCGCGACGCCGGTGAACACCACGGTCAAGAGGCACGGGATCACGGCGGCGAGCAGCAGCCGGGTTCGCCAGGGGCGCCAGGCCTGCGTGCGGCCCAGCGACCATGCGATCAGCAGCATCCCGACCGGACTCCAGTCGAGCGAGGCGCCCAGCTCGTGCAGCCGCCCGTACGTCGTGTGCGCCTCCACCGGGAGGGTGATCGGGTCGGTGGGGAACGCGGCGGCCATCAGTACGCCCAGGGCGGCGATGACCAGCAGGGCCAGCCCGACGCGGCCGGGCCGGGTGCGCACCTGGCGGGCCAGGGCGACGGCCGCCCCGAGCAGGCTGGCCGCCAGCGCGACGAAGGCGGCGGTCATCAGCCACCCCGCCCGGCCCAATGCGTACTCACTGATGAACCGCCAGGTGGGGTCGAGCTCTGGCTGGACGATGTGCAGTGCACCCAGCAGCAGGGCGAAAGCGATGGCGGCCGCTACGGACACCGCGGCGGCCCCGCGCTCCACCGTGGTGACCGGCGGAGTGTTGATCAAGGTTCGGGGCATGGCTGTCAGTCCTCTGGGGTCGCAATCTTCAACTGATTAGTTGAATACTGCCACAGGAGCAGACGCTTGTCAACCAATCAGTTGAATAAAGCCGACACTGGGGCGTGACGAGCCAGCCACTCCGGGTCAGGAAGCGGCGCGGGTGGCCAGGCGAGTGATGGTGTCCAGGTCGCTGCCGGTCAGGATCCTGATCTCCCCGCCGGCGATCGCCCCGCAGTGCACGCCGCGGAGGAGGAACGAGGCCAGCGCCTGCGCGGTCGCCGGCTCGTCCAGCACGCGGCCGCCGGTGCGCTGCAGGTAGGCCCGGAGCCGGGCGCCGATCTGGTCCAGCCCCGTGCGGAAGAAGACGTAGGTGGCCACGAACCGCGTCACCAGCTGGGCCGGGTGCAGGTCCCAGCCCTGGTACAGGCCGCGCTCCAGCGCCCGCCGAACCAGTCGCGCGTGCAGGGCCCAGGCGGCGCGGATCTCGTCGGCGTCACCGACCGGGACATGGTTGGTCGACCCGTCGCTGACCCAGACGCCGGTGCCCGCGGCGGCGAGCTGCATCACCGCCTTGGCATGGTCCGCGGCCGGATGGTCGAGGCTCTGGTAGCCGCCGGCGATGCCCAGGCCGGCGGTGTAGTCGTAGGTGCCGAAGTGCAGCCCGGTGCACCGCCCGTCCGCGGCCTGGATCATGGCGGCGACCGCCGCCGTTCCGTCGGCCAGCAGCACGGCCTGCGGCGTCTCCACCTGGATCTCGAACTTCAGCGCCCCCTCGGCCAGCCCGTACGCGCGCTCCAGCCGGCCGCAGATGTCGACCATGGTCGTCACCTGGGCCACCGAGGTGACCTTGGGCAGGGTGATCACCCAGCCGGCGGGCAGCTCGGCCCCTTCGAGCAGCGTCCGGAGCACGAGGTCCAGGGTCCGCAGCCCCCGCCGTCGGGTCGCCGGCTCGAGTGACTTGCAGCGGATGCCGAGGAAGGGCGGCGCGGACCCGGTGCTCACCGCGGCCGCCAGCTCCAGCCCGACCATCGCGGCGTGCATGTCCTCTTCGTCGTCCGGCCGGGTGCCGTAGCCGTCCTCCAGGTCGATCCGCAGGTCCTCGATCGGCTCGCGCCGGAGCTTCTCGCGTACGGCGGGCCAGATCGCCCGTACGACGACGAGGTCCAGCCCGGTGATCCGGGCCATGTCCTCGGGCCGCGGGGCATAGCGGTTCAGGGCGGCGTACGCTGCCGCGCCCCACTCCTCGGCGACCTCGACGTGGAACTGGTCTGCCGGGACATATACGGTGTGCACCGGCTGGCGCGTCGCCGCAGTCCCTGGGTACGTCCGCTCCCGCGTCGCATCGTCAGCGGCCAGTCGCCGGTCGATGGCCTCCAGGTCCTCCTCGCTGAGGCCCGGGGTGCCGGGCGTGAGGGGCAAGGCGCGGACTCCGATCCTGGGCACGGATGGCTGGGCAGCCGTTGCCACATTAGGAGTAGGGGCGTGCGCGGTCATCGGACACCCTCGGCCCGGGTGAACCAGCGGCGCCAACCGTTCATCCCCGCATTCCCGATGGTGATCATCACGCGAAGCCGGGGATGGTGTCCCACGCGCGGCCGGCCGGCGGTGCATCGTCGCGCAGCACCGAGGCCTGGATGAGCCCGTACGGGCGGTCGTCGGCGTGGAACACCTCGTTGCGGTTCTCCAGGCCGAACGGCGACAGGTCGTAGACGAGGTGGTGCTTGTTGGGCGCGGAGAACTTGATCTCGGCCACGTCGTCGTGCGCCTCCAGCACCGCCCGGCCCATCTCGTACAGAGTCTGCTGCAGCGCCAGGCTGTGCACCTCCGCGAACTGCTCGAGCAGGATCTGCTTGATGCTCCCGTAGGTCTTTCCCCAGTCGACCGCGGTGCCGAGGTAGCGCCAGCGGGCGATCAGCGAGGTCGCCATGATCCGGTCGGTGGTCGGGGCCAGCGTCGTGTACTCGTCGACCAGGAAGTCCTTGAACTCCGACCCGGTCGACTTGAGCACCACCAGGTCCTTGAACCCCGAGACCAGGTGCTCCTTCGCGCCGGAGCCCTTGCCGTCGATGGTCAGCACCGTGGTCCTCGTCTCCTGCCCCTTCCGCACCCAGGTGTGGTCGTGCTCACGAGTTGAACCGTCGGGGGCATCGACCAGCACCCGTTCCCATTCATACTCGTCGATCTCGATCCGGCACCCCTCCACCGGCTCGGTGTCGTTCACGAAGTGCCGCCCGAGGGCGAGAGCGAACTCCTCGATCTCACCCACCCCGACTGCCTTGGCGTACGCGAAGATCGTCTGTTTCTGGGTGTCCGTGGGCAGCACCCGCCTCTGGTCGCCGGCCAGGTGGGCGGCGGAGAAGTCACCGCGCAGAGCGCTGGAGACGTTGATGTCGCGGATCTCGTGGCGCGGATGGTCGCGGTAGATCCGCACCACCCGGTTCTCCGCCTTGCCGTACTGGTTCGGGCCGAGCACGATGCTCATGATCATGTTCCTTCCGCGTGACCTGGGGCGGGGCTGGCGAAGCGGCGCTGATGAACCCGAGGGCAGTGCCTCTCTCCTGGACACGCCCTGCCCTGACCATCCTTCCAGCCGCGACGCCGGGCGGGAAGTGAGCCGGCCGTTACCATGAAGCAGTGGCACGAGGTGATGGCCGGCTGAACCACGATCTCGACCCCCAGGACCGCGGACCACAGGATGCCTGTGGGGTCTTCGGGGTCTGGGCCCCCAACGAGGAGGTCGCCAAGCTCGCCTACTTCGGCATCTACGCCCTGCAGCACCGCGGCCAGGAGTCGGCGGGGATCGCGGTCAGCAAGGGCAGCCAGATCATGGTGTCGGTGGACATGGGCCTGGTCTCGCAGGTGTTCAACGAGGCCGCGCTGAACTCCCTCAGCGGGGCGCACCTGGCCATCGGGCACTGCCGCTACTCGACCACCGGCGGCAGCGTCTGGCAGAACGCCCAGCCCACCTTCCGCTCGACCGCCTCCGGGGGCATCGCCCTCGGCCACAACGGCAACCTGACCAACACCGTCGAGCTGCGGGACTGGCTGGCCGAGCGGGACGACGCAAGCGAGTCGCTGGTGCCCGGGTCGCTGCTCACCGAGGCCACCACCGACACCTCCCTGGTCACCGCGCTGCTCGCCACCTTCCCCGGCGAGTCCACCGAGCAGGCGGCGCTACAGGTGCTGCCGCGGCTGCGGGGCGCGTTCTGCCTGGTGTTCATGGACGAGGAGACCCTGTATGCGGCCCGCGACCCGCAGGGCATCCGCCCGCTCGTGCTCGGCCGGCTGGAGCGGGGCTGGGTGGTGGCCAGCGAGACCGCGGCACTGGACATCATCGGGGCCTCTTTCGTCCGCGAGGTGGCGCCGGGCGAGCTGCTGGCGATCGACGCGCGCGGGCTGCGCAGCACCCAGTTCGCGACCCCGGAGCCGAAGGGCTGCCTGTTCGAGTACGTCTACCTGGCCCGGCCGGACACTCTGATCTCGGGCATGCGGCTGCACTCGGTCCGGGTCGAGGTCGGGCGCACCCTGGCCCGGGAGTTCCCGGCCGAGGCCGACCTGGTCATCCCGGTGCCGGAGTCCGGCACCCCCGCCGCGATCGGGTACGCCGAGGCGTCGGGCATCCCGTACGGGCAGGGGCTGGTCAAGAACTCCTACGTCGGGCGCACCTTCATCCAACCCAGCCAGACCATCCGGCAGCTCGGCATCCGGCTCAAGCTGAACCCGCTGCGCGACGTGATCGCCGGCAAGCGGCTGGTGGTGGTCGACGACTCGATCGTCCGCGGCAACACCCAGCGGGCCCTCGTCCGGATGCTGCGCGAGGCGGGCGCGACCGAGGTGCACGTCCGCATCTCGTCGCCGCCGGTCAAGTGGCCGTGCTTCTACGGCATCGACTTCGCCTCGCCGGCCGAGCTGATCGCCAACGGCCTGGATGTCGAGGGGGTGTGCCGCTCGATCGGGGCGGACTCGCTCGGCTATGTCTCGCTGGACGGCCTGGTGGCCGCAACGCACGTCGGCGAGGACGCCCTCTGCCGGGCCTGCTTCGACGGGATCTACCCGGTTGAGCTGCCGCTCAGCGCCCGGCTCGGCAAGTACGTGCTGGAGGATGCGGCATCCGACGGCGCCACCCCGGTCGAGGTCGACGACCGCCAGCCGGTCGTTGCGGGTGCCGGCGCGGCCGACGCTCTAACCCGCCCCTGACGCCCCGCTCGACGGACCGAGTCCTCATGTTCGAGGTCCGGACCTAGGGTGGGGCGCGTGACGCAAGAGCCGAGCGCGTACGCCGCTGCCGGGGTCGACATCGCGGCCGGCGAACGGGCCGTCGACCTGATGCGGAACTGGGTCGAGACCACACGACGCTCGGAGGTGCTGACCGGGCTCGGCGGCTTCGCCGGGCTGTTCGACGCCAGCCGGCTGGTCTCGATGGAGCATCCCGTGCTGGCCACCTCCACCGACGGCGTGGGCACCAAGGTCGCCATCGCCCAGGCGATGGACACCCACGACACGATCGGCTTCGACCTGGTCGGCATGGTGGTCGACGACCTGGTCGTCTGCGGCGCCGAGCCGCTGTTCATGACCGACTACATCGCCTGCGGCAAGCTCGAGCCGGAGCGGATCGCCTCCGTGGTCAAGGGCATCGCGGAGGCCTGCAGCGAGGCCGGCTGCGCGCTGATCGGCGGCGAGACCGCGGAGCACCCGGGGCTCCTGGAGCCGGCCGAGTACGACCTGGCCGGGGCGGCGACCGGGGTGGTGGAGCGGGACCAGATCCTCGGCGCCGACCGGGTGCAGCCCGGCGACGTCGTGATCGCCTGCGCGTCCTCCGGCCTGCATTCCAACGGTTACTCGCTGGCCCGCCGGGTGTTCTTCACCACCGCCGACTGGAAGCTGGACCGGCAGGTGCCGGAGCTCGGTCGTTCGCTGGGGGAGGAGCTGCTGGTCCCGACCCGGATCTACACCCCCGACCTGCTGGCGCTGATCGACGCCGTCGACGTACACGCGATCAGCCACGTCACCGGGGGCGGGCTGGCCGGCAACCTGGCCCGGGTGATGTCCGGCTCCTGCGAGGTGCGGATCGACCGGACCACCTGGTCACCGCCGCCCATCTTCGACCTGATCGCCGGCCTCGGGAAGGTGTCGGAGGCCGACATGGAGACCACCTTCAACATGGGCGTCGGCATGGTGGTCGTGCTCCCCGCCGATGCGGCCGACGCGGGCATGAGCCTGCTGGCCCGCCGCGGCGTACCGGCCTGGGTCTGCGGCACCGTCGCCCCCGCCGGCTCGGGCACCCGCGACCACGTCAGCCTCTTCGGCACCCACCCTCGCTCCTGAGCAGAGCCCCCTCCGCCCCCCGCCGGCTGCCTCGTCTGTCACACGATTCCCACGCAGCGTGGGAATCTCACCCTCTACCCAGGTTGCAACCTATGGACAGCGTCGGATTCCCACGCTGCGTGGGAATCCGACCGGGGAGCAGCGGGCAGCGACCGGTCAGTCCGAGGCGACGTTGTAGTGGACGACCGTGTCGTCCCGGTCGATCAAGTAGGGGTCGTCCGAGGGGTAGTACTTGGCCACCTCGATGTCGTCGCCCGCGAAGCCGCGAACATGGTCGACGTCTGGCCACCAGCTGATCGTGATGATCTCGGCGCGACCCTCGCCCAGGTCGCGGGTCAGGATCTGAGCGCCGAGGTTGCCGGGCGTACGCCGGTACTCGTCCATGCCCGTCTCCTCGACGATGTCGACGTACTCCTCGAGCTTGTCGCTGTGAACGAGGCCCCGCCACACGCGCGCGATCATGTGTTCTCCTGGTCGGTCTCGGCGTTGAACAGCAGCCAGTCTCCCTTGGACACCACCCGGATGTCCCTCTCGACGACCACCAGAGCGGTCTGGGGTGCCGAGCTCCGCCAAGCCCAGGACGTCCCAGTAGCGCGTCATCTCCGTCGCGTACGCGAGGTGGCCGATCGGCTTGGTCAAGACCTCGTAGCAACTCTGCCCACTCGACTTGGGCGGCGCGCGGGCACTGGTAGCCTGTGCCTCACGAATTAACCACACTGAGCCGCGGCCCAGCCGCAGGCGGACCAATGCGAGGGGGTCGACCCACTATGGGGCGCGGCCGGGCTAAGGCAAAGCAGACGAAGGTTGCTCGCGAACTCAAGTACCGATCCTTCGAGACGGACTTCTCTTCGTTGGAGCAAGAACTCAAGCACGGTTCGGACGGGCACGAGGTGCCGCCGGCGTACGCCGACCTGGCCGAGGAGCTCGACACCGACGAGGACGACGAGTCGACGCCTGCCACCGCGTACGAAGACCTCCGCAAGTCGGGCTGAGATTTCGCCCGCTGGACCGACGCGGGCAATAGCCTGGGTCCCATGACTCAGAATCCGTCCGAGACGCCGGGACCGGTCCCGGGCGACACCCCCACCGGATCGACCGACCCTTCGGCCGATCCGGCCAGCACGGGCCGTGCGAACCCGGCCGGCGGCAGCCATGCCGCCGGGACCGAGGGCGCCCCCACGGCCTACCCCTCGGGCGGTGACCCGACCTACCCCGGCAGCGCCGGGTCGGCGAACCCGTACGGGCAGCAGCCGGGCCAGGCCCAGCCGGGTCCGTACGGTGATCCCTCGGCCTACGGACAGCCGTCCCCGCCGCCCTACGGGCAGCCGTCCCCGCCGCCCTACGGGCAGCCGACCCCGCCGCCCTACGGGCAGCCGACCCCGCCGCCGGCGTACGGGCAGCAGCAGCCGCCCCAGCAGGGCTACACCGACCCCAACGCGGGCTACCAGCAGCAGTACGGCCAGCAGCCGTACGCGCAGCAGGGCTACACCGACCCGGCCCAGCAGGGTTACCCGCCGCAGCAGTACGGCCAACCGGGCTACCCGCAGCAGCCGTACGCGGCCGCCGGCCAGGCCCCGGTCAGCGAGAGCGACGAGAAGACCTGGGGGATCATCTCGCACATCTCGATCCCGTTCTTCTGGTTCGTCGGGCCGCTGATCGGCTACCTGCTCTACAAGGACCGCAGCCCCTACCTGAAGCAGGTCACCACGGAGGCGCTGAACTTCTCGATCCTGTACTCGATCGTCCAGGTGGCGGGTTGGGTGCTCGCGTTCATCACCTTCGGCCTGATCAACCTGGCCGCGTTCATCGTGGCGCTGATCTTCTGCATCATGGCCACCATGGCGGCCAGCCGGCACGAGTTCTACAAGTACCCGATGAACGCGCGCTTCATCAAGTAGCCGTCTGCTCCGACAGGCTCAGCCGGCGTGTGCTGAGCCTGTCGATGGGCCACGTCAGAGGCTCCGTGACACTCTTGATCTCGTGACGACCTGGAACCCCGACTTCCTGGACGGCTACGAGGTCGTCGACATTCCGCTCCCCGGGGTCGAGCCGGCCTCGGGCGAGCCCGAGGACGTGGAGCTGGTCGCCACCCTGGTCCGCCGGCTGCCGGCCAACCGCTCCCGGTCCGCGGTGCTCTACGTCCACGGCTGGAACGACTACTTCTTCCAGACCCACCTGGCCGACCACCTCGCCGACCTGGGGTTCGACTTCTACGCCCTCGACCTGCGCCGCTACGGCCGCAGCCTGCGCCGCGGGCATCTGAACGGCTTCATCACCGACCTGGACGACTACGCGCTGGAGCTGGACGCCGCGGCCGACGTCATCGCCGAGGACCACGACGAGCTGCTGCTGATGGGCCACTCCACCGGCGGGCTGATCACCTCGCTGTGGGCCGCGTCAAACTGCGACCGGATCTCCGGTCTGGTGCTCAACTCTCCCTGGCTGGACCTGCAGGGTTCGGCGATCGTACGCACCCTCGGCACGCCGGTGATCGACGCGTTGGGAAGCCGGAACCCGACATCGATCCTGCGGCTGCCGCCGGATCTGGGCCACTACCCACGTACGGTGCACGTCAGCCTGGAGGGGGAGTGGGACTACGACATGGAGCTCAAGCGGACGCCCGGCCCGCCGGTCCGGGCGGGCTGGTTGCGAGCGATCCTGCTCGGCCACCAGCGCGTCGCCGCCGGCCTTGACATCCGGGTTCCGATACTGGTGTTGGCCTCCACGGCGACCGAGTTCGCGCGCAAGTGGCACGAGGGACTGCGGACGGTCGACGTCATCCTCGATGTCGACCAGATCGCCGCCCGCGCGGTGAAGCTCGGCCCGCATGTGACGGTGGTCCGCATCGCCGACGGGATGCACGACCTGGTGCTCTCCGCCGCCAATGTGCGCAAGGTCGCCCTGGACGAGATCGGCCGGTTCGTCGAAGGCTACGTGAAGAGCACTCCGAAGCTGCTGGAAGACTCCGCGTGACCGCGGCACCCGCGGACCTCGAGGTCGAGGCGCCGCCGCGGTTCTCGTGGGCCTTGGTTCCGGCCTTCGGCGTGTCGTTGGCCGGCTTCCTGCTCTTCGGGCTGGAGTTGCAGGTGCCCGGGTACCTCGTGCTGGTCGTCAGCGTGGCCGGCGGCTTCCTCGTCGACCGTGACCTGGGCAAGAGCCTGCTGCTGATCGGGTTCAGCCTGGGCCTGATCGGGACCATCTCGCTGGCGCCGGACCTCACCTGGGCCAACTTCGTCCGGATGGGCAGTGTGCTGATCGTCGCGGTCGTGGTGCCCTACGTCGTCGACCGGTTCGTCTTCAAGCGGCACGTCGTCCGCTTCCCGATCAACACCGGCCGGCGCTGGACGACTGCCGAGCGGTGGTACGTGGTCATCGTGGTCGGTCTCGCCTGGCTGATCATGCCGTTCTACTTCATCAACTCCGGCACGTATCTCAACTGGCCGTCGGTGAGTGAACCGAGCGAGATCATCCGCCTGTTCCTCGGCGTCAACGCCGTCGGCCTGTGGGATGAGCTGTTCTTCATCTGCACCGTGTTCGCCCTGCTGCGACGCCACTTCCGACTGTGGCAGGCCAACATCCTGCAGGCGATCATCTTCGTGTCGTTCCTGTGGGAGCTGGGCTACACCAGCTGGGGTCCTTTCCTGACCACCCCCTTCGCCCTGATCCAGGGCTACCTCTTCAACCGCACCCGCTCCCTGCCGTACGTGCTGTGCACCCATCTGATCTTCGACTGCGTGCTCTGGGCCGTGCTCCTGCACGCGCACAACCCCGGCTGGCTGCCGATCTTCATCTACTGAGGGGCCAGTGAGCGTGCCGGGCGGCGGGCATCGACCCGACTGGCCGGGTGGAGCCGTCCGCCGAACATCTCGCTGGTTAGATGGACGTATGACCGAGATGCCGCATGTCGTGGTGGTGGGCGGGGGCTTCGCCGGGGTATCGGCGACCGGAGAGCTGGCCAAGGAGGGGTTTCGGGTCACCTTGATCGACCGGCATCCCTACAACACGTTCCAGCCGCTGCTCTACCAGGTTGCTACCGGCGGCCTGAACGCCGGCGACGTCACCTACTCCTTGCGCTACTACGCCGCCCGGCACAGCGGGGTCAACTTCCGCCGGGCTACCGTCACCGGCATCGACCACGACGCGCAGGAGGTCATCTGCGACGACGGCGTACGCGTGCCGTTCGACTACCTGATCCTCGGCACCGGCATCACCACCAACCACTTCGGCATCCCGGGCGCGGCGGAGTACACGATGTCGATGTACACCCGGGGTGGCGCTCTGGCGGTCCGCGACGCCATCTTCGGCAGCCTGGAGACCATCGCCGGCCTGTCGGACCCGAACACGGGGGCCTTCACTGTGGTCATCGTGGGCGGCGGCGCCACCGGGGTGGAGATGGCCGGTCAGCTCGCCGAGCTGAAGACCGAGACCATCCCGTCCACCTACCCGGAGCTCAACCCGGCCCGGGTCAGCGTCGTGCTGGTCGAGATGACCGAACACCTGCTGGGCCCGTTCGACGACTCGCTGCGCAAGTACGCGCTGCGCGAGCTGGTCAAGCGCGGGGTCGACGTCCGGCTCAATAGTGCGATCTCCGAGGTGCACGCCGACCGGGTTGACTTCAAGGACGGATCCTCGCTGCCGGCGGACCTGGTGGTCTGGGCCGCTGGGGTCGCCGGAGCGCCGGAGATCAAGAACTGGGGGCTGCCGGTCGGTCGGGGTGGCCGGATCGAGGCCAACGACGACACCCGGGTGATCGGGTTCGAGAACATCTTCGCCGTCGGTGACGCGAGCCTGGTCACCGGTGAGCCACTACCGCAGCTGGCACAGCCCGCGCTGCAGAGTGGCAAGCACGCAGCGCGGCAGATCGCCCGGCTGCACCGCGGCCTGGACACCGAGAAGTTCAGCTACCACGACAAGGGCACCATGGCCACCATCGGCCGCGGCGACGCCGTGCTGCAGATGCCGATGGGGCTGAAGATGACGGGCGTGCTCGCCTGGCTGGGCTGGATCGCGCTGCACATCGTCTTCCTGCTCGGCGGCCGCAACCGGGTGCAGACCCTGATCAACCTCGGCTCGCGGTACGCCGGGCCGCGCCGCTCGAACGCCATCGTTGGGGACGTTATGGAGACCCCGCGGATCAAAGCGCTCCGGCGCGGTCGGGTCTGACCGGTCCGCCGATCGGGCAGCTCTCGCCAGCTGCGTAGATGGCGCTTCTGGTGCCCGATCGCGTCGACCGTCGCCGGCTGAACCGAGCGACCCTGGCTCGGCAGCTGCTGTTGGAACGCGCCGAGCTGACCACGCTGGACGCGGTGGAGCATCTCGTCGGGCTTCAGGCCCAGGCACCGCAGAGCATCTATGTCGGTCTGTGGAGTCGGCTGGCCTCGTTCGACCCGGTTGCGGCGGGGGAAGCCCTGGAGCGCCGGGATCTCGTCCGCACGCACGCCATGCGGGCCACGGTCCACCTGTTCTCCCGAACGGATGCGCTGCGTCTCCGCGCCTTGATGCAGCCGATGCTCGACAGCCGCTTTCAGTCCGCGGGGTTCCCTCGCCACCTGCCCGGCGTCGACCTCGATGTCCTCTGTCGGGTGGCGCGGGAGGTCGCCACCCCGGAACCGCTCACGAGGGTCCAGCTCGGCCGCCGGTTGGCCGAGGCGTTCCCGGGTGTCTCGGAGACGGCGTTGGCGTACGCGGCCACCTACCTCGAGCCGCTGGTCCAGGTTCCGCCGCGCGGCGTGTGGCAGCGTCGGGGTGCGGTCCACTGGCAGACCTACCGGGGGTGGCTGGGCGTCGACGCCGGCCCGGCCGCTCGGATTGAGGACGTGCTGGTGCGTTACCTGGCCGCCTTCGGCCCGGCCGGCGTCGCCGACATGCGCATCTGGTCCGGACTGCCCGGGCTGCGGGAGGTCGTCGACCGGCTAAGGCCGCGACTACGGGTCTTCCTCGACGAGAGCGGTCGGGAGCTGCTGGATCTGCCGGACGCGCCGCGACCGGAGCCCGATGTGCCGGCCCCGGTCCGGTTCTTGCCCGAGTACGACAACGTGCTGCTGTCCCACGCGGACCGGACCCGCGTCATCCCCGATCGGCGGACCGTGCCGCTGCCGCCGGGCGAGGGGGCGCGGGTCGGCACCGTTCTGGTCGACGGCGTTCTCCGTGCCACCTGGCGGCTGCTCTCCTCCGCCGAGCGCACGGTCATCCACGTCGACGCAGAACCCCGGTTGATCGCGCAGGAAGCCGACGTCGTCGTCGATGAGGCCCGACGATTGGCCGGCTTTCTGCGCCCGGGCGAGATCCCGACCGACATCGTGCTCGGCTGACGACGGCCGCGGTCGCAGCCCGTCAGGTGTAGCGCTCGGCGACCCTTCCCGCCTCGGCACCGTACGACGGGCCGTGGCTCACCGCGTGCACCAGCAGCGGATGCAGCTGGTGCAGCCCGATCAGGTCGGCCCAGCCCTCGGGCAGGTCGGCGGCCTCGGCGTACGCGCTGGTGATGGTTTCCAGCTGAGGTGCGCCGAACAGGTGCAGCATCGCGAGGTCGGTCAGCCCGTGGCCGCCGTGCGCGGCCGGGTCGATCAGCACCACGCCGGCGGTCGTGAAGAGCACGTTGCCCGACCACAGGTCGCCATGGATCCGGGCCGCCGGGCGCCCGTCGTCGAACTCGCCGGTTACCAGCCGGTCCGCCACCCGCTCCACCCGCCCGTACGCCGTCGCGCTCAGGTGTCCGAGGTCGCGGGCCCGTCGCGCGTACGGCAGCATCCGTTGCGTGGCGTAGAACCGGCCCCACGCGTCGTCCGGTTGCAGGCTCATCCGCTGCTGGCCGATATAGCCGCCCTCGGTCCAGCCGTCCGGCGGCTGTCCGAACGTCGCAGCGCCGGCCGCGTGCGTGACGGCGAGGGCGCGGCCGAAGTCCTCGGCGGCGCTCCGGCTCGGACGACCGATCTCCAGCCGTTCCAGGGTGATGGAGTAGTCGTCGACCGCCACCACCCGCGCCACCCGGGCCGCGTCTGGGCCAGCCGCGGCGAGCCAACGCAGCCCTGCGGCTTCGGCGGCGTAGAAGTCGGAGTCGTGCCCGGCCGATTGCTTCGTGAAGGTGGGCGACCCGCTCATCGCCAAGGGGGGCGATTCCCCCGGACCCCCGCACAAGACATCAGACGTTGAGCGTGCCGCGGACGATCGAGGTGCCCGAGTGCCGGGTGTCGGCATCCGCCGGCGGCTCCTTGGACACGTCGACCACCGGGAACTGTTCGGGGTCGAGGTCGGCCGGGATGTTGAAGCGGCCCGAGTCGCCGAGGAGGTAACCCAGCGAGCGGGTCGCGGTCACGTCGGAGTCGATCAACCAGACCTCACGCGAGCCGTCCACCGGCTCGGGGGAGTTCAGCTCGATGAACAGCGTCCGGTGACCGTTCCCATCCTCCTGGACCATCGCCTCGCCCGAGGAGCCGGGGAACTGGGGCAGCGCCTGCAGCTGCGCGGTCCACAGGGTGGTCTGCCGCGGTCCGAGGATCCGGTCCAGCCCCAGGCCCAGGCCAAGGCCGAGCACCAGGGCGACGGTGGCCGCGACCAGTAGCGCGAGCCCCCGCCGCCCCCGGGAGGACCGTGGCCGCGCGTCGGCGATGTCGGTCACCCCTGCCGTGCTCCCGGCGGACGGCGACGGCTGCTCCGTCCGGGCAGCGACCGGCTCGACGTCGTCGTTGTCCGCCGTGTCCGGGGTCGCGCCGTTGCTCACCGGCCGGGCGTGCCGAGGGATCGCGGTGATCGGAGAGACCTCGGACCGCCCGTGAGCGCCCTGGGCCGGGGTCTCGTCCGTCGCCGAGGCGAAGCCCAGCTCGGTCCGGATCGCGTCCCACACTCGATCGGGGGGCGTGACCAGCACGCCGTCGCCGGACCGTACGCCCCGTCCGGCGGCCACGGCCCGGGCCAGGTCGGCGATCTCGGTCCGGCACTGGGTGCAGGACTCGACGTGGGCCTGTTCGTCGGGCGTACCGGCCTGCTCACCGAGGGCCAGCAGCGCCAGGACGTCAGGACTCGGGTGCATCGGTCCAGACCTCCAATCGGCGCTTGAGTTTGATGAGACTTCGGCGGATATGACTTTTCACGGTGCCGGGTGGCAGCTGCATCCGCTCCGCGATCTGCGCGTGCGTCAGGTCCTCGTAGAAAGCCATTCGGAGCACTCGCTGCGGAACTTCGTCCAACCGCGAGATCTCCTCCGCGATGAGCAGCCGGGCGGCGATGTCGACCGGCTCGGGCGGCGGCTGGAAGTTGGTCGCGATCTCGGTGGCGATCCGGCGCTGCTTGCCTCGGGCCTGGTGGGCGTCGACCACCTTGTTGCGGGTGATGCCGAGAAGCCAGGCGGGCAGACCGGCGCGCTCCGGCCGGAAGTTGTGCCGACCGGTCCAGGCGGCGACGAACACCTTCTGGGTGACGTCCTCCGCCTCGGTGCTGTCGCCGAGCGAGCGCAGCGCGACGGTGAAGACCAGCGCGGAGTACTTGCGGTAGATCTCGGCGAGGGCGCGCTCGTCGCCCGCGAGGAAGTCGGAGACTACGTCGTCGCACTCGTCAGATGAGACGGTCACGAACGCTGGTCCCCTCCGTCGTGTGAGCGTTTCACTCGCGCTGGCGTACAAGTGATGTTCACCTTACCGACCGCAGATGGACCCCAGCTTGTGAGGCGTATGGAATTCTTCGGACCGGCCGAGCCGCGGCAGCGCGGCCAGACCTGCTCATTGATTCCGCGCCGACCGGCTCCGCGGATGCAGCGGTGGGACCGCAGGACGACAAAGGGTGGCCAGGGCCGGGGTCGAACCGGCGACCTTTCACTTTTCAGGCGAACGCTACTACCAGCTGAGCTACCTGGCCATCTGATGCTTCCCGCTCCCGTCCAGGGTGCGTCCCCTGGACTGCGAGAAGACAATCAGCGACCCCGACGGGACTCGAACCCGCGACCTCCGCCGTGACAGGGCGGCGCGCTAACCAACTGCGCCACGGGGCCTTGTTAGGCCTGGCACCGGGGTGCGGTGCCCGCGAAACTATAGCGCAGGCCCGCCGAGGGCCGAAACGCAATCGTTCGACGGCCGGAGTGCAGCGCGTGCGCGATCGGCGCCGCTCGCGTATGCGCGCCGCCGACGGTCACGCTCCCGCGATCGTCCGGATGACCAGGAAGCCGTTGAGCGCGATGATCATCGCGGCGGCCAGCGCCGCGACGGCGGTGGTCAGCTTGTGGTTGACCAGCTCGCCCATGATGTCCGCGCGCCGGGTGAGCAGGACCAGCGGCACCAGCGCGAACGGGATGCCGAAGGACAGCACGACCTGGGAAATGACCAGCGCACGGGTCGGGTTGAGGCCGATGGCCAGAACGAGAAGGGCCGGTGCCATGGTCAGCCCGCGGCGCAGCATCAGCGGGATGCTGCGCCGGATGAAGCCCTGCATGACGACCTGTCCGGAGTAGGTGCCCACGCCGGACGAGGCAAAGCCGGAAGCGAGCAGGGCCAGGGCGAACAGGAGGGCGGCCGGCTGGTCCAACACCCGAGCGAGGCCGGCGTGTACGCCCTGCAGGGTGTCGGTGGCGGGCACGTCGGTGCCGAAGAAGAGGGCGGCCGAGATCAGCAGCATCGACAGGTTGATGACCCCGGCCAGTCCCATGGCCAGGAACACATCGACCTGCTGGTGGCGGAACAGGAACCGCCGATCCCCAGCGTCGCCGGCCGAGATCCGGTTCTGGGTGAGGGCGGAGTGCAGGTAGATCACGTGCGGCATCACCGTGGCGCCCAGGATCCCGGTGGCCAGCAGCAGGCTGTCGGTCCCCTCGAAGCGGGGCACCAGGCCCGCGACGGCATCGCCCGGCACGAGGTCGATCCGCGCCAGGGTGATGACGAAGCCGATCAGGATGACTGCGAACAGACCCGTGATCGCCCGCTCGAAGGGCCGGAAGCCCCGGCTCTGCAGACCCAGCAGGCCGAACGCGACGATCCCGGTGATGACGCCGCCGGCGAACAACGGGATCTCGAAGAGCAGGTTGAGCGCGATCGCCCCGCCGATGACCTCGGCGAGGTCGGTGGCGATGGCCACCAGCTCGGCCTGCACCCACATGCCGCGGGTCACCGCCCGGGGGAAGTGGTCGCGGCACAGCTCCGGCAGGTTCCGACCGGTGGCCAGGCCCAGCTTGGCCGACAGCGTCTGGATCAGCATTGCCAGCAGGTTGGCGACCACGATGACCCACACCAGCAGGTAGCCGAACTGGGCCCCCGCGGAGAAGTTGGTGGCGAAGTTGCCGGGGTCGACGTACGCGATGGCCGCGACAAAGGCGGGGCCGAGCAGGATCAGTCGCTGCCGCACGCCCCCGCGGATGCGGATCTCGGCGGCGGTGAGCTGGGTCCGCGGTGCGTCGTCGACGGCGGTCATGCCTGCTCGCGTCCTTCGACGGTCCAGGAGATGCCGGAGGGTGCCGGGTGCAATCGGGGGCGGTGCACGGCGTACGAGAGGTGAGAGGGCGTAGACACGATGTCAGTGAACCTATCCATCGGATTAGATCTCAGTCAGCCGTGAATCGCCTGCGGCTCGGCATGCGGCGATCCAGGATCAGGTCACCGGGCCGCCGCGAGTGATCGCCGTGTCGTGTGGCCGGCGTCGACGGTCGAGGCTCACGTCTCGGCCAGCGCTATAGTCACTGCGACGAAACGTCCTCGTCCCCATCGTCTAGCGGCCTAGGACTCCGCCCTTTCAAGGCGGCAGCGCGGGTTCGAATCCCGTTGGGGATACAGCTGCATTTGGCCTAGTCATCGGCCAGTCGAGACGTTGCCAGTCCGCATCCCTTGCAGATTTGGTGTGCCGCGTGCAATCAGTCATGCAATAGAAAAGCCCTAGGCTCATTGCGTGCGAGCTCCGAAGGGTCGGCGTCCACGTGGGCACATCCGCGAGTTGCCGTCTGGCAGCTTCCAGGTCATCGTCTACGCGGGAACCGACCCGCTGACCAAGAAGTCCCGGTACATCCGCGAGACCTTGAAGACGTACGGTGCGGCGGAGGTCGCGCTGACGAGGCTGCAGGGCCTGGTTGACCAGAACCGCCAGCCGAAGACCGATATCACGCTCGGCCAGGCAATCAGCCGCTGGCTCGACATCGGGAAGCCTCGAGGACACCACGCGTGACCGGTATGAGGATCTGGTGCGTATGTACGTTGGGCCGGTGCTCGGCGACCTCCCTGCCGGGAAGCTGGACGCCGAACTGCTCGAAAGCTTCCACGCGCGGTTGCACCGCCTTTGACATCGCCGGCAAGGGCATCGCCCGTGAAGCGAGCCTTGTGCTCTCCTGCCGCCGAGCAGCCGAGCTCGCTCCCGGCTGGGACCGTGTGTGGCAGACCGCACGGCAAAGCAGGCTCTCTCCGCCTGACGCCCCAAACACCTGCTGAGACGGGTGCGTGGACGTGCGCATCGGCCCGCCGGGGGCCCGCACTTGCGGTCCCACCGGCGCTGCGCCCGGCCGCGGGCGTGCAATGGTAGGCATTGTCTACGGGCTGAAGTCGCCGTCGGCGTGAACGGCACCCACGGCCCACGACGGAAACCTCGACCCCGGGACTCTGATGCGCGCACTGGTCATCTCCGGCCCAGGCCGCTACGCGCTGCTCGACCACGAACTGCCGCCGGCCGGCCCCGGTGACCTGCTGCTGGCCCCGCTTGCCGTGGGTCTGTGCGCCACGGACCTCGAGCTCCTCGACGGCTCGATGGTGTACCTACGCGACGGGCGCGCGCACCTGCCCCTGGTGCCTGGGCACGAGTGGGTGGCCCGGGTGGAGGACCCCGGCGCGCCGGACAGCGGGTTTGCCGTGGGCGACATCGTGGTGGGGGAGTGCAGCATCGGCTGCGGCGACTGCCCGGTGTGCGCCTCGGGCGCCTACCACCAGTGCCCGCGGCGGCAGGAGACCGGCGTGATGAACCGCGACGGCGCCCTCGCCCAGCAGCTACGGTTCCCCGCCCGCAGCGCCCACGCGGTGCCGCGGGGGGCGGCGGTGGAGGACGCCGTCCTCGCCGAGCCGACAGCGGTCGCGCTGCGAGCCGTGCTGCGCTCCAGCGCCGAGCCTCGCTCGCGCGTACTCGTCGTGGGTGGCGGCACCCTCGGCTGGCTGGCCGCTGCGGTCTTCCTCGACCTCTTGGACGCCGACGTCGCCGCCCTGGAACCCGACACCGGTCGGATGGAGCGGCTGGCGGCGCTGGGCGTGGGCGCCCCTGGGGTGAAGGAGGTATTCGACGTCGTGCTGGAGGCCAGCGGCAACCGGGGCGGCGTTACCGCGGCCCTGGACCGGCTGGGCCCCCGCGGGCGCCTGGTGGTGATCGGGCTGACTGGGGCGGATTCGGTGGCGGTGGACCTGGACCGGGTCGTGGTGAACGACCAAGTGATCCTGGGCTCCCTGGGCAGCCCCGACGTGTGGCCCCAGGCCATGGAGCTCCTCGGGCGCGGACGCCTCCGGCCCGCGACGCTGGTCACCCACCGCTACCCGCTGGAGGCGGTGGGCGAGGCCGTCACCACCATGCGGGACCGGGCCCCCGGCACCGGCAAGGTCCTCGTCCTGCCGCAGGAGTCGGCACCGGACGGACAGCAGGAGCACCACGCCAGATCGACGAGGAGGAGCGACGCATGAAGAGCAAGGACGTACACGGGTTCAACTACGACGGGTCCTGGGGGACCAGCGGCCTCGACCTGTGGCAGCACCACGACCACGGCCGGATGGCGGTCGAGGTCGCCCGGGGCAAGGAGTACTTCCCCGGCTGGAACGTCGCCCGCTGGTGGCTGTCCCACGAGGCCCACCAGCGCGATCCCCAGCGCTTCCTGGCCAACGTCGAGGCCGGGCTGGGGATCTTCGCCGAGCACGACATCCTGGTGATGCCGATCCTGTTCAACCGGTGGCGCGACCCGGTCTGCGACTTCGGCGGCGTGCCGCTGGACCATCTGATCCCGCACCACAGCGCCTGGACTGGCGCGGACGACCTCTTCGCCAACCCGGACGCAGGTGACACCGAAGCGGCACCGGTGCAGGGGCTCTTCCACCGCTACCTGACCGACGTGGTCGGCGCCCATCGAGACGACGAGCGGATCTACTCCTGGGACCTGTGCAACGAGCCCCTGATGGGCCGCTACATCGACGACGAGAACAGCGTCGTCCGCCGGGCGGAGCTGACCTGGCTGACCTGGTGCTACCAGGTCAGCAAGGACCTCGGCGCCCGGCAGCCGCTGACCATCGGCAACTACCCCAACGTCAAGGCGCTGGAGCTGACCGAGCCGATCAGCGACATTCTCGGCTTCCACCCGTACTACATGTGGAACGGCAACCAGAACCGATTGCAGACCAAGACCAAGGAGGGGTTCGAGGACTACCTGGACCAGTGCGTGGCAATCGCCGAGCGGGCCGGCAAGGAGCTGGTCGCCAACGAGACGGTGTGGGGCGCGCGCGACGACGCCACCCACGTCGAGGTAATGCGCTACACCCTCACCGCACTGACCAAGCGCGGCATCGGGTTCACCGTGCACGCCCTGCACCACAGCCTGGTCGCCGACCTGCACCGGGACGAGTGGGGCCCGGTGGGTTGGCCGGAGTGGCTGCACTTCATCGAGGCCGACGGCTCCCTGCGAGCGGGCCACGAGGCGTTCAACGAGTTCGCCCCCCAGTAGGCGACAGCGGCCGGGGAGGGCTCGGGCCCTCCCCGGTCAGCGGGCAGCGCCGCGCCGCGCCCCGCGAGCCTCCGATCACGCGCCGGCCAGCGACCCGCCAATCCCACCCACGCTGAAGTACCGGTTCAGCGCCGCGAACAAGATAATCGGCGGCAACATCATGACCACCGCCACGGCCATCACCAGGCCCCAGTTCGTCGAGTTCTGCTGGAAGAAGCTCTGCAAGCCCACCGGAAACACGAAGTTGGAGCTGGTTCGCAGGAAGACGAGGGCGACCAGATAGTCGTTCCAGGCCAACAAGAAGGAAAAGATTGCCGTGGACAAGATGCCGGGCAGCGAGTTCCGCAACACGACGCGGAGGAAGCTGCCGAAGACCGAGCAGCCGTCCATCCACGCTGCTTCCTCGAGATTGATGGGGATCGAGTCGTAGTAGGCCGCCATCATCCAGATGGCCACCGACATGGTGGAGCCGACATAGATGATCGTGATGCCCGTCAGGTTATCGACGAGGCCGAACTCTGCGAACAGGACGAACAGCGGGATCACCGCGGTGACGATGGGCAGGGACTGCACCACGAACAACACCAATGAGAACCCGGAGACCAACTTGCTCCGCCCTCGTGACAACACATACCCGGCCGGCGCCGCAACGGCCACGGACACCACGACCGTGACGACTGTGACCAGCATGCTGTTCTTCAGCCAGATCAAGACATCGGTCTGGCGGAAGATCAGGACGAAATTCTCGAGCGTGAAGCTCGCCGTGGTGTCGCTGCCCAGCGAAGGCCGGAGGGCGAGTAAGACAACCGCGATGATCGGGACGAGTACGACCGCGGTGATCACCAACATGGCGAAGAACCGCCACCAGGTGCCGCGCGCTTCCGGCTCGGGCTTGCGGGCCGCCGGCGCGACCGGCGGGCCGACCACCGTCGGGTTCTGCGAGATTGCCGCGGTCATAGGATCTGCACCTTCTTGATTCGCTGGTACAAGACGACGGAGATCACGATCAGGACGAAGGTCATGATGAAGGCGATCGCCACCCCAGTGCCTGTGTCGAAGTTCTGGAAGACGGTGACGTAGGACAGCACGACCAGCGACTGCGTGGCATTCACCGGTCCGCCGCCGGTCAGCAGGAAGATCGTGGAGAAGTCGTTCACACAGAAGATCGTCATCAAGATCCAGCTGATGTACGTCGACCGCGAGATCATCGGCAAGGTGATACCCGTGAGGGTGTTCCACTTACTCGCCCCGTCGACTTTGGCCGCCTCATACACGTTCTTGTCCACCGACTCGAGGGCGGCGGCCATCATCGTCATCATGAAAGGGAAGCTGATCCAGACCTTGAAGATGCAGACCGTTATCTGCGCCAGCAAGGGATTGGCCAGGAAGAGGACGTTACCGAATCCCAAGGCCTCGGCCAGGATTGGCATCGGACTCTGAGGGGTGGCAACCAGCCAGTTCCACGAGGTCGCGGAGACGACGACCGGAACCACCCATGGAAGCAGGAGCAGCACCTTGAACCCAGTGTTGAAGGGGATCCGGGCCTTCAACATAAGTGCGAATGCGAGACCCACCAACCAGCTGCCGAATACCCCGACCAGCGTGAAGATCACCGTGAAACGGGTTGCCGCCCAGAAGACTGGATCGGTCAGTACCTGCTGGTAGTTCTCCAAGCCGACGAAGTCGCCGGTCGAGATCAAACTGCCGTCCCGCAGGCTCTGCCATCCGGCATAGATCAGCGGATAGAGGTTGATGAGCAGCAGCAGGATCAGGGCTGGCGCCGCAAATGCGAGCAGGATCAACGGACCCGCACCCGGTCGTCGAACCTTGCGCGGCTCCAATGGTGACCCGGAGCCGCGGACCGCAACGCCCTTTCGCGCGCGGGTCAGGCCCTGTCCGGCGGTTGAAGTTGACACTTGCCTTCACCTCCTTGGCTGCGCGTGTGACTCGGTCGCGCCCACCACTGTGTGTCGCTCAGGTGTTGGACTCGTCCTGATCGTGCTGGGCAGCACGTCAGGACTTCATGTTGGCCTTGATCTCATCCTGGAGCTTCGTCAAGGCCGCCGTCGCGTCGGTTGATCCGCCGAGGATCGACTGGGTGAAGACGTTCATCGCTGGGGTCGCGTCCACCGTCGTCACGTTCAGGAAGTTGGCCTCCCCGCCCGGGGCGGCCCACGTCTTGGAGATGGGCTGCCACTCCTCGATGATCTTGACCTTGTTCTTGTCGGCCTGGAACTCCGGGGTCTTGCTGATCGAAACGAGCGGCGGCAGTCCGATGCCGGTGTTCTCGGTCCAGAGCGGCGCCATGTTCTGGTAGTAGTAGGTGAGAAAGGCATGAGTGCCGGGAACGCTCGGATTGTTCTTGTAGATCATGATGTTGTTCGGGAAGTAGAGGGCGCCCTTCTTCCCCGAGGGCGAGCTGAGTGGGCTGATGACCTCCAGGTCCTTCCCCACGGCCCCGGCGACATTTTCCGCCAGACCCCCCGTGTTGTAACCCATGGCGAACTTCTTCTCTCTCCACTGGGTGTCCACGTTGTCGGAGGTGTAGGTGGCACTGGCCGGGTCGACGTAGCCCTTCGACACCATCTCCAGGACGAAGTTCACCGCTTCGATGTTCTCCGGCGTCACGCAGTTCGGTTGCTGCTGCTCGTCGAAGAGCCCACCACCGTTGTTGATCATCCAACACACGATGGCGTGCTGCCCGGTGTAGGCGCCGGCCCCGGCACCTGTCCCGTAGCCGTAGATGCTGCTCTTCTTCAGCTCGGCACACGCGTCCAGGTAGGTCTGCCAGTCCGTGGGTACCTTGGCGCCGGCCTGATCCAGCAGCGCCTTGTTGGCCCAGATCACCCGCATGTCGAGGTTGTACGGGATGGCCGTGTAGCCCTTCTCCACCTTCAGGGTGTCGATGAGTCCGGGCAGGAAGTCGTCGAGCAGCCCGTTCCCCTTCCACGTCTCGTACAGCTCGTCGACGTACTCGAGACCGCCTTGATCCTCGAACTGGAACGCCTGCGTGCCGCCTCCGGAGCTGACCGCCGGGTTGGTCTTCGAGGCGACGGCCGATGCGAAGGTCTGAGTAAAGTTTGCCCACTGGATGACCTGGTAGGTCACCGGTGGCATGCCCTCGGCCGGCTTGTAGGCCTCGGTAATCCTCTGGTCCACGGGATTGAA
>CAWEFW010000001.1:0-445892 GCA_963808435.1 uncultured Actinomycetota bacterium | reverse complement strand
GCCGACCAGGGGAGCAGGCTCTCCGACCTGATCGCCGGACGGCTTCAGCTGCTCGCTCAAAAGACCAATATCGTTAACCTGTTGTTCACCTGACTCAGCTCTCGGTAGGCGTCTAGCTGAGCGCGGGGTTGTTCGTGCCGGAGGGTGGATTCGCGTATCTTATGACGCACACGATCAGCGCAGACGAGGTTGTGGCAGATCTCCCACCCGAGCAGACGGTCGCCAAAACGCTCGCCAGTCCTTCCAACGACTTGCGCGCCCACCTCGAGGGCCAAGGTCGGGTCCGATGACCTCGTCGGTCTGGGACAGGATTCGCCAAGGACAGCGTCGCCGCCTCCCTATCCTGACCTGGCTCCCCCTGTATAAACGCGCACGTCTGCGTCCCGACATAGTGGCAGGCGTGGTCGTCGCCGCCCTCGCGGTCCCGCAGTCCCTCGGGTACGCGTCTATCGCTGGGATGCCTGTCCAGGTGGGGCTATACGCCGTCCCCATCGCCCTCCTGGTTTATGCAGCGCTCGGCTCCTCGCCGCAGTTGATTGTCGGACCCGTGTCCACTGTCTCGGTCCTATCGGCGACGCTTGTCGTAAGCATGCATCCGGGCAATGTTGCCGAGGCGGTGACCTACACGTCGGCCATTGCACTGGCGGCGGGCGCCGTCCTGGTTCTCGCCGGGGTGCTCCGGGTGGGCTGGGTCGCGGAGTTCCTGTCGAAGCCCATCGTCACTGGTTTCGTCTTTGGCCTCACCATCCTGGTGATCATCGGTGAGCTGCCCAACCTGCTCGGCATCCCCGTCACGCCGGGTGACGTCCTGCACCGAATATCGGTTTTGGCGCTCAATATCGACCAGATCAAACCGCTGACGGCCGCGGTTGGTGTCAGTGCACTGGCCGTGCTGTTCATCGGGTCTCGCCTATTGCCGCGGGTGCCGTGGGCGCTGGTCGTCCTCGTCCTCGGGCTCGCGTCCTCCTACTGGCTCGACCTCGCCGCTCGCGGCGTGGCCGTCGTCGGTCCGGTGCCAAAAGGGTTGCCCACACCCACCATCCCGGTCGTGCCGCTGAATCGGCTGATCGACGTCGCCCTCGCCGGGGCCGCCATCGCGGTCGTCGGTCTTGCCGAGGGATTGAGTGCCGGACGACTGTATGCCACTAAGGGTGGCTATCGGCTGGACACCGACCAGGAGCTCATCGCCGCCGGCGGCGCCAATCTCGGCTCGGGCCTGTTCGGCGGCCTGGGAGTGGCCGGAAGCCTGTCCAAGACCGCCGCAGTGGATCGGGCGCGCGGCAGGTCGCAGGTCAGCGGTCTCTCGGCCGCGGCCATCGCGATCCTCGCAATCCTTCTCATCGCGCCGGCCCTGTCCATCCTGCCAAAGGCGGTCCTCAGCGCCATCGTGATCAATGCTGTGTGGGGGCTCCTGGACGTGGCCTCCATTCGCCGCTACATGAAGGTGCGCAAGAACGACGCCGTCGGTGCCCTGGTGGCCGCCGGCGGCGTGCTCATCGCCGGACCCATGCTCGGCCTCTTGATTGCAATAGGGCAGTCCCTTCTCGGAATGGTGTACCGGTCGAGTCGGGTGGATGTGGAGGTTCTGGGCAAGATCCCGGGCGAGAAGGCGGCCTGGGGCGGCGTACGCCAACCATCCGGAGCGCACCACAATCCCCGGCATCCTGGTGCTGCGGGTCAACGTGTCGCTGTTTTGGGTCAACGCCACCGAGGTCCAGCAGGCGATCCTCCAGGCGGTCGATGCGGCACCGGATACCAAGGCGTTGATCCTGAACCTGGAGGCGACCGACCAGCTCGAAACGACCAGCGCCGACATGTTGTCCGAGCTGCACGAGCAGCTTGCCGAGCGCAACGTCGACCTGTACCTGGTACGGGTACGTTGGCGGGTCCGGACCGTCCTCGCGCATGCTGGGCTTCGCGCACGGTTAGGCGAGGACCACCTATGGCATAACGTTGCCCAGGGGATACGGGAGGCCCGGCGGCAGCACGGGATTGAGCGTCCCGGGCAGCCGGAACCCGAGCCGGTCGTGGAAGACGCGGAGGAAGAGATCATCGCGACGCCAACGTTCGACGACGAGCCGTGGAGCGAAGCGCGTCGCCGCCTACCCTGAGATCGTCGGGCTGGCGGGGATTTGAGCTCGCGATCCTTTGACCGTTTCCCAGCTCGCCGCAACGGGTCCAGCCCAAAGATGGTATCCAGCCTAGTCGGCTAGGTGGAGCTGGCGGTGCCGGGCGACTGTTCGGGTATCTGCGCGCGGTACACCTCGATGACACGCTCGAGATAGGTCGTGATCGTCTCTTGCTCATCGGCGTCGAATTCGTCGAGCACGCCGTCGATTCCCGAGATCATGGGCATCAGGGTCGTCATCGCGCGCGCGACCGACTCGGGGCTCGGCACAACGACAACCCCCCGTCGATCGGTGGGGTGCTGCGTGCGAGTCGTGTGACCAAGCGCCGTCAACCGATCGACGACGGTTGTCGCCGCCGCCGTCGAAATGTCGAGACGGCGTGCGAGCTCGGTGGGGCTCAGTGGGCCGCTCTGGATGAGGTGCTCCATCGCGTGGAGGTCGGTCGGGTTCACTGTGAGCTGGCGTCCGACGTGCAACTCGAATTCCTGGCTTACCTCTCGCACTTCGCGCACGAGTTCGGTTGGTCGGCGCACGCGTATGCGGGGCTCGTCGGGGCGCGTGCTTGGCATGACAACCAGTTTACGGGTATGTTGCTAGATTAGTTAGTAATTAGACAGTCAAATAACTATTTCGATCCCCCTGCAAGAGAGAGCCATGCGCCGCCTCACCACTTTCATCACCGCCCGTTCGACGTCGTGGATAGTCCTCGTAGCCGCCTTCCTTGTGGCCGGCGCAGTGTTCGCCCTGGGCTCGGGATCTGACGGCGAGACGTCGCCGGGCGTCGGGCTGCCGGCATCCGCTGAGTCCGCGCAGGCCGCGGCCGCCCAGGAGGACCTGCCGGGCGCCGACTCGACGAGCGCATTGCTCGTGTTTAGCCGCGATGGTGACAAGCTCACCGACGAAGACATCGAAGCGGTAAACGCTGCGGCCGCCGAGCTCGCCGAGTTCTCGAACGCCGACTTTGTGCCGCCTCCCACCGTCTCCGATGACGGCACTGCCGCCATCGTCGTGATTCCCCTCGAGAGCGAAGCGGATGTCGCGGCCCAGGCCGATCGCGCGGCCGAGCTGCGGGAGACGGCCAACGCCGACCTGCCGACCGGTCTCGAGGCCCTGTTGACCGGCCCAGAGGGTTTCGCAGTGGACGTCGCTGCCGTCTTCAAGGGCGCCGACTTCACGCTTCTGCTGACGACCGTGATCGTGGTGGCAGTGCTGTTGCTCATCACCTATCGCAGCCCGTGGTTGTGGCTCGTTCCGCTCACGGTCGTGGGCCTCGCCGACGGAGTTGCCGGCATTGTTGCGGCTCGCGTCGCCGCGCTCGCGGGCATCACCCTCGACGCGTCGGTGACAGGCATTCTCTCGGTGCTCGTGTTTGGTGCCGGCACGAACTATGCGTTGCTGCTGATCGCGCGATATCGAGACGAGCTGCGCCTTCACGAGGATCGCCGCGACGCGATGGCGCGGGCCCTGCGTGGCGCTGGCCCCGCGATCATCGCGAGCGGCAGCACGGTAACTCTCGCGCTGCTGACCCTGCTCTTCAGCGAACTCGAGGGCAATCGCGCCCTGGGCATTGCGTGTGCGACGGGTGTCGTCATCGCCATGATCTTCGCCCTGTTCGTGCTTCCGGCCGCACTCGTGCTGTTCGGGCGAGGCCTGTTCTGGCCCTACATCCCGCGGTTCGGCAGTGAGGGCAGCACTGAACGCGGTGTTTGGCACCGCCTCGGCACGGGCGTATCGCGCAGGCCCGTAGCGGTCGTGATCGTCGGAGCCATCATTCTTGGCGGCCTCGCCCTTGCGGTTCCCCAGATCAAGATCGGGCTGAGTCAGACCGAGAAGTTCACGAGTGTTCCTGAGGCGGTCGTCGGCCAGGAAATCATCGCCGACGCGTTCTCGGCGGGCAGCGGGTCGCCCGTGGTGGTCATCACCAACGCGGACTACGCCGATGAGGTCGTGTCGGCTGCCGAAGCCGTCGACGGCGTCTCGAGCGCCGCGGTCGGCGAGACCAACGGCGAGATCACCCAGGTGAACGTCGTGCTCGACGACGCGGCCGAGACTCCCGAGTCCTTCGCGACAGTGACGGCACTGCGCGAAGAACTTCACACGATCGAGGGGGCCGATGCCCTCGTGGGAGGACTCGACGCTCAAACCCTCGACGTGAACGAAGCGCAGATGAACGACCAAGACCTCGTGATGCCGCTCATTCTCGCGATTGTCTTCATCGTGCTCGTGCTGCTGTTGCGCGCTCTCGTCGCGCCCGTGCTGCTGCTCGCCACCGTGGTCGCATCGTTCTTCGCTGCCCTGGGTGCCAGCTGGCTTCTGTTCCAGTCGGTCTTCGGGTTTGCCGCGATCGACACGAACGTCATCCTGTTCAGCTTCCTGTTCCTGGTCGCACTGGGGGTGGACTACAACATCTTCCTGGTGACCCGAGCGCGCGAGGAGGCGCTCACGCACGGCACTCGCACGGGCATGATCCGTGCCCTCTCGTCGACGGGCGGAGTGATCACGAGCGCCGGCATCCTGCTCGCCGCGGTATTCGCGGTGCTCGGCGTGCTTCCGCTCATCACCCTCACCCAGATCGGCATCATCGTGTGCATCGGTGTGCTGCTCGACACTCTGCTCGTGCGCACTCTTATCGTGCCGGCTCTTGCTTTCATCACGGGGGAGAAGTTCTGGTGGCCGGGGCGCGCGATCTCCGTCGGCGCCGAGGTGCGCACCTCGGGTGAGGTTCGGGAGAACCGCAACGGCTCGTTCACCCCGTAGCTAGTGCCGAAGGGGTCGGGGCGGCTCGCGGCCTCGATGAGATGATCATCAGCCTGTATGCCGGATACATCGACAGCACGATCTCATCGATGCTGGTTTGCGGGAGTTGCGGCTTCGACTAACCGGATCGTGCTTGTCATAGCCAAGGTGCTCAGCCATCTCCTCCTCCAAGTGCGGTCTCGAGCACGGTCTTGGTCAGTGCTTTCAACAATCCGTCCGGACCGGTCAATGCCAGGCCTTGGGATCGAGGTCGGTGATGCGGTGATCCTCGACGCATCCGGGGTCGGTCTCGGCAGCTGTCCGATCACTCCGCGTGCAAGGCCACACCGGATCGGCTGGCACGGGGGTCCGCAGGTGTTCACCGGCCCCACTCTGAGCATGATCAACAAGACCATAGTCGTGCGAAGTAGGGTCCTTCGGCCCGTTGTGAGCGCGGGTCGTCGGCTCGATGATGGAGTATGGACTGGTTGTTGATCGGCGTCATCGGTGTGATCGTGTTGGCGCTGGTCTTCGACTTCACCAATGGCTTCCACGACGCCGCCAACTCGGTGGCGACCGTGGTGGCGACGCGAGCCTTGCCGGCGCGCTGGGCGCCCTGGTTCTCCGCAGTGTTCAACTTCAGCGCGTTCTTTGTCGTCGGCACCGCGGTCGCCAACACGGTGGCGAAGGTGGTGAAACATGATGCCGAGGGTGTGGCCGTCGTGTTCGCCGCACTCATCGCGGCGATCACCTGGAACTATCTCACCTGGTATGTCGGCATGCCGTCGTCCTCCAGCCACGCGATCATCGGTGGCTTGGTCGGCGCCGGGCTTGCCGCGGGCGGGCTCTCGGCCATCAACTGGGGGGTCGTCCAGACTGCGGTGATTGCGATCGTCGTCTCACCCGCGGTGGCGTTCACGGTGTCATTCGTGGCCATGGTCGTGCTGTCTCGGCTGCAGCGGCGGCTGAACATCCAGGACGACGCCAAGGCCTTCAAAGGCCTACAGCTGCTGTCGGCCGCAGCAGTGTCGTTCGGGCACGGCGCCAACGACGCCCAGAAGACCATGGGGATCATCGCCGCAGTCTTGCTGGCCGGCGGGTACATCACCCTGCGGCCCGACGGGAATCTGCAGATTGACTGGTGGATCCCCTTCCTCGCCTACAGCGCCATCGCAGGCGGCACCGTCTGGGGAGGCTGGAAGATCATCGAGACGATGGGTCTTCGCATCACCTCGCTGCGCGCCAGCTCCGGGCTGGCGGCCAACATCGGCGCGGTGACAGCGATCTTCGGCGCTACCGGAATGGGGATTCCGATCTCGACCACCCACGCCGCGGCTTCCTCAGTCACCGGCTCCGGCGTGGCCTCCGGCCAAGGAGTCAACCTACGGGTCGTGATGGAGATGGTGGCAGCCTGGGTCATCACCATCCCCTCGACGGTCATCATCGGTTGGCTGATGTACCAGCTCACCCAGCTCCCCGGCGCGGCGGCCTGGATTGCGGTGGGTGCGGTCCTGTTCGTACTCGGCGGCTGGATCGCCTGGGCCATGGCGCGCGCGGTGCACGCCTCCGACGTCGCCGCCGAAATCCCCACCGAAGAGGAGCTCCGCGAACCGGTGTCGGCAATCCCCCACATCGAGGGCCACGCGCCGGTTGAGTAAATAGGCGTTGCGGAGCATCGAGTCCTCCCGACCACTCCTCGGACAGCCCCCCGACGGCCACCTGTCGCGAATCCCGGATCAGAGTTTCAGTACAGCGGCGAAGTACAGCAATGAGCGCACTGCGCAGCGTGCCAACTGTTGTCCAGGACCGTTCAACCCAGCGCCAACACGCCTCACAGCAACTCATGCGCAAGGTTCGGGACGAAGCGGTCAGGCACTGTCCTGACGTGCTATGAGCGTGCTACAACGTGTGGTGATGCACGGTCACTGGCGGGCATCGCCGGGCGCTCCGCTTCCACCGCAACCACGTACATCGCGAGCAGTTCCGCCGTACTTCCAAGCTGGTCATGCGAGTTCGATTCTCGTCACCCGCTCGACAAGACGAGTCCGTTCGCCGCTAGCCTCGCCCTTGTATGGAGTCTTCGCACTGGCCGCTGCCCGGGCTCAGGTTACGAACACCCGATCTGCTGTTGCGTCCGACGACCGAAACCGACCTGCCGGCCGTCGTGGCCACGCTGTGGCCAGACGTCGCCAGCAACCCGCAGTTGCCTCGGTTCCCGGGGCTGGACGAGAGCGCGAATCGCGCGGTATCCGCCCGCCAGTCCTACTGGCAGTCGGTGGGTAACTGGTCAGTCGACGGCTGGCGGCTCGACTTCGTCGTCGTGGTCGGCGAGCGGATCGTCGGCGTGCAGTCGCTGGAAGGTGAGGACTTCCCGGTTCTGCGTACTGTCGACAGTGCTTCCCACCTCGCTCGAGACGTCCGGGGACGCGGTTGGGGGAAGCAGGCTCGGCGCGCTGTGTTGGCGCTCGCCTTCGGCCCTCTAAGGGCCGAATACGCCGTCACATCGGCCTGGCAGCACAACGCCGCATCGCTTGGCGTCAGCCGCGCGCTGGGCTACACACCGAACGGTGAAAGCCGTCACCGATCTGACGCAGGTCTGGGCGCCGAGACGATGGTGCATCTGAGGTTGTCACGTGCAGATTGGGAGGCTACAGGTCAAGCTGTATCCGTCGAGATCAGCGGCTTCGAACGCTGCCGGCCCTTATTCGGGCTGTAGGCCACGACGAGTTCGGCGGCAGCGATGTTGATACGCGACGCTCAGGTGGAGGACGCGCCGGCGATGGGGCAGTTGATGGTCACAGCCTGGTTGGCCGCCCATCGCCGCCACATCCCGCCGACCGCATGGGAGAGGCGACGGGAACGATGGACACCGGAGGTTTCGGCCAGCGGATGGGAGCGTTGCCTACGTGAACGGGACGCATCGCCTGACCTGACCCGAGCCTGTTACCTGGTCGCCGAGGACAACCAGGGCAGCATCGTCGGCGTGGCCGCCGCGGCCGCAGCCGAGGCCGACCCGACCGGAACTCTCGGCGAGGTGGGGTCGCTGTACGTCCACCCGGATCACCAGACCCGCGGCAACGGGCGGCGGCTAGTCCGAGAGTTGGCGGCTCGTCTGGAGCAGATGGGTGTCCGGTCACTCCACGTCGGAGTGCTCAGCGCCAACGTCGACGCCCAGCGCTTCTATGAGGCGCTTGGTGCGCAACACGTCGGCGATCGGCACTTCGACGAAGACGGCGTACTCCTCCCCGAACGGATCTACGCCTGGCCCGACATCACCCGCTTGCTGGGATCATGATGGCAGCCGCCAGCCCGTCCGAGGTATGACCCCAACCTGACCCCAGCCCAGGTCGGCGCCAACAAACGTTCCCGCTCGCGTGGGACGGTGTTGAATCTGGCGTCCCGGTCTGGGGGGACATCACAAGGATGTCTGCAAGCAGAGGGCTGACAGTCGGGCCGTGACGATCAGCACGCCAACTGTGTCCACGATCACGCAACCGCGCTCATCCAGCACGGTCTTCAGATCTGCGGCCAGGCCGACTGAGCCGGAAAGCAGTCAACTCGGTCGCCAGTCGTTTGGCGGGTCCTCCCCGACGCGGCCATCGACGGCCTCGCGCAACAGGTCGGCGTGCCCGGTGTGGCGGGCGTACTCTTCCAGCTTGTCGAACAGCAGCCGACGCAGGTTCGCGTGCTGACCGTTCGGTGCCGACGAGTGCACGTCTTGGTCGAGACCGCCACGGTCGAGCGCGGCGGCGAAGCGCGCGCGGGCCCGTTCCACTGCGCTGTCGTACAGTGCGTACAACTCCGCCGGTGGCGCGCAAGGTCAACGGCTCGCAGCGCCACGATCTCACCCCACCGCAAGCCGGTGAAGGCGGCGAATAGCACGAGCGAGGGTCATCAGGCGACCGCCGTCCGGTCCGGCTGTGCGGGTCGAGGACCGCTGCGACCCGAGTGCCCGCGGCCAGGGCGAGCCGCAGCCACACCCGCTCTGACTCATCAAGGGCCGGCTTCACCGGCCAGCGGCGCGTGTCCTCGCTGCGCTGCGGGCCGCGCCGCCGCGCACGGTTCTGATCAGAGCCAGCCCCGGTCGTGGGCGAGCCGGGCGGCGGCCGTGCGGTTGGTGGCGCCGAGCTTGCGAATGGCCTCGGACAGGTAGTTGCGCACGGTGCCGTCGGACAGGTGCAGATGCGCGGCGATCTCGGCGTTGGACAGCCCGTCGCCGGCCAGGCGTAGGACTTGGCGTTCCCGGTCGGTGAGCGGGTCAGCCTCGGCCCAGGCGTCCGCGGCGAGGGCGGGGTCGACGGCGCGCCCGCCGTGATGCACGGTGCGGATGGCGTCGGCGAGGGTGGCCGAGGGGGCATCCTTGAGCAGGTAGCCGCCAACGCCGGCGTCCAGGGCACGCCGCAGGTATCCGGTGCGGGCGAACGTGGTGAGGATGACGACCCGGGTGCCCAGCCCGCGTCGGCGGATCTCGGCGGCGACGTCGAGGCCGCTGCGTCCGGGCATCTCGATGTCGGTGAGCAGGATGTCCGGCTGCAGGGTCTGGACCAGGCGCAGCGCCTCGTCACCGTCGGTCGCGGTGTCGATGATGTCGATGTCGGGCTCGAGACCGAGCAGGCTGCCCAGGGCGCCGAGGACCATGCGCTGGTCCTCGGCGAGCAGCACGGTGATGCTCATGGCCGGGCCGCCGGGCTGGGTGCCGCCGCCGCGCTCGGGGTGCGGGGCAGACTGATGGTCACGACTGTGCCGGGTCGCTCGCCCCCGGAAGGGCCGGTGCGGCGGGTGACGTGGCCACCGAGGGCGGTGATGCGTTCGTGCATGCCGGCCAGGCCGGAACCGTCCGGTCCGGAGGTGCCTCGCCCGTCGTCGCAGATTTCGAGGGTCACCTCGTCTCGAATGGCGTCGGCGTGGATGGTGGTGTGGTGGGCGTCGGCGTGGCGCACCACGTTGGTGACGGCCTCGCGCAGGGCCAAGGCGAGGGCTGCCTCGTGCTCGGCGGGCAGGACGGGAAGGTCGATGGTGGCCTGCAGGTCGACGCCGGCGGCCGAGAGTGCTCGCCGTGCATTGACCAGCTCCACGCCGAGCCCTTTGGCCCGGTACCCGGACACGGCGGAGCGCACCTCGGCCAGGGCGGTCCGCGCGGTGTGCTCCACCTCGCGCACCTCCTGCTCGGCACGGTCCGGATCGGATCGGACGAGCCGCCCGGCGAGCTCGGACTTCAGGACGACCACCGACAGGGTGTGACCGAGCAGGTCGTGCAGGTCACGTGCGATGCGCTCGCGCTCGGCGATCGTGGCCAGCCGCTCGATCTCCTCGTCCGCGCGACGCAGCCGGGTCTGCATGCGTTCGCGTTCGCCGTCAATGATCCCTACTGCCCCCATCACCAAGACGAACACGATGATCGGCCCAACAGCGAGGAGTCGCCACGGCAGGGGAACCGTGGAGATCAGGAACATCACCCCGGCGAGCCCGGCCAACACGGCTACCGCCACAACGGCCCGCCTGACTGGGGAGAGCCGTCCGGCGAGGGCGGCGGCGTAGACGACGAACACCCCCGCCCCGGCATTGACCAGGGTCCCCACCACACCGAGACCAGCCATCGCGGCGAGCAGGAACATCAGGCGTCGCTGATCCCGCTCAGCCAGGCTGGCCCGGTACAGGGGCAGGAAGGCCGCGACCATCACCCCCGTCGCGACCCAGTCCACCGCGGTGGTGTCGGGGTCGAACACCGGCTGGAAGACCAGCGCGCCGAGGTAGACCAGCCACAGGTAGGGCGCGTAGCGGGTGACGGGTTGGTTCACCGCGGCCCTCGTCTCATCCGTAGGTGCGTCCCTCGTCGCGACGGAACCCCCAGGCTGCCACGACCAGGAACAACAGCGTGAATCCCAGCACTGCGGCGGCATGCACGACCGGCGAGCCGCCCTCGGACGCCCCGATGGTGCCCAGCGCCAGCTGCACGAAGTGATACGGCGGCAGAGCGACCGCGACCGACTGCACCACGTCGGGCAGCTGGGAGATCGGGATCCACAACCCCGACGCGAACGCCATCGGCAGCCACGCCAGGTTCAGCACCGCCGGGGCGGAGTTCGGGCCCACCAGGTAGCCGAACGCCAAGCCCATCGCCGAGAACGGCAGCGCACCCGCGACCAGCGCCAGCCCCACCGCGACCCACTGCTGCGGGTCGAGACGGACGCCGCCGACGAGGGCCCCGAGGGTGAACATGGCCAGCACGATGATCGTGGCCACGGCCAGGCTCATGACCACCTTGGCGACGAAGTAGGCCAGCGGCGGCATCGGCGCGACCCGCTTCAGGCGCATCCAGCCCTGCCCACGCTCCACGGCCACCGACACCCCGAACCCGAACAGAGCCGCCCCGATAACCCCGAACGCGCCGTAGGTGACCAGCATGTAGGTGGTCATCCCGACCCCGCCGGCCTGCTCGCCGGCGAACGTGATCCCGAAGATCACGTAGAACATCAACGGCAGCGCGATCGTCGTGACCGCGAAGATCGGCAGCCGGATCAACTTGAGGAACTCCTGCCAGGCCTCGGTGCGATACACGCGCAGCAGGCTGCGAAGGGTGTACCGGGGCGGCGCCGCAGCACCCGGGGCGTTCGGCCCGGTCGTGATGGTGGTGGTCATGCTGCCTCCAACGTCTTGTCGGTCAGGGTCAGGAACGCGTCCTCGAGAGTGGGTTCAGTGACGGTCACACCGGTCACCGACTGGTCCCGGTGCAGCAGTTCCCGCAGCACCGGTTCGGGCTCGCTGACCAGCAGCTCCAGCCGGGTGCCGTCTCGCTGGGCGTGGTGCACCCCGACCCAGCCGGACGCCTGCCCTGCCTCGATGCTGGACTCGGCGGTGATCCGCCGCCCGGGCACGAGGGACTTGATCTGCGACGGGGTGCCCTCGGCGATCACCCGGCCCTCGTGCAGCAGCACGATCCGGTCGGCCAGCGCGTCGGCCTCCTCCAGGTAGTGCGTGGTCAGCACCACCCCACGGCCCGCGGCGGTCAGCCTGCGCAGCGTGGCCCACAGCGTGCGCCGCACCTCGGCATCCAGGCCGGTGGTCGGCTCGTCCACGAACACCAGCTGCGGGTCCCCACACAACGCGATCCCGAACAGCACCCGCCGCTGCTGGCCCCCGGACAGGGTTCCGAACAGCCGGTCCTCCAGCCCATGCAGCCCGGCCGCCTCCACCACCGACGCCACCGGCAGCGGGGCCGGGTAGTAGCCACGGAACGCCGTGAGCAGCTCCCGCACCCGCAACGTGTCCGGAACCCCCGACGACTGCAGCATCACACCGATCCGCTGCCGCGCCCCCAGGTCCCTCGGATCCCTCCCGAACAGCCGCGCCGTCCCGCTGGAGGGGGTCGTGAGACCGATCAGCATGCCCAACGCGGTCGTCTTGCCCGCACCATTCGGGCCCAGCACCGCCAGCAGCTCCCCCGCCCGCACGCTCAGGTCGACACTCTCCACGGCGAGCACCGCCGACCCACCCGACCCGTACGTCTTCGATGCACCGCGAAGCTCCGCCAGGACGGCACCCGGCAACTTCCTGTCAGCAGCTCGATCTGTCATGACACCCATGCTCCCGTGCCGGGCACGCAACGCGTAGTGCCCACCATCACCGGATCAAGGTGACAAACGTCAGCCGCGTCGGGCCGTTCAATGCCTCGTCGGTCTGGGTGTTACCGGTATCCGACCCGACCTACGTTGCGTATCGAGATCGCCGACCCGCAGCCCGCTCTGGTGCCGTACGGCTCACCCGCGGACATGGTCGCGGAGGACAGCTGGGTACACGCCTCGGGTCAGGTCCCGCCGTAGGCAGACGGTCATGGACTCGCAGACAGGCCCTGCCCGGGTCTTCGGATCAGAGGTTCATACAGCAGCGCCGACCAGGTGCGGCGAACGGCCTGAATTCATACCCAATCAGCCAGCGTCGCGGTCGTTGCCTTCGTCAATGCCCGTGGCGGTGGTGGGCATCCGGGTAGTGCTCGTGGGAGTGTTCAGTCCACTCGTGCGAGTGGCGATGCCTGTGCCAGGTTCCAGCCGGCACCGGCTCGGGGTGCGGATGGTGATGGTGCTCGTCGTCGGTGTGCCAGTGCTCGTGAGTTGTCGGAAGGTGGCGATGGGCGTGCTGGTGCCGCTCACTGAGATGCAGCCAGACACCGACGCCCATCAGCACTCCAGCAACGACAAGCGGCCAGGTCACCGCATCGCCTAAGGCGACGGCCAGGATCGCGCCGAAGAAGGGCGCGACGGAGAAGTAGGCGCCGGCGCGTGCGGTGCCGAGGTTGCGCATGGCGACGATGAACAGGACCAGGCTGACCCCGTAGGCCAGGAAGCCGACGGCCACCGCGGCGCCGACGGTTCCGGCTGCGGGAAACCACGGATCCAGTGCGAGCGCGATCAGCAAGTTGACCACTCCCGCTACCAAGCCCTTCACACAGGCCAGCCAGGTCGCGTCGTGCAGCGCGACCTTGCGGGTCAGGTTGTTGTCCAGCCCCCAAGCAAGACACGCTCCAAGGACAGCGAGGGCTGGCCAGGGGCTACCCAGCTGCACCCCGGACGGAACGCTCAGCACGACGGCGCCGGCGACGATAGCGAGCATGCCCAGGCCGATCCTGCGGTCAAAGTGCTCCTTGAACACCCACCACGCCAGCACCGCCGTGAAGACGCCTTCCGCGTTGAGCAGCAGCGACGCGCCCGAGGCTGGCATCTCGACCAGCCCGAACATCAGCAGCACCGGTCCGATGATTCCCCCGGAGGCGATCGCACCGAGAAGCGGCGGCACATCCGGTCGGGCTAGACGCACCTCAGGAGACCGGCGGACCAGCCGAATCAGCCAGAGACCGAGACCCGAGCCGCAGTACAAAAGGCCCGCTAACATCCACGGAGTCACATCACCAAGAAGAAGCTTGGCCGCCGGAGTTCCCGCGCCGAACAGCAGCGCCGCCACTAGCGCCGCCTGGACGCCGCGGTTTCTCAGCGCCTGCACCAGGCCATCCTCGCACCGCCGCCCTCGGGAACATTGGCCGAACAGATGCTCACGGGCAGAACGCAGCGGAATAACATTGCCTCGTGGATGATCTGCTTGGCCCCGGGCTGATGCTTATCGTCACACTCGTCATCTTTGGGCTCCTCCTGCACTTTCTCGAGAACCGCGACTCCGACGGCGAGTCTTAGTAGCGGGGAACTTGCTCAAGCTCTTGTCGTTGCAGCTGTATGTCGAAGGCGACAACCTCGGCGCGCTGAACCTCTACTCCCGGACACCCAACGCATTCGATGACGAGTCCGAACAGGTCAGGCTGCTATTCGCGTCCCATGCCGCCAGCTGGCCACCGTTCTCGCACCAGCTCGTCTCGCATGCGCCGTCGGCTTCTTTGAGGGACTCCAGCCACACCCCGGCGCACTCTGGGACACATTGATTCCTCGCTATCCCGTACCTGACTCGGGATCCGGTCCAGCAGTGGCTGACAGCTACCCGGGTGTGAATTGACTCCTACGCGTGAGTTTCCTGTACGACCCCGTGCAGCTCGGTAATGGGGACGCGAAGAGTCGAGGCGGTCACTCCGGACGGCCAGACTTCGTCCAGCTCATCCCGTTCCCGGCTGGTGTGTTCACAGTGGTCGACAACCGAAGCCACCCCCGATGCAGTGACCTCGACCCACTCGCTGTCGCCGCCGAGCATCTCGTCGATCACCAGGCAGACCTCGCATCCCGGGGCGTACTGGCATATCTCGTTGAATTCGGGAACGCGGAGCATGATCTCGTCGTCGTGCACCGCAAAGTTGACCACCACACTGCGCGGACCCCGTCCGGTCGAGTAGACGAGCCGACCCTCGTGGCGCCGACGTAGGCAGTCGCGGCACTCTCTCGGCGAGAGTGACCGGGCTGGGAGCGTGGGGTCGATGCTGGGGGCAGCAGTCATACGAGATCCTCGGAAACTCCATTCTCTCTCGGCGGTCCGCGACACGCCAGGGGGGCCTCGACGTTGGCGGCCAGCGCTGTAGCCAGGCGCGGCACCGCGCGCAGCAACGACGTAAATGCCGGACGTGGATCGCTACCCAGGCCGCCGCCTCTGGGACGCCTTCGACCGGCGGGCGACTGCCTTGCCCCGGCTGACCGTCGCGTCGACCAGGGGCGCACCGTATGCGTCGCTCAACGGCACATCGATGGCCGCTCCGCACACAGGGCTCCGCCCCCGGCACCCCCGGCCTCAGATCAGAGATGGCCGCGGGGAACGTGCAGGTCTGTCGTGGTCACCCCGTCGCGCCGTCACCCAGGGGCGTAGCGGCATCGGTCCATCAGTCCGTGCAGTCCCGCACTCTTGCTGAGCGTGCTCGGCCAGCCGGTAGCGAGGCCCCAGCCCGGGGGGTCCGTGGCATCCAACATCAGCCGTCACCAGCCGTGACCCGGTGGACTCCCTCGTAATCCGTAGGTCCGGCAGATCGAATATCCATGGACAGTCGGTCTGGGAGGTGGTCGACAACTGACACAGAAAGGATATCTCCCGGCCGCATCAGCCCCACGTTGGACGATGGTCCGACGACGGTGACTACAGTGCTTGCTGGACGTAGTTGGGGAGCATCTGCCACCAGGTCGGCCAGTCGTGTTCGAAGTCGGGGCCCCAGTCGTCGACCCGGTTGGGCACACCCTTGGCGCCGAGGACCTCGGCGGCCCGCCAGGACTCGCCGACGTCCTCCCACGCGCCCGATCCCGACGGCAGGTAGACGAACCGCTCGCGTAAGCGGTCCAGGTCCGGCCCCTCCAGCCCGGGCAGGAAGTGCAGCGGGGAGGAGTAGAACAGATCCGTGGTGAACCCGCCGACGAGCTTCTCGACGTCGTAGGTGCCGCTCATGCAGATCGCCGACCGGAACAGGTGCGGCCAGCGAGAGATCAGCGCCAGAGAGTTGAACGCCCCGATCGACGCACCGGCCACGATCACCTCCTGCGGGCCGGCAGAGTCCGCGTGGATCGCCGGCACCACCTCGTGGGCGATCGCCTGCTGGAACTGGTTGAACAACCAGCAGCGGTACGCCACCGACCCCTCTTTGGCGATCATCGCCCGCCCGGCGACGCTATCGCAGGAGTACACCTTGATCCGGCCCTCCTCGATGAAGGGCGTCAGCTGAGCGAGCAGGTGGTGCCGCTCGATCTCCTCCGCATCACCGCCCGCGGTCGGGAACACCAGCACCGGCACCCCGTAGTGTCCCCACCGGGCCAGGCTGATCGGCTGCTGCAGCCGGTCGGACTCCCAGCGCTCGAACGCCTTCCAGCTGTCCATGCGGCCCTCCCGAGGAATCGACTGGCAACTGATCGCTCTTATTCGTACACGAATCTCTGATCACCCGGATGCAACCAGGTCAAGCCCTCGCGCAGCCGGTCGCGCCAGTTCTCCCAGTTGTGCCCGTCGCGCGACTCCACATAGCGCACCTCCGTGCCGGCCTCCCGAAACGTCGTGACCATCGACCGGTTAGGGGTGATCAGAGGCTCATACATTCCGCAGGTCATGAAGATCCGCTCGACGATCCGCCGGGGCCTTGCCCGGTAGGCGTTGACGAACTTCACCACCGGGTCGAAGACCGGTCCGCCGCCGTGGTCGGCCCCGATGTCGGTGAACACCAGGGACGCCGACTCCAAGAACAGCGATTCGAACAGGCCGGGGTAACGGGCCGCGGTGGACACCGCCGCCACCCCGCCGAAGCTCGACCCCATCAGCGTGCCCCCACTGGAGGTCGGCACGAGTGGATAGGTGTCGAGGAGGTACGGCGTCAGCTCCCGAGCCACGAACCGGGCGTGCGGCGCATGGTTGGCATACTCCACCAGCCGGTTGCCGGGCGAGATGAACGCCACCACCATCTCCGCCACTTCACCAAGGTGGATCAGGTTGTCGAGAACGATCCGGGCCGCGGTGTAGTCGAGGTAGTCGGCGCCGTCATGCACGATCGTCAGCGGGTAGCGCACCCCGGTCCGGAACCGCGCAGGAAGGTAAACCCGGAACGGCACCTCCCGGCGCAGCGCCTTGCTCGTCAGCACGTGCTCCACCACCTCCCCGGGGCGGGCCTCCGGGTCGGGCCGGCACCAGTCCGGGACCTGGTAGCCCGTGGCCGAGAGCACCGAGCTGGCGCCGAAGGGACCGTGGGCGAGCTTGGGGTTGAGCGGGTCGTTGACGTACTCCTCGCGGCGCGCGCCATGGACCAGTTCGAACTGGTACTCCACGCGCGAACCCGCAGGCAGTTCGGTGGTGACGTACCACAGGTCCGTCTCGTGGATCCGGCGCAGTGGGAGCGGGTCCGTCCACCCGATCACGCGATGCCGGACCATCACCTGGTCAGCCTCCCCACGCCACAGGAAGGTCGCGCGATCGTCCTCGACGATCGGCGCCCCATGACGCTCCAGGAACCGGTCGATGGCGGCGCCGTCGAGCGGCTCCCGATCGATCAGACGGTTGATCGCCAACTTGACGTGATGCCGACGCCTCGGACTGGGGGTGACTGTCATTTACTCTCCGCGAGGGTGTGGACGATGCCGTCATCACCGATCACTCGCGCCCCAGCCGGCAGCTCCCCGTTCGGACCCAGCATGACGCGGGCACCGTCGTCCAGCAGGAGGCAGCGGGCGGCGCCGAATCGGCGGGCCAGGACCCGAAGCACCATCGGGTCGTCCAGGTTCAGGCGGCGTCTGGCGTGCGGCATCGCCACGATCCGCGGTGCTCTTCCAAGCCCGCGGTCCCAGATCTCCGAGCCGACCACCCCCCTGGGCCCGCGGTCGTGGTAGAGCACGACTCGCTCGGTGAGACTCATCGCCCCAGCTGACCAGGCAACGACCGGCAGCTGTGGCGGGAGGTTCACCTGGAACAGCTTCAGGCAGCGCAGCAGCTGGCCGACATGACCCCCGGCGATCGCGATCGCGCTCGCCTCCCCGACTGCCTGGGCGACCTCGGCCCGGTGCCGTTGGATCGGCTCGCTCTCCTCTGGCGGAGCGGCGGCCTGGAGCTCGCCGTGGAGCTGGTCGACGGCGTCGATGTACCACTGGTCGATGCTCTGGACCACCCGGACCCCGTCGGCTTCCGCCGAGGTGGCGACGTCGGTCCGGACGGGGCGCCGATGCACGGCGTACACGCTGTCGAGCGCACGCTGCAGCCGAAGCGAGTAGATCCTCGCCAGCTCATCCACAGCGTCGCGATGGGCGAGCGCGGCCTCGGCGAACCATGGGTCGCTGTCGAGCACGTCGGTCAGCCGGCCATAGAGGCGCAGGTGCCGGCCCCGACCCTCCAAGGTGGCGTCGAGCTCGTTCGTGTCGCTCTCGCGGTCCCGCCAGCCCGCGGTCACCGTGGCGACCGGGCCCTCGGGCGCGACCGTGCGGATCACCCCGCCGACGGTCGTGCGGAACCGTTGGGGCCCGAGCAGGACTGTCGTCATCCCGCGGTCGTCCCTCTCATCCAGCATGAACCCGAATCGTGCGTCCCACGTCGTCGAGCATCCCGCGCAGGGTGTCGTAGTCGGGGTGTCTCATCCGTACCCAGGCGTTGGCCATGTAGCCCGCCTCGACCGGCTGGGTGCCACTGCCCGGGTCCGGTAGGTGCGCGTCGAGGATCCAGGGGCCGTGCCGCTGCTGGATCTCCTCGACTCCGGAGTAGCCCTGGATCCGGCCGTCCTGGCTCGGCCGCAGGGCGACGAGGCCGGCGGAGTACGCCCGCGACAGCGGACCCCCGACCGAGCCGTGGACGATCGCCTGAGCCCACTCCCGGTAGACGTCGGTGTCGTTGGCCGCGGAGTAGAGGTCCCAGGCCCCGACCCCCGGTGGACGGCAGCCGATCTCGGAGAAGCGCAGTCCCTTGGGTCCGTAGAACCACTCCATGTGGGTCGCCGAGGTGCCGATCCCGAGCGCCTCGATGACCCGGGCACCCAGCTCACGGACCTCTCCGTAGGACGAGGAGTCATCGATCCGGTTGGTGGTGACGAACTGCGGTGAGATCCATCGGTGTCGCATGGCCTCCAGCACGTTGGGGTAGTAGTGCGTGATCCAGTCGAGCGCGACGTGGCCGTTGATGGCGATCGTGTCGTAGAAACCCTCGTGGCCCTCGACGAACTCCTCGATCGCGATCGAGTCGGCGTCGCCGAAGGCTACGAGCGCCTGATGTAGCTCGGCCATCGAGTCCACCCGGGTGGTGCCGAGCGCTCCCGCGCCGGCCCGCGGCTTGAGGATCAGCGGGAAGCCGACGGCATGTGCGAAGTCGACCGCGTCGTCGACGCTGTGGGCGGCCGTCGACGCAGCGGTCGGGACGCCGGCTTGGCGGAGCGCTTCCTTCATCGACGGCTTGTCCCGGCACAGCCACGTGGTCCGCACCGAGGTGCCAGGGATGTGCCTGGCCTCCCGGACCCGCGCGGCCGCCATCTGGTGGGACTCGATCGTGGACTCGAGCCGGTCCACCCAGACCAAACCCTGCGCCCATTCCACTGCGGCGTTCAGCTGGCCCTCGTCGGTGACGTTGGATACCCGGTAATAGGCCCCGAGCTGGCTGCGCAGTTCGTCACCGAGCTCGTCCTCGGGGTACTCGCCGACTCCGATCACGTTGGCGCCCACCCCGGCTAGCGCGGCCACGAACCGGCGCTGGTTCTGCGGGAAGAACGGCTCCACGAAGACGATGTTCACGGACGCCTCCCGTCGGTGGGGCGCAGCACGTGGTGCTCCTGCGGACTCAGCAGCGAGCGCCCCTCCGCCTCGGACTCGATGATCATCCTTACCGGCGAAGCCGGGATGTCGGTCGTCTCGGTCACTCTGCCTTCTCCTCTCTCAGGCCGCGTACATCCGGAGGTCGCGGGCGAAGCGGTCAGCCATCTCGATCAGCGCGTCCAGTTCCGGATGGCGAACGATGATCATGCCGTCGGAGATGAGGGTCGCTCGCCAGTCGCGCCGATGCGCTCCGATCGGCAAGAGATCCAGCACGCAGACGTACTCCCGGTACTCGGCCATGAGCTGGTCGATTCCTTCGACATGACTGACATGTCCCGATCCTTCGGCCCGCTTGAAGATGCTGGCTGCGTTGTGGTGATGGGTCAGTGGCGTGGAGGTGCCGCTGACGACCGCCTCAGCCCACGTCCGGAACAGGTCACCGTCGGTGGCGTAGTTCATCACGTCGACCGTCCGGGCCCCTGGTGGTCGCGCACCGATCTCGCCGAACACCACCTCGCCGTCGTCCTTGCGGTACCACTCCATGTGGGTGAAGCCAGCCTCGAAACCCAGCGCCTGCAACACGTCGCGACCCATCGCCTGCCCGCCGGCCAGCCAGTCGTTGTCGATGTCGCGGAGCGCGACGGTCATCGGGCTGATCCACTCGTGGCTGCGCGCCTGCAGCGGTCGCGGCCGGTACCAGCTGATGTTCTCGAACAAGACGTTCCCGGATCCGCACACGGTGTCGTAGGTGAACTCCTCGGCCTCGATGAACTCTTCGACGCTGAGCACGTCGACGTGGCGGACCATGGGCAGCACGTCGGCCAGCTCTGCCGGCGAGTCGACACGGTACGTGTCGGCCGAGCCCGCGCCGGCGATCGGCTTGACGATCATGGGATAGCCGATCCGTTCGGCCGCTTCCCACACCTTCTGCACGGTCGAGGTGCTGGTGTGTCGGGGGGTGCGGATGCCCGCCGCGTCGAGCACCTGCTTCATCAGTTCCTTGTCCCGGAACGGCAGCGTCTGCTCGACGGTCATCCCCGGCAGGCCGAGATCCTCGCGGATTCGGGCGGCAAGGACCATGTAGGGCTCCCACAGACACTCCACCTGGTCGATCCGCGCGAGCCGGGCCAAGCCGCGCAGCGCGGCCAGCACGGCAGCCTCGTCGGCCAGTGAGACGTGCTCGTAGTGGGCGAGATGATTCTGCGCTTCGGGCGGCAGAACGGGCAGCGGCTGGTCACCCACCCCGATGACCGTGGCGCCGGTCTGGGCCAGCGCTCGGGTGAAATAGGCCATCTCCAGCGGGAAGCCGGGCGACAACATGACCACATTCATCCCGGTCTCCCCCACTCACTCAGCTTCGACGAGCTCGACGCGCAGCTCGCTGATGATCCGGTCGAGGGCTGCCCACACGACGTCGGTGTCCTCGTGACGCACGGTGACGAACCCTTCCCCCTCGTACGAGGTCGACGCCGGCTGCCCGGGTCGAGGGAGCCTGGCGTCGACGACAAGGTGACCGAGCTCGCGTTGCATCTCGTCCACGCCGTGCACTGTGCGGACCCGGCCGCGACCCTGTCCGCGCAGGTAGGCCGTACCGGTGGCGTACACCCTCCTCGGTGGGTTGAAGGTGTCGAGCAGCACCAGCTCGGCCCACATCGAGTAGAAGTCGATGTCATGGCTGAAGCCGATCATGGACGCCAGCTGGGCACCGGGAGGTCGCGCACCCACCTCGGATACCGCAACCGATCCGTCGGGACGCGCGAACCATTCCATGTGGGTGAACGCGGTCTGTACGCCCAGGGCACGCAAGGCCGCTGGGCCGACCTGCTTGATCGAGTCGTACTCGGCACCGTCGATGGCCCGCGGCAGCACGACCCTCCACTGCACCCACGGCGTCCGCAACACCTCCAACGGCGGCGGCTGATAGTCGGAGATGGACGCCCACACCGTGTTCCCCTCGATGGTCACGCTGTCGAACGAGTGCTCACGCCCGGTCAGGAACTCCTCGAGCAGCCAGACCTCGGCCGGGTTTGCCTGGGCGGCGCGCAGCCAGGAGGCAAAGTCCTCGGTGGTGTCCAGCCGATACGTGGCCTGCGCCCCGGCGCCGGCCGGGGGCTTCGCGACCATCGGCAGGCCCACCTCGGCCAGGAAGCTGGTCGCCTCCTCGGTGAGGGTCACGAGCTGGTGGCGGGCACACGGAATGCCCGCGCTCCGCAGCACTGCCTTCATCCGTGACTTATCGCGGACGTTCAGGGCGGTGTCCTCGTCCATGCCCGGGATGCCGAGGGCTCCGCGTACCTGGGCCAGCGGCACCTGCAACTGCTCCAACGCGCCGATCAACCGCTGGACCGGACCGATCTGACCGCTGAGCCCCCGCACGGCGTCGGCGAGCTGCTGAGGGTCCAGCGCGTCGCCGACCTGCCAGTGACCCGCGAGCGCATCCCGCAGGTCGGGGGACAGGTTCTCCGCCGACTCGGTGGTGACGAGGCCCAGCCGCACACCGGGTACGCGAGCTGCCGAGAGGGCGAACCGCGCGGTGGCTTCGAGTAGATACGGAGCGACGAAGGCGGCGACCACCATAGCCGGAGGCTACCGTTTGCCTCCCGGCCCGACTATCGGCTCCCGCCTACTCGCTGCGCAGTCCATGCTGCCGCAGTCGCTCGCTGGCTACACCCCCCATCAAGCCGGTGAGTGGCAGGATCCAGGTCAGTCGTCTGCAGTCCCCCGTCCTGGGCGGCGCCGGCGCGGCTGGTGTTCTCGCTGCGGCGCGGGCACCAGCGCCGATGTGGGCAGCATCGGATCGCGGTTCTGTTGGTTGGTGCGGTACCACCAGAGGGCGAGGAAGGCGCAGGTGATGCCGTTGAGGAGCCCTGCCCCGATGTCGGTGAGGTGGTGCATACCTCGGTAGAGCCGCCCGAACGCAACCAGGAGAGGGACGGCCAGGCAGACCATGATGGTGAGCCACCGTAACCAGACGGTTCGGATGTGCAGGGCGAGAAGCGCGAAGGTCAGGTAGAGAGCCGTGGATGCGCCGACGTGGCCGCTTGGGTAGCTGGCTGTCGGGGGCGCCTCGTCCAGGTGCGCCACGGGCGGCCGTGGCCGGTCGACGATATTGGCCGCGAGCAGGAAGATTCCCTCCTGGAGGATGCTGGCAATAACCGGAACGGCGGCCAGCCGCCAGTTCTTGGTGCGTCCGAGGATCAGCGCAGCGACGATGACGCCGACGCCGATGATGAGTCCGGTGCTGCCCAGGAGCGACCAGGCGAGCGTGAGATTGTTCCAACCCTCGGTTCGAAATCCTTCCAACGTCCGACTTAGCGACTCCTCCGATGTATGGATCGCGATGCCGGGTGGCGTGAGCAGTAGTCCAATGGCGACGATGAGCGCGAACAGCGCTAGGCCGGGTGCGACTGTCCGCGTGAGGAGGATGTCGCGGGCGTTATGCCTGTGAGACCCAGCCACAAGGTGACTGTAACGCCGACGCCCAGGAGCCAGCCGGCGCGAAGGCCAGCACCACCACGGGAGCCACCGAAGCAACCGTTGCCACCACGGCTCTCAGCAGCCGCCCGCCGCGCCCAGTCGTGATGTCGCGGTGACGTCGTCACTCAGCCACCGTGTCGGCATGCCGATGGGCCACTTTCCACTCGCCACTTCGCGCTGGGGGCTTCATTCAACATGTGCGGAGGGTGTCAGCATGCCGATCTGCAATTCGCAGTTCAAGGCGGCTTGGCAATTCTCGGTATTGCTCAGATCCCGCGCGGATTGATATCATGTCGTATTTGTCTGAGCACAAGAAAGAGCACCCAAACCTCGGTGCTCACTTTCAGATTAGCCCAGACCGCAATGTTCGTCAAGTACCGCCGATCGGGAACCAAGGAGAGCGCATGACGGAAAGCGTGCTGAGGCGCGAAATCGCCCAGGAGCAAGGCTATGTCTCGATGCTGTACGAGGTGCTGGACCGCGCTCGCGAGCGCGCGACCGCCGAACTCCAACGGGCTTACGCAGGCGCGACGACGGGCACGGAACAGGCGGCGACGGAACGCGACTCATTCGCAGGCACTTACGCAGCTCGTTCGCGACAGTTGATGACCGTCGAGCGCGGACTGTGCTTCGGTCGGACTGACACCGTCGACCAGGCGACGTTCTACATCGGTCGTGTCGGGCTCTTCGACGATGATCACGATCCGTTGCTCATCGACTGGCGAGCGCCGGTGGCGCAGCCCTTCTACCGGGCGACGACGGCGGACCCGATGGGGGTGTTCCGGCGGCGCCATATCCGGCTGGCCGGGCGGACCGTCGTCGCGGTCGACGACGACATCCTGGATCTGGCCGCCTTGGACGACAGCGGTCGGAGGCACCTGATCGGCGAGGCCGCGCTGTTCGCCTCGCTGTCGGCCGACCGCACCGGCCGGATGTCGGAGATCGTCGCCACGATCCAGGCGGAGCAGGACGCGATCATCCGCTCCGGCCTGCCCGGGGTGCTTGTGGTCCAGGGCGGCCCCGGCACCGGCAAGACCGTCGTCGCGCTCCACCGCGCCGCGTACCTGCTCTACACCCACCGCGACGAACTCGCCCGGCGCGGGGTGCTGGTGGTCGGCCCGAACGCGACCTTCCTGCGCTACATCGAGCAGGTTCTGCCGTCGCTCGGCGAGACCGAGGTGGTGATGTCCACCATCGGCGACCTGCTCCCTGGTGTGGTCGGGACCGCGGCCGAGCCTCCGGAAGCGAGCCGGATCAAGGGCGACCTCCAGATGGTCGAGGTGATCGCCCGCGCGGTTCGGATCGTGCGGCGCGAGCGCGCCCGGCATGACGTCACCCCCGAGCGCCTGCTCACCTCGCTGTGGTCGTCCCCGGAGCGACTCGCTGCCGCCGCGCCGGAGCTTTCCGCGGCGGAACGCACCACGCTGTCCCGCAAGCCGGGAGATCCCTGGACCCGGGCAGACGTGGCGCTGCTCGACGAGGCGGCCGAGCTGCTGGGCGAGACCGACACGGTGAAACAGCAGCGCCGCCGGGCCGAAGCCGAGCGCGCCGCGGCGGACGCGGAGCACCTGGCGTACATGCGCGAGGTCGTGCATAGCGAGCTCGCCGCGGGCGGGCTGACGGTCGATCCCTTGGACGTCGACCCGTTCATCACGCTGATGGCGGAGCGGACCCGACACCGCGATGCACCGGGCACCATCGCCGAACGCGCCGCGGCCGACCGCACCTGGCAGTTCGGCCACGTGATCGTGGACGAGGCGCAGGAGCTGTCACCGATGGAATGGCGGATGCTGATGCGCCGCTGCCGGCGCCGGTCGATGACGCTGGTCGGTGATCTCGCTCAGGCCGGCACCGACACCGGCGTGCGGTCCTGGGCAGAACTGCTGGACCGGTACGCGTCCGGCCGCTGGCGCGCCGCCGAGCTGACCGTGAACTACCGGACGCCGGCCGAGATCATGGCCGCGGCGGGCGATGTGTTGACCGCGATCGACCCGGCGGCCGTGCCACCGGTATCGGCGCGGTCCACCGGAGTGCTCCCCTGGAGCCGGTGTGTTCCCGCCGACCAGTTCGGCCCGGCCCTGGTCGACGCCGTCGCGGCTGAGCAGGCCCGGATCGGCGAGGGACGCCTGGCCGTGATCGTGCCCCGGTCGCGGTACGCCGAGCTCACCGCCTTGGTATCGGCCGTGTTGCCCGGCATCGCCCATGGATCGGACCCATCGCTGCTCGACGCCACCACCGCAATTCTCCAGGTCGACCAGTCGAAGGGGCTCGAGTTCGACTCGGTCCTGATTGCGGACCCGGGCGCAATCCTGCGGGAGTCAGCCCGTGGCGGTTCTGATCTCTATGTCGCGGTGACCCGGGCGACCAGACGGCTCGGCGTGATCGCGGATGGCTCGCTGCCCGACGTCCTGCACCGGACCTCCGCCCGCTGATGGGCAACCGGTTCAACTGCCGGTCGCCGACGTCGAGAACGGCAACGCACGGATCGGCCGAGACAACGGCCGCAGGAAAGTGGCTGCCAACTCCTTGAACAGGAGCTCGCCGCTGTTGTTGTCGTTGAGATTGCCTTCAACGATCTTGCCGCCCGCGAGGCGGAATAGCGACATACCGCGCACGTTGTAGCGTCCCTCGAAATAGCGTCGGACTATTTCCTTGTTTCGCTGACTGACAGTTTCGTACTCCGACTCGACTTGGCGCGCACGTCTACATGGGTTTAGCCCTCGATGTCCCCGTGCCCAGATGGACTCAGTCCCGCTCTGGGCTCCTGGGGGCGGTGATGACGGTCAGCGGTACGTCGATCTTCCGCTGGACCCGGTGGGGCAGGTCCAAGGCGAGCCAGCGGGAGATACCGGGCGGGAGGGTCGAGAGGATGATCTCGTCGAACTGCTGCTCCGCGACGGCCTTCTCGATCGCGGTCATCGGATTGGGGTCGCCTACGGCACCGTCGGCGGTCGCGCCGAGATCGCGCAGGCGGCTGAGCTCGGTGTCGAGGTTGGACCTGGCCACGGCAATGCCCTCGTCGCGGATCTCGGCGGCCGTCGGCAGCATGCTCGGGTCGACGGGGAAGGTACCGCTGAGCGCGCCGAAGTCGGTGACGAGATGAGTAGCGGGCGTGGCCGGCGCGAGGACCCAGAACTCGGCGGGACCGCGCGCCATCCGATCACGGATGGCGCGCAGCAGTTCCTGGCCGCTCAGCGTTTGATTCGCCACGACGAGGTATCGACGCACGGTTGCTCCTCAGCTGGTCCTGGAACGAATCTAGTGCGGAGACCACCGTTCGGACTGGATCGCGATCCCCGAGAATCGTGACAAACACGTCGCCACCTGGCCGATCGGAAAGGATCGGGATGCGCGCAGTCCGCGTTGCCGCCGCGCGTCAGACGCCGCTTGACATCGAGACGATCGGGTAGAGGCCCCCGCAGAAGGTCTTGCCGTGAGCGCTCGCCGCATGCCTTCAGGCTCGAAGGGTGAAGCAGCCCGCCCTTCGAGCCGCATTCACGTCACCATGTGGGCCGGACAGCCCCTACAGTGCTGACCACCGCAGATCCCCCGTCAGCAGAACCGCCGTGGCGACATCGGCTGCCGCACAGACACGTTGGGTGCCCAGTCGATGACGTTCTACCTGGTGATCACGTGGCTGCCGAGCAGTCGAAGTCGACCTCGGCATCGACCCCGTCGTCGCCGGCTGGCACCTGTTCCTCTGCCGCCATCGGACAGCTCACGCTCGGGTTGTACGCCGGCCGGGACCGCTACACCCACTCTCATTGACCCCGGCGACACAGCTCGAGGAAGGCCACGTCACCCGCCGATGATCACCGTCGGACAGCCGGGTCCCGGCGCGATCGGGGTGCCGTGCATGCTCTGGTCACCGAGGCGCGCCGCGGGAAACCCGCCGACCGTCACCGTCATGCTGCCCATCGCAATCCCGTTCGGCGCCGGGGACACGCAGGCGATCCCGCCGGGCATGACGTTCGCGACGGCGGCCGGCATCCCACCGATCAACACCGTTGCTACAGCGGCGGCCGGCGTGATCGGCCCCCCGACATGCGGCTTGGGTCCGTCCATGAGTGGACAGACGGCCATGTCGCCGGCACGCAGCGCGGGTCCTGTCGGCATCGGCTCTCCCTGACCGTGGTGTCACCTCATGGTCTCACCACGTTCAGAGCCTCGCCAGGGACGAGCGGGTCGAGGTGGGTTCCCCATGGGGCAGGTGATTGAGTTCGTCGCGTGGCCTTTCTGCTTCTCACGAACGCGAGCGCCGGGTCCGCGGACCGTGATCGCGTCGAATCGGTCGTCCGGATCCTCGAGGCGAAGGGACCGGTCGAGGTCGTCATTCTCGACCGCGCGACGGACCTGGACCAGGTGCTGGATGGCCGCGACGCCCGGCCGTTGGTGATCGCGGGCGGCGACGGGACGCTGCACCGGGCAGTGGCCGCGCTCTATCGTCGCGGTGAGCTCGCCGATGCGGAACTCGGCCTGATCCCCGTGGGGACTGGCAACGATTTCGCCCGGGGGGCCAACGTGCCTCTCGATCCGAAGCAGGCCGCCGAGGTAGTACTGACCGGCACCGTTCAGCCGGTCGACCTCGTGGTGGACGACGCCGGCGACATCGCCGTCAACAACGTGCACCTCGGCGTCGGGTCCGAGGCGAGCCGGCGTGGTGCGGTACTGAAGGAGCGGCTGGGCCGGGTCGGGTACGCGCTCGGCATGCTGCGAGCCTCGGTGAGCCCGGCGTTCCGGCTCCAGGTGGAGATCGATGGCGAACGCGTGGCGATGCCCAACAGACCGGTGCTGGAGGTCTCCATCGGCAACGGCGCCACGGTCGGCGGCGGCCTGCCGCTCAACCCGGGAGCGGAGCCGGTCGACGGCAAGCTCGACGCCATGGTGTCGTACGCGACCGGGCCGTTGCGCCGGATCAGCTACGGCCTGGACTTGCTGCGCGCGCGGCATCCCGAACGCAGCGACGTCCTGCGGCGCTCCTGCGACACCGTGACAGTAGCCGGCGAGCCGTTCTACACCAGCGCAGACGGCGAGATCTACGGCCCGGTGCCGCGTCGAACGTGGACGGTGGAACGAGGCGCCCTGCGGATGACGCTGCCCAGGCAACGCGCCGCGACGTCCGGTTGAGCGAAGACCTTGTTGGTCGCGGCAGCTACCCAATCCGTTGCCGGACCGATGGCGTCACTCTTGCGGTCGGCGGATTGTTCGAAGACGGCCGCGCCGATCCAGCATCGTCAGACCGGAATATCACCCTTCAGACCGAAAGCCATCGAGGCGGAGCCGCGTATCTTCCATTCGCCGGTTGATGGCCGCCATATCGCGATATCGGCCTTGCCGTCACCGTTGTAGTCGTCCGGCACCGGAATGTCTCCCGGAAGACCCCAAATAACCGAAGTCTTACCGCGGATGTACCAGGTCCCGTTCGACGGCCGCCACACCGCGATATCGGCCTTGCCATCACCGTCGTAATCGGCGTGGACCGGCTTGTCGGTGGACAGGCCGAACGTCGTGGTGCTGATGCCCCGGACGTACCAGGTCCCGTTCGACGGCCGCCACACCGCGATATCGGCCTTGCCGTCACCGTTGTAGTCGGCGTGGACCGGCTTGTCGGTGGAGAGGCCGAAGGTCGTGGTGCTGAGGCCCCGGAGGTACCACGTTCGGGTCGAGGGCCGCCACACCGCAAGATCGGCCTTGCGGTCACCGTTGTAGTCGGCCGGAACGGGGATGTCTCCGGAGACACCCCAACCGACGGGAGCCTGGCCGCGAATGTGCCACCCTCCGCTCGACGGCCGCCACACCGCGATGTCGGTCCTGTTGTCACCGTCGTAGTCGGCCTGGACCGGCTTGTCGGCGGTCAAACCGAAGCTCGTCGTGCTGATACCGCGGACATACCAGGTTCCGTTCGACGGCCGCCACACCGCGATGTCGGCGTTCTTGTCGCCGTTGTAGTCGTTCCTGGTCGCAGTGCCTACAGGCTCGTAGGTCGCCGCGAGCTTCACGATCGTGGCGACGGAGGGAACCCCGGCGGTATTCGTGACGAACAGCATGTAGTAGCCCGGCGGTGCGATGTTCGTCGTGGCTGGTGCGGTGACAGTGAGCGTCGATCCGGACGTCTTGAAGGTGAGGGGAACGTACCGCTGCCCTTGGTCCTCGCTGTGGGTCGGCGCGCCGAGGCGGACCAGACCCACCTTCTCGATCGACCCAGCCTGCTCGGTGGAGACTGCGAACGTCTGGGCATAGCCGGTCGTGGTCGGAGCGCTGCCGATCACCGGACGGGGAGCCGGGCTTCCGGTGCCGTCCTTGGTGAACAGATAGGGCGGCGAGAAGTACTCGATGTTCTTCTCCAGATAGCCGTTCGTGGCGCACGTGTCACAGATGCCGCCACCACCGGTCATCACGCGGCCGTCCGGCAGCAGCGTCGCCGTGGAGTGGTACTGCCGGACTCGGCTGGCGCTGGCCAGCACGGTCCAGGTCTCGGTGGCTGGATCCCACCGTTCGGCGGCGAAGACCGGATTTTGCAGGTCGACCAACCCGTTCACGGAGGAACTCTGCCCGCCGGTGGCCAGCACGCTGCCGTCCGCCAGGACGGTCAGGTTGGCCTGTCGACGTCCGACCGACATGGAGTTCGTGGAGCGAACAGTAGTTCCGGAACCGTTGACGTCGACCACCGCGGCGGTCTTCGTGGGAACCGATGTCCGACCGTCCTCGGTTACGCTCCCGCCGCCGACAACGATCACTTTACCGATGTCGTAGATGGCGAAGCTGCCATAGGTGCGGCTGATGCCGTCACGGTTACGGGTCGCGGTAAGAGCACCGATGCCGGCCGTGCTCATGGTGTCCATCCGGTTGTACGGACCGACCAGCTCGACCTGACCGTCCGGGCGGGGTACGAGGAAGGGATAGCTCCGGTCGTCGAAGCTGGTGAAGCCGGTCAACCGGCGCAGCCTGGTGTCACTCTGGTAGACCTCGGCAGTCGCCGGGCCACCGCCGACGATCAGCGCCTCCCCATTAGCCAGCGCCGCCACCGAGGGATACCAACGGCCCGCATTCATGTTCGGCCCGCGAGTCCAGGTCTCGGTACGCCAGTCGAATATGTGGGTTTGCACGATGCCGTCCAGCGCCTGGGATTTGTTGCCGCCGGCGACCAGCACACGTCCATCAGCCAGCTGGACATAGCCGGCGCAGAAGATGTTGTAACCAGTCACGTTCACCTGCTTGGACGTGTTCGTCCTGGGGTCCCAGACCGTGGCTCGAGTGAACGTGTGGTTGGGATAGCTCTCCGCCGGCTGGTCACCCACGGAGTCCCACATCAAGACCTTTCCGTTGGGCAGAACGGTCTGGAAGACCGGTACCACCGGGGTGTTCAGGACCGGACTCCACTGACCGCCCTGTCCCGGGTCGGTGGCCGCTCTGCTGGACGCTCCCTCGTTGGCGACTCGCTGATCGGCCGTACGACCACCCGGCGCCGCCCCGGTCGCCTTCTTGATCTTGAGCGCGTTGGCCCGAGTGTCCTTCTCGATCTTCTCGATCGACACCCCGGCCAGATCCTGGGCAGCGTGCTGCTCGTCGCTCTCATGCGGGTCATTCGGGTGTGCGGCCGCAGTCCCGACCCCAACCAGAAGACTCATGCTGATGCCCGCCATGGCCCCCGAGATGGCGGCCCGCCAAAGACGTGACCTCATGTGTATCCCCCGGAGAAACACATTTACAAGACGCACATACGCCTCTAGAAGCCACTTTAGGAGGCCCGGTCAAACCGCTGAGACGGGCTTCGAACCGCGCCGACGGCCTTCATCCAAGGATCGATCACTTAACCGCTGCTCTCGTACGCTTGCCCAAACCTTGGGGAATCTTGAGTGGCGCGTGGGCGGACTCCCCTGGCCGGGACCGACTCCGATCCGGCGATCTTCGCGTCGGGCTCGTCGGTTCGTGGTTGAGTCGTCGCGCGACTTTGATGCTTCTCACCAACCCGGGCGCCGGCGCTGGACCGATGGCTTCGATCACTCCCGGTGCCAGTGCTGCATTGACGAGTTGGTCAGGCTCCGAATCCTGCACGACCTCGACACGTCCGCAGGTCCACGGCACCCTGCGTCTGGGACTGACTGATAGCGACACATTTACGTGTGCAATCGGCATCGGCGGCCTATCTCTCGTCATAGATTGCGCTGAGTGACGAAGCGTCACACCACGTTCCTGGAGAAGGGAAAAGCATGAGAGGACCACGCGCGGCCGCCTGTTGGGCGCAGTCGTTCTGGGCCTCGGGGGCACCACCGCCGCACAAGCGGCAACAACCGATTCGGCAAGCGGAGCCGGCGCGCTGGATGGCGGGCAGAGGCATTTCTCGTTCAGCGCGAAGCACGCGGACGGGACGGTCAAGGGCCAGGCGCAACTCACGAACAAGTCGTTCACGGGGGAGAACGGCACGTCGCCGTACAGGGTGCACATCGGCATCTCCTGCATGAAGAGAGTCGAGAACATCGTCATATTCGGTGGAACGACGAAGAGCACCAACGACCCGAACCTCGTCGATGCCGTGTTCTTCACGGTTCAAGACAACGGAGAGCCCGGAAAGGGCCTCGACAAGATCAGCCGGGTCGCCTTCTGGGACGACGATCCTGCGACGACCGGCGATCCCCAGGCGTGCCTGCTCACGGCTGCGGACCCCTTTGCCGCTCGAGCCGATCGAGACCGGCAACATTCAGGTCAAGTAGTCCCTGTGAAGTAACCGGAGGGCTGCCCCCACCGTACGGCAGGCAGCCCTCGGGTCCCAGGCGGACAACTCGGGGACATCTGTACAAGTCGAGTGAGATGAGCGATGAGCCCTAACAGTCGGGGGCGGAGAACTTGTCGGCTGCCTCGTCGTAGGCGTCGATGTTCTTGGGGGCGGCGCGCCAGGTCGCGAGCCACTTCTGCTGCGGGTTGTGAATCTTCCCCTGCTCGGAGCGTCGCATGTCCCCGAGGTGTTTGATCCAGTCTTCCATTCCGTCATCTGCGGCTCCCAGCACCGGATCCTGCGCCTTTCCGCGCTCTGCGCAGCGGGCCAACTGCTTGGTGATCTTGGCCGAGGCGCCGGAGACCTTCCGACACGAGCCGTCCTGGTCCTCGTAGCTCTTCATCGCCGAGCGGTACCGCTTCTCGTCCTCGTCACCGGCTTTCATCGTGCGCTCGAAGATGTCCTCCATCTCACCGATGGTGATCTCTCCGGAGTTCGCATCCGTCTGGGCCTGAATGTGGTCTGACCAGTGACCGCATCCCGGTCTTCGCGGTGGCCAGCACCTCGTCCGCCGCCTTGACCTTCGCCCGGCAAGCGCGAAGAGCGCGCGAGGCCGCCGCATCGTTCGGCTTTGCGCTGCGCGTACTCGGGCTGGGCGTCGGACGTGGACTTGGCGTCGGGCTCGTTGCGGTGGGCGTGGTCGACATCGGGGCTGGCCGGTGCCGTAGCGGTCGAAGCACCGGGAATCGACAAGCCGCCCTGTTCGGCCTGCTCGCTGAGTCCTCGGAAGAGCACAATCCCCGCCAACAACATCAGCAACGGAATGACGATCAGCAACCACGCTCGCCGACCGCGGCCGGCGAGCCCCTTCGCGCGTCGCGCCTGTGTCATGCACGTCCCCCGACAACATAGCCGTCCCCCGACGGGCCCGAGCCTCACTGTGGGCGACGGTTCGACAGGCGTCCGCCGCTCTCAGTAGTCGGCCTTCACTCTATTTGTACCCACCAGCCGGGGTTCGTATCCCGTTGTCCAGCAGCATGGCCGGCGGTGGACACCGCCGGCACGGGGGTGAGGAAGCAGCGCTGCCGCCGAGGGAACGCCGGCCGCCAGTTACCCGCTGTTTCCCCTCACCTGGATGTTCCCACCCTCGATGTAGCCGCCCCGGGTGTAGGCGCCGTAGGCGCCTCCGACGAGCTCGATGGCGAACCCGTCCCCGGTGACGAACGCCGGGTCCTCCGTCCGGCCCGGCTCACCCTGGTCGAAGACCTGGACGATGAACCGGCCGTCCCGCGCGCTGCCCGAGGATGCCGGGCGTCTTGCCCTGGGGCCGGTAGGTGCCCTCGAACTGGGCCGCATCCAGGAAGATCTCGGCCGCTTGCTCACAGGTTTCCGCGGTCGTGAAGAACGGGTCCACGGTGCCGTTGAGCCGGATCTCCGGGAAGTCGACTCCGCCGACGGTGCTGACGCCGGGATCGTGGTAGGTGATCTTGCCCCTGATCACAGCCCGATCGCGGTTGTCCACATGGCAGGTGAAGTTGAAGCCGAAGTTTGCGTCGCCGTCGAAGACGCTGACCGGGCCTCCGGGCAGCGGCTCACCGATGTATCCACCGCCGTCCGCCTTGCAGGCTCCGAGCCCCAGCACCGCAGCCAGGGCCAGCGCGGCCGCTCCGGCCCGCCGGAGCACTCCTCGGCGCGACCTGCTCCCGAATGACACGTCCATATTTGTCCTCACGTTTACTGATGACGCGGAAGGCCGGCGGACATGACGCGAGGGATAGACGTGCCAACGGCGTGGGGTGGTCTGAGCCACCCCACGCCGCCGGGTCAGGCCCGGGTGTGTGCTTAGGTGTTGTCCACCTGGATGTTGCCGCCCTCGATGTAGCCGGCCCGGGTGTAGAGGGTGTACGGGCCCCCGTCGAGCTCGATGGAGAACCCGTCGCCGGTGACGAAGGCGGGTCGGTCGTGCGGCCCGGCTCACCCTGGTCGAAGACCAGGACGGTGAATCGGCCGGGCAGCGCGGACAGCAGACTCGTGTCCTGGGACCGGTAGGTGCCCTCGAACTGGGCCGCGTCAAGGAACGATCTGGGCCGCCGCCTCGCAGTCGGGTGCGGTGATGACCATGCGGGTCAACGACGCCGTGGAGCCTGATCGGGCCGAAATCGAGTCCCTCAATGTCGCTGGTCCCGGTGTCGTGATAGGTGATCTCGCCCTTGATCACGGCCTTGTTGTTGTCCCTCATCTCGCAGGTGAAGTTGAAGCCGAAGTTTGCTTCGCCGGTGAAGTCTCCAGTGATGTCACCTGTCGGTAGAACGCCACTCGGCACGGGATCATCAATCTGACCCCCGCCGGTTGCCCGGCAGGCTCCTAGCGTGAGTAGTGTTGCCAGGGCCAGTAGGGCCACTAAGACCCGACGGAAAATGCCTCGGCGCGTTGACTTGTTTACGATCGACTCTTGCATGTTCAACACCTTGCCCTTTCGCATGCGTTAGTTCCTCGTTGTTATGACCAGACCCCTATGAACGTGAGGAGGTCGGCCATGGTGAACCGCCCGCGGACCGGCGTGACGGGCGCTGCCGGCTTCCAGGCGGGGTTCAGGTACAGGTACGAATTGGGGTCCTTCTGCAACAGGCCGACGAGGACCTCGGCCACGATCCGCCCGCCGACAGGGCCCAGCGTGCGACCCTTGCCGACGATCTCGGCCTCCTTGAGGATGTAGAACCACAGCGGGGCCTCGCCGTTCCATCCCGGGTCGGCGAAGAGCGCCTTGAGGTCCTGGTTGTCCACATCGAACTCGCGCGATGATTTCCACCACGTTGGCGCCCGTGCCGCTGGTGGGAATGGGGATCTTCACCTCGATGCGGTGGTTCTTCCACAGCTGGGCGTTGGTGAGCGGCGTCACGCCCATCAGCCGAGCTACCTGCTGACCCGAGGGCAGACCCATCTTCTTACCCCGCAGAAGGTTCCGCGACGAGAGCAGGCTCAGAGGGTTCGAGTCGGGCAGCGCCGTCGTGGGCAGCGTGAACAGCGGGGTGGCCATCGTGGCGTCGAACTGGCGCACCGGCCGGGCAGTCCGAGGCTCGCCCGGGCTTGTTGAAGAACTTGCTCCACTGGAGCTTCAGCCGCGGCGGCAACGGGCGGGACCCGTTCAAGTTGTTGTCGGTGGGCGTGGCCTCGAACAGCGGCACGCTGGAGACGGGCACGGTGGCGCCGGCGCTGGTGACGTAGTCCTGGACGGTGTAGCGGGGCCGGGTGATGCTGTGGCCGAAGCGGTACGCCGCCACCGAGAACTCGACCGGGATGAAGGAGCGCCCCGCGGGGTTCGTCGGCTTGTAGTACTTGAGGGTGATCTTCGGGGCTCCGGTGGAGACTTCCTTGTACACCGAGTCGGACATGGTCTGTCCCACGATGGCGGGCAGGAACTCGTGGGTCACCATCCACTGGTAGTGCCACCGGGCCAGACGGCGAGCCGACTCGAACACGGCCGACCGGGGGATTCCGTTCTGGCGCATGACGTCCACCAGCTTGTTGTGGAACATCTGCAGGGCCACGTGGATCTGGAGAACGATCAGCGTCTGGTCGTTGCGAGGGTCGGCGATGATGGCCTTGCCCTCCGGGCGACCAGCGGGGTCGTTGGCGCCGACGCGGGGCACGTCGTAGAGCGTCTTGGGACGTCTTGAGCGTGTCGGTCCTGATCGTGCTGTAGGTCAGTCGGGACGAGAAGGAACTTGTCCCGGTCCGCGGGGTTGTAGAACTGCGGGTCCAGGTTCGGGCCCCGGCCGTAGATGGCGTCGAGGTCGTAGCGGGGCGTGCGGAAGTTGGTCGTGGCGTCGGGATCGGACTGCTGCTCGCTGAGCGAGCGTGGTGTCGAAGGTGATGTCGTGGTCGACGAACTGGCCGACGAAGGTGAACCCGGACGTGAGCGCCGGGTTGGGGTTCTCGCCGAGGGAGTCGTTGTGGTCCTTGTTGGCGATGACCTGGACGCCGTCCTTCATGACGGGCTGGCCGGTGAGCGGGTCGGTCAGAGGCTTGCCGATGATCGGCTTCTCCTCCATGGTCGCGCCCAGGTTGGCCGAGCAGCGTCATCCGACGGCCGGGTGCGGCGGCTGGCTCTTGAACATGAACCCGAAGCGACCCTCGGTGGTGGGGCTCTTGACGACCAGGTCCATGCCGCGCAGCTCGGCGCCGTGGGGCGGAGTGGGCGGCAGCTCCTCGGCCACCGCCTTGGGCAGCCCCCCGGGTGTCAGCCCGGCGGCGGTGGCCGCTGTCCCTAGCCCTACGGCCGCCGTCCCCTTGATGAAGCCCCGACGGCTGATCCCACGAGATTCGTTCGCTTGAGATTCGTTCCTCGAGATTCGTTCTCCGACATTGCATCCCCCTCTGAAGCCCCCGCAACGGGACAACTCTATAACAGATCCGATAACGCTGTGCACACCGGGTCGGCGCGACTCCAGCCGAGGCGTACCGATGTACGCCTCGGCTGATCACCCCAGATGATCAGGACCAGACGCCGGCGAACTTGAGCAGATCCGCCATGGTGAACTGGCCGCGGGCCGGCGCGATGGGCGGCGTGGGCTTCCACAGCACGTTCAGAGTGAGGTACGAGTTGAGGTCACGCTGCATGAGCGCAACAAGGGTCTCAGCCACGATCCGCCCCCCAACCGGACCCATCTGCCGACCGCGGCCGACGATCTCCGCCTCCTTGAGGATGTAGAACCACAGCGGCGCCTCGCCGTCCCAGCCCGGATCCTCGAAGAGCGTCTTCAGATCCTGGTTCTCCACGTCGAACTCGCGCAGCACCTCCACCACGTTGCCGACGATGGGCACCCGCACCTCGATGCGGTGATCGGTGTACAGCTCCTCGTCGGTCAGCGGAGTCACGCCCATCAGGCGAGCAATCTGCTGTCCCGAAGGCAGCCGCATGCTCTTCCCACGGAGCAGGTTGCGCACCGCGAGCCGGCTCATCGGGTTGCTGTCCGGCAGCGCCGTCGAGGGCAGCCGGAACAGCGCGTCGGACAGGTTCGCGTCGAACTGGCGCACCGGCCGGGCGGTCGGAGGCTTCCCGGCGGCGTTGAAGAACTTGCTCCACTGCATCTTCAGCCGCGGCGGGATCGGACGGGACCCGTTCAGGTTGTTGTCCGTCGGCGCGGCCTCGAAGAGCGGGACGCTCGAGACGGCCACCGTGGCGCCGGTCCGGGTGTCGATGAAGTCCCGCACCGTGTACCGCGGCCGCGCGATGCTGTGGCCGAAGCGGTACGCGGCCACCGAGAACTCCACCGGGATGTAGGGACGCCCCAGCGGGTTGATGGTCCGGTAGTACTTGAGGTTGATGATCGGAAGCCCGGTCAGCACCTCCTTGTACACCGAGTCGGCCATGGCCTTGCCCACGATGGCGGGCAGGAAGTCGTGGGTCACCATCCACTGGTAGTGCCACCGGGCCAGGCGCCGGGCCGACTCGAAGACCGACAGCCCGGGGAACAGCGCGGACAACAGGTTCTTCCGCACGTGGTCCACGAGCTTGTTGTGGAACATCTGCAGGGCCACGTGCAGCTGCAGGAGGATCAGGGTCTGGTCGTTACGCCGATCGGCGATGATCGCCTTGCCGTTGGCGTCGCGCGGCACGTCGTAGACCACATCGGGGGTCGTCGGGACGCCCCGGATCTCGCTGTAGGGACGCTTGACGACCAGGAGCTTGTCCCGGTCGTTGGGGTCGTAGAGCTGCGGATCCTTGCTGGGGCCCCGTCCGTAGATCGAGTCCAGGTCGTAGCGGGGCGTCCGGAAGTTCGTGGTCGCCTTGGGATCTTCCTGCTGCTCGCTGAGCGTCGTGGTGTCGAAGGTGATGTCGTGGTCGACGAACTGGCCGACGAAGGTGAACCCCGAGGTCAGGGTGGGGCTCGGGTTCTCGCCCAGAGAGTCGTTGTGGTCCTTGGTGGCCACCACGGGGTTGCCGTCGCTGTTCAGAACCGGCTCGCCCGTCTCCGGGTCGGTGAGGTTGGTGCCGATGACCGGCCGCTCCTCCATGGTCTGACCCAGGGCGGTGAGCAGGTCCTCCGAGGCCCCGAACGCCGGCTGGTTCTTGAACATGTACCCGAAGCGACCCTCAGCGGTGGGCGTCTCGAGCACCAGATCAAGGCCGCGAAGCGGGGTGCCGTGCGGTTCGACCGCGACCTCGAGGATCGGGTCGGCGGCGGCGGGTCTGATCCCGGCCGCTGTGGCTGCTGTCCCTAGCGAAGCGGCCGCGGTTCCCTGCAGAAAACGGCGACGGCTGATGCCATGAGCTTGATCTTCCGACACAGTGCTCCCTCGATAGTCGATGGACTGACGCGTTTCCCCGGGGCCCGCTACCCAAGCTCTCGTCCCAGCGGCGACATGTCAGGTCTCCTGGCGAACAAGGTCCTGCGAGCTGCCCCACGACTGTGGTTTCGACGCAGGCTACGCATCGGATTGCCGGTCCGCCGGCGATCTCGAAATGATTTCCTCCACCACGACGGATTTCGCATCGGCGTAGTCCTGGATGTAGTCCCAGCGTCGAGCCGCCAGGTCTCGTTTGGTCCGCTCGTACAGGTCCCGCTCCTCGGGCCGAGCCCGCAGCCGGTCGCGGAACGCCAGCATGCGCTCGATCTCGGGGCAGCCCACGGAGAACACGTGGATCTGGACGTCAGGGTCGCGGTCCCGCAGGAACCGGTGCTCGTACCAGGCGGGCTCGCGGAACTTAAGCACGTAACCCGCCGCCTCCAGATCCGGCACGTACGCCGCCTCGTCCGCGGAGTTGTGGACCACCAGGACGATGTCGATCACGGGCTTGGCCGCCAGCCCCGGCACGGACGTCGATCCGACGTGTTCGACCTGCAGCGCCCGCGGACCCAGCGCGGCCCGGATGCGTTCCTCCTCGCGGGCGTACTGCTCCGGCCAGGTCGGGTCGGGCTCCGCCAGCCGGACCGGCCCATCGGCCCGCACGGGTGGTTCCAGGAACTCCGGCTGTGGATCGTCGGCCATGGCGCCAGTATCGGGGACCGTACGCGGGCCGAACGCCCCGCTGCCATAGTGAGTCTCGACCGGGCAGCACCGAGGATCAGGACGAGTCATGGAAGCGAACGAGCGCGACGGTCGACTGGCCGCACTAGACGTCTTCGTCGGGGAGTGGGTCGAACAGGTCGAGATACCCGACGCCCCGCCAGGTCGGTGTGTCTTCGAGTGGGACCTCAGGGGAACCGTCCTGGTCCAGCGATCCCTCAGCCCGCTTCCGGAGTTCCCGGACGGCCTCATGGTGATCTCCCCGACTCCGGACGGCTATCTCCAGCACTACTTCGACTCCCGCGGCGTCGTGCGGCTCTACCGGATGAGCCTGGACGACCGGACCTGGACGCTGCTGCGGACAGAGCCGGACTTCTCACCGCTGGAGTTCTCCCAGCGCTACGTCGGCACCATCTCCCCCGACGGCAACCGGATCGAGGGGCGGTGGGAGACGTCGTACGACCAGGGCGCGAGCTGGGAGGTCGACTTCGCGCTCAGCTACACCCGAGTTCACGACCAGCCATCGGCGTAGGCTGGCGCCGACGCTTATCCGGGTCTGGTAATTACGCATCTTACTGGAATAATGGAACATACCAGCGAAAACGCTGGGTACGGCATGCGCTCGGAGGGATGCGGCGATGCGGGTTGTTTGGCGAGGCACCATCTCCTTTGGCTTGGTGACCATCCCGGTCGCGCTGTATGTCGCGACCGAGAGCAAGAACGTTCCGTCCCGGCAGATCCACGTCAACGACGGCGGCCGGGTGCAGTACAAGCGGGTCTGTTCGATCGACGGCGCCGAGGTGCCCTACGAGGAGATCGGGCGAGGTTACGAGTCCACCACCGGTGAGCTGGTCGTGCTCAGCGACGTCGACCTCGCCGCGCTGCCGGCCAAGACGTCGCGCTCGATCGAGATCGTCTCGTTCCTGCCGCAGACGGCCGTCGACCCGATCTACTTCGACCGGAGCTACTACGTCGAGCCCGAACGGCAGGGCGCCAAGGCCTACCGGCTGATGCGGGACGCGCTGCGCAAGATGGGCCGGCTCGCCCTCGCCAAGGTCAGGCTGCGCGACCGCGAGATCCTCGCAGTGCTTCGGGTGCACGGCGATGTGCTCGTCCTGTCCACGATGCTGTGGCCCGACGAGGTCCGGCCGCCCAAGTTCCCCTTCCTGGCCGAGGACGACGAGTGGGTCTCGCCCACGCAGGAGCTGGCCATGGCGGAGGCGCTGATCGACTCGCTGGCCGATGAGCAGCTCGACACCACTCGCTACCGGGACGTGCACCGGGAGACGCTGACCGCCCTGATCGATGCCAAGGCGACCGGGCGGGCATCGACCCCGGAGGTCGCCGCCGGCGCGGCACCGCCAGACCTGTTGAGCGCGCTCCGCGCCAGCATCGAGGCGGCCAAGCAACGCCAGGCGAACGGCAACGGCGGACGGCGCCGAACCGGTGAGTCCGCGGGTCCGGTCAAGAAGAAGGTCAAGGAGCCGGCCGCGGCCGGACGGGAGGCGCGCCCGCCCAAGAAGCGTGGCTGACGCAGGCACTCAATTCGAACAGAGAATCGCAACACGCCGACGCAATGCGGCATTTCGCCGCTGTCGGCTGTTACAACAACTGCATGAGCAGATGTCCGGACTGCGGCCTGGACCTCGACCACTGCCATGGCACGTTGGTCGTTCACGGGGACCGCACCCTCGAGTGCACGAACGCCGCCTGCGAGCTGCCGGATCTCCTGCGGCACACGTTCGTCATCGACTGCATGGCTGTGTCGGGCGGCTGCTGCACGGCCGGGGAGCCCATCGTGCTCGCGTCCGCGTCCTGAGGTGACCCTCGAGGAACTCCTCCGCTAGGTTTGGGCCCCGGGGTGGTGGGCAGATGACGGGGCAGGAGCTGGACGAGATCGTCCGCGAGCTCTACGTGCTCCCACCCGCCGACTTCGTTGCCGCCCGGAACGAGCTGGTGCGGCAGGCCCGGGCGGCCGGCAGCCGGGAGATCGCCGAACGCCTTCAGCATCTACGCCGTCCCACCCGCAGCGCTTGGCTGGTGAACCTGCTGGCTCGCGACGCGGAGGCAATGCAGCGCCTGTCGACCCTGGGTCGCGAGCTCCGCGAGGCGCAGACCGAGCTGGCCTATCCGAACTTCCGGCACCTGGCCGAGCAGCGGCGGCTGCTGATCTCGGACCTGATGGACCGGGCGCGAGCCCATGCCGAGGAGGCGGGTGTCCGGCCGACGGCCGCCGTGCTGTCGGAGGTCGAAGCCACCCTGCAGGCGGCCCTGGTCGACCTGGCCGGTGCGCTGACCGTTCGCAACGGTCGGTTGGTGCGACCGCTCTCACACAGCGGTTTCGGTCGGCGGCCCCGGGTGCCGGAGCTCGGCACGACCGAGTTACGGGCCATCGAGGCACCGCCGGAGCCCGCTGAGGACGAGCAACCTCTCGTCGAGGACGAGCTGGCCGCGCGGCGCCGCGCGGTCGGGGGTCTGCGGGTGGTGGAGCTCGTGACGAGCGACCTTCCGGCGGACGAGGACGACGAGGAGGACGCCACTCCCCCTCCGGCCGGGAACCTTGACGCGCGGTCCGACCTTCGTCGCGCTGAGGAGGAGCTCGCCGCGGCGGAGTCGGCCCACTGGCAAGCCGAGTTCGAGCTGGCGGACGCCGAGGGCGCGATGGAGGCCGCCGAGGACCGGGTGAGCTCGCTGGACACGCAGCGGATCGAGGCCCGCCGGGACAAGGTCACGGCGCAGCGCTATCTCACCCAGGCCAAGTCGCAGCAACGGGTTGCGGTGCAGGCGGTGGCCGAGGCGCGACGGCGGCTGGACGCCGCCCGGCGTGCGGCCCGCCGGGACGAGTAGTCCCCACTTACGGCGTCCTAGTGCCCGCGAGCTCCTCGAGGACCGCCACGGTCGTGGTCACATCCGGTAGCGCCGCCATGTCGGCGGCGATCCGGCGCGCGGCTTCGGCGTAACCCGGCTCGTCGAGCAGCTGCTGGACCAGTCCGGGCACCTCGGGCACCGCGTCGGGGCCACCGAGCCGCCGGATGCCGACGCCGACCTCCTGGACCCGGTCCGCGTTCAGGAACTGGTCGGAGGAGAAGAGCGGGAGGACCAGCTGGGGCACGCCGGCGGCCAGGGCCGTCATGGTCGTGCCGAAGCCACCGTGGCCGATCACCACGGCCGTCTCCGGCATCGCCGCGGCCTGCGGCCACCACTGCGTCGCCCAGGCGTTGGCCGGCAGTGGATCGAGGAGAGTCGGGTCGTAGCCAGATCCCGTGGTCATCAGCACCCGCACCGGTAGCGAGGCCAGGACCGCCAGAACGGCCGGGTACACGGCCGCGAACCCTCCGAGCGAGCCGGCGACCGACCCGAAGCTGACGTAGACCAACGGCTGGCTGGGGTTGCCCCACTCCGCCGGCAACGCCGGTCCCGGCGAGGAGGAGTCGGTGCGGAACCGCCACACCCGGCTGTGCCCCGGTCCCGCCGTTCCCGGCTGGCCGGGCGGACCGTCGACGCGGGCGGGGACCGACGTGAAGGTCGGCGTCGCCGACATCCGCTCTGCGCCCCGGATGTCGTCGAGCCCCGCCGTCCGCTCCAGCTCGCGGAGCGGCTCATCCATCCATTCCGCCGCCGCGGCCATGAACTGGCCCATATCGATGGCCACCTGCACCGACGGGACGCCGAAGCGCTCGGCGGCGACCAGGGAGCCGAACTCAGCTGGATCGCGGACGACGACGTGCGGCTGCCAGTCCTGGATGATCTCGAGCAGGCTGGGCAAGGCTGCCTGGGCGTCGAGCCGGCCGAAGACCTCCGTCAGGACGATCCGGTTCGCCTCCTCGCGGGGTAGCGAGGGCAGGCGGCCGAAGACCGCGCCCATCTGGTCGGCCGGCACATCGGGGAACGGCCGGTGGACCAGGCCGGCGTTGTTGACGTGGGCGGCGAAGCTGGCCGGTGCCGCGACCGCGACCGCGTGACCCGCGGCCACGCAGGCGCGCGCGACCGGGACCATCGGTCCGAAGTGGCCGGCTCCGGCCGTCGTACTGAACAGCACCCGCACCTGGCCATCGAAGCACGGCGCGCACCGGTCCGCCGGACGTCGGCTCAACTCGGAGTACCGCACGTCTGCCCCGACCACCTCCTGGGTGAGGGCACGTGCGTCAGGACGGGGACTCCGAGCCGCCGGCCTTGACATAGGACCAGACCTCGCTGTGCGTCGCGACGGGCCGAGGTGCCGCGCCGCCAGCCCGTTCGGCGGCCGAACGGTGGCCGGAGGTGAACGACTCGGAGCCGAGCCACGCCTGGAAGGCGGCCTCGTCCCGCCACCGGGTGATGACCAGCCACTGGTCGCGGTCGTCGGTCGGCTTGAGCAGCTCGAAGCCCTCGAAGCCCTCCGCCTGGTCGACCGCCCCGGCACGAGCGGCGAACCGATGAGCCAGCTCGTCGCCGGAGTCGCGCGGCACGGTGATGGCATTGATCTTGATGACGGTCATGACCTCGATCCTCATGCATGCGCCCTGAGCTTGTCGAAGGGCGCATCGACCTCGCTCCGCGCCAGGTGGGTCAGCTGACCAGCCGCGAGCTCGAGGGCTGCGTGAGATGCCTGTCCGTTCGGTTGCGTTAGGTGAGGATGGCGGTGAGCGCGCTGAGCAGCCGGTCGACGTCGTTCCGGTCGGTGTACGGCGCCAGTCCGATGCGCAGGCCGCCCGCCGGCCACAGGCCGAGGTGCCGGGCGGGCTCGTACGCATAGAAGGTCCCGGCGGGCACGTTCACCCCGCGTTCAGCCAGCTGGCGGTAGAGATCGGCCGGCTCGTGACCGGCGAAGGTGACCAGCAGAGTCGGGGTCCGCCGCGCCGCCCGCGAGTACAGCGTCACCCCGGACAGCTCGAGCAGGGCGCTCTCCACCTCCGCCCGAAGCTCCTCCTCGTGCGCCTCCAGCGCGGCCATCGACCGTTCCAGCCGCATCCGCCGTTCGCCCTCGGACGGCACGGCATCGGCGATGAAGTCGACCGCTGCCGTGGTTCCGGCCAGCAGCTCGTACGGCAGCGTGCCGAGCTCGAACCGCTCGGGCACAGTGTCGGACGACGGCACCAGCTTGTCCGGCCGCAGGCCCTCCAGCAGCTCGGGGCGCCCGGCGACGACGCCGCAATGGGGGCCGAGGAACTTGTACGGCGAGCAGGCGAGGAGGTCGGCGCCGAGCGCGGCCATGTCGACCAAGGTGTGCGGCGCCAGGTGGACGGCATCGACGTAGAGCCACGCCCCGCTGGCGTGCACGGCCTCGGCGATGGCCGGCAGGTCGGGACGGGTGCCGATCAGGTTGGAGGCCGCGGTCACGGCCACCAGCCGGGTTCGGGGGCTCAGCTGCGCGGCGACCGCGCCAGGGTCCAGCTCACCGGTGGTGCCGTCGAACCCGACCCAACGCACGTGGACGCCCACGGCCTCGGCCGCGATCACCCAGGGCCGGACGTTGCCGTCGTGGTCGAGTCGGGTCACCACGATCTCGTCCCCCGGTCGCCAGTCCTTGGCCATGGCACGGGCCAGCTCGAAGGTCAGGGCGGTCATACTGCGCCCGAAGATGACCCCTCGCGGATCGGCATTCAGGAAGTCGGCCAGGGCCGCCCGGCCCTCGGACACCGCGCGGTCGGCGTTGCGTTCGGCAACGGTCATCCGGCCGCGGTTGGAGAGCGGACCGGTCAATGTCTGGCTCATCGCCAGGCCGACGACGTCGGGCGTCTGCGACCCGCCGGGGCCGTCGAAGTGGGCCGCCCCATCGGTCAGGGCCGGAAAGTGGGCCCGGAACCGGGCCACGTCGTACGCGGTGTGCACAGAGATCAGGACGCGCGCTCCCATGTGGCGTGGCGCGCGGGGGCCGCCCCCCTCGCTCTGAAGATCGTCACCTGGTCATCCTTCCAGGCGCTCGATCGCTCGGGCCAGCGCCCGCGTACGCCCCCTTTCGGTCTGCGTCTTGAGCAGCGCCAGGATCACCTGGTACCGCTCGGACCGACCGAGGCCCTCGAACGCCGCGGCGGCGCGGGGGTTCGCCGCCAGCGCGGCCGTCAGGTCCGGCGGCACCTCGGCCGTGCGCTGCGACGCGTACGCGGCCGCCCACCGGCCGTCCGCCTGGGCCGCGGCGACCTCGGCGAGGCCCGGCGGTTGCATCCGGCCAGCGGCGGTCAGCGCCTCGACCTTGGCCACGTTGATCTGCGACCACGAGCTGCGCGGTCGCCGCCGGCAGTAACGCTGCTGGAACGAGACGCCGTCGAGACCCTTGCGCTGACCGTCGATCCAGCCCCAGCACAGGGCCACGTCCAGCGCGTCGGCGATGGCGATGGTCGCGACGTCGGAGCCGCGCTTGGCGATCCGGAGCCATGCCTCGGAAGCGTCCGCGTGGTGCTCGGCCAACCAGGACTCCCAGGCCGCGGCGTCGGGGAACTCGAGCAGGGCCACGACTGTCACGCGGTCCGGGCGGACTCGACCATCTCGACGTAGTGCGGGTTGTACATCACCCCGAGGACGTTGCCGAACGGGTCGACCACGGAGGCCGTCACGAAGCCCTCGCCTCGCGGCGTGATCGGGGCGTACTCCGTGGCGCCGAGTGAGATCAGCCGCTGCAGCGTGCCCTCGAGGTCGTCGACGTGCCAGTGCATGATCACCCCGCCGGGTGCGCTGGGCGCCCCGGGCGGGGCGTAGCGGCGGTCGATGATGCCGAGCTCGTCGGCCGAGTCGCCGATCCGGAACTCGATGTACGCCGGGACTCCGTCCGGACCAGGCCGGGAGAAGTAGGGCTCGATGCCGAGGAACTCGGCGTACCAGGCCGCGGCGGCCGGTACGTCGTCGGCCCAGATGTTGAGGGTGGCGAATCCACGGAGGCTCATGGGTGGTCCTCACTTTCAGTGTCGTTGTCCTCGACGCTATCGGCTCTTGTGGAACCTTTGGTTCCTCAATGGCTGCCACACTGGAGGAATGTTGGACACCTCGGTCCGGCTGCTCCGGTTGCTGTCGCTGCTCCAGACCCGACGCGAATGGTCCGGCCAGGCGCTGGCCGAGCGGCTCGACGTCACCACCCGGACCGTCCGCAACGACATCGAGCGGCTGCGCCTGATGGGTTATGCGGTGCAGTCGCGGACCGGAGTCGCCGGCGGCTACCGGCTCGGCCCCGGCGCCGCGATGCCGCCGCTGCTGCTGGACGACGACGAGGCCGTGGCCGTCGGGCTCGGGCTGAGTGCGGCCGCCGCGGGCACCGTCACCGGGATCGAGGAGACCTCGCTGCGGGCGATGACCAAGCTCCAGCAGACACTGCCGGCCCGGCTGCGGCCGCGGCTGGACGCGCTGCGACAGGCCACCGTGTCGGCAGCGGCCGGCGGACCGACCGTGGACGCCGATGTCCTGGTGACGCTGGCCACCGCCTGTCGCGACGCCCAGCAGCTGCGCTTCGACTACACGACCCGCTCCGGTGAGGAGGAGCTCCGCCGGGTCGAGCCGCATCGGCTGGTCTACACCGGGCACCGTTGGTACCTGCTGGCCTGGGACAGCGACCGGACGGACTGGCGCACATTCCGGGCTGACCGAATTCGGCCGCGGCTGCCCACCGGGCCGCGGTTCACCCCACGCGAGCCGCCGGAGGACGTCGCGCGCCACGTCATCCGGGGCACCGCGTCCCAGGCGTGGCGTCACCCGGCACGGGTCCGTCTGCACGCCCCGGCGAGGGCGATCGCCGACCGGATCACGCCGGCCGGGGGCCTGTTGACCGCGGTTGACGAACAGTCGTGCGTGCTCGAGACCGGCGGTGACTCGCTGCTGAACCTGGTGGGGTACCTGACCTCGCTCGACGTCGCGTTCGACGTCCTCGACCCGCCCGACCTGCGCGACCTCCTCAGCTCCCTCGCCGACCGCTACCGGGCGGCCGCCGCCATCTAGGAGACCAGGGTCTTGGCCTCCCAGCGGCCGTCGCCGAGCAGGCGGAGCTCGTTGGTGTGCAGCGGGTCCAGCGTGCTGCGGTGTCCCACACTCACGATGGTGCAGCCCGGGATCCACTGCCGGACCAGGGCGTACATCGCGTACTCCATCCCCTCGTCCAGCGCCGCGGTGCTTTCGTCGAGAAAGATCAGCGCGGGCCGGGCCAGGAGGATCCGGCCGAACGACAGCCTTTGTTGCTCGCCGGGTGACATGACCTTGGACCAGTCCGCCTCCTCGTCCAGCCGACCGACCAGGTGGCCGAGCAGCACCGCCTGCAACGTGCCGGAGACCGTCGCATCGTCCAGACCGGCCGCTGGGAGCGGGTACGCCAGAGCGGTCCGGAGGGTGCCGAGGGGCAGGTAGGGCTGCTGGGAGCAGAACAGGGTGCCGCCCTCGGCTGAGGTGCCGATCGTCCCCGACGCGTGCGGCCACAGGCCCGCCAGGCTGCGCAGCAGCGTGGTCTTGCCCGTCCCGGAAGGCCCCTTGACCAACAGCGACGCCCCACCCGGCAGATCGATGTGCAGGTTGCCCACCAGCGGCCGCCCGTCCGGCAGAGTGACGGTCAGGTCGCGGATGCCCAGACCGGACGCGCGTGGTTCCACCACCGGTCCGGGCAGGTCGCGCGCCTCCTCGTCGGAGTCGAGCAGGCCGGTGAGCCGGTTCAGCACCGCCCGGTAGCCGGCGAAGTCGTCGTACGCGGTGCGGAAGAACGACAGAGCGCCCTGCACGTTGCCGAACGCGGTCGCGGTCTGCGTGACGTCGCCGAGCTGGATCGTTCCGGCGAAGAACCGGGGCGCTTGGATGAGGATGGGGAAGACGACCGCGATCTGGTTCACGACCAGGTTGAAGCCCTGGAACTTCAGGCTCCGGAAGACGATCGCCCAGACGTTGGCGATCACGGCGGCGAAGCGAGCCAGCAGGCCGGAGCTCTCCACCTGCTCCCCGCGGTAGAAGGCCACGTTCTCCGAGTTCTCCCGGACCCGAACCAGCGCGTAGCGGTAGGAGGCGGTAAGCCGCTCGTTGAGGAAGTTGAGCCGAATCAGCGGCCGACCGATCCGGAAGGCGATGACCGTCGCGATGATCACGTAGATGTAGGCCAGGAACACCATGGCCCGCGGGATGGTGATCCCGCCGATCTCCAACGGGCCGGACAGCCCCCAAAGGATCACGGTGAACGACACCAGCGTGACCATCGACGACACCATGCCCAGCGCCAGGCCCTGGGAGAGCGAGGCGTACGAGGTGATGTCGGCCTGGATCCGCTGGTCCGGGTTGTCGACCGGGGCGGTGACGAACCGGCCCCGGTGGTACGCAGCGCCGGTCATCCAATCGCCCACCATCCGCTGGTTCAGCCACAACCGCCAGTTGATGAGCTGGGCCTGGCCGATGTAGAAGGTGATCAGCACCAGCACCACGTTGACCGTGGCGAGCACGGCGAAGACGACGATCGAGCGCCAGAAGGCCGGCTGGTCGTTCTCCTGCAGGGCCGTGAACAGCTCGTTGCCCTGGAAGGACAGCAGCACGTCCAGCCGGACCGACATCACGGTCAGCAGCAGCAACAGCGCGACGATCAGGATCGGTCGCAGGCTCTGCCAGCTGCGCGAGAACGGGATGAAATACATGCTGGACAGCCGCCAGAACTGTCGGCCCCAGCCGGTGCGCCTGATCAGCAGCCAGCCCAGCAGGGCGAACCCGACCATGACCAGGACCCAGACGCCCAGGACCCAGACGGGACTGCGCCACCACTCGGTCGACCAGTCGATCTCCTCCATGCGCCCTCCCAAACCCGACCCCGCTAGGTGTCGCTCACCCTAATGCGAGTGGGCCGGTCGAGCCGGAGTCATCCGTGTTACAGATTCGGCACGTACCGCGGCGGCACCCGAAGGAGTGGTCAGGTCAGCAGGCCGATGATCCCGACGACCAGGCCGACGGCGGCGCATACGCCGAGCGTGCGCAGCGGACTCCAGCTCCGGCCGAACATCAACACCAGAGCCAGCACGGTGATGCCGACCGCCACCGGGTTCACGCTGGACCACACAGGCAGGTCGACCCGGGCCGGTCCGAGCGCGACCGGGCGGGTGGCCGAGAACAGCGTGTGGACCGCGAAGTACGTCGCCAGGCTGGCGATCACGCCGACCACCGCGGCGGTGATGCCGTTCAGGGCGGCGGTCAGGTGCCGGTTGCCCCGGAGCCGCTCGACGTACGGCGCGCCCAGGAAGATGAACAAGAAGCAGGGCACGAACGTCACCCAGACGGTGAGCAGCGAGGCCAGGACGCCGGCGACCCACGGGTTCAGCGTGCCGGGGTCCCGGTGGGCGCCGAGGAAGGCGACGAACTGGACCACCATGATCAGCGGGCCGGGCGTCGACTCCGCCAGCGCCAGACCGCGGACCATCTCCCCCGGTGCCAGCCAGCCGTAGACCGAGACGGCCTGCTGGGCCACGTAGGCCAGCACCGCGTATGCCCCACCGAACGTGACCAGGGCAGCGCCGGAGAAGAACAACCCTTGGTCCAGGAACACCGACGTCGAGTCGACCAGCAACGCCACCGCGACGAGCGGCGCGGCCCACAGCACCAGGCCGAGCACCAGCACCAGAAGGAAACGGCGGGCCGATGGCAGGTCGTGGTGCAGCGCGGCGTCGCTGACCAGGGGCTCCGGTCCGCCGGTCCCAGTCTCGGGACCGCCGCCGCCGTGCAGAGCCGGTAGCCGTCGGCTGACGAGCCAGCCGAGCAGACCCGCCCCCAACACCACCACCGGGAACGGCACGGCGAAGAAGGTCAGCGCGACGAAGGCCGCCGCGGCGAGCGCGACCAACGCCGGATGGGTCAGGGATCGCTGGGCCACCCGGAACACCGCCTGGACCACGATGGCGATGACGGCCGGGGCCAGCCCGGCGAACACCGCCGCCACCACCGCCGTGTCGCCGAACCCCACGTAGACCGCCGACAGGGCGAGCAGGGCCAGCATCCCGGGCAGCACGAACAGGGTGCCGGCGATCAGGCCGCCGCGCACGCCGTTGAGCAGCCATCCGGTGTAGATCGCCAGCTGCTGCGCCTCCGGACCGGGGAGCAGCATGCAGTAGCTCAGCGCGTGCAGGAACCGGCGCTGGCTGAGCCAGCGGTGGCGGTCGACCAGCTGGTGCTGCATCACCGCGATCTGCCCGGCCGGGCCGCCGAACGTCTGCAGCGAGATGGCGAACCAGGTGCGGGTGGCCTCACGCAACGAGATCACATCGCCGCGGCGTACGGATGCCTCGGACTCGGCCACTCGCCCAGTCTGCGTCACCGGGTACCGTCGCGTTTCATGTCCGGTTCCGCCCGCCGCGCGCGAAACGCCGTCTTCGTTGCGTTCGTCGGCAGCGGTTTCGGCTTCGCCAGCTGGGCCTCACGCATCCCGCAGATCCGCGACGCCGTGCAAGCCACCCCGTCCGAGCTCGGGCTGATCCTGCTCGCCATTGCCGCCGGCGCAGTCATCGCCATGCCGTTGGCCGGGCTGGTCGTGAACCGCTTCGGGCCCGCCCGCACCGTCGCTGTCCTGGCCACCGTGCTCTCGGTGGGCCTGGTGGTGCTCGCGCTCGGCACCCCGGTCGGCGTACTGCCGGTGGTGATCGGGCTGTTCCTGATCGGCTACGGCAACGGCACCTGGGACGTGGCCATGAACGTCGAGGGGGCGGCGGTCGAGCAGCGCCTCGGCCGGACGATCATGCCCCGCTTCCATGCCGGTTTCAGCGTTGGCACGGTGGCCGGTGCGCTCGGCGGCGTGGCGTGCGTCGCCCTCGACATCTCGGTCACCGCCCACCTGCTCGTCGTGGCGGTGGTGAACGTCGCGATCGTGCCGGTCAGCGCGTTGCGTGGGTTCATGCCGCGGGCGGAGGCTGAGGTCGCAGAGCCCGGCGCCCCTGTCGAGAAGCGGCGCAACCCGCTGACCGCCTGGCGGGAGCCGCGAACGCTGCTGATCGGGGTGTTCGCGCTCTGCATGGCCTTCAGCGAAGGCGTCGGCAACGACTGGCTGGCGGTGGCCATGATCGACGGCTACGGCGTCGCGCCGGTTGTCGGGCCGCTGACCTTCGCCATCTTCTTGGCCGCCATGACCGCCGGACGCTGGTTCGGACCGGCGCTGATCGACCGTCGCGGCCGGGTGTTCGCCGTGCGCACGTCGGCGGTGGTCGCACTGGTCGGGCTGCTGCTGGTCGTGTTCGGCGCGGTGCTGCCGGTGGCTCTCGTCGGCGCCGCGCTGTGGGGTGCCGGCACCGCGCTCGGCTTCCCGGTCGGGATGAGCGCGGCGGCGGACGACCCAGCAATGGCCGCGGCTCGGGTCAGCGTCGCGGCCTCGATCGCCTACACCGCGTTCCTGGCCGGGCCGCCCCTGATCGGGTTCCTCGGCGACCAGGTCGGCGTGCTTCGGTCCCTCACCGTCGTGGCCGGTCTGCTGGGAGTGGCCCTCCTGCTCGCCGGGGTGACGCGACCGGTCGGCCCCTCAGCGGATCCGAGCGAGCCCGCCGTGGCGGCGATCGATCAGGAAGGTACGTAGGCGAACCTGTCGGGATGGGCGCCGGTACGCCCGTCCTCGCCCTGGTCCAGCGCACTGATCGCCGTCATGTCGTCGTCGGTCAGCTCGAAGTCGAACAGCTCGAAGTTCTCCGAGATCCGCGACGGGGTGGTCGACTTCGGGAAGACGATGTCGCCGCGCTGGATGTGCCAGCGCAGGGTGACCTGAGCCGCGGTGCGGCCCACCCGCTCAGCGATCGCGGCGATCGTCGGGTCCTTCAGCACCCCACCCTGGGCGATCGGTGACCAGGCCTCAGTGAGGATGCCGTGCTCCGCCCCGTACGCCCGGACCTCGTCGTTGGTGAAGTACGGGTGCACCTCGACCTGGTTGACCGCCGGGACCACCTCGGCCTCCTCGGCCAGCCGGCGCAGGTGCGGGACCTGGAAGTTGGAGACGCCGATCGACCGAGCCCGGCCGTCGCGGTAGAACTCCTCCAACGTCTGCCAGGTGGAGACGAAGTCCCCGCCGTAGAGGGTGGGCAGCGGCCAGTGGATCAAGAACAGGTCGACGTAGTCCGAGCCGAGGGCCTCGAGCGTGCCGTCGAACGCCCGCCGGGCGGCGTCCGGCTCGTGGGAGCCATTGCTGAGCTTGCTGGTGATGTACACCTCGCTGCGGTCCAGCCCCGAGGCTCGTACCCCATCGCCGACGCCCTTCTCGTTCCGGTACATCTCGGCGGTGTCGATATGCCGATAGCCCACCTCGAGCGCCCGGCCGACGGCCTCGGCGGTCTCTGCCGGCTCGATCTGGAAGACACCGAAGCCGAGCTGCGGAATCTTCTGGCCGCTGTTGAGGGCGAGGTCGGGTACCTGGGTCACGCTTGTCTCCTGTCGTCTACGTCGTGTCGCGTTGGTCGGTAGTCGTGCTCAGCCGATGGTGCCCGACTCCTTGGCGACCCGGCTCATCGCCAGCTGCGCCCGCTGTTCAGAAGCGGCCCGCTCCGCCTGCGGCACGACCGCGGTGGAGAGCACCACCATGGAGTGCCCCTCGATCTGGTGCTTCGACCGGGCCCGCCACGGCCTCTCCCCGGCCGGGTCCACGGCACCGGTGGCGGTGTCCAGACGAACCCGCCAGTCGTTGCCGAAGCTCTTCGACGGCAGGGTGAAGGGGATCGGCTCACTGTGGGCATTGAAGAGCAGCAGGAAGTGGTCGTCAGTCACCTGCCGCCCCATCTGGTCCTGCTCGGGAATCGCGTCGCCGTTCAAGAAGACCATCACGCTGCGGGCGAACCCCGAGTTCCAGTCCTCACCGCCCATCGGCGCCCCATCCGGTCGAAGCCACTCGATCTCGCCCACCGAGCTCTTGCCGCCGTGCGCGGCGTCACCGGCGAAGAACCGGCGGCGGCGCAGCGCCGGGTGGGCCTTGCGCAGCGCGATGGCCCCGGAGGTGAACGTCAGCAGCTCCTTCTGGTCGGCGCCGAGGTCCCAGTTGACCCAGGAGATCTCGCTGTCCTGGGCGTACACGTTGTTGTTCCCGCGCTGGGTTCGGCCGAGCTCGTCGCCGTGAGCGAGCATCGGCACGCCCTGGCTGACCATCAACGTGGTGATGAAGTTCCGCTGCTGCCGCAGCCGCAGCGCGTTGATCTCGGGGTCGTCGGTCTCGCCCTCGACGCCACAGTTCCAGGAGCGGTTGTGGCTCTCGCCGTCGTTGCCGCCCTCGCCGTTCGCCTCGTTGTGCTTCTCGTTGTACGAGACCAGGTCGCGCAGCGTGAACCCGTCGTGGGCGATCACGAAGTTGACCGACGCGGTCGGGCGGCGGTCGGAGTGCGCGTAGAGGTCGCTCGAGCCGGTCAGCCGCGAGGCGAACTCCGCCAGCGCCGCCGACTCGCCGCGCCAGTAGTCGCGCACCGTGTCGCGGTACTTGCCGTTCCACTCGCTCCACAACGGCGGGAAGTTGCCGACCTGGTACCCGCCGTCGCCGAGGTCCCACGGCTCGGCGATCAGCTTGACCTGGGAGATCACCGGGTCCTGCTGGATGATGTCGAAGAAGGCCGACAGCTTGTCCACCTCGTGGAACTGCCGGGCCAGCGTCGCCGCCAGGTCGAAGCGGAACCCGTCGACGTGCATCTCCAGCACCCAGTAGCGCAGCGAGTCCATGATCAGCTGCAGCACGTGCGGGTTGCGCATCAGCAGGCTGTTGCCGGTGCCGGTGGTGTCGTAGTAGTGCTGGTTGGCGCCGTCGACCAGGCGGTAGTAGGCCGCGTTGTCGATGCCCCGGAACGCGATCGTCGGGCCCCGCTCGTTGCCTTCGGCGGTGTGGTTGTAGACCACGTCGAGGATGACCTCGATGTCCGCCTCGTGCAGGGCCTTGACCATGGCCTTGAACTCGGTGGTCTGCTCACCGTCGGTACCGCCGCTGGCGTACCCGTTGTGCGGGGCCAGGAAGCCGATCGTGTTGTAGCCCCAGTAGTTGGACAGGCCCCGGTCTACCAGGTGGCTGTCGTTGACGAACTGGTGCACCGGCAGCAGCTCGACCGCCGTCACCCCGAGTGAGGTCAGGTGGTCGATGATCGCCGGATGGCCTATCGCCGCGTACGTGCCGCGGATGGCATCGGGGATGCCGGGATGGGTCATGGTCAGGCCCTTGACGTGCGTCTCGTAGAAGACGGTCTCGTGGTACTCGTGCCGCGGCGGGCGGTCGTGGCCCCAGTCGAAGTAGGGGTTGGTGACCACCGAGAGCATGGTGTGGCCCAGCGAGTCGTCCTCGTTGAACGCGTTCGGGTCGTCGAAGCGGTAGGAGAACAGGGACTGGTGCCCGTCGATCTGCCCGTCGATCGCCTTGGCGTAGGGGTCGAGCAGCAGCTTGCTCGGGTTGCAACGGTGACCGTTCGCCGGGTCGTACGGCCCGTAGACCCGGTAGCCGTAGCGCTGGCCCGGCTGGATCCGAGGCAGATAGGCGTGCCAGACGAAGCCGTCGACCTCGATCAGCTCGAGCCGGGTTTCGGCGTTGTTCTCCTCGATCAGGCAGAGCTCGACGCGCTCGGCGGCCTCTGAGAAGAGGGCGAAGTTCACTCCCGAGCCGTCGTACGTCGCGCCCAGCGGGTAAGGCTTACCCGGCCAGATGTCCATCTACTCCCCTGTGCCCTCTGCGGTCCGATACCGATGTCATCCTTCCTGGCCGCACCGACAGGAAGCATCTCCCGAATGAACCAGGTTAGTGGAGAGTGCCACCCACTCTCCCGTCTACCCCTACCCCGGCCAGCCTCGTTGCAACCGTCGCGATGGCCCGGCATACTGCCAACGCTCGGGGTGGAAGGTGATGACCGGGTGAAGCCGAAGTACCTGGTCTCCTGGCACCAGCCGCTGAACGGGGTCGACTCGTACGGAGTCAAGGACCGGAACCTGATGCACCGGCTCTCCCAGGGCCTCGACCTGCCGATCCGCTACCTGGACTGCCATGGCTCGTGCCACGGCACGATGACCGGCTGGTACAACGCGCGACACCGGGCGCGGCGATCACGGTGGAGTACGGCTCCAGCGCCCGGTCACTGCGGACGATGAAGACGCGCGACGCCAACGCGGTGCTGACGGCGATCGGCGGCCGCCGGGCCTGAGGGCCCAATGCGCCCTGAGCCTGTCGAAGGGCGGCCGGGCGGACTTCGACAAGCTCAACCCGCATCCGCACCGACCACAATGGGGCGGTGCGACGGGAGGCTTCGGTCCTGCATCTGGACCTCGACGCCTTCTTCGCCTCGGTCGAGCAGCGGGACAAGCCGTCCCTGCGCGGCAAGCCGGTCGTCGTCGGCGGGGTCGGTCAGCGGGGTGTGGTCGCGACGGCGTCGTACGAGGCGCGGGTCTTCGGGGTGCGCTCGGCCATGCCCGCGCACGAGGCCCGGCGGCGCTGCCCGCACGCGGCGTTCCTGGCCGGCCGCTTCGCGGCTTACCGCGCGGCCAGCGACCAGGTGATGCGGCTGCTACGGGAGCTGTCGCCGCTGGTCGAGCCGCTGAGCCTGGACGAGGCGTTCGTCGATCTGCGGGCGGCGCCGCGACCGCTGGAGTTCAGCCACGAGGGGATCAGCGCCCGGGTGACGGAGTTGAAGGAGCAGGTCGCGGCGGCCACGGGCGGGCTGACCGCCTCGGTGGGCGTGGCGACGTCGAAGTTCATGGCGAAGGTGGCCACCGAGCTGGCCAAGCCGGACGGTCTGCGGATCGTTGAGCCAGGCACCGAGGTAGCCCTTCTCGGTCCGATGCCGGTCGGCGTGGTTCCCGGAGTCGGGCCGGTGACCAGGGCGAAGCTGGAGCGGATCGGTATCCGCACCGTGGCCGACCTGCAGACGTACGCGAGCGACGAGCTGGCTCAGATCGTCGGCAAGGCGCAGGCCCAGGGGCTGGTCGAGCTGGCGTACGCGCGAGACGACCGGCCCGTCGAGCCGGAACGGGAGACCAAGTCGATCTCTGCCGAAGACACCTTCGAGACCGACGTCAGCGACCCGGACGAGCAGCGCGCAGTGCTGCAACGCCAGGCCCGTCAGGTGGCCACGCGGCTCGGCGCGGCGGGACTCTTCGGACGGACGGTGTCGATCAAGGTCCGGCTGCCCGACTTCGCCACCTACACCCGCTCCCGGACCCTGACCAGTGCGACGGACGCCGCCGAGACGATCGGCGCGGTCGCGGTCAGTCTCCTTGGCGCGGTGAACGTCGCCGGCGGCGTACGGCTGCTCGGCGTGGGCGTCGCCGGCCTCACCGACCTTCGGCAGGCAGAGCTGTTCGACGACGAGGGAGAGGTGGAGTCGGTCGACGCCATGGAGCACGAGACCGCTCCCGTCGAGACCTCCGCCGGCCCGGACTGGCGGCCGGGGTTCGACGTCGAGCACGACGAGCACGGCCGCGGCTGGGTCTGGGGCACCGGACTGGGCCGGGTCACCGTTCGCTTCGAGACCCGGGACACCCCGCCGGGCCCGGTCCGCACGTTCGCCATCGACGACCCGGCCCTACGACGCGTCGACCCCGCCTAGCTGCTGACTCACCTGACGTCTGTCACTGCGAGAGGGAGGCCAGAGGACGAGCGCCGAGTCAGGCGGTGATCCGCTGGCGTGCCGCGGCCTCGACCAAGCCGAGGAACAGCCCGTGGTCGTCGCCGCTCTCGGGGTGCCACTGCACGCCCAGCCAGAACGGCCGCTCGGGGTCCTCCATCGCCTCGATCGTCCCGTCGGCGGCCTTCGCGGTGGGCTTGAAACCCGGGTGGGTAACGACGGCCTGGTGGTGATGGCAGCTGACCTGCAGGTTGTCCCCCACCAGCTGGCGGACCAGCGACTTCTGCGCCGTACGGATCGCTGTCCACCCGTAGGAACTGGAGTCGGGTGCGTGCTCGTCGTGGCCGACCACATCGGGCAGATGCTGCTCCAGCTTGCCGCCGGTGCGGACCGCCATCAGCTGCATCCCCCGGCAGATGCCGAGGGTGGGCAGCCCGGCGGCATCCGCCGCGTCGAGCAGGGCCAGCTCCCAGGCGTCCCGGTCCCGCCGGACCCGCACCGTACGCGGTCCGCGCTTCTGACCGTACCGCTCCGGATCGATGTCCGGTCCGCCGCTGATGATCAGCCCGTCCAGGCGGGCCACGATGTCGGCAGCGCCGTCGACCTGGGGCGGCAGCAGCACGACGCCGGCCCCGGCCGCCTCCACGGAGCGGGTGTAGACCGACGGCAGCAGGTCGGCCGGCATGTTCCACACCGTCCATGCCGCCTGTTCGCGATAGGTGCTCAAACCAATCACCGGCCGTGCCGTCATGGACCCATTATCTATGGCGGGCTCCCCTTCGAGGTTCTGCACGCCTGGACGGGCATCGACACGCCTCAGGCACACAGCACCGCTGGGTCTGCCTGCTGTTCACTACACTCCCCGAGGTGGTCGCAGCGAGAGGGCCGGGCGACTCGTTGCCAGTAGAGGGATCTGATCAGCTGTGAGTGCACCTCCCACCGTCTCGGTCGTCATTCCGGTGTGGAACGTCGAGCCCTACCTGCGCGAGTGCATCGACTCGGTGATCAACCAGTCGATCGGCCTCGACCGGCTCGAGGTGCTCGCGATCGATGACGGGTCGACCGACGGCAGCGGCCCGCTGCTCGACCGCTACGCGGAGCAGTACCCGCAGGTCCGGGTCTTCCATGAGCCGAACTCGGGCGGACCGGGTCGACCGCGCAATGTCGGCATGGACAACGCCACTGGTACCTACGTGTTCTTCCTCGACGCCGATGACTACCTCGGCGTGGAGGCGCTGGAGCGCCTGGTCAGCATGGCCGAGAAGAACCGCTCCGACGTGGTGCTGGGAAAGATGGTCGGAGTTGGTGGACGGCTGGTGCCCAGCACAGCGTTCCGTCGCAACCGGGACCGGGCGAAGCTGCACCACGTCTACTTCACCCTCAGTGTCCTGAAGCTGTTTCGCCGGTCGACGATGGAGCGGGTCGGTGCTCGGTTTCCGGAAGGACTGGCCAGCAACGAGGACGGCATCTTCACCGAGCGGATGTACCTGGCGGCCGAGGTGATCTCGGTGGTCGCCGACTACGACTGCTACTACTGCCGGCTCCGGCCGGGCAGCCAGACTCGCGGCGGTGGCGGCCGCAAGGATCTCGCCCGCTACATGGCCATCATGACCGAGCGGATCGAGCTGCTGGCGGAGTCACGACCGCCGGGGAAGGCCCGCGACCGGCTGATGGCCAAACACATCTCGGCGGTGCTGGACGGCTTCGGCGTTCGCTGGCTGCACCTCCCGACGGTGGATCGGCAGCGCATCTTCGACGAGGCGGCTGCGCTGATCGAGCGCTGGCACACCGGTGTGATCCAGGCGAGCCTCGCCCCTCCGCTCGCCCTGCGGGCCTACTGCCTCGAACACGGCCTCGCTGCGGAGATGGAGGACATCGTGGCCTGCCGACCGCGTACCGCCTTCTGCAACCCGATCATCGAGGGCAATCGCGTCTTCGCCGGCTATCCCCACTTCCGCGACAGCTCCGGCATCCCCGACAGCTGCTTCGAGCTCACCGACCGGATCCGACTCCGCCAGCGGGAGTCTCGCCTTGACGTCACCGGGCACTGTCTCACGATCTCGGGAGAGGCGTTCCTGCGTTACATCGGCGGATCGACGACCATCGTTCTCCGTCGCCGGCCCGGAGGTCCGGTGCGACGGTTCACCCCCGAGAAGGTCCGCACGCCACACGTGCGAGATCGCGACAACGCCTATCCCAAGGCCGGCTTCACGCTGGCGGTCGACCTCGACACCGCCGACGACGGGCGTCCGCTGCGGCCGGGGACCTGGGACATCGAGATCTGCGTCGGCCGCGACGGCGTGTTCCGCTCGGCGCCCATCCAGCCGGCCCCCGGACCAGGCCTGGCAAAGCCGCAAGCCGGTGACCGGGTGACGCTTCGCGTCCGCCGGAGAGGACCGGCCTCTGTCGACGTCGGCGAACCCGCGAGTCCTGGCAGGCTGGAGCGCGTGACCCAGGGCGCTCAGAGGCTCACTCGGGCGTTACGTACGCGGCACTGATCCCACCGTCGACCAGGAAGGTGCTGGCCGTGACGAAGCTGGACTCGTCGGAGGCCAGGAACAGCACTGCGTTGGCAATCTCCTCGGCCTCAGCGAACCGACCCATCGGGATGTGCACCAGCCGGCGCGCCGCCCGTTCCGGGTCGGAGGCGAACAGCTCGGTCAGCATCGGGGTGTTGACCGGCCCTGGGCAGAGCGCGTTGACCCGGATCCCCTGCCGCGCGAACTGCACCCCGAGCTCCCGGCTCAGGCTCAGCACCCCGCCCTTGGATGCCGAATAGGAGATCTGGGACGTCGCCGCGCCCATCACGGCTACGAACGACGCGGTGTTGATGATCGACCCCCGACCCTGGTCGATCATGTAGGGCAGCGCGGCTCGGCAGCACAGGTAGACGCTGGTCAGGTTGACCTCCTGGACCCGGCGCCAGGCGTCCAGCTCGGTGGTCAGGATCGAGTCGTCGTCGGGCGGCGAGATTCCGGCGTTGTTGAACGCGACATCCACCGAACCGTACGCCTCGTGCGCGCTCGCGAACAGCCCGCGTACGTCGTCCTCCCTGGTCACGTCGGTGCATCGGAACCGGCCGCCGACCTCCGCGGCGACCTCCGGGCCCCGGGCCTCGTCGACATCGCCGATCACCACCGTCGCTCCCTCGCCCGCGAGCCGACGCACGCTGGCCAGGCCGATCCCGGAGCACCCGCCGGTCACCACGGCGACTCGACCGTCGACGCGGCCGGTCATTGGGGGCCCATCAGGGGCGGAGCAGCAAAGAACACGTTCTTCTCCTCGGTGAAGGCGTCGGGGGCGTCCGGACCGAGCTCGCGACCCAGCCCTGACTGCTTGTACCCGCCGAACGGCGTCCAATACCGAACCGAGGAGTGGGAGTTGACGCTCAGGTTGCCGGACTGGATGGCCCGGGACACCCGCAGAGCGCGGCTGAGGTCGGCAGTGAAGACCGAACCGGACAGGCCGTAGTCGCTGTCATTGGCCATTGCCACGGCCTCGGCCTCGTCGGCGAACGGCAACACGGCCACCACCGGGCCGAACACCTCCTCCCGCCAGATCCGCTGCTCCGGGGAGTCCGCCAGCACCACCGACGGGGGCAGCCAGAAGCCCGGCCCGCTCGGCGCGCTACCGCGAAAGGCCACCTCGACCTCGTCCAGATACCCCTGGACCTGACTGCGCTGGCCTGCCGAGATCAGCGGGCCCATCTCGGCTGCCTCGTTCGTGGGGTCGGTCACGACCAGCGCCTGCACGGAACGCTCCAGGCCGTCGAGGAACTCCTCCAGCACGCTGGCCTGGACCAGGATCCGGGACCGCGCGCAGCAGTCCTGGCCGGCGTTGTCGAACACCGCGTAGGGGGCGCTGGCCGCCGCGGCGGCGATATCGGCGTCGGCGAAGATGACGTTCGCGCTCTTGCCGCCGAGCTCCAGGGTGCACCGCTTCACCTGGTCGGCGCAGCCGCGCATGATCTGCTTGCCAACCTCGGTGGACCCGGTGAAGCATATTTTGCGCACGGCGGGGTGGCTGACGAAGCGCTCGCCGACCACCGAACCGCGGCCGGGGATGACGGTGAACACCCCTTCCGGCAGACCCGCGTCGCGGCCGAGCTCGGCGAGCCGGAGGGCGGTCAGCGGGGTCAGCTCCGCGGGCTTGAGCACCACGGTGTTGCCGGCCGCGAGCGCGGGAGCGAATCCCCAGCCCGCGATGGGCATCGGGAAGTTCCACGGGACGATCACCCCGACCACCCCAAGCGGCTCGCGGAAGGTTATGTCCACCCCGTCCGCCACCGGGATCTGCCGGCCGAACATCCGCTCCGGCGCCGCCGCGTAGTAGTGCAGGACGTCGCGGACGTTGCCCGCCTCCCAGCGCGCGTTGCCGATCGTGTGACCGGCGTTGCGGACCTCCAGCTGGGCCAGCTCCTCGCCGTGGGCGTCGACCACGTCGGCGAACCGGCGCAGCAGTCGGGCTCGCTCCCCCGGCGCGACATCCCGCCAGGCGGGGAAGGCGTCCGCCGCGGCCTCGATCAGGGCGTCGGTGCGGCTCAGGTCGGCCGGTTCGACCTCGGCCACCGGCTGCTCGGTGGCCGGGTTGATGACCGTTGTGGTCACCCGGTCACATCCGCTCGAAGCCGCGGCGCAGCTCCCAGTCGGTGACGGCGGCGTCGAAGGCAGCCAGCTCGACGTCGGCCATGTTCGTGTAGTGGTCGACCACGTCGTCGCCGAACGCGGCACGGGCGATGTCCGACCCGGCCCAGGCCTCCCGCGCGTCGCGGAGCGTACGCGGCAGTGTCGTGTAGGGGGACGACCCCCCACGCCCCCCGCTGGCCGGTCGCCGCTGGCGCTCCTCGCGTCCCGTGGGCAGGCCGGAGGTGTACGCGTTGCCGGTCAGCTCCGGCCCGAGCTCGAGCTCGTTCTCGATGCCGTACAGCCCACCGGCCAGCATCGCCGCCAGGGCGAGGTAGGGGTTCACGTCGGCGCCGGGCACGCGGTTCTCCAACCGGGCGCTGGGTCCGCGACCGACCAACCGCACCGCGCAGGTCCGGTTGTCAGAGCCCCAGGCGATCGTGGTGGGGGCGAAGCTGCCGGGGGCGAAGCGCTTGTAGGAGTTGATGTTGGGGGCGTACAGCAGGGTGAAGTCGGTCATCGTGGCCAGCAGCCCGGCGACGAAGGAGTCGTACAGCGGGGTGCGCCCTTCGTCAGGCACAGGACGCATGCCCGCTGAGCCTGTCGAAGCTCCGTCCTGCGCTTGTCGAAGGGGGCCCCAGAAGACCGTCGACCCATCCGCGCCGCGCAGCGACAGGTGGATGTGGCAGGAACTGCCCTCCCGCTCGTTGTACTTGGCCAGGAAGGTGATCGACCGACCCTGCTGGGCGGCGATCTCCTTGGCCACGGTCTTGTACACGGCATGGTTGTCGGCGGTGGTGAGCGCGTCGGCGTACAGGAAGCCGATCTCGTGCTGGCCGAAGTTGCACTCCCCCTTGGCCGACTCGACGTCCAGCCCGGCGGCGTACATGGTGTTGCGGATCTCCCGCAGCAGCGGCTCGGCTCGCGCTCCGCCGAGGATCGAGTAGTCGATGTTGTACGCGTTGACCGGCACCAGGTCGTGGTAGTGCTGGCGCGCGGCGGCCTCGTAGCTGGTGTGAAACGCGATGAACTCGAGCTCGGTCCCGGCCAGCGCGACGAGCCCGCGGTCCGCGACCCGGTCCAGCTGGGTCTGCAGGATGGTTCGCGGTGACTGCCGCACCGGGCTGTGGTCCAGCCAGACCAGGTCGCACTGGACCATCGCCGCGCCCGGCTGGTGCGGCAGCAGCCGGATCGTCCGTGGGTCGAGCGCGAACTCGAAGTCGCCGTAGCCCCGGTCCCAGGACGAGATGGCGTACCCGTCGACGGTGTTCATGTCGATGTCGACCGCGAGCAGGTAGTTGCAACCTTCGGTGCCGTGCTCGAGTACGTGGTCGGCGAAGTAGACCGCGTGCATCCGCTTGCCCTGCAGCCGGCCCTGCATGTCGGTGAAGGCGACCACCACGGTGTCGATGTCGCCCTCGTTGATCCGGCGCCGCAGGTCGTGCACGCTCAGGTGCCGGTCGTTGCGCAGCTCGCTCATGGTCGGTTCCGCTCTCACCCGAGCAGCCCCCGGAGCAGGGCCGCGGTGTCGTCGCAGTGGTTCTCCATTGTCGCCCGGGCCCGACGGGCGTTCCCCGTGAGGATCGCGGCGACGATGTCGGCGTGCTGGCGGCTGGAGTGGGTGATGTTGACCGGCAGCACGGGGATCGCGATGAGCATCTCGTGCAGGTGCGCCTGGACGCCGGTGACCGCATCCACCAGCTGGTCCGAACCGGTCAGCGACGCGATCGCCAGGTGCAGCCGGGAGTCGGCCTGCCGGTGCTCGGCCGGACCGGCGGCCGTCTCCACCGCCGCATGGGCGTCGGTGAGGAGCATGCGTTGCTCGTCGGTCAGCGGCCCTGAGGCGGCCAGGTAGCACGCCCCCGGCTCGACGATGCGACGGAAGACCAGGGAGTCCATCAGCACCGGGAGCGGCGTGGTCGGCCGGGCTGCACCCTCCTCGCCGGGCGTGACCGGGGGATGGTCGACGACCGTGCCACCCGCCCGGCCGCGAGTGGTGCGGACCAGGTTGGCCGTCCGCAGCGCGGCGATGGCCTCGCGCAGCGTCGCCCGGGAGACCCCCATCCGGACCGCCAGCTCGCGCTCCGGCGGCAGTCTGCTGCCGTCGGGGTAGACGCCGAGCCGGATGGCCGTAGCCAACCGCTCGACGCAGTCCTCGAAGGCGTGCCGGCCGCGGGCGGCACCGAGGACGGTCGCCCCGAGGTCCAGTCCGTTACTCATCTCAATGCTCGTCGAGGACCTGGTCTCGGGCCTTCGTCATGTGCTCGTCCTGAGCGCCCCGCATGAACGTCCGCTTGCCCCAGGCCTGCCAGGTCATCACGATGCCGCGCGGGGCGGAGCGGGACGCGTTCCGGGTCTCCTCGGAGACGTGGGGCCCACTAACCAGGCCCACTGCCGCTTGTTGGTCTTGGCCAGCCGGCCGGCCCAGAAGTAGAGGCCGCCCGCCGTCGGGTAGCGCGAGCAGATCTCGGCCATGGCCAGCGCGACCGCCAGCACCATCAGCCCGACGATCAGCCAGCCCAGGGTGAGCGCGCCGCCGGAGACCAGCGCGATCCGGTAGGAGGTGATGCAGCCGGCCAGGATGGAGATGATCGAGAAGGAGATGGCGAAGTTGGAGAACGCCGACATTCCCCGGCGTAGCTCCTGGGTGTAGCCGAGCTCAGCCAGACCCCTGGCGTCGTCGTCGAGCTGCTGATCAGTCGTCATCGCGGTGGTCCTGTCCCCCGAGTCGAACACGCCGGTGTGCATTCGGCAGCAGTCTCGTGGCGGCATCCGAACACTGTCAATGGTCAGACCCCAGACCATTACCGCTCCCTCGGATAATCGTGCCGTGGTGATGTGGGTGGGCGCACTGGAGTTCGACCTGCTGCTCGGCGACGTGCGCTCGCTCAAGGAGAAGCGGTCGCTGGTCCGGCCGCTGATCGCCGAGGTGCGTAAGAGGTTCGAGCTCAGCGTGGCCGAGGTCGACCATCTTGACCTGCACCGCCGGGCCGGCGTCGGCGTGGCCGCGGTGAGCCCGGACCGGGCCCACCTGGTCGAGGTGCTGGACGCCGTCGAGCGGCTGGTCGCCTACCGCCCCGAGATGGACCTGCTGTCCGTACGCCGAACGGTCAGGACGGCGGAGGACTGACCCTCCAGAGGAGAGCCGAATCACAGCTCAACCGAGCCGCGATCGCACCCACATCGTCGATCTCACCCGTCGCCACGCTCACCACGAGCTCGTATGCCTCGTCATTGCTCAGAGTCAGCCTTTGCCCATTCACGCCGAGGAAGGCCACCGTTCCAGCCAGCGCCAACCGTCATCGGTCGCGCTGGCCCGCGGCGTACGGGTCGCCCAGGTCGACATCCAGCACCAGGCGGGTCGGCTCCAGCAGTGAGGTCTCGCGCCGACACACGAACCGCTCGTCGTCCTGCGGCCCGGAGATCGTGTTGCCGTCGGCGATGACGTCGCCGGAGTCGAAGACGTAGAGCGCCGTCGCGTAGAGCAGCCCGGCGATCTCCCCCGGGTCCCGGTCGCGGAAGTGGCACTGCAGGTCCGGCAGACCGAACACGTGCAGCCCGAGGGTGTCCAGCACCATGGCCTGGTCGTCCCCGGCCACCGTGAAGAACCGTACGTTGACGATCCCCTCCACGTCGTCGGCCGCCAGCGTCTCGGGGTTGCTCACCTTCTGGCTGTGCGGCCAGGAGACCGCCACCGGCGGAGCCCACTGGGCCAGGGCGACCACCACCCGGGTCAGCGCGCTGACCCGGTCCTGCGGTGACCAGCCGGCGACCAGCAGCTCGGTGACCAGCACCCCGGCGTTGGCCCGGGTCACGGCTGCCTCGGCATCTTCCCAGTCCCACGTCTGGCGCACGTCCGGCCGCTCCTTGCCCGACTCACCCAGCGGGCTGGACGGCATCACCGCGGTGACCAGTGGGGCCGGAACACCGTCGACCTGGCCGTTGGCGGTCGGGTTGCGGTACGGCACGGTGAACGAGCCCTCTTGGGCCTCGGCGTCCGGTGAGAGTGCCCGCAGGGCCTCCAGCAAACCCGGGTCGGCCAGGTCGGGCGCCCGCTCGAACCACAGCTCGGCCACCAACGCCGTCGGCGTCGGCTCCGGCGTCGCACCCTCGGTCACGGCGGCCTCCTCTGGATCCCATCACATCACGCCAGCCGCGCTCCCATGATCAACCAACTGTGCGCGGCGCGGGGGGCCTGCCCAGCCAGCCGCGCCAGCACCTGGGCCGCAACCAGCCGGGCGACGTCATGTGGACGTACGCCCCAGTCCGGCCGGGACTGTGCGCCGAGCTCCTCCGGCAGGAGCGCGAGTACCACCGCGAGGTACGCCTGCCGATCGACGACCAGCGGCCGCACCGGTCGACCGCGGAGCCCAGCGCCCAGCGCCGCCCCTACTCGGCGAACCCGGGGCTCGAACCACCGGCGCAGCTCAGGGTCGTCGCCTGCTCCACGCGGAGCGGTCGTCAGGCGCAGCTCGAGGTCGGCGGCGACGTGGTCGAGAGCGTCCCCGGTCGTCCCCTCCGCGACCCGGCCGACGTGCGTGAGCACCGGGTCGAGCGGCCAGCCCTGGGTCAGCCGGGCCACGCACACCTGAGCTGCCGCCAACCCGAGCCCCGGCACGGGTCGGTCCAGCTCGAGCAGGTGCTTGGTGGCGTAGTCGAGCAGGTCAGGATCTCCGGTCCGCTCGAACTCGCCGCAGAGCAGGCCGACTCCCCGACCATCCACCGGGTCCGAGTCCGCCGCCCGGGCTGTGAACAGGCCGAGCGCGTCATCGGCCTGGTCCGGGGTGCTCAACCAACCGCGAGCGAGCAGGTGCTGGACTGCCAAGGCGGCGTCGACATCGCCGAGCACGGGCACGCCGGCCCGCGACCGCCGACCCTCCAGCAGACCGTCAGCGAGCTGGGCCAGCACGTCGTCGAGCGAGCCGACCCACTCCAGGTCGTACGCCGTCACCCCGCGGTGCGACCGGACCTCGACACCCACCCGCTGCGGGCCGGGCGACGAGAGCTCCAGATGCGGGCCTCGCCGAGCCGTGTCCACGCCTGGAGCCACGACCGCCGCGTCGTCGTCGGCCAGGATGCGGGCCGTCTCCGTGTCTGGCAGGACCAGGTCCCGGGGCACGGTCGCGAAGCGGTTCCGGCTGAACGTCCGGGGGTTGGCGTACCAAGCCCAACGCCACTGCACCACCCACCGTTCCAGCGGACCCAGCTCGACCCGACCAAGACCGATGCCCCGTTCGGAGGCTCCGACGCAGGTGCCCAGCACCAGCTCGCCGCCGAGCAGCGGGCCGGTCCCGTCCGGTCCCGGGATCGCGTACACCCCGGTCACTCCGGCCGCCAGGGCCCAGGCCGGCGACTCGGGCGCGGGCGCCCAGGCCAGCTCGGCGGTGAGAGTCAGCGGCTCGAGCGTGTGGTTGACGAGGGCGACCCGCACCCCCCAGTCGGCGGCGAAGGAGTGCCGGACCACCAGGCCCAGACCCTCGGCCTCCGTGAAGCCGAACTCCACCTCGTCCACGTCGGCCGCCACGGTCGGGTCCGGCCAGGACACGTCGGTTCCGCCGAGCAACACCCTCACCCGGCCGCCACCGACCAGGTAGCTGGCTTCGTTCGGACCAGGGCGGACCGCCTCGACGGACCCGTCGAGCCGCAACGCGACGACCCCGCGGCCCAGCCGGTAGCTCAACCCCGGCGCTGACACCGACCGCACCAGAACAGGTTCCGCCCCGCCAGCAGCTCGGTGCGCACCTTGGCGCCGCAGACCCAGCACGGCATCCCGGTCCGGCGGTAGACGTAGACCTCCCCGCCGTGGTCGTCGCTTCGCGGCGGCCGGCCCATCGCCTCGGGCGTGTGCTCCGCTCGGACGGTGTCGATTCGGTTGTCCCGCACCCCCTCGGGCATCAGCGCGACCAGGTCGCTCCAGATGCCCAGCCAGCTGCGTCGGCTCAGCCGGTTGCCCGGTCGATGCGGGTCGACCCGGTTGCGGAACAGCACCTCCGCCCGGTAGACGTTGCCGACTCCGGACAGGATCGTCTGGTCCATCAGCAAGGCGGCGATCGGCCGGGACGCGCGTCTGATCCGGCGCCAGGCCAGCTCGGGGTCGGCGTCGGGCCGCAGCGGGTCCGGACCCAGCCCGGCCATCGTCGCGTCGATCTCGGTACGGGTGACCACCGCACACAGCTGCGGTCCGCGCAGGTCGGCCGCCTGGCCGTCCGCCGCGATCCGGACCCGGACCTCACCCCACGTCGGCGCGACCGGTCCGATCATGAACTTGCCGATCAGCCCGAGGTGCACGTGCAGGAAGCGGTCGTCGTCGAACTCGCAGAACAGGTGCTTTCCGTGCGCCGTCGCCTCGACCATCCGCGTCTGGTCCAGGGCCGCCGCCGACGTGGCGAACCGACCCTGCGGGCTGGTCACCCCCACGATCCGGCCACCGAACGTCTCGGTCAGGTCGAGCGCCAACCGGTGCAGGGTGTGGCCCTCGGGCACACGCGCTCCTCATCGTTGCGATAACACTTCGTGGCGATGGCCGCGGTCGACGGCGGATCTGCCCTAGCGTGTCAGTCATGACAGGTGCGTTGCCACCTGGGGGTCGCTCCCCGGGGACGCACGGCGGGGGAACGCAGCCCTCGGGGAACCCATACGATGCCCGCGACCTCTGGCCGCGCGACTTCGGCCGGGACGGTGCCTCGGGACTGGTCACTCTCGACCGCGCGATGCGAGCGCGGGACGTTTCGCGTCCCGATCTCTTCGACGAGCAGGTCGCCGACGAGGTGATCGACGAGCTACTGGCCCGAATCGACGGGCGCCGTACGCCGAGTCGCAGCTAGCCACCCTTCCACCGGCTCAGTGCGCACATGCGCCCTGAGCTCGTCGCTGCTGCGCCCTGAGCTCGTCGCTGCTGCGCCCTGAGCTCGTCGAAGGGCCGGACCAGCCGAGCTCGAAGGGCCTCCTTAGCTCCTCGAAGGGCGCAGCCCGCGGACTACCCGCGCCGGTCCTCGTACTCGGCCATCAGCTGGATGCGGCGGGCGTGCCGCTCGTTGCCGCTGAACGGGGTGGCCAGGAAGAGCCGGACGATCTCCAGCGCCTCCTCCTCGGAGTGCATCCGGGCACCGATGCTGATCACGTTGGCGTCGTTGTGCTCGCGCCCGAGCCGGGCGGTGTCCAGGTCGTAGGCCAGGGCCGCCCGCGCGCCCTTCACCTTGTTCGCCGCGATCTGTTCGCCGTTGCCGGACCCGCCGATCACCACGCCCAGCGAGCCGGGCTCGGCGACGGCCCCCTCGGCCGCCGGGATGCAGTAGACCGGATAGTCGTCCTCGGCGTCGTACGCCTCCGGACCGTGGTCCACGACGTCGTGCCCGTCCTCGCGCAGGGCCGCCACCAGGAACTTCTTCAGGTCGAACCCTGCGTGATCGCTGCCGATGTGTACGCGCATGGATGCACTATCGCAGATGGCTCCTTGGCCGACATCCCTACTCTGTGCCCGTGCCGGAGGTTCCCGCGGCGCGGCCGATCAGCCGCCGAGCGCTGCTGGGGGGCACGTTGGCCGTCGGGCTGACCGGGCTGGCCGGACTCGCGGCCTGCAGTCAGGGCGAGTCGCCCCTGGTCCCGCCCGACGCCTACTGCGTGACCCGGGACACCCTGGTGCGGCGACACCGTCTCGGCGATGTGCCGATGGTCTACCAGCCGACCGGCCGCCGTCAGGCTTTCTCGTTCGACGCCGGGTTCGTCGGCCAGCTGGACACCTGGGTTGGTGAGCTGGCGGGCGACCTCGGCCGGCCCGCAACCCGGCTCGACACCTACGGCAGCTGGATCGACGGTCGAGGCCAGTGCGACTCCTGGCACCACTCCGGACGGGCCTTCGACCTGGCCGCGATCCGGTTGGCCGACGGCGGCGTCGTCTCCTGCCGCTACGACCTGCTGCGAGATCGGCCGCCGGCCGAGGTGGAGGCCGGCCTGCGGTCCTACTGGGCCCTGGCGGCCGGCCTGCACCTGCGGTTCGCGTACGTGCTGACCTACCTCTACAACGCTCGGCACGCGAACCACATCCACCTGGACAACGGCCGCTCCGGCCCCGACCTGTCGACCTTCCGGCCGCTGTCCCGGGTCCAGGTGCAGGCGGTGCAGGCGATGCTGACCTACCTGTGGGCCGAGCCCGTCGAGCTCACCGGCCGCTGGGACGGGGCCACCCGGGACGCCGCCCGCCGGGTCGGCGACCAGCTCGGGCTGGCCGCCCAACTGGAGGACGCGACTGAGTCCTGGCACGGCTTCCTGCGAGCCTCGGCGACCCGGGGTGGCTGACGTCCTCAGTCGAAGACGGGGGCCACCGTGCGCGTGCGCTTCAGCTCGTAGAAGCCCGGGAACGACGTCAGCGCCACGACCGCGTCGAAGACCCGGCCCGCCTCCTCACCCTTCGGCCGGGGCGAGAACACCGGACCGAAGATGGCAGATCCGTTGACCTGGATCACCGGCGTCCCCACGTCGTCGCCGACCGCGGCCATGCCGGCGTGGTGCGAGGCCCGGAGGGCGTCGTCGTAGTCCCCGGTGTCGGCCCGGTCGGCCAGGTCGGGGGGCAAGCCCACGTCGGCGAGCGCGCCGAGCAACGTGTCCCGCCCGAGGCCCTCGCCGCCCTCGTGGATCCGGGTGCCGATCGCGGTGTAGAAAGCCGAGAGCTGTTCCTGCCCGTACTGCTCGCCGACCGCCAAGGCGACCCGGACCGGCCCCCAGCCCTGGTCCATGGTCCGCTGGTAGTCCTCGGCCAGGTCTCGGCCATGGTTCAGCACCGACAGACTCATCACGTGGAAGCAGGTCTTGACCGGACGGACGGTCTCGACGTCGAGGATCCAGCGCGAGGTCAGCCAGGCCCATGGGCACAACGGGTCGAACCAGAAGTCGACGGTGGTGGTCTCGGCCACCGGCGGCGCCGGCAACGGCTCGGGGCCGGCCGGTTCCGGAGCGGTCGCCGCGACCTTGGCGAGCGCCTTGACGACCTTGGCCTTCACCTTCGCGACCTTGTCGGCCTTCTTCTTCCTCTGCTTCTTACCCATTGGTCAAGCCTAGGAGGGCCGATCGACGATGTCGCCAAGGGCCTGTGACCGCCGTGCGAAGATTCCGGCATGTTCCCGGACAATCTCACCCGCGCCGAGGCCCGGCACCGGGCCGGGCTGATCGAAACCGCCGCGTACGCGGTCGAGATCGACCTGTCCGGGCGTACGGTCACCGAACCGGAGACGAGGTTCGCGTCCACCACAAGCATCGCCTTCACCGCCCGGGAGCCCGGCGAGACCCATGTCGATCTGATCGCCGACCACGTCGTCCGCGCCGCGCTGGACGGCGTCGACCTCGACCCGTCGGCCTTCACCGGCGCCCGGCTGCCGCTGACGCTGGAGGCCGGACCCCATGCCCTGACCATCACCGCGGTCTGCACGTACAGCCGCAGCGGGGAGGGGCTGCACCGGTTCGTCGACCCGGCCGACCAGTGCACCTACCTCTACACCCAGTTCGAGGCCGCGGACGCCCGGCGGATGTACGCCTGCTTCGAGCAGCCCGATCTGAAGGCCCGCTTCACCCTCAGCGTGATCGCCCCGGACGCCTGGACCGTGGTGGGCAACACGTTGGCTGTGGAGGCCGCCGACGCCGGAGCAGGTCTACGCCGGACCCGGTTCGCCGAGACGCTGCCCATCTCGACCTACCTGACCGTCCTGGTCGCCGGGGACTACGCCCGGGTGGACGGTCCGCCGATGGGCACCGAGGGAGCGCCGTCGGCGCTGTACTGCCGGCAGTCGGTCGTCGAGCACCTGGACGCCGAGGAGATCCTGGCCATCACCGGCGGCGGGTTCGACGTGTTCGAGAAGCACTTCGGGATCACCTACCCGTTCGGCAAGTACGACCAGGTCTTCGTGCCCGAGTACAACGGCGGCGCGATGGAGAACGTGGGCTGCGTGACCCTGCGGGACGAGTACCTGTTCCGCAGCAGGGTCACGGCCGCGTCGCTGGACTACCGCAGGAACACGATCCTGCACGAGCTGTCCCACATGTGGTTCGGCGACCTGGTGACCATGCGGTGGTGGGACGACCTGTGGCTGAAGGAGTCGTTCGCCACCTGGTCGGCGAGCTTCGCGGTCAGCGAGCAGGCCGAGGACCCGGAGCTGTCCTGGGCCGCGTTCGCGAGCAGCTCGAAGACCTCGGCCTACCGGCAGGACCAGCTGCCCTCCACCCACCCGGTGGCTGCCGATATCGTCGACCTCGACGCCGTCGAGCTGAACTTCGACATGATCACGTACGCAAAGGGCGCGTCCCTGGTCGCCCAGCTGGTCGCCTACGTCGGCCGCGAGGCCTTCCTGGCCGGGGTGCGGGACTACTTCGCGACCCACGCGTACGGCAACACCGCGCTGGTCGACCTGCTGGACAGCCTGCAGCGGACGTCCGGGCGGGACCTGTCCCGCTGGTCCGCGCAGTGGCTGGAGACGGCCGGCGTCAACACCCTCCGGCTCGATCTGCGCAGCGACCAGGCCGGGATCATCACCGAGGCCGCGGTAACCCAGATGGCCCCGGAACGGCACCCGACCCTGCGCGAGCACCGGGTCGCCCTCGGGCTCTACGGCGAGGAGAACGGCCGGCTGGTCCGCCAGGGCCGGATCGAGCAGGACGTCGCCGGGCCGCGAACGCCGGTGCCCGGCCTGGTCGGCCAGGTCCGACCGGCGGCCGTCGTGGTCAACGACGACGACCTGACCTACGCCAAGATTCCGGCTGGACCCGCCCTCCCTCGCCGCGGTCCTCCGCGGCCTGCCCACCGTGACCAGCCCGCTCACCCGCGCCGTGCTGTGGGGCGGGATGTGGGACATCTGTCGCGACGGCGAGCTGCCGGCGGCCGACTATGTCGGCCTGGTGCTGCGCGGGGTGGCGACGGAGACCGACGCCACCGCCGTGCGCAACCTGCTCGCCCAGGCCGGCACCGCCGCGTACAGCTACGCCCCACCCGCGCGTCGCGCGGAGCTGGCCGAGACCTGGACCCGGGGGCTGGCGGAGCGGCTGACCGAGGCGCTGGCCGGCTCGGACCTGCAGCTGAGCCTCGCCCGCACCTTCGCCATTGCGGCGAACGTCGGGTGGTCGGGCGAGCTGGTGCATTCCTGGTGGTCGGGCGCGGACGTCCCGGAGGGACTGCTGATCGACACCGACCTGCGCTGGCTGTTGCTGTCCAACCTGGCTCGGCTCGGACTAGCGGGCGAGGCGGAGATCGCCGCGGAGCAGCAGCGGGACCCGTCGGTGACCGGCGCCGAGCAGGCGGCGGGGTCCCGGGCGGCCCAGCCCACTGCGGCGGCCAAGGCCGAGGCCTGGCGGCTGGCGGTGGAGACGGACGAGATCACCAACACGGTCCACCAGGCGATCTGCCTGTCGTTCTGGCTGCGCGGGCAGGACGAGGCGCTGCTGCCCTACGTCGACCGCTACTTCGCCGCCGCCGAGGACATCTCGGCGCTCCGCGGGGTCTGGGCCGACAAGGGCGGCGTGCTGCGCAAGAACGCGCTGCGTTGGCTCTTTCCCTGGCCGATGGACAAGCAGGCATTCCTGGACCGGCTGGACCCGTGGCTAACCAGGGCACCGCTGTCCGATGCGGCCCGTCGGGTCGTCGACGAGCGACGTGACGACCTGGTGCGGGCACTGCGCTGCCAGGCCCTCGGGTGACCCGCGCCCAACAGACTTTCGAGGTCACCGCGACACGTGAGTTCGACGCGCCGGATCTGCTGGGCTTCCTGGGCAAGCGGACCATCGCCGGCGTCGAGGCGTATGCGGTGGAGGCGGGTCGGCAGCGCTACGCCCGGACGGTCTGTCTCACCCACGGACCGGGCATGGTGGAGCTGGTCTGGACCGGACGCACCCTGCTGGCCACCACGCGGTCGGCCCGGACGGACCGGGACGAGGCTGCCGCAGTGGTCCGTCGGCTGTGCGACGCCGACGCGCCGGCCCCGACCATCGCCGGACACCTGAGCCGGTTCGAGCCGCTGCGGCGGCTGGTCGCGAGCCGGCCCGGTCTGCGGGTGCCGGGCACGGTCGACGCGGCCGAGATGGCCTTCCGGACCATGATCGGGCAGCAGGTCTCTCTGGCCGCCGCTGCGACCTGCGCGGCCAAGCTGGCGGCCGCGTACGGGGAGTCGGTGGTCCTGCCCGACCCGTCCCTGACCCGGCTGTTCCCCACTGCCGAAGGGCTCGCGGCCGTCGATCCGGAGCAGCTGCCGATGCCTCGCAACCGGGGGCGGGCCGTGGTCGGCCTGGCCCGGGCGCTCTCCGCCGGGACGGTGGACCTGGTCGCCGAGCAGGACGGGCGGGCCCGGCGGAAGGCCTTGCTGGCGCTGCCCGGCGTCGGACCCTGGACGGCGGACTACCTGGCCATGCGGGCGTTCGGCGACCGCGACGTGCTGCTGGACACCGACCTGGTGATCAAGCGCGAGCTCGCTCGCCGCAAGATCACCGACACCGCCGAGTGGTCACCCTTCCGCTCCTACGCGACCATGCACCTCTGGTACGCCGCGGTCGACTTTTCTTGATCCCGCCGCTCGCGCTCGGCCGCGCCTTACCGACGCTCCGGTACTCGGCTGCGGCGGTCACCCTGGCTTTGTCGTGTGCAGGGTCCGCGGGTGCCGGGCGGCTTCGCCCAGCTGCTGGATCCCCGCGACGAGCCCGCCGACGATGTCGCCGACGACGAAGGACGTCTGCATCGTCGCGGCGGCCAGCCCGCACTCCACGTCGCTGAGCCAGCGTCGGGCCTCGCTTCCGGTGACGATCTCCAACGCATGGAACTCCGGGTCACACAGCACCAGAACCGAGCTGGCCGGGTCCTCCAGTGCTCCATGCAGCCGTTCCGCGTACGCCCGGGCGTCCTCCTCGGCGACACCGACGAAGACCGAGAAGGTCAGGCCGGAGAACACCTCGGCGTTGTGAACCGCCTTCTCGAGCCGCCTGAGCTCCTCCCGGGTGAGCGCATCACCAGCGGGCACCCGCGCCCCCCGGCGTCTTGTCGTCATCTTCGGCACCGACTCCGTGCATCTCCGGGGCGGCCTCGATCTCTCCGCCGGTCTGCCGACCGCCGACCCACACCGAGTCGGCCGCCGGCGCGGCATCCCCGCGCGACGCCTGGACCGAGGTACCCAGCTTGGCGATGGCGAAGACGAGAATGGTCACCAGCGCCGGAATCCCGACCAGGAGTCCCAGGGTCTGCAAGATGGACGGCTCCTGCGCCGCGGGCCAACCGGCGAGGGTGTCGAGAGGCACTACCATGCTCAGGAGTTCGGTCACGCCTCTAACTTAGCGCCGGGAAGCGGTCGCGAGAGGGGCGGCGCGGAGGAATGAGGAGGCGCGGGTGTCGGAGACGGGACCCGGCGCTGGCGCTCCTCCCGTTCCCGATCCGGCTTCCCCGGTGACCGATGCCAGCCGCCTGGTGCTCGACGCCGACCAGATCGCCCGGGCCTGCGCCCGGATGGCCCACCAGATCCTCGAGGCCAACCGGGGTGCCGAAGGCCTGATCCTGCTCGGCATCCCCACCCGTGGCGTCACGCTCGCCCACCGGTTGGCGGCGGCGATGGCCGCGGTGGAGGGCACGCACGTCCCGGTGGGCGCCCTCGACGTGACGATGTACCGCGACGACCTGCGGCGGCAGCCGACCCGGGCCGTCGGGCACACCGAGGTGCCCGCGCCGGTCGACGACGGCGTGGTGGTGCTGGTCGACGACGTCCTGTACTCCGGGCGCACGGTGCGGGCGGCCCTGGACGCCCTGGGCGACCTCGGCCGGCCGCGGGCGGTCCGGTTGGCCGTCCTGGTCGACCGCGGGCACCGCGAGCTGCCGATCCGGGCCGACCACGTCGGCAAGAACATCCCGACCCGGACGGGCGAGCGAGTCCAGGTCCGGCTGGAGGAGCTGGACGGATTCAGCGAGGTCACCATCGTTCCGGTTGATCCGCACGACGAGGGGCGCTGATGCACCACCTGTTGTCCGCCGCCGACCTGGACCTCGACGAGATCGCCGCCATCCTCGACCTGGCCGAGGAGATGGCGCAGGTGCAGAGCCGGCCGGTGAAGAAGCTGCCGGCGCTGCGCGGGCGTACGGTCGTCAACCTGTTCTTCGAGGACTCCACCCGAACCCGGTCCTCCTTCGAGCTGGCCGGCAAGTGGCTGTCGGCCGACGTGATCAACATCAGTGCCAAGGGCTCGTCGGTCTCCAAGGGCGAGTCGCTGCGGGACACCGTGCTGACCGTGGCCGCGATGGGTGTGGACGCACTGGTGATCCGGCACCACGCCTCCGGCGCGCCGTGGCAGACCACGCAGTGGTTCGCCGAGCTGGGCATCGAGGCCGCCGTGCTCAACGCCGGCGACGGCACTCACGAGCACCCGACCCAGGCCCTGCTGGACGCGTTCACGATGCGCCGGCACTTCCGGGCCGCCGGTGCCGACACCGCCGAGGACTTCGCGGACCGGACCGTGGTCATCGTCGGTGACCTCACCCACTCCCGGGTGGCGCGGAGCAACGTGCTGCTGCTCGCCACGCTCGGTGCCCGGGTGATCGTGGTGGCGCCGCCTACCCTGCTGCCGGCCGGAGTGGGCTCCTGGCCGGTTGAGGTGGAGACCGACCTGGATCGAGCTCTGCCGGAGGGTGACGTGGTGATGATGCTTCGGGTGCAGCGAGAGCGGATGTCTGGCGGTTACTTCCCCACCCCACGGGAGTACACGGTCGGCTACGGGCTGACCCGCGACCGGCTCTGCGCGCTTCGGCCGGGCGCGGCGATCTGTCATCCCGGGCCGATGAACCGGGGCCTGGAGATCTCGGCCGACGCGGCGGACGCGGCCAGCTCCCTGATCCTGGACCAGGTCTCGGCGGGCGTGGCGGTTCGGATGAGCGTGCTCTACCAGTTGCTGGGCGGGGCGGAATGAGCACCTGGGGCGTCGAGGCCGCCCGCGACCTGCTGATCACCGGCGCCGACCTGGCCGGGGCCGGCCGGGCCGACCTGCTGATCCGCGACGGGCTCTTCGCCGACCCGGGCGACGCGGCGCCCGGTACCGAAACCGTCGCCGCCGACGGGCTGGTCGCCCTGCCCGGGCTGGTGGACCTGCACACCCACCTCCGCGAGCCCGGTCGGGAGGACGCGGAGACAGTTGGGTCTGGCACCCGGGCGGCCGCGCGCGGTGGCTACACCGCCGTGCTCGCCATGGCCAACACCTCCCCGGTGACCGACACCGCCGAGGCCGCCGCGCACGTGGCCGCGCTGGGCCGCCGGGACGGGTACGCGCAGGTCGTTCCGGTCGGCGCGGTGAGCAAGGGCCTCGCCGGCACCGAGCTGGCCGAGCTGGGCCTGATGGCCCGGTCCGAGGCCGGCGTACGGGTGTTCTCCGACGACGGCCACTGCGTCGCCGACGCCCGGCTGATGCGCCGGGCGTTGGAGTACGTCCGGGCCTTCGACGGCGTGATCGCCCAGCACGCGCAGGACCCACAGCTCGCCGGGGCAGACGCCTGCTGCCACGAGGGTGAGATCTCCGGACGGCTGGGGCTGCCCGGCTGGCCGGCGGCCGCGGAGGCCGGCATCGTGGCCCGCGACGTCCAGCTGGCGGGGTTGACCCGGTCGCGGCTGCACGTCTGCCACGTGTCGACGGCGGAGACCGTCGACGTGCTGCGCTGGGCCAAGGGTCGCGGGCTGCCGGTCACCGCGGAGGTCACCCCGCACCACCTGCTGCTGACCACTGACGAAGTGGTGACCTACGACCCGACGTACAAGGTCAACCCCCCGCTGCGTCCGGCCGAGGACGTGGCGGCGCTGCGGGACGCCCTGTCCGACGGGACCATCGATGCTGTCGCCACCGACCACGCTCCACACGCCCGGCACGACAAGGAGCACGCGTTCGCCGAGGCCGCGTTCGGCATGGTCGGGCTGGAGACCGCGCTCGCGGTGGTGCTGGAGACCATGATCACTCCGGACCGGCTGGGCTGGCGCGAAGTGGCCGAGCGGATGTCACTGGTCCCCGCCCATATCGCCCGGCTGCCCGACCAGGGCCGGCCGCTGGCCGTCGGCTCACCGGGCAACGTGGTCCTGATCGACCCGGCGGCGCGGGCGGTCGTGGACCGGACCGAGTCGGCCTCCCGGTCACGCAACAACCCCTGGCACGGCCGCGAGCTGCCGGACCCGGTGGTGGCCACCGTGTGGGCCGGCCGGATCACCTACCGCCGCTGACCCGACGCTCCCCTCCTCCTCGCTCCCTCGCCCGTCCACGAAAACCGGTCACAAGCTGCAGAGTTCAGCCCGCGAAACCTGCAGTCTGTGACCGGTTTCCCAGCTGAGCCGCCGGGTGACCGAAGCGGCGTATCGCAGAACGAGCAGTTGGTCCGCATCGTGGAACACCACCAGTCGCCTGTGCTGGCACCCATACATTTCCAGCATATTTAGTAGGGAATGTTCTAAGGAGCAACTATGGGGATCACACTTACTCGGCGGCGGGCTCTTGCGGGCGTCGCCGTTGCCGCGGCCGCAGCGTTGGGGCTGACCGGCTGCGTGGGAGGCGCCGCGGGTCCGTCCGGGGAGGCGGGGTCCACCACCCTGCACCTGGTCGGGTTCGCCGTGCCGGCGGAGGCCAACAAGGCGATCCAGGCCAAGTGGGCCGAGACCGAGGACGGCAAGGGCGTCGTCTGGGAGCAGTCCTACGGGGCCTCCGGCGACCAGAGCCGCGCGGTGGCCAACGGCCTGAAGGCCGACTACGTGAACTTCTCCCTCGAGGGCGATGTCACGCGGCTGGTCGACGCCGGGCTGGTCGCCGACGACTGGAAGACCGGGCCGACCAAGGGCATCGTCTCCGACTCGGTGGTGGTCCTGGTCGTTCCGGAGGGGAACCCCAAGAACATTCAGGGTTGGGACGACCTGACCAAGCCGGGTGTCACCATCGTCACGCCGAACCCGGCCTCGTCGGGTTCGGCCCGGTGGAACATCCTGGCCGCCTACCACCAAGCGGTGGTGGCCGGGGGTAGCGAGGCGGACGCCAAGGACTACCTGACCAAGTTCTTCCGGAACGTGGTCGCCCTGCCGGGCAGCGGCCGGGATGCGACCAACGCCTTCCTGCAGGGCACCGCAGACGTGCTGATCTCGTACGAGAACGAGGCGATCCTGGCCCGCCAGGCGGGCGAGAAGTTCGACTACGTCGTGCCGGACAACACCCTGCTGATCGAGAACCCGGGCGCGATCCTGAAGGACGCCAACCCGAAGGCCAAGAGCTACCTCGACTTCGTGCTCAGCACCGCCGGTCAGGAGGAGTTCGCCAAGAAGGGCTTTCGGCCGGTGATCGACGGGGTCAACGTCGGCTCGGTCGAGGGCGCCAACGACCCGGCAAACCCGTTCCCGACCCCGCCGGGTCTGTTCACCATCGAAGAGGACCTCGGTGGCTGGAAGGCGGTCAACGCCAAGTTCTTCGAGGAAGGTACCGGCATCGTGCCGCAGATCCAGAAGGCAACCGGCAAGTCGCAGTGAGCGCCGTCACCCAGCTCGCCGCCGCTCCGCCGCCGACCGGAACTCCCGGTCGGCGGCGGGCGCGGCGCGCCACGTCACTCACCCGGGCCTCGGGCCTCGGGCTGGGCATCGCCCTGCTCTGGTTCAGCCTGCTGGTGCTGATCCCGCTGACCGCGGTGGTGGTCCAGGCCTCGAGCGGCGGCTGGTCGGCGTATGTCGCGGCTCTGACCAGCGAGCAGACGCTCGCCGCCCTGCGGCTCACCGTCGGGCAGGCCCTGCTGGTGACGGGGGTCAACATCGTGATCGGGACGACGATCGCGTGGGTCCTGGTCCGCGACCACTTCCCCGGCAAGCGGATTCTCGAGGTGGTCATCGACCTCCCCTTCGCGCTGCCGACCATCGTGGCGGGCCTGGTGCTGCTCAGCCTCTACGGCCCGTCCAGCCCGCTCGGGCTGAACTGGGCCAACACCCCGAAGGCGGTCTTCCTCGCCTTCTTGTTCGTGACGCTGCCGTTCGTCGTGCGCACAGTGCAGCCGGTGCTGCTGGAGCTGGAGCCGGAGGTCGAGGAGGCCGCCGCGTCACTGGGCGCCAGCCGGCCGACCACCTTCCGGGTGGTCATCCTGCCCGCTCTCGCCCCCGCCATCACCAGCGGTGCCGCTCTGTCCTTCGCCCGGGCCATCAGCGAGTACGGCTCGCTCGTGCTGCTCTCGGGCAACCTGCCGTACTCCACCGAGGTCGCCTCGGTGCGGATCCTGTCCTACGTCGAGGGTGACCGGCTGACCGACGCCGCCGCGGTCGCCTCCATCCTGCTGGTGGTGGCCCTCGTCGTCATCGTGACCCTCGACGCCATCTCCCGACGGGTGGCCCGCAATGGCTGAGGCAACCGCCGCGTACGGCAAGGTGCGCACCATCCGGCAGCCGTCCCCGGTCCGCTGGCTGCTCCGGGTGATCGTGGTCGGCTACCTCTTCCTGCTGGTGATCTGGCCGATTGCGCTGGTGGTCCAGGCGACCTTCGCCGGCGGTGTGGGTCCGGTGCTGGACGCCCTCAGCCAGCCGGACGTCATCTTCGCCTTCCAGCTCACCCTCGTCGTGGCCTTCTGGGCCGTGGTGATCAACACCGTCTTCGGCGTGGGGATCTCGCTGCTGTTGGTCCGCTACACCTTCCCTGGACGGCGGGCGCTGTCCGCGCTCGTCGACCTGCCGCTCTCGGTGTCGCCCGTCGTGGTGGGCCTGGCGCTCCTGCTGGTCTACGGGCAGACCGGCTGGATCGGCGGAGCACTCGAGTCGGTGGGCCTGCAGGTCATCTACGCCCCGCCCGGCATCATTCTGGCCACGGCCTTCGTCAGCCTGCCCCTCGTCATCCGCGAGCTGGTGCCGGTACTGGCCGAGATCGGCACCGACCAGGAGCAGGCGGCGCGCAGTCTCGGCGCCTCGCCGTGGCAGACGTTCGGTCGGATCACTCTGCCGGCGATCAAATGGGCGCTGCTGTACGGCGTGGTGCTCAGCCTGGCCCGGTCGCTGGGCGAGTTCGGCGCGGTCAAGGTGGTGTCCGGCGGCGTCGCCTTCCGCACCCAGACCGCGACCCTGCTCGTCGAGGAGCGCTACCAGCAGTTCGGTGCGGAGAACACCACGGTGGCCTACGCGGCCGCCTTCGTCCTGGCGCTGATCGCCGTGATCGCACTCGCCATCGTCACCAGTCTTCGACCCAAGGAGGATGGCCGATGAGTATCAAGATCACCGGAGTCGGCAAGCGCTTCGGCGACTTCGTCGCCCTCCGGGACATCGACCTGAACATCCCCACCGGCGAGCTGACTGCCCTGCTCGGTCCGAGCGGCGGCGGCAAGTCCACCCTGCTGCGGATCATCGCCGGTCTGGAGATCTCCGACACCGGCACCGTCGAGATCGAGGGCAACGACGCAACCCGGCTGCCCGCGCAGAAGCGGAACGTGGGCTTCGTCTTCCAGCACTACGCCGCGTTCCGGCACATGACCGTGGCGCAGAACGTCGCCTTCGGGCTGAAGATCCGGAAACGACCTAAGAAGGAGATCGCCGCCAAGGTCGAGGAGCTCCTCGCCCTGGTGCACCTGCCCCAGTTCGCCAACCGGCTGCCGTCGCAGCTCTCCGGCGGCCAGCGGCAGCGGATGGCGTTGGCCCGCGCCCTGGCGATCGAGCCGACCGTGCTGCTGTTGGACGAGCCGTTCGGTGCCCTGGACGCCAAGGTCCGCAAGGAGCTGCGCACCTGGCTGCGTCGGCTGCACGACGAGGTCCACGTCACCACGGTCTTCGTCACCCATGACCAGGAGGAGGCCCTCGAGGTCGCCGACCAGATCGTGGTGATCAACGAGGGGGCGATCGAGCAGGTCGGCAGCCCCGACGACCTCTACGACCGGCCGGCCTCGGAGTTCGTGATGAGCTTCCTCGGCCCGGTCACCACGCTGGCCGGCCAGCTGATCCGGCCGCACGACCTGGATGTGCGGACCGAACCGTTCCCCGACGCGTACGCGGGACGGATCGCCGATCTCAACCGGGTCGGGTTCGAGGTGCGGCTGGACATCGCGCTGGACGACGAGCAGCAACCCACCCCGGTCCATGTCACCCAGACCCGCGCAGAGGCCGCCGCCAAGCGGCTCACGGCCGGGGACCGAGTGTGGCTCAAGCCGGTGACCGGCGCGTCGCAGATCCCGACCACGTCCGCCCTCGCCCCGAGCGCAGTTCCGGAGCTGCAGCCGCTGGGATCGTGAGGATCCACGAGATCACCGCATCGATCTGCGCGCTGATGCACCTCAGCAGGCGGTTGAGGGGCGCATCAGAGCGCCAACCCGACAGACAGCCGCCGGTTGTCGGCTAGGCCGGTGGGGGCAGCGGCCGGACCCGTGGCGTACGCCGGGCGACGGCCACACCGACGAGCGAGAGCACCCCGCCGAGGATGGCCAGCAAGGCCGGCACCTCGTTCAGGAACAGCCAGCCGAGCCCGATAGCGATCGGCGGCACGGCGAAGGTGGTGACGCCGAGCTTGCCCGCCGTACTGCGGCTGAGCGCGTACGCCCAGGTCGAGAAGGCCAGCGCGGTGGGCACCAGGCCCAGATAGACCACGCCGAGGATCGGCCCCAGGCCCGCCTGTCGCAGGTCGGCCACCAGGGAGCCGGCGAACGGCAGGCAGGCCACGGTGCCGACGGCGCAGGCCAGCCAGGTCACCTGCAACCCGGGGATCCGGCGTAACACCACCTTCTGCGCCACCATGGCCACGGCGTACACGGTGGCGCTGAGCAGGACCAGCAGCACCCCGGCCACGTCAGCCTGTCCGGTGCTCGTGCTGATGCCGATGACCAATGTGCCGACGAAGGCGACCAGGCCGCCGATCACCAGCTGACGCGGGAAGCCCTCCCCCAGCAACAGGCCGGCCAGCACGCCGATCAGGATCGGGGCGAGCTGGATCAGCATGGCCGCGGTGCCCGCGTCGACCCGGCGCTCGCCGGCGTTCAGCGCGACGTTGTAGACCCCGAACCAGGCCACCCCGATCAGCCCGACCAGGGCCCATTCCCGCTTGTTCATGGCCACCACCGGACGGCCGGCCATCATCGCCGTCAGAGCCAGGCTGCCGATGACCAGCCGGCCGAGGCTCAGTCCGCCTGGGCTGAAGTCGTACGCGACGAACCGGATCACCACGAAGGCCGAGGCCCAGGCGACCACGGTGAACCCGACGGCCCCGAGCAGCCGCCAGTCCACCGTGGGTGGGGCGGTCTCGGCAGCGCTCGTCGGGTCGGTGGTCGTGGATGTCACCCGCTAACTGTGCGGTCGGCCAGCGGTCCCGACAAGCGAATAGATCTGCCATTCACCGCGTGGATCCGGTCAACGTCACCTCACAGCCGATCTAGGGTGGTCGCCGTGCCCGACTGGTTCCCGGACAACCTCGCCGAGGTCGCGGACTTCGTCCCGCTGCGGATCATCTTTCTGGTCGTGGTGGCGATCATTGCCCGCCAGGTCGTCTGCTGGCTGATCAACCGCTCCGTACGCCGGGCGATCGGCTACCAGCCGCAGCTAAAGTTCCGGGCCGCTCAGGCCCTGGTCAATGCCACCACGCTGCCGGCCGAGCGGCGGGAGCAGCGGATCGGTGCCCTCGGCTCGCTCGCTCGCAGCACGGTCACCTTCGTGATCACCATCGTGACCGCACTGATGGTCCTGGCCGAGCTGGGCTTTAACATCACCACCATCGTGGCCGGCACTTCCATTTTTGCCCTCACCATCGCGTTCGGCGCCCAGAGCATCGTGAAGGACCTGGTGTCGGGCGTCTTCCTGCTGGTCGAGGACCAGCTCGGGGTCGGCGACTTCGTCGACATGGAGAAAGCCTCCGGTGTCGTCGAGGCCATCGGGCTTCGCGTGACGCAGCTGCGCGACGACAACGGAACCGTGTGGTACGTCCGCAACGGCGAGGTGCTGCGAGTGGGGAACTTCAGCCAGGGCGGAGCCGGTCGCCCGCCCGAGGCTGAAGGGCCCCCAGAAGTCACTCCGCCAGCGACGCGTTCACGGTGATGGTGGTGCCGGTCAGGGCCCGAGAAACCGGGCAGTTCTTCTCCGCGGCGGCAATGGCCGCCGAGAACGCGTCCTGGTCGATCCCGGGCACGACCGCAGCCACGGTCAGCTGAATGCCGGTGATGCCCTGGCCCGGCTGAAAGGTCACGTCGGCCTTGGTGTCGACAGAGGTCGGTGCCGGGTTTCCGGCCGATACCAGCTCGTTGGCCACCGACATCGAGAAGCAGGTGGAGTGCGCGGCGGCGATCAGCTCCTCGGGACTGGTCCGGCCGTTCGGCTGCTCGGTACGAGCCGGCCAGCTGACCTCGAAGCTTCCGCTCCCGGAGGAGACGAGCTCGACCTCGCCCTGACCTTCCTTCAACGAACCTTCCCAATGGGCCTCGGCGGTCCGGACGGCTGCCATGTGTGACTCCTCGTGCTGTCGGTCGTGGATAGAGCGGGTCCCATCCTGCCAAACGTTGTTGTCCGCCAGAGACAATGGGGGCGATGTCCAGCCCAGCCCCTGCCCCCACGTTCTACGACGAGATCGGCGGTCACGCGACGTTCGTGGCCCTGGTCCGGCGTTTCTACGCCGGCGTCGCCGAGGACGCGCCGTTGCGCGCGTTGTACCCGGAGGAAGACCTCGGTCCGGCCGAGGAGCGGCTGCGGATGTTCCTCGAGCAGTACTGGGGCGGCCCCACGACCTACGGCGACCGGCGGGGGCACCCGCGGCTGCGGATGCGACATGCGCCGTTCGCCGTCACGCCGGACATGCGGGACCGCTGGCTGACCCACATGCGGGAGGCGGTCGACTCACTGGACCTGACCGAGGACCAACGGACCCAGCTGTGGACCTACCTGGAGCGGGCGGCGTACTTCATGGTCAACCAGCCCGGCGACGAGCCACCACCGGCGACGATGAGCCCCGGTGTGCTGCGGCTCGGGATGCCCGAGGCTGGGCGCCCTATATCCGGTCCACCCCCGGGTAGACCACCGGCTTGAGGGTGGCTGGGTCGGTCTTGGCGATGGTGAGCGCCTCGGCGACCTGCTCCAGCCCGAACTTCGCAGTGACCAGCCCGTCCAGGTCGACCACCCCGCTGGCTGCCAGGGCGATGGCGGCCGGGTAGGTGTTGGCGTAGCGGAAGGTGCCGGTGACCAGCAGCTCGCGCTGCTGGATCGTCGCGACCGGCAGTTCGAGGGTGGGCGGGCCCATCCCGACCAGCACGATCCGGGCGGCGGGCGCCGCGACGGCGAAGGCTGAACGCACGGCGGGGCCGACTCCGGAGCACTCCAGCACCACATCTACCGGTTCGAGCTGCTCCTCCAGGGGGCCGGCGGACACATCGATGGTCTGGTTCGCTCCCCGGGCAACGGCGACCGCGAGCCGCGCGGGGTTGGTGTCGCTGACCGCCACGTGCGCGGCGCCGCGGGCCCGGGCGGCGTCGGCACAGAGCAGCCCGACCGGTCCGGCGCCGGTCACCAGCACCCGGTCGCCGGGAGCGATGTCGGCCTTGCGGGCCGCCCAGACGCCCACCGATAGCGGCTCGATCAGGGCCGCCGCCTCATCGCTCACGCTGTCGGGCACGGGATGGGCGCGGATCGCGTCCAGCACTACGTACTGCGCGAAGGCCCCGTGGATCGGCGGAGTGGCGAAGAACTGGACGTCCGGGCACAGGTTGTAGCGCCCGGACAGGCACTCGCGGCACCGGCCGCAGGTCTCCTGCGGCTCCAGGGCGACCCGCTGTCCCGGCGTACGATCGCGCACCTCCGCGCCGACCGCCCGGATGGTGCCGGACGCCTCGTGACCCAGCACCAGCGGCTCCCGCACCACGAAGTCAGCGATCCGGCCGTGGTCGAAGTAGTGCACGTCCGACCCGCAGACCCCGACCGCAGCCACCTCCACCAGCACCTGGTGCGGTCCGGGCTCGGGCACCGGGGCCGACTCGACGGCAACGTCGCCGACGCTCAGCAACAAGGACTGGGACTGTTCCTGGGGCGGTGCGGTCATGGGATCAGGCTAGGACAGGGGCCCGCCACCGGGACAGGGCCTCACGCTGGTCGGTGTTCAGCGGCCGTGAGCCGACGGCGACGGTGTCCGCGGTCGCGTAGAGGGTGCCGGAACCCGGGTCGCGGATCTCGGCGGCCAGGGTGAACGAGCGGGTCCCGACAGCGGTCACCCAGGTCGCGACCTCGTACGGCTCGAGGCGGAAGTCGAGCGGTGCGCGGTACTGCACATCCTGCCGGGCGACCATCCAGACCGTCTCCGGCGGCCAGTGCACCGTCTCGTTGATCAGCGCGATCCTCGCCTGCTGGACGTAGTCGTAGAACTTCACGTTGTTGACGTGACCGTAGGAGTCCAGGTCCGACCAGCGCACTCCGAGCGGGAGTCGGAACCGCGGTCCCTCGGTCGCCGCGGACGCCAGGGCGCGCAACGGCTCGGCCGGGTCCAGATGGCCGCGGAGGAACTCCCGTTCTCCGGTCGTCAGCCGGCGCAGCCGGTTCTCGGCCAGGTCGTACGGCACCAGGCCGGTGCGGGCCCGCGCGGCCAGGTGCTCACCGTCGTACAGCTCGTAGCCGATCACGAACCGACTGCCGCCGATCGCGTCCACCCAGAGCCGGATGGTCACCGCATCGACGGCGCCCACCGGCCGCAGGTACTCCACCGCGTGGCCGACCACCAGCACCCCGGAGTCCAGCAGGTCTCGGGCCTCCGCCGGGCCGGTGAGCAGGAAGTGGACGCGCGCCTCCTGCAGGTAGTCGACATAGAACCCGTTGTTGACGTGGCCCTGCGCGTCCAGGTCGCCCCAGCGGACCGGACAGGTGTACGTGAATGGGTTAACTGCGCGTCCCCTTCCGGGCTCGTGCGGACCGCGTTGTCTGGACGACCACGTGAGCGAACACGCTCAATCGTTCGCGAACGCGGGAGGAAGACAGCGCGTTCGGAATCACGGGCCCGCGCGACGCGGAGCGTCGCAATCAACTCAGTCCTTGTCGTACAGCGCGTCGAGTCGTTCGGCGTAGCGCTTCTCCACCGCACGCCGGCGGACCTTCTGGCTCGGCGTGACCTCGCCCTCCTCGATCGAGAGCTCACTAGGGAGGATGGAGAACCGCTTGATGGTCTCCCAGCGCTCGAGTTTGCCGTTGGCCTGGTCGATGTAGCCCTGCATCAGGTCCCGCGCCTCGGGCGACGCGGCCAGCTCCTCGGCGGAGCTGACGTTGAGGTTCTGGCCGCTCCCCCAGCCCTCGATCGCTTCGGGGTCGAGGGTGATCAGCGCGGTCACGTACTTGCGGCCCTCGCCGTGCACCACGACCTGGCTGATGTACGGCGAGGTCGCCTTGAGCACGCCCTCGACCTTCTGCGGCGCGACGTACTTGCCGCCGGAGGTCTTGATCAGGTCCTTCTTGCGGTCGGTGATCCGCAGATAGCCGTGGTCGTCCAGCTCGCCGATGTCGCCGGTGGCGAACCAGCCGTCGTTCAGCACCTCTGCGGTCGCCTCGGCCTGGTTGTGGTAGCCCTCCATCACGCCGGGACCCTTGATCAGGATCTCGCCGTCCTCGGCGATCTTGACCTCGGTGCCCGGGAGTGGCGGTCCGACCGTACCGAACCGGGTCGACCGCGGGTTGTTGACACAGCTCGCCGCGCTGGTCTCGGTCAACCCGTAGCCCTCCAGCACCAGGAGGCCGGCGGCATGGAACCACTCCTGGACCTCGCGGTTCAGCGCGGCGGAGCCGGAGACGAAGAAGTTGATCCGGCCGCCCATCCGGGCCTTGATCTTGCTGAACACCAGCTTGTCGGCCAGGGCGTGCTGCACCTTGAGCGGCCCGGTCGGCTCCTTGCCGGCCAGCCGCAGCGGCGAGACCTTGCGGCCCACGCCGAACGCCCAGTCGAAGATCTTGGCCTTGAGGCCATGGGAGGCCTGGGTCATCACCCGAGCCCGCACCTTCTCGAAGATCCGCGGCGCGCCGCACATGAAGGTCGGCTGTACCACGCCGAGGTTCTCCACGATCTTGTCGATCCGTCCGTCCACCGCGGTGGCGAAGCCGATCCGGGTCTGGATCGCGATCAGCACCTTGCCGAACACGTGGCTGAGCGGCAGCCAGAGGTACTGCAGATCGTCCGGGCTGATGATGTCGTACGCCTCGACCGCGACGGCCTCGTAGGTCCAGCTGTCCTGGATCAGGCGTACGCCCTTGGGTCGCCCGGTCGTGCCGGAGGTGTAGATCAGGGTGGCCAGGTCCGTGGCCTTGATGCCGGCGATCACCGCCTCGACGGCGTCCGGGTGGGCGGCCAGGCGGTCGGCGCCCTGCTGCTGCAGGTCGGCCCAGCTGATCACCTTGGGGTGGTCGGTGCGGCCCTCGATCTGCACCACCGTGGTCAGCGCCGGCAGGTCGTCCAGATGGTCGAGGATCTTGGCCACCTGGCCGTCGTCCTCGGCGAAGATGATCTTGGACTCCGAGTCGGCCAGGATGTAGGAGACGTCCTCGTGGGTGGTCGTCGGGTAGACCGTGGTCGTCGCTCCGCCGGAACACATCACGGCCAGGTCGGCCAGGATCCACTCGATCCGGGTGTTGCTGGTGATCGCCACCCGCTCCTCGCGGCCGACACCCAACGCCAGCAGGCCGGCGGCGAGCTGGAACACCTTGTCCTTGGTCTCCGCCCAGTTGAGCGAAACCCAGCGTTCGCCCTCCAGGTAGCGGAAGGCCTCTTTGGAGGGGCTGTCGGCGACCTGGTCGAGCAGCATCGCCCCTACCGATGCCGGCCGCGATGCCAGCAGTGTCGTCTCGGTCACATCGAGAGCGTATCCGGAGCGGCTAGGCAATGGGGCGTGCTCCGGTGTGTATTTGTCTGCGCCGAGCGAGTTCAACGAGGGTCGTCCCCTCGAGGTGTGTCAGGCCAGGCGTTCCAGCACGATGGCCATCCCCTGGCCACCGCCGACGCACATCGTCTCCAGACCGAGGGAGACGTCTCGCCGACGCATCGCGTTCACCAGCGTGGTCATGATCCGGGCGCCGGTGGAGCCGAACGGATGGCCGAGCGCGATGGCGCCACCGTGGACGTTCAGCCGGTCCTCGTCGATCTTCAGGTCACGGGCCGAGGCGATCACCTGGACGGCGAAGGCCTCGTTGATCTCGACCAGGTCGATGTCGGCCATGGTCAGCCCCGCCTGCGCCAGCGCTCGCCGGCTGGCTTCGACCGGACCCAGGCCCATGATCTCCGGGCTGAGCGCGCTGACCCCCGTGGCCACGATCCGGGCGAGCGGGGTCAGGCCGAGCTCGGCGGCCCGCCGGTCACTCATGATCACCACCGCGGCCGCCCCGTCGTTCAACGGGCAGCAGTTGCCGGCGGTGACCGTGCCGTCGGGCCGGAAGGCGGGCTTCAGCGCGGCGACGGCATCCAGCGTGGTTCCGGGCCGAGGTCCGTCGTCGGTGCTGACCACCACCCCGTCCAGACGGGTGACCGGGGCGATCTCGGCGGCGAAGAACCCGGACGCGATAGCCCGCTCGGCCCGGTTCTGCGACCGGACACCGAACTCGTCCTGCTCCGCCCGGCTGATCCCCCGCAGGGTGGCGACGTTCTCCGCCGTCTGGCCCATCGCGATGTAGATGTCGGGCAGTCGCCCGTCCGTCCGCGGGTCGTGCCAGACCTCGTTGCCGGCCGCGTACGCCGCCGTGCGCTGCTCGGCATCGGCGAACGCCGGGTGGTGGCTCTCGGGCCGGTCCACCCCGGCGCTACCGAAGTTGCGGTAGCGGGAGACGGACTCGACGCCGGCCGACACGAAGGCGTGACCCTCGCCGACCTTGATGGCGTGGAACGCCATCCGGGCGGTCTGCACGCTGGACGCGCAGAACCGGTTGACCGTAGCCGCCGGCACGCCGTCGAGGCCGAGCAGCACGCCGACCCGGCGGGCGACGTTGCCGCCCTGCTCGTCCCGCGGCTCGGCGCACCCGAGATAGAGGTCGTCGAGGTCGGCCGGGTCAAGGGCCGGCACCTGGTCGAGCGCGGCCCGGATGACCCCGGCGGCGAGGTCGTCGGGGCGAACGTCGACCAGCGAGCCCTTGCCGGCCCGCCCGATCGGCGTCCGCGCAGCGGCGACGATCACAGCCTCGGGCACGCGCCGAGTCTAGGTGTGTTCGTTCTGAACCCTCCCGACCGGCGTTTGCCGTCACATGACGGCTAACGCGTGCTCCAGGTCGACCGGAGACACACGTTTGCCGTCACATGACGCGAAACGCCGGTGAGGGCGACGCTGGCTACTCGGCGGGGACAGCCTCGACCGACAGGCTGATGTCGACCTTCGGGCCGACCAGGAACCGGCCGCCGTCCATCGGCATGTTCCAGTTGACGTTGTAGTCGTGCCGGTTGATGGTGGTGGTCGCCTCGGCCCCGAGAACGGTCATGCCGAAGGGGCTCACGTCCGAGCCGAGGAACTCCGCCTCCAGGTCCACCGAGCGGGTGACCCCGTTGATGGTCAGGTCACCGGTGATGACGTAACCGTCGCCGTCGGGCCGGATCGCGGTGCTGCGGAAGGTGAGGTCGCCGCCGATCTCGGGATCGAAGAAGTCGGCCGAGCGCAGGTGGGCGTCACGCTGCTCGTTGTTGGTCGAGATGGAGGATGCCTTGATGGTCACCTCGATGGTCGACTCCAGGGGGTTCGTGGTCGTGGTGATCCGGCCGTCGAACTCGTTGAACGTGCCGCGCACCTTGCTCATCAGGTGGCGGGCGGTGAAGCCGATGGTGGTGTGCGCCGGATCCAGGGTCCAGGTCCCGGCCACCAGGCCGGTATCGGTGAGCTGGTCAGTCACGGTCTCGCTCCTCGGGGGTGTTGGGTACATTGTTCTGCTATGCAGTTTAGTTGATGAATAAACTACTTGGCAAGCAGGGGCGCTGCGCGGAGATCGCCCAGCCGGCCGCATACGATGGGGGCATGGCCAAGCTGGCCACCCCGAGATGGCTGACCGACGAACAACAGCAGGTCTGGCGCACCTACCTGCTGGGCAGCACGCTGCTCCAGGAACGGATCGATGCCGACCTGCGGCCCTTCGGCATCGACCGTGCCGAGTACGAGATCCTCGTGGCGCTGTCGGAGAGCGAGGACCGGCGGATGCGGATGGCCGAGCTGGCCGACGCCGTGTACCAGTCCCGATCTCGGCTGACCCACACCGTCTCGCGGATGGAGAAGGCCAATCTGGTCCAGCGGCAGAGCTGCCCGACGGATCGCCGCGGGGTGTGGGCGGAGCTGACCGCGGAGGGCATGGACCTGATCCGGTCCGCCGCGCCCTCGCACGTGGAGACGGTCCGCCGCAACTTCGTCGAGGTGATGTCGGAGGACGAGTACGCGGCGCTCGGCCGGGTGTTCTCCGCGGTGGTCGCGGCCGACACCGACCGCTGACTTCACACCTCGCCCGACTAGTCTCGCTTCGATCATGCCCACCCGCGCCCCGGTCACGCCCGAGCTCGCCGAGCTGCGGGGTGAGCTCCGACGCCGCGGCCTCGGCGAGGTGCTGGACACCAGCCGGCTGGCCCGCGCCCTTTACTCCTCCGACGCGTCGCTCTACCGGGTAGCGCCGCAGGCGGTGGCCCGCCCCCGCACCGTCGACGAGCTGGGGTCCGTGCTCGACGCAGCTCGTACAGCGGGACTGCCGGTGACGACTCGGGGAGCGGGTACGTCGTGCGCCGGGAACGCGGTCGGACCGGGTCTGGTCGTCGACGTCGCCCGGCACTTGAAGACGATCCTGGCCATCGATCCGGAGGCCCGTACGGCACGGGTCCAGCCCGGCGTGGTGCAGGCGGCGCTGCAGGGCAAGGCCGCCCCGTACGGGTTGCGGTTCGGGCCCGACCCGTCCACCCACAACCGGTGCACCATCGGCGGCATGATCGGCAACAACGCGTGTGGTCCGCGGGCCCTGGGCTACGGCAAGACCGCCGACAACGTGGTCGCGCTGCAGGTGGTGACCGGGGCCGGCGACCGGGTCCATTTCGGTCCGGACGGCGAGGGAGCCGGCTCGGCGGTCGGGAAACGGCTGCACTCGCTGGTGGCCGCGAACCTGGGCACGATCCGGCCCGAGTTCGGGCGCTTCGGTCGCCAGGTCTCCGGCTACAGCCTGCAACACCTGCTGCCCGAGAACCGCTTCGACGTCGCCCGGTTCCTGGCCGGTACCGAGGGCACCCTGGGCGTGGTGACCGAGGCGACCGTCCGGCTGGTGGCCGACGCGCCGCACAAGATCATGATCGCGCTCGGCTACCCGACCATGGCCGATGCCGGTGACGCGGTGGCCGCGCTGCTGCCGCACTCCCCGACCGCCGCCGAGGGCCTCGACCGGCGAATCGTCGAGGTGGTGCGGCGAACCCGCGGCGAGGCCGCGGTGCCGCCGCTGCCCAAGGGCGACGGTTGGATGTTCGTCGAGCTCGCGGGTGACGATCCGGCCGAGCTCCGCCGGCGGGCCGACGCAGTGGTCGCGGACGCGGCCGCGCTCGACGCCCGGGTGGTGACCGACCCGGTCCAGGCCCTGGCGTTGTGGCGGATCCGCGAGGACGGCGCCGGCCTGGCCGGGGTCAGCCTCGCCCGGCCCGCGTACGGCGGCTGGGAGGACGCGGCCGTGCCGCCGAGCCAGCTCGGGGCGTACCTGCGCGACTTCGACGCCCTGCTGCGCGAGCACCGGCTGGACGGGCTGCCGTACGGCCACTTCGGCGACGGATGCGTGCACGTCCGGATCGACTTCCCGCTCACCGACCCGGGTGGCGCCTCGGCGTACCGATCCTTCGTGGAGGCCGCGGCCACGCTGGTGGCCGGCTACGGCGGTTCGATGTCGGGCGAGCACGGCGACGGCCGGGCCCGGTCGGGTCTGCTCCCGGCGATGTACTCCCCCGCCGCGCTGAGCCTGTTCGGCCAGGTCAAGGCATGTTTCGACCCGGACAACCGGCTGAACCCGGGCGTCCTGGTCGACCCCGCGCGCGTCGACGCCGACCTACGGACCACTGCCCTGATCGGTCGGTTCGACGACTTCGCCGAGGCGGTGCACCGCTGCACGGGCGTGGGCAAGTGCCTGGCCGATACGACGGCCGGGCTGGGCGTGATGTGCCCGTCGTACCTGGCCACCCGGGAGGAGAAGGACTCCACCCGCGGCCGGGCGCGGGTACTGCAGGAGATGATCAACGGCGGCACCATCCGCAAGGGCTGGGGCTCGGCGGCGGTGCACTCCGCGCTCGACCTGTGCCTGTCCTGCAAGGGCTGCGCGCGCGACTGCCCGACCGGCATCGACATGGCCGCCTACAAGGCGGAGGTGCTGGACAAGACGTATGCGGGCCGGCTCCGGCCGCGCAGCCACTACGCGCTGGGGTGGCTGCCGCGCTGGGCCCGGCTGATCACCCGGCACCCGGCGCTGGCCCGGCTGGTCAACCTGACCACGGGAACCCCGGGCATGCGCCGCGTGGTGCGGTGGTCGGCCGGAGTGGACCAGCGCCGTTCGCTTCCCCGCTTCGCAAGGCAGGCGGCGCGGCGACGGGTCACGCTGTCGGCGGCTGAAGGCCGGCCGGTGGTGGTCTGGGTGGACTCGTTCTCCGACGGCTTCGCCGGCGGCGGCGTCGAGGCGGTCGTCGAGGTGCTGACCGCCGCCGGGTACGCGCCGCGCTTCCTGGAGCGTCCGGCCTGCTGCGGGCTGACCTGGATCAGCACCGGCCAGCTCGACGGCGCCCGCCGCCAGCTGCGCGCCGCGCTGGATGTGCTGCATCCGGTGGTGGCCGCCGGCACCCCGGTGGTGGGGCTGGAGCCGTCGTGCACCGCGGTCTGGCGCGGCGACGCCGCGGAGCTGCTACCCGGTGACGAGCGGGTGGCCGCCGTCCGGAGCGGCGTGCTGACCCTGGCCGAGCTGCTCAGCCGCACCGACGGCTGGTCGCCGCCCGACCTGTCGGGGGTCGAGGTCGTCGCTCAGCCGCACTGCCACCACGCCTCCGTCCTGGGCTGGGCCACCGACGCCGCGCTGCTGAACGCCAGCGGGGCGCAGGTCACGACCGTCGGCGGCTGCTGCGGGCTGGCCGGCAACTTCGGGGTGGAGCAGGGGCACTACGAGGTCTCGGTGAAGATCGCCGAGCACGACCTGCTGCCGGCGGCCGCTGCCCATCCCGACGCCGTGGTGCTGGCCGACGGGTTCTCCTGCCGGACCCAGCTGGCCGAGCTGGCCGGGCGGGAGGCGGTCACGCTGGCCGAGCTGCTCCTTCTCCGCGGTCCGGCGGCCACTCGCGGGACAGCAAACCGTAGCCAAGCTCGCTCGTCAGCTCGCCCTTGAACCACTCGTTCTCGACCAGGTGTGCCTCGAGCCGGAATCCGAGCCGCTCCAGCAGCGCAGAGGACGAGCGGTTGCGGGCGTCGACGCGGGCGATGATCCGCCGGGCTCCGATCGGGCCGAACGCCAGGTCGACCAAGGCGCGGACCGCCTCCGTCGCGTAGCCGCGCCCCCCGGCCGCCGGAGCGAAGATATAGCCCACCTCGAGCGTCTGGTGCTCGACCGACTGGAGCGCGAGCAGTACGTCGCCGATCACGGTCGGATCGTCGGCCAGCGTGACCGCCAGCTCGAGCAGGTCACCCTCCTTCCGCAGCTCGGTACTGGCCACCTTGCGCAGCAGCACCTCGGCCACCTTCTCCGGGGTGCGCGGCGCGTAGGGCACGTAGCGCACCGCATCCGGGTCGGAGTGGAAGGCGTAGAGGGAGTCCCGGTCGTCGGGCGAGAAAGGCCGCATCACCAGACGGGCCGTGCGGATGGGGAGGGCAGGAACAGCCGGGAGCTCCACGTCACGATCCTGGCATCGGCCGTTTCGATGATCTCGCCGTGTGACCGCAGTGCTGATCACCGGCATGTCGGGAACCAGCAGGTCGAGGACATCGAGCCCCTGATCCGGCGTACGGCCCCGCTCGTGATCGTCACCGACCGCCCGCTGGCCGAGGGTGGACGCCGGGGTGGAGGCGAAGGTGCGTTCTGCCGTGAGCCGCCTCCGCGGATCAAGGATGGGCGGCGTGACCCTCCCGGCCGGCGGAACGCTCGGACTCCTTCAGACGCGCTTCGTACAGGTGGCGTACGCCGCCGGCCAGCTCCTCGCGTGTGGTGCGCTCCAGCTCCCGGAAGACCGACCAGTAGGCGTCGTCGTACTCCTCCATGATCTGGAAGGTCCAGTGACCAGGGATCACATTGCGGCCGACCAGGTCACGGTCGATCCGGGCGGCTATGGCGTCGTGGCCAGCCTCGCGCAGGGAGGCCACCGCGTCGCCGAGCTGGATGTCGGACGACCCGGTCAGCTGGTGGAAGGTATACAGGTGGCCGCGGGCCCGCTCGCAGGTCTCCAGCGCCTCGGACAGCTTGCCTAGCGCCTCCACCGTCGCGTCGGTGACGCCCTCGGGGGTCTTCCGCCCCGGCAGATCCTCACTCGGCACCTCACTCATCGCGTCACGCCCTCGTCAGCCGACGGTGGGTGGCCCGGTGCGGCCGCGCGGCCTCCGCCCCGAGCCGCGCGATCTTGTTGGCCTCGTAGTCGGCGAAGTTGCCCTCGTACCAGAACCACTTGGCCTGCTCCTCGTCGTCACCCTCCCAGGCCAGGATGTGGGTCACGACCCGGTCGAGGAACCAGCGGTCGTGGGAGATCACGACGGCGCAGCCCGGGAAGTCCAGCAGCGCGTCCTCCAGCGACTGCAGGGTCTCCACGTCGAGGTCGTTGGTCGGCTCGTCCAGCAGCAGCAGGTTGCCGCCCATCTTGAGGGTCAGCGCGAGGTTCAGCCGGTTGCGCTCGCCACCCGACAGCACGCCCGCCGGCTTCTGCTGGTCCGGCCCCTTGAAGCCGAAAGACGCGACATAGGCCCGGGAGGGCATCTCGAAGCTGCCCACCTTGATGAAGTCGAGCCTGTCGGAGACCAGCTCCCAGACGTTCTTCTTCGGATCCAGGCCGCTTCGGCCCTGGTCGACGTAGGAGATCCGCACGGTGTCGCCCAGCCGCAGCTCACCGGCGTCCGGCGTCTCCTCGCCCACGAGCATCCGGAACAGGGTGGACTTGCCGACCCCGTTCGGACCGACCACGCCGACGATGCCGGCCCGCGGCAGCGAGAAGCTCAGCCCGTCGAACAGCAGCCGGTCGCCGAAGCCCTTGACCAGCTTGGTCGCCTCCAGCACGGTGCTCCCGAGCCGCGGCCCAGCCGGGATGTTGATCTCCTCGAAGTCGAGCTTGCGGTTGCGCTCGGCCTCGGCCGCCATCTCCTCGTAGCGGGCGAGCCGCGCTTTGCTCTTGGCCTGCCGCGCCTTCGGGTTGGACCGAGCCCACTCCAGCTCGCGCTCCAAGATCTTGGCCCGCTTGGCGTCGCGCCGGCCTTCGACCTGCAGCCGCGACCGCTTGGTCTCCAGGTACGTGGAGTAGTTGCCCTCGTACGGGTGGGTGCGGCCGCGGTCCAGCTCCAGGATCCACTCGGCCACATTGTCCAGGAAGTACCGGTCGTGGGTGACCGCCAGCACGGCGCCCGGGTAGGCCTTGAGGTGGCCCTCGAGCCAGTGCACCGACTCGGCGTCGAGGTGGTTGGTGGGCTCGTCGAGCAGCAGCAGGTCGGGCTGCTGCAGCAGCAGCTTGCACAGCGCCACCCGGCGCCGCTCCCCACCGGAGAGCACATCGACCATCGCGTCCGGCGGCGGGCAGCGCAGCGCGTCCATCGCCTGCTCGAGCTGGGAGTCGATGTCCCAGGCGTTCCGGTTGTCGAGCTCGGTCTGCACCTCACCCATCTCGGCCATCAGCGCGTCGAAGTCGGCGTCCGGCTCGGCCATGGCCATGCCGAGCTCGTCCATCCGTCCTTGTAGCCGCTTGATGTCGGCGACGGCCTCCTCGACGTTCTCGAGTACTGTCTTGCCCTCGGTCAGCGGCGGCTCCTGCAGCAGGATGCCGACACTCGCGTCCTTGGCCAGGTTGGCGTCGCCGTTGTTGGGCTTCTCCAGACCCGCCATCAGCTTGAGCAGGGTGGACTTCCCCGTGCCGTTGGGGCCGACGACGCCGATCTTCGCGCCGGGAAAGAACGACAAGGTGATGTTGTCCAGCACGACCTTGTCGCCCAGTGCCTTGCGGACGTTGTGCATGGAGTAGATGAACTCGGGCATCGGACGCTATCGACCTCTTGCTTCAGGGTGGTGGGTGTGCGGTGTCTGGGCCCTGACGTGGGCAACCAGCGCCGGTCAAGTATGCCAGCCCAGGCGAAGGTCGGCTCCCGCCCTGAGCGCCGCGCCGTGGGGCACGGCTGGTAGGACCGAGGCCACACCAGGTGACGCACCATCGCCGGCCAGCGTGGAACCAGCCCGGCCACGATGGTGCGCCACCGGCCGGCCACGGCCTCGATCGCGGGTCGGGGCCCGGCCGCGCCCGAGGTACCCCTCGGCCCGTCGCCGCGATCCCCAGAGCGGACCGCCGGGCCGTCCTCGGACGGCTCTCGCCACCGCGCATCCCGGTCAGCGCGGTGGGTCGGACCTCAGGCGGCGCGGATCGACGGCCCGGCCTCCTCGGCCTGGGCCCGTCGCTCCTCGGCGCTCAGCCCAGCCTGGTCGATATCGTCTGGCGGCTCGTCGCCGTCGGCGGGCTCGGCGCTCGACCGCACCGACCTGCGGAAGATCGCCGTGCCCCGGGACAGGTCGTGTCCCACTGTCTCCGCCTCCAGGCCCAGCCGTTCTCGAGTCTGGCCGTCCTTGGTCCAGACACTGGTCCGCAGCTTGCCGATCACGATCACCGGGTCGCCCTTACGCACGCTGGCCGCCACGTGCGCGGCCAGCGACCGGAAGCACGTCACGTCGATCCAGGTGGTGTTGCCATCGCTGTACTCACCGTCCTTGCCGCGCACCCGTGGGGTGCAGGCCAGCCGAAATGCCGTCACGCTCCCGTTGCCGCGGATGTCGACTTCTGTGCCGACGTGCCCCGTCATCTGGACGAGTGCTTCCATCGCTCCTCCTCAAGCCAATGTGGATCTTCGGCGTAAGGATGCGGACGACGGACCCCGATCGACCGGGGTCAGCAAAATCTGTGGATGGCGCTCCGACATCAGGCGCGGCTGTGGATACTCGCTCGACATCGCGGTCGCCTTCCCCGGGTGCTCGGGCAGATCGCCGGAGCGAAGAAGGAGAGAGCGAGAGAGAGCGAGAACGAAGGCGGCGCGTCAGGCGGCGACGCGCTCCAGGGCCTGGCGGGCCTGCTCGTAACGTTCCTGCTCAGCGCGCACCGGGGTCACCACCAGCTCACCGGTCACCTTGGCGATGGCGGCGCGCAGCGCCTGCCGCGCCCGAGCGGTCCGCCGCCGGGCGCCGACCTCCACCCCGATCCGGGCCAGCCCCGCCACCAGCAGCCCGGCCAGCACCCCGCCGAGCACCAGCACCGTCGGCGCCGGAAACCCCCACCAGCGCACCTCCGGCAGCGGCGGCAGCTGGAGATAGGCCAGGACGAACGCCGCGGCGAGCCAGCCCAGCCCGGCCACGACCGTCGCCACCAGCAGCCACTGCAGCACACGGACCGCCTGCCACCAGCGGCGATGTCCGGCCAGGTCGAGGTCGGTGGTCGCGATGGCCCGGTCCACCCGATCGGGCAGCGTGTCCTGGCCGGACCGGGTGGCCTGTCGGACGGCATCGGCCCAGCCCCGGGTCAGGCCCGCAGCGGCCTGGTCGGCCAAGGTCCGCAGCGCGGTGTCGACCCGCGCCTTCTGTACCCCGGAGGTGGCCGGCAACGACGTACGCCCCACCTGGGCCGGGTCGATCTCCGGCCGCTTACGGCCGGCTCCCAACCGGTCCAGGTGCAGTCGCCGTAGCGGGTCGGGCTTGAACTTCGCGACCCAGGCCAGCACGGGCCAGCCGGTGGCCAGCCCGCCGCGCAGCCGCCAGGCCCGGCCGACCGCCTCGGTCACCACCGGCACCCCGGCCGCCTCGGCGATCTGGGTGGTCAGGGTGCTGACCGCCGAGCGGCTCAGCGGTGTGACCTCGGCCGTGCCGCTGGCGGTCCTCAGCCGCCCACCCGCCACCGCGACATCGGCCGCCAGCCGCCGCGCCGCGGTCTGCTTGTCGGAGATCCGCTGGGCCAGCCGCTCCCGCAGCATGTCCAGCCCCTCCCCGGTGGCGGCCGAGACCGCGAGCACGTCGACCGGGGGAAGGCCTTCGCGGTCCAGCAGCCGACGAAGGTCGGACAGGCACTGGTCGCGCTCGGCGGGGGTCAGCCGATCCGCCTGGTTCAACGCGATCATCATCACGCCGGCGTGCTTAGCGAGGGGGATCAGGTAGCGGTCGTGCAGCGCCGCGTCGGCGTACTTCTGCGGGTCCACGACCCAGATCAGCATGTCGACCAGCTGCACCAGCCGATCGACCTCCATCCGGTGCTGCCGCTCGGTGGAGTCGTGGTCAGGCAGGTCCAGCAGCACCAACCCGTCCAGCGGTTCAGCCGTCTGCGGGTCCTGCTCCAGTGCATGACGTCGCGGGATCTTCAGCCAGTCCAGCAGGTCGGCGGCCGCGTCCTCCCCCCAGGTGGCGGCCATCGCATGCGCCGTGGTGGGGCGGCGTACGCCAACCGTGGCCAGGTCTGTTCCGGTCAGCGCGTTGAACAGGCTCGACTTGCCCGAGCCGGTGGCCCCGGCCAACGCGACCACCGTCGCACTGCCCGACAGGGCCAGCCGCCGATCGGCCTGCTCGACCACCCGCCTGGCCTCCGCCAGCACGTCGTCCGACACTCGGCCCTCACACAGCCCCACCACCTCGGTCAGCGCCTTGAGGTTGCCGACCAGATCAGCCGCCGGGTCGCTGCGCCGCAGCAGGGCCAGGCCACGCCCCGCCATCAGCGGTACTCCTCGCGGGGCGACTCGACCAGCTCGGCATCGACGATGTCATCGACGTCGCCGGTCCCCAGTGCGGGGACCTGGGTCACCCGCGGTGGGTCCAGCGAGCGCCGCTCCTCCGCCGCCGGCAGCGCCGCCTCCTCTCGACCGCGTTCCAGCTCAGCGGCCGACGCCTCGGGCAGACCCTCGGCCCGGGCGGTCTGCACCGCCGTCGCAGCCTGCCGGAGCCGCTCGGCCAGGTCCGGCGAAATGGCCAGCCCGTCCAGCACCTGGTGGTAGCGCAGCAGCTCGGTCGACAGCAGCGCTTGGACCCGCGCGTCCAGGTCCTCCTTCGCGGTCTCGGCCAGGCGGCGGATCGCTTGGTCGCCGAACACCGCCTCCAGCACCCGCTGGGCCAGCACCGCCGTGCCGCCGGCTACGCCCACCTCAGCCCCGACCAGACCGCCGGTGTGGGCGAAGACCACGATCATCAAAGCCACCCCGACCCCGTTGACGCCCAGGGCCAGGAACCGGGCCCGGGACCGCTTGCCCATGCCCTCGTCGGCGACCAGGTCCAACACCGCGCCCTGCCAGTCGCGGATCGCCCGTTCGGCCGCCCGGGCAAACTCCGGCGAGGAGCGGGCCAGATCCATGGGGCTGTCCGCAACCAGCTGCCGCCCGGCCGCGTGGGCCTGCCAGGACGACTCGGCCCGCTCCGCCGCGGCATCGGCCTCGTCCCGGAGCAGGGACTCCAGGCCGGACTCGACCGCCACCTTCAGGTTCCGCGCCTCCGGCGGCTCGCCGCGGAACACCGCGACCACCCGGTCCCGCAGCCAGCCGACCTTCTGCTCGAGCGCGCGGAAGAACTCCCCGGTCCCGACGAACTCGTGCCAGCGGGCGAGCACCTCGCCCCGGAGCAGGGTCCCGTCGGCCGATTGCACACTCACCGTGCGCACGGCCTCGGCGTAGGACTGGTCGGCCTCGGCCCGCAGCTGGGCGATGACCTCGACCTGCTCGTCCACCGCCCGCGCCAGCTCGGGTGCCTTGGCGACCAGGGCGCCGATGGCGCCGTCCAGGGTCTGGTGGACCACACGGGCCCGGGTGGTCCGGTCTGCGGCCAGCGCGGCCAGCCAGCCCCGGATCGGCTGCACGGCCGCGATCGGCAACAGACCTTCGGCATCCACGGCCGTCTCGGGCACGGCGAACAGCACCGAGTCGCCCAGTCCGCGTTCGCTCATCATCTGGCCCAGGTGCGGCGGGATGTCCGCGATCGCTCGCGGAGGCACCCGGTCCAGGACGACCGCGACCGCCGCACTGCGCTCCGCCGCGGAGATCAGGTAGTCCCACGGGACGGCGTCGGCGTAGCGGGCGGCCGAGGTGACGAACAGCCAGAGATCGGCGGCGGCCAGCAGCTGGGAGGCGAGCTGCCGGTTCTCCACCACCACGGAGTCGATGTCAGGAGCGTCGAGCAGGGCCAGACCCGGTGGCATGGACTCCTCGACCACGAGCTGTAGCGACCGCGAGTCCTGTCCACTCCCCGTGGAGCGGGCCAGCCCGGGCAGGATCCGGTCGTCGGTGAACCAATGGGCGTCAGAGCTGTGGTGCACCAGCACCGGTGCGCGGGTCGTCGGCCGGATCACCCCCGGTGCGGTCACCCGCCGTCGGACCAGCGAGTTGACCAGGGTCGACTTGCCCGCTCCGGTCGAGCCACCGACCACCGCGAGCAGCGGGGCGTCGATGGTGGCCAGCCGCGGCAGCACGTAGTCGTCCAGCTGGGCGGTGATCTCGCGTACGGCCTGCCGCTGCTCGGCCGCCCCGGGCAGCGGCAGGGGCAGCGAAACCGGGATGACGGCAGCCCGCAGCTCCAGTAGCGCGGTCTCCAGGGGCGTTCCCGTCCCCCGGGCCGCCGAGGCAGCCGGCCGGACGGTCATGGGTTTGCTCCTCTATCAGGCTCGGGCGAGCGGAGCGAGCTCCAGTCGTCGCGGCGAGCGATGTCCTACTCCCCCGGCGGTTTCCAGTTGGGATCGACCTCTGAGTACTGGGTAGCAGTCTGCCCCAGCGGCACGCTGCCCGCCGACGGCGCCCCGACCGGGGCGTTGGTCGGAGCCGGGAACGCGGTCGGAGCCGGGTAGTTGCCACCCAGCCCGGCCGGTCCGGGGAAGCTCGGCGGAGCGTACGCGGGAAGCGCGGCGGGCTGCCGTCGGAACGACGGGTACGGCGCCCGACCCTCCGGCGAGATCACGGCCTGGCCGCGGACGGCGCGGATCTTGGCCAGCAGGGTTTTCTCGCGCACGACGCCGGTCTGGTCGACGATGCCGCGGGTCATCGCGTCGCGGAGGTAGGCGAGCTCGGTCACCGCGCGCTGCAGCCGGATAGTGGCCAGGAACGCGTCAGGACCAAGGAAGACTGCATGCCAGAGCCCCCTCAGCCTCGTGCGCAGCCGGGAGAGCGCCACCGGGTCGGACTCGGCCAGCCAGCCAACGCGTACGTAGTCGGTCAGCCGCTCCCGGATCAACCGGCCCTCGCGGAACAGCTGCCGCACGATGAAGATGATCATGCCGATGACCATCGGGATGGCCACCCCGATGTAGATGAACATCAGGCTGGGGCCCGAGACCAGGCTGGCCGTGGTGTTGAAGGCCATGTGCAGGAAAGCCGCGGCGCAGAAGCCGGCCAGCGGCGCCACCACCCGGACCACCTTGCTCTTCGAGCGGACGGCCACCGCCAGCCCGATGCCGATCATGGCGGTGAACAGAGGGTGGCCGAAGAAGGTCATCACCCCGCGCAGCATGAACAGGCTCTGCAGGGCCTCCAGCGGCGGCACCTCGCCGAAGGTGCGCGCGGCGTACCGGTAGACGCGGCCGTAGTAGAGGATGTTCTCGGTGAAGGCGAAGGCCGCGCCCGACAACCCGGCGAGCACGATGCCGCTGAGCCGGCTGACCCACTGGTAACGCATCAGGATGACCAGCCAGAACAACACTGTGCCTTTGGACGCCTCCTCGACGAACGGCGCCACGAAGATCGCCGCACGGGGACCGGTGGCCGGGTCGCCGTCGCCGATGATGCTCAGGTGGCCGGCCGCCCAGGTGTTGACCTGGGCCGAGACGAAGGTGGCCACGCTGGCGCCCCAGCCGAAGGTCATCAGCCAGACCCAGAAGCGCTGCGGCCGGTAGCGGTCGGCCCACAGGAACAGCAAGGACAGTGGGATGGCGGTGATAGCGGCGTACTTCGCGGCGATCGGCACCGCCTCGGTGCCCAGGCCCGGCAGGGTCCCGCCGGGCACCTCGCGGTCGGGCACCGTCTGCTGGTACAGCAGGACGAGCAGGGTCGCGTACACCCCCAGCATCACGATGGTCACCCAGAACAGCGGCCTCTTGACCAGGCGCTTGGGGTAGGGCTCGGCCGGGTCCGGATCGCGAGGCAAGGCGTTGCGCCGAAACGCCTTCTTGAGTCCGCCGGGGGGCGCCAGAGCCGAGGTCGGGGCGGCGGACATGCGACCAAGGATAGGTGGGCGGTGGGGCGCCGCTTCGCTACTTGGCGAAGAACTCGACGAACGGCTGGACGACGCGCAGGAACTCGCTCGGCCGCTCCTCGTGCGGGACGTGACCAAGATCAACCGAGGCGAAGCGGCCGTGCGGGAGACGCCGGCTCAGCTCCTCGATCCGCTGCGGTGACAGGTAGCTCTGCGACCCGCTGATCACCAAGGTCTCGGCCGAGATCTGCTCGGCCATGTCCCACCACTCCCGGGGCGGATCGTTCCGCCACCGATGGACCGCGATCACGGCCCGCCAGTCGTGGTCGTCCCCGGGCTCGTGCTGCCGGGGCAGTGACCGGGGCGGCTTGGCCGGATCCGGTGGCGGCATCTCCTCCAGGACCAGCAGCCGGATCAGGTCCGGCCGGCGAACGGCCAGCGCGTACGCGGTCAGCGCACCCATCGAGTGTCCGACCACAATGGCGCCCAGGATGCCGACCTGATCGCAGAACGCGGCCACGTCGTCGGCCATCAATTCCAACGAGTATTCCCTGGTCCACTCGCTGGCCCCATGTCCGCGGGCGTCGGGCGCAATCACCCAGAAGTCCTCGCCGAGCGCGGGGGCGACGTGTCGCCAGGTCGCGCCGGACGAGGTCAGTCCGTGCAGCATCAGGACCACCGCGCCGTCCGGACGGCCCCACTCCTGGTAGCTCAGTGTCGGCCCGCCTGGGAGCCTCACGTCGGCCATATGCGCAGGTTATCGGTATCGCTCCTGGTCTCGCTGCCCTCCGTCTCGCGCGCGGCGCGGTTGTTTTTCGGGTGCATCCGCTGGTCGCGACGGCAGTCGCGTCCTTCGGTCGAGAGCGTCGGCTGCACAGGCTGAGCGGTTCGAGGCGGTTGTGGGCGGAGTTGCTTGTTACCCGCCGACCCTGATCTGTCCCAGAAGCACCGACGGCGTCGTCGATCGCGAAGGCCGTCGCCCTTCTCATCGCCAGATCGAGATGGGCGCCGAGCTGGACGAGAGTGGAGCAGGCCTCACGGGAACGGTTGTCATTGACGTAACGCCCACACGGTGGTGGCTCAAGCAGTGCAGGCTGAGTGTCAGTCGGGGTGGACTGGCTTTGGGTGCCGCGCCGGCGCCTCCGGCGGTGTCGGGTAGGTCTCGCCGCTCGGCCGGCCGGGCCCGAGGTCCAGCTCGGACTCCTGGCCCGCCACCAGCGTCTCGTCGGCAAAGTGCTCGTGCATCCAGTTCAGATGGTCGTTCCGACTCTCGATGATCCGCAGCGTGTCCCAGACTGGCATGGCTTGCTGGTCGAAGTGCTGGCCCATCAGGTCTGGGTCGACTTCATAGACGTGCTTCATCCGGACGACCACACCGTCGGACACCCGGGTCGCTTCGGGACGGACGTACTCCTGCTTGTAGACGAACCGTCGCATCGAGTGGGCCCTCAGCTCTCGTAGGCCCGGTCCAGCATTTGCTTGCCGGGGTTCATGATGTTGTTGGGGTCGAGTGCTCGCTTGACCTTGAGCATCACATCCCAGCCGCCGCCCATCTCTTCGGGGACCAGCTCGGCGTCGCCGGCTCTCGTGCTGCCGTGGCAGGCGGTGATGGAGCCGCCGTACTTGAGCGTCACCTTCGCGATCTCCGACTTGAGGTCGACCCAACCGGCCCATGTCTCGTCGTCGAGCCTCTCCTCCCAGATCCCGACGTCGATCTCGACCAGGTAGTCACCCCAGGGCTTGTACGCCGCATTCGTATAGCAGTACATCCCCCAGTTGTCGAAGATGCCGTACTTGTCGATGTACCTCTGGGTGATCGCCGTCCACTCCTCGCGCACCTTCGGGATCACGCTCCACGTCAGCGAGGCGTCTTCGCAGTGCCAGGACATCGGGGCGACGGTGCCGTCTTTGAGGCGGCCATGCAGCGGGTTGGCATAGCGGTCGTGCCGGGACGCCCAGTCACCGACGGCCATCTCGTCGCCTGTGTAGCGCCCGCCTTCCTTCCTCCCCAGCTCCATCAGCAGCTTCGACGCCTCGCGCACCTCCGGCTTCGTCCCATACAGGGCCGTAGCCACGATGGAGTTCACCCAGGGCGGCATCGGGATGAAGGCCTCGTCGTCGCGTCGCAGGTACTCGACCTTCTTCTCATCGAAGAGCACGGTACCGGCCAGAGTGGCGATACCCGAGGTGACGATTCCGTGCACGGTGCGATGGGCATTGCGGAAGTCGTCGAAGGCGAAGAAGGCGGCGAACTCCGCCTCGGGCCTCGGCGCCAGCTCCAACGTGGCCTCGGTGACGATGCCCAGCGTGCCTTGATGACCCATGAACAAGTGCTTGAGGTGGTAGCCCGTCGAGGACTTGCGGACCTTCTTCCCGCCGCCATCTCCGACCCGGATGATCTCTCCTGTCGGCAGCACGATCTCGAAGGACACAACAAGGTCGCGGGTGTGCCCGAAGCGAGAGCCCAACAGCGACCAGCCGCTGCAGGCGATCCGGCCGCCCACCAATGAGCACGGGTAGGACGCCGGCGTATCCGGGTAGAACACGCCGTACCGCTTGAGCTCCTCGTTGAGCTTCAGCATGTTGATGCCAGGCCCGACCGTGACAGTCCGATCGGCCAGGTCGATCTCATGGATCTGGTTCATCCGCTTGACGTCGACCAGGATGCCGCCGCGCAGCGGGACGGCTCCGTCGTTGAGGCCGGTCCCGCCGGCGCGCGGGACCACGGGGATCTTGGCCCGGTTGGCCAGCTTGACGATCTCCGACACCTGCTGCGCCGTTCGTGGGAGCACCACCACCGCCGGCAGATGCTCCGCCCACCGGTGCACCGGGAACGGCGCGGGCACCCGGGCGCGATTGGCCCGGCTCGAAACACCGGTCAGCACCGATCCGGGCTCGTCCATGATCGCCTCGAGCTCGGCGACCACGACGTCGTCGACCGTCATCACCGGGGTCGTGATCATCGGGCGTTCTCCAGGGCCGTCTCCGGGTCGGACGCACCGCGGCGGCCACCGATCTCGATGCCGGCGGACTCGGCCACGAGCTCCATGATGTCGGCGACCTCGATCCCGGCCTTGCGTCCGGCGGTCGCCAGCGGACGCTCCGACCAGACGCACGCGCTGACGAGCATGTCGACGTCGAGCTCCTTGGCCCGGGCCACGCGGGTGTCGCTGATTGCCTCGGTGATCTCGGGCTTCTCGATGGGCAGTCCGCCGCCACCACCGGAGCAGTAGGACCACTGGGTGACGTGATCAACGTCCTTGAGAACCAATCCCGGGATCGAGCTGAGGATGAAGCGGGGTGCCTCGTGGATCCCCTTGCGCTTGTTGAGCCGGCACGGGTCGTGATAGGTCACGGTCTTGTCGATCGGTATCTCGAGTCTCAGCTGGCCGTTCTTGATCAGTTCGGCGACCAGCTCGACGATCTGCACCACCTCGATGTCGAAGTCCTCCCCGAAGTAGCTCGGATAGTCCTCGGTGAAGTGGACGTAGTCGTGCGGCTCGATGGCGATGACTCGCTTCACACCGGAGGCGCGCCAGTCCGCCAGGTTGTGCTCGGCGAAGGCCCGCGACTGGTCGACGTAACCCATCTCGGCCGCCGGGCCACCGCAGCACCACTGCTCGTTCATCAGGCCGAACTCGAAGCCCGCCTTCTGCAGCACCTGAGCGGTGGCCCGCGTGTTCGACGTCCGGTAGAACGCAGCCTCGCAGTCGACGAACATGATCGTCTCGCCGCCGATGGGGATCCGGAGACCGTCCGCCCAGTCACGGACGTGCCCCTGGCCGTTGGGCTGGCCGTCTTCGGTGCCGAGCACCGGCTCGTTCTTCAGCTCGTTGGTCAACCGGTTCCAGAGCTTCCAGCCGTTCCGGTCCAGCCCTTGGTCGACCATCAGCGCCCGCGCGGCACGCACGACCTTCACCGTCTCGGTCCGGGCCTGATAGAAGTCCCCGACGAACAAGGTGTTCGGGCACCGGATCTCACATGCTCCGCACTGGGTGCAATGAACGTAGTCGTCGGCGACGTCGGCAATGTCGAGCAGGCCCTTGTCCATCGCGATGATGTTGGCGTGGAAAGCCGTCGGGGTGTGATTCTCATTTCGGGTGATCTGCATGACCGGACAGACCTCGCGGCAGAACTTGTGGCCGGAGGAGTAGCAGTTGTAGCCGTTCTGCCGCCACCGCTCGACGAACTCGCGTTGGAGCTGCCCGTCGTGACCCGGGGGGGAAGGCCGGCTGGTTGAGTCATCGAAGGTCACTGCAAACCCCTCGTCGGCAGGGGGCGCCGTCGCGCACCACGATGGACGTGTTCTGCACGATATTTCGCGGCCACGCGCGCCGTCAATGAAACGAACCGGTGCAGAAGGGCCTGCTCCCGCTCGGAACTGTGGACTGCTCTGCCTCGAGGTGGTCTGATGTAAACCACACCCGCTGGGGCGAAACCTGTGTGCTCGGACAAGGTGATTCACGACAGGGAGGGCGACATGAAGTTCAGTTACGTGATGCTCCCGGACTACCCACTCGAGGAGTCGTTGCGGGCCATCAAGTTGGCCGACGAGTTGGGTTTCTACGGTTGCTACGCCGCCGACGAGACATGGCACAAGGACCTGTGGCTGCTCTTCGCGGCCGCGGCGAGGGACACGACGAACATCCGGTTCGGCCCAAGCCTCTCTGGCGTGGTCCTGCGCGAGCCCACGCTCATCGCCCAGGCCGCGGCGACTCTCGACGAGCTCACGAACGGGCGCGCCGAGGTGGTGCTCGGATCAGGCAACTTCGGCCTGCTGGCGCAGTACAAGATCGACTGGGCACAGACCAAGCCACTGTCCCGGGTCAAGGAGGGCGTCCAGGTCATCCGGACATTGCTCGACGACGGTGCCATCACGTTCGACGGCGAATTCTTCAAGTATGAGGGGCTCTTCACGTTCGCGCGGCCAGTCCAGAAGCGGTTGCCCGTCAAGATCGGATCCATGCGTGGCCCGAAGTCATTCGAGGTCGCTGGTGAGTTCTCCGACGGTTGCCACCATGCACTCAGCTACACCCGACAGGCCTACGAGTACGGATTCGAGCACTTCCGCGCCGGTGCCGAAAGGGCGGGGAAGAACCCCGACGACCTTGACTTCGCGGCTTGGGTCGTGACGGCGGTTGGGCGGGACTCGGCCGCGGCAAAGCAGGCAGCCCGCTCGATGGTCGGGATCTACGCCTCGTCGATGCCGCATGAGCAGCTCAAACGGAACGGGGTCGACCCGGCGTCACTCACCCCCATCATCGAAGCCATCGGCGCAGGGGATCTGGCCAGGGGCATCGAGCTCACCAGTCCAGAGCTGGCGGAGAAACTGTCGATCTCCGGCACGCCCGAGGAAGTCACGAGCAAGATCAAGGCCGAAATCGAGGGTACCGGCGTCAACCACGTCATCGCCGCCATCACAGACGCCTCGCTGGTGAAGGCGTTCACCGGGCAATCACTCGAAGGTGTGGCCACGGTCGACGAGCAGCTGCGGCTGCTTGCGGATGAAGTCATGCCAAACTTCCGTTGATTCACCCGACCAGCGGCCGCTGATTTCTCGTGCCCGGCCCACTACCGTGGCCGGTTCAGCTGACGTCAACACGGCTTGGTTCCAGCCTGGCGTGCGGGTCTACGTGAGAGGCAGAACACCCTCGGCGCCCCGGGTGAGAGTCGAACTCACGACCGACAGATTAGAAGGCTGCTGCTCTATCCGCTGAGCTACCGGGGCCCACGGCGTACGCCGCTCCGGGCGAGTTTAACCGTGGCGGGCGGTCGGTAGGTTGGGGCGACGTGGCGACCGGCGGGAGCGGGCGACCGCTGCCGATGACCCCGACCCGGCTGCGGAACATCGCCGTCCCCGTCTACGGGCCGACGCTGCTGGTCTCGATCGGCCAGGGCGCGATCCTGCCGCTGGTGGCGCTGTCCGCCCGTGACCTGGGGGCCGGGATCGGGCTGGCGGCGTTCTTCGTCGCCCTGATCGGGCTCGGCCAGTTGGTCGGTGACCTGCCGGCCGGCGCCCTCGCCGCCCGGATCGGCGAACAGCGGGCATTGACCGGGGCCTGCGTCCTCGACGCGGTCGCTCTCCTTGGGGCATTCCTGGCGCCCAACCTGGCGCTGCTGGCCATCGCGATCACCGTCTTCGGTCTGTCCGGAGCGGTGTTCAGCCTGGCCCGGCTGTCGTATCTGACCGAGGCGATTCCGATCGGGCTGCGGGCTCGCGGCATGGCCACCTTGGGCGGAACGTTCCGGGTCGGTCTGTTGGTCGGGCCGTTCGTCGCCGCCGCGCTCGTGACGCGCTGGGGAATCTCCGCCGCGTACGCCTTCGCCGCCGTCGTCAGCGTGGCCGCGGCCATCCTTTGCGCCTTCCTGCCCGACGTGACCCGCCAGCAGCGCTTGGAGCACGCTGCGGCCGACCGTCCGCACCGCTCCGTGCTGTCGGTGCTGGGCGAGCACCGTCGGGTGCTGCTCACCCTCGGCGCCGGGGTCATGCTGATCTCCGCCGCCCGGTCGACGCGGCAGTCGATCGTGCCGCTCTGGGCCGACTCGCAGGGCATCGACGCCGCGACGGTGAGCGTGATCTACGGCATCTCGGCCGGAGTGGACGTGCTGCTGTTCTATCCCGGCGGAGCGATCATGGACCGGTTCGGCCGGGTCTACGTCGCGGTCCCGGCCATGCTCGTGCTCGGGCTCGGTTTCCTGCTGCTACCGCTGACCGGCGCACCGCCAGGGGTCACCGTGGTCGCCACGCTGATGGGCTTGGGCAACGGCATCTCCGCCGGTGTGGTGATGACCCTCGGGGCGGACGCCTCCCCGGCCGCCGACCGGGCCCAGTTCATCGGTGGGTGGCGGCTGTGCAACGACCTGGGTAGTGCGGCGGGACCGCTGGTGATCAGCGCGGTCAGCGCGGTTGCCCCGCTCGCTGCCGCCTCGGTCACCATGGGGGTGCTGACCTGGGCCGGATCGGCCTGGCTGATCAAGTGGGTTCCCGCGTACGCATCCGACCGATGACGGGCCGCGCGCTCTACAGTGGCGGGGTGCGGGACTTCCTGGTCTGGGTCGACTGTGAGATGACGGGTCTCGACCTGACGTCCGACGCCCTGGTCGAGGTCGCTGCCCTGGTCACTGACGCCGACCTCACCGTGCTCGGCGACGGCGTCGACCTGGTGATCAAGCCCAGCGGAAGTGCACTGGAGACGATGAGCGACTTCGTCCGCGAGATGCATCGCGGGTCGGGCCTGCTGGCCGCGCTGGACGACGGGTTCACCATGGCCGAGGCGGAGACCCGGGTGCTCGACTACGTCCGCCAGTTCGTGCCCGAGCCGCGCAGGGCGCCGCTCGCCGGGAACACGATCGGCACCGACCGCGCCTTCCTGGCCCGGGACATGCCGACCTTCGAACACCACGTGCACTACCGCAGCGTCGACGTCTCCAGCATCAAGGAGCTGGTCCGGCGCTGGTACCCGCGGGTCTATTACCAGGCGCCGGCCAAGACCGGCAACCACCGAGCGCTGGCCGATGTGCAGGAGTCGATTGAGGAGCTGCGCTACTACCGGGAGGCGGTCTTCGTGCCGCAGCCAGGGCCGGACAGCACGACCGCCCGGACCGTGGCCCGCCGGTACCAGGGCACGCTCACCGGCGCCGTGCCCCCGCCAATGCCGGACGACTAACGCATTTCGTACGCCGTCGACCCGGCCGGTACACTTCACGCGGCGCGGGTCCTTGTGACCTGCCCATGGTGGGTGTAGCTCAGCTGGTAGAGCACCTGGTTGTGGTCCAGGAAGTCGCGGGTTCGAGTCCCGTCACTCACCCCAGCAGGTTCGCGCCGGGCCTAGCCTGAGGGCGTGGAACGACGGCGCATCGCGACCGCCTTCCTGGTGGCGTATGTCGTACTCTCGATCGCCGACGTCGTGGCCGAGCTGACCGACCAGCTGCTGCTGACGCGGCTGCTGCCGGTGGCCCAGATGCCGCTCCTGGCCGGGTTCTTGTGGTGGTCTGGCCCACGAGACGCCGTTGTCCGCTGGGTCCTGGTGGGCCTCGGCTTCGCCTGGCTGGGCGACACCCTCGGTGACCCGCTCCTGCTCAAGATCGCGTTCTTCCTCGGCACCCAGCTGGCGTACTGCCTGGCATTCCGGCCGCGCTGGCGATCCAGCTTGCTGGCCCGGCCGGGCCCGCGCATCGCGTACGCGGTGGGGCTGGGCGCTCTGGTCGTCGCGGTCAGCCTGCAAGCCAGCAGTCTGCTCGTCGCCGTCCTCGTCTACGGGGCGAGCCTGGCCCTGACGGTGGCCCTGGCGACCGGGGTCAGCCGGCTCACTACCGTGGGCGCGCTGACGTTCCTGGTCTCCGACCTCGCGCTGGCGTACGGGGCGTTCATCAATCCGCCGGCGGCACCGGCCGTCGACGCGGTGGTGATGGCGACCTACCTGGCCGCCCAGCTGCTGATCGTGCTGGGGGTCCGGCGGACGGCGGTCGCGGCAGGCCCGACGCCCGATGCTGTCGCTGGGCGTCTATAGGGTCGACGGTATGCAGACGCGACAGCTTGGACCCTTCAAAGTCTCCGCGATCGGCCTCGGGGCTATGCCGATGTCGATGAACAATGACAAGGTCTATCCCGAGGAGTCGCAGGCGATCGCGACGATCCACGCCGCGCTTGACGCCGGCATCACGCTGATCGACACCGCCGACATCTACGCCCCGAGCTGGGACACAATGGGCCACAACGAGGTCCTGGTCCGCAAGGCCATGGACTCATGGAGCGGCAACCGGGACGACATCGTGATCGCGACCAAGGGTGGCGTCACCCGCAGCGAGGGGGAGACATGGGGTCGCGACGGGTCGATGACCTACCTCCGGAGCGCGGTGGACAAGTCGCTGCGCAACCTCGGGGTCGACGTGATCGACCTGTACCAGTGGCACCGTCCCGACCGGTCGATGATCTACGCCGATGCGATCACCAACTTCAAGGCGCTTCGGGATGAGGGCAAGATCAGAGCCGTCGGAATCTCCAACGCCAACGTGGAGGAGATCCAGATCGCCGTGGACGTGCTCGGCGAGGACGGGCTGGCCAGCGTGCAGAACGAGTTCTCACCGAAGTTCCGGTGCAGCGAGAAAGAGCTGGAGTTCTGCGGCGAGCGTCGCATCGCCTACCTACCCTGGAGCCCGCTGGGCGGGACCGGCGGCGGCGCCCGCGAGGTCGGCGACCGGTTCGCGGCGTTCGCCGAGATCGCGACCGAGCACGGGGTGAGTCCACAGCAGGTGGTGCTGGCCTGGGAGCTGTCGCTGGGTGAGCACGTCATCCCGATCCCCGGGGCGCGGCGGGCCCAGTCGATCACCGACTCGGCCCAGGCCGTCGACCTGACCCTCAGCGACGAGGAGCTGGCCCGGTGCAGCGCCAGCGGCGGGAGCCGGTGAGCGCGGCCGCCGATGTGATCATCGTCGGCGGCGGCCACAACGGGCTGGTCGCCGCCGCGTACCTCGGTCGCGCGGGGCACCGCGTGACGTTGCTCGAGACGCGGGACACCCTCGGTGGGGCGGTCGCTGGTGCGGCCGTGTTCCCCGGCGTGGACGCCCGCTTGTCCCGGTTCTCCTACCTGGTCTCGCTGCTGCCGGAGAAGCTCATCGCCGACCTCGGTCTGGCGCTGGAGCTGCGGTCGCGACTGATCCGGTCCTACACGCCGGTCGGCGACACCGGCCGACTGGTGCGCCAGTCGGTGCACGACCAGACGGCGCTCGACCGGGCCTTGGAGTCGTTCGCGGCGGTGGTCGAGCCGACCCTGACCGAGCCGCTTCCCCGCGCCGGCACGCTACGCGACCAGATCGATCCCGCGTTGTGGTCGGCGCTGGTCGAGCGACCGATCGGCGACCTGATCGAGGCGAGCGAGACCGACGACGCGGTCCGCGGGACGCTGCTGACCGATGCGCTGATCGGCACCTTCAGCTACGCGCACGACCCGTCGCTGCGGCAGAACCGATGCTTCCTGTACCACGTCATCGGCAACGGGACGGGCGAGTGGCGGGTCCCGGTCGGCGGGATGGGCGCGGTGGCCGCCGAACTGGTCCGCGCCGCAACCGCGGTGGGGACGGAACTGCGCACCGGGGTTCGGGTGGCGGGCATCGAGCCGGGTGACGGCGGGCCCGTGCGGGTCCACCTGGCCGGCGGCGAGAGCCTGGCGGCCGACATCGTGCTCGCGAACTGCGCCCCGTCGACCCTGGACCGGCTGCTGGGTACGGATCCCGCCTCAGCCTCGCCGATGGGCAGTCAGATCAAGATCAACATGGTGGTCCGCCGGCTGCCCCGGCTGCGCTCCGGCCTGGACCCGGAGGTGGCCTTCGCGGGCACGCTGCACCTCGGCCAGGGGTACGCGCGGCTCCAGCAGGCGTACGCGGAGGCCGCGTCCGGTCGCGTGCCTGATCCGCTGCCGTGCGAGGTCTACTGCCACTCGCTCACCGACCCGTCGATCCTCGGCGAGCGTCTGCGGGCCGCGGGGTTCCACACGCTGACCCTGTTCGGCCTGCACACGCCGATCGACCTCTTCCGCTCCGACCCGGACCGGTCACGGACGCGGGCGCGCCGGGCCGCCCTGCGTACGCTTCAGGAGGCGCTCGCGGAGCCGCTCGGCAAGGTGCTGGCCCGCGACGCCAACGGGCGGCCATGCCTGGAGGTGATGACCCCGGTGGATCTCGAGCGGGAGCTCGGCCTGCCCGGCGGCCACATCTTCCATGGCGACCTGCAGTGGCCGTGGCTCGCCGACGACGCGGTGGTCGAGACGCCCGCACAACGCTGGGGCGTGGCGACCGAGCACTCCGGCGTGCTGCTCTGCGGCTCGGGTGCGGTCCGCGGCGGTGCCGTGAGCGGGCTCGGCGGCCACAACGCCGCCATGGCCGTGCTCGAGTCCGTGGGCTGACGTTTGCGTGAGCGATCCGCCGCGACTACACGACATGAACGCTCGCGCAAGCGGATCTGCGTTCGCGCAGCGGGTTTGCTAGTGTTGCTCCTCGCGCGCCGCTAGCTCAATTGGCAGAGCAGCTGACTCTTAATCAGCGGGTTGGGGGTTCGATTCCCTCGCGGCGCACCTAGTCGGACCGGGTTTGACGGCTCCACCGCTCTCACCAGTACCGAACTTGACAGCAACGCTGACAGCAACGGCGTCACTCATCGGTCTACGCTCAGCGCCCGATCCATCGCATCCGCCGCCGCCCGGAGGGCGCTCGGCATCACGTGGGCGTACAGATCCATGGTGATCGAGAGTGAGAGTGCCCCAGCAACTCCATCACCACACGCGGCGAAACACCCTGCGCCAGAAGCAGGGATGCACACGTGTGCCGCAGATCGTGAAACCGCACCCGACGGACGCCGGACCGCTGCACCAGCTGCTCGAAGGTCCTCGAGAGATTCCGCGGCTCCACGACCGTGCCGACGGAAGTCGTGAATACCAGGCCCGACTCCACCCATGACTCCCCCGCCGTCAACCGCCCACCTCTTGGCGTACACGGTGAGACAGCAGCGCCTCGCGCGATGACTCCGGCAGCGGGATGCTCCTACGCGACCTCGAGGACTTCGGCGGCCCGAACACCAGACCTTGCCCCCGCAAGCGTTGTACCGTGCGCCGCACCCGGAGTACGCCGCCATCAAGATCAACATCGTCCCAGGCGAGGGCCAACAACTCACCCCGCCTCAGGCCCAGAGCAACCCCCACCGCGAACAACGCCGACAGCCGATGCCCACGGGCGGCAGCCAGAAACGTGCCGGCCTCTTCGAGCGACCACGGCCGAATCTCCTCATGATCAATACGAGGACCACGGACGATGGCCGCGACATTTCGTTCCACCAGCTCATCCCGAACCGCATCGGCCAGCATCGTCCGCAGCGTGGCATGGATGATCCGGACCGAATTCGCAGCCAAACCAGCCTCGGCACGCTCGGCCAAGAACCTCCGCACCCGAGCCGGCGTCAGGGATCGCAGCCGGACAGTTCCGAGCGCCGGCCCTATGTGCACCCGAATGGCCTCATGGCACGCTCAACCCGAGTGGGATGGCTTTAGACGCGGCCATCGACTGGCCAGCAGATGTCCCCGACATGTCCCCCGAATAGCCATTCGTATAACCGGTCGTCACTCAACAACCGACACCAATCCTGCTGTTTAGTGGCGCGAATCGCCCGGCGTCCGATCACTGACCAGGCTTGGCGCTCGTCCTTCTCGGTCAGCTCGGCATTGCTCAGACGCCTGAGTTGATCTTGGATGACCACTCGATCCCTCTCCCTCTCCGACACGCAGTCTGTGGATAAGGGTGTCGGTACTTGCAGCTGGATCGAACTAGCACTAATGGGTCGCTCGGCGCCATGTGGCCCTGGGTTGTCTTCCAAAGCTGATGATGGCAGGCATGGACGTGCACCCCATGTGCTCCCCAGGAAGTACACGGCTACTGATTCAGTCACCGATAACATCGGCTGCAAGCGCTGCAACCGCTGGCGTCAGCCGCTGCCCCGCGTTCGCAATGAGAAGGTCAGGGGTTCGAATCCCCTTAGCTCCACCGAGTTAGTCACTGTAAGAATTCCCATCCTGCTGGGCCGTGGCGGTCGATACCGTTGCCACGGCTTCGTCGTTATTGGGCTGGTTGAGGAGTTCCGCTGACGTCTCTTGGGTTGCTGGCCAGCACGCAGAGCCAACCGCTCTCCTCATGCTCGACTGACCGCCCCTTCCATTCCGGCTCCAGACCGACGTTCCCCAGGGCCGCGATAAAGTCCGCCTCGGACCACAGGGCCCGGTAATAGGGAGCGCCGGACTCCCCGACCTCCCACCCGGCGCCTTCGCCCAGGGGTATGGAGACGAGGAATCGGCCTCCCGGGCGCACGGCTCCCGCAACCTTCGTCAGCACGGCAGACAGGCCGCTCGGCTCCACGTGCTGGAGAACGTGAAGCGTGACCACGGCGTCGTAGGGACCTCCGAGGTCGTCGTTGATCGCGTCCAGCCGGTCGATTCGTTTGCCACGGGCTCGCTGGAAGTCGATGAAAGCCTGGGTGATGTCGGTGCGGCGAACCGTCAGTCCGGCTTCCTCGAGAGCATCGGCATCCCACCCGGGGCCTGAGCCGATCTCCAGGACATGACCAGCCGGAACAGCCTCGGCCAGACGGGTGAGCCCGCCGGCCAAGACACGGGCTCCATTGGTCTCGCGGGCGTAGTCCTCGGCGATCTCCTGGTAGGACTCGACCGTACGGGCGTTCGGCGAACGGCCAGGGTCGGCGATCGGGCGGCGCTCCATGGAGCCGAGCCTAGAGCGACAGCGCGCGTCACGGCACCGCTCCAAACACCTCCGCAGCTGGCTCGCCAACCCTGACCAGAACCAGGCACGCACAATCGGCTGAGTGACCTGAGTAACTACGACGGCGTCCAGGCCGGGGCTCGTCCGGCCCGCCACGGTCTGGGCGAGCTCTATGTCAATGGAGGTCGCTGGCACGGCCGACAGCTCGTCTCCCAAGCATGGGTGGCTGAGTCAACCTCGAACCAGTTATTAGACGAGCAGGCGGAAGCCGCCCAAACTCAGTACGGGTACCGGCACGATTCGTCGACGTTCTCGATGATCTGTGGTCGGATCGAACTCGACCAAGGGCTCATGTCAGAGACATGACAGTCCGACACGCCGTTGGGGCCGTGGGGTTCCATGCACCCGACGGCACATGGGAGCAGGACCCAGAGTGATATACGAACCAGGAGGCAGGGCCGGAAGGAGCCGTTGATGGAGGACTGGCGGAAGGTCAAGCGGGCGGTGTTCGCGCGACACAGCAACCCGTGGAGCGCGTGGACGAGGTGGGCGAGCGCACCGCTGATGCTCGTCCCGGTGTGGCGACGCAGCTGGCGCGACGCCGCGCTGGTCGGCGTATGGATGGCGGTCAACCCGGTGGTGTTCGGCAAACCCGCGCACGAGCGGGCATGGGCGACCCGGGCGGTGCTTGGTGAGGAGCAATGGATCGCTGAGCGGCCGATGGACACCGCAATGGCGGTCGACGTCGCCGCGACCGCCGCGGGGCTTGTCGCGATGGTCGCCGCCCGCCGGCGCCGCGCGATGCCGGCCGCGGCAGCCACGGCGTTGGAGATGGGGCTGCTGATGGCGTACTGGAAGCTGATGGCTCGCTACTACGACCGCAACGGTGGTGTGCGTTGAAAGTCCTGATCATGACGCTGGGCACCGCAGGGGCGTCCAGCCGACTGCCCCGTGCTGTGAGCGTGCTATCACGTGCGGTCAGGCACGGTCATTGGCGGGCATAGCCGGACGCTCCGCTCCTACCGCCACCGAGTGCATCGCGAGCGGCTCCGCCGTCCTTCCAAGCTGGTCATGCGAGTTCGATTCTCGTCACCCGCACCAACGCCCAAAGGCCCACGAAACAAGGAAATCCTTGTCGTGGGCCTTTCGCTTGAGCACTGCACCCAATGCCACCGTGCTGTTCATGTGCTATTCGGGCCGGTCCTTTTCCTGCTCGACGACCTCGCTGAGCCGAGCCGCGATCTGGCGTGCGCGCTCGTCGGTTGGGTGCTGGTAGATCAGCGCCGCAGCCATCGTCGAATGACCCATCCGGTTCATCAGCTCGCGCGTCGAGGCTCCGCTCCTTGCCGCCAGATCGTTGCCCGTGTGGCGCACACCCGCCGCTCGCTGTCCGTGGCGGGGAGCCGGATGCAGCACACGATCTCGGCCTTGCCGATGTCCAACGCCGCGACCCGCGCAATGATCTGCTCATCATCCCTGGACTCTGCGAACACCGAACCTCACCCCTTGCGCTTTACGCCGTCACCGGTGACGGTCACCGGCCGATTCCGGACAGGTGACCGTCCGGGGAGTTGCCGGGCAGACCAGCGAAACTAATCCTCGTGCTCTCAAAGGGGAGGCAACAGTGAAGGGCCCATCACGCAACTCCCGCCCGGCTAACTGACGGCCTTACAGGACCATAGGAACTACGGCGTTACCGGACGGCCACAGCCCCATTTTCAGCCCGGAACGGGCGCGCCGACAGGCGCACATGGGCTAACTGCCTGACAATGACCCCGCAGCCGTATGCACCATGCTGGACATTCACGTACGCCCGCCGAGCGTCAACGGCCACCACTGGCCCGGACGGGCCGGGTTCACACCGAAGAGGTCACTGGTTCGAACCCAGTATCGCCCACCCTTTCAGATGCCGTTCGAGGCAGGCGGCGCGCCAGACGTGCGACATCGTCAACGGGCCGTGCCTATCCCGCTCCGCGCCGTCGCGGTCCAGGCGACGACGAGCAACCAGGCGAGATTCGTCACCTCACCGGCAGCACCATCATGCGGGAACCTTACGGCGATCAGCCGACTCCGACCCCGGCTCCTGGGAGCAAGAAGGCGAAGAAACGACGCAGACGGGCTGGTTAGCTCACTCGCCACGCTTCGGCCAAACTCATCAACGCTGATTAGTGCGAGCCTGGCCCGAAGACATGGTCCTCGTCGGGATACACCAGCAGGCTGACGCGCGCACCGGCCCAGAGCAGCGCCGCATGCCAGGCGGCCGAGTCCTCGGCTGTGTTTGATCGGCCGCCGCTGATGATGGTGAGTCTCCGTTGTGACCGCTTCCGGACGGGTGATGGGTCAAGCGCCGTCCACCGATCGGGGCACCCCCAAGGCCTCGGCTCAACGATCAGGGTCTCCGGCGTATCTCGCCACAGGAGGTGAGCGCGAGGAGCTTCGGCGTGCTGCCAGCGTGCTATCTGTCACGGTCAATCAGGGGTCAGCACCGGTCGGCCGCAGCCAGACCGTACCGGCACGCTCCGCTCCGCAGCACGTACGTCCGCCGTACTTCCAAGCTGGTCGTGCACTGACAGCCAGGCTCCCAGCCAATCGAGGCGATGTCGCGTGATCACCAGCGGACTCGCACGTACTCAGCACGGACGGTGATGGGCCTGGATACACAGGACGGGTGCCCTGACACGGAAGCAGTCGTAGCCCGGCACTCGGTGACAGCAACACTGACAGCAACGTGGTGAGATCCGTCAGCCGATCCAGCCGCGCTCGGCGACCTGCCGGCGACGCGCTCGTCGCGTCGCGCCAGACTGAGCAGCCACTCGGTCTCGGCCACACAGGTGGCCCACGATCTTGCCATTCACCGCCGAATCGCCACGATTCGGCAACGAGTTCCTTCGCGATCGCCATACCGGACAATGACCGGTTGATGTGGCCCGCCGTGGAAGCGCCGACGGTCACGTTGACAACGCCCGGCAATTGCCACGAGTACTGCAGAGCGGCATCGGCCACCGCCACTCCGTACCGCGCACATACCTCGTGTACCCGTTCCAGCTGGGCGAGCCGGCCGTGATCGGGGCGTACTCGAAGTTCAGCTCCGGCCCGGCCGCGGCGCGGCCAGCGCTCCGGAATTGAACACCCCGACGTTGACGATCCCCACCCCATACTCCTGGCAGAGCCCGACCAGTGACCGGCCGGAATCGTCGAGGACGGTCAGCCGGCCGGCGACCATGATCAGATCGCATAGTCCGGTCCGGACGCCAGCCGTCAGAGCCTCGACCGACTTTGAGCCGACACCGATCGCCCGGACCAGCCCGGCCGCCTTGACCTCGGCCAGCGCAGGCATGCCTGTGGCGATCCCGCCTGCCAGGTCGTACTCGTCTGGATCGTGCAGATAGGCGATGTCGATCGCCTCGAGGCCGAGCCGTTCCCGGCTGTCGGCCAACGACCGGCGGATCCCGTCAACCGAGGGATCCCAGACCCGCTCGTATGCTCTCGGCACCACGAAGCCGTCGTTGTCGAGCTGGTCGGCGCGCTCGGGGGTCGGCCGCATCACCCGTCCGACCTTGGTGGACAACAGGAACTCCTCGCGCGGTCGGCCGGCCAGCGCCGCACCCAGCCGGCGTTCTGACAGTCCCAACCCGTAGTGCGGCGCGGTGTCGAAGTAGCGGATGCCGCCGTCCCACGCGGCGTCCACTATCTCCCGGGCCTGGGCGTCGGGGATCTCGTGAAACAGGTTGCCGAGGCTGGCCGCACCGTAGCCGAGGCAGCCGAGGTTCTGCGGGATCTGCCTGTTCACGCGAGGAAGAGCTCGACGACCGGCACGGCGACGGCCGGCTGGCGGGTGGGCAAGGTGAGCGTGAGGGTGCCAGCGGGCAGGCCACCCATCGTGATGTTGTGCGCCTGTTGGTCCGGCTCGAGGGAGGTGAGGGCGATCTCGGAGGCGTCGTTGAGCAGCTGGGCATACTTCACCCGATCAGCGAGCCCGGGCAGGTGGATGTGCTCGAACGGCCACGCGAAGAGGTGCAGGTAGAGCCGGTCGCCGCGCTGGGTATAGCGGCAGTCCGGCGGCGCGACAAAGTCGCTGGGTCCGGCGCCGAAGATGGACCGGCCGTGCAGGTCGATCCACTCCCCCAAACCGACCAGGATCGCGGCCGATGCCGGGTCGAAGTTTCCCCGGCCGGTCGGGCCGATGTTGAACAGCAGGTTGCCGCCCTTGCTGACCCCGTCGACGAGCATCCGGACCAGCACCTCCGGGGTCTTGAACTGCGTGTTGTCGCGGAAGTAGCCCCAGCTGCCGTTGATCGTCTGGCACGCCTCCCAGGCGACGAGTTCGCCGTCCCGACGCATCGGCTCTGCCGGCTGGTACTGCTCGGGCGTGACGAGGTCGCCGGGGATGTCCAGACGGTCGTTGATCACGATGCCAGGCTGCAGTTCGCGGGTGAGGGCCATCAGCTCCTTCGACCCCCAGTCCTCGCGGCCCTTGTTGTTGTAGATCTGCGGCTGCTGACTGGCCGGGTAGGAGAAGTCGTAGAACAGGTAGGTGATCTCGCCATAACGGGTGAGCAGCTCGCGCACCTGGCCGTGCAGGTACTGCCGGTAGCGGCCCATGTCGCGACCCTCGTTGAGCTCGGCCACATTGGGCTCGTCGCGCAACGGGTGGTGCCCGTCGATGATGAAGTCCGGATGATGCCAGTCGATCAACGAGTGGTAGAAGCCGATCTTGATCCCCTCGGCCCGGAACGCCTGGACGAACTCCGCAACCAGGTCGCGGCCGAACGGAGTGTTGGTGATCTTGTAGTCAGTCAGGTCGCTGTCGAACAGGCAGAAGCCCTCGTGGTGCTTGGTGGTCAGCACGGCGTACCTCATCCCGGCGCGCTTGCACTGCCGCGCCCAGTCGGCGGCGTCGAACAGGTCGGGATCGAAGTGCTCGAAGTACTTCGCATACACCTCCGGCGGAATCCGCTCGCGGTTCTGCACCCACTCATGCCGGCCGGCCAGGGCGTACAGGCCGAAGTGGATGAACATGCCCAACCGGTCCTCGAGGAATGAGGCGATGTCCGCGGGAGAGGTGATCTTGGCGGCTGGGGCGGTGGTCATAGGTAGCTGCCTTTCGGTGGCTCTGCGGAGTCACCGGCCCTGATGCCGGTACTCCTCGAGGGACGATGCGGTCATCTCCGTGCCAGCGCCCGGCGCGGTCGGGGCGACATAGTGGCCGTCGACGATCCGTACGGGATCGACGAAGTGTTCGTGCAGGTGGTCGACGAACTCCAGGTAGCGGTCGTCGGTCGTGCCGCTGACCGCCACGAAGTCGATCATGGACAGGTGCTGCACGGCCTCGCACAGGCCGACGCCGCCGGCGTGCGGGCAGACCCGGACGCCGAACTTGGCGGCCAGCAACAGGTTCGCAATGTTCTCGTTGACGCCGGCGACCCGCGCCGCATCGATCTGCATCACGTCGATGGCCTCGAGCTGCAGCAGCTGCTTGAACAGCACCCGGTTGGCGGTGTGCTCACCGGTGGCGACCGGTGTGAAGCCGAGCGCCTTTCGAATCGTGGCGTGGCCCACCAGGTCGTCGGGGCTGGTCGGCTCCTCGATCCATGAGAGGTCGAACGGCTGGAGCTGGCGCACCCAGGCGGTGGCGTCCTCGACATCCCACCGCTGGTTGGCGTCGATCGCGATCCGGATGTCGGGCCCGACCTCCCGGCGGGCGAGCGATAGACGTCGGATGTCGTCGCCCTTTTCCGGGCCCAGCCAGCGCAGGTGCGGGTCGTATACGAAGTGCCGGTAGGTGGTGCCCATGTCCTCGAGCAGGTCCTCGACGCGCTCGCCGACCAATTCGTCAGCGACGGTCCGGATCGCCTCGGCCGCGATGTTGTTGCCGCGCCCGGTCGTGAAGACGAAGCCGACGCCGACAAGGCTGTCGCCGGCGTCGGTGGCGAGGCTGAGGTAGGCCGCGGAGTAGTCCGGATCGGGTTCATCGCATCGGAGCCGTCGAGCTTCTGCGAAGTCGGAAACCTGACGTCAACCGTGTGGGCGGCGGTGATGGTGGGCACTGGCTTCCTCTCATCCTCAGGGAAGATGACAGAGGCTAATCAGATGTCTTCGTCGTCAATCGACCAAAAGCCACCGTAGAGACCCGATCCTACGACCTCAGCGACCGCGTCGCGGATCTGAGCACCTGAGCCAGTACCTTGCGCTCGAACAGGCGACGTCGTCCTGACCGGCACCCCCGAGGGCGTCGCCCTGTCGGGCCGTTCCCCTACCTGGTACCCGGCGACGTCGTCCGGATCGATTGACAAACTGGGCCGCCAGACCCAGCTGATGACAGGAGCACAGTGATGAGTGGCGAGTTCGACGGGCTGGTGGCCCTGGTGACCGGTGGTGCCTCCGGGATCGGTGCGGCGATCGTCGCAGAGCTGACCGCCGGCGGTGCCCGGGTGGCCGTACTGGACCTGAACGCCGAAGCTGGCGGAGCAGACGGGTCGCCGTTCGCGGTGGCGTGCGACGTGTCCGACGACGCGTCGTGCCGGACCGCCGTGCAGGCGACCATGGACCATTTCGGTCAGCTCGACATAGTGATCAACAACGCCGGCATTGGGGCCCAGGGCACGGTCGCCGACAACGACGAATGGCACCGGGTGTTCGACGTCAACGTGGTCGGCATGGCGCGGATCACTCGCGCAGCGCTGCCCCACCTCCGGGCCTCCCAGGCCGCGTCGGTGGTCAACATGTGCTCGATTGCGGCCACCGCCGGCCTGCCGCAGCGGGTGCTGTACAGCGCCACCAAAGGGGCGGTGCTGGCCATGACACGGGCGATGGCCGCGGACCATATGCGGGAGGGTATCCGCGTCAACTGTGTGAACCCGGGAACTGCCGACACCCCATGGATCGGGCGGCTGCTCAATTCTGCGGCCGACCCCGAGGCCGAACGCAGGTCCCTCGAGGCTCGGCAGCCGCACGGTCGGCTGGTCAACGCGGCCGAGGTCGCCGGCGCGGTCGCATACCTCGCCAGCCCGCGGTCGGGCTCCACGACCGGTATCGACCTCCCGGTCGACGGCGGCATGCAAGGCCTTCGGCTGCGTGCGGCGGATCAGTAGCGGTAGGGACATCGAGGTGGAGATCGCCCTGCACACCGTGCTCAAAGCGGGACACGAGGCCGACTACGACGCCGTTCATTCGGTGATCCCGGCAGCGGTGGCAGCTAAGCTGCGCGCCGCGGGCGTCCGGGACTGGCGGATCTGGCGTGACGGTCGGCACGCCTTTCACCTGGTGGATGTCGATGACTACACCGCCATGCGGGCAGCATTGCGCGACGATCCGGACAACCTTGCCTGGCAGGCGACGGTTGGGCCATTCTTCGACCAGGCGGATTCCTATGAGGGCACTGACTCCGGGCTCCGCCAGCTCTGGACCCTGGCCGACCAGCTCGGGGACAGTTGAGACGACCACTGGCCGCCTTCAGCTCTGGCTGGAAGTAGGTTGGATTGCTCACAGCTTGCTCACGGAACCGCCACCCATAGGTTGTCGCCGATCCGGCTCTCCTTGGTTCCGACAGGCATGAGAGCGACCTAGAACGCATCATTTGCTAGTACGCGGCAACCTACGATCGAGTGGGTGACACGCTCTTAATCAGCGGGTTGGGGGTTCGATTCCCTCGCGGCGCACAAGTAGCCTAGCCAGAGCGCATATAGTACGTTGGCGAGTGGCTCGGAAGCGGGCAATCCCCATAAATCCCCCATGAGACTCGCATTGGCTGCGACTTGCGCTTTTGATCGAGCAACCATGGGGTGGCGTCTGATCGGTGCCCGTGCGCGTTGGGGCCCGCCAAGGGTACGCGGTGGCCATCAGGGTGACACGCTTGCCGGAGCACAAAGCGGTCCATGTTCTGGTGCTCGTGCTGCTCGGCGTCCTCACGCTGCTCGGCTGGCCGTCATCGGGTTCGTCATGTGCCGCTACCGCATCCCGCCGCGCGGGCTGATCGCGATGATCGGGGCTTTGACCTGCCTAGCGAGCCCGGTCGACGTATTGCCTGAGGTGATGCTCGGACCGCTGGGCCTCCTCGACGGGCCGGCGCCCTCACCGCCGCGTCAGTCTTCGTCTACAAGCTCGTGACGGTCAAGAGGCGACTCGAGGATGCCGGCGGTGAAGGGCCGGCAGGTGCAGTTGGCGTTCAGTCGCCCCTGGTCTCTCGTGTGAGCGCGCGCTCCAAGTTGCCAAGAGCAGTAAGGGCCTCACTGATGGCGTTGCTGCTCGTGATGGCCCTCTCCTCGCCCCGGGACGATTGCGTCTCGAGTCGTTCAGCAACCCGCCCAAGCGCACTCTCAGCCTCTTCGTAGGTGTTTACAACCCGAGTACTGCCGACTAAGCGCAATCTGGCCGTGTCCGGTGGAGGAAGTGCCGAATCAACCGCCGATATGATGTTCGGCGTAAGCCGCTCTGGGGCCGGAACTAGTCGTTTCGAAAGAGCGTTCCCTCTTTCCTCGACGCATCCGTACACAGTTCCGTAAGCCTGTACGCGATTTACTCGGTCGGCGTGAGCTTTCTTGCGCTCAGATCGCTGTGTGATTAGAACCCCACAGAGCGCTGCACACGCACCCAGGAGAGCTGCCAATACGGTTGCCAGGAAGGTGCCATCCATGCAGGCGAATTCTACTTCTCGAGCTCAGTGCAGTCGATGGCAGGCTTGGCAGGAGTCGCGCAGCATCATGTGCAGTCTTGCGATGGCAGCCAGACCCTACAACGCCCCTCCACCTGGCTTCGCGGCCAACCACCGACCTTCGCCACGAACGCAGAACGGATGACAGTGTCATCGATGTCGCGACGCTCGTGCGGCCTGCGCGCGGCCGACGTCGATGGGTGTTCGATTCGAATGCGAGAAACTTATGGGTACTATAGGCCCACGTCAGGATGACAACAGAAAGGCACAGTGATGGCGAAGCGAACAATCGTTCAACTCGTGGACGACACCGACGGCTCCGAAGCCGCAGAGACCCTCACCGTTGGGCTGGAAGGCGTGAACTACGAGCTGGACCTCAGCGACAAGAACGCCAAAAAGCTCCGCGAGCAACTCGCTCCATGGCTCGCAGCGGCCCGCAGGACCGGCGGACGGCAAGCCACCAAGAGCAAGGCCACCAGCAACAACGTCGATCTAAAGGCCGTTCGCGCGTGGGCTGCCTCCAATGGCGTCGAGGTCTCCAGCCGCGGCCGAGTGCCGGCCGCGGTCATCGAGCAGTACCAGGCAGCTGGGAACTGACACAACCACTCGCACACCACGAAGCCGCCTCAGTTGTTGGGGCGGCCTTCGTGTGCGTCCCGGTAGAAGCCATAGACCCCAAGGACTTGGCTGCTTCGTCCGGTCTCCGGCTTCAGCTGAGCGTGATGACCGTCCGTCCGGTGTACGCCTACCGATCCGGCGAGCACCTGACGGACGGTAAGCAGATCGGTAAGCGCCGGAAGACACACGAGTAGGAATCCGTCCGAGGCGGGCCAGATTGGGCGTCCGACGCATGGACGAGGGCATGCCCATGTCCGAGCTAGACGATTGGACCCTCGAAGCCACCGCAAGTCTGATCCTCGACCCGATAGACCTCGACGGCGACTTTCTCGACTATGGCAACGGCCGGCATCGAGCGCGGGCAATGATGGACCAAAGGGTTTCTCACACGGTAGCTACTTGGTACGTTCCCGACGGAGAACCACCCGCGCCGCGGTGGGTTCATCGCTATCGGTTCTGAGCGTTGGATGGCTGGGGCCGATCTCGTCCGGATGGTTGTCGCCAATCGTCGCCAATGGCACATGAGCCTCAGATGACCCCTATGGACAGCGGCCAATTGGGGGCCAGAAGCCTCCTGACTGCTTCCATGCCATCGACAGCCGGCACGCTCTCCTCCAACGCCTCGAGCGTGCCTGAAGGCCGCTGGTAGACGGACTGGTCAGACCGATTGGTAAGCAGGGCCTGGCCCACTACTCTGCCAGGGTGCTTCCTTCGGCGGAGGTTCTGCGCACGGCCGTGGGTGACATCGAGATCGCCTACAACAAGCTGGGCAACGCGACCGACCCTCCTGTGGTGCTCATCTCAGGTCTGGGTGGCCAGTTGATCGCCTGGGACGACGCCTTCTGCCAAGAACTTGTCGATCGAGGCTTGTTCGTCATCCGGTTCGACAACCGAGATGTCGGGCTGTCGAGCCATTTCGCCGACGGTCCGCGCCCAGATCAGCCGGCGACGGCCGGGCCGGCAGCGTACACGCTCGCCGAGATGGCGGCCGACACTGCAGGCTTGATCGACAATCTCGGACTGGGCTCTGCGCACCTGGTCGGCATCTCGCTGGGCGGGATGATCGGGCAGATCCTGGCGATCGAACACCCCGAGCGGGTCCGGAGCCTGACCTCGATCATGTCGACCACTGGGAACGACCGGGTGGGTCAGTCGACTGAGGCCGCGCACGCCTTGTTGCTGATGCCTCCGGCCAACACTCGGGAGGCCGCCATGGACCGCGCAGTCCTCGGCAACCGCGCCGTCGGCTCCCCGGCTTATCCGGGCGAGGAGACCGAACTGCGGGACAAAGCGGCGCGCGCTTTCGACCGCGCGTTCCATCCGCAGGGTGTTGCACGTCAACTGGCTGCGGCCACGACCACACCGGACCGAACAGAAGACCTGCGCCGGCTCCGTCTGCCAACCCTGGTCATTCACGGCGCTGAGGACCCGCTCATTGCTGTGAGCGGCGGGCAGGCCACAGCGGAGGCAATTCCAGGAGCCGAGCTGGTCGTGATTGACGGCATGGGCCACGACCTGCCTAGACCCCTTTGGCCCACCGTGGCCGAGCGCATCGCCGCGCTCGTCACCCGCGCCGAGCAGCAGATGGCAAGAGCACACACACCTCGCTGAACCACCCAATACGGCCCTCGCGACGCCGACCCGGGAGCAAGCTTGCTGCAGACTATTCTCCCGACCGCTTCCATGCCATTGACGTCCGGCCTGTGGCTCCGGCTCTACCTGAGCGCGACGTTTGTCCGCTGGCGTACGCCGCCGATCGCTCGAGCACATGACGGATGGTCAGCAGATCGGTAAGCACCCAGGACACAGGACTTAGGAATCCGGCCCGGCCAGTCCCAGCCTGCAGCGCGACGACGCCGTTTGACGCGCGTGGATCGGCACTCAACGACTCTCGTCAATGCCGCTGCTGACCACGGTTCCTCGACCTCGTACAGCCTGTGTGCATGCTGGCGCGCCGAACCGTATCCGATTCCATGGCGCGGACACCCGTTGCCGCTGTCCCCGTACGGGTAGCCGCAGCTAGCTAGCGCCGGATCTTGGCCACAGTGAGCAGGACGGCGCTGTCCTCCACCGCTTCCAGGCTGTGGCGGTCGTCGGGCACAATCAGGAGGTCCCCCCGGTGGCCCTCCCACGAAACGTCGGCAGCCGCCAACCGCACGTGGCCGTTCAAGACCAGAACGGTCGCCTCACCCGGATTGTTGTGCTCGGCGAGCCGAGCTCCAGCGACCATGCCGATGACTGTTTGACGCAGCACCTTCTCATGACCGCCGAAGACGGTGTCTGCGGTGTGGCCACCGCCCGCAGACCCAGCTAACGCGATCTGCTGGCGAGCAAGAGCATCAAGCGAAACCTTCTGCATGTGATGAGTGTGCCCGTCCGTCCTCGAACCCGCGATCGGGGCGACAGGTCTTTCTCACGCACGATGGGCCTCGCCTCGAGGTGCCGCACGCGGTCGGCTAACCCACCCTAGTCACTGACCTTCTCGTTGCGAAGGCTCCTCCTGACCGAACCGCAGGCATCCGCCGGCGTGCAGATCGGTGCATGAGATGCATGGTGAGCGCTGATGTCTTAGGTCGGGGCACACGGGGGGACACGCATTCTTCCGGCGCTTACGCCACCTAGTTCGATCCGCGCGGACCGTCTACGGCTGTAGTGCCGACTCACCTGGCTCGCCGGTGATCGGATCGGCGTGGCGACGGGCGATCCTGCATCTTTCATCCTCATCGTCAGCTGGGGGGAGGAATCAAATCTCGTTGGACGATGTTTCACGAGTTGGAGCCTTGAGGAAGCACCCCCGGTCGGGCGACCGTGGGGGTAGGGCCAGTCAGAGGGTGAGGTTGCCCTGATGATGAACGAGTTACTCCTCTACCTGGTGGGAACCCTGACCATGGTCGGCGGCATCCTCCTCCTTGAGCGAATCGTTGCTGGTCCGCACGCCACGGCCGGCACTGGGTACGCCCGCGTGGACAGCGCCTTTGACTTCGATCGACTGCTGCGAAAGCAGTACAGCGCCCGAGCGACGAGCCTGCTACGCCGCCATGGAAGCTCGAGCCTTCCACTTCTGCAGGATGCCACCCACGGTTACCGGCAACTTCGGGATGGCGGCGAACAATTCATCCCGGTCACCAGCATCGTGGGGTCGGTCGACGGCGCATCTCAGCTGTTCGACCGGAACTTCCGGCCACTCAGTGAGGGAGCCCGGGCCCGCCTGGGCAGCGTACTGGTCGCCATGCGCCAAGGTGAGCCGCTCCCGCCCATCGAGGTGTGGGCTTGGCACGGTGAGTACTACGTTCTCGACGGCCATCATCGGGTTGCAGCAGCGCGCGCTCTGGGTAGCGCCTAACTGGGACAGCGGACCGGTCGTCCCCAGCGTCTCTGGATGGGATGCCCCACCGACCCGCCATCACTTGCGATCACGTCTACGTGCTCAGATCGATCCGGAATCGTGAAAGCACGAACCTGCTCCACAGGAAGAGATCAATCGGTCCCGGCGCTCTTCCGCTCGGACAGGCGTAGTCGACCGCCGTGGCAGGACTTCAACGGGACTGGGAGGCAAGCGGGGCGCGGAGGTTGGCGGCACAGCGGTGTGGCCAAGGCGTCTCGCTACGGAGACGAGCCCATGCACGGTAGTCGAGGCGCTAACGGCCTGGCTGCGGCCCAGCGGTGGAGGACCAGGCTGGCTGTTCGATCGTTGGTCAGCAGCGGTGGAGCCAGACCGCTTCCATGCCATCCGGACACGGATGCCGGGCTCCGCCTGACGGCGGCCCTCTGAACCGTCTCTGGTCGTGCGCGTATGTCCGACAAACGTCGGCCGTGCTGTCACTCAGCTGTCACTCGCATCTTGATCTATCGCTGAGTGTCCGCGGCGAGCGCCCGACACCTTGATCGCTTGATCGACGGTTGCGAGGGCTGCGCCCGGCTCATGGCACGACGCTTGAAGGCGCGGCCGGCCGGCGCATGGACTGCGGGATGCGCCCTGCTGTCGGACGGCGGAAGTACCCATGTCGTCCGGGTCCAACCGCGGTGGCGATCTCCTGGCCAAGCGGGATCTATCTTGACGTCGATGACGATGAGGCGGCGTCGTACCTCGGGGTGAGTAGGTAGATGTCCAACGGGTCGCTTGGGCCGGCTGGCAGGGTTTCGAAGAGTTGGGGGATGTGGGGATCGGTGGAGTGTCCCTCGATCTCCACGCGCTGCATGCCTCGGTCGGCGAGGGCGCGAAGGGACGCTGCCAGAGTGGCTTGCAGCACGCTGACGCCGAGCGGCTGGTCGCGGTTGGCCGTTTCGGCGACGATGAAGGTCCGGCCGTCCCAAATGTCAGGGCTGACGAAGCTGAAGGCCACGATCTGGCCATCAGCGTCTCTGCACAGGTAGGAGAGGGTGTCGTCGATCCCGCTGCGGTAGTCCTCCCACACAGTCGGGAGGGCGTCAGCTCGGGTGGGGCCCATCGGCTGGTGCGCCCAGCTGTAGTAGGTCGACCAGGCCGCCTGGACCTCCTCGGCCGGCACGTCGGTCATCCTGGTCGTCTCATATCCGTCGGGCAGGAGCTGAGCGGCAGTCCACAGTTGCCCGGCGGCGCTGGTGGGATCGATGCTGGGCATGGGGCAGTGCAGGAGCACCGACCCACCGAGGTGCGCGGCGAAGTGGCGGCGGAGCGGCTGGCTGCTCATGACGCGGCCGACGATCGGCAGACGATGGTCAGCGATCTGCTGCACCGCGGTGAACAGCCGCGAGCCGATACCGCGCCGCCGGAAGGCCGGGCTGACCCTCACCTCGCACATGTAGGTCTCCGTGGCAGGGTTGAGAGCCAGGGTCGCGAACCCGACTGCCTGACCCTCGACGACCGCCACCAGGGTCCGTCGCCACCGAGGATCCTCGCTGTCGGGTGGCGGGCTTGGCAGCCCTTCCGCGATCTCCTCACCCGCCTGAAGCGCCCGGACCTGAACAGCAACGACAGATTCGCTCGAGATGTCCATATCCGAAGAAATACCGCTGAAGACGAGCAGAGGCAAGTGTTCGGAGGCTACTCCGGCAGATATCAGCACAATTTCGTTGCGCTGGTTCCGAAATTCTGTTGTCGCCTATTCTACCGGCTCGTCGTCTCGTCCGCAGTCGTCAGGGCGCAACATCCTAGGTTTTTTCATGGCCAGGCGGTGGGCGCCGAAGGCCGAAGGGTCGACGTCGATATGCAGACCTGATGGGCGAAGCGTATGAGCCGCGGTCGGGGTACCCGATCAACGCCGCTCATCGAATATGTCACGCTGCGCAACAGAAGTCCTCCACGGTGACGGGTTCGACAGTACGACCGCCGGACACCGTAGAACTCATCGCAGCTCGCGAGATTATCTCAGAACGGGGTACGTCGCGGTTACAATCGCCGAGGAGCAGCCACGAGCAACGGCAACCGTCGACCCGTCCCTCATCGGGCTCACTCAGCACACCCTAGAGACCGCGGACATCGAGCGGCTGGCCGACCTCATCGAAGGATTCCTCAACAGCGACGACCAGGCGATGCGCGACGCATTCATGGCTGGCCAGGTCTCAGGCCGAACTGACACCGAGCGAGTACGCGGCCGCTTGCAGCGAGTGCGGGACCAGTTGGACGGCCAGCCCGCCTGGATGATTCGCTCGGTGCACTACCCGCGACCGAAGGAATATGAGGACTCTCGGCCTGAACCCTGTGCTGGTGAGCGGAACTACGCGGGCCGATTCCCAGCGTTGTGCGTCGAATCCCCTTTTTGTCCATCAGGTCTCGTCCACTATCTGAATGCTCGAGGCCAGCAGCCAGTTGTGGTCGCTGGCACCCTCGATCTCGGTCCGGATCACGTTGCCGTAGTAGGGCTGCAGGTTGTTTCCGGTGAACAGGTCGTCGATCCACAGCCCGTCCCGAGGCGTGGCGGCCCACCCGTTGAAGCTGTTGAACGAGCCGTTGGTGATCCTCGGCAGCGCCAGCTTCGAGCGCAGGTCGAAGAGTCCACCAGCCCGGGCGATCGAACGCGGGCAGTCTCCCTCCATCAGGTCGTTGTTGATGTCCGCCCCGAAAATCGTGTTGCGCGGGTTGGGCAGAAGGTCGACCACAGCCGCCATCTGCTGCTTCTGCCAGACTGCGTCACCCACCGTGAAGTGGGAGGAGGCCGCCCAGAAACGGTCGCCCGTCCCCTTCACCCGCAACTCGACCCAGACCAGCCGGCGTGGGTCACTCGGAGATCCATCTGGCCGTAGCGGCGTGGGCAGCCTGGCCGTGCCCGCGTCGAGCGACTCATGCTGAGCGCTATCCCACCAGACGATCACGTTGCCGTTGCGGAGGAGCAGCCATCGGTCCCGGCCCAGGATGTCCCACAGGTCGGACCGCAAGGTGGTGCTGCATTCCTGGCCCATGATCACCGACGGCATCAGACCGGCGCGGCGGATCCGGTCGAAGGTGGCCGCTGTCGCCTCCCGGCGGCCGTTCGTCCAGGCGTGACCGGCAGCTATGTCGTCGGCATCCTCGGGCTCAAGCCGGAAGTTGGCGACCAAGCACCGAACTCGGGTGGATGCAACCATCACAAATTCCTCGTCAGGCGATCTTGGAGGCATAGATACACGACCCGGCCTGCAGGAACGTGTCGACCTGGCGCTGGGCTCGTCGTTCCAGCTCACGTTCAGTCATGCCGATCTCCTGGAGCACGACCTGGGTGGGATAGCCGCGAGGTTTCTGAGTCCGTCCTTCGTGACGACGACCTCGCGATATGTACCGCCGACGTTGAGATCGCGGCTAGTTACCCGCATCCTTGTACTTTCTCGAGGCGTCGGCGGACACCGGCCGCGGCTCGAGAGCTCTCCTCCGCCGATCTGGGGGTCAAACCCTCGGGCGGAACGAAGTCACCCCCGTTAGGCCGGACCGGATGGAACGTGAGATGCTAGCCGAGCGCTTAGTGGCTACTTCACCACCTCGGAAATCTGCACCTTCGTCGGAATATTCGTAAAGTTGCGCTCGTCTCCAGTGAGATGTTGAGGCTTGGTCGGTGTTGGGCCACATGACTGTTACGTCAATCATTGAACCTCCTCGCCGGTGGAGACTTCCAACCTATCCAAACCGGTTTCACTGGTCCCACGCTCCCGGTACCAAGCGCATCTGCGGGTCAAGCCCGCAAGCCCCACATGCCTCCGACAATTCGGACGAGCTTGATGGCCAAGCTCCCCTTCCAGGTCGAGCGCGTCCAAACAGACAACGGGTCCGAGTTCGGCGCCTCGTTCCACTGGCACCTCCTCGACGCAGGCGTCGACCACGTCCGCATCAAACCCAGAACACCCCGGCTCAACGGGAAGGTGGAGAGATCCCACCGGATCGACTCCGAAGAGTTCTACCGGCTCCTCGAAGGCCAGGTCATCGACGACTCCCGGCTGTTCAGCGACAAGCTCCAAGAGTGGGAGGATTACTACAACTACCACCGTCCTCACGGCGCTCTCGGCGGCCAAACGCCCTACGAGCGCCTGCGGCACAAGACCCAAGACCCGCTGGCATAGGCCTTCGTCAGTTGCACACCACCCTCGCGTTGCCAGTTCTGAACTAGCCTCGCACCGTGACCCTCGAAGACGTCGGGGCCGACAACTGGCGGGCATGCACGGCGCTGGAGGTGGAGCAGTCGCAGCAACCCTTCGTTGCGCCGGTGGCCTACTACCTGACTTTGTGTGCCTACGGGGAGAGTCCGTGGCAACCGCTGGCCGTCCGGAGCGGACACGAGGTCGTCGGCTTCGTGATGTGGGGCATCGATCCGGAAGATGACAGCTTCTGGATCGGCGGACTGATCATTGACAGCCGACATCAGCGACGCGGATACGGTCGAGCTGTGGTCGCTCTGCTGCTCGAACGGGCTGCGTCAGACGGGCATCGAGAGGCCGCGCTGAGCTACCACCCGCAGAACACGCTGGCTCAGTCGCTCTACGCGAGCATGGGATTCGTCGAGACCGGCGAGCTAGTGGACAACGAGACTGTGGCCCGCAGGCACCTGAAGTAGCTCTCGGTTCGGTCGCGCGCTCGGTCAAGTCCGGATGAGGCCCTCGACGACGCCAGCCATGCCTGGCGTTGCTGCCCACTGGCAAGCAGAGGGCGAGTAGAGCAACGCCTTGCGCAGCAACGCGGTTAGCGGTGGCCAGTCCCCCCGGCCAACGTAGACCGGCACTGAGGTTGGTCGCGATAACCCTGATGCAGGTGGGAGTCGGACTCAGCCAACGCGCCCAGCGTTGCATCCACCGCAGCGCAGATCAGCCGGAGGTGGAGCAAGGCTAGGCCGATCGCCGAGGCGGTGAGATCCGACGTCGGAGCGCGGCGGCACCTGGTCCGAGTTCGCGAGCATCGGGCCAGATCCTGCCGGCAGGCTGTCGATACTCGGACTTGCCGCGGGCGCCGGGGGCACGATCTACGCCGCCGCTCCGGATCAGCTTCCGTCCTCGATACATGGCGGAACGGTTACGCAGCAGGATATACACCAGATATACGACGTCAACCGGACCGACTTGTCATCGATCGCTACGTCGATCAAGTGTGGGCCGAGGCTACGACTTCGCGATCTGTTGATGCCAGCGCCATGCACACAATCCATCTCGCCGTGAGCGCCAGCGGCCACGGCCAGTGCCCAGCCGCAACCTTCGCCGAAAGTGACGGTCGGTCCGAGCGGTCATCGATGCACAAGGGGCCCGGGCCCGTTGGCGCGTATGTGAGCCGACTAGGTGACTTTGCGGCGGCGTCCCTGCCAGTAGTTCCAGGCGAGGGTCACCAGGATCGCGCCGACGATCGAGCCGATGACGCCACTCGGCCGCAGCGCGAGGCCGTCACCAGCCAGCAGGCTGGCGAGCAGGCCGCCGACCAAGGAGCCGAGCAGTCCGGCGACGATAGCGGTCGTCCAGTTGACGCCGTGGGCGCGGGTGCCGAGCAGGAGCTGCGCCGCGGCTCCCACCAGCATCCCGAACAGCACGATTCCGATGATCAGCATGGTCTGACGCTACGCCCGGAGGCGGTCTGCTCGTCCGATCAGCCGCGACAAGCGTGTCGAGGCGCACGGGCCGGTCTTGGACTCTACGGTCCGACCGACCCACAGGGCTTCCTACTGAGCGGGCCTTCGAGATTTGCCGTGGATCACCGGATTGCATGTCGGAAGTGATGATTGAGCGGGCCACGAGGCAGAGTCGAGCCGCTCTTACGACGACATCGGTGATGCGGTCGAGTCTCCCGCCGGTTCCGAGGTGAAGAGGTTGAGCCCGAGCCGCTCGGCCAGGTACTTCGTGACGAGTTGGCCGCGCACGCTGTTGCCGGCGACATCGAGCGGAGGTGAGAAGGTCGCCAGGCCGCCCTTGCCGGGTGAGACGGTCACGATGCCGCCGCTGACGCCGCTTTTACCCGGCATCCCAATCTGGTAGAGCCAGTCCCCCGACAACTCGTACAGGCCGGCGGTGGCCATAACGGCCAGCACCCGCCGGCACACTCCCGCGACAACAACCCGCTCGCCTGTCATCGGATTCACCCCACCGTTGGCCAACGTGGCGGCCATCACCGCAAGGTCGTGGACGGTCACTTCGAGGGAGCACTGCCGGGTGTAGACGTCGGTTGCCTCGTCGGGGTCGAAGTAGAGCCGCCCGTAGCTCAGCAAGAGATGGGCGATGCCTTGGTTGCGCAGGTTCGTGGCCGATTCGGACTCGTAGACCTCAGTGCTCAGGGTGAGCTCGCGGCCGGCGAAGTGTGAGAGCCCATCTCGGATCCTCTCCCACTTCTCGTCCCCCGTGTCGCCGGGAACGAGGCTCGTGGTCGCGATCGCACCCGCGTTGACCAACGGGTTCATCGTCCTCTCCTCGTTCAACTCAACCGCCATCAGCGAGTTGAACGGGAATCCAGTGCTGTTGACCCCCAGCCGGTGCCGCGCCGCCTCATACCCGATCGCCTCGCAGACCAACGCGAAGACGAACGGCTTGGAGACGCTCTGGATCGAGAACGCCATCTCGACGTCACCAATCTCGAAGAACCGGCCCCTCGCCCCGACCACGCTGATGCCGAACAGCTCGGGCGATGCGCTAGCCAGCGCGGGGATGTAGTCCGCGACGGCACCGTCGCCGTTCGACCGGTAGCGCTCGTACGCCTCGGCGACGACATCCGCCATTTGCTCGGCCTGTGGAAGCTCGCCGGTGGAAACGACCGAGGGCGCAGTCGCCTCGTCGAACGGGAGACTCTCGTGCATGGACAGCTCGGTCATGAGATCCATACTGGTCCTTCGTACAGGCAGCGTACGACTGTCACGATCAGTTGCGCGGTCCACAGACCGTAGAGACAGCTCTGGCGCAGTCGCCCCGTTGCGACTGCGCCAGAACTGCGGATCTAGGCGGTGAGGCGCGCTACTTCACGCCACCCGCGGTCAACCCAGCGACGATTCGGCGCTGGAAGATCAACACCGCTATCAGTAGGGGCACGGTCACGATCACGCCGGCCGCCATGATGCTGCCGTACGGCGTGTCGAACCCGGTGGTGCCGGTGAACTTGCTGATCGCCACCGTAGCCGTCTGTTTGTCGGCGGCCTGCAGGAACGTCAGGGCCAGCAGGAACTCGTTCCAGGCACCGATGAACACGATGATCGCCGTGGTGAACACGCCCGGCGCCGCCAGCGGCAGGATCACCTTGCGGAAGGCGACCCCCGGCGTGCAGCCGTCCACCATCGCCGCCTGCTCCAGCTCCACGGGGAGCTGGCGGAAGAAGGCGGTCAGGTTCCACACCGCCAGCGGGAGACCGAAGCTGAGCCCCGGGATGATGACGGCCTGGTAGGTGTTGATCCAGTACGGGAACCAGGTGAACGGCTCCGTGGAGGAGAACATCTTCAGCAGCGGTGGGATGAGGATGATCAGCGGGAACATCGAGCAGGCCATGATCAACCAGAGCACTCCGCCCTTGCCCCGGAACGACAGCCGAGCCAGCGCGTACGCCGCCACGATGCCGAACAGCAGGGTCAGGACGGTGGTGGTGCCCGACACGATCAGCGAGTTGATCAGGGACCGGCCGAAGTTGTTCGTCGTGGAGAAGACGCCGACGTAGTTCTGAAGCGACGCGGGGTTGGGGATGAACTCCGTGCTCCGGCCCTCCGTAGGCAGCCGCAAGGAGGAGACGACCATCCAGTAGAAGGGGATGATGCAGTAGAGGACGATGAGCCCCATACCGACGTAGGAGAGGACCTTCCCGACCCGAGCCTTGGGACTCTCCTTCGGGTGGGCGAGCTCCGCAATCTCGGCGTCGGTCAGATGCGACTCCGCAGCCTGGGGATCCGCTTGGGGATTTGCCGTGGTGGACATCAGTGCGACCCTCCCATCGTCTCGAGGGCCGGGGCCTCCGCGGTCTTGGCCGTGGCATCAGGCTTCTTCTTTTTCTTCTTGGGCGCACTGTCACCAATGACGTCCGCGCCCAGGATCTTCACGAACAAGAAGGCGACCAACAGCACATAGATGAAGAGCACGACGGCATAGGCCGCAGCCGGACCGTATCGGGTCTGCGTCGCCTCCTGGTAGGAGAAGATCGACAGTGTCTCCACCCGGTACTTGCCGGGGCCGATCATGCCGTAGGGCAGGTCGAACATGCGCATGGTGTCGAGGGTGCGGAACAGCACCGCGACCACCAGTGTCGGCTTGACCATCGGCAGGGTGATCCGGACGAACTGCTGCCACGCGGTCGCCCCGTCCACCTTGGCCGCCTCGTAGACCTCAGCGGGAATGGTCTGCAGGCCGGCCAGGGTCAGCAGCGCGATGAACGGTGCGGTCTTCCAGACGTCGGCGATGACGATGGCCCAGAAGGAGGCCCCGGTGTCGGCCAGCCAGAGGATCTGCCGTCCGAGGATCCGGTTCATCACGCCGGCCTCGTCGAAGATCAGCTTCCACATCAGCGCCGAGACGATCGTCGGGATGGCCCAGGGGACGAGGATGCCCGCCCGGACGATGCCCCGGCCCCGGAAGGCCTTGGCCATGATCAGCGCCATGATGACGCCCAGGACCGTCTCCAGGAGGACGCAGACGATGGTCAGGAACGTGGTGTTCAGAAACGCGTTCCAGAACCGGTCCATGGTGCCGTAGCTGCCAGTGACGAGGTTGTTCCCGGCGAAGATGTTGGTGTAGTTCTGCAAACCGACGAAACTCTCCCCGCCGGCGACCAGGCCGGTGGTCGGGTCGACGCCGGAGTTGGTCTGGTAAAGCGACTCCCGTAGGGACATGACGACCGGAATCCCGGCCACCACGATGATGACGAGAAGCGTCGGGGCCAGGAGGATCCAGGCCAGCCGGCCTTGCCCGTCGCTCAAAGCGTTCTTCTTGTGCTTGTGACCGTCACCGGCCGCCGGCAAGCCCTGCTTCTCCGCGGTGGCAGTTGCCATGCGGGCTACCTCCTTCGTGAGATGCGCTGAGTTCCCGGCCCAGCGGGTGGCTGGGCCGGGAACTCAGACGGCGACACCTACTTGATGAGCGTCTGAAGCTTGCTCTGCAACTGCTGCAGCGCGGCGTCAGGAGCCGTGGTGCCACCACCCGGAAGCGCCGAGTAGGCCGCATCCTGAATGGCCAGCGTGACATCACCGTACTCGACGGCGATCGGCCGCGGGGCAGCACCCTCGACAGACTTCAGCTGGATCGGCATGTAGGGCAGCTTCTTCACGATGTCCGGGTCCGTATAGAGCGAGGCAATCGTTGGTGTCGCCGAGGCTGCCAGCGTGTTGGACTTCTGCACCTCCGGCGTTGCCATGAACTTCAGGAACTCCGCTGCGGTGCCCTTGTTCTCGGCGTTGGTCGCGATGGCGAGGTTGTGACCACCGAGGCTGGAGACGCCCGGGCCGGTGATCCCCGGCAGCGGCGCCACGTCGAACTTCCCAGCGACCTTCGACGAGCCGTCGGTCTTGTTGGCCAGGTTGTACACGTAGCCCCAGTTGCGGTGGAAGATCAGCGTGCCGTTCTGGAACGCCTGCCGGCCCTGCTCCTCCTGCCAGGTGATCGCCCCCTTGGGGATGTCGCCGTTCTTGAACCAGTCGGTCAGCGTCTGCAAGCCCTTGGTTGCCTCCGGCGTCGCGACGTTCGGCTTGCCATCGTCGCCCACAATGACGCCGCCCGCGCCGTGCACGGCCTCGTCGAAGTTCACCGTCAGGCCCTCGTACTTGTTGTACTGCCCGGCGAAGCACTCGAGCTTGGAGTCGTTCTCACCACCGCGGATGGTGTCGCAGGCCGCCTTCATCTCGTCGAAGGTGGTCGGCGGCTTGAGGTTGTACTTGTCCAGCAGATCCTTGCGGTAGTACAGCAGGCCACCGTCGGACCCCCACGGGTACGCATAAAGCTTGTTGAAGTAGGTCGCGGTGGCCACGGTCGCGGGCAGGAACGAGTCCGTCGGGAACTGGTCCTTCGGCAGCTCGATGACGTAGCCCTTGGCCGCGAACTCCGCGGTCCACACCACATCCACGCTCATCACAGCCATCGCCGGGTTCTTGATCTGGGTGTTCTGGATCATCTGCTGACGCTGCTGGTCGGCGTTGTCCGGCAGCTCGTGCAACGTGACCTTGCCATCCGGGTGCTGCTCGTTGAACTGGGCGATCAGCTTCGGCATGTTGCCGGAGGTGTCCTTGCCCTGCCAGTACTCGATCGGGCCCTTCTTGGTCAGGTCCACGGCAGCGCCGGTGGCGCTGGGGCTGCCGCCCCCCGGCTCGTCGCTGCCACATGCGGCCGCCACGAGCAAGGCGCTCAGCGATACGGCCGCGATGAGGACGCGGCGCGCGGGACGAACGAAAGTCATACAAGCCTCACTTCGTTGTAGGGACACCCATCCGTTGGTGCCACTTGGTCAATCTAGGGGTAACCCGTCACAAAAGCGCAACATCTCTCACGAAACGTTTAGATTCGTTATAGACGCTGTAACACATCCGACCCACGTTTGAGAAGCGCAACTCCTACAGGTACAGACCAGTTTGTCCGTCCTCCAGACGCCCGCCGCGACGGCGTGCAGGTCACGCTCCCGAAGCAGCACGTACGCGTGCCCGCGGACCTCGACCTCCGCCCGGTCCTCGGGGTCGAACAGCACCCGGTCTCCCAGCTGGACCGTTCGCACGCTGGTGCCGACCGCAACGACCTCGCCCCACGCCAACCTGCGGCCGATGGCGACGGTGGCCGGGATCAGGATCCCGCCGCTACTCCGCCGCTCACCGGCTTCGGACTCAGTCGAGACCAGCACCCGGTCGTGCAGCATCCGGATCGCCCACGCGCCGCCTTCGGAACCCGGCCCGGCCAGCGACGGCGCGTCGGACACCTAGGACCTCCGGGCCCGCCGACCGATGGCACGGATGATCAGGACGAAGCTGACCAGACCCGCCGCGGCGCCGGCCAGCAGACCGAGGCGCTCCGTGCGAAGATCCCCGCGAGCGTTGAAGAGCAGCGACTTCGCGTTCTCCTTGGCGTTGTTGCCCAGCAGCTTGAACTGGGCGACCTGACGCTGCTTGATGCGGTTGGGGTGCACCTGGTCGATCAGCGCCGACACCGTTGCGGTGAGCCGGGCCCGGGTGGCGCTCAGATCCGCCTCGATCTGCGACGTCGTGCGGTCGTCGGTTGGGCTCAGGTTGTCGGCCACGAGGCACCCCTTGCTGGCGTCGTCGGCACCGGCGGCCGCCGGGCGTGATGACCCTCAGCGTATTGCAGCCGGGCGGTCCCTGGGGCGTCGGGCTCAGGCCGAGGGGTCGGAGGCTGTCGCTAAGGTGTGGCCCATGACGACCCGACTCGCCGACGGCGACGCCGCGCCGGCCTTCACTCTGCCCGATGCCGACGGTCAGGATGTGTCGCTGGCGGACTTCGCCGGGCATCGGGTGATCGTCTACTTCTACCCCGCAGCGATGACCCCCGGGTGCACGACCCAGGCCGTCGACTTCACCGCGGCGATGGCCGACCTGACCGCCGCGGGCCTCCATGTGATCGGAGTGTCACCAGACACTCAGGAAAAACTCATCCAGTTCCGCAACCAGCAATCGGTGTCATTTCCGTTGCTCTCCGATGTCGAGAAGAAGACTTTGGCGGCGTACGGGGCATACGGCGAGAAGCTTCTCTACGGGAAGCTGATCGAGGGCGTCATCCGGTCCACGTTCGTGATCGACGTGGATGCCAAGGGCCGCGGCACCGTCGCCCTGGCCCAGTACAACGTCAAGGCCACCGGCCACGTCGCCAAGCTCAAGCGGGATCTGTCGTTGTAGCGCCCTGCCCCCGATTCCTCGCGCCGCGGAGCGGCGCAATCGGACACCGCGCGTGCCGAGAGAGGGACTCGAACCCTCACACCCGAAGGCACAGGAACCTAAGTCCTGCGTGTCTACCAGTTCCACCATCCCGGCGAGCTCGGCAAAGTCTAGGTGTACGACCCGCCGCCTGACTGGTCACGGCACAGTGGTCGCGCCCGACCCACGCCCGGCCGGATTGTTGGCGATGCCCTCGTCGACCTGGTCGCGCGGACGGTTCGCCCCCGTGATCGCCGCGTAGCTGATGCCGGCGATGGCGGCCCCGATGATCGGGGCGACGATGAACAGCCAGACCTGGGCGAGGGCCCCGGCGCCGGCGAACCAGGCCACGCCGAGGGAGCGGGCCGGGTTCACCGAGGTGTTGTCCACCGGGATGCTCACCAGGTGGATCAGGGTCAGCCCCAGACCGATCGCGATCGGGGCGAAGCCCTTGGGCGCCCGGTCGTCGGTAGCGCCCAGGATGATGTAAAGGAAGATCGCGGTCAGCACGATTTCGGTGATCAGCGCCGCCACCAGTCCGTACCCGCCGGGCGAGCGGTCGCCGTAACCATTGGACGCGAACCCGCTCTCCACCGCGTCGAAGCCCGCCCGGCCCGATGCGATCGCGAGGAGCACAGCCCCCGCCACCGAGGCGGCGACGATCTGGGTGCCGATGTAGGGCCCCACCCCTCGCCACTCGAACCGCTTGGCCACGGCCAGGCCGATGGTCACCGCCGGGTTGAAGTGCGCGCCGGAGACGTGGCCGAACGCGTACGCGCCGGTCAGCACGGTGAGCCCGAAGGCCAGCGCGACGCCGAGGAAGCCGATGCCGAGCTGCACGTTGTCGTCGGTGAGGAACTTCGAGGCCAGCACCGCACTACCGCAGCCGCCGAGCACCAACAAGAACGTGCCGAGGAACTCCGCGCCCAGCCGCGCGCCGAGCGATGGCTCCCGCATGCTGCCTCCTGTGCTGGGGTCCGCGGGCCTGCAGACCGACCGCGCAGCAGTCTAAAGGCGTCGATAGCCGACAAAGGCATATCCCGCGTGTGGCTCGCGGGAGATTTCACGCCACTCGTCGGACCGTATCTCAGGAAAGGTCACATCACCCTCGGGCTGAGCATCCACCTCGGTGATCTCCAGGCCGGTCAGCCGGTCCCAGGCCGCCCGGTAGATCTCTCCGCCGCCGGCGACGAAGATCGTCTCCGGCTCCCGCGCCGCCGCCTGGGTGAACGCCTCGTCCAGGAACGGCACCGCGTACACGTCCTCACCTCGCCACATCTTGTCCCGGGTGACCACGTAGGTGGTCCGGCCCGGCAGCGGCCGTCCGATCGAGGCCCAGGTCTTGCGCCCCATGATCAGTACCTGGCCCATGGTCAGCCGCTTGAACCGTTGCCAGTCCTCGGGGATCCGCCACGGGATGTCGCCGTCGGCACCGATCACCCCGTTGCGGGCGACGGCCGCGATCCCCACGACCTCCGTCATCAGACCGCGATCGGGGCTTTGATGCCGGGATGCGGGTCGTAGCCCTCGATCCGGATGCTCTCGAGGGTGAAGTCGTCGACCGCCGTCACCGACGGGTCGAGCACCAACCTCGGCAGCGGCCGCGGCTCACGAGTCAGCTGCAGCCGGGCCTGCTCCCGGTGGTTCAGGTAGAGATGGGCGTCGCCCAGGGTGTGCACGAAGTCCCCGGCCCGCAACCCGCAGACCTGCGCAACGAGGTGGGTGAGCAGGGCGTACGAGGCGATGTTGAACGGGACTCCGAGGAAGATGTCGGCCGAGCGTTGGTACAGCTGGCAGGACAGCCTGCCGCGCAGATCCGGATCCCCCTCCGGGGGTGGGGCCACGTAGAACTGGAACATCGTGTGGCACGGCGGCAGCGCCATCTCGCCCAGGTCGGCCACGTTCCAGGCGCTGACCAGGTGCCGCCGGGAGTCCGGGTTGGTGCGGATGGCCTCGATCACTCCAGCCAGCTGGTCGACGTGACCGCCATCCGGCGTGGGCCAGGACCGCCACTGGTAGCCGTAGATCGGGCCGAGCTCGCCGTCGGAATCGGCCCACTCGTCCCAGATCGTCACGTCCTGCTCGTGCAGCCACTTGACGTTGGTCGATCCGGAGAGGAACCAGAGCAGCTCCGCGACCACCGATCGGGTGTGTACGCGCTTGGTGGTGAGCAACGGGAAACCGTCGGCCAGGTGGAAGCGCATCTGGTACCCGAAGACGCTGAGCGTTCCCGTGCCGGTGCGGTCGGTCTTGCGCGCGCCGGTGGTCAGCACGTGGTCGATCAGGTCGAGATAGGTCCGCATTCTCGGCTCAGCTCTCCTTCCCGGCCGGCGCCAGCTGCCGAAGCTCGGCCACCAGGACCGGAGCCATCGCCCGGATCGCCTGTCCGCGGTGGCTGATCGCGTCCTTGGCGGCCGGGGCCAGCTCGGCGTTGGTCACCGTCTGCCCGTCCGCCACGAACAGCGGGTCGTAGCCGAACCCATTGTCGCCCACCGGCGCGTCGGTCAGGCGTCCGGACATGATCCCGAGTCGTACATGTTCGGCGCCGTTGGGCAGCACCGCGGCCATGGCGCAGACAAACCGGGCCGCCCGCTGGTCGTCAGGCACGTCGTGCAGCTGGCGCAGCAGCAAAGCGTTGTTGTCGGCATCGCTCGCCTGCGGACCGGCCCAGCGGGCGGAGCGTACGCCGGGCATGCCGTTCAGCACCTCGACCTCGAGTCCGGAGTCGTCGGCCAGGGCCGGTAGCCCGGTCGCGGCAAGGCAGGCCCGGGCCTTGAGCAGCGCGTTCTCGGCGAACGTGCGACCGGTCTCGGCCGGCTCAGGGTAGCGGGAGAGATCGGCCAGTCCGAGCACCTCGACGTCCGGAGCCGTCTGGCTGACGATCCGCCGCAGCTCGGCCAGCTTTTGCGCGTTGGTGGTGGCCAGCACCACGCGCCGCGCGATCTCGGTCACGCGCGCTCCCGTGTGTCGTCTGCTTTTCGGGGGTCCAAGGGGATCGCCCACCTTGGGGTGGCACAGCGCGCGCGGCGGGGGTTCAAGGGGGTCGCCCCCCTTGCGAGGAGCACGGTCACGAAGCGAGCGCCTCCCGCTGGAGCTCGGCCAGCCGGGAACAGCCCGCGGCGCCCAGATCCAGCAGCTGGTCCAGCTCGCCCCGGTCGAACGGCTGGCCCTCCGCCGTGCCCTGGACCTCCACGAACCGGCCGTCGCCGCTCATCACGATGTTCATGTCCGTGCCCGCGGCGGAGTCCTCGACGTAGGCCAGGTCCAGCATCGGGGTGCCCTCGACGACGCCCACGGAGACCGCGGCGACGGAGTCACGCAGCGGTTCGCCGGCCAGCAGGTTGCGCTCGCGCAGCCAGCTCACCGCGTCGGCCAAGGCGACGTACGCGCCGGTGATCGAGGCGGTCCGGGTGCCGCCGTCGGCCTCCAGCACGTCGCAGTCGATCACGATCGTGTTCTCACCCAGGGCCCGGTAGTCGATGATCGAGCGCAGGCTACGGCCGATCAGCCGGCTGATCTCGTGGGTCCGACCGCCGATCCGGCCCTTGACCGACTCCCGGTCGTTGCGGGTGTTGGTGGCCCGGGGCAGCATCGCGTACTCGCTGGTCACCCAGCCGAGACCCGAGCCCTTGCGCCAGCGGGGCACCCCCTCGGTCACGCTGGCCGCGACCAGCACCCGGGTGTGCCCGAACTCGACCAGTACCGACCCCTCGGCCTGGCTCAGCCAGCCGCGGCTGAACCGCACCGGGCGGAGCTCGTCATGGTTGCGCCCGTCGGCCCGATCCGTCACGGTGCCTACCTTAGGGTCCCGATTTCCCAGGTCGCGCCGGGAACCGCCCGGGACAGCGAGCCGGAGAAGTGCGGCAGCGCCTCCGCCAGCACCTGGTCGGGGTCGGACCACGGCGGGATGTGGGTCAGCACGACCGCGCCGACGCCCGCGCGCTGCCCGGCCTCGGCGGCCTGCCGGCCGGTCAGGTGCAGCCCGGGCGGGTTGTCCGGCCGCTCCAGCGATGCGGCTTCCACCAGCAGCAGGTCCGCGCCCCGGGACAGCTCGACCAGGGCGTCGCACGGCCCCGTGTCCCCGGAGTAGACCAGCGTCCCGCCGCCCAACACGTCCTCGGTGATCCGCATCGCGTACGCCTCCACCGGGTGGTCGACGAGCGCCGTCTCGACCACGAACGGCCCGACCTGCTGCCGCGGCTGCCAGCTCTGGAAGTGAAAGTGGTTCGTGATTCCGGGGCCCGGCTCAGCGGGTGAGCCGTTGTTCCGCTGTACGTCGTAGGCCCGGGCCAGGCGCTCCAGCGTGCCGGCCGGGCCGAACAGCAGCCGCCGCGGCCACGGTGCGGTCGGCGAGTAGGCCGCGGCGACGTAGTAACCGCAGAGGTCGAGGCAGTGGTCGGGATGCAGGTGGCTGAGGGCGAACGCGTCGACCTCGGCGGGATCGAGATAGCGGTACAGGGCGCCGAAGGCGCCCGGTCCGAGGTCGAGGACCAGCGAGAACGTGCCGCCGGCGTATGGGGCTTCGACCAGGTAGGACGACGCGGGCGACTCGGGGCCAGAGACCGAGCCGCTGCAGCCCACCACCGTCAGCTTCATGCGAACTGCTCGACCCCCACCACCAGTCCACCCATCAGCCGGGCGCCGATCCCCTCGAAGTCCGCCGGACTGCCGGTGGTCAGGAACCGGTGGCTGGCGTCTCGATCCCCGGGGGGACGACCCCCCGACCGCCCGAAAGGCGAGGTTCGCGGCCGGTCGTGGGTCAGCCCGTTCCGGGTCAGCACGGCGAACACCTGCTTGGCGCATTCGTCCGCGCTGGACACCAGGCTTACCTGGTCGCCGAGCACGTAGGAGATGACCCCGGTGAGCAGCGGGTAGTGGGTGCAGCCCAGGATCAAAGTGTCGATGCCGGCCGCCTGGAGCGGGGCCAGATAAGCCTCGGCCACGGCCAGCAGCTCGGATCCACCGGTGATCCCCGCCTCGACGAACGACACGAAGCGGGGGCAGGCGGCGGTGTACAGCTGCACCTGGGGCGCGGCGGCGAAGGCGTCGTCGTAGGCCTGCGAGGTGGCGGTGGCCTCGGTGCAGATGACCCCGACCCGGCCGGACCTGGTCGCGGCGACGGCCCGACGGGCGGCGGGCAGAATCACCTCGACCACCGGCACGGGGTAACGCTCCCGGGCGTCCCGGAGCACGGCGGCACTCGCGGAGTTGCACGCGATAACCAGGGCCTTGACGCCCTGGTCGAGCAGGTGGTCCAGGCACTCCAGCGCGTACTCGCGGACCTGGGAGATCGGCTGCTCACCGTAAGGGGACCGCGCCGTGTCGCCGAGGTAGACGATGTCCTCGTGCGGCAGCTGGTCGATCACCGCCCGGGCCACGGTCAGGCCGCCGAAACCGGAGTCGAAGATCCCGATCGGCGCCTCGCTGTCCACGGGCGCTCAGCCTAGTGGTTGCGCCCGGACGTCCGTCGAGGTTCGGCGGCGCGGGACCCGACGAACGTCCGGGCGTGCCCACTGATTCGGAAGGCGGGTGGGAAGGTGGTCCTACCTCGGGAAAGGAGCTCGATGATCGATCTGGAACCGGTGACCGAGCAGATGGCGGCCATCGTCGGCAACATCGGGGAGGAACAGCTGTCCGGACCAACACCGCTGGAGCGGACGAACGTCGCGGATCTGCTGACCCACGTGCTCGGGCTGACGATCGCGTTCCGCGACGCGGCCGCAAAGATCTCCGGTCCGACCACCGCAGATCCGGCGCCGGCCGACGGGGCAGACCTGCCGACGGACTGGCGGTACAGCACCCTGCAGCGGCTGAGTGAGCTGGCTCAGGCATGGCGGGCGCCGGAGGCCTGGCAGGGCGACACCGTGGCGGGCGGCCTCTCGATGCCCGCCGAGCAGGCTGGAGCCGTGGTCAACAACGAGCTGGTCATCCACGGCTGGGACCTGGCCGTGGCCACCGACCAGCCGTTCGCCGTGGCCGCCGAGAACCTCGAGGCGTCCTGGGAGTTCGTGGTCAACACCCCGGACAACCCGGACGCGCGGGAGGGCCTGTTCGGCCCGCGCCTGCCGATCGCCGACGACGCTCCACTGCTCGACCGCACGCTCGCATACGCGGGCCGCGACCCGTTCTGGACACCCTGACCCCTACGCTGAACCGCATGCCACTGGACCTCGGCGCTCCGGCCGACCGCATCATCGCACTGGCCGGCGCGGTCAGCGACGATCAGCTGGGCCTTCCGACGCCGTGCGGCGACCGGGACGTCGCCGCGGTGCTGGCGCACATCATCGGGTTCAGCATCGGCTTCCGCGACGGCGCCAGGAAAGTGTCCGGACCGACCACGTCGACCCCGCCCGGACCCCTGCCGCTGCCGGACGGCTGGCGCGAGCAGCTACCGGAACGGGTCGGCGAGCTGGCGACGGCGTGGCGGGAGCCGGCCGCGTGGGAGGGCGAAACCACGGTCGGCGGGGTGACCCTGCCGGCGGCCATGCACGGTGGGTTCGCGAACAACGAGCTGGTCATCCACGGCTGGGACCTCGCGGTCGCGACCGGACAGCCGTACGACGTTGCCTCCGCGAACCTCGACGCGTCCTGGCAGCTGGTCGCCAGCATCCCCGAGGATCCTCAGGCGCGCGCCGGCCTCTTCGGCCCTCGGGTGCCCATCGCCGACGACGCACCCCTGCTCGACCGCACCCTCGCCTACGCGGGTAGAGATCCGTCTTGGAGGGCCTGATCGCTCGCGCCCGGCCGTCCGCCAAGCTGCTGCCTTCCTCCCGCGCTCGGAGGACGAAAAGCGTGTCGTCCTCGCTCAGTCGTCCAGGCAGCACCGCTCCCGGCCTTACCGACGCTCGCGATCTGACGGCAACTCGGTTGCCCCGGCTAACTCACGCCCAGACCTGGGTGTCCAGGTAGTCCTCGCTGGTGTCGATGTCGGCGTCGTAGGCGCCGGTGGACAGGTACTTCCAGCCGGCGTCGCAGATGATCACCACGATGTCGGCGCTCTCCCCCGCCTTCACCGCCTTGGCCGCCTGGGCCAGCGCGGCGTGCAGGATGGCCCCGCTGGACAGCCCGGCGAAGATGCCCTCCCGCTCCAGCAGCTCGCGAACCCGCCGGACGGCGTCCCGGGCGCCGACGGAGAACCGCGAGGTCACGTACCGCTCGTCGTAGAGCTCGGGCACGAAGCCCTCGTCCAGGTTCCGCAGGGCGTACACCGACTCGCCGTAGCGAGGCTCGGCGGCGATGATCTTGACCTCGGGCTTCTTGTCGGCGAAGAAGCGGCCGATGCCCATCAGCGTCCCGGTGGTGCCCAGGCCGGCGACCACGTGGGTCACCTCCGGCAGGTCCGCCAGGATCTCGGGCGCCGTGGTGAGGTAGTGCGCCTCCGCGTTGGCGGGGTTGCCGTACTGGTAGAGCATCACCCAGTCGGGGTGCTCCGCGGCCAGCTCCTTGGCCAACCGGACCGCTTCGTTGGAGCCGCCCGCAGCCGGGGAGGAGACGATCTCCGCACCCCACATGGCGAGGACCTGCCGTCGCTCGGGTGAGGTGTTCTCCGGCATCACGCAGACCAGCCGGTAGCCGGCCAGCTTTGCCGCCATGGCCAGCGCGATCCCGGTGTTGCCGCTGGTCGGTTCGAGGATCGTCGCGCCGGGCCGCAGCGTGCCGTCGGCCTCGGCCACCCTGATCATGTTGAGGGCGGCCCGGTCCTTGATCGAGCCGGTGGGGTTGCGGTCCTCGAGCTTGGCCCACAGCCGCACCGTCGGGCTGGGCGACAGCCGCGGCAGCCCGACGAGCGGGGTGTGCCCGACGGACTCGGCCAGAGACTCGTACCGGGTCATCAGCCGCCGGCGACCGCAGGCAACACGACCACGACGTCCCCATCGGTGGTAGGCGCGCTCAGCCCGCCGCTGAACCGGACGTCCTCGTCGTTGACGTAGACGTTGACGAAGCGACGGATCTCCTCGGACTCGACCAGCCGCTCCTTCAGGCCGGGGTTGCGGGAGTCGATGTCGTTGATCACCGCCGACAGCGTGTCGCCGTCCCCCTGCACCGCCTTGGCTCCGCCGGTGAACGTCCGCAGGATCGTCGGGATCCGCACCTCAACTGCCATCAAACCTCTCCTGTTCGCGCCTGACTCTGTCCTTAGTCCAACACCGGTCGCCGCCGGGGCTATTCCGTGACCTCGATGTCCTCCTCGGTCACCTTGCCGTCGAGGATCCGGTACGAGCGGACGCTCACCGGGCCGTCGCCGTCGGGCGACTCCGCGGTGGACACCAGCACGTAGTGGGCCTGCGGCTCGGAGGCCAGCGAGACGTCGGTCCGGGAGGGGTACGCATCGGTGGCGGTGTGGGAGTGGTAGACCACCACGATCTCCTCCCCCGCCGCATCCAGGTCCTTGTAGAGCTGCAGCTGCTCGGCCGGGTCGAAGCGGAAGAAGGTGGGCGATCGCTCGGCGTTGGTCATCTGGACCAGCCGCTCCGCCCGGTCGCTCCCCTCGGGCCCGACCACGACCCCACAGGCTTCGTCCGGATGGTCCTTCCGGGCATGGGTGATCATGGCCTCGAGGTGCTCGCGGGTGATCATCAGCACGCCGGCCAGGGTAGCCCTCGCCGCTCAGCCGGCCGGCTCGCGCTCCCGCGCTGAGATCCCGACCGGAGCGATCTCCAGCCGCTCGAGCAGGAACAGGAATGCCTCGGCGAACGGCCGGCCGTCGACCTCACTCTGCACCTCGTCCCAGTCCAGCTGCTCGCGGACGGCGCGGAAGGCCGGCAGCATCGCTCCGAAGTCGCCGTAGTTCTCCGACAGGGAGTGCAGCTTGGCGACCATGATCGGGGTCGGCGGCAGGACCGGCATCCGCACACCGAGCACCTCGGCCTCCTCGGCCCGGGCGACCAGCTCCGGCACCACCGTGATCCCCCGCAGCTTGTGCAGCACGTCGACCAGGCTCTCGCCCCACCACGCCTTGAACAGCCAGTCCTCCGGCGGCCGCTCGATCCGGAATCCGGCCTCGTCGAGGCTGTTGACCGCGGCGGGCACGTCATCCTCGGCCACCACCAGGTCCACGTCGTGCACCGGCTCGGGAGCGCCGCGCACCCAGAGGGCGTAACCACCGCCCAGCGCAAACGGCACCCCGTCGGCCTTCAGGGCGGCCGCGGAGTGCTTGAGGGCCGAGCGGAGCTCGGGTTCGGCCTCGTCGGCCGACGGTTGCGTCGTGATGCTGGGTACGTTACCCACATGCGGCTGGCCACATTCAACCTGCTGCACGGCCGGTCGACCAGCGACGGCGTGGTCGACCTCGACCGGCTCGCGGCCGCAGTGCGCACCCTGAACCCCGACATCCTCGCGCTGCAGGAGGTCGACCGCGACCAGCCGCGGTCCCATCTGGCCGACCTGACCGGCGTCGCCGCCGAGGCCATGGGCGCGGTGACCCATCGGTTCGCGGCCGCCCTGTCCGGTACGCCGGGCTCCACCTGGCTGGCCGCGACCGAGGACGACGTGCCGGGCACGGCCGCGTACGGGATCTCGCTGCTGTCCCGCTACCCTGCGCGGTCCTGGCAGGTCCGGCGACTGCCGCGCATCCCGTTCCGCTTCCCGTACTACGTCCTCCGCGCCAGGAAGATGATCATGGTCGACGAGGAGCCGCGGGCCATGGTGGTCGGTCGGCTGGACACCCCGGCGGGCGTGTTGACCGTGGCCAACACCCACCTGTCCTACGTGCCCGGCTGGGGCCAGTGGCAGCTGCAGCAGATCCGCCGCAGCCTGGCCCGCGAAACCGGTCCGGTGGTGCTGATGGGCGACCTGAACATGCGGGGACCGCTGCCGTCCCTGGTCACCGGCTACACCGCGCTGGCCCGGCACCGCACCTTCCCGGCAGACCGGCCCGACGGCCAGCTGGACCACATCCTGCTGCGTGGTCGGCTCGGACCGGTCACGGCCAGCAGCGCCCCGCGGCTACCGCTGTCCGACCACCGCGCCCTGGTGGTCGACCTCGACCTGGGGGACGCGCCTCCGGAACGCCCTAGCCCTTGACCCGCCTCAGGTCGAGGGTGAGGTTCTGCGCCGCGATGGTCAGCGAGTTCCCCCGACAGGTGAGGTCGGCCGCCCCGTCGGGGACCAGCGTCCCGGCGAAGGTCTCCATCCCGTAGGTCTGGCGGCCGCCGGGATAGGCGACGGCGACCTCGCCTGCGGTGCGCTCGAGCCGGAAGACCGCCACCGACTTGACCATCCGGTACCGGCCGCGCGCGGCGCCGTCGATCCGAGCGGTGCCGCTGACGGGGAACCCGCCGATCTCGACGGTTGCCTTGAGCGGCGCCTTCTGGTTGCCGGTGAGCCGCCAACCGCCGTCGCCGAAGGTGAGGTCGAACGCGTCGCGGCCGGAGAAGCGGACGTTCTGGATCGACCCGCCCGGCGTCGGTTCGGTGGTCCGCAGTCGCCAGCGGCCGACCGGGCAGTTGGCCGCGCTCTTGGTCGGTTCGGGATCCGCGGCTGGGCGGGCGGTCCGGGGCTCGGGCGAGGACGCCGGGGTAGGTGTCCCGCCGGCACCGCCGCCGATGGGCGAGCTGCCGTCGGTCGGTGTCGTCAGACCCGTGCAGCCAACCAGGGCCAGGACTCCGGCCGTCGCCAGGACCGGAAGACCCCGGCGCCAGATCGGCGGATGGTCCGCGGTCATCTTCTCCCCTCCCGATGGGCCGATGCGCCCGGATGAGGCTACCGAGTCTCAGGCGCTTTGGTGGCCGACTGATACGAAGAGGGGGTACACCGTCGCCGGAAGGGCCTGCCTGCATGATCGAGACCGACAACTACATCCGTTACGAGCGGGTCGATGCCGTTTCCGACACCGCGACCGGGATCGAGGCCGAGCTGCACCGGGAGCGGCTGCGGATCGACGTGGTCCGCGAGGACGTCGTCCGGGTCAAGATCAGCCGAGGCGGTGAGTTCGACGAGACCCCGACGTACGCGGTGTGCGTGGACCCGCTGGCCGACGTGCCGGACTTCACCGTGGACCGCGACGACGACCGGGTGCGGGTGAGCACCGGCGCCTGCACGATCTCGCTGTGGCTGGATCCGTTCCGGATCGACGTGCACCGGGCCGACGGGACACCAGTGGTCGAGACGGCGGCCGACGAGGAGGGCCGCTACTGGGCGTACGCCACCCTGAACGACTCGTTCACGCTGCGCCGGAAGTGCCGCCAGGAGGACGCGATCTTCGGGCTGGGCGAGAAGTCCGGCCGGCACAACCGCAAGGGCCGCGACTTCACGCTGTGGAACACCGACGTGCTCAACCCGTGGGAGACCCGGGAGTTCACCGAGGGCAAGGCACCGGACGACCCGCGGGGCGACCGGCTCTCGGCCGACTTCGATCCCTTCTACGTCAGCATTCCGTTCTTCTACCACCAGGACTACCCGGCCGGGCGGATGGCCGGATCGTTCCTGGACAACGGCTATCGCGGCAGCTACGAGTTCTCGTCGAGCGAGGAGTACCGGATCCACTTCCGTGGCGGGCAGTACACCGAGTACATCTTCGCCGGGCCGGACATGCCGGCCATCCTGACCGCTTACACCTGGCTCACCGGGCGGACGGCGCCGCCCCCGCTGTGGTCGCTCGGCTACCACCAGTGCCGCTGGTTCATCTACACCCAGGACGCGGTCGAGCAGGTCGCCGCCGAGCACCGCGCGTACGACGTGCCCTGCGACTCGTTGTGGCTGGACATCGAGTACATGGACGGCTACCGGGTCTTCACCTGGGACGCCGAGCGGTTCCCCGACCCGTCCGCGATGCTGGGCAACCTGGCCGAGCAGGGCTTCCGGGTGATCACGATCATCGACCCCGGGGTGAAGTTCGACCCGGGGTATGAGGTGTTCGACGCCGGGCTGGAGCGGGACGTGTTCTGCCGGACCGAAGGCGGCGACATCTATCTCGGCCAGGTGTGGCCGGGCAACACCGCCTTCCCGGACTTCGTCACCGAGGAGGGCCGGACCTGGTGGGGCGAGCTGAACGCGGCCCACGTGCAGTTTGGTCTGGCCGGCATCTGGAATGACATGAACGAGCCGGCCACCGGGAACATCCCGTCGGCCAGGATGCGGTTCGGCCGCGGGGCGTACTCCCACGAGCGGTTCCACAACCAGTACGCGCTGCTGATGGCCATGGGTACCACCGCCGGCCTGCGGAAGCAGATGCCGGACCTGCGCACCTTCGTGCTGTCTCGGGCCGGGTTCGCCGGGATCCAGCGCTACGCGGCCAACTGGATGGGTGACAACCTGTCCCGCTGGGACCACCTCTGGGTCAGCATGCCGATGGCGGCGGGGTTCGGGCTGTCCGGGCAGGCCTTCGTGGGCGCCGACATCGGCGGCTTCGCCGGCAACACCAACCCAGAGCTCTTCCTGCGGTGGATGCAGTACGGCGTGCTGACCCCGTTCTGCCGCAACCACTCCGAGCTGGGCAACGTCGACCAGTACGCCTGGTCGTTCGGCGATGTGATCGGGGAGCACGTGCGGGACGCGATCAAGCTGCGCTACCGGCTGCTGCCCTACCTGTACGCATGCTTCCTGACCGCGTCGGAGACGGGGGCGCCGGTGCAACGGCCGCTGGTCTTCGACTACCAGTACGACGGCACGGTCCGCGACACCGACGACGAGTACCTGCTCGGGCCGGACCTGCTGGTCGCCCCGGTGACGGCTCCCGGGATCACCGCGCGCCAGGTCTACCTTCCGGCCGGCGACTGGTACGACTGGCACACGGGGGAGCAGATCGGTGGACAGCGCTTCGTCACCGCAGCGACGCCGATGGAGCGGATCCCGCTGTACGCCCGGGGCGGTGCGGTGATTCCGATGTGGGTCGACGCGCCGGCGTCGACCATGGGCTTCGCCCCCGAGGCGGTCGAGCTGCACCTGTTCGTGCCGAGCGCCGACGGCACGACCACCTCGACGCTGCAGGAGGACGACGGGTTGACCTTCGCCGCTCTGTCCGGCGCCCGCTACCGGACCGAGTTCACCGTCGCCAGGGCTGGACACACGGTGCTGCTGCAGGCGACGGTGTCCGGCGACGGCTACCCGGAGTTTGCCCGGGAGCGCTTCGTGCTGGCGCTGCACGGAGCCGCACCGGAGACCGTGCGGGTGGACGGCACGGCGGTATCGGGCAGCGACGGGCGGTTCCCCTTCGCCAATGCGGGCACCGGGTTCACCGTCGAGTTCACGGTATGACCTATATCGTCCGCGCGGCGCGATCGGAGGAGTACGCGGCGGTGGGGATGCTGACCGCCGAGGCGTACCGGGTGGACGGGTTGTTGGACGCGCACGAGCTTCCGGTCGACGCCGCGTACGAGGAGAAGCTGCTCGACGCCGCCCGGCGAGCGCACGAGGCCGAGCTGTGGGTGGCGGTGGACAGCGACGGCGTGGTGCTCGGCACGGTCACCTGGTGCCCCATCGGCTCCCCGTGGCGACAGCTGGCCCTGGCCGCGCACCAGGCGGAGTTCCGGATGCTGTCGGTCGCTCCGGCCGGCCGGCGGCGCGGCGTCGCCCGCGCGCTGGTCGAGGCCTGCCTGGTCCGGGCCCGCGAGGACGAGATGACCGAGATGGTGATCTGGTCCCACCCACGCATGCTGGGCGCGCACGCGCTCTACGCCCGGATGGGGTTCGAGCGCGCGTCCGACCTGGACGGTAGCCCGGTCCCCGGCGTCCACCTCTGGGGCTTCCGGCTGAGCCTCTAGCCGGAAGTGGCGTCCAGGTGCTGCAGCAGGTCGTGAGCGGCAAGCTCGACCTCCTTGTGCCGCCACTCCGAGGCCCGGTAGACGCAGGCGATCAGGGCGGTTCGGTGCACCCGGCGCAGGTCGCCGTAGACGAAGGCGTAGCGGGCCTTGGTCTCGTCGGACGCGCCGTCGGTCAGGCCGAGGTGCCAGGCCGCGTACTCATCCCAGGAGTGGTTCTCCAGGTACGCGTTCTGAGCATCCGCGTTCGGCTGGACATTGCCCCAGTCGCTGTTCAGCACGTACTGCCGGGCATCGATCAGCTCGCGGCAGCGAGCAACCGCCGCCTGGTTGACCGCGTACTTCGCCATCGGTCGATGTCCCTTCCTTGAGCGTGTTCTCGAGCAAGGGGGCGACCCCCTTTAACCACCAAAACTGTTTACAACGCGTTGACCATGGTCTCCTGGGCGAACCCGAGCCAGTCGTAGACGCTGACCAGGAACGACCGGGGGTCGTCTTCGGGCAAGTCGGCCAGCCGCTCGGCCGTGTCCGCGTCGGTGATGCCGAGCCGAGTGGCCACGGCAAGCCGGACGCTGGTCAGGGTGCGCAGCCACGCCTCGACCTCGTCCCGCGGGATCTTCAGGTCGTGGGCGCCGAGGGCCGTGGCATCGAGCCGGTCGAGCACGACCTGGGCGTCGGCCACCTTCTGCGCCCGCAGGTCGCGCTCGGTGAACCGGCGGAAGTCCGACGCGGCCGCCGTGTCCTGAGGGTAGGCGCTGGGGAACAGCCGCTTGAGCACCGGGTCCTCGGAGATCTCGGGCTCGTCCGGGTCGACCTGCAGGTCGGCGACCAGCGCCTCGAAGGCGTCCGTGGGTTCCGTCCGGGTTCCGAAGCCGGCGGGCTCTCCGTCGGAGACCAGCTCCACCAGCTGTTTGACCAGGGAGGTCAGCAGCTCCACCTCGTACGCGCTCAGCGAGGTGGTGATCATCCCCCGCTTGCGGGCGAACTTCCTCACGCCTCGTCCGCCTTGTCCAGCGTGGCCCACAGGCCGTATCCGTGCATCGCAGTCACGTCCCGCTCCATCGCCTCCCGGCTGCCGCTGGACACGATCGCCTTCCCGTCGTTGTGCACCTGCAGCATCAGCTTCTCGGCCTTGCTCTTCGTGTAGTGGAAGTAGGTGACGAACACATGGGTGACGTAGGACATCAGGTTGACCGGGTCGTCCCAGACGATCGTCACCCAGGGCGTCTCGGGGATGATCTGCTCGATCGGGCGCTCGGCGACCGCGGTGCCACCGGCGGGCACGACGGTCTCCGTTCCAGACATAACCTTCATTGTTGCAAGTCACCACCGACGGCACGAGCCTCGGCGGCCTCTCGCCGCGGGCTTGACCAAAACTGACACCAGAGGCCGACGATCCGCCGGACACGCCGGTGGGAGGCGCGGCTGGAGTCAGATTTCGGCAGGGGCCCTCACCACTAGGCTGATGCGGTGACCGCGACCCAGCCCACGCTCGCGGCGCCCTGGGGGCCGAGCGAGGTGCCGACCACCGCCCTGCTCACCGACCACTACGAGCTGACCATGCTGCGGGCCGCGCTGCGCGCCGGCACCGCTTCCCGGCGTTGCGTGTTCGAGCTGTTCGCCCGCCGGCTCCCGGAGGGCCGCCGCTACGGGGTGGTCGCCGGGGTGGGCCGGGCGCTGCGCGCGCTGCGGCACTTCCGGTTCGACGACGAGTCACTTCGGTTCCTGCTGGACCGCCAGGTGGTCGATGCCACCACGGCCGACTTCCTGGCCGACTTCGCCTTCCGCGGCGACATCTGGGGCTACCCCGAGGGGGAGATCTACTTCCCCGGGTCGCCGGTACTGGTGGTCGAGAGCAGCTTCGCCGACGGCGTGGTGCTGGAGACGTTGCTGCTCAGCATCTACAACCACGACTCGGCCATCGCCTCGGCCGCCTCCCGGATGACCGTGACCGCCGGCGACCGGCCCTGCATCGAGATGGGGTCCCGCCGGACCCAAGAGCTGGCCGCCGTCGCCGCCGCCCGGGCCGCGTACATCGCCGGGTTCGCGGCCACCTCCAACCTCGAGGCCGGCCGGCGCTACGGCGTACCGACCCGGGGCACCTCCGCGCACGCTTTCACCCTGCTGCACGGCACCGAGCGGGAGGCGTTCCTCGCCCAGATCGCTGCGCTGGGCGAGGACACCACGCTGTTGGTCGACACCTACGACGAGTTCACCGCGGTTCGGCTGGGCGTCGAGCTGACCCAGGGCCGGCTCGGCGCGGTGCGCCTGGATTCCGGCGACCTGGCGGTGCTCGCCACTCGGGTCCGCGAGCTCCTGGACGAGCTCGGCGCCACCCACACCAAGATCATCGTCACCAGCGACCTGGACGAGTACACCATCGCGGCGCTCTCGGCCGCCCCGGTGGACAGCTACGGGGTGGGCACGGCTCTGGTCACCGGTAGCGGCCATCCGACCTGCGGCTTCGTCTACAAGCTGGTGGCCCGAGCGATCTCGGCCGAGGAGGGCGCGCCCCTGGTCGGCGTGGCCAAGAAGAGTGCGGAGAAGATCTCGATCGGCGGCCGCAAGTACGCCGTCCGGCGCCGCTCCCCCAAGGGCGTGGCCGAGCTCGAGCTGATCGGCATCGAGGTGCCCGCCGACCATGACCACGACGACCGCGAGCTGCTGGTGCCGCTGGTCGCCAAGGGGCAGATCGTCGGGGAAGAGCCGCTCGAGGCGGCCCGTGAGCGGCACCACCGGGCCCGGGCGGAGCTGCCGCTGGAGGCGCTGAAGATGTCCCGCGGCGAGCCGGTGATTGCCACCGTCTACTCCGAGGCGCACGCATGAGCACGGCGCGAGCGCTGATCGTGGTCGACGTCCAGCGCGACTTCTGCGAGGGCGGCTCGCTGGCGGTCGCCGGCGGCGCCGCGGTGGCGGCGCGGATCGCCGACCTGCTGAACGGCGACCACTCGTACGACCACGTCGTGGCGACCCGAGACCACCACATCGACCCCGGCAACCACTTCGCCGCGACGCCGGACTACGTCGACTCCTGGCCGCCGCATTGCGAGGACGGCACACCGGGGGTGGAGTTCCACGACGCGCTCACGTTCCGTGACTTCGGTGCGGTCTTCGACAAGGGCGAGTACGCCGCGGCGTACTCCGGCTTCGAGGGCACCAGCGCGGACGGCACCGGTCTGGCCGACTGGCTCCGGGCCCACGACGTCGAGCAGGTGGACGTGTGCGGCATCGCCACCGACTACTGCGTCCGGGCCACGGCCCTGGACGCCGCCGACCAGGGCTTCGCCACCACGGTGCTGCTCGACCTGACCGCCGCGGTCGCCCCCGAGCGAGTCGACACCACATTGGCGGACCTGGCGACCGCCGGAGTGCGCACCCGATCCCGGTAGTTCCCGCGACGGTTGGCGGGTTGTCGCCGCGGGTGTATCAGCGCGACCACGGACTCGTCCTCGTGTCATGTTCTCCACCAAGCACGAGGCGGTGGCGTGATGAGCATGTCGCTGGCGGTGCTAGCCGGCTCCGTCTCGACGATCGTGTTCATCGCCAGCTACATCCCGATGCTGGCCAAGGCCGCCCGGACCCGCGACCTGGGCAGCTACAGCGTCGGCAACCTGGTGCTCGCCAACGTGGGGAACGCGGTGTACTCGATCTACGTGCTCAGCCTGCCGGCCGGACCGATCTGGGCCCTGCACAGCTTCTACCTGGTGAGCAGCTTCGCGATGCTGGCCATGTGGGTCGGCTACCGCCGGCGTCTGGCCCGCTGCGCTCAGTCCGCCGCGTCGAGCAGCCGCCGGACGGTGGGCGGCGCCACGGTCAGGAACGCCTCCCGGCAGACGGCCGTCAGCTCGGCGGTGCTGACCTCGGCCAGCTCGACGCCCAGCCAGCCCCGGTGGCCGACGTACGGCGGGCGGAAGAACCGTTCCGGCTCGGTATCGACCATCTCGGTCTGAACGCCGTCGGGAGCGGCGCACCAGATGGCCAGGTGGCCGTCATCGTGGTGGTCGTCGAGGAACATCACGAAGCAGACAGTGTCCCTTGCCGACGCGGGACGACCCCCTTGGACCCCCGCCGAAGACCGACGACGGATGAAGAAGGCCGGGCCGCCGTGGCTCAGCCGCTCCGAGGTCTGCGGCAGGATGAGGCAGGCGGCGCGGACTCGGGCCAGCTGCTGCTCGACCACCTCGGCCGGGAACCGGCTCACGACTGCGCCTCGTTCAGGACAGCGGCGGGCGGCGGGCGGCGAACAGGCAGCTCAGGCCGCTGGCCATCAGGGCCAGACCGGCGATCGGGATCGAGACCGCCACCCCGCCAGCGGTCGAGAGCTGTGTGTCGACCGGCACCGGCGTGGCGTCGGTTGGAGTCGGCGGAGTGCTCAGGTCGGCCGGGCTGGTCAGGCCGGCGTCGATCGTGGTGTCGTCGGGGTTTGTCTCGCCCAGCACCACTGGCGCCGTGAGCCCGCCGGGGGAAGCATCGGAGTCGACCGCGGGGTTGGACCCCGTCCGCCTGCAGGTGAACACCAGGTCCCCACCCGGCTGCACGAAGCGCAGTCGGTAGGTCCCGGCGGCCAGGCCGCCGAACGCGAACCGGCCGTCGCTGGTGGTGACCGCCTGCTGCAACACTCGTCGTCCCTCGTCCATGAGCTGGACCTTGATGTCCGGGAAGCCCTCTTCGCCGGCGTCGAGCACTCCGTTGCCGTTGTCGTCGCGCCAGACGGTGTCGCCGACCGCGTACGCCCCGACCAGCCCGGCGCTCACCGTGGCGTTGACCAGGTCGGCCTCCGTAACGCCCAGGTCGGCGGCCGGCACCAGCTCGGGGGCACCCGGACCAACAGTGACCACCGCGACGCCCGTACGCGGGTCGGCATCCGAGTCCTGGGTCGGGTCGGAGGTCGCGTTGCGGGCGGTGAACCGGCGGTGCTTGCCCAGCTCGAAGCGCACCCGGTACTCGCCCTCCTCGAGACCGGTGAACCGGTAGAAGCCTTCGGCGTCGGTGGTGGTGGAGGCGACGACGCGGTCCTTCCGGAGCAGCGAGACCGCGGCGGCCGCCGGCGGCTCGTCCGGCTGCTGGGCGCCGTCCGCGTTGACGTCCAGCCAGACCCGGTCCCCGATCGCGTACCGCAGCGGGAAGATGCCGGCGTCGATGCCCGAGTGGACGTACGCCGCGCTCACCCCGTCCGCGGCGGTCGCCTCTCGTACGTGCGGCTCCCCGACCCCCAACGTGAACGGCGGCGTCACGCCGGTGTAGTCCGGGTCGGAGTCCACGGAGGGGTCCTCGCCGGATCCCGCCGGGGTGAGGCGCCACCCACTGGGTACGCCGGCGAAGCGGACCGTGTACGTGCCGCCCGGCAGGTCGTCGAAGTTGAACCGGCCAGAGGCACTGCTCACCGTGGACTCGACCACGTCCCCGTCGACGGTGAGCAGCTGCACGCTGACATCCGCCGCGGGCGGCTCGCCCTCGTCCTGCCGGCCGGAGCGGTCCAAGTCCCGCCAGACCATGTCACCGACGGCGAACCGGGGCGGAAGGCTATCGACGCTGGAGGAGGCCACGGATGGATGGGGCGCCGCCGGGGACGCGACTCTGGCGACCGCCGTGGACGCAACGCCCAGCCGGATGGTCTGGTTGCCGTCGCGCAGGTCCACCGCGGTGTTGAACGGGGCGAAAGTCTCGCTGGTGGTGACCGGAGCCAGCTCGGAGAGGTTCGGCGGAATGGCGGCACTGACCAGGTACTGGCCGCCGGCCAGCCGGTCGGTGCCAGTAAGGACGAACTGGCCATCGTCGTTGGTGATTCCCCGGACGCTGGCTCCGGCAGCGTCGGTGACCGCGACCTCGATCCCCGGCTGCGGCGGGTCGACCTGGTTGTCGTAGGTGCTGTCGCCGTCCTCGTCCCGGTTGACCAAGACCGTGAGGGTGCCGTCGTCGACCTCGGCGTACGCCGCGGGGCAACCGGCGACCAGCGCGGCACCAGAGAGTGCCGTGAGGGTGAGAACGACGAAAGCCGCACTCTGCCGACGTTGCTTGCGCAGCACGGATCCTCATTGCAAGGTGTGTGGCCCCCGAACCCATGACGGCTGACGGGTGGAAGCGCCCCGAACGCTTCGGCCTCGGTTAATATAGCGAGCCGCGCGGAACGGTCGTCAACCGTTTGCGCAGTCCTAATTCGCGGGTTTCCGGCGTGTTGCCGAGGCTCGTCGGTGTGTCGCGGCGCACATCATCGCCGGCCGGTCAGGTTCGCTTCACAACCTGGGTCTTCGCGGCGAGGTCGTGAAGGGCCTGCCGCTTGGGATGCCACAGCGGGAACAGCGCGTCCACCACGGTGAACAGCGCGAGCAGCGAGCTGATCCCCGGGAGCACCCAGACCGCGGCGCGGATGACCACCGCGTTCCAGCTCAGCGGTCCCGGGTCGAGGCCGCGGTCGACCGGCACCACCCGTAGCCGGCAGGCCAGCTTGCCCAGCGTGGCGCCCTTCCACCGCAGGAACGTCACGTGGTAGAGCAGCCCCAGGCCCACGCTCAACGCGGTGAGAATGACCTGGGCCCGAATCGGGATGAGCTGGTTCGGGTCCATCACCGGGGGCGCGGCAGCTCCGGCCTGCGCAGCCTCGATCACCGCTTCGAGGTAGGCCGCGAAGGCCTCGTAGATCGGCAGCCACACCGGTGCCGCGATGATCGTCACCACCGTGGACAGCAGAACGTTGTCGATGACGGCGGCCAGCACGCGCCACCACCAGCCGGCCAGTGGTACGCCGTCGGCGGTGGTGACCATCGGGCCCGCCGGGTGACCGTACGCGGGGGCGGCTGGATAGCCCTGATAGGGGGCCTGGCTGGTCGGGTAGGGCCCACCCGGAGCGGGACCGGAGTAGCCCGTCGTCCCGGGCGGCGGGTAGCCGCCGGGCGCGGCGTACGGCGGCCGTTGGCTCTCCCGGGGCCGGGTGTTGCGCGACCACTGCCAGCCGTCCCAGTAGCGTTCTCGGGCCGGGTCGACCGGATCCGCGTACCAACCACCGGGCGCGGCGTGGCGCCCGGGCGGGACCGGCGGGGACCCGACGGGGATGTCGGACATCTGACCATCGTAGTTTGAAAGCCTTAGGCCAGAATGACCGTGACCGTTCCGGATCGAGGAGGAGAAGCGGTGGACTCGATCGGCCGCTACCGCCTGGAGCGGCGGATCGGTGCCGGTTCGTTCGCGACTGTGTGGCTCGGTCATGACGATGACCTCGACGTGCCGGTCGCGGTCAAGGTGCTGGCCGAGAACTGGGCCGACAACGAGGACGTCCGGAACCGGTTCCTGGCCGAGGCCCGGATCCTGCGCCGGATCCGCGACCCGCGGCTGGTGCAGGTCTACGACATCGGCACCGTGCCGGACGGCCGGCCGTACTTCGTCATGGACTACATCAACGGCGGCTCGTTCAACGACCTGCGCAAGGCCGGCTGCGAACCCGTGCGCGGGCTGCGGCTGGCGGCCGAGGCCTGCCGGGCCATCGAGGTGCTGCACGACAACGACATCATCCACCGCGACGTGACGCCCGGGAACCTGCTGCTGAGCACTGGCCCGGACGGCCAGACGCGGGTGCTGATCGCCGACCTGGGCGTGGCGAAGTCGATGGTCGACGCGGTCGGCGCCACGATGACGGCCGGGACCCCTTCATACATGGCGCCGGAGCAGGCGGCCGGCGTCTTGCCGCTGGACCGCCGGGCGGACATCTACTCACTGACCGCCGTGACGTACGCACTACTGACCGGCGCTCCGCCGTTCGTCACCCGCAGCATCGCCGACATCCTGGCCCGCGACCCTGAGCGGCCGCCCGAGCCGCTCGCCGCGCGGCTCGGCGCGCCCCCCGCCCTGGACGGGGTGATGATGGCCGGCCTCGCCGCCGACCGGAACCGCCGGCCGCCGACCGCCCTGGTACTGGCCGAGGGGCTCGAGACGATCGCCCAGCAGATGGAACACGGCAGCGCTGGGACGCCGAGGAGCGCGGACAGTGCGGACCGGCCGGCCGAGGCCACGGTCGTCACGAACCCGAACCCCCCGGCGACCCCCTACGGCCACCCGTCGGATACCCCGGGGACGGTCCCGACCCCGCCGTCCGCCCACGAGCCCCAGGTCCAGGCGGTCGAGCCGCAGCCGACCAACGCCGGGTCGCTGCCGCCGACGTACGCTCCGATCCCGTACTCCGCACCTACTCCATCACCGGTCCCCGCGACCGTTGCCGTGCCGCCGCGGCCCCCGCGTCGCAGCACCTCGTACTACGTGCTGCTGGGCCTCGCGGCGCTCGCGCTGTTCGCGATCTCCATGTTCGTGACGATCCTGCTGCTCCAGTGATCGAGCAAGGGGGGCGACCCCTCTGGACCACCGCCGGCGCGGGCAAGAACGCCGCGGGAGCGCGCCGAAAGACTCCCTAGCGCGGAGCGAACTCGTTGTGCACCGGGCCGATCCGGAGCGCGGTCAGGGCGGCGAGCAGCGCCAGCACCGCCATCGCTCCGATCACCGTGCCGAAGGTCACGGAGAGGTCGGTCGTGGTCCGCAGCGCCGCGAAGATCGTCCCGGAGACCCCGACGAACAGGCCGGCGCCGAGGGCGTCGGACAGGTTGAGGGAGGACCCGTTGCGGCCTTGCTCGGCGTCCCGGGACAGGGTCATGGTGGCCAGCCCCGTGCTGGACACCGACAGTCCCATGCCGAGGCCGGCGAAGACCCAGCCGGCGGCGACCAGGTAGTACGGCAGGCTGGGCACCAGGGCGACCAGCGCGGTGGCGGCCAGGCCGAGGGTCAGCGAGAGGCAGCCGAGGGCGATCAGCCGGTCGCGGCGGATCCGGAGCCAGGGCCGGGACTGCAGCCAGGAGCCGGCCGTCCAGCCGACACTGCCGACCGTGAGGGCCGCACCCGCGAGCACCAGGGCGACTCGCCGCTCCTCGACCAGCATCAGCGGCACGAAGGCCTCGGCACCGACGAACGCCCCGGCGAGCAGGCCGCGGGACAGGATGACCGCCGGCAGCCCGCGACCGAACCGGCCGAAGCAGGCCGGCATCAGCCGGGGCAGCCCGATCACCAGACCGGTCACGCCGGCGACCAGCAGACCGACGGAGACCCAGTCCAGGCGCTGGCCGGCCGCCTGGAGCGCGGCCGCCGAGAGCGCGACGACACCAGCCGCCCACAGCGGGGCGGGCGAGGCGGCTTCCGCGTCGTCTGCGGCCGGAGTCCAGGTGCGGCCCAGCCGGCGCAGCGTCGGCAGGATCAACAGACCGCCGCCGATCACCAGCGGCACCACGGCGTAGAAGACCCAGTGCCAGCTCAGCTGCTCGGTCAGCCAGGCCGACACGGGTGGCCCGACGAACGACGGCAGGATCCAGGCCGTGGAGATGAAGGTGAAGACTCGCGGCCGTTGGGTGATCGAGTAGGCCTGCGCGACCAGTACGAACACCGCGGTGTTCATCAGGCCGCTGCCCAAGCCCTGGACCAGCCGGCCGCCGACAAGCTGCAGCATGTGCTGCGCGGACCCGGCCAGCAGCAGCCCGGCGACGAAGATCACCATCCCGATGACCAGGGGTCGGGCCGGACCCATCCGGTCACTCAGCCGGCCCGCCACGACTGTGGCGAACAGCATGCCGATCACGAACAGCGAGAACGACCACGCGTAGTAGGTCAGGCCGTTCAGGTCACGGGCGGCCACCGGCATGGCCGTGGCCACCGCGACGACCTCGAACGCGATGGCGATGACGTTGATGCAGATGCCGATCGTGAGCCGCCGCTGCGACACGGAAACAGCGGCCTCCGTGCGCTGTTCGACGGTCTCGGACGCGGTCATGCTCCCAGTCCATCACCTCATCTCGACTTGAGGTCAAACCGATTCCGGCAGAGCGGACCGGAACGGGCGGCGGAGTCTGTCTAGACTGACGCAGATGAGCGAGCAGTTGAGCCCCGGTGCCCAGACGATCGTGGACGAACGGGTCGACGAGCGGCCGGACCTCCGCGTCGAGGAGGGCGACCACGAGCGGTTCTCGCACTACGTGCCGAAGGACAAGCTGACCGACGCCATGGTGATGGGTACGCCGGTGGTTGCGCTCTGCGGCAAGGTGTGGGTGCCCAGCCGCGATCCCGAGCGGTTCCCGGTCTGCCCGGAGTGCCGCGAGATCTGGGAAGGCATGGAGCCGGGCGGCGACGACGAGAACTGACCGCTTCGGTCGTTCAGCAGTTGTTCTGGAAGAGCACCCGGGCCAGGGCGTTGCTCCGCGGCGGCTCGACCGCGCAGTTGACCTGGCCGCTACTGGGGTCGGCCTCGGAGACGAAGCTCCAGATCAGCTCGGTGCCGGAGCACTGCACCACCACGTCGGCGACCAGCTGGCTGGAAGCGTTGTAGACCACGTAGGTTCCGGGCGAGTTGAACGGCTTGCGGCTGGTCGACGCAGTCGCATCCGGCGGTTCCGGTCGGGTCAGCAACACCCGGTGCCGTTGTCCCGCCACCAGAGTCGCGATCTTGCGGAAGGTGGCCTCGTCGGTGATCGTCGTCCCGTCCGCTGCGGTCAGCGCCGGGGTGAGGAAGTCGGCCTGCTCGCGGGTCCCTGAGGTCAGGTTGGTGCCGGTGGAGATCAGCGCTACCACCTCGGTGGCCCGTCGGGGGCTGGTGTCGACCCGGTTGACCCGGATCGGGTTGACCGTGGGGCAGGAGCTGGGCGCCACCGTGGGTGAGGGCGGCGTACCCCCGGAAGTCGCCGCCGCCGTGCTGCCCGGGGTCGCAGTCCCGTCCGGCGCTGTCGCTGGCGTACTGCCCGGGCGGGCCGAGCCGTCGCGAGAAGGCAATGCGCTTTCGGCCGGCGCTGTCGCATCGGAGGCGGTGGTCTCGACGATCGGCGTACGCGAGCCGCCCCCGGCGCATCCCGCCAGGGCCAGGGAGCCGGCCAGCAGGATCGGGGCCAGGCGACGTCGCGCAGGCTTCATGATCGAAGCCTAGGCTGCGGATGTACCTCCCAGGAAGGTGCGAGTCAGGCGGCCTCGGTGGGGACGGGAGCCACCAGTTCCTCCGTGACGTCGCCCCGTTCGCCGGCCCGAGCCGCCCGCCGACCCAGCGTGAACACGTAGACCAGGAAGGCGAGCCAGACGGTCGCCCCGACGGCCAGCCGGGCCCAGGCCGGCAGCGTGGAGGGGGTGACGAAACCCTCCACCAGCCCGGAGATGAGGAGCCATACCCCGAGGCCGAGGGCCAGCGCGCCGACCGCCCGCCCCTCGGTGGCGAGCGCCTGGGACCGGGTCCGCAGGCCCGGGGCGATCCAGGACCAGCCCAGCCGCAGCCCGGCGCCGGCGGCGACGAAGACGATCGTCAGCTCGAGCAGCCCGTGCGGCAGCAGCAGACCGTAGAAGAGATCGGCCCGGCCGGCCTCCACCATGAAGCCGCCGATGACGCCGACGTCGGCGATGTTCATCCAGAGCAGTACCAGCACCGGGACGATCACCACCCCCATGACCAGGCAGATGGCGGTCACCTCGGCGTTGTTGAGCCAGACCTGGAAGGCGAAGTCAGCCGCCGGATTGTCGGAGTAGTAGGCGGCGAAGTCGTGGTCCACCAGCTGCTTGACCTCGGCGTCGCTCAGCAGCGACTCCCCCAGCCCGGGGGTGTTGACGACTCGCCAGCCGATCAGGAACGCGAGGGCGACGTTGACCAGCGCAATGGTGATCCACCAGTGTCGGGCCCGGTAGACCGCGGCGGGGAAGCCGGCGGTGAAGAAGTGTCCAATGGTCTGCCAGATCGGCAGCGTGACCCCGGTGACCACGCTGCGAGCATTCGCCACCAGCGCGGAGAGACGCGCCTCCAGCACCGGGTCGGACGCCGTACTGCGGATCACCGAGAGGTGGGTGGACACCCGCTGGTAGAGGTCGACCACCTCGTCGGCCTCGTCGCCGGTCAGATCGCCCCGCTTGCCGGTCAGCTCGGCCAGCCGGTCCCACTCCGCGCCGTGCCGCAGGATGTAGGAGTCCAGATCCACGGACCCATTCTGCGGCCTGCTCGGCCCACTCCCTCACCTACGCTGTCCTCCATGAGCCAGCTGGTGACCGGCGATGCGGTCCTGCTGGACCTTCGGCCGGCCCGGGTCCCGACCCGGATGCTGGGCGTCAGTATCGACCTGCTGATCATGTTCGGAGCCGGTTATCTCTGGGGCTATCTGGTCGCTCAGGTCGGTGGGTCGGAGGCCAGGGTTGTGGCGGTCACCATCGCTGGGGTGCTGCTGGTCAACTTCGGCTACCCGATCACCATGGAGACCCTGACCCGAGGGCGGACGGTCGGTGCGTTCGCCCTCGGCCTGCGCGTGGTCCGTGACGACGGCGGCACGATCCGCTTCCGCCAGGCCCTGATGCGCGGCCTGGCGTTCTGGGCGGTCGACTTCGCCATCTGGACCGGCTTCTGCGGTGGGTTGATCTGCGCCGCCGTCAACCCGATGTCGAAGCGGTTCGGCGACCTGCTGGCTGGCACCATCGTGATCCGCACCCGCTCCCCGCGGACCCCCGACCCCATACCCGCGGTGCCCGCGGACCTCGCCGACTGGGCCGGACAGCTGGAGCTCAGCCGGCTGCCCGACGAGCTGGTCACCGCCGCCCGGCACCTGGTGCAGCGGTCCTCTGGTCTGTCGGCGTACCCGCGCAACCAGGTGGCGACCGAGCTGGCCCGGCAGGTCGCGGCCCGGACCGCTCCCCCGCCGCCCGCCGCCCTGCCGCCGCTGGACTTCCTGGCCGCGGTGGTCGCCGAGCGCCGGCAGCGTGAGCGGAACCGGCTGACCTCACGGCAGTGGGTACCGACCGCGGAGGAGCTGCCCGCCGGCTGGCGTTAGTGTCGTGTCGCCGGGGTTCCTTGGCGTTCGGCGGCGCAAAAGGTCGAGAGATTCTCGGCGGCACGGCACGACACCCTTACGCTCATGCCATGAGTTCCGCCGGCGGACGAACACTGATCGCGGTCCGGCACGCCAAGTCGTCCTGGGACCACGACGTGGACGACCACGACCGCCCCTTGTCCGGCCGCGGTCGCCGGGACGCCGACGCGCTGGGCCGGGTGCTGATGGAACGGGCGCTGACCCCGGACCTGGTGCTCTGCTCCACCGCCGCGCGGACCCGTGAGACCTGGGAACGGGCGCAGGCCGTCGGGGCCACCGCCCGCGAGGTCCGCTTGGTGCGCGCCATCTACCACGCCTGGGTGCCCGAGCTGGTCCGGCTCGTGCGCGAGACTCCCGACGAGCTGTCGACAGTGCTACTGCTGGGCCACTCCCCCGGCATCCCTGACCTGGTCGAGCACGTCTGCGTCCGCACCGACTCCGCCGACTGGTCCCAGCTCGACCAGAAGTACCCGACCAGCGGCCTCGCCGTCATCACCCTCCCCGGCCCCTGGCGCGAGCTGTCCAGCTCCTCGGCCGAGCTGACCAACTTCACCATCCCCCGCGGATAGCCCTCACCTGGATTCGCTACGCGCGTTTCACCCCACCGCGGCGTGTCGCCGGCGGGGCTGCTTACTGGCGTAGCGTTCTCAGGCGATCACCGCGCGGACGGCGGCGACCACCGCGTCCGGATGGTCCCGAAGCATCTCCCAGGTGAAGCGAAGCACCCGCCAGCCGTCTTGGACCAACGCGTTCTGTCGCCAGCGGTCGGACTCGAACAGGTCCTCGTCATCCTCATGGCGGCGCCCATCGATCTCGATGGCCACCTTGATCCGCTCGAAGGCGATGTCGATGTAGTACAGCCGTCCCTCGATGACCACTGGCAGGTTGGTGCGCCACCCGCGGATGCAGGCTCGGCGCAGGAGGTTGTGCGCGAGCCGTTCCGCGGCCGACCAGGGCTCGTTGCGGGAGTCGATCAGGAGGCGGAGTCGCTCCGGGTTCCGGATACGGTTGGCTGTCTTGGCCAAGGCCTCGTGCATGCCGGACAAGGTGGCCATGCGGGTTCGCAGGGCCTGGTCGATCGCGTCGGCGCAGCTGAACGTCGCCATGTCCACGGCGGTCAGCGCGGGGACGGTGAAGCGCAGACCCTGGTACGCCGCGATGAGGTCGGGCGGGATCTTGCGCCGAGTGAAAGCGAACCCCTTCTGCTGCGGCAATGGGCTGGGTACGGCCACCTGGATTGCGTCAAGGGACACCTGCGGCCAGAAAGACAACCTCGCCGCGGCCTCGGTGAGCAGAACGGCGTTCGGGTGTCGGAGACAGACGGCCTGCATCCGCGTTCGGGGCAGCCGGGCCATGCCGGGCGCGGCGTACACCCCGGGCAGCACCGTGGACAGCTCGCCGGACCGGACGCCGTAGTCGATGGCGGCCGTGAGCTGCGGGTGGTTGCGGCGGAGGACGAGACCGCGCGTTTTGAGCAGATCAGCGAGATCGGGAGCCAGAGTCATGCCCGGAGGATGCGGACGCGACACTCGCATCGAACGGGGTGCGGGTGATCTGTGGATGGGCTCGGTGACCGCATCCCCCTGTGGACAACCTGGAAACGCTACGCGAGTGGAGCGGCGAAGCCGCGACACGCCGCGGAGCGGTGAAACGCGCGTAGCAGATTCAGGCGGCAGGGGCCATGTCGACGGAGACCTTCATCTCGGAGTGCTTGGCCTCGGTGAAGATGACGCCCTTGACGGGCGGGACGTCGCCGTAGTCGCGGCCCCAGGCGACGGTGGCGTGGGACTCGTCGATGACCCTACGGTTGGTGGGGTCGAGGTAGAGCCAGCCGGCCCCGGGAACCCAGCAGCCCACCCAGGCGTGGCTGGCGTCGGCGCCGACCAGCCGCGGCCGGCCGACCGGCGGCCGGGTGGCCAGGTAGCCGCTGACGTAGCGGCCCGCCAGCCCGAGCGAGCGCAGCGCGGAGACCATGAAGTGCGAGAAGTCCTGACACACGCCGGTGCGGTTCTGCAGCAGGGTGCCCACCTTGGTGCTCGTCGTGGTCGAGCCGGACTTGTAGGTGAAGTCTGAGTTGACCCGCTGCATCAGCTCGGTCGCCGCCTCGCCGATGGGCCGCCCGGCGGGGAACGACACCCGGGCATAGTCGACCATCCCATCCGGGATCTCCACGTACGGCGAGGGGAACGTGAAGTCGGTCGCCTCCCAGGCGTCCGGTTCGTCGGGTCGCAGCCGCGGTCGGGCCTGCTCCCACGGCTGCGCCAAGGCGTCCGGGTCCAGCTCGGCCTTCTCCACCCGCACCATGCTCACGCCGGTCACCCGCAGGGTGGTGTGCGGCTTGGTCACGTGGAAGTAGGACTGGGTGTTGCCGTACAGGTCGGTGTGCCGGAACAGGTCCGACGGCTCCGGGTCGACGATGATCTCGTGGGTCAGGCAGGTCTGCCAGGGCAGGTCGCGCGGCCGCAGATGGAACTGCCCGAAGCTGCCCTTCACCTCCGTGTCGTAGGTGTAGGTCGTGCTGTGCTCGATCCGGTACTCGGTCATCGCTCTACTCCGCCGTGAACATCGGCCGTGGGCTCGGCGGAACCTGCTGGTACTGGTCGCGGATCGCCTCGGACAGCAAGCGCAGCTGCTCCTGCAGACCGGCGAGGAAGCCGTCCAGCGCGAGTCGCCGGCCGTCCTCGGTCTCGCCGAGCGCCGCCAGGTCGGCGACCCGGACCTTCTCGGTCAGGCTGTCCAGCAGCCGGACCGGCCGGGCGGTGGGCGAGGTGTTGGGGATCGCCCGCAGGTCGTGCAGCATCCGCCGCAGCTGGTACACCACCGAGCGCGGATTGTAGCCGTCGGTCACCAGCAGCTCGACGACCGCCTCCACTCCGGTTCGACCGCGGTAGCGCCGCCGGAACGTGAGGATCGACTCGGACGCCGTCAGCACCGCGTCGAACACCAGTCGCTCCACCTCCACCGGCCGAGCCCGGGTCAGGGTGACCCGCAGCAGCGCCACCACCTGCAGAGCCCGCTCCAGCCCCCGGCCGGAGTCCAGCATGTACCACCCCGGGTCGCGCACCATGTTCTCGGTCGCGATGCCGGCCAGCGCCAGCAGCCCGGACAGCACCCGCTCCCCGGCATCGGCGAGCTGCAGACCCTGGTCGTGGGGGTCGGCGGCCAGCCCGGCGAGCGCCCGCTCGATCCCGGCCAGCACCATCCACACGTCGTCGGACAGCTGGTCGCGTACGCCCGCCGCGGCGAGAGACAAGGCGTTGACCGACTGGGCCACCGTCCCCGCCCGCTGCCGGTCCAGCAGCATGGCCCGGAGCTCGGGCATGGTGGCCACGCCGGTCCGCAGGAACCCGGGGTACGCCGTGCTGACGTGGGTGATCGCCTCCAGCAGGGCCGGTAGCGGCCGGCCGGGCGCGAGATCGGAGTCGGTCTCGATGGCCACCGTGCGGGTGGCCTGGATCAACCGGAGCAGGTCCTCGGCCCGTTCGGCGTACCGCCCGAACCAGAACAGGTCCGACAGCACCCGCGGCACCATGGCCACCGACGGCGACCCGGCTGCCACCAGGCCGGCCTCGTCCTCGACCCGGCCGCGCAGGGCGACCACCCGGGCCGCCGCCACCGGCTCGCGGCTGACCACCCAGACGTCCTTGGACAACCCACCGTCGGGGTCGGTGACCAGCGGTGGCCGCCGACCCGACCGGTCGTCGGTGACCCGAGCCAGTCCGCCGAGCATCGCTGTGTACGACGCGCCGCTGCGCACGGCGAAGGCGCGCAGCACCAGGTTCCGGCGAACCAGGGCGTCGGCCTGACTGGTGGGCACCGAGGACAGCGGTAGCACCTCCTGGCCGACGAACCGGTGCGGCGCCGCCTTCAGCTTGGCCATCAGCTGCTCGCGCTGCCGGGCGGTCAGCGCCCCGCCGAGCACACTGCGGCCGTTTCCCCGGTTGATCGGCCGGACCACGATCCGCTCCAGGTTGGCCAGTACGTGGCTGAGCGACGTCTCGTCGCCGCACCACCAGGTGTCGACCGACGGCAACCGCAGCGGCTCGCCCAGGAGGCGCTCGCACAGATCGGGCAGGAACGGCAGCAGCGCCGGGTTCTCCAGCACCCCGGAGCCGACGGTGTTGACCACACTGACCGTGCCCTGCCGGACGCACTCCAGCAACCCGGTCACGCCCAGCCGCGATCCCGGGCGCAGCTCGAGCGCGTCCATCCAGGTCGAGTCGACCCGGCGCAGGATCACGTCGACCTGCTCCAGCTTGCCCAGCGTGCGCATCCACACCCGGCCGTCACGGACGGTCAGGTCGCTGCCCTCGAGTAGCGGAAAGCCCAGCAGGGAGGCCACGAAGGCCTGGTCGAAGGCGGTCTCGGAATGCGTGCCCGGGCTGAGCACCACGACCCGCGGGTCCTCCACGGAGGCCGGAGCCGCGTCGACCAGGGCCAGCCGCATCGCGGAGAAGAAGGGGGTCAGCCGGTAGAGGTTGGCGTCGTGGTAGATCTCGGGCAGCACCCGGGACACGACCCGACGGTTCTGCATCGCGAAACCGGCCCCCGACGGGGCCTGGGTGCGGTCGGAGATCACCTTCCACTGGCCGGTCGCGTCCCGGCCGAGGTCGGCGGCGGTCATCACCAGGCCCCGCCCCGCCATCGCCTCGATACCGACCACAGTGCGCAGGTACTCGTCGTGGTCAAGGACCGTCGCCGCCGGGAGAACCTGACGAGCCAGCAGCCGGCGCGCTCCGTAGAGGTCAGCCAGGACCGCGTCCAGCAGCTCGGCCCGCTGCACCACGCCAGCCTCCAGGCTGGACCACTCCCGGTCGTCCAGGATCAGCGGCAGGGGGTCCAACCGCCAGGGCTGGGCCTCGCTGAGGGGCATCGGCGCCGTGTCGGGCGGCGGGTCCGCGATCGACAGCTTGGAGGCCGGGCTGGGAGTGTAGGTGACGTTGTCGTCCTCCAGCAGCCGGGCGACCTCGCGTTGGGCCCGGACCAGGTCGGCGGGCTGCAGCGCATCGAGCTCCCGGAGCAGCACCGACCATCCCGCCCGCGCCGACCCATCGGCCGCGGCCAGCTCGTCGAATACTCCGGCGGCCGCTCCGACCGGCTCGGTGAGCTCGGCCAGATAGCGGCTGAGAACGGTCACCCGCGACCCCAGCGGACTGGCCGGTGGCGACGCAGGTCGAGCGTGACCGGATACTCGTCGGGTTCGGCCGCACGCCACGCGCGCGCGGCGGCGAGCGCCCCGAGGTCCACCACTCCCGTAGTCTGCCCGACCGCCTCGAACCGTACGCCGCGTCGCGCCTCCGCCTCCGCCGCGTTGACCGGCGGCGCGTCGTAGGCCCGCCCACCCGGATGGACGACGTGGTAGGTCGCCCCACCGAGCGATACGGCACTGGCCCGGTCGATCACGTCGAAGCCGAGCGGCGAGTCGATCTCGAGGGTCGGATGCAGCGCCGACCACGGCCGCCAGGCCCGGTAGCGCACCCCCGCCACGTACTCTCCCGGCGTCCCGGTCGACGTCAGCGGCACCGGCCGGCCGTTGCAGACCAGCAGCTGCCGGGCGGGCGCGAAGCCGGTCACCCGGACCTGCAGCCGCTCGGTCGAGGAGTCGACATAGCGCGCCGTCGCGCCGGAGGACGCCTCCTCACCCAGCACGTACCACGGTTCGACCGCAGTGCGCAGCTCCAGCCCGACTCCACCCACCCTCGCTACCCCGACCAGCGGAAAACGGAACTCGGCGAAGACGTCGAACCAGGCCAGGTCGAGATCCAGGTCGTGGGCCCGTAGATCGGCAACCACATCCGCCAGGTCGGCCATCGCGAAGTGCGGCAGCAGGAACCGCTCGTGCAGCGCGGTGCCCCAGCGGACCAGCGGCGCGGAGTACGGCTCCTCGGCGAACCGGGCCACCAGCGCGCGGACCAGCAGCGCCTGGACCAGCGCCATGTCCGGATGCGGCGCCATCTCGAAGCCGCGGAGCTCCAGCAGCCCGAGCCGGCCGCGCAGCGCGTCGGGGCTGTACAGCTTGTCCACGCAGAACTCGGACCGGTGGGTGTTGCCGGTGATGTCGGTGAGCAGGTGCCGCAGTGCCCGGTCCACCACCCACGGGCCATGCTCGGACCCCTGGTCGTCGGCCAGCCGCGCGATCTCGGCGAACGCGATCTCCAGCTCGTACAGCGTCTCCGGCCGGCCCTCGTCCACCCGGGGGGCCTGGCTGGTGGGGCCGACGAACCGGCCCGAGAACAGGTAGGACAGCGACGGGTGGTGCTGCCAGAAGGTGAGCAGGCTGACCAGCAGGTCCGGCTGCCGGAGCAGCGGTGACCGGCTGGGCTCCGGACCGCCGAGGGTCAGGTGGCTGCCGCCGCCGGTGCCCGAGTGCCGTCCGTCGACGGCGAACGTCTCCGCGCCCAGCCGGCACTCCCGGGCCAGCGCGTACACCGACCGGGTCAGCTCGGCCAGCTCGGGCCAGCTGGCGGTGGGGTGCACGTTGACCTCGATCACCCCCGGATCGGGCGTGATCATCAGGTGCCGGATCCGCGGGTCGGGCGGCGGACCGTAGCCCTCCAGCACGACCTCGGTACCGGTGCGCTCCGCAGCCCGGTCGACCAGCGCGACCAGCACGCAGAACGGATCCAGCTGCTCGAGCGGAGGCAGGAAGACGTAGACGAACCCGGCCCGGGCCTGGACCACCAGCGCCGTCCGGACCTCGGTCTCAGTCGGGTCGACAACCACCGCGCTAGGCGCGTCGGCGGTGACCAGGTCCGGCTTGACCCGTAGATAGGACTCCTCGCCGGCGAAGTCGGGCTCCCGCCAGGACAGCGAGCCGAGCGGCAGCCGCATACCGGCCGGGGAGTCCCCCGGAACCAGCACCAGCCGGCCGCGCCGGGTCCGCCAGTCAGGACTCGCCCACCCGTCGCCGAACCAGGACGGCACCAGCGGCAACGCCCAGGCGGCGGGCTCGGTCTCGGCTCGGTCCAGCTCCGCGACCAGACCGGAGTCGGCGTACGCGGGGTCCTGGTCGGGCCGCGGTCCTTCCGGCTCGCTCACCTCAGTCAGCAGGCGGGCCAGCGGGTCCTCGTAGCAGGGCCGCAGCTGGCTCTCCGGCAGCCCCAGGTCGGCGGTAAGGGCCCGGGCCAGCGCCTCCGCCCGCGCCGGGGCGTCCTCAACGGCGGCCGTCTCGTCGTACGGGTCGGCCAGCCGGGCGGGATCGCTCCACAGCGGCTGCTCGTCGGCCCGCCAGATCAGCCCGATCTGCCAGCGGGGCAGGTCCTCCCCCGGGTACCACTTGCCCTGACCGCGCTGGGTCAGCCCGCCCTTGGCGTAGCGCTCGGCTAGCGCACCGGCCAGCCGGTTGGCCAGGACCCGCTTCTCCGGTCCGTCCGCCGCCACCCGCCACTGCGGCGAGACCATGTCGTCGACCGAGACGAAGGTGGGCTCACCACCCATCGTCAGCTCCAGCCCGCGGGCGGTCAGCCGCTCGTCGATCTGTTGGCCGATGCGGTCCAGGTGGGCCAGCTGGGCCGGCGTGTAGGGCTGCGTCGTCTGCGGCGCCCCGACGATCCGGACCACCGAGTTGGCGTAGTCCATCGTGGTCTCGACCCGCTCGGTGGCCCCAGTGATCGGGGCACTCGACGACGGGTGCGGGGTGGCGGCCAGGGGTATGTGCCCCTCCCCGGCGAACAGGGCCGATGTCGCGTCGAGCCCGATCCAGCCGGCCCCGGGGACGTACGCCTCGGCCCAGGCGTGCAGGTCGGTGAAGTCCTCCGTCGGGCCCGCCGGCCCGTCCAGCGGCGGGACGTCGGAGGCGAGCTGGACCAGGTACCCGGAGACGAAGCGGGCGGCCAAGCCGTAATGGCGCAGCGCGGTGACCAGCAGCCAGGCCGAGTCGCGACACGACCCGATCCGGGCATTGAGCGTTTCGTCAGGGGTGTGCACCCCAGGCTCCATCCGCAGCGAATACCCGACGTCCGCATTCACCGCCGCGTTGAGCGCGCCGAGAAAGCCGACCGTGGACTGGTCCCCGAGGCCGGCGGCGGGGCGCTCGGCCAGCCACTCGTCGAGGACCGGGCCCCGGGCGTCGGCGGCCGTCTCCAGGTAGGGCTGCAGATCAGCGGCCAGGTCCGGCGGGTAGGTGAACGGGAAGCGTTCGGCGTACGGCTCGACGAAGAAGTCGAACGGGTTGACCACCTGCAGGTCGGCGACCAGTCCGACGGTGATCTCGAGCTCGGCGGACTTGCTCGGGAAGACCACCCGGGCTACGTGGTTGCCGAACGGGTCCTGCTGCCAGTTGACGAAGTGCTCCGCCGGTGAGATCTGCAGCGTGTACGCCTCGATCGGGGTCCGCGTGTGCGGGGCGGGCCGGAGCCGGATGACGTGCGGGCCGATCCCGACCGGGTGGTCGAACCGGTAGGTCGTCCGGTGTTCGAGCGCGACCTTGGTGCTCACCGCGTGCTCATCCGGGCCGCATAGTTGGGGCTCAGTAGCGGTAGTGGTCCGACTTGTAGGGCCCGCTGGTCGAGACCCCGAGATAGCTCGCCTGCTTCGACGTCAGCTCGGTCAGGCGTACGCCGAGTGCGTCGAGGTGCAGCCGCGCGACCTCTTCGTCGAGGTGCTTGGGCAGGGTGTACACGCTGAGCGGGTACTCCTCCGGCTTGGTGAACAGCTCGATCTGGGCCATCACCTGGTTGGTGAAGGAGTTGCTCATCACAAAGCTCGGATGCCCGGTGGCGTTCCCGAGGTTCATCAGCCGGCCCTCACTGAGAACGATCACCGAGCGCTCCTCGCGTCCGTCCTCGGTCGCGGCGAACCGCCACTCGTCCACCTGCGGCTTGACGTTGATCTTCTTCGCACCCGGGTAGGCGGCCAGCCCGGCCATGTCGATCTCGTTGTCGAAGTGGCCGATGTTGGACACGATCGCCTGGTGCTTCATCCGGCTCATCTGGTCGGCCGTGATCACGTCGACGCAGCCGGTGGCGGTGACGTAGATGTCCGCGTACGGCAGCACGTCCTCCAGGGTGGCGACCTGGTACCCGTCCATCGCCGCCTGCAGCGCGCAGATCGGGTCGATCTCGGTGATGATCACCCGGGCGCCCTGGCCGCGGAGCGACTCGGCGCAGCCCTTGCCGACGTCGCCGTAGCCGCAGACCACGGCCACCTTGCCGCCGATCAGCACGTCGGTGGCCCGGTTGAGCCCGTCGATCAGCGAGTGCCGGACGCCGTACTTGTTGTCGAACTTGGACTTGGTCACCGAGTCGTTGACGTTGATGGCCGGGAACAGCAGCGCGTTCGCCCGCAGCATCTCGTAGAGCCGGTGCACGCCGGTGGTGGTCTCCTCGGTGACGCCGCGGATGGCGTTGGCGATCTCGACCCAGGACCGGCCCTCAGCGAGGGTCTTGCGGATCAGCTCGAGGACGACCTTCCACTCCGCCGTGTGCTCCTCGGTCGGCTCCGGGACCTCGCCGGCCTTCTCGTACTCGACGGCCTTGTGGACCAGCAGCGTGGCGTCGCCGCCGTCGTCCAAGATCATGTTCGCGAGCTCGTCGTCCGGCCAGGACAGGATCTGGTCGATGCACTCCCAGTACTCCTCCAGCGTCTCGCCCTTCCAGGCGAACACCGGGATCCCCTGCGGGTCGTCGAGCGTCCCGTTGGGACCGACCACCACCGCCGCGGCGGCGTGGTCCTGGGTGGAGAAGATGTTGCAGCTCGCCCAGCGGACGTCGGCGCCGAGCGCAACCAGGGTCTCGATCAGCACCGCCGTCTGCACCGTCATATGCAGCGACCCGGCGATCTTGGCGCCGGCGAGCGGCTTGCTCTCGCCGTACTGTGCCCGCATCGCCATCAGTCCCGGCATCTCGTGCTCGGCGAGACTGATCTCCTTGCGGCCGAACTCGGCCAGGGTCAGGTCGGCGACGCGAAAATCCATGGGCGCCAGCCTAGGCGATACATCCGCAGCCGCCGCTTTCCGCCACACTCCGGGCGTCGCTCGACACATACAGGTCAGCGGGTGGACGACCTGGATTCGCTACCCCAGTGCCCCGCCTGACGCGCCACCAGCCGCGTTGGAGTGAAACGCGCGTAGCGAAACCAGGTCAGTGGCTGGGGGCTCCTGGGCGGGCGGGGCGGGGGGCGGGCACGTGGCCCTCCTTGTAGATGTCCGGCTCAAGGTAGAGGGCGGTCACCATGGGCTCGGCCTCGCGGATCGCTACCTCCGCCCGGTCGATGGTCGCCGCCACCTCGGTAGCGTTGGCTGCGGAGCTCACCCCGATCTTGGCCGCGACGAGGATCTCCTCGGGGCCCAGGTGCAGCGTCTTCATGTGGATGATCCGCTCCACGCCGGGTGTGTCGGTGAGCGCCGTCTCGATCCGCTCGATCGACTCCAGTCCCGCCGCCTCGCCGAGCAGCAGGCTCTTGGTCTCGATGGCCAGGGTGATCGCGACCAGGACCAGCAGCAGCCCGATCGCCGCGGTGCCGATGACGTCGAAGTAGCCGTTCTGGGTGATCAGGGTCATCCCGACGCCGAACAGGGCGAAGACGAGGCCGAGCAGGGCGGCGAAGTCCTCCAGCAGGATCACCGGCAGCTCGGGCGCCTTGGCCCGGCGGATGAACCTGCCCCAGGACTGCTTGCCCCGTACCTTGTTCGACTCGACGATGGCGGTGCGGAAGGAGAAGGACTCGGCGATGATCGCCGCCGTCAACACCACCAGCGGCACCCACCACCAGCGTCCCTCGAGCAGCCCGTTCGGCTCGCCGGCGTGGACCTCCTCGTACTTGTGGTACGCCTCGTACAGCGCGAACAGGCCGCCCACGCTGAACAGCACGACGGCGACGATGAAGCCGAACACGTACCGCTCTCGGCCGTAGCCGAACGGATGCTCGGGGGTGGCCTCCCGGGTGGCCCGTTTGCCGCCGACCAGCAGGAGCACCTGGTTGCCGGAGTCGGCCACCGAGTGGATGGCCTCGGCCAGCATGGACGAGGCACCGGTCAGCGCCCACGCCCCGAACTTGGTCACGGCAATGAAGATGTTGGCGGTCAGGGCCGCAACGACGGCCCTGGTGCCCCCCTCGGTACTCACGGATGAATCCTGCCAGACCCGTCCGCGGTTGGTCAGCCCGCGGCGGTGCGGCCGAGACCGACCGAGAGGTAGACCGCGGCGAACATCCCGGTTTGCAGCAGGGTCGCGTAGCGCTCCACGTCCGAGCCGGTGAGGTGGGCGATCGAGCAGACGCGGATGTCGTTGCGCTCCGCGGCGGCCGCCAGGCGCGCATGGTCGGAGCGGATCATCCCGTCGTGGTTGCCGTCGTCCAGCATCACCAGGGCGGGACGCCGGTCGGCGGACAGACCGTCGGTGAACGGGTCGGCGAACGGGTCCCGCGGAGTCACCGACTCCAGCACGGTCATCAAGGCGTCGGCATCGGCCGCCAGCGCCGCCCGGCCGCTGCCCGCTCGCAGACCCTCCGCGATCCGTCTGCTGGCCCGGGCCGCCAGCACCGACCCGCCCCAGACCAGCGGGTGGGCGTCGGCCAGACCGAGGGCAAGATCCTTGGCCGGGTTCTCCGAGACGTCGGCGTGGGGCGAGCAGTCCTCGGCCACCTGATCCATGGCGTCGGCGACCGCCTCGGGATGGACCTCCGGCCCGAGCTGCATCTCGTGAAGACCGGTGAGCATGACGATGGCCGCGGCCAGCGGGTCCGCCGTCGCGGTCGGCAGTAGCACCGTGGACCGCGACCCGGCGTGCTCGGCGATCATGGACGCCGCCGGGCAGGCGATCAGCAGCTGCGCACCACGGCGGACGGCCTCGTGCACCGACGCCACCAGGCCGGCGGAGGCGCCGTCGCTGGCCATCACCACGACGAGGTCGAGTGCCCCGACCCAGCCCGGCAGGCCATGGCTCGGCCAGGCGACGAACGGGACCGGGCAGACCGGCTCCAGCATCGCCCGGATGAACCGCGCCTCGCTGCCGACGGCGATCACCGCCCGGGGCCGCGGGAGGCCCCGCAGACCGGTGATCGGCTCGCGCGCATCGGCGGTCTCCCGTCGCACCCGTGCGCCGGCCTCGGCCAGTCGGCGCAGGATCGGGTCGGCCGTGGCCAGGGCGTTCGGGTCCTCCAGCCAGGAGTCGTCGAAGATCACGAGGCGTCTGGGCGACGGGCCTCGTCGATCAGCAGGACGGGGATGCCCTGGCGGACCGGGTAGGCCAGCCCGCAGTCGGGACCGAGACAGACGAGCTCGTCGCGGTCATGGTCGACGGCAAGTGCGCCGTGGCAGTTGGGACAGGCCAGGATCTCCAGCAGCTCCGGCGCAAGATCGACCGCCATCTCCTACCCTCCTCGCTCGAATGTCGGGCGCGCGCCCGGCTGTCGGCGGCGCGCCGCGCGGGTCCTCAAGGGAGTCGCCCCCCTTGCTCAATCCGACCGGACCAAACTTAACGTCTCGTCCCGCAACGCGGCCATGTCCGCCGCGCGGACGGCCTCCACGTTCAGCCGGAGCAGCGGCTCGGTGTTGCTGGGCCGGACGTTGACCCACCAGTCCGGCCCGGCCACGGTCAGGCCGTCCAGCCAGTCCTGGGTGCCGCGCCCGGCGAACGCCGCCGCTACCTTCTCCATCACCGACTGCTGGTCGGCCACCTTCGTGTTGATCTCCCCCGACGCGGCGTAGCGGTCGAACCGGGCGACCAGCTCCGACAGCGGCCGGTCGGAGCGGCCGGCCATAGCGAGGACGTGCAGCGCGGCCAGCATCCCCGTGTCCGCTCCCCAGAAGTCGCGGAAGTAGTAGTGCGCGGAGTGTTCGCCGCCGAAGATCGCCCCGTGCTCGGCCATCGCCGCCTTGACGAAGGTATGTCCGACCTTGGTGACCACGATCTGGCCGCCCGCCTCGGCGACCACCTCGGGCACCGTCCAGGAGGTGATCTTGTTGCACACGATGGTCGCGCCCGGCTCGCGGGCCAGTTCCTGGCTGGCGATCATGGCGGTCACCGCCGACGGGGTGACGACCGTGCCGCGCTCGTCGATGATGAAGCACCGGTCGGCGTCGCCGTCGAAGACCAGGGCCAGGTCGGCGCCGTGCTCGAGAACCGCGGCCTGGGCGTCGACCAGGTTCTCCGGCTCGAGCGGGTTGGGCTGGTGGTTGGGGAACGTGCCGTCGGGATCGATGTAGAGCCCGATGACCTCCAGGTCGACCGGTCCGAGCACGGCGGGGAGGGTGTGCCCGGCCATGCCGTTGCCGGCGTCCACGACCACGGTCAGCCGCCGGATCCCGGTCAGGTCGACCAGGGAGTGCAGGTGGTCGGCGTACGCGGGGAGCAGGTCGGACTCGCTGCACTCCCCCCGGGCCGCCGCCGGCACCGGCTCCCCGGCCAGCGCCCGGTCGGCGATGTCGACCAGCTGGGCCGGAGCGATCGGACGGGCCGCAGCCAGGCAGAACTTGATCCCGTTGTACTCCGCCGGGTTGTGGCTGGCGGTGAACATCGCGCCCGGCAGCCCCAACCGCCCCGAGGCGAACCAGAGCTGGTCGGTGCTCGCCAGCCCGATGTCGACCACGTCCGCGCCGCGGCTGAGCACCCCGTCGATGAATGCGGCCGACATCGCCGGGCCGCTGACCCGCATGTCGCGGCCGACGACCACAGCGCCCTCGGCGGCGTTCAGGTCCAGCGTGTCGACCAGGGCGGCGCCGATGGCGTACGCGCCCGCGGTGTCCCACTGCGGATCGGGGCCCTCGGTCACGCCGCGGATGTCGTTGGCCTTGAAGATTCCTCGGGTGATCATCGCGGCGATCCTAAGGTGTCGTCGCGGGGTCCGCGGGTTGTCTCCCCATATTTGCGTTACACGTATTGCGTTACACGCCGGGGTCGGCCAACACGGTCAGATGGCCGCGCCGACCCAGCTCGACGATCCCGCTCCGTCGGGACGGCGGTCCCGGATCCGGTCCGGGCGGCGGGTCGTAGGACAGCCCCACCTCGCGTACGGCGTCGGCCAGGGCGAGCAGGTCGTCGCTGCTCGGTCCGATCGGCTCCTCGGCGGCGAGCCGGATCACCTCCCAGCCCCGCGGCGCGGACAGGCTCTGCGCGTGGACCTGGCAGAGGTCGTATCCGTGGGGCTCCGACCGGCTGGCCAGGGGGCCGAGCACCGCCGTCGAGTCCCGGTATGCGTAGGTCAGCGTTGCGGTAGCCGGGTTGGGGCACCCTGACCGTGAACACCGCCGCGACCCCACCCGGGTGACGCTACTGTCCGCTGACCCCGCCGTGTGGAAGCAACGCCGTAGGCTCATCAGGTGGGCACGGAGCTGGCGTCATGAGCAACCGCAGGGACCGGCACGGGCGCGGCATCCGTGGCCCGCTGGCCATGACCAGCCCGCTCAGCCGGCGCCGCGCCCAGCCGCCCCACCCCACCAACCGGCTGGACTTCTTCCACGACGCCGTCCGGTCCTCGGTGGACAAGATCGGTCGGCAGTGTCCGGAGGCCCTGCGCGGGATCACCGTCGGCGTGCAGGACGTGCCGCAGTTCGACCTGGCCTGGTCTCCGGACCGGGTCCCGTTGGCCGCGGCGCTCGACGGCACCCCGGACCGGCCTCCCCAGGTCGTGGTCTACCGGCGGCCGCTGGAGCACCGGGCGGCCAGTCGCCGGGGCCTGCGGATCCTGGTCTACCGGACGATCGTCGAGCAGCTTTCGGCCCTGACCGGGCGCAGCGTGGACGAGATCGATCCCGAGGGCGCCGGCTTCGACGACGACGACGATTAGCCGCCCGGGATCATCCCCGGGGTCAGCGGCCGCGGTTCTCGCGGCGTCGGACCAGCTTCAGCCCGGACCAGTCCTCGCCCAAGGCGGCGACCTTCACGTCGACCAGGCCCAGCGGCAGGAACAGGTCCCGCAGCGCGTTCTCGGTGATGTCGCTGGTGTGTCCGGCGGCCCGGCGCGGCCACGCGACCCAGAGCATCGCCGTATCGGCCAGGTCGGCGACCAGATCGGGCGCCTCGCTCACCAGGTCGCCGTAGATCCGGGAGAAGACGACCGTGACGTCCGCACCCGGATCCCGCTGGCTGACCATCTCCGCGCCGGGCACCTCCGCCAGCTCCCAGTCCGGCGGCCGGTGCAGCAGCGCGACTCGGTGACCGGTCTTGATCCCGATCTTGCGGACCAGCGGCGTACCCGAGTATCCGGCCGTCGCCATGGCGCTCAGCGTCCGACGCCGGGGTCGACCTCGGTCCGCGGAGCCCGGCTGGCGACATCGGGCGAGGTGAGCGGGATGGTGGCCAGGCCGGCCACGTCGCCGTCGGCCTGGGTGAGCACCACTCCTCCGACCACCGCGGAGCCGTCGGGCACCCGGACCACGACGTAGGACGGCGGCGGTGAGTTCAGCCGCCGGGTGGCCGAGCTGTCCGGACCGAGCAGTACGTCGTCGGTGCGCAGCACCACCCCATCGAAGCTCAGCACCTCGAACGACACCGCGGCGTCCTTGGTGCCGGCGTTGCTCAGCACCAGCTCGCCGTCGCCGGACACGGTGGTGGCCAGCGCGCTGACCCCGGTCCGCACCAGCGGCACCGCTCCGGACTGGACCGCGATATCGGCCTGAGCACCGCTGCGCCGGCTGCTGGAGACGACTGCTCCGGTCACCGGCTGGTCGCTGGCCAGCTTGATCGTGGCGGCCTCCCCGGCCAGACCTTCGGCCAGGTCGACCCGGGCCGAGCTCTCGGCATCCACTTCGACGGTCTCCGCCCCACTGGGGGCGTACGGGCCCTGCAGACCGAGCACGGATACGGCGACACTGGCCCGCACCGGTCCGGGGTTGGTCACCACCAGCTCCCGCGCGCCGGCATCCTCGGGCACTCCGGGGATGGCCATGGTCAAGGCCGGTGCGGGGCTGGGCACCTGCCAGTCGGACCCGATCGGCCGCAGCCTGTCGGCCCGGGTCCGCTTGGCCACCGCGCTGACCCGACCCTGGCTGGCCTGGATGGCCACGGCGAGCGGCCCGTCCACCTTGACCAGACTGGACAGGGAGACGGTCACGGTCGAGTGGGCGTCGATCACCCGGCCCGGGCTGCCGGGCGCGACGACCCGGCCGTCCGGCCCGTAGAACCGCAGGTCGACCGAGGCCTGTGCGTCGTCGGCGTTGGTCAGGACGAGCTCGGTGCGATCGGTGTCGGTGGCCCCCAGCCCGGTGAACCAGTGTGTCGTCCCCGGTGCCAGGCATGGTGCGGCCATCAGGCCGGCGTCGACACCCTCAGCGGCGAGGCTGAACACGGCGGCGCTGCTGGCTGTGGCCATCACCCCCACCCCCGAGAGCACGACGGGCTCCTTGACTCCGACGAGCTGCGTGGCCTTGCCCTGCTCGGTGATCGTCAGGCTGACCTTGCCGCCGGCCAGTGGGGCGCCGGTCAGCTTCCCCTCCCGGCCCGGGGCCTGGCGGCTCACCGCCGCGGTGACCCGGGCGGTCGCCTCGCCGCTCGACGGTGGTGTCACGGTGCAGATCGTGGTGGTCCGGCCGACCAGCGGGATCCGGGACGGCCGGAACGGCGGCTCGGCCGCGTCGACCACCGTGCCGCCGATCCCGATCAGCCCGAGTCCGACCGCGGCCGCGGCCAGGGTGAGGATCCGGCGCCGATGAGGTCCGGCGGCGCCCATGCGCAGGTCCGCCATCACGCCAGCTCCGACAGGGTTGCGGCCCGCCGGGCCGACTTGGTCGGGTCACGGACCTCAGGACGGCGTACGCCGGGGGCGGCCAGCACTGCCGCCACCAGGAGCACTGCGCCTTGGCCCAGCAGCAGCCACCCGGTGGAGACCGGGATCGACCAGCGGACCAGGCCGGCGTCGGCCGGCACCTCGAAGGCCTGCTGCCAGCCGTCCGTGACCGGGGTCAACGGCTGGTCGTCCAGGGTCGCCGTCCAGCGGGGGTCCGCCGCCTCGCCGATTCGGAGCAGCCGACCGGCCGGGCCGGGAGGCACCGAGGCGGGCGTGCCCCCGACGGCGAGATCCGCGCCGTCCGCCTCCAGGGTGCGCCGGGAGACGGCGGGGTTCAGCTGCCAGACCGTGCCGCGTTCGGTACCGCTCGCGGTGCCCAGCCCGGGTGTGTTGTCGATCCGGGACAGAGTGGCCTCGTCGGCCCCGGTCACCCAGATGTAGCCGATGCCCAACCGGCCCAGCTGGGGCGCGATGTCGGAGTCGGCGGTGCCGGCGACCAGCCGCACCACCAGGTCGTTGACCTGCTCCCGGGCGTTGCGGGAGCCGCCGAACGGCCCGCCGCGGTCGGCGTCGCCCAGCCGCAGGTGTCCGTCGGCCAGCACCGCGTAACGGGCCGTGCCGGCGGACAGGTCCATAGCCAGCAGCCGGGGTTGCTGGTCGGAGCGCAGGCCGTTCAGCACGTACGGCGGGATCGCATCGAGCCGGGTCCGGTCGATCGGCCCGGTGGCTCCGGCGATCACCCACCAGACCGCGCCCCCCAGGCTGACCAGGCCGATCGCCACGGCGGCCACGAGGGCGGCCGGCTGCAACCAGCTGAAGCTGCGCTCCCGCATCGCCTGGGCCAGCCCGTCCACCCCGATGCCCCCGCCGACGAGCAGCGCGGCGAACGCGATCAGCAGGTAGCTGCCGACCCAGGGCCGGACCTCGGTGCCGACCGGGGGCACGGTGACCACGAGCCGGGACAGCGCCACCGCCAGACCCAGGCCGAGCAGGGCCACGATCCACGCCGAGACCACCGCCCGGCGCTCGGGCCGCCGGGCCAGACCGAGCAACGCGACCAGCCAGATCACGCCGAAGATTACGGCGCCGACCCACAGCGGCGGCAGCCCGGGGCCCGACGGCCGCCCGAGCAGCAGCGCCCAGGCCGCGGGGGCCTCCGGTACGCCGCCCAGAGCGGCGTCCGGCCCGACGAAGAGCCGGCCGGGCGCCGCGATCACGCTCGGCCACCAGGGCGCCAGCACGACCAGCGGCAGACCCAGCGCGATGCCGATCCGACCGATCTTGCGGGGCGTACGGCGGAGCACGACCGCGCCCAGCGCGCCCAGCAGCAGGGCCGGGATGATCAGTGAGGGCTCGAAGGCGACCAGTGCGACCAGCACGACCCCGGCCCCCCAGCCGCCACGCCAGGCCTCCGGGATGCCCACCCGGCGCAGGACCAGCGCCCGGACGGCGGAGATCAGCAGCGGCAGCCCGATCGCCACCACGCTCAGCGCCAGGCGGCCCTGGTTGGTACCGCCGAGCAGCACCGGCAGCAGCGCATACGTGCCGGCCACCCAGAGCCGCAGCCGTCGCTCGTTGATCACCCGGCGGATCACCGGATAGCTGGTCAGGAACGCGATCGGCACCACGCCGCAGAGCAGCACAGTGCTGAACCACTCCGGTTGGCCGGCCAGCACCGTCGAACCCAGGGCGGCCAACGCCAGCCACGGCGGGGTGATCTGGTCCGGCGCACCGGGGATCGGGGCCAGCACCGCGGCCCAGAGCGAGCTGAGCTGGTCGTGCGCGGGGAGCAGGGCCGGTGCAGCCAGCACGCCGGCGCCGATCAGCCCGCGCGCGGCCACCACGCTGGCCACCAGCGCTAGCACGGTGACGATCACCACCGGGCTGAGCAGCACGTTCCGGGAACGGTCCTCGCCCACCGCAGCGAAGTCGTCACCGGTCAGCTCGTCCAGCGAAGCGGCGTCGGCGTCGCCCGCGACCGACCGGTACCGGTCGGCCACCGCGCCACCCATGGCCTCGGCGGCCAGGCGCAAGCTGTTCCACCAGGGCGGCCGCAGGGTGTGGATCACCTCTTCGGTGCCCGGCACCGGGTTGATGGCGGCCGTGCGCTTGCGCAGACGGATGATCCGTCCGGGCTGGCCGACGAAGGCCCCGAGGGCGAGAATCTCGTCCAGCGCCCGCCCCGGCACCTTGCCCAGCAGGTAGCCGATGGCATGCGCCAGGCAGCTCCAGACCAGGCGGAGCAGGACCAGCGGCAGCAGCCGGGTCGGGGTGTGCCCGGCGACCACCACCATGCCGAGCGCGCGGTCGACCATGCCCGGGCGCCGTCCGGTCACCCCGCCCGGCCGCAACCCGGCCCGGCCCACCTGGCGGTGGGTGACCAGGGCACTCGGGGTGGTGACCACGCGATAGCCGCTGAGGTGCGCCCGCCAGCCGAACTCGACCCCGTCCCGAAAGACCGGGATGGCCGGGTCGAGACCGCCCAGCTCGGTCCACACCGAGGTGCGGACCAGCATTCCGCAGGTGGACACGCCCAGTCGGGCCTGCGGCTGGTCCCGCTGACCCTGGTCGATCTCGCCGGAGTCCAACATCAGGTCGCGACGGCCGGTGCCGGAGATGCTGACCCCGACCTCGCTGATCTGCTGGCCGGCCTGCCGGCGGCGCGGCAGCAGCAGCTTCGGTCCCGTGATGTCGATGGTCCGGTCGGCGCGGATGTGGGTCAGCAGCTCGAAGAGCGCGTCCGGCTCGGGCTGCGCATCGTCGTGCAGCAGCCAGAGCCAGTGGCTCTCCTCCGCTCCCAGCTCGGCGTCCTGGCGCAGCGCGGACTTGACCGCGGCGCCGAAGCCGTAGCGGCGTTTGCCGGTGTAGACGGCATCGATCAGCCCCTCGGCCACCGCCTGGTTCAGCAGGTCCCGGGTGCCGTCGGCACTGTCGTTGTCGATGGCGATGAGCCGGGTCGGCCGGTGCTGCAGCCCAGCGAGGCTGTCCAGCGTGGCGGGCAGCCACCGTCCGGCGTCGAAGGTGACCAGGACGGCGGTGACCCGGAGGCCGGAGAGGTCGAGGGGGGCGTCGTGGTCCTCGCCCTCATCGAGCCAGGCCCAGGGATCGGCGTCCGCTCGGTCCTCGTCGGTGTACTCGTCGAGTTCCGTCGGCCGGTCGAGTCCCATCGGCGGGAGAGTGGAGAGAAAGGAGGGATCGTGCTGACCCGTCGCCGTCACGCGTCACCCTCACTCGACTCCGGCCCCACACACAACGATGAGGCTGCCCACGTTGGGCGGCCCCTACTTTATGCGATCGTTATGGGAGATTTGAACCGTCGCGACGCCGAGATCAGCGCCGCGCGGTGAAACGGCAAGGGCCTACACCCGGTCCGCTCAGACTGCCCGCTTCTTCAGCTTGCGTCGCTCGCGCTCGCTCAAACCGCCCCAGATGCCGAACCGCTCGTCGTGGGCGAGCGCGTACTCCAGGCACTCCCCCCGCACGTCGCAGGCCAGGCAGACCTTCTTGGCCTCCCGGGTCGACCCGCCCTTCTCCGGGAAGAACGCCTCCGGGTCGGTCTGCGCGCACAGCGCGCGCTCCTGCCAGCTCAGCGCACCCCCGTCGTCGTCGACATCCATCAACTCGTACATCGGTTGTGCCTCCTCGACCCGCCTGGTTGAACTCACTTCCACCGACCGGTCTTCGCGGGACGCGGCGGCGGACACTGTCACCTGATCCAAGGTCAGGCGACCCGGAAGCAAAATAACATTGATGAAATTACATGCCTGTCAATACGGCAAAGTCAAGCGAAAACCTGATATTGGGCTGGTCGACTACTCCCCGGCCCGGCGTGTCGGCTCGGGCGGCGGATCCGGGCTGGATCTGGGGCCCCATCCGCCCTCGGTCTGACCGGGGCTGTCCCAGCTCGTCGACGGCCTCTGTGACGCAGCATCCCCGGCCCGCCGCCATACCGTACCGACCGCCGCGTCCGGGGTCCAGGTGGGCTGCTGCTCGGGGTCCGGTTCGGGCTCGGCGGCCGGCAGCTCGGCCGCTGGCGGGGTGGCCGGCTGCTGCGCCGGCCGCCGCACCAGGGCGATCTGGGCGGCGAGGCAGATCGTGGTGACGGTGGCCGGCGTGACGAGTGCGGAGTAGATCGCGGTGCGTTCCCGACCCTCGGGCCACGAGGCCGCGGTCAGCGCGACGACGGCCAGCACCAGGATGGCCGCGAGCAGCGACGCGGTCAGCAGCAGGCCGGTCACGGTCAAGCCGCGGGCGTGCGGGGTGGGCTCGGGGAGCCAGCAGGCGACCAGCAGTGCGGTCAGCAGCACCAGGAGCACCGGGTCGGCGATCCGGTACGCCAGGTCGCCCAGGGTCGGACCGACCGGCACTGGTGAATCGGCCGCCGACAGCACGCTCAGCACCACGTGCAGGGCCACACCCACCAGGGCGACCACCGCAGCTGGTTCGCGCAGCCGCATCAGGCGCTCCATCTGGCTCAGCCTAGTAACCGTCCCAATGGAACACTGGTCGGCGTGCAGCTCGTGATCCTGGCCGGCGGCGTGGGCGGGTCGAGGTTCGTCGTCGGCGCTCGGCGCGCGTTCCCGGAGGCCGCGATCACCGTCGTCGGCAACACCGCCGACGACATCACGCTGCACGGTCTGCGGATCTGTCCCGACCTGGACACCTTGATGTACACCCTCGGCGGAGGCAGCGATGCCGAGCGCGGCTGGGGTCGGAGCGACGAGAGCTGGCGCGCGATGGCGGAGCTGACCGCCTACGCGGCGGAGCCGACCTGGTTCGCCCTCGGCGACCGCGACCTCGGCACCCACCTGGTACGCACCCAGCTGCTCAACGCCGGATACCCGCTCTCGGAGGTGACCGCGGTCCTCGCCGGGCGGTGGCTCGCGGGCGACCCGGGCCTGCGGCTGCTGCCGATGACCGACGACCGGGTGGAGACGCACATCACCATCGCCGACGACGCCGCTCCGGGCGGACGACGGGCGGTGCACTTCCAGGAGTACTGGGTGCGGCTGCGGGCCCAGCCGACCGCGCTGGCCGTGACCATGATCGGGATCGAGGACGCCCGCCCGGCCGCCGGAGTGGCCGAGGCGATCGGTGCGGCCGACCTGATCCTGGTCGCGCCCAGCAACCCCGTGGTGTCGATCGGGCCGATCCTCGCCGTGCCCGGGCTCCGCGCGGCGCTGACCGGAGTGTCCGCCCCGGTGGTGGGCTTCTCCGGCATCGTCGGTGGCGCCCCGGTGCTCGGCATGGCCCACCGGCTGCTCCCCGCACTCGGGGTCGGGGTGGACGCCGGGTCGGTCGGCCTGCACTACGGGTCACGAACCTCCGGTGGCGTGCTCGACGTCTGGGCAATGGACACGGCCGATGCAGACGCGGCTGAGCCGGTGCGGGCGGCCGGGCTGGTGCCCGTGGTGACCGACCTGATCATGAGCGACCCGGAGGCAACCGCCGCGTTCATCGCGTACGCGGTCAAGTCCGGCACCGCGTGATCAGCATCTTCGCCCCCGCGGGCATCGGCGAGGTCGACCCGCAGACCGATCTGGCCGCGGTGCTGGCGGCCGCGGTGGCGCAGGACCAGGCCGGGCCGCTGGCCGACGGCGACATCCTCGTCGTCACCTCGAAGATCGTCAGCAAGGCTGAGAACCGGACCGCACCGGCCGCGGAGCGGGAGCAGGTGATCACCGCCGAGTCGGTGCAGACGGTCGCCCGCCGGGCCTCGACGCGGATCGTCCGCACCCGGACCGGGCTGGTGCTGGCCGCCGCCGGGGTCGACAACTCCAACGTGGCCGCCGGCACGGTGCTGCGGCTGCCCGTGGACCCCGACGCCAGTGCCGTCCGACTGCGGGACGCTCTGCAACGCCGCACCGGCGTACGCGTCGGGGTGGTCGTCTCCGACACCGCCGGCCGAGCGTGGCGGGTGGGGCAGACCGACCAGGCGATCGGGGCGGCGGGGGTCCGGCCGATCGAGGCGTACGCGGGGCGGACCGATGCCTACGGCAACCAGCTGGCGGTGACCGCCACGGCGCTGGTCGACGAGCTCGCGGCGGCCGCCGACCTGGCCAAGGGCAAGCTGGCGGGGCGGCCGCTGGCGGTCATCCGCGGCCTTGGACATCTGGTCGAGGACACCGCAGTCGGGGCCGGGGCCCTCGTCCGACCGGCTCCGGGCGACATGTTCCCCTACGGCAGCCGCGAGGCGGTGCTGGCGGCGGCGCTCGCCTCCGCCGGGCGGCTGGACGCGTACGAGCGCATCGTCGCGCTGGACGGGCCGGACCGCGTACGCGAGGTGCTGGCCGTCGTCGGCGCCGAGGGGGCGGCCGCTACCCTGCTCCGGGCGATGCTGGAGGCCGATCTCTCTGCCGCGCCCGTCCTCAGTGAGTCGAGATAGACTCGGCGCCGCCGTCCGCCCCACCCTCGAGCAAGGAGTCCCTCTGGTGGCTGTCAAGACCACCGGCAGCAGCCGCCGGGAAAGGCTCGCCTCGTTCGAGGCGGCGCGGAAGAAGGAGCAACGCAACCGGACCATCCGGCTACTGGTCATCTGCGTGGTGCTCGCGGTGGCCCTGCTCGCCTACCCCGTCTACCTGTTCGTGGACGACTACCGGGCCCGCAACGCCGACCTGGCGACGATCGGCGCCGACCTGACCGCGGCGGCCTGTGACGCGCCGACCGAGACCCCGGCCTCGGGCAACCAGGACCACGTGGCCGACGGCACCAAGGTGACCTACACCGAGTTCCCACCGGCCTCCGGGCAGCACTACGCGACGCCGGCGCCGTTCACCAAGCACTTCTACACGATGGCCGACCGGCCGCCGGTCGAGACGCTGGTGCACAACCTGGAACACGGCTACACGGTGCTGTGGTACCGCGAAGGCGCCCCGGACGACGTGGTCGACGACGCCGAGCGGGCAGCGAAGACCTTCGGCGGGGACGACTACGACCCGGCCGACAAGTTCATCGCGGCGCCGTGGTCGGAGGCGGACGGCGGTCCGTTCCCCGAGGGCAAGAACGTCGTCCTGACCCGCTGGACGGCCAGCCCTCAGGACCCGAGCGACACGACGCAGCAGTTCGGCGTCCACCAGGCCTGCGGAGGGCTCAGCGGTCAGGCGATCAAGGACTTCATGGCCAAGTACCCGGTCGCCAGCTCCCCGGAGCCGAACGGAGCGTAGCCGAGCCAGGGTCGTCCCGAATACTCGACTACGCGTACGAGCGACCGAGGCGGGCAGTCACCTCGGCGACCAGCTCCTTGATCCGCTCTGCCTCACTGACGGGGCAGACCAGGGTGATCTGCGGGGTCTGCACGATCACCGTGTCACTCAGCCCGACGACGGCGACCAGCCGGCCGTCCCCGGCGTTGTTGATCACCAGGTTGTCCCGGGCGTCGACCAGCACGCTGGCCCCCTGCAGCGCGTTGCCCTGCCTCGTCCCGCGGCAGGTGCTCGCCCAGCGAGGCGAACCCACCGACGTCGTGCCAGGTGATCGGCAGCCGAACCGCCACTACCGACGCGGTCCCCTGTCCCTGAGAGACCGGCTCCATCACCGCGTAGTCCACGCTGATCTTGATCAGCTGCGGGTAGATCTCCGCCAGTCGCTCCGGCTCGGCCGCGAGCTCGCTGACCAGCTCGTAGGTGACCGGCTGCAGCGCCGCGAGCTGGTCCAGCAGGGTGCGGGCCCGCCAGACGAACATTCCGGAGTTCCACCAGTAGTCGCCTGACGCCAGATACTCCGCCGCCGTCGCCCGGTCCGGCTTCTCCTTGAACTCCGCCACTGCGCAGACGTCGTCGTAGCCGGGCAGCGCGGGGCCGCGACGGAGGTAGCCGTAGCCGGTGTGCGGCGTGGTCGGCACCACCCCGAAGGTGACCAGCGCCTCGGCGTGCTGCTCGGCGACCGAGAACCCCTGCTCCAGGGCCGCCTGGAAGGCGGCCTGCGGATGCATGATCTGGTCCGCGGTGACCACGGCGACCACGGCGTCCGGGTCGCGGGCCGCCAGCACCGCGGCGGGCCAGGCCACCGCGTTGAGCGAGTCACGGCCCTCCGGCTCGCCGAGGATGTTGGCCGGGTCGAGCTCGGGCAGCTCGGCGGCGACCACGTTCGCGTAGTCGGCCCCGGTGCAGACCAGGATCCGCTCGTCCGGCACCACCCCGTCCAGCCGCTCGTACGCGATCCGCAGCAGGCTCTTGCCGTCCACGACCTTGAGCAGCTGCTTCGGCATGTCCTGCCGGGACAGCGGCCACAGCCGCTTGCCGGAGCCGCCGGCCACGATCAGCACGTAGCGCATGGCGGACAAGAGTATCCGCGCGGCCGCATTTATGATCACAGTCGCCATGACGGAACTGATCAGCGGCCGACTGCGCCGCTGGGTGCGCGACCAGGGCGCCTCGCCGCTGTTCACCTACTACGACCCGGGCGGCGGCGAGCGGATCGAGCTGTCCGGGGTCAGCTTCGCCAACTGGGTGGACAAGACCAGCAACCTGCTGGTCGAGGAGCTGGACGTCCAGCCGGGTGCCGCCGTGGACCTGGCCCTGGCCAAGGCCCACCCCGGCCATTGGGTCACCCTGGTGTGGGTGCTGAGCTGCTGGCAGGTCGGCGCGGTGGTGACTGTGGACCAGCCCGGCGCGACCGTCGCCGTGCTCGGTCCGGACGACGCCGCCGAAGCGGCTCGCGCCGAGACGGTGCTGGTCTGCTCGCTGCACCCGCTGGGGCTGCCCCTGGCCGGACCGCCACCCGCCGGCGTCCTCGACTACGCGCTGGAGGTCCGGACCCAGCCCGACCAGCACGCGGCCGTGCCCCAGTCCGGGCTGGCGGTGGCCTGGCGGGACGGGGACCGGCAGCTCACCCAGGCCGACGTGGTCGCTTCGGGCGGATCGAGCCGCCGCCGGCTGGTCCGGCCGACCGATCCCTGGCCGACGGCGCGTACCGCCCTGGTCGAGCCGCTGCTCGGCGGCGGGTCGACGGTCCTGGTAGCCGGGCCGGTCGACGCCGAACGACTGGCGGACATCGCCGCTCAGGAGCGGGTGGACGTCCCCGGCTGACGCCGACGCATCCCGACCAGGAAGCCCAGGCCCCAGGGCAGGTGGGTCGCTGCGAGCACCAGGGGCAGCCGCAGCCGGGCGGCGGCGCTGGTTCCCGGCGGTGCGGTGACCGCCCCGGCGAGCACCAGGGCCAGGTACCCGGCCGGCGCGGCCCAGCCCACCTGGAGCAGCCGGTTCCGGGTGAGCAGGCCGACCAGTCCGGCCACCGTCCCACCGGCCAGCCCGAGCACCGCCACCGGCGGGGCCAGGTACCGCAGGCTGAGCGTGTCCGGGTGCCGCCGGACCACCTCGCGGCGCCAGATGCCGGTGCCGTACATCTGCTTGACCAGCTCCCGCAGGCTGGAGCGGGGGCGGTAGGTCACCCGCAGCTCGGGAGAGAACCAGATCTGTCGCCCGCTGCGGCGCAGCCGGTAGTTGAGCTCCCAGTCCTGCGCCCGGTACATCGCCTCGTCGAACCCGCCGACCGCCTCCACGGCGTCCTTGCGGAACGCCCCGAGGAAGACGGTCTCCGCCTCGCCGGCGGGGGCGTCCGCATCGTGGAACTTGGCCCCGCCCAGCCCGAGCCGGCTCATGTACGCAGCGGCGACCGCCTGCTCGAACGGCGTCACGCCCTGGGCGTCCATCACGCCCCCGACGTTGGCCGCTCCGGTCTCCTCCAGCAGCTCGACGGCCCGGCGGAGGTAGCCGTCGGTCAGTTCGCCGTGCCCGTCCACCCGCACCACGACGTCATGCTGGGCGGCCCGGAACCCCAGGTTGAGGGCGTACGGCGTCCGGGCCCGGGGGTTGTCCACCACCCGCACCCGGGCGTCGGTGGCGGCCAGCTCGGCGGCGATCTCCTCCGTGCGGTCGCTGCTGGGTCCGACTGCCAGGATCACCTCCAGCTCGCCGGGATAGTCCTGGTCGAGCACCTTGCCGACGGCCGCGGCGAGATGTCGTTCCTCGTTCAGCACCGGCATCACGACGCTCACTCCGGGCCAGTTCACGCAGGCCATCTTGTCAGCCGCGGCGGTGACCAAGGCCACGCCACCACGGCGGCTTGGCTCCCTGGTCCGCCACCCGGCCGGGGTACCGTTGCCGCATGCCGACGAGTCGTGACGACGACCTCGAGTGGTTGTACGGACGAGAGCGTCCGGCCGCCGAGCCCGAGCGCACCCGGGTGATGGACCGGACCGCGCTGGAGCCCCCGCAGCCACCGCCGAGCTCCTCAGATCGGCCCCCCGGCCCGCCGCCCCCACCCCCGAGCGCGCGGGCGCAACGGCCACCCCAACCCCGCCGGCGGCATCCGGTGCGCACGTTCTTTCTCGTCGTCGTCGTCCTGCTGGTCCTGGCCCTGCTCTGGCTGATCGGCGTGCCCGCGTACGCGTGGAGCAAGGTGGACCGGCTGGACGCCGACCCGGGCGGCGATCGCCCCGCCAACCAACCCGGCCAGACCTTCCTGCTGGTCGGCTCCGACTCGCGGGAGGGGCTGACCAAGGAGGAGCAGAAGCGGCTGGGCACCGGCAGCACAGCCGGGCGGCGGACCGACACGATCATGATCGTCTACGTCCCGGTGGGCGGTAAGCCGGCGCTGATCTCGGTGCCGCGAGACTCGTTCGTGGCGATCCCCGGCAAGGGCCGCAACAAGATCAACGCGGCGTACGCGTTCGGTGGGCCGGAGCTGCTGGTGCAGACCGTGGAGGCCAACACCGGACTGCGGGTCGACTCCTACGTAGAGATCGGGTTCGGCGGGTTCGTCAACATCATCGACGCGTTGGGCGGCATCGAGATGTGCCTGCCCAAGGCGATCAAGGACAGAGACTCCCACATCAACCTGCCGAAGGGTTGTCAGAACCTCGACGGCACCACCGCGCTCGGCTACGTGCGGATGCGCAAGGCCGATCCACGCGGCGACCTCGGCCGGGTCGAACGGCAGCGGGAGATGCTCGCCGCAGTGGCCAAGAAGGCGGCCTCACCGGCGACCGTGGTCAACCCGGTGCGCTACTGGACCCTGAGCAACGCCTCCACCCAGGCGGTGACCCTGGACGAGGACACGTCACTGTTCGGCTTCAGCCGGCTCGCCCTGGCCATGCGGCGGGTGTCCAACGGGAACGGCTACACCCTCACGGTGCCGATCGCGGACAACGACGCCCAGACCTCGGCCGGCTCGGCGGTGCTGTGGGACGACGACAAGGCCAAGGCGCTGTTCTCCGACCTGGCCCGCGGCGATACCGCCGACCTGGAGAAGTACACCAAGTAGTCCACATCTGCACCCTTTCCTCGCGTCTGCACCCACTGGAGGCGGTGCAGACGCAAGGAAACGGTGCAGACTCGCGCAGTCAGCGGTTCAGCAGCTGGCGAGCCATGACCACGCGCTGCACCTGGTTGGTGCCCTCGTAGATCTGGGTGATCTTGGCGTCCCGCATCATCCGCTCGACCGGGAAGTCCTTGGTGTAGCCGTAGCCACCGAGCAGCTGCACCGCGTCGGTGGTGATCTCCATAGCCACGTCGGAGGCGAAGCACTTGGCCGCGGCACCGAAGTAGGTCAGGTCGGCGTCACCACGCTCGGACTTGGCTGCGGCCGCGTAGGTCAGCTGCCGAGCGGCCTCCAGCTTCATCCCCATGTCGGCGAGCATGAACTGCAGCCCCTGGAACTCCGCGATGGCCTTGCCGAACTGCTTGCGCTCGGCCACGTAGCCCAGTGCGAAGTCCAGCGCCCCCTGGGCGATGCCGATCGCCTGCGCCGCGATGGTGACCCGGGTGTGGTCCAGGGTGCGCATGGCGGTGGCGAAGCCGGTGCCCTCCGGACCGATCCGGCGGGACTCCGGGACGCGTACGCCGTCCAGGTAGACCTCGCAGGTCGGCGAGCCCTTGATCCCGAGCTTCTTCTCCGGCGCCCCGAAGGAGAGCCCGGGGTCGTTGCGGTCGACCACGAAGGCGCTGATCCCCTTGGACCGGGCGTCGGGGTCGGTGACGGCGAACACCGTGTAGAACTGCGAAACCCCGGCGTTGGTGATCCACCGCTTGACCCCGTTCAGCACGTACGAGTCACCCTCGCGGACCGCGCGGGTCTTCATGCTGACCGCGTCCGATCCGGCCTCGGGCTCGGACAGGCAGTAGGAGGCCATGGCCTCGCCGCGGGCGATCGGCGGCAGGTAGGTCTGCTTGAGCTCGTCGGACCCGGCCAGCAGCCACGGCAGGGAGGCGAGCTTGTTGACTGCTGGGATCAGCGAGGTCGAGGCGCAGGCCCGGGCCACCTCCTCGATCACGATCACGGTGGCCAGGGAATCCGCGCCAACCCCGTCGTACGCCTCGGGGATGTGCGGGGCGTGGAAGTCGGCGGCCACCAGGGCCTCGTACGACGCTTTGGGGAACTCGGCCAGCTCGTCGGCCTCGGCCGCCCGGGGTGCGACCTTGGCGTCGCAGACCTCGCGGACCGCGGCCCGGAAGGCCTCGTGCTCCTCGGTCGGGCGGTAGAGGTCGGCGGCGTCGCTCATGCTCGGAAGCCTAGTCGCGGGGGGCCCGGCCGCCGGGGCGAGAACCGGGGCCCGATCGGCGGTGTAATGCAGGTATCAGCATCACCAGTGACGGGCAGCTGGTGGCCGAGGTGCGGGCCGGGGACCGGACCGCCTTCGGCCATCTGGTGCGCCGTCATGCCCCAGTGGCGAAGCGGATGGCCGTGCTGTGGGGTGCGGGTGCGGACGCCGACGACGTCGTCCAGGACGCGTTCGTCAAGGCGTACGGCGCCCTGCCCCGGTTCCGGGCCGACGGGGAGTTCCGCGGCTGGCTGCTGACCATCGTTCGCAACGAGACCCGGAACCTGTTCCGTAGCCGCGGACGGCGGGCGGCCCGGGAGGAGCTGGCCCGGCTGCCGGAGCCGGACCTGGCCTTCGACGACCCGGAGGCGGCGGCGCTGGGGTCGGTCCGTCGCGGTGAGCTGCTGGCCGGGGTCCGCGCGCTACCGGTCGAGCTGCGCGAGGTGGTGGCGTGCCGCTATCTGCTCGAGCTGTCCGAGGCCGAGACGGCCGCGGCGCTCGGCATCCCGAGCGGAACGGTGAAGTCCCGGCTGCACCGGGCGTTGACGATGCTGCGGAAGGAGGTGGCCGATGGCTGAGCTGGACGATCTCGACGCCGAGCTGCGGGCCCTCGGCCGGACTCTGGTCGTCGACGCGCCCGCCGACGATCTGGTGGAGCAGGTGCTGGCCCGGGTGTCGGCCGCACCGGAACCGATGCGGACGCGGACATGGGCCGGCGGACGCACTCGCCGCCGGCGGCTGGTCGCGGTGATCGTGGCTCTGGTCATCCTCGGACTGGGGCTCACCCCGCCGGTCCGTGCAGCCGTCGTGGAGTGGCTACAGATCGGCGGCGTCCTGTTCCGCACCGAGCCGCCGGTCTCGGGCCCGTCACCGACCCCATTGCCGCCACCGACAATCGGGCCCACCGTGCCGCTGGCCGAGGCCATGCGGCTGGTCGACTTCCCGGTCGGGGTGCCGGCCGAGCTGGGTCCGCCCGACCGGGTAGCGGTGTCGGCCGATCGGCGGGTGGTGGCGATGGACTGGGGCTCCGGCCCGGGCCAGCGGCACCTGGATCAGTTCGACGGTGAACTGTCCTGGATGTTCCTCAAGCGCACCCGCGACCCGTTCCAGGTGACGACCGTGAACGGATTCGACGCCATCTGGTTCCCCGCTGCCCACTCGATCAGCTACTTCGACCGCGATGGCCGCGAACGGACCGAGGACGCCCGGATCGCCGGACCCTGCCTGGTCTGGGAGCGGGGGGTGGCCGGGCGCCGGGTGACCATGCGGCTGGAGGGCGACCAGTCGATGCTCGACGCCGTGACGGCGGCCGAGTCGGTGCGCTGAGCCGGCGGTCGGACTAGGTCGGCTCGCCGAGCAGCTGGCGGGCCAGCAGCGTGCCGGCCGCGGTGGCGATCGGAAACACCAGAACGCCGACCAGCGGGATCGCCAGCAGGAAGAACGTGGGCACGGCGAAGCCCAGGACCCGGGCCCGCTGCTTGCGCATCGCCGCTCGTCGCTCGGCCAGGGTGAGCCGGTTGCGCCGCTCGAAGGCCGGGCCCATCAGCTCCAGCCCGAGCATCCAGCCGCCGAACGCGGCCGAGACCACCGGCACGACCGTCTGCCCCACCACCGGGATGAACCCGACGGCGAACAGCGGCAGCGCCACCAGGGCCGACGTGCCGATCAGGGCCCCGGACTGCCGCACCGAGCGGGCGGCGCCGGTGGCGACCGGTTCGTCCAGCTCGGGCACCGGCCCGAACTCGCGCTCCACCGACTCGGACAGCTTGTCGTAGATCGGTGAGCCGACGGCCAGGGTGAGCGCGGTGAAGGAGATGACCATGACGAGGCCCGTCCCGGCCACCAGGGCCACGCCAACCAGCACCCGGATGGTGGTTGCGACCCCCGGCGACCATGGGTCGGCGAACGGGGTCAGCCAGCCGACGATCGGCTCGACCTGCAGGATCACGACGACCAGCACCGCGATGAACAGCACGGAGGTGATGGCCGGCGGGACGATCGCCAGCGCGAACAGCCGTGGCCGGCGGGCGATCATGGTCAACCCGCGCGGCAGCAGGGCCGCGCCGGTGAGGAACTCCCGAACCGCGCCAGCCACGTCGTGACCTTAGCGAACGCCGTCGGCCGCGGCGGTGTCTGGATGGGCATGAAGCTCCGTCGCATTCTCCTTACCCTGCTGCTCGGACTCCTCGCCCTCGGTGCCGCTCCCCTGCCATCGGCCTACGCGGGTGGGCCGACCAGCGTGCTGATGGTCAACCCCGCCCTGCAGCAGGCGCGGGCGGCGTACGTCGGCGACTCCGTGTATGCCGCACTGGAGGCTGCGGTCGGCGAGGGCCAGCCCCCACCTGCACCCCCGGCCGGCCTGGCCGCGCGGCGGGGGCGAGGACGTGCGGTTGACCTGGCTGATCCACGACATGCAGATCTGGCGGATCGACCGGATCCACCTGACCAGCGCCAACGGGGTGTGGATCGAGACGGTGGTCGACCAAACCGGCGCGGGACGGATGCTCGAGCGCCCTGCCCATTGGCACCGAGCCGCCGACGAGGCCGCGCTGACCGCCGCGTTGTCGGCCGCCGGGTTGCTCGGCGACTCCGGTACGGAACCTACCGGTTCGTCGGCGACGGGGGCCGAGGCAACCGTTCCGACGTCGCCAAGCTCCGTTCCGGAGCTGGCGGCGGCCGCGTTGGTCGGGCTGGTTCTCGGCGCGGCCGGAGCCCTGGCCGCCGTGCGGGCCCGGACGCGTACGCCGATCGATCGGCCGGACCGGGTCACCCTGTCCGGCTAGGTCGGCTCCGCCCTGGCGGCATCGCGTACGGCCTGCCCCTTGGCCTCCGCGGCCTGGCGCAGCTGGTCCTGGAACTGCACCATCCGCCGCCGTAGGTCCTGGTCGGCCGCGGCCAGGATGCGCACCGCCAGCAGGCCGGCGTTGCGGGCGTTGCCGATGGCCACGGTGGCCACCGGCACCCCGGCGGGCATCTGCACGATGGAGAGCAGGGAGTCCATCCCGTCGAGGTACTTCAGCGGGACCGGGACCCCGATGACCGGCAGCGGGGTGACCGCGGCCAGCATCCCGGGGAGGTGGGCCGCCCCGCCCGCCCCGGCGATGATCACCGCGAGGCCGCGGTCGGCGGCGGTGCGGCCGTAGTCGATCATGGCGTCGGGCATCCTGTGGGCGGAGACCACGTCCGCCGCGTACGGGACCTCGAACTCCGAGAGAGCGGTCGCGGCGGCTGACATCACCGGCCAGTCGGAGTCCGAGCCCATCACGATGCCCACCCGGGCGGTGGTCTCCTCAGGCATCGGGATCTCCCATCAGATAGGCCGCGGCATGCCGAGCCCGGTTGCGGACCCGGTCCAGGTCGTCGCCGACCGCAGTGACGTGGCCGACCTTGCGGCCGGGCCGGACCTGCTTGCCGTAGAGCTGCACGTGCAGCCGGCGGTCCCGGGCGAAGCAGTGCAGCAGCGCCGACGGCAGGTCCTCGACCGTCCCGCCGAGCACGTTGCTCATCACCGTCCAGTCGTCCCGCGGCCCGGGGTCGCCCAATGGCAGGTCCAGCACCGCCCGGAGGTGGTTCTCGAACTGCGAGGTGTGGGCCCCGTCGATGCTCCAGTGGCCGGTGTTGTGCGGGCGCATGGCCAGCTCGTTGACCACCACCGAGCCGTCGGCCCGCTGCATCAGCTCCACGGCCAGCACCCCGACCACCCCGAGGTCGGCGGCGATCGACAGGGCGAGCCGCTCGATCTCGACGGCCTGGGCCTCGGTCAGATCCGGCGCCGGGGTGATGGTCTCGACGCAGATCCCGTTGCGCTGGATGGACTGGGTGACCGGGTAGGCCGCCGCCTGGCCGGACGGCGACCGGACCACCAGGGCGCTCAGCTCGCGGGCGAACGGGACGAACTCCTCGGCGATCACCGGAACGCCGTCAGCGCCGCCTTCGAACGGCAGGGTCGCGTCGTCCGGGCCGTCGATCTTCCAGACGCCGCGGCCGTCGTAGCCGCCCCGGGCCACCTTGGCGATCACCGGCCAGCCGTGTTCGGCGCCGAAAGCGGTCAACGCGTCGGCGTCGGAAACCACTCGATACGTCGGGCAGGGCGCCCCCAGCGCCGCCAGCCGGTCGCGCATCACCGCCTTGTCCTGGGCGTGCACCAGGGCCGCCGGCCCCGGCCGAACAGCGACCCCGGCCGCCTCCAGGTCGCGGAGCAGCCCGGTGGGCACGTGCTCGTGGTCGAAGGTGATCACGTCGCAGTTCTCGGCGAAGGCGCGAACCGTCTCGGGGTCGGTGTAGTCGACCCACGGTCACGTCGTGCACCACGGTCGCCGCCGCCATGTCGGGCTCCTCGGCGAGGAGCCGGATCCGGACGCCCAGGCCGATGGACGCCGCGTACATCATTCGGGCCAGCTGGCCGCCGCCGATGATGCCCACGACGAACGGTCGGGCCCTGGTCACAACGGGCAGCGTAACCCCGTTGATGAGCTAGGGGGACGACCCCCTTGAACCCCCGCCCAACGACTCAAGGCAGCCGGAAGATCACCGAACGCTGGACGATGAAGTTCACCGTGGTGGCGACGCCCTGCGCAACGACGAAGCCGATCACCTGGACCGCCAGCCGATCCAGTCCCTGGGCCGTCAGCAGCGTGAACAGGAGGCTGAACAGGCCCACCTGCAGCGCGAAGGTGAGCGCGTACAGCAGCACCACCGCCAGGAACCGGCGGTTCGAGTGGGCGACCCGGAAGGTCCAGCGCCGGTTGATCAGGTACGCGGTGGTGGTGCCGGCGACGAAGGAGAGCGCCTTGGCCGGCGTGTGGCCGAGGCCCAGCTGCATCAGCAGGACCAGCAGCCCGAAGTCCACGATCGCCGACAGCCCGCCGGCGATCACGAAGCGGGTCAGCTGGGCGCGTAGCGGCAGCGTCGGGCTGGCCACCTCAGTCATCGGCCGCACCCGGCCAGGACGGCCACCGCGGCGCCCGCTTGGCGTTGAAGGCCGCGATCCCCTCCCGTCGGTCGGACGAGAAAGCTGCCTCGTGCCAGGCATGGTCCTCGATCGCCAGACCCGTGGCCAGGTCCGCCTCGAGCCCGTCGCGTACGGCGCGCTTGGCCGCCCGCAGACTGACCGGGGAGTGGCGGGCGATCGTCGCGGCGAGGTCGCGGGCCGCCGCCCGGGCGTGGCCCGCCGGGACCAACCGGTCGACCAGGCCCAGCGCGTACGCCTCGGCCGCGCCCACTCGGCGACCGGTCAGCACCAGGTCCAGGGCCCGGTTGCGCCCAACCCGCCGGGAGAGCAGCTGGGTGCCGCCGCCGCCCGGCACCAGGCCGAGGCTCACCTCGGGTAGGCCGACCGTGGCGGTGTCGGCCGCGACGACCAGGTCGCAGCACAGGGCCAGCTCGTAGCCGCCACCTAGCGCAAACCCCTCGACCGCGGCCACAGTGGGCAGAGCCAGCTCCCGAACGGCGGCGAAGGCCTCGACGAACACCACCCGCTGCGCCCGAAGCTGGTCGTCGTCCATCCCGTTCCGCTCCTTGAGGTCCGCCCCCACGCAGAACGCGTCCGGCAGGGCGCTGACCAGCACCACCACACTGACGTCGGGGTCCGCGGCCAGGGCCCGAGCGGCCGCTGAGAGCCGGCGGGCCTGCTCGGTGGACAGCGCGTTCCGCGCCTCGGGCCGGTCCATCACCAGCTCGGCGACACGCGGCGCAGGCCGCTCGACGCGAACGGTCATGCCCGCGAGCGGGCGTTCGGGTCGGTGCCGAAGAGCAGCTGGCTGATCTCGGTGTGCACGTGCTCGGCGTCGGGGACGTCGCGGAGCACCACCGTGCCGTCCTCGGCCGCCGTGGCGACGTTCAGGGTGCCGCACCCCAGCATCCGGTCCAGCAGGCTGCGCTCGCTGGACACCTCGTGGATCCGGTTCAGCGGGAGATCGGTGCCGGTCTTGTTGAGGATGCCGCGGCGGGTGATCAGGCGCCGGTTGGTGACCGTGTACGTGGTGGTCCACCAGCGCAGCCAGGGCACCAGCACCATCCAGACGAAAAGGAGCAGGCCGACTCCGGCGATGACCAGCGGGCCGACCGGGTAGTAGGCCGGCGGGACCAGGGCACCCCCGGCGCCCACGGCAGCCCCGATCACCAGCAGCGCGAACACAGGCAGCAGCAACGCCTTGGCGTGGGTCCGGGTGTGGATGACCACATACTCGTCGTCGCCCAACATCCGGGCCGGCAGTGCCACGCAGGTCAGCGTACGTGGACGACATCCCCAGCGCCGAAGATCCGGGACCCGTCCGGCGTACGGACCACCAAGCGCCCGTCAGCGTCGACGTCGGTCGCGGTGCCCTCGACTGACGCGTCAGGGCCCGTCAGGACGCGGACGGCCCGGCCCAGGGTCGCCGACCGGCCCCGATACGTCGTGGCCAGCCATGGGTCGTCCGGTGCGGCCAGCCAGCGCCGGAAGAGCAGCTCGAATGCGGCCAGCACCGTGGCGATCACGCTGGTCCGGCTCGGCACCGACCGTCCGACCCGGACACATTCGATGGCGACCGAGGTGGCGGTGGGCACCGGGAGGTCAGCCCTCTCCAGATGAGTGTTGATGCCCATCCCGACCACGCAGGCCGGTCCAACCCGGGTCTCCACTCGCTCGGCCAGGATTCCGCAGACCTTGCGGTCGCCGACCAGGACGTCGTTGGGCCACTTGAGCCGGGCCTCGAGCCCGGCTGCCCCGCTCAGCCCGTCGGCGACGGCCAGGCCGGTGAGCAGCGGCAGCCAGGTCCATCGCGCCGGGTCGACGCCGTCCGGGCGGACCAGCACCGACATCGCGATGCTGGTGCCGGGTGGCGCGGTCCACGTCCGCCCCAGCCGTCCCCGCCCGGCGGACTGGTAGTCGGCGACCAGGACGGTGCCCGGCTCCGCCATCTCCTGGCGAGCGGCGGCGGCCATGTCGGCGTTGGTGGACCCGGTCTCGGCGACGTGGTCGATCTGTCGCCACAGCCCGCCCGGCCGAATCAGCTCCCGGCGCAGCTCGCCGACGTCGATCGGACGATCCACCACGGTCGGACCCTAGTGCCACCGCACTGTGTGAACGATTCGGCTTGGTCTACCCGGCCGGATCGTTCACGCTGAGAGGAGGTACGCCTCCGGGACGTTGATGCAGCTGCGGCAACGTCGGAACGGCTCGGGATACCCCCGCTTGACCAGCGCGAGAAAGACTTGGAAGGCGACGGGACAAGCACGGCCGCTGACGTCGAAGTAGCCGAAGCGCAGAGTGGCGCTGCCGAGCTCGGGTTTCGAGCAATCGACGAAGGCGGTCCGGGGTGGTCAGGTTCTTCTGCACAGCTGCAGTAACTAACCCGACCACCTCTCCCGACGAGCGAAGGGCGGCCAGGTCGAGCACTGTGCACTCCGGTGTCAGCCGGGGCGGAGAGCCGGGTGACCGGGCCGGCCGAACACCGTCCCGCTCTCGGATGAACCGCCACGGTCCCTGGACGCGCACCGGAGCGGCGAACGGAACCAGGACGTCGAGCGGGCGGGGCGGTTTGCGCACCAGACTGTAGAGATAGCCAGAGGCTTCCGGCCCGAGTCGGGCATGGGGTCCACCCAGCAACGTTCCGCCCCAGGCCAGCGCCTCCCACGACGGCGCCGTCCTCACCGTCGAGAACAACCCGGTCCCGACCCGCAGCCATTGGCCACTGCATACGAGCCGGGTCAACGCCTCCCGGGACAAACCCAGATTCAACGCCTGCTCCCGGGTGACCAGATCCGACTGCAGAGCAGCGAGACGCAGCAACGAATCAGAGATCGTGAGTCGTGAGTGCATGCCGGAAACATGCGGACGACGGACGCGGCCGGTCACCAGGTCAGCGAATCTGTGGACAACGCTCAGTCCAGCCGACGTCAGGTGGACAGCACTGCCGCGAACAACGTGAACGATTTGGCTTGGTCTACCCAGCCGTATCGTTCACACTGATCGTCCAGCGGGTTTCGGCCGGCGGTCGACGGTCTAGAGTCCCGATTTATGGACCGCCACCTCGAGGGCCCCGACGTGCACACCACCGCCGGCAAGCTCGCCGACCTGGACCGGCGGATCGACGAGGCGGTGCACGCCGGTTCGGCGGCCGCGGTGGAGAAGCAGCACGCCCGCGGCAAGAAGACGGCCCGGGAGCGGATCGAGCTGCTGCTCGACCCGGGGTCGTTCACCGAGCTGGACGAGTTCGCCCGGCACCGCTCCACCGCGTTCGGGATGGAGAAGAAGCGGCCCTACGGCGACGGGGTGGTCACCGGGTTCGGCACCATCGACGACCGACCGGTCTGCGTGTTCAGCCAGGACGTGACGGTGTTCGGCGGCAGTCTCGGCCAGGTCTACGGCGAGAAGATCGTGAAGATCATCGACTTCGCGCTGAAGACCGGCTGCCCGCTGATCGGGCTGAACGAGGGCGGCGGCGCGCGCATCCAGGAGGGGGTCGTCTCCCTCGGCCTCTACGGCGAGATCTTCCGCCGCAACACGCACGCTTCCGGCGTCATCCCGCAGATCTCGCTGATCATGGGCGCGGCCGCCGGCGGGCACGTCTACTCCCCCGCGCTGACCGACTTCGTGGTCATGGTCGACCAGACCTCGCAGATGTTCATCACCGGTCCCGACGTGATCAAGACCGTCACCGGCGAGGACGTGACCATGGAGGAGCTCGGCGGCGGGCGCACGCACAACACCAAGTCCGGCAACGCGCACTACCTGGGCACCGACGAGGACGACGCGATCTCCTATGTGCGCGCACTGCTCTCCTACCTGCCGCAGAACAACCTGGAGGACCCGCCCAGCTTCCCGGTGGAGAACGCGCTGGAGGTGCACGAGGACGACCGCGACCTCGACGACCTGATCCCCGACTCCCCCAACCAGCCCTACGACATGCACGAGGTGGTCTCCCGCGTCCTGGACGAAGGGGAGTTCCTCGAGGTCCAGGCCCTGTTCGCGCCCAACATCGTGGTCGGCTTCGGCCGGATCGACGGCCGCAGCGTCGGGGTGGTGGCCAACCAGCCGCTGCACTTCGCCGGCTGCCTCGACATCGACGCCTCCGAGAAGGCGGCCCGCTTTGTCCGCACCTGCGACGCGTTCAACATCCCGGTGCTCACCTTCGTGGACGTGCCCGGGTTCCTGCCCGGCACCGACCAGGAGTGGAACGGGATCATCCGCCGCGGCGCCAAGCTGATCTACGCGTACGCCGAGGCCACCGTCCCGCTGGTCACCGTGATCACCCGCAAGGCGTACGGGGGCGCGTACGACGTGATGGGGTCCAAGCATCTCGGCGCCGACTTCAACCTGGCCTGGCCGACCGCACAGATCGCGGTGATGGGCGCCCAGGGCGCGGTCAACATCCTCTACCGCAAGGAGCTGGCCAAGTCCGGCGAGCCCGACGTGCTGCGGGCCCGGCTGGTCACCGAGTATGACGACGAGCTGGCCAACCCCTACATCGCGGCCGAGCGCGGCTACGTCGACGCGGTCATCGCCCCACACGAGACGCGGGTGGAGGTCACCCGCGTGCTTCGGCTGCTCCGCACCAAGCGACAGACCCTGCCGCCCAAGAAGCACGGCAACATACCCCTATGAGAGAGCGGAGGGGAACGACCCCCTCGGACCCCCGCGGCGCGCACAGAGACACACGGGAGAGCGCCCGATGACCACCGAGAAACCGTCCGTCGCGTTCTCCGTCGTCCGCGGCAACCCGACCGAGGAGGAGCTGGCCGCCCTGGTCACGGTCCTGGCCCTGCGCGTCCGGGCCAACGTCGCCCCGCCCGAGCGGCCGTTGTCCGGGTGGTCGGCGTACTGGCGTTCGGTCCGCGCCCCGGTGGCACGCGGACCGAATGCCTGGCGCATGTCGGGTCGACCGCAGTAGGTTCCGATCATGAACGCGACCGACGAGATCCTGGCCGACATCCCACTTGCCCAGCTGGCTGCCCAGCTCGGCGTGGACGAGCCCACCGCCGAGGCGGCGACCCGCCAGGCCATTCCCGCCCTGCTCGGCGGGCTGCAGGCCAACGCGGCGGATCCGGCGGGAGCCGCGTCCCTCGCCGGCGCCCTGGGCGACCATCCCAGCGACCTGGTCGACGGCGGGGTGAACCTGGACGAGGTGAACACCGACGACGGGCAGAAGATCGTCAGCAACATCTTCGGCCCGAACAGCGGTCAGGTGGCCCAGACGCTCGGCAACAACCTGGGTCAGCAGAGCGGCCTGGTCCAGAAGCTGCTGCCCATCCTGGCCCCGATCGTGCTGGCCTACATCTCGAAGCGACTCTCCGGCAGCAGCCAGGGCGGCGCCGGAGACCTGCTCGGCTCCATCCTCGCCGGCGGGGCCGGGGGTCAGAGCGGCGGCGGCAATGTGCTGAGCGACCTGTTGGGTGGCCTGCTCGGCGGCGACCGTTCGACCGACGCCGACCGCAGCAGCGGGTCCGGGTCGATCCTCGACATGCTGGGCGGCATGCTCGGCGGCGGGCGCCGCTAGCCGGTCACCGCTCGAGCAGAGCGAGCCACCGCTCGGTCGACACGCAGGAGATCAGGCAACGCTCCTTGGCGTCGGCGCGTAGCTGGGCGGTCCAGTCGGTCAGCCCGCCGTCCCCGATCTCCTGCGCCCCGTCGTCGGTATCCGCCATGATCTTGAACCGGAGACCGGCGTAGTAAGGGGCGCCGTCGGTGTAGGTGAAGGTGAACCGTCCCGAACCCAGGGTGGTGTCGAGTAACGTCCGCCAGACGTCGAGGTGACGCTCGACGAAGTCGAGCTCGCTGGCTCGCGAGCCGCGGTCCCGGCCACTGCTGACCAGGGCGAACAGGCCGAAGTGGTTCCCCGCGCCCGCCCCGAACCGCTGGGCCCCCAGCACCCGGTGGTGGGTGGCCAGATGTACGTCGTCCTGGGTCGCGCGGCGTCGGACGGCGGCTTCCAGAGCCAGCACGTTGGTCGGGTCACTGACCACCTCGCTACCGCGGACGGTAGACACGATCCGGTGCTGGTGCACGTCCGCAACGGCCCTGCAGGTACCCAGCGGGGTCACCGGAGCCAGCTCGACGCCGACGAAGTCGGTGGGCAGCAGCTCCCAGGCCCGAGCGACCAGCGCCGCGAGCCGTCGCGGATCGACCGCGGCCGGGGTGACGAACCGGTCCTCGGTCCAGCGCCGCATCAGGCGAGCGGGATCGACGTGGTCAGCCCGGGCCCGAACGATGTCCAGCAGCAGAGTCTGCAGGTCGGTCGGACTCAGCCGCTCCACCAGGGTCGATCGGACTTCGTCTCCCAGCGCGGCCCACACGCGGTCGGTCGCCTGTCGGGACGGGTCGGCACCGGTCACGGCCCTAGTGTTGCCCTCATGGGAGTGCGGCTGGTCCTCGCCTCCGCCTCCCCCGCCCGGCTGGCCACGCTCCGGGCCGCCGGCCTGGACCCCGAGGTGCTGGTGTCCGGGGTCGACGAGAGCACGGTCACAGCGGACTCGGTGGCCGACCTGACCGGACGGCTGGCCCGGCTCAAGGCCGAGGCGACTGCGGCGCGGCTGACGCTCGACGGGCAGCCCACCGTGGTCATCGGCTGCGACTCGCTCCTGGAGCTGGACGGTGGAGCGTACGGCAAGCCGGCTTCGGCGGCCGATGCACAGGACCGCTGGCGGCGGATGCGCGGTCGATCCGCGGTGCTGCACACCGGCCACCACGTCCTGCTCCGCCGCGACGGCGTCGAGGAGTCCCGGTCCGCCGTGGCCTCGACCACGGTCCACTTCGCCGACCTCAGCGACGCCGAGATCGGCGCCTACGTCGGCACTGGCGAGCCGCTCCAGGTGGCGGGGGCGTTCACCGTGGACGGCCTGGGTGGGCCGTTCGTGACCGCGATCGAGGGCGACCACCACAACGTGGTGGGGATCAGCCTGCCGTTGCTGCGCGTCCTGCTCGCCGACCTCGGCGTGGCCTGGCCGGAGCTGTGGGCCCAGCACTGAAGGGTTGCTGAAGGTGCGGTGCCCCGGCCTCCCCCTCCGCCCTCTCCCGCCCCAGACTGGGCGCATGAGAGCAGCAGCCAAGATCATCGTCGCCGGCGTCAGCACCCTCGCGCTGGCCGGAGGGATCGGCGCAGGCCTCGCGTACGCCGACCCGTCAGACCCAGCGCCCAAGCCCACGCCGACCGCGAGCGCGACGCCGACCGAGAAGGCCAAGCCCCGGGACGAGGTCCGGAAGCGGCGCGGCCTGCTGGCCACCGCCCTGCATGGCGAGGTCACCCTCGCCGGAAAGCAGCATCGGCTGGTCCTCTTCCAGCGCGGACCTGCCCTGAAGGCGAGCGAGACCTCCCTCGCCGTTCGGAGCGCCGACGGCTACACCGCGACCTACGTGGTCGGCGCCGAGACCAAGGTGCGCAAGAACCAGAACAAGGCCACCGCCGCCGACCTGGAGGTCGACGACCGGATCTTCGTGGTGGCCGTCAAGGACGGCAGCACGCTGAAGGCGATCCGGATCAGGGCGATCGACTAGGCCCGCTCCCGGCGCAGTGCCCGCGCGGACTCCCGGGCGTTGGCCCGCTGCAGCGCCGCCACCAGTTCGTCCTTGGTCATCGACGACCGGCCCTTGATCTCGAGCTTGGTGGCCAGCTCGTAGAGGTGCTTCCTGGACGCGTTGGCGTCGACCCCGCCCGCCGTCGGTGCGTCGGTGTCGCGGCCACCCTCGGCCTGCTCGTCGGACGGACCGTACTCGTCCTTCGGCTCCCAGTGGTCACCGACCTTCTCGTGGGTGTGCTTGAGCGAGGCGAACGCCACCTGGTTGGCCCGGCGCTCGTCGCCGTCGTACTGCTCCAGCGCCGAGTCGTGGGTCTTCGCGTACGTCCGCTGGGCCTTCGCGTCCGAGCGCTGCAAGGTGGACGGCAGCTCGTCGGCGATCGGCTCGCCGGATTTCTTGGTCTTCGGCATGGCGCCAGTCTTCCCGCAACTGATGCTGCGCGATAGCGTCGCGGGCCCACGAGACGAGGTTCCCGCGTACGCCGCACCGCGCACCGTGGTCGCCCTCGGTGACTCGTTCGCCTCTGGCGTCGGCGGTTTCGAGCCGGCTTCTTCGGGCGTATCTCCTGAACCCTGGTTCAGGAGACGCGCCCTAGTCGCGCGGGGCGAGGATGCGGTGGGCCATCTCCTGCTCCCACTCCTCGCGCTGCTGGCGGATGTAGTCCGCCGCGTCGAGTCCCTTGCTGCCGGAGGCCAGCGGAACCCGGGCCCAGTCGGCCAGCAGACGCTGGTGGTGACCAGCGTCCGCCTCTCGAGTGAGCAGGGTGAGCAGATAGTGCTGCATGGACTTTCCCTGGGCCCGAGCCTGTGCCGCGAGTTCGTCCCGCAGCGTTTCCGGGACGTCGCGGATATGGATGGCGACCACGATCGCCAATTATCCGACACGCGCCGGGCGAATAGGTAGATACCACCAAGTTTGGTGGTATCTACCGGTGAGCGCCGGCAGGAGCTACGCCGCGAGCTGATCGCCATGCATGCGTCTTGGCGTACACGCGACTCAGGCCGGACGGAGCAGAATCGCGGAGGTCGCCTCGCTGGCGGTGAAACTGCCGGTCCAGCCGTGGCCGGCGAAGGTCAGGGCCGGGCCCTCGGGGTCCTCCGCGGTGATGGTGAAGCCGGTGGCCGGCAACGCTCGGCGTAGGTAGGTCTCGACGTCGGTCGGTGGCGGCTGGGTGAGCACGGCGGTGACGTTGTTCGGCTGGTCGACGGCAGCCGAGATCAGGGCGGTTCGTGGCAATGTGAACTGCTCCGCCGGCCCGTTGAGGTAGCCGAGCGACCGCAACGTGACGCCGTCGGCGGGAACGGTGATGGCCGTCGGCGTAGGGGTGAGCGGGGTCGTCGTGGCGGTCACCGACGGAACCACCGGCGGCTCCTCGCTGCTGCCGCAACCACCCAGGACCATCGCCGAGACGATGATCATGGCGCCCAGCACCCGGCGAGGTTCGGGCGCGCGCACGGGCTCCACCGTAGTGCGCAAAATCGGCGGGCCGCGGCGGGCTCGATAGCCTAGGGGTCTCATGTCCTCAAGTACCGAGGTCGTTCAGCGAACCTCTCACCTTCCCGCTCCACTCCGGGCGATGCGGCCCAAGCAGTGGGTGAAGAACGTCCTCGTCGCCGCCGCCCCACTGGCCGCCGGCCAGCTGTTCGAAACCCCGGTCCTTATCGGGGTCGCTCTGGCCTTCATCGCGTTCTGCCTGGTCAGCGCAAGCGTCTACCTGGTCAACGACGTACGCGATGTCGAGGAGGACCGGCTGCACCCGCGTAAGCGGTTCCGGCCCGTCGCCGCGGGAGAGCTCAAGCCCGCCACCGCCCTGATGCTGGCCGGAATCACCGGCGTCGCCGGATTGGGGCTCGGCTACGCCGTCACCCTTTCGCTGGGTATCACCCTGACTGTCTACGTCGCCATCCAGCTGCTCTACTCGGTCTTCCTCAAGCACCTGCCGGTCGTCGATCTCGCCGTGGTCGCCAGCGGCTTCCTGCTGCGGGCGATCGCGGGCGGTGTGGCGACCGGGATCCCGCTGAGCCAGTGGTTCCTGCTGGTCGCGGCGTTCGGCTCGTTCTTCATGGTTGCCGGCAAGCGCTACTCGGAGATGAAGGCGATCGGCGGCGATGCCGGCACCCGGCGGTCGCTGACCCGCTACTCCGAGTCCTACCTGCGGTTCACCTGGATGTTGGCTGCGGTGATGGTGCTCATCTCCTACAGCCTGTGGGCGTTCGAGAACCCCCGCGGGGGAGGCGGCGAGCCCGACCTGTTGGGCGTCCCGTGGACGGCCATCTCGATCGCGCCCTTTACCTTGGGACTGCTGCAGTACGCGCTGGAGGTCGACGCCGGCAGCGCGGGGGAGCCCGAGGACGTCGTACTGCACGACCGTGTTCTGCAAGGGATAGGGGTGATCTGGCTCGTGGTGATCTCGGTGGCGGTGTTCTGGTGAGCGACGCCGACGTACCCGCCATCGCGCCCTCGCTGCCCGAGGCGCAGCCGATGATCCCGCAACCCCTCGTCGAGCTGCACGGCTGGGGCCGAACCTCGGGCACGATGACCCATCTGGCCGCGATCGACTCCGTCGCCGACGCGGTCTCGGCACTGCGGACGTCCGCTCCCCAGCGAGGGGTCGTGCCGCGGGGTCTGGGCCGCAGCTACGGCGATGCCGCACAGAACGCGGGCGGCACCACGATGGACCTGACCAAGATGAACCGGATCCTCGCCGTAGACGCGTTGGGCGAGCCGCCGACGGTGACGGTGCAGGCCGGGGTGAGCCTGGACGCCCTGATGCGGGCGTTGCTCCCGTTCGGCCTGTGGGTGCCGGTGTTGCCGGGCACCCGCCAGGTCACCATCGGTGGGGCGATCGCCGCCGACGTGCATGGCAAGAACCACCACACCGAGGGCAGCTTCGGCAACCACGTCGTCTCGTTGGACCTGCTGATGGCCGACGGTGAGGTGCGGACCGTGACGCCCGACGCCGACACCGAGCGGATCTTCTGGGCGACCATCGGCGGGATGGGTCTGACCGGGGCCGTGCTGACCGCAACGGTGGCCCTGCAGCGCACCGAGACCGCCTACTTCGTCGTCGACACCGACCGGTGCACCGACCTCGACGATCTGATGACCACGATGTCGTCCGGCGACGACGCATACACCTACTCGGTCGCCTGGTTCGACGCGGTAACCCGGGGCAAGCACCTGGGCCGGGCGGTGCTGACCCGCGGCAGCAAGGCACGGCTGACCGATCTGCCGAGCAAGCTGCGGCGCGGCGACCCGCTGCGGTTCGTCGCCCCCTCGCTGGGCACCATGCCGGAGATCTTCCCCAACCGGATGGTCAACAAGGCCACGGCCAAGGCGTTCAGCGAGTTCTGGTACCGCAAGGCGCCGAACCACCGGGTGGGCGAGGTGCAGAACATCACCCAGTTCTTCCATCCGCTGGACATCGTCGCCGAGTGGAACCGGGTGTACGGGCCGCATGGGTTCCTGCAGTACCAGTTCGTCGTGCCGTTCGAGGCCGACGAGACGTTCCGCCGTTGCGTGGCGATGATCGTCAACTCCGGTCATCTGTCGTGCCTGAACGTGCTCAAGCGGTTCGGGCCGGGCAACCCGGCCCCGCTGTCGTTCCCGATGCCGGGCTGGACGCTGACCGTGGACCTGCCGATCGAGCACGGCCTGGACAGGCTCTGCGACGCACTGGACGAGCAGGTGATCTCCGCCGGCGGACGGGTGTACCTGGCCAAGGACTCCCGGCTGAGCGCCGACGCCTTCCGCAAGATGTACCCGCGGCTGGACGACTTCCTCGCCGTGCGCCGCGAGGTCGACCCCAGCGGCATGTTCAATTCCGACCTGGCCCGGCGACTGGAGATCCGGTAACTCGAATGATCAATTCTCTGGGCAAACCCCAGTCGCTCCTGCTGCTCGGCGGCACCTCCGACATCGCCCTGGCCGTCGCCCGCCGGTACGCCGGGGACGGCGGCCTGCGGATCGTGCTCGCCGCCCGGCCCACAGAACGGCGTACGCAAGCCGCGGCCGAGCTGTCCGGTCTCGGCTGTGCGGTAACCGAGGTCGACCTGGATGCGCGAGACGCGACCTCGCACGCCGCCACGATCGAGAAGGCCTTCGCCAGCGGCGACATCGACGTCGCGGTGGTCGCCTTCGGCCTGCTCGGCGACCCGGAGCGGGCCTGGACCGACGCCGACCACGTCCTGGAGCTGGCCGAGGTCAACTACACCGCACCGGTGCACTTCGGCGTCCTGCTGGCGGAGCGGATGCGGGCCCAGGGCCACGGGGTCATCGTGGCGCTGTCCAGCGTGGCCGGCGAGCGGGTACGGCGGTCCAACTTCGTCTACGGCTCGACCAAGGCCGGCTTCGACGGGTTCTTCCTCGGCCTGGGCGAGGCGCTGCGACCATCCGGCATACGTGTTCTGGTCGTCCGGCCCGGGTTCGTCCGGTCCAAGATGACCGAGGGCCTGGACGACGCCCCGCTGGCGGTGTCGCCCGACCAGGTCGCCACGGCGGTGATCGAGGGCGTCGGCAACAAGCGCGAGCTGATCTGGGTGCCGGGGACGATGCGGGTGGTTATGTCGGGCCTGCGGCACGTTCCCCGTCCGCTGTTTCGCCGGCTACCGATCTGAGCGTGGACAACTACAGCCGGCCGGCAACGGCGTCCTCTCCTGGCGACCGCTGGTCGCCGACGACCTGGCGATGCTGGCCGACTGGCTGCATGAGTCCCAGGTGGCCCGGTGGTGGAACCACGACAGCTCTCCCGCCGGCGTCGAACGCGACTTCGGGCCGAGCGTGCGTGGCGAGGAGCCCGGCGAGGACCTGGTGGTGCTGCTGGACGGCCGCCCGATCGGCCTGCTGCAGCGCTCGGTGATTGCGGACTACCCGGAAGAGCTGGCCGAGTTCGCCACGCTCGCCGACGTTCCGGAGGCCGCCGTCGAGCTGGACTACCTGATCGGCGACCCGACCCTTCGCGGGCGCGGGCTGGGCGCGCGGATGATCGCCGCGGCCGTGGCGGACACCTGGCAGGCCTACCCGGCCGCGTCGGCCGTCCTGGTTTCGGTGGTGGCGGGCAACGTCCCCTCGTGGCGGGCGCTGGAGAAGGCCGGCCTGACCCGCATCGCCGAGGGGGCGATGATTCCCGACAACCCGGCGGATGACCCGCTGCATTACGTCTACCGGGCCGACCGACCGTAGGATCCCGGCCGTGGTCCTCGAGGTTGCCCTGATCGACGTCACCGATACCGACGGCTTCGCCGCCGCCTACCGCGGCGCCCGCGAGATCCTGGCCGGTACTCCCGGCTGCCGGTCGGTCCGGATGACCTCCGGCATCGAGTCCCCCCAGCGGTTCGTGCTGCTGGTCGAGTGGGACTCCGTCGAGGCGCACCTGACCAACTTCCGGCAGACCGACCGGTTCACCTCGTGGCGGGCGGCCATCGGGCCCTACTTCACCGCGCCGCCGCGGGTCGAGCACTTCACGGACGTGGACTGAGCGCGGTCGCGGGCGTCTCGAGCGTGTGCCGGGGACTGTCCGGACCGTAGAACCCAAAGGGCGCCTCCACCACGTGCACCCGGTCGGGGCTCGCCTCGAGGATCCGCACCTCGACCGCCTGGTCTCCGCGGTCCAGCCACCACGGCTCGGCCAGGCAGGCCAAACCCCGCGCCTCGAGGACGGCAGCGGCCCGAGCGGGCTCGCTGGGCTCGGCCAGCGGGTGACCGAACAGGTTGAGCGGAGTGGTGCCGGCCGCGTCGCGTACGAGATAGCCGACCAGCTCGGAGTCGGCCGATCGCGGCACCCAGTCGGAGGGGATCACCACTCCAGTGACTCATTCCCCGAGGACCATCGTCCATCGGATTACCGCGGCTGACGCGCCTGAATCTGCTACGCGCGTTTCACGCTTTTCGGCGTGTCGGCCGGTTCAAGCCTTTCTGGCGTAGCGTTTCCAGGCGATCGGGCAGCGTCCACGCTGCCGCCTCTGCACCCGGTGCCCGACCAGGTCACCTGAAATCGCTACGCCAGTCGCGGCGCCAGCCTGCGACACGCCGAAAAGTGTGAAACGCGCGTAGCGGATCCAGGCGCAGGGCCGCTAGACCGGAGGTACCCCGTGGCGGCGGGAGGAGAAGTGCCGGTCCTTGGTCGCCGCCGCGGCGAACCGGGCGATCAGCTCGCGGCGCAGCTCGCCGGGCTGGACGATCGCGTCGACCACCAGCTCGCTGGCCAGCCGCAGGATGTCGATGTCGGTCTCGTACGCCTTGCGCAGCTGCTCGACGTAGACCGCCCGCTCCTCCTCGTCGGCGATCGCGGCGATCTTGTTCGCGTACACCGCATTGACCGCCGCCTCCGGACCCATCACCGCGATCTTGGCCGTCGGCAGGGCGAGGCAGGCATCGGGCCCGAAGCCGGGCCCGCCCATCGCGTACAGCCCCGCCCCGTACGCCTTGCGGACGATCACCGAGACCGTCGGTACCGTGGCCTCGGCCACCGCGGTGATCATCTTCGCGCCGTGCCGGATGATGCCCTGCCGCTCCACCGCGCTGCCGATCATGAACCCCGGCACGTCGGCCAGGTAGAGCAGCGGGATGTTGAACGCGTCGCACTGCCAGATGAACCGGGCGCCCTTGTCGGCCGAGTCGACGAAGAGCACTCCGCCCTTGACCGCCGGCTGGTTGGCCACGACGCCGACCACCTCGCCGTCCAGCAGGCCGAGGCCGACCACCAGCTCCGGCGCGAACAGCGGCTTGACTTCGAAGAAGGAGCCCTCGTCGAGCAGCGCGTCGATCACGGTGTGGATGTCGTATCCGGCGGCGTCGGCAGCCGGCACCAGGTCGGGGGTGAAGTCCCGGCTGGGGTCGGCGCCGTGGAAGGTGGGTGGCGACTCCCGCCAGTTCTGCGGCAGATAGGAGAAGTACTGCCTCGCCTGCTCGATCGCGTCGGCGTCGTCGGCGGCCAACTGGTCGCCGCAGCCGGAGACCTCCGCGTGCATCCGGGCGCCGCCCATCTCCTCCAGACTGACCCGCTCTCCGACCACCATCTCGGCCATCCGGGGCGAGCCGAGATACATCGACGCGTTGCCCTCGACCATGATCACCAGGTCGCAGAACGACGGGATGTAAGCGCCGCCAGCCGCGCTGGGGCCGAACAGGCAGCAGACCTGCGGCACCCTGCCGGAGAGCGCGACCTGGTTGGCGAAAATCCGCCCCGCCCCCCGGCGCCCCGGGAACAGGTCGATCTGGTCGGTGATCCGGGCCCCGGCCGAGTCGATGAACCAGAAGATCGGCAGCTCGTCGCGCAGAGCGGCCTCGGTCATCCGGATGATCTTCTCCACCGTCCGCGCGCCCCAGGATCCGGCCTTGACGCTCGGGTCGTTGGCCACCACCAGTGCTGGCCGTCCCGACACCAGCCCACGGCCGGTGACCACTCCGTCGGCGGGCAGACCGTCGGCCAGGGCGTTGGCCAGCTGCCCGTCCTCGACGAAGCTGCCCGCGTCGAACAGCAGGTCGATCCGGTCGCGGACGAACAGCTTGTTCGTCTCGGCCAGCTTGGCCGCCCCCCGCTCGGTGGGGGCCAGCGTCCGCTCCCGGGCCGCGCCGATCTCGCTCACGGTCGCACTATTCCACGGGCAGGCCGAGGCGCCGGGCGATCAGCAGCCGCTGCACCTCGGAGGTGCCCTCGCCGATCTCCAGCACCTTGGCGTCGCGGTAGAAGCGGGAGATCGGGTACTCCTCCATGAACCCGTATCCGCCGAACACCTGGGTGGCGATCCGGGTTGCGCTGACCGCGGACTCGGTTGCATAGAGCTTGGCGATCGCCGCGGCGCGGTTGAAGGCCCGCGGCTCGGCGCCGGCGTCCCGCATCGCGGCCGCGGCATAGACGAGCTGGTGCGCGGCCGCGGCCATCACGTCCAGGTCGGCGATCGGGAAGGCCACCCCCTGGTTGCGGCCGATCGGGCGGCCGAATGACGTCCGCTGTCCCGCGTACGCCACCGAGAGGTCCCGGCAGGCGCGGATGCAGCCGAGGGCCAGCGCGGCGATGGCCACCCGACCGTCGTCCAGCGTGGCGAGGAACTGCCCGTAGCCGTGCCCGCGCTCGCCGAGCAGGTGGTCCTCGGGTACGTGCACGTCGGTGAACGTGAGGGGGTGGGTGTCCGAGGCGTGCCAGCCGAGCTTCGCGTACGCGGGGCCGACCTCAAGCCCGGGGGTGCCCGCCGGGATGCAGATGGCCGAGATCTCCGGCTTGCCGTCCTCCCTGGTTCCCGTCCGGGCGGTCACGGTGCACAGCGAGGTGATGTCGGTGCCGGAGTTGGTGATGAACTGCTTGTTGCCGTTGACCACCCACTGGCCGTCATGCAGCTCGGCCCGAGTCCGCGTGGCGCCGGCGTCGGAGCCCGCCTCGGCCTCGGTCAGCCCGAAGGCGGCCAGCGCGTGCCCGGCCATCAGGTCCGGAAGCCAGCGCTGCTTCTGCTCCGCCGTCCCGAAGTGGGCGATGGGGTTGATGCCCAGTCCGACGGCGGCCTCGAGGGTGATGCCGAGCGACTGGTCGATCCGTCCGATCTCCTCGATGGCGATGCACAGGCTGGTGAAGTCGCCCGCCCCGCCGTACTCCTCCGGACCGCCGAGCCCGAACAAGCCGAGGTCGCCCATCAGCTTGACCGCCTCCAGCGGTGCCTGGTGCGCCGCGTTCCAGCGCTCGACTTGCGGCGCCAGGTCACGGGCCGCGAAGTCGGCCACCACGGCGCGAAAGTCCTCGTGCTCGGCACTGAGCGTGAACGAACTCTCCACGCCGTCAGCATACGCTTCCGCTTACGTAAACGTAAGCCTAGACTCGAGCCCGTGGCCGATCGGACCTGGACGATCAGCGAGCTTTCCGCGGAGTTCGGGACCACCCTGCGCACCATCCGGTTCTACGAGGACCAGGGTCTGCTGGCGCCGGAGCGCGCGGGCACGGCCCGGGTCTTCCACGACCGCGACCGGGTGCGGCTGCAGCTCATCCTGCGCGGCCGGCGGCTGGGCTTCACGTTGGCCGAGATCGCCCACATCCTCGGGCTGTACGACGAGACACCCGGGGAGCGCGGACAGCTGGAGTACCTGCTCACCGATATCGGCCGGCGGCGGGAGGCGCTGCTGGACAAGCGGAGAGATCTCGACGACGCCCTGGCCGAGCTCGCCGATCTGGAAGCGCGCTGCCGGCTGGATCTAGCCGGGCTCGTCGAGCGACAGTGACGCGGCGGCGTCCTGCTGCCCGGTGACGTCCCACAAGTGGTGCACCACGTCGTGCAGGAAGTACTGCAGCAACGTGACCACGGTGAACTCCGAGCCGTCCGAGCGGCGGCCGGTCCGGTCCAGCTGGTCCGCCGACAGGGCGGCGATGTGGCCGACCATGGTGCCCGCCGAAGCCTCCAGCTCGTCGGCGACGACCTCGGGGTCCTGTTCGGCGTAGCGCTCCCGGATGGCGGTCTCGTCCTGGTCCCAGTTGGCGAAGCGGGGATCGTCCTCGGTCAACATCAGCAGCAGGCGCTGGTCGAACAGCCGGAACACGTCGCGGACGTGCGCGCCGTACTCCAGCGGGGACCAGACGGCCGGCTCTGGCCGGGCGGTGACCGCCGGGCTGGAGCGCAGGATCTGCACCCATTCCTCGCCCGCGACGAAGGCCCGGGTGGCAATCTCCTCGAGCGGGACCTCGGCGGCGTAGAACCCGCACTCCGGGCATCGCCGCTTCAAGGTCCAGGTCCAGTCTTTGGTGTCCGGCTCCGGCTCCACGGCGTCACGATACTGCCTGATCTGTCCACAAGCAGGACGGCTCGGCTGTGGAGAAATTGATCTTTTCGGTGCAGAACTGGCACGCCTCTGTGGAGGAGGTTGTGGAGGATGAATTACACCGAAGTACCTTGTCAGAACGGCTTGCGGGGTGGTCGGGGAGGGTATAGAAATCTCTTACGCACTTCCGCAAGGGGGTGCGGGACTGGGATGAATCGAGGGTCTAGCCGGCGAGGCAACTCGCTGCAGCGGTCGGCGATGGGCTGCTGAGATCCGCCGGGTCACCTGGTCAGCTGGAGACGTCGCTTCACTCCGGCTACCACGTAGGCCCCCCAACTCATACTTGGGGGGCCTACACCCTTTCTGGATGCGATCCCTCCGGATCGCGCGGATTGCGCTCGTATCCGTCGACTTCGTTGTCGTTCACCAACGTTTGCCGTCTCCAGATGGCTAACGAGGGTCGGTGTCGCGCCTACGGCACTCGTTAGCCGTCTCGAGACGGCAAACGCACGGCCGGGGCGGCGATCGCGGTGACACCGGGCACGGCATGGTCACTCTTGACAGGATGGGTCCGTGACCGTCGACCTCAATGCCGATCTCGGCGAGTCGTACGGGCGGTGGACGCTCGGCGACGACGAGGAAATGCTCCAGGTGGTGACCAGCGCCAACGTGGCCTGCGGGTTCCACGCCGGCGACCCCGCGACCCTGCTCGAGACCTGCCGCCGGGCCGCGGCCGCGGGAGTGGTCATCGGGGCACAGGTGGGGTATCCCGACCTGGCGGGGTTCGGCCGGCGGTTCCTCGACATGTCCGCCGCGGACCTGACCGCCGCGGTTGTCTATCAGATCGGCGCCCTCGACGGCCTGGCCCGTACGGTCGGCAGCCAGGTCCGCTACGTCAAGCCGCACGGCGCGCTCTACACCGCGTGTGTTGATCACGAAGGACAGGCCCGGGCCGTGGTGGAGGCGGTGCGGGCGTACGACCGGGATCTGCCCCTGCTCGGGCTCCGCGGCTCGGCGCTGCTGCGGATCGCCCGGGAGCGCAAGGTGCGCCAGGTGACCGAGTACTTCGTTGACCGCACCTACACCGCCGAGGGTCGGCTGACCGACCGCCGGGAGCCCAATGCGCTGATCTCCGATCCCGAGTTCGCCGCCCGGCGGGCGGTCCGTGCCGCCCAGGAGGGGATGGCGGAGTCGTTCTGCACCCATGGCGACAGCCCGAGTGCGGTCGCCATGGCCCAAGCCGTCCGCGCCGCGCTGGAGGGCGCCGGAGTGCCGATCAGACCGTTCGTCGAGCACGGATGACTAGCCGGCTGCTCCCCTACGGCGCCGACGCCGTCCTGCTGGAGTGCGCCGACCTGGCCGAGACACGACGCCTGCGCCCAGCCATCGAACAGCAGTTCGCGTCGGTGAGCGAGATCGTCCCAGGCGCCCGAACCCTGCTGCTCCGGCTTCGCCGGCCGCTCGCTGCCGGCGAGCGCCAGGATCTGCTCGACCTGCCCGGTGTCGACCTCTCGGCGGCGGCGGACGAGCAGGACACGGTCACCATCCCGGTCGACTACTCCGGTCCAGACCTGGCCGACGTCGCCGAGCACACCGGGATGAGCCCCGACGAGGTGGTCGCCACCCATACCGGCCAGGTCTGGACCGTCGCCTTCTGCGGCTTCGCCCCCGGCTTCGGCTACCTGGCCGGCGAGCACGAACGGCTCCGAGTCCCCCGGCGAGACCGACCACGGACCACCGTCCCCGCCGGTGCGGTCGGGCTGGCGGACGCGTTCTCCGGCATCTACCCACGGTCCGGACCCGGCGGCTGGCAGCTGATCGGCATCACGACCGCCGTGCTCTGGGACCTCGACCGCGATCCGCCGGCACTGCTCCAGCCGGGCCGCCGGGTCCGGTTCGCGCATCGATGATCGTCGTCGAGGCGACCGGCCCGCTGGCCCTCGTACAGGACCTCGGCCGCCCCGGGCTGAGCCACCTAGGGGTGTCCCCGTCCGGGGCGGCCGACCGCGCCGCGCATCGGTTGGCCAACCGGCTGGTCGGCAACCCGGAGGGCGACGCCACGATCGAGGTCACCCTCGGCGGGCTGAGCGTTCGGGCCACGGCCACCCACTGGGTGGCGGTGACCGGCGCCCCGACCACCGTGCTGGTCAACGACCGGCCGACGGCGTCGCACGGACTGATCGCGCTACCCACCGGCGACCGGCTGACGGTGCTCCCGCCGGCGTACGGGGTCCGCAGCTATCTCGCCGTTCGCGGCGGCATCACCGTCGACCCGGTGCTCGGCAGCCGCGCCACCGACCTGCTCTCCGGGATCGGGCCCGCACCGCTCCAAACCGGCGACGAGCTGCCGGTCGGCCGTCCCGGACCGCCCCTGCCGGGTGTCGACCTCGCTCCACCGCGCCAGCCGTCGAAGACCTTGGCGATGACCTCAGGACCGCGCCGGGACTGGTTCACCGACCAGGCCTGGGCCGACCTGGTGCGCCAGCACTGGACGGTGAGCCCCGACGGCAACCGGGTCGGGGTCCGACTGGAGGGCGGGCCGCTGGCCCGGCAAGTTACCGGCGAGCTGCCGTCGGAGGGCCTGATCCGGGGGGCCGTCCAGGTGCCGGCCTCGGGTGAGCCGTTGATCTTCCTCTCCGACCATCCGGTGACCGGTGGCTACCCGGTGATCGCGGTGCTGACCGACCGCGCGGCCGACCACGCGGCCCAGCTGCGGCCCGGCGACCGCGTCCGTTTCGCACCGGCGCCGCTATCGCATTGGGGCGTGGCCATAAGCACGATCAACACGTCACGCCCTCGGGGGTTCAAGGGGTCACCCCCCTTGCAGTGATTACAGTGAGGCCGTGCGGATCGCAAAGGTGCTGGTCGCGAACCGGGGTGAGATCGCCGTCCGCGTCATCCGGGCCGCCGCGGATGCCGGGCTGCCGAGCGTGGCGGTCTACGCCGAACCGGACGCCGACGCGCTGTTCGTCACCCTGGCCGACGAGGCGTACGCGCTGGGCGGCGCGACTCCCGCGGAGACCTATCTCGACATCGGCAAGATCCTTGACGTCGCCGCGCGTAGCGGAGCCAACGCGGTGCATCCCGGTTACGGCTTCCTGGCCGAGAACGCCGGGTTCGCCCAGGCCGTCCTCGATGCCGGCCTGATCTGGATCGGCCCGCCGCCGGCCGCGATCGACGCACTCGGCGACAAGGTCAAGGCGCGACACATCGCCCAGCAGGTGGGCGCGCCGCTGGTGCCCGGCACCCCGGACCCGGTGGCCGATGCCGACGCGGTCGTGGCGTTCGCCGACGAGCATGGATTGCCGATCGCCATCAAGGCCGCGTACGGGGGCGGCGGCCGCGGCCTCAAGGTCGCCCGGACCCGGGAGGAGATCCCGTCCCTCTTCGACTCGGCGACCCGCGAGGCGGTCACCGCGTTCGGCCGCGGCGAGTGCTTCGTCGAGCGCTATCTGGACCGCCCGCGCCACGTCGAGACCCAGTGCCTGGCCGACACTCATGGCAACGTCGTGGTCGTCTCGACCCGGGACTGCTCTCTGCAGCGGCGCCACCAGAAGCTCGTCGAGGAGGCCCCGGCTCCGTTCCTCAGCACGGAGCAGACCGAGCGGCTGTACGCGGCCTCCAAGGCGATTCTGGTCGAGGCCGGCTACGTAGGCGCCGGGACGTGCGAGTTCCTGGTCGCTCAGGACGGGACGATCAGCTTCCTCGAGGTCAACACCCGGCTGCAGGTCGAGCACCCGGTCTCGGAGGAGGTCACCGGGCTGGACCTGGTGCGGGAGATGTTCCGGATCGCCGAGGGCGAGGCCATCGGCTACCCGGACCCCACGGTGACCGGGCACTCCATCGAGTTCCGGATCAATGCCGAGGACGCCGGGCGCAACTTCATGCCGGCCCCGGGCACCCTCAGTGTCTGGCGGCCGCCGTCCGGCCCCGGCGTACGGGTCGACGAGGGCTACCGGGCCGGGATGACCGTGCCGGGCAGCTTCGACTCCCTGGTGGCCAAGATCATCGTGACCGGCGCCGACCGCACCCAGGCCCTGGCCCGCTCCCGGCGCGCCCTGCGCGAGCTGGAGGTCGGAGGCATGCCGACGGTGCTGCCGTTCCACCGGGCCGTGCTCGACGACCCGGCCTTCGTGGCCGCCGACGGGAACTTCGGGGTGCATACGCGCTGGATCGAGACCGAGTTCAGCGCCGAGATCGCCCCCTACGCCGGGCCGGTGGAGGCCGCACCGGAGCCGGTCGAGAAGTCCAAAGTCGTGGTGGAGGTCAACGGCAAGCGGCTGGAGGTGGTGATGCCGGCCGGCCTCGGCGCGGTGAACGGCACCGCCGCGCCGAGCCGACCGGCCAAGCCTGTACGCCGGGGTGGCGCCGGCGGCAGCGGAGCGGCCAAGGGCCCGTCGGGCGACGCGTTGACCTCACCGATGCAGGGCACGATCGTCAAGGTGGCCGTGGCCGACGGGGACGTGGTGCAGGCCGGCGACCTGGTGGTGGTGCTGGAGGCGATGAAGATGGAACAGCCGCTGACCGCCCACCGGACCGGCACGGTCCAGAGCCTCAGCGCGCAGGTCGGCGCGACGGTGACCAGCGGCTCGACCCTCTGCCTGATCATCGACGCCTGACCGGGGCACGGTTCGCGTAAAAGGTGGTTAAGAACAGCAGGCTGACGGGGGCCTGGTTGGAGCGCAAAGGCAGACTGTGACATATGGGTGAACTGATCGTGCTACTGGTCATCGTGGCCGTAGTACTCGCGGGGGTCGGGCTCTACCGGCGGGCAGCCATCAACCGGCGGGAAGCGGAGGAGCGCGCGGCGCTGGAGTCGCAGCTCACCACCTCCAAGAAGGCGGCGGACGAGGACGTCACGACGTTCGGCGAGGAGCTCCAGCGGCTCGATGCCGATGTCGCCGGCCACCCCCTGAACGAGCCGATGCAGCAGGACTACCAGCGGGCGCTGGATGCCTACGACAACGCCAAGACCTCCCTCGACGCCGTAACCCGGCCCGAGGAGATCAGGCACGTCACCGAGATCCTCGAGGACGGCCGCTACGCGATCGCCTGCGTGAAGGCGCGGGTCGCCGGCGAGCCGCTGCCCGCGAAGCGTCCGCCCTGCTTCTTCAACCCGGCGCACGGCCCGTCCTCGCAGAACGTCTCCTGGGCCCCACCCGGGGGCGTCGCCCGCGACGTGCCGGCCTGCCCGGCCGACGCCGAGCGCGTGCTGGCCGGCGCCGACCCGTATATCCGGACCGTCCAGCGGGGCGCCCAGCGGGTGCCCTACTGGGAGGGCGGCCCGGCGTACGCGCCGTGGGCCCAGGGCTACTACAACCGGTGGAGCGGCTCCGACATGCTCACCGGCATGCTGGTGGGCAGCATGCTGTTCGGCGGCATGGGCAACATGTTCGCGATGGGCGCGATGACCGGGGGCATGGGCGGCGGCGAGATGGGCGGCGATGCCGGCGGCGGCGATGCGGGTGGCGACGCCGGCGGCGATGGTGGCGGCTGGTTCGGCGGAGATGGTGGCGGCGACGGCGGCGGTGGCTGGTTCGGTGGTGACGGCGGCGGCTTCGACTTCGGTGGCTTCGGCGAGTAAGTCCGGCTAGCCGGTCACCGCGGCGAGGACCGCGAGCGTCTCCGAGCAGCCTGCCTCGATCTTCACCGTGGCCAGCTCGTCGCCGCGGGTCGGCCCCCGGGTGATGATCACGACCGGTCGGCCGGCCTTGGCGCTGTGCCGGACGAAGCGCAGTCCGGACATCACGGTCAGCGACGAGCCGAGCACCACGAGGACCTCGGCCGCATCCACGTACGCGTACGCCCGGTCCACCCGCTCGCGTGGAACGGACTCCCCGAAGAAGACGACGTCCGGCTTGAGCGGGCCGCCACACTCGGTGCAGTCGGCCAGCACGAAGCCGGACCAGCGCTCCACCACTGCGTCGCCATCGGGCCGCAGCTCGGCGTGCTCGAGACGGACCGGCGGGGGCACGTCGGGGTTGAGGGCGGCCAGCCGGCGCTGCGTCTCCAGCCGCGGCGACTTGGCGCCGCAGTCCAGACAGACGACCGTGGCGATGTCGCCGTGCAGGTCGATGACCACCCGGCTGCCCGCCGCCTGGTGCAGCCGGTCGACGTTCTGGGTGATGATCCCGGCCAGCCCGCCTGGCCGCTCGAGCGCCGCCAGGGCGCGGTGGCCGTCGTTCGGCTGGGCCTGGCCGATCCGCCGCCAGCCCTGGTACGAGCGGGCCCAGTAGCGCCGCCGGGCCTCGGCGGAGCCAGTGAACTCACTGAACTGCATCGGCGTGGCCCGCACCGAGGTCGGCCCGCGGTAGTCCGGGATGCCGGAGTCGGTGGAGATGCCGGCGCCGGTCAGCGCGACCCAGGTCCGCCCGCGGAGCAGGTCGGCCGCGGCCGCCACCCGGTCGGTCTCCGGTGCCACCGTCACGCCAGCGAATCTACCGAGCCAGCCAATACGCCGACTCTGCTCCACTTCCTCGTGACGCAAAGGAGGTGGGCTAGCTGATGGAGCCGCTGCCGTGCAGCCGCCGGGCGGCCTCGGCGATCGAGCCGGTCAGCGACGGGTAGACCGTGAACGACCCCGACACCTGGTCGACGGTCAGCCGCTGGGCGACGGCCACGGCCAGCGGGTAGATCAGCTCACTGGCCCGCGGGGCGACCACCACGCCACCGATCACGATTCCGGTGACAGTGCGGCAGAAGATCTTGACGAACCCGTCGGTCAGCCCCTGCATCTTGGCCCGGGCGTTACCCTGCAGCGGCAGCGTGAGGGCGCGGGCCTGCACCTCACCGGAGTCGATCTGCGCCTGGGTCACCCCCACGGTGGCGATCTCCGGGGCGGTGAACACGTTGGACGACACCGTCTTCAGGTCCAGCGGGGCGACCGCCTCGCCCAGGGTGTGCCACATGGCGATCCGGCCCTGCATGGCCGCCACCGACGCAAGCATCAGCACGCCGGTACAGTCCCCTGCCGCGTACACGCCGCGGGCCGAGGTCCGGGAGACCCGATCCACCTCGATGAAACCGCCGCGGTCCAGCTTGATCCCCGCCTCCTCCAGCCCCATGTTCGCGGTGTTGGGCACCGACCCGACGGCCAGCAGGCAGTGCGAGCCGGACTCCGTGCGACCGTCGGTCAACGTCACGGTCACGCCGTCGCCGTCCCGGGTCACCGCCTGGGCCCGCGACCGGCCGAGGACCGTCAGCCCGCGACGGGCGAACACGTCCTCCAGCACCTGGGCGGCGTCGGCGTCCTCGCCCGGCAGCACCCGGTCCCGGGAGGACACCAGCACCACCTCGCCACCCAGGGCGTGGTACGCGCTGGCGAACTCCGCACCGGTCACCCCCGACCCGACCACGACCAGCTTCTCGGGAAGTTCGGCCAGTCCGTAGACCTGGGTCCAGGTGAGGATCCGTTCGCCGTCCGGCTGGGCCTCGGGAAGCTCACGCGGTCTGGCCCCGGTGGCCACCAGGACCATCTCGGCGTCGAACGACCGCTCCCCGTCGGCGGTCTCGGCAACCACCCGGTCCGGGCCGGCCAACCGGCCGCGGCCGATCACCACCTCGACGTTCTCGCGCTGGACCCGCTCGACGATGTCGGCGGACTGCTGCGCGGCCAGGTCGAGCACCCGACGGTTGACCGCCCCGAGGTCGACATGCACCCCGGCCGGCCCGGACTGGGCCGGGTCATCGGCCCCGAAGCGCAGGCCCAGCTCCTCCGAACCATGCATCTGGGTCATCACCTCGGCGGTGGCGACCAGCGTCTTGGACGGCACGCAGTCCGTCAGCACCGCCGAGCCGCCCAGACCGTCGGTGTCGATCAGCGTGACCTGACCGCCGAGCTGGCTGCCGACCAGGGCGGCCTCGTATCCACCGGGTCCGCCACCGATGATCACGACCCGGGTCACGGCATGATTGTTTCATCTGTCCTGTAAGGGCTCGGACCCGATAGCCTCCCGTCGTGCTGTACGCGGCGTACGGGAGCAACCTGGACCCTCACCAGATGGCTCTCCGTTGCCCGCACTCGCCGCAGCGCGGCACCGGCTGGCTGCAGGGCTGGCGGCTGACCTTCGGCGGTGAGGGCTGGGACGGCGCGCTGCCGACGCTGGCCGAGGAGGCCGGACAGCAGGTCTTCGTCGCCCTGTACGACGTCACGTCGGTCGACGAGGAGGCGCTCGACCAGTGGGAGAGCGCCACCACCGGCCTCTACCGCAAGGTCCGCGTCCGGGTCTCCACCCTCGACGGTGAGCAGACCGCGTGGGTGTACGTACTCAATGACTTCGAGGGCGGCATGCCCAGCGCCATGACCCTCGGCATCCTTGCCGACGCGGCTGAGGCCGCAGGAGCGCCGGACGACTATCTGGCCGAGCTGCGCTCCCGCCCCTGCTCCAGCGGCTGGTAATCGCGCTCCTCGCTGAGTCGATGCTGCGCGGACCCCCGCTTCGCAACCATCCGCGCTCGCAGGCTCGCGCTCCCGCCCGGCCCATCCACGCTCGGTAGGCAACCGATCCGAGGAGTGCTCCCTACCATGGCGGGCTACGGTCCTAGAGTGCGGGGCATGACCACGCAGGCCATGGCAGTCGACCCCTTCCCCGCGGCCAAAGAGGCGGGCGCGGCCATTCGGGAGCGGTTCGGCGTCGCCGGGCTGGATGCGGCGTTCGTCCTCGGCTCGGGCTGGTCGGCGGCCGCCGACGACCTGGGCGAGCCGATCGGGAGCTGCGACCTGGCCGAGCTGCCCGGCTTCGCCGCCCCCACCGTCCTCGGCCACGGCGGCGCGCTGCGGGTCGCCCGCACCCGCGCCGGGAAGATCGTCGCCGTGCTGACCGGGCGCACCCACTTCTACGAGGCCCGCGACGTCCGGCAGGTGGTGCACGGCGTACGCGCGATCGCGGCGGCGGGCGCGGCCACCCTGGTGCTCACCAACGGCTGCGGCAGCCTGAACCGCGACTGGGGCCCCGGCACGGTGGTGCTGCTCGCTGACCACATCAACCTCACCGGGGCCTCGCCGCTGCTCGGCGCCACCTTCATCGACCTGTCCGAGGCGTACGCGGGCGAGCTGAGGCAGCTCGCCCGGACGGTCGACCCCGAGCTGCCGCAGGGCGTCTACGTCCAGTTCGGTGGACCGCAGTTCGAGACCCCCGCCGAGGTCCGGATGGCCGGCATCCTGGGCGGCGACCTGGTCGGGATGTCCACCGCGATCGAGACCATCGCCGCCCGCGAGGCGGGGCTGCAGGTGCTCGGCATCTCGCTGGTCACCAACTTGGCGGCGGGCATCTCGCCGGAGCCGCTGAACCACCAGGAGGTCCTGGAGGCCGGGGTCGCGGCGGCTCCGCGGCTGCGTACGCTGCTCGCCGGTATCGCCGCCGCGCTGTGAGCACGATGCGCCCTGAGCCTGTCGAAGGGCCGGACCCGCGCGCTTCGACAGGCTCAGCGAACATGCTCAACCCGGACCTGCTGCGCGCCATCGCCGCGTGGACCGAGCAGGACCCCGACCCGCAGACCCGTCAGCGGGTGAACGACCTGCTCACCGCGGCCGCCGAGGGCAGCGAGCCGGCGGCGACCGAGCTGGTCGACGCCTTCACCGGACGGCTGGAGTTCGGCACCGCCGGGCTGCGCGGCGCCCTCGGCCCGGGACCCAACCGGATGAACCGGATGGTCGTCGGGCAGGCGGCGGCCGGCCTGGCCACGTACCTGCTCGACCAGGGCCTGTCCGGCGGACGGGTGATCATCGGGTACGACGCCCGGCACGGCTCGGACGTCTTCGCGCGCGACACGGCCGAGATCATGGCCGGCGCCGGCTTCGGCGCGATGGTCACGGCCCGTCCGCTGCCCACGCCGGTGGTCGCCTTCGGGATCGGCCATCTCGACTGCGTCGCTGGCGTGGTCGTGACCGCCTCGCACAACCCGCCGCAGGACAACGGCTACAAGGTCTACCTGGGCGATGGCTCCCAGATCGTGCCGCCGGCCGACGGCGAGATCGCGGCGCGGATCGCCGAGGTGGCCAAGCGCTCACTGAGCGACGTGCCGCGGTCGGTGGTCTACACCACCCTCGGGGAGGAGCTGGCCGACGCCTACCTCGACCGGGTCGCCGGCCTGGTGCCGCCGGACGCGCCGCGGGCGGTCGACTGGGTCTACACCCCTCTGCACGGGGTGGGCGGGTCGTTGGTCGAGCAGGCGGTCGCCGCCGCGGGCTTCCCGTCCGCCGCCGTGGTGGCCGAGCAGGCCGCGCCCGACCCCGACTTCCCCACCGTCACCTTCCCCAACCCGGAGGAGCCGGGCGCCATCGACCTCGCTCTGGCCCGGGCCGAGGAGGTCGGCGCCGACCTGGTCATCGCCAACGATCCAGACGCCGACCGGTGCGCGGTGGCGACGGTGGTCGACTCGGCCTGGCGGATGCTGTCCGGTGACGAGCTGGGAGCGCTGCTCGGGGACGACGCGCTCCGCCGCGGCATCCGCGGGACGTACGCCTGCTCGATCGTCTCCAGCTCGCTGCTCGAGACCATGGCCGGCGCCCACGGACAGCCGTTCACGTACACCCTGACGGGGTTCAAGTGGATCGGCCGGGTGCCGGGACTGGCGTTCGGCTACGAGGAGGCCATCGGCTACTGCGTCGACCCCGCCGCCGTTCCGGACAAGGACGGCATCTCCGCGCTGGTCCGGGTGCTCGGGCTGGCCGCCGAGCTGAAGGCCGCCGGGTCGTCGCTGGCCGGCCGGCTGGACGAGATCGCGATGATGTACGGGGTGTTCGAGACCGACCAGCTGTCGGTCCGGGTGGCCGATCTCGGACTGATCGCCGCCGCGATGGCCCGGCTGCGGGCCGCCCCGCCGGGCGAGCTCGACGGCGAGGCGGTGGCGGTGACCGACCTGGCCGCCGGCACCGACGACCTGCCCGCCACCGACGCAGTGCTGCTGTCCGGGGGGTCTCTCAAGGTCGTCGTCCGGCCGTCGGGCACCGAGCCGAAGCTCAAGTGCTATCTCGAGGCGCGGCACGCCGCGGACTCCTCGGCGCCGCTGACCCAGACCCGGGACCAGGTCCGGGCCCGTCTGGCCCGCCTGCGCGCCGAGATGTCGACTGTCCTCGGCCTGTCCGCCGGGTAACCCATCACCCTGTCCCTGCCTTCCAGCCATCGACTGACGGTCACTTCCTCTCGCCGGTTCCGGTCTAGAGACGATATATTGTCGCTCGATTACCACTCGACGGGATATTTCACAGGAGGTTCGCCATGGCCGAGCAGGTTCACGTCTCCCCCGCCGAGGTGCACGAGGTGTTGGCGCGCAGCATTCTGACCGATGGGATGAAGCTGGTCGTCGACTTGAAGGCCAGTCAGGGGTCCCGCCTGGTCGACGCGCGCAACGGTCGGCGCTATCTCGACATGTACACCTTCTTCGCCTCCGCGCCGCTGGGGCTCAACCCGCCGGGCATCATCGACGACCCGACCTTTCTCGCCGAGCTCGGCGCACTCGCGGCCAACAAGCCGGCCAATCCCGACATGTACAGCACGGCGTACGCGGAGTTCGTGGCCACCTTCGTGCGGGTCCTCGGCGACCCGGCCCTCCCCCACCTGTTCTTCGTCGAGGGCGGCGCGCTGGCCGTGGAGAACGCCCTCAAGGTCGCGTTCGACTGGAAGTCCCGGCGCAACGAGGCCGCCGGCCGGAACCGCCGACTGGGCACGAAGGTCCTGCACCTGACCAAGGCCTTCCACGGGCGCAGCGGCTACACCCTCTCGCTGACCAACACTGAGCCCAACAAGACCGACCGGTTCCCCATGTTCGCGTGGCCCCGGATCGACGTTCCGGCCATGGTGTTCCCGCTCGAGGACCATCTCGCGGAGGTCGAAGCGGCCGAGCAGCGGGCTCTCGAGCAGGCCCGGCAGGCGTTCGCAGCGCACCCGCACGACATCGCCGCCTTCATCGCCGAGCCGATCCAGGGCGAGGGCGGGGACAACCACATCCGCGGCGAGTTCTTCGCCGCACTGCGCGAGATCGTGCACGAGCACGACGCGCTGTTCATCTTCGACGAGGTGCAGACCGGGGTCGGCACCACCGGGACCCCGTGGGCGTACCAGCAGCTGGGGGTGCAGCCCGACATCGTCGCCTTCGCCAAGAAGGCCCAGCTCGGCGGCATCATGGCCGGCGGCCGGGTGGACGAGGTGCCGGACAACGTGTTCGCGATCTCCGGGCGGATCAACTCGACCTGGGGTGGCGGGCTGACCGACATGGTCCGATCGCGGCGGCTGCTGGAGATCATCGAGGCCGAGGGGCTGATCGACGCCGCCGGACCGAAGGGCGACCGGCTGGTAGCCGGGCTCCAGGCCGTGGCCGCAGCGACCGGGCGGCTGAGCAACGTACGCGGGCGCGGGCTGTTCGTGGCCTGCGACCTGGCCAACGCCCCCCAGCGGGACCGGATGGTCACCGACCTGCGGAAGAAGGAGCGGGTGATCGTGCTGCCCTGCGGGGAGCGCTCGATCCGGTTCCGACCGGCGCTCTCGGTGACGGAGGATGAGATCGACGAGGCGGTGGCCGCGGTGGACCGTGCGGCCAGTCGGCTGGATACGGAGGTTTCGGTATGAGGACGGTCAGCTCGGTCATCGACGGCAGCCCGGTGCCCGGCGGGCGGACAGTGGTCAGCCACAACCCGGCCCGGCTGGACGAGGTGGTCGGCGAGGTGAGCCTCGCCGAGGCGGCGACCTTCGTGCGGGCCGCGGCGTCGGCGAAGAAGGCCCAGGAGAGCTGGGCCGCGGTACCCCCGCCGGTGCGCGGTCGGGCCATCGCCGCCATCGGTCGGCTGATCGAGGACAACGCCGAGGCCCTGGCGCGGCTGGTCACCGCCGAGATCGGCAAGCCGTACGCAGAGGCGCTCGGCGAGGTCCGGGAGATCGTCGACACGTGCGACTTCTTCCTCGGCGAGGGTCGGCGGCTGTACGGCCAGACCGTGCCCAGCGAGATGCCTGACAAGCAGCTGTTCACCTTCCGCCGGCCGGTCGGCGCGGTGGCCGTGATCACCGCGGGCAACTTCCCGGTCGCCGTGCCGGCCTGGTACATCGTGCCTGCCCTGCTGGCCGGCAACACCGTGGTCTGGAAGCCGGCCGAGTACTCTGCGGTCTGCTCGGCCGCGTTCCACGACCTGTTCGTTCGTGGCGCAGGGCTGCCCGACGGCGTGTTCAACGTGGTGCAGGCGGACGGGAAGGCGACATTCGCCGGGCTCAGCGAGGCACTGGAGCAGGGGCTCATCGACAAGGTGGGGTTCACCGGGTCCTCGGCCGTCGGCGCGGAGATCGGCGCGCTGACCGGGCGGCACCTGCAGACCGCGTGCCTCGAGCTCGGCGGCAAGAACCCGCTGCTGGTCACCCCGAGCGCCGATCTCGACCTGGCCGTCGAGGGGGCGTTGTTCTCCGGGTTCGGCACCGCCGGACAGCGCTGCACCTCGCTGGGCACGGTGATCGTGCACGAGTCGGTGCACGAGGACTTCCTTGCCCGGTTCACCGCCGCCGTGGGCGGGGCCCGAGTCGGTGACCCGACCCAGGACGTGCTGATGGGCCCGCTACTGGACCCGCGGTTCGCCGAGCGCTACGAGGAGTACCTGGGCTGGGTCGAGCCGCACCACGACGTACGCGGGGCGACGGGGCGGATCACCGCCGACAACCCGCGCGAGGGCTTCGTCGGGGATGCGGAGGCGGGGCTCTTCTACCACCCGGTCGTCGTCGACGGCGTACGCCCCGGAGACCGGTTGTTCGCCGAGGAGACGTTCGGTCCGATCGTCGGGGTCACGACGTACGGCACCCTGAGCGAGGCGATCGAGCTGGCGAACGCGCCCGGGTACGGGCTGTCGTCGGCGATCTACACCACCGACCCGAAGGAGGCGTTCACCTTCCGGGACAAGATCAGCGCCGGCATGGTGTCGATCAACAACTCCACCTCGGGGGCCGAGGCCCATCTGCCTTTCGGCGGCAACGGCAAGTCCGGCAACGGCTCCCGCCAGTCGGGCATCTGGGTGCTCGACCAGTTCACCCGCTGGCAGGCAGTGAACTGGGACTACTCCGGTCGTCTGCAGAAAGCGCAGATGGATGTCGCCGAGCTGACCGGCGAGCCCGACTTCCGCCTCCCCTAGCTCCCCATGCACCCCCTCGACGCCCACTTCCGCAACTCTCTCGCCGAGTTGTCAGACTCTGAGCGCGCTAGAGCGAGCTCAGATTCTGACAAGTCGGAAGGGGTCAGGGAGTGGGGCTGGCGGCTCTTCAGCGCTCAGGCGACGAGTCGACATCTTGACTTCGTCGCCCGGGAGCTCCAGAAGCAGGGCCGCGGCTTCTACACCATCGGCTCGTCCGGCCACGAGGCGAACGCGCTGGTGGCGATGGCCCTGCGCCCGACCGACCCGGCGCTGCTGCACTACCGCTCCGGGGCGTTCTACGTCGCCCGGGCGGAGCAGTTGCCAGGATCCACACCGGTGCGCGACGTGCTGCAGGGGCTGATGGCGCTGGCCGACGAGCCGATCGCCGGGGGCCGGCACAAGGTGTTCGGACACCCGGACCTGGGGATCATCCCGCAGACCTCGACCATCGCCTCGCATCTGCCGCGGTCGGTCGGACTGGCCCTGGCGCTGCACCGTGCGTACCGGCTCGGGGTGAGCTGCCCGTGGCCGGAGGACGCCGTGGTCGTCTGCTCGTTCGGTGACGCCTCGGTCAACCACTCCACGGCCGCCGGCGCCATCAACACCGCACTGAACGCGAGCTACCGGGCCCTGCCGGCCCCGATCCTCTTCGTCTGCGAGGACAACGGCTGGGGCATCTCGGTGCCGACCGCGTCCGGCTGGGTCGAGGCGGCGTACGGATCCCGGCCGGGGCTGGACTACGTCGTGGCCGACGGTTCCGACCCGATGGGCGCGCGGACCGTGATCGACGAGGCCGTGCAGCGGGTACGCGGCACCCGCCGGCCGATCTTCCTGCACCTGCGCACCGTGCGCTTCCTCGGCCACGCCGGCAGCGACGCCGAGATGGCGTACCGGCGAGCACGGGACATCGAGGCCGACTACGACCGCGACCCGCTGGTAGCGACCGCGCGGGTGCTGGCTGGCGTTGGTGTCGAGCCGGACGCGATCCTGGGTCGCTACGACCAGATCCGCGGCGACATCGACGCCGAGACGGAGCGGCTGCGAGACGCCCCCCGGCTGCAGGACGCCGCCGAGGTGATGGCCCCGCTGATGAGGTCTGGGCTGGTCGAAGCCCTGCGCCCGGAGCCTGTCGAAGCCCTGCGCCCTGAGCCTGTCGAAGGGCCAGGTCGCAGCGCCGATCCGATGACCCTGGCCGAGTCGATCAACGCCACTCTCGACGAGATTCTCAGCCTCGACCAGAGGGTGATCGTCTTCGGCGAGGACGTCGGCGTCAAGGGTGGCGTGTACGGAGTGACCGGCGGCCTGGCCCGACGGTACGGGGCGGCCCGGGTGTTCGACACCGTGCTCGACGAGCAGTCGATCCTGGGTCTCGGGCTGGGCGCCGGACTGGCCGGGCTGGTTCCGGTGCCGGAGATCCAGTACCTCGCCTACCTGCACAACGCGGAGGACCAGATCCGCGGCGAGGGCGCCACGCTGCCGTTCTTCTCCCGCGGCGCGTTCCGCAACCCCATGGTCGTCCGGGTGGCCGGGCTGGCTTACCAGAAGGGGTTCGGCGGCCACTTCCACAACGACAACGCGGTGGGCGTGCTGCGGGACATTCCAGGCCTGGTGGTGGCCTGCCCGGCCCGGGCCGACGATGCCGCCGCGCTGCTCCGCAGCTGCGTCGCGGCCGCCGTACGCGACAGCACGCTGTCGGTGTTCCTGGAGCCGATCGCGCTCTACCACCGGCGGGACCTGTACGCCGACGGCGACCGGGCCTGGCTGGCCGCCGATGCAGGTGAGCCCGTGCCGATCGGCCGGGCCCGTGTCTACCCGACAGAGCGCCCGCAGCTGACCCTGATCACCTTCGGCAACGGCGTCTTGATGAGCCTGCGGGTGACCCGCCGGCTCGCCGAGGTCGGCATCGCGGCGGAGGTGCTCGACCTGCGCTGGCTGGCCCCGTTGCCGATGCCCGACGTGCTGGCCGCGGTGCAGCGCTCCGGCCGGGCGCTGGTGGTGGACGAGACCCGGCGAACCGGCGGCGTCGGCGAGGGTGTGGTCACCGGTCTGGCCGAGGCCGGCTTCGGCGGGCCGATCCTGCGGGTGGCCAGCGAGGACAGCTTCATTCCGTTGGGCCCAGCCGCCGGCCACGTCCTGCTCAGCGAAGAACAGATCGAGAAGGCGGCCCTGGAGCTGACCGGAACCCCGCTTTTCGGGGGTCCAAGGGGATCGTCCCCGTTGGCCAATGGAGAGGAAAGCCCATGAATCCCATCGGACCGCTCGAATTGCTCGGGATCGACCATCTGCTCACCGACGAGGAGCGGGACATCCAGGCCAGCGTGCGGGAGTTCGTCGACCGCCGAGTCCGGCCGACCATCGCCGAGGCGTACGAGCGCGGGGAGGCCGACCTGACCTTGATGCCGGAGGCCGGGGCGCTGGGCCTGCTGGGCATGCACCTGGAGGGCTACGGCTGCGCCGGGACCAACGCCGTGGCGTACGGACTGGCCTGTCTGGAGCTGGAAGCCGGCGACTCCGGGGTACGCAGCATGGTGTCAGTCCAGGGGTCGCTGGCCATGTTCGCGATCTGGAAGTTCGGCAGCGAGGTGCAGAAGCAGACCTGGCTGCCGCGGATGGCCACGGGTGAGGCGATCGGCTGCTTCGGCCTGACCGAGCCGGACTTCGGGTCGAACCCGGCCGGGATGCGGACCCGAGCCAAGCCAGACGGGGATGACTGGGTACTGAACGGCAGCAAGATGTGGATCACCAACGGGTCGGTCGCCGACATCGCAGTGGTCTGGGCTCAGACCGACGAACCAGATGGGGGGGACGCGGAGGGGCTTGCCACCCTACGGGGCAGGGGCGTCCGCGGCTTCCTGGTGCCCGCCGGCACCGCGGGTTTCACAACCCGCGACGTCGGGCACAAGCTCTCGCTGCGGGCCTCGGTCACCTCCGAACTGGTCCTGGACGATGTACGCCTGCCCGGCTCGGCTCTGCTCCCCGAGGCCACGGGCTTGCGTGGGCCCTTGTCCTGTCTCAACGAGGCCCGGTTCGGCATCGTCTTCGGCGCCCTGGGCGCGGCCCGGGACTGCCTGGAGACCGCCATCGCGTACGCGACCTCGCGCGAGGTGTTCGACCGGCCGCTGGCTGCGTTCCAGCTGACCCAGGCCAAGCTGGCCGACATGACCCTGGAGCTGCAGAAGGGGTTTTTGCTCGCGCTGCATCTCGGCCGGCTCAAAGACGACCACCGGCTAGACCCCCGGCAGGTCAGCCTGGGCAAGCTGAACAACGTCCGCGAGGCCCTGGCCATCGCGCGGGAGTGCCGGACGATCCTGGGCGCCAGCGGGATCACCGGCGAGTACCCGGTGATGCGGCACGCGAACAACCTGGAGTCGGTGCTGACCTACGAGGGCACCTCCGAGGTGCACCAGCTGGTCATCGGCCAGGCCCTGACCGGGGAGAACGCGTTCGCCTGAGTCAGTGGTGGACCAGCTCGGCCCGGATCCTTCGTCGGTCCTCGGCGTGCACCACCGACTCCACCACGAGGGCCACGACCAGGATGGCGGCCACCACGGCCAGCTGACCCATGGCCGGGACTCTTGGCAGCAGCGGCCAGGCCAGCAACAAGGCTCCGGCCGCACCCAGCCGGACCGCGGAGACCGTGTGCACCGTGAGCCACTTGAACTCCACGTGGGCAAGGAGGTATAGCGCCACTCCACCGACCAGGGCGGCGAGGGCGACACCCTTCAACGGGTCGGCCAGCGTGTGGTGCTCGGTGTCGCCGACGTACTCCAGCACCTTCTTCAGGCCCAAGGCGACCGAGACGATCCCGACGATGAGCGGGAAGTGGTCGAAGGAGAACGCATTGCGGCCGAGACGGGGCCGGCTCTCACTCGGCTCCGAGGCCAGGGCGTGCTCGCCGAGCAGGGCGCTGACGTCGAAGTAGGCCCACCACATGGCCGAGACCAGGACCAGGCCGAGTCCGGAGGCGACGACGATCGGCCACGAGATCGGCAGCTGGGCCACCCCGACGCCGATGGCCACGATGGACTCGCCCAGCGCCACGATGGTGATCAGCCCGTGCCGTTCGGAGAAGTGCCCGGGAGCGGGCAGCCGCCAGCCCGCGGCTCCGCCGAGCGCGGTGCCCACGTAGTCCACGGCCAGAGCCAGTGCCCAGAGGCCGGTCTGGACCCAGCCGCTGAACTGCGACGCCACCAGCAGCACGATGGTGCTGCCCACCACGCTGGGGGCGAACCGCACCAGCTGAGCGCGCAGTCCATCATCCTCCTGCGCGATGATCATGAAGATGCCGAAGTGGCAGACCCGGACCAGGAGATAGCACACGGCGAGCACGATCGGCCCGTTCAGCCCGCCCTCGGCGTCCTCGAACGCTTCCGGGATGGTGAGGGCCAGGACGAACATCGCCGACATGGCGACGAGCAGCGCCAGCTTGATCTCGGGCTCGTCCGCGCTGGCCACATTGGCCAGCCAGGCGTACCCCGTCCACGCCCACCAGAGCAGCCCGATGATCAGTACGCCGCGGAGCAGACCCTGCCAGGTCAGGTTGTCCGCCATGAACGCGGTGACCTGGGTCAGCGCGAAGACGAAGACCAGGTCGAAGAACAGTTCCAGCGGGTTGACCGTGGCGTGGTCGGAGTCCGCCCGGATCCTAGCGCGACGCGTTGCCTGCACGCGCATATTGTGAACCTGTGAGCACCGTGGACGCCAACGGTCACCGGACGGCGACCCCGGTCCGGCTGCCCAGCCACCTGGTCGACGCCACGGCCGACGAGTCCTCGCTGCGACAGTTCCTCTTCGGGCTGCCCGGGGTCGATCCGGTGGGGATCGAGCAGCGGGCCGCCGGACTGGCCACGCGCTCGATCAAGAAGGCGTCCAAGCTGGCGGCGATCGACCTGGCCATCTCGATGGTCGACCTGACCACCCTGGAAGGCGCCGATACCCCGGGCAAGGTGCGCAACCTGGCGCGCAAGGCGTTGCTGCCCGACCCGGACCGGCCGGACACCCCGCAGACGGCGGCGATCTGCATCTATCCCGACATGGTGCCGACGGCCAAGGAGGAGGTGGCCGGGTCGGGGGTCAAGGTCGCCTCGGTGGCCACCGCGTTCCCGTCCGGCCGGTCGAGCCTCGAGGTCAAGCTGGCCGACACCAAGATCGCCGTGGACGCCGGCGCGGACGAGATCGACATGGTGATCGACCGCGGCGCGTTCCTGGCCGGCCGCTACGGTGCGGTGTTCGAGCAGATCGTCGCGGTCAAGGCCGCCTGCGGGTCGGCCCGGCTCAAGGTGATCCTGGAGACCGGCGAGCTGGCGACGTACGACAACGTCCGCCGGGCGTCCTGGCTGGCCCTGCTGGCGGGCGGCGACTTTATCAAGACCTCCACCGGCAAGGTGTCGCCGGCCGCCACCCTGCCGGTGACTCACGTGATGCTGCAGGCGGTCAAGGACTGGCACGCCGCCACCGGGGAGCGGCGGGCGGTCAAGCCGGCCGGCGGGATCCGGACGGCCAAGGACGCGATCCGCTATCTCGTGGCGGTGCGCGAGGTAGCGGGTCCCGAGTGGTTGGACCCGTACTACTTCCGGTTCGGCGCCTCGTCGGTGCTGAACGACCTGATCATGCAACGGCGGGCCCAGCTGGACGGGCACTATTCGGGCAGCGACTACGTAACGGTGGACTGATCATGACCCTGCTGGACTGGACCTACGCCCCGGCGCCGGAGTCGAGTGCAATCGCCGCGATCAAGGACCGCTACCTGCCCTACATCGATGGCACCTTCGTCGAGGGCGGGGGTCCGGACCTGGACACGCTCAACCCGGGGGCGGGCGAGAAGCTGTCGACGGTGTCGACGGTCGACGCCGGTGACGTCGACCGGGCGGTCAAGGCGGCGCGGCGGGCGTACGAGCAGGTCTGGTCGAAGATGTCGGGCACGGAGCGGGGCAAGTACCTGTTCCGGATCGCCCGCGGTATCGCGGAGCGGTCCCGCGAGCTGGCCGTGGTCGAGACCCTCGACAACGGCAAGCCGATCAAGGAGACCCGCGACTTCGACGTGCCGACGGCGGCGCAGCACTTCTTCTACCACGCCGGCTGGGCGGACAAGCTGGGTCACCTTGGCCTGGGACCGGCGCCGCGGCCACTGGGGGTGGCGGGCCAGGTCATCCCCTGGAACTTCCCGCTGCTGATGGCGGCCTGGAAGATCGCCCCGGCGCTGGCCGCCGGCAACACCGTGGTGATCAAGCCGGCCGAGACCACCCCGCTGTCGGTGCTGGTGCTCGCCGAGATCATCGCCGACTCCGGCCTGCCGGCCGGCGTGGTCAACGTCGTGACCGGCGCCGGGGACGTCGGCTCGACGCTGGTGACGCACCCGGGGATCGACAAGGTGGCGTTCACCGGCTCGACCGCGGTGGGTCGACGGATCCAGCGGGAGCTGGCCGGGACCGGACGCCGGATCACCCTGGAGCTGGGTGGCAAGGGCGCGAACATCGTCTTCGAGGACGCGGCCCAGGACCAGGCGATCGAGGGCATCGTCAACGGGATCTTCTTCAACCAGGGCCAGGTCTGCTGCGCCGGGTCGCGGCTGCTGGTCCAGGAGTCGATCGCCGACGAGTTCGTGGCCCGGCTGACCGATCGGGTGGAGACACTCCGGGTGGGCGACCCGCTGGACAAGAACACCGACGTCGGGGCGATCAACTCCCAGGCCCAGCTGGACCGGATCACCAAGCTGATGGCGGCCGGCGTAGCCGAGGGGGCGACCACCTGGACCTCCTCCTGCCCGCTGCCGAAGAACGGCTTCTTCATCGCGCCGACGATCTTCACCGACGCCACCCCGTCGATGCGGATCGCCCGGGAGGAGATCTTCGGGCCGGTGCTGACCACGATGACCTTCCGCACGCCCGACGAGGCGGTGACCAAGGCCAACAACAGCGCGTACGGGCTCTCGGCCGGGGTGTGGACCGAGAAGGGGTCGCGGGCGATGGGAATGGCCGCGGCGCTGCGGGCCGGTGTCATCTGGGACAACACGTTCAACCGGTTCGACCCGGCCGCCAGCTTCGGCGGCTACAAGGAGTCGGGCTTCGGCCGCGAGGGTGGCCCGTCCGGGATGGCCGCGTACCTGGAGCCTGATGAGGGCGGGGTGTCGGCATGAGCCACCTTGCGGTCGCCAAGACCTACAAGCTCTACATCGGTGGCGCGTTCCCGCGCTCGGAGTCGGGCCGGACCTACCGGGCGCTGGACGCGGGTGGCGGGTTCCTGGCCAACGCGGCTCTGGCCTCGCGTAAGGACGCTCGGGACGCGGTGGTGGCGGCCCGGAAGGGCTTCGCCGGGTGGTCCAAGGCGACGCCGTACAACCGCGGGCAGGTGATCTACCGGATCGCCGAGATGCTGGAGGGCCGGTCGGCGCAGTTCGCCGAGCTGATCATGGTCAGCACCGGGGCCAAGGAGACGTCGGCCCGGGCCGACGTCGAGGCGGCGGTCGACCGGCTCGTCCACTACGCCGGCTGGACCGACAAGCTGACGGCGGTGCTGGGCAGCGCCAACCCGGTGTCCGGCCCGTACTTCTCCTACTCCGCGCCGGAGCCGACCGGCGTAGTGGCGGCGTTCGCGCCGGGTGGGTCGCCGTTGCTGGGTCTGGTGTCGGTCGTCGCGCCGGTGATCACCAGCGGCAACGCCGTCGTCGTCGTGGCGGCCGAGCCCGACCCGTGCGTGGCGATCGCCTTTGCAGAGGTGCTCGCCACCTCCGACGTGCCGGGCGGAGTGGTCAACATCCTGACCGGGTCGGCCGCCGAGGTCGGACCGCACCTGGCCGCGCACGCCGACGTGAACGCGCTCGACCTCACGGGCGCCGATGCTGAGCTGCGAACCGCACTCGAGCAGAAGGCGGCCGAGACGGTGAAGCGGGTCTACGTGCCGCGGGGTCCCGTCGACTTCTCCTCACCGCCCGGGCTGGCCCGGCTACGGGCCTTCGTGGAGATCAAGACCATCTGGCACCCGACCGGGGCGCTGTCACTGTCCGGCGGGTCGGCCTACTGACCTGTTCGCTCGGGTTGATCTGTGCGAGGTCGATCCGGGCGACCCCAGCACCGAACTCGGTCATCGCCAGGCCGCCAGATCCTCGGTCCGCTTGCCGACGCGGCCTAGTCTCGACCGCGATGGGGGCAGGACGGTTCGGGACCTTCGCGGCGGCGACGCTGGTTCTTCTGGTGCTCGCGGGCTGCTCGGCGCCGACGGCCGCCGAGATGCCCAACCCAGTGCCTCCGCGTACGTCGTTCTCGGCCCGTCCATCGCCGGCCACTCCGTCAGCAACACCGTCAGCCGGCGGGACCGCCACCCCAACGCCCACGGCGGCACCCACGCCGACCCCGCCGCCCGTGCTGGCCAGCGACGGCCGACCCCGCGAGGCCTGGCTGAGCATCCCGGCCCTCGGCTTGGAGCGGCTGCGGGTCCAGCACTACCGCGGCTCGCCGGACGACGCGCGTGGCACCCGGATCCAGAACGGCGGCATCCTGGCCAGCCCGTACGGCTCCGGCGGCCGCACGGGGGTTGGCGGGATCGGCAACTACCTGATCACCGGCCACCGCACCAGCTCGACCCGGCCGTTCGCCCAGCTGCCCCGGCTCACGAAGGGGGCCAGGGTGCATCTGGTTGCCGCGGGCCAGCGCTACACCTACGAGATCACCACGACCCGGATCACCTCGTTCCGGTCGAAGAGATCGCTGGCCCAGCAGTCCGCGGCCGTCCCGGGCAAGATCGGCGTCAAGCCGACGCAGGCGATGGTCACGCTGTCGACCTGCCGCACCCCCGAGGACCACGCCGAGGGCAACTTCTGGTCCGACCGCTTCCACAACCCCGAGCACCGCATCGACAAGATCGGCGTCCTGGTCAAGATCACCCCGGCTTAGCAGAGGAGGACGCGCAGATGACCCAGTTCAGCGGCTACCTGACCACGGAGGTCGTCGAGGACTACTCCGACGGCATCATCAACCGGCGCGAGGCACTACGCCGCCTCGGCCTGCTCGGCGTCTCGGTCGCCGGCGCCGTACCGCTGCTGGCCGCCTGCGAGACCCCGGAGCCCACTGTAGACAGTGGAACGAGCTCGGCCGCGCAGCCGCCGAGCCCGGCCGGCCCACCGCCCCTACCGACCGAGGCGATCACCTTCGCCGGGCCGGAGAGCCGCACCCTTCAGGCAGCCTGGTCGGCGGCCGCCGACCCCCGCGGCGCGGTCCTCGTCGTGCACGAGAACCGCGGGCTGACCGACCACATCCGCTCGGTCGCCGGCCGGCTGGCGGCGAGCGGCTACTCCGCGCTGGCCATCGACCTGCTGTCGGCGGAGGGCGGCACCGGCTCCTTCCCCGACGAGGGTGCGGTCACGGCGGCCCTGAATGCGGTTCCGGACAGTCGGTTCATCGCCGACATGAAGGCGGCCGTCGACGAGCTGCAACGACGCGCCTCCGTCGACCGGGTCGGCGCGGTCGGCTTCTGCTTCGGCGGCGGCATGGTGTGGACGCTGCTGGCCTCCGGCGAGCCGCGGCTGGGCGCCGCCGCCCCCTTCTACGGACCGCTGCCGGACGGCGCCGACTTCGCCGGTTCCCCGAACGCCGCCGTGCTCGGGGTGTACGCCGAGCAGGACGACCGGGTCAACGCGAGCCGCGAGGCGGCCACCGCGGCCCTGGAGAAGGCCGGCCTGACCCACGAGATCGTCACCTTCCCGGGCGCTGGTCACGCCTTCTTCAACGACACCGGACAGCGCTACAACCCGACGGCAGCCGCGTCGGCGTACGAGCAGCTGACCGGGTGGTTCGACACCCACCTGGCCTGAGGCGACCGCCGGACGAAACCGGTCGCAGACTGCAGGTATCCGGTCCGGATCTCTGCAGTCTGTGACCGGTTTCGGGGAGAGATCGCGGTCAGGCCTCGATCGGCGCCCAGGCCGGACCGGTCCGGCCCAGGGACTCGTCCAGCTTGGTGAACAGCGGCGTCGGCTTGGCCAGCGGTGTGCCCGGTGTGATCGGCCGCGATGCCCACACGGCCTGCTCGTCCTCGTACGCGCCCATGATCACCGGGTAGTCCGGGCCGCCCTCCTCGTTGACCTCGCGGACCTCCGGCTGGGCCGCCCAGACGCCGGTCCCGCCGAGGGCGGTGTGCACCGACTGCGCGGCGTGCGGCAGGAACGGGGTGAGCAGGGTGTTGGCGTCCGAGACCACCTGGAGTGCTGTGTGCAGCACGGTGTCCCGCCGCCCGGGGTCGCCGGCCAGCTTCCAAGGCTCGGTGTCGGAGAGGTACTTGTTGGCGGCGCCGACCAGTCGCATCGCCTCGCCGATGGCCAGCTTGAACCGGTTGCGGCCCAGCAGCTCACCGACCGTGCCGAACGCGGCCGACGCCTGGTCCAGCAGTGCCCGGTCGACGTCCAGCAGCGCCCCCGGCGTGGGGATGCCGCCGTTGTTCTTGTGGGCCATCGAGATCGACCGGTTGACCAGGTTGCCCCACTCGTTGGCCAGCTCGTAGTTGGTCCGCCGGACGAACTCGTCCCAGGTGAAGTCGGAGTCGGTGGTCTCCGGTCCGGCCACGGCGATGAAGTAGCGGAGCGCGTCCGGCCCGAACTCGCGCAGGAAGTCCCCGACGTAGATCACCCGGCCACGGCTGGTGGAGAACTTCGAACCGCTCATGGTCAGGTACTCGCTGGACACCACCTCGTCCGGCAGCCGGAGCTCGCCCAGCGGCCCGACCGACCCGCCATGATCGCCGGCTCCGTTGTGGCCGAGCAGGATGCCGGGCCAGATCACCGTGTGGAAGACGATGTTGTCCTTGCCCATGAAGTAGTAGCCGAGCGCGTCCGGGTCCAGCCACCACTTCTGCCAGGCCTCCGGGTCGCCGCTGCGCGCCGCCCACTCCACCGACGCCGACAGGTACCCGATCACCGCGTCGAACCAGACGTAGAGCCGCTTCATCGGCTGGTCCCGCCATCCGTCCAGCGGCACCGGGACGCCCCAGTCCAGGTCGCGGGTGATCGCCCGCGGCCGCAGGTCCTCCAGCAGGTTCTGGCTGAACTTGAGCACGTTGGGTCGCCAGTCCGTACGCGCGGCCAGCCACTTGCCGAGCGCCCCGGAAAGGGCCGGTAGGTCGAGGAAGAAGTGCTCGGTCTCGATGAACTTCGGCGTCTCGCCGTTGATCCGGGACCGCGGGTTGATCAGGTCCACCGGGTCGAGCTGGTTCCCGCAGTTGTCGCACTGGTCGCCGCGCGCGCTCGGGTAGCCGCAGATCGGGCAGGTGCCCTCGATGTAGCGGTCCGGGAGCGTACGCCCAGTGCTCGGGCTGACCGCCCCGAGCTGGGTCTTGGGCACGACGTACCCGTTCTTGTGCAGGCCCAGGAACAGCTCCTGGGTGACCCGGTAGTGGTTGCGGGTGGTGGTCCGGGTGAACAGGTCGTAGGACAGCCCGAGATCGGCCAGGTCGTTGACGATCACGCGGTTGTACTTGTCCGCGGCCTCCGACGGCGTCAGGCCCTCCTGCTCGGCCTGGACCAGGATCGGGGTGCCGTGTTCGTCGGTACCGGAGACCATGAGCACGTCGCGGCCGCTCATCCGCATGTACCGGGAGAAGACGTCCGAAGGGACCCCGAAACCGGAGACGTGACCGATGTGTCGCGGGCCGTTGGCGTACGGCCACGCGACGGCGGTCAACACACGCGCGCTCATGCGGCCCACCTTAACGGCCGCGTCGTCGGCCCTCAGCGCGTTTTATAGCGTGCAGGAACGGTCGAACGAACCGGAGGGACAGTGGACGAGTCTGCGCTGGTCACCGCGCTGTGCGAGCTGATTGCCGTACCGAGCATCGGGGGGACGCCCAGCGAGGCCGAGATCCAGCACCTCCTCGCCGAGCGGCTGGCCGACCTGGGACTTGCCGTCGACCTGTGGCCGATCGACCTCGCCGACCTGCGAGCCCGGGCGGACTTCCCCGGTGAGGAGGTCGATCGCACCCAGGCCTGGGGACTGGTGGGTACCTACCGACCAGACGAGCAGCCCCGCTTGGTCCTGCAGGGGCACGTCGACGTGGTGCCGTCCGGCGACCTCTCCCGGTGGACCGGCGGCCCGTTCACGCCCGCGGTCCGGGACGGCCGGGTCGTCGGCCGGGGCGCCTGCGACATGAAGGCCGGCGTCGCGGCCATCCTCGGCGCGGTCGAGGCGGTGCTGAGTGGCGGCGCGGACGTGCCGCCGTTCGCGGCGCACCTTGTCGTGGGTGAGGAGGACGGCGGGCTCGGCGCGTTTGCCAGCCTGGCCCGCGGGCACACCGGTGACGCCTGTGTCATCCCGGAACCCACCGACCTGCGGCTGGTCACGGCCAATGCGGGCTCGCTGACCTTTCGGATCGAGGTGCCGGGCCTGGCCACCCACGGCAGCACCCGCTACGAGGGCCACTCGGCGATCGACGCCTACCTGCCGATCCACGCCGCCCTGGCCGAGCTGGAGCGGCGACGCAACGCCGATCCGGAACCGCTGCTGCGGGACTATCCGATCGCCTACCCGTTGTCCGTCGGTCGGTTGCAGGCCGGGGACTGGCCGAGCAGCGTGCCCGACCGGTTGGTCGCGGAGGGCCGCTACGGCATCCGGGTGACCGAGGACCCGGCGGTCGCCCGGGCCGACCTGGAGGCCGCGGTCGCCGAGGCTGCGGCTCGCGATCCCTTCCTCCGTGACCATCCACCCCGGGTGAGCTGGCCGGGTGGCGTGTTCCACGGCGGCGAGCTGCCGCCTGGACATCGACTGGCGAGCCAGGTGGCCGAGGCGCACCACAGGGTGACCGGCCGGGACATCGGGCCGCCGCGGGGTGTCTCGTACGGCAGCGACCTGCGGCTCTACGCCGGAGCCGGCATCCCGACCCTGCACTACGGCCCCGGTAGCCCGCGCGAGGCGCACGGCCCGGACGAGTCGGTGCCCGTCGAGGAGCTGCTCATCACGGCCGAGGTGCTGGAACGCCTCCTTCGAGCTTCCCCGACAGGACACCCAGTGTGAACGATTCGTTCTGGTCTACCCGGCCGAACCATTCACACCGCCTGGGCTCACGCGTCGGCCGCGTAGGCGGTGATCAGCTCGACCAGAGCCTCGCGTACGGGTAGTGGCGCGAATGCGGCGCGGGCGGCGTTCAGGGTCAGCCGGCGTACACCCTCCAGGTCGTAACCGAGCACACCGCAGAGCAGGTGGAACTCGTCCGACAGCCGGGTGCCAGTCATCAGCTGGTCGTCGCAGTTGACGGTCACCGCAAAGCCGAGGTCGTCGAGCAGCCGGATCGGGTGCTCGGCGACCGAGCGGACAGCGCCGGTCTGGACGTTGGAGGCCGGGCACATCTCCAGCGGCACCTGCCGGTCCCGGACGTACGCGGCCAGCCGGCCGAGCGTCGGGGTTCCGCCGCCGTCCACAGCGATATCGTCGACGATGCGTACGCCGTGGCCGATCCGGTGGGCCGAGCAATGCTGGACCGCGGACCAGATCGAGTCGAGGCCCGCTGCCTCGCCGGCGTGGATGGTGTACACCGCGTTCTGCTCGCGCAGGTAACGGAAGGCGGGCAAAAAACGGTCGGGCGGGAAGCCGTCCTCGGCCCCCGCGATGTCGAAGGCGCAGACCCCCTGGTCGCGGTAGGCCACCGCGAGCTCGGCAATCTCGGTCGTCGGCTCGGCGTGGCGCATCGAGGTGACGATCTGCTGAACCGCGATCGTCCGGCCCTCGGCCGCGGCGTTGCCGGCCCCCTCGGCGAGCCCGTCGCGGACGGCCTCGATGGCCTCGGTCAGGCCCAGCCCGCCGGCGGTGTGCTGCTCTGGCGCCCAGCGCGCCTCGCCGTAGACGACGCCATCGGTGGCCAGATCCTCGACGAACTCCCGCGCCACTCGGCGCAGGTTGTCCGCGGTCTGCATCACTGCCACCGTGTGGTCGAAGGTCTCCAGGAACCGCTCCAGCGAGCCCGAGCCGGCCGCCTCGCGGAACCACGCGCCGAGGTCCTCGGCGTTGTCCGCCGGCAGCGGGTGGCCGATCTCGGCGGCGAGCTCCAGGACGGTCTGCGGACGCAGGGCGCCGTCCAGGTGGTCATGGAGCGACACCTTCGGGAAGGCGCGCAGGGTCTCCAGGTCGACGCTCATGGTCTCAGGCTCCGTACTCGGTGAGGTGGTCAGGCCCGAAAGCCTGCGGGAGCACCGCTGTCATCGGCAGGATGCCCTCCGGCGTGTCGAGCATCAGCTCCGGTCCCCCATGCTCCCAGAGCAGCTGGCGGCAGCGGCCGCACGGCATCAGCACGGCTCCGTGGCCATCCACGCAGGCGAACGCGACCAGCCGCCCGCCGCCGGTGGCGACCAGCGACGAGACCAGCCCGCACTCGGCACACAGCGTGACCCCGTAGGAGGCGTTCTCCACGTTGCAGCCGGTGACCACCCGTCCGTCGTCGACCAGCGCGGCCGCGCCCACCGGGTAGCGCGAGTACGGGACGTACGCGTACGCGATCATGCTCCGGGCGGCGGCGCGCAGCCCGTCCCAGTCGACGGCCGTCACTTCTCGTAGGGGATGCCGTCGGCGGCGGGCGGGCGGACTCGGCCGACCAGCCCGGCCACGGCGATGATGGTGGCCACGTAGGGCAGGATCAGCAGGAACTGGCTGGGCATCGGGGTGTTGAGGGTCTGCAGCTGAGAAGCCATCTGCGTAACGAAGCCGAAGAACAGGCACATCAGCGCGGCCAGCACCGGGTGCCATCGCCCCATGATCACCGCGGCCAGTGCGATGAAGCCGTTGCCGACGGTGAACTCCTTGGTGAAGGACCCCGTCGAAGCCAGGGTGAAGAACGACCCGCCGAGTCCGCCGAACACCCCACCGGCCAGGACAGCAGACCACCGTACGCCGCGGACGCTGATGCCGACCGTGTCGGCCGCCTCCGGATGCTCGCCGACGGCCCGTATCCGCAGGCCCCAGGTGGTCCGGAAGAGCACCAGCCAGACCAGCACCACCGAGATCGCGGCCAGGTAGGCCAGGATCGACTGCTCGAAGAGCACCCGGCCGAAGAACGGGATGGCGGACAGCCCTGGGATGGGAATGGGCTCGAGGACCGGTGCCGAGTTGTACGTGCGCGAGGCCGGCTGGACCAACTGGTCGAACAAGAAGCCGGTCATGCCCAGGGCGAGCAGGTTCAGCACCACGCCGAGCACCACCTGGTTGACCAGGTAGTTGATGGAGAACAGAGCCAGCAGTGCGGCCATGACCACGCCGGCAACTATCGCCGCCAAGATCGCGGCGGGTATGGACTTGGTCACGCTTCCCGCCACCGCGGCGGCGAACGCCGCGGCCAGGAACTGGCCCTCGATGGAGACGTTGACCACGCCGGCCCGCTCGCAGAGCACCCCGCAGAGTGCGCCGAAGACCAGCGGCGTGGCCAGGGAAAGGGTGCCGGCGAACTGGTTGCTGACCGGGAACGGTAGGTCCCGGCCTGAGGCGGCCCAGGTGAGGAAGCCGACCAGCACCGCGCTCCCGGCGATCGTGCCGACCAGCGCGGGGAGCCGGCCGCGCATCCGCCCCGAGAGGTAGGCGGCGGCGCACAGCAGGCTGACTACGGCGCACACCGCCACCGTGGCGAACCCGGGTACCGAAAGGGTGGGCAGCTGGATCTCGTCGAAAGCGTCGGACAGGGCGAACCGGGCGTCGCCCGTGGTGGACGCCAGCGCCACCAGCAGCAGCAGCCCGACCACCGCGATCAGCCCGCCGGTGGACAGCCGCTGCCGACGCTTCTCCGCGGACTCGACGCGCTCCGCGCTGGCCGGAGCGGTCGGCACCCGGTCGGTCGTCACCGCACTCATGCCAACCCCCCTTCCGGAACGGGGGCGATCTCCTGGGCGGGACGCGCCTTGACGAACGGCAGGATCCGATGGATCAGCGCCGGCGCTGCCACGAACAGCACGATCAGCGCCTGCAGCACGGTGGTCAGGGTCAGCGGGGTCCCGGCGATGCTCTGCATGGCCAGGCCGCCGGCGTGCAGGCCGCCGAACAGCAGACCGGCCAAGACGATGCCCAGTGGCTTGGACCGGCCGAGCAGTGCCACGGTGATCGCGTCGAAGCCGATCGACCCGACGATGCCCGCCGACAGCGGCACCGGAACTCCGGAGGCGGTCGGGCCAAGCGCAGCCTGCACCCCAGCGAGCCCGGCGAGAGCACCCGCCAGCACCATCGTGATCACGGTGGTCCGGGCGACGCTCATCCCCGCGGTCGCCGCCGCGTGCGGGTTGGCCCCGACCGCCCGGATGGCGTAGCCCGTGGTCGAGCGGTCCAGCAGCCACCAGACCCCGACCGCGGCCAGCAGAGCCAGCGCGAAGCCGAAGTGCAGCTGGCCGCCCTGCAGCCTCGGGAACGTGGCGTTCCAGTCCACGATCGGCGAGATCGGGTCCGCCCGCCCCGGCCGCTGGAACGCCGTCGTGGTGAGCAGGTAGGCCAGCAGACCAGTGGCGATGTAGTTCATCATGATCGTCACGATCACCTCATGGGCGCCGGTTCGGGCCTTCAACCAGCCGACGATGCCGCCCCAGATCCCGCCGCCGACCATCCCGCCGAGCACGGCGACCAGCAGGTGGATCACCGGTGGCAGGTTGAGGGTGAACCCCACGTACGCGGCCAGAATGGCCCCAACGATGGCCTGGCCCTGCGCACCGATGTTGAACAGGCCCGCCCGGAAGGCCAGCCCGACCCCGAGCCCGGCGCAGATCAGCGGTGCGGCCTGGGCGGTGGTCTCGGTGATCGGGCCGTAGCCACCGACCGCCCCGGCGATCAGCGCGGCGTACGCGGTGCTGACCTTCTCCCAGGAGGCGCTCAGCGCATCGCCCGGGCGAGCGAAGAAGTAGGAGAATGTGCTTCGCACGGCCGTGTCGGAGACGATCATCAGCAGCGCCCCGACCAGGAACGCCAGCACGAACGCGGCCAGGGTGGTGACGACGTCGGACCACGGGAAGGTCCGCCGCTTGCGAGGTCTGCCCGCTGAGCCGGTCGAAGCGGGCCCTTCGACGGGCTGAGTGCGCGTTGAGGCGGTGCTCACGAGGTGGATCCTTCCAGCGATGCCGCCAAGGCCGCGTCCTCTTCCGCCTGCGTGGTCACCGACGCACTGGCCAGGGCCTCCTCGGTGGGGACGCCGGCCATCATCAGCCCGAGTACCTCCCGCGAGGTGTCCGCCGGCACGATGCCGACGATCTTGCCGCGGTACATCACCGCGATCCGGTCGGCCAGCGCCACCACCTCGTCCAGCTCGGTGGACACGATCAGCACGGCCGTGCCGCGGTCGCGCTCCGCCACCAGCCGATTGTGCACGAACTCGATCGCCCCGACGTCCACCCCGCGGGTGGGCTGGTTGGCGATCAGCGCCGTCAGCGGCCTCGAGAGCTCGCGCGCCAGCACCACCTTCTGCTGGTTGCCGCCGGACAGGGCCGAGACCGGTGCCTCGACCGACTGGGTACGGATGTCGAACTCGGCGACCCGCTCCTCGGCGTTGGCCCTGATCCGACCCAGGTCCAGGGCGATGCCCTTGGCGTACGGGGGCTCGTCGAAGTGGTTGAGCACCAGGTTCTCGGCCACGCTGAACGACCCGACGAAACCGTCGTGCTTGCGGTCCTCGGGCACGAAGCCCAGCCCGACGTCGATGATCTCCTTCGGGCTCCGGCCGGTGATCGGCTTGCCGTCCAGCAGCACCCGGCCGCGCACCGTGGGCGTCACTCCGAGCAGTGCCTCGGCGAGCTCGGTCTGCCCGTTGCCCTGCACTCCGGCCACGCAGACGATCTCCCCGCCGGCCACCTCGAGGTGCAGGTCGTCGACCACCAGCGTGCCGTTCGGCGCGGCGACCGACACCCCCTCGATGGTCAGCCGCGGCGCGGCGTCGGCCGCGGCCGGCTCCTTGGCCACCACCAGGTTGACCGCGCGGCCCACCATCAGCTCGGCCAACTGCGCCTCCGAGTCGGTGGGACTTGCGGAACCGACCACCTTGCCGTGCCGGATCACGGTGATCTTGTCCGCGATCGCTCGCACCTCCCGCAGCTTGTGGGTGATGAAGACGATCGCCTTGCCCTCGTCGCGCAGCGACCGCATCACCGCGATCAGCTCGTCGATCTCCTGCGGCGTGAGCACCGCGGTTGGTTCGTCGAAGATCAGGTACTTCGCGTCGTTGGCCAGGGCCTTGAGGATCTCCACCCGCTGCTGTACGCCGACCGGCAGGTCCTCGACCAAAGCGTCCGGGTCGACGTCCAGCCGGTAGCGCTCGGAGACCTCCCGCACCGTCCGCCGGGCCCGGCGCATGTCCAGGAAGCCGGCCATCCCCTGCTCCCGGCCGAGCACCAGGTTCTCGGCCACGGTGAACACCTCGACGAGCATGAAGTGCTGGTGCACCATGCCGATCCCGGCGGCGATCGCCTCGCCCGGGTTGCGGCTGACGTGCGGCACGCCGTCGATGGTGATCGTGCCCTCGTCGGGCTGCAGGAACCCGTAGAGGACGTTCATCAGGGTCGACTTGCCGGCCCCGTTCTCCCCGAGCAGGCAGTGGATCTCGCCGGGGACGATATCCAGGTCGATGGCGTCGTTGGCCACCAGCGACCCGAACCGCTTGGTGATCCCCCGCAGGCGGAGACCGGTACCGGCCTCCGCCGCGAAGGATGTCCCTCTGGCCACTATTCCTGGGGCTGGGACTTGGACTCGATCTTGATCTTGCCGCTGATGATGTCGGCCTTCAGCGTGTCGAGCTCGCTCTTCAGCTCGGCCGGGACCTTGCTGTCGAACTGGTTGAACGGCGAGAGGCCGGTGCCCTCGTTCTCCAGGGTGCCGACGTACGGCTCATTGCTGAAGCTGCCGTCCTTGGCCGCCGTGATGGCGTCCTTGACCGCGACATCTAGGCCTTTGTAGACGCTGGAGATGATGTTCGCGCAGTAGGTCTCGGCGCTGACGCAGCCGTCGGTGTCGACCCAGATCGCGTTCACCTTGCCGCCGCTGGCCTTGGCCGCCTGCAGCGCACCCTCACCGGCCGGACCGGCCACCGGGAAGAGAATGTCCGCACCCTGGCTGATCAGGCCCTGAGCCGTGGTCTGCCCGCCCTTGACGTTCTCGAACGGAGCGTCACCGGGGACGAACTGACCGTCTTGCTTCTCGGCATCCCAGCCAAGGACCTGCACATCGGCGTTCTTCTGCTGGTTGTAGTACTCCACGCCCTGGGTGAAGCCGTCCATGAAGATCGTCACGGTGGGGATCTTCAGTCCGCCGAACGTGCCGACCTTCTTGGTCTGGGACATGCCGGCAGCCAGGTAGCCGCCGAGGAAGCTGGACTGCGCGGTGTTGAACACCAGCGGCTTCAGGTTGGTGGCCGCCGGGTAGGTCTTCGGGTCGTTGTTGTCCACGATGGCGAACTTGACGTCGGTGTTCTTCTTGGCCGCGGCCAGGGTGTCGTCGCTCAACAGGAAGCCGACGGTGACGACGATGTTGCAGTCGGCGTCGACCATGGACTGGATGTTCTTGGCGAAGTCTGCAGTGGTGGTGGACTCGACCTCACCGGTCTCGATGCCCAGCTCGGTCTTGGCGTCGGTCAGGCCCTTGTAGGAGGTCTGGTTGAACGACTTGTCGTCGAAGCCGCCCGAGTCGGACACCATGCAGGCCTTGAACGCCTCGCCACCGGCGCTCGTGCTGCCACTCGCCGACGGCTGGGGGCTGGTCTCGGTGCCGGTGCCGGGCGCCTCGGCGCAACCCGCCAGGGTCAGGGCAGCGGCGCACAAAAGTGCGGCTGCGGTGGTCAGAGTCCTACGCATTTATTGCCTCCTCGGCACGCTGTTCACAATTTCCTCGCCCCTGGGTGGCGTGGCGCGGCCTACCTGACAGGCCACCACGGAGCACTCTAATGCCGCGGGCAGACGCCACGGGTCACCTTGATGTAACGGAAGCGTCCGGTTTGGTGCTGGAGCCGGTGGTGGCCATCTCGGCCAGCACCTTGAGGCCCACCGCGATGCAGCGTTCGTCGACCGCGAAGGTGGGCTGGTGGATGTCCGCACACTTCTCTCCGGGGGTGCGTACGCCGAGCCGCCCAAGCGCGCCGGGCACCTGCTGGAGCATCCAGGCGAAGTCCTCACCGCCCAGCGACTGCTCGGTGCTCGCGATCGCGTCGGCGCCCAGTGCCCGCTCGGTGGCCAGGGTCATCCGCCGGATGCCCTGGGGGTGGTTGACCGCGGGTGGCACACCGTCGGTCACCTCCACCTCGATCTGCACCCCGAACGGGCGCACGATATCGGCGGCCAGCTCGGGCAGCAGGTTCTTGGCCTGCTGCCAGCCTGAGACGTCGAGGGCCCGCAGGGTGCCGGCGATCCGCCCAGTGCCCGGGATCGCGTTCGCCACCGACCCGGCGTGGACCGAGCCCCACATCAGCGAGACCCCGCTGCGGGGGTCGACCCGCCGGGACAGCACGAGCTGGGTGGTGGTGGCCAGCTCCCCCAGGGCGCCGATGATGTCCTGGGTCAGGTGCGGCCGGGACGTGTGGCCGCCGACGCCGGTCAGGGTGATGTTCACCTCGTCCACGGCGGAGGTGATAGCCCCGACCTTGAACGCCAGCTGACCCACGTCGGTTCGCGGGTCGCAGTGCAACGCGTAGACCTCCGTCACGTCCTGCAGCACCCCACCGTCGATGGCGTCCAGCGCACCCCCCGGACTGCTCTCCTCGGCCGGCTGGAAGATCAGCCGGACGCCGCGGGGCAGCTGGTCGCGGTCGCGCAGCGAGGCCAGCACCAGACCCAGGCCGACCAGGATCGCGGTGTGCACGTCATGTCCGCAGGCGTGACAGATCCCAGGGTTCTGCGAGGCGTACGGCACGTCCTTCGCGTCGGTGATCGGCAGCGCGTCGATGTCGGCCCGGAAGCCGATCAGACCGTCGGCGTAGTCGAAGCCGTCCGGCAGGATGTCGCAGTAGGCACCGGTGCCGACCGGCAGGACCTTGGTCACCAGGCCGGCCCGCTCCAGCTCCTCGACGATCAGGGCCGTAGTGCGGTGCTCGAGGTTGCCGACCTCGGGATGGGCGTGGAGATCGCGTCGGATACCGATAAGCCGGGTCTCAAGCTGGGCGACCAGCCCGGAGATGGTGTGTCGACGATCGCTGTCTGTTGTCCCCTGCACCCGCATGATTCAGGACAGTCTTTCACGGCCGCCCGCGAGGAACGGCTCGCGGCTCGACTCGTAACCAGACAGTCACAGCCCAGGTCTTACCCCGTAACGGGCGGTCTATTCGGCGGACTTGACCGCGAGGACCGGGACGCTGACGCTCAGCAGGATCCGGCTGGCCGCGCTGCCCAGGATGAGCTTGCCGACCGGGCTGCGGCGGCGCAGGCCGATCACGATCAGGTCCGCACCGGTCTCCAGCGCGACCGCCTCCAGCTGCTGGGCGATATCCCGCCCGTCGTCCAGCTGCCGCAGCTCGGTCGGCACCGGCGCCGAGGCGAGCTCGGCGGCCAGGTCGTCGCGAGCGTCCCCCTGCACGAACCGGTCGTCGACCAGGGCGTCGCCGCGGGTCGTGTTGACCACGACCAGCCGGGTCCCGCGCAGCTGGGCCTCGGCGAGGCCGCGGGCCAGCGCCGCCCGGCCTTCCGGACGAGGCACGTAGCCGACCACCACCGCCGTCATCCCACGCTCACCTCCTCGCGCGCCGCTCGCCGCGCCCGGCGCCGCCGCAGCAGGGGCGGCAGGACCACGACCAGCAGCGCCACGACGTAGATGGCCACACTGAACGGTGACAGCAGGGCGGCCGGGTTGCCCTCGCCGATGGCGATCGCCCGGCGCAGGTTGGTCTCGGCCACCGGGCCGAGGATCAGCCCGATCACCGCCGGCGCCACCGGCCAGCCGAACCGGCGCATGGCGAAGCCCAGCAGCCCGATGACCAACAGGATCACCAGGTCGAGTGGGTCGGCGTTCACCGCGTACGAGCCGAGGGACGCGAACAGCAGAATGCCCGCATAGAGGTAGGGCCGCGGGATCCGAAGCAGCTTCACCCAGATCCCAACCAGCGGCAGGTTCAGCACCAGCAGCATCACGTTGCCGATGAACAGCGAGGCGATCAATGCCCAGACCAGGGTGGACTCGGTGGTCAGCAGCGTCGGCCCCGGCTGGATGCCGTAGCCCTGGAACGCGGCCAGCAGGATCGCCGCGGTTGCCGACGTGGGCAGCCCGAGCGTCAGCAGCGGCACCAGCACGCCCGCGGCCGCGGCGTTGTTGGCCGCCTCTGGTCCGGCCACGCCCTCGATCGCGCCGCGGCCGAACTGCTCGGGGTGCTTGGTCAGCCGCTTCTCCGTCGCGTAGGAGAGGAACGTCGGGATCTCCGCGCCACCGGCCGGGAGGGCACCGAAGGGGAACCCGTACGCGGTGCCGCGGAGCCACGGCTTCCAGGACCGGGCCAGGTCCTCACGGGTCAGGAAGCGGCCGGAGGTGCTCATCACCTGGACCGGCCCGTGCCGCAGCCGGGACGCGACGTGCAGCGCCTCCCCGACCGCGAACAGCCCGACCGCCACCACGATCACGTCGATGCCATCGGCCAGCTGCGGGATGCCGAACGTGAACCGTTGCTGACCGCTCAGCAGGTCGGTGCCGACCAGCCCGAGGAACAGCCCGAGGCAGAGTGCGGCCAGCCCGCGCAGCGGCGAGGAGCCGAGCACCGTCGCCGCCGCCAGGAAGGCCAGCACCGCGAGCGCGAAATAGTCCTCGGGACCGAGCATGATCGCCAGCTCGACCACCGACGGGGCGACCAGGGCGAGCAGCAGGGTGCCGATGGTCCCGGCGACGAACGAGCCGAGCGCGGCCGTGCCCAGGGCTGCGGCGCCGCGACCGGCCTTGGCCATCTTGTTGCCCTCGAGCGCGGTCATGATTGAGCTGGACTCGCCGGGGGTGTTGAGCAGGATGGACGTGGTCGAGCCGCCGTACATGCCGCCGTAGTAGATGCCGGCGAACATGATGAACGCCCCGGTCGGGTCGAGAACGTAGGTGATGGGCAGCAGCAGCGCCACGGTCATGGCGGGGCCGATGCCGGGCAGGACGCCGACCGCGGTGCCGAGCAGCACCCCGATCAGGGCGAACAGCAGGTTGATCGGAGTGAGGGCGTCGACGAACCCGGCTCCGAGCTGACTCAATGCCTCCATCATCCGCCTTCCTCAGGGGGACGACCCCCTGGAACCCCCGAGAAGAACACGGTTCAGATCCAGCTCGTCGCCAGCTCGAGCAGGATGCCGCCAGGCAGCAGCACCCCCAGGGCCTTGACGAACAGAAGCCAGACGACCACCGAGGTGATGGCCCCGGCCAGTAGCGGTCGGAGGATGCCGCGGGCGCCGAGCGACCAGGCCACCACCCCGAACATCGACGTCACGGCCAGCGGCCAGCCGACCACGTTGATCAGCAGCGCCTGCGCGAGGAAGGCCACCGAGATGATGCCGACCGCCCGCCACGACGTAGGCGCGGTCGGGTCGATGTCCTCGCTGTCGTCCTCCGGGCCCGCGTCACCGCGCAGGATGCGCAGCCCGAGCAGCACCGCGACCACCACCGTCGCGCCGCCGACCAGGTAGGGAAAGAAGCGGGGTCCGAGTGTGTTGGCCGAGCCCGGCACCGCGATCCGTCCGGCGCCGATGATCAGGTAGACGCCGATGACCAGCAGCAGGCCGGTCATCGCCACCTCGCCCCAGCGGCGGACCCGGCGTGGCGGCTCGGCGGCGTCGGTATCGACCGGGGCCTCGGGAGCGCTCGTCGCCATCAGAGCCCGATCTCGTCGAGAATGGTCCGCACCCGGGTCTCCTCCTCGGTCAGGAACACCGCGTACTCCTCGCCGGGCAGGAACAGGTCGTCCCAGCCCTGCTTGGCCAGCACCTCGGCCCATTCTGGGGTGTCGTGGGCCCGGGTCACCACGTCCAGCAGGTCGGTCAGGGCCTCCTCGGCGATGCCCGGGTGGGTCATCAACCCCCGCCAGTTCAGCAGCACCAACTCCGTGCCCGCCTCGGTGAGGGTCGGGACGTCGGGCACCTGGCTGGTCCGCTGCTCACCGGAGACGGCCAGGCCTTTGAGGTCGCCGGCCAGCACCTGCTCGGCGTACTCACCGACCCCGGAGATACCGGCCGCGACCTTGCTGCCCAGCAGCGCGGCCAGCGACTCACCACCCCCGGAGTAGGCGATGTAGTTGATCTGCTCAGGGTCCACGTCGTTGGCCTTGGCCAGCAGGCCGGCCAGGATCTGGTCGGTGCCGCCGGCCGAGCCACCGGCGATGGGCGTGCCGCGCGGGTTGGCCTTCCAGGCGGCAACGAAGTCCTCGAGCGTGTCGTACTCCGAGTCGCCCGGCACCACCACGATCTCCGCCTCGCCGACCAGCCGGGCCACCGGGGTGACGTCGCTGACCTTGACCGCGGATTCGTTGGTCTGCACCGCGCCCACCATCACCAGGCCCATCATCATCAGCAGCGCGTCGTCGGTCTCGCGGCTCAGCTGGCCCAGGCCGATGGTGCCACCCGCGCCCTCGACGTTGAACACCTGGACGTTGCGGGCGATGCCGGTGGAGCGGATGACCCGCTGCAGCAGCCGGGCGGTGGTGTCCCAGCCGCCGCCCGGGCTGGCCGGGGCCATGATCCGCATCCGGGACAGGTCACCGGGACGGACGACCGTGCCTGCGCAGCCCATGGCCGCCAGCACCGGGGCGGCCAACGCCCCCGCCAGCAACGTCCTCCGGGTCACGGCCACGCGCGTGCTCCTTCGCACCGTCCGTCGTCTCGTCCTTGGACGCTACACCGACCGCCCCGGCGACGACAGGGCCGGATTGGACGAACCACGTTTGTCGTCTCCAGACGGCTGACGCGTGTCGTGAAGGGCGTTTTGACACTCGTAGCCATCGTGAGACGGCTGGCGTGCTGGTGGGGCCAGGTGGGACGCTGCTGTCCATGGTGAACTTCTCAGGACGGGTCCGGCGGTGGCGGGAGGACAAGCCCGGCGGGCTGGCGGTCGTCGATGTGCCGGCCGATCAGGTGGCCGAGCTCGGCGGCCGCCGCCAGATGCGGGTCGCCGGCTCACTCAACGACACGCCGTTCACCGGCAGCACGATGCTCGTGGCCGGCGGCGGGTTCTGTGTCGGGGTCAGCAAGGCGGCGCTCAAGTCAGCCAGGGCGGCCGTCGGTGACGAGGTCCGGCTCGACATCGCCCCGGCCCCGTCCTAGCGCCCCACGCTGCCGCTAGAAGTGCTCCGTGGGCTGGTAGCGGCCCCAGACGTCGCGGAGGGCGTCGCAGACCTCGCCGACGGTCGCGTACGCGGCCAGGGCGGCCTTGAGCAGGGGCAGCACGTTGTCGGTCCCGGATGCTGCCGAGCGCAGGTTCTCCAGGGCCGTCTTCACCGCCGCCGCGTCCCGGCGGATGCGCAGGTCGGCCAGCCGGGCCGTCTGGGCCGCCTCGATCGCCGGGTCCACCCGCAACGGCTCGTACGGGTCCTCCTGGTCGAGCACGAAGCGGTTCACCCCCACGACCACCCGCTCGCCGGCGTCGATCGCGCCGGCCACCGCGTACGCCGCCCGCTCGATCTCCAGCTTCTGGAAACCCTGCTCGATCGCCGCCACCGCGCCGCCGCGCTCGGCCACCGCGTCCATCAGCGACCGTGTCGCCGCCTCCACGGCGTCGGTCAGCGACTCCACCGCGTACGAGCCGGCGAACGGGTCGACGGTCTTGGTCAGGTCGGTCTCGTGGGCCAGCACCTGTTGGGTGCGCAGCGCCAGCCGGGCCGCCTTGGCCGTGGGCAGCGCGATCGCCTCGTCGAAGGAGTTGGTGTGCAGCGACTGGGTGCCGCCGAGCACCGCTCCCAGGGCCTGCAGGGTGACCCGGACCAGGTTGACCTCTGGCTGCTGAGCGGTCAGCTGCACCCCGGCGGTCTGGGTGTGGAAGCGCAGCATCAGCGACCGGGGATCCCGGGCGCCGAACCGGTCCCGCATCACCGACGCCCAGATCCGTCGAGCGGCCCGGAACTTCGCCACCTCCTCCAGCAGGGTGGTCCGGGCGACGAAGAAGAACGACAGCCGGGGGGCGAACTCGTCCACCGCGAGACCCGCGGCCAGCGCGGCCTCGACATAGGCGATGCCGTTGCTCAGGGTGAACGCCACCTCCTGCGCCGGCGTCGCCCCCGCCTCGGCCATGTGGTAGCCGGAGATGGAGATGGTGTTCCAGCGCGGCAGGTGGGTCCGGCAGTAGGCGAAGGTGTCACTGACCAGCCGGAGCGAGGCGGCCGGCGGGTAGATGTAGGTGCCGCGGGCGATGTACTCCTTGAGCACGTCGTTCTGGATCGTCCCGGTCAGCGTCTCGGCCGGGATGCCCTGCTCCTCGGCCACCAGCTGGTAGAGCAGCAGCAGCATCGCGGCGGGCGCGTTGATCGTCATGGAGGTGGAGACCTCGCCCAAGGGCAGCCCGCTGAACAGCCGCCGCATGTCCTCCAGCGAGTCGATCGCCACACCGACCTTGCCGACTTCGCCGTCCGCCGCGGGGGCGTCGGAGTCCAGGCCCATCTGGGTAGGCAGGTCGAACGCCACGGACAGTCCGGCCGCGCCGTGAGCGATCAGGTCGCGGTAGAGCGCGTTGGACTCCGCCGCCGCGCCGAACCCGGCGTACTGCCGCATCGTCCACGGCCGGTTGGTGTACATGCCGGGGTAGATGCCCCGGGTGAACGGGAACTCGCCTGGGTTCCCGAGGTCCCTGGCCGGGTCGAAGTCGGCCAGCGCGTCGGGCCCGTAGACCGAAGCGATCGGCGTGCCGGACTCCGACTCTGCGTTCACCGCGCGCGCTCCCGTGTGTCGTGGGCATTTCGGGGGTTCAGGGGGTCGCCCCCCTTCGGGCACAGTGCGCGCCGCGGGGGTTCAAGGGGGTCGTCCCCCTTGCTCTCATCACATCGGCATGGTCGCACAGCGACGATCAGGCCGCCGTGGCCGGTCAACCGGCCTTGCCTGCCCGGGCTAACCCCCCGAACCTGACGCGATGGCTCTGGTGCGGAGTCGCCCGAGCCGCTCCGGCCGGGGTCGACAACGGCCCGCGGCGTCGCCGTAAGCGGGGAGGGGATGGATGGGCCCGTTCCCCGCGAACGGGGCGACGCCAGAACCATGATCGACTCCGACGGATTCACTCTGGCACAGGCCCAGGGGGCCTGGCCATCATCGACCCGGCGCTGCGGGCGAGGGCCTCCGCGGCGTTCAGCATGCCGGCGGTCTCGGCCTGCCACTGCGGCTGCTGCGCCCGGTACGGTCCGGTGGCGAGCGAGATGATCACGGCCGCCGCGCGGAGCCGCAGCTCGACCGGGTCCACCCGGGCGTCGAACACCGGGAGCCACAGGTTGACCAGCCGGTTCAGCCCGATCGCCTGCTCGGGCGACATCCGCTGGACCGTCGACAGGTGGGCGAGCAGGCACGCCAGGTCGTCGACCCGGCGACCGGGCCCGACCGTGTCGATGTCCAGCACCCCGGTGACCCGGCCGCCGGCCACGAACAGCTGACCCTCGTGGAAGTCGCCGTGCGTCGGCTCGTTGCCGGGTGGGATTCCGGCGAGGCCGTTGGTGACCGAGGCGACCAGCCAGCCCAGCTGGGCACGGGCGGTCGGCAGCACCGCGCCGACCATCTCGGCGTAGCTGCCGACGGCATCGGTCCACGGCGGCCGGCGTGGCAGGCCGACGACCGCAGGCGGCATCGCGTCCAGCAGAACCACCAGGGCCTCAGCGGTACAGGGCATCGACTCGTCGAACAGTGCCAGGGCCAGCGGCCGGCCGGGGAGCTGTGGGGTCACCAGGCAGAAGTCGGGGGTGATCGCCGCCACCACCGGCGCCGGGAACCCGGCCGCGGTCAGCAGCCGGTGCCGCTCCAGGATCGGCGCGACGGAGGGCTCGCGCAGCACCTTGATGAAGTAGACCTGGGGTCCGGTGGGCGTGTCGACGGTGACCTTGACCACCGCCCGCCGCCGCGGCCGGTAGCTGATCATCTCCAGCGCGACCTGCTCCGGAGCCGGCTGCGCGGTCCAGCACCTGGTGCTCGGCCAGCAGCGCCGCCACCTCGCCGGCCGTGGCGGCCCGACGCAGCCCCGGCAGGTCCGGGTCGTCCGGGTAGAGCCAGACCGCGACCTCCCGGTCGCCGTCGCCGAACACCGTCGCCCGGTCGTCGTTGCCGCGGCGGCCGCCGACCCGGGTACTGGCGCCGAGCAGCTCCTCCCGGGGTCCGGTCGGCCACTCGACGCCGGCGGCGTACGTCGCCGTGGTCGACCGGCCCGGGTGGGCGTCGACGTGCTGCAGCCGCCAGCTGCCCAGCCGGCCGCCGGCGTGCTCCACGGCGGCCGCCAGCAGTGGCTGCACCTCGGCCGAGGTGAGCAGCGCCGACCCGTCGGCGTCGGCCCAGCGCGCTCAGGCCGCTTGGGACCGTCACGTCGGAATCCTCGCACGAGGATCCGCTCCGCGTGAGCGCGGACCGAGTGCCCTCGCCCGGGATGGAAGCATGGCGACGTGGACATTGCACTGACCATCCTGGCGGTCGTCGCCGCCGTGCTGGTGGTGGCCGCGGTGGCCGACCGCCTGGACTTCTCCGCTCCCCTGCTGCTGATCGTGGTGGGCATCGGAGCGTCGTTCATCCCGGGCCTGACCCCGCCGGAGCTGACGCCCGAGCTGGTGCTGTTCGGCCTGCTGCCGCCGTTGCTGTACGCCACCGCGATCCGGACCTCGGTGATCGACTTCCGGGCCAACAAGCGCGCCATCATCTCGCTGTCGGTGGTGCTGGTGGTGGTCACCGCCCTCGGGGTGGGCCTGATCACCTGGTGGCTGCTGCCGGTCGACTTCGCCGTGGCGTTCGCGCTGGGCGCGGTGGTCGCACCGCCGGATGCCGTGGCGGCCACCTCGATCGCCCGCCGGGTGGGGCTGCCCCGGCAGCTGGTCACCATCCTGGAGGGCGAGTCCCTGGTCAACGACGCCACCGCGATCACCTGCCTCCGGGTGGCGATCGTCGCCATCGGCGGCGCGGTCTCGGCTGCCGAGGTGACCGGTGGCTTCCTGATCGCCGCTCAGTGGAGGTGTGGTCGGGCTGCTGGTGGCCCTGGTCGTGATCCCGATCCGGCGTCGGGTCACCCAGCCGGTGTTCGATACCGCGATCTCGATCCTGGTGCCCTTCGCCGCGTACGTGCCGGCCGAGAAGTGGATCAAGGTCGGGGAGTTCCACGGCTCGGGCATCATCGCGGTGGTCACCGCCGGGCTGATCCTCGGCCACAAGTCGCCGGCGATCCAGTCCGGCCAGTCCCGGCTGAGCGAGCGGGTGAACTGGACCACGATCCAGTTCCTGCTGGAGAACACGGTCTTCCTGCTGATCGGGCTGCAGGCGCAGCGGATCCTCACCGAGGTGCAGGGGTCGGAGCTGACCGGCGGGCGGATCACCGTGTTCGTGCTGGCCGTCCTGGTCGGGGTGATCGTGATCCGGCTGGCCTGGGTGGCGCTGAGCCGGATCTTCCTGTTCAAGCGCAAGTGGCAGCGCGAGGGCACCGTCCCGCCCTGGAGCCACACCCTGGTCCTGGGGTGGGCCGGGCTGCGGGGCGTGGTCACCCTGGCCGCCGCCTTCCTGATCCCCGAGGACGTGCCGGAGCGGGAGGTCCTGATCCTGGCCGCCATGGTGGTCACGGCGGGCACCCTGCTGCTCCAGGGACTGACCCTGCCGGCGTTGGTCCGGGCGCTGAAGATCCGCGGGCCGGACGCTCGGTCCGACGCCCTGCAGGCGGCGACCGTGATGACCACCGCGGCCAACGCGGGACTGTTCGCGCTGGACAACCTGGTCAAGCCGGCCGACGCCCCGGAGACGGTCGAGCTGCTGCGGACCCGGATCTCCGCTCGACCCGAGGCGATGTGGGAGATGCTCGGGCGCTCCGACGGCGGTGAGACGCCGTCGGAGCAGTACCGCCGGCTGCGGCTGCAGACGCTGCAGGTCGAGCGGGACGAGGTGCTCAAGATCCGCTCCAGCGGAACCATCGACCACGACGTCCTGGAGCAGGTGCTGGCCTCTCTCGACATCGAGGAGTCCACGTTGGCGCTGGCCAGCCGCCGGGCCGACCAGCTGACCGAGGAGGACGAGGTCGCCACGCCGCAGGCCGCGGCCGGGTCCTGCGTCCACCTCGACCGGGCCCCCGCCGACATCGACCCCCTCGGGTCGGTCATCTGCCAGGACTGCGTACGCGAGGGGACCCGTACGGTGCACCTGCGGATCTGCCTCACGCTGCGGCAACGTCGGCTGCTGCGACTCCTCACCCGGCCGCCACGCCGAGCGGCACGCCCACCGCACCGACCACGCGGTGATGCGGAGCTTCGAACCGGGCGAGTCCTGGCGTTGGTGCTACGTGGACGAGCGGATCGGGTGATGTCGTCGCGGACATTTCGGGGGGTCGTTCCCCCGTACGGTGGACCCGATAACGGGCTGCGCGTGCGCCGTGGCGTATCAGAACTGGTCCCGCCGGCTCTTCTGGGCTAGCAAGAATGTTGGAGGTGCTCCGTGGGCGGAGGCACGGTCGAGGACAGCCTGGCAACCCGGGCGGGTCGGCTGTTCGCGCTCTACCGGGCCGGCGACGAGGCACGGATGGGGGAGCTGGTGAAGATCCTGACCCCGATCCTGTGGCACACCGCTCGAGCCTCCCGGCTGGACGCCGCCACCACCGAGGACGTGCTGCAGACGGTGTGGCTCACCCTCATCCGCAAGGCCGACACCATCGCCGAGCCGCTGGCCGTGCTGCAGTGGATGGTCGTCAGCACCAAGCGGGAGGCGTGGCGCGTCGCGCGGGCGCAGACCAAGGTCCGACCCGAGGACCTGGAGACCACCGGCACCCTGGCCAATGACAGCAGCGAGTCGGTGGAGGACGCCGTGCTGCGGGCCACCCGCGACCACCGGCTTTGGCAGCACGTGGAGGGACTGCCCGAGCGATGCCGGGCACTGCTCCGGGTGATCGCGTTCGCCGATCGCCCCGATTATGCGGAGCTCGCCAAGGCATTGGGTATGCCACAGGGCAGCATCGGTCCCACCCGGGGCCGGTGCCTGGCCAAGCTGCGGCTCGCCCTCGCCGCTGACCCCAGTTGGGAGACGAGATGACCACCGCCGACGATGACCGGCTCGCCCTCGAGGAGCGCCTCGCCGCCGAGTCGCTGGACGCAGAAGACTTCGCCTTGCTCAACTCGCTGCGCGCCTACTACGACGAGCACGACCCGGTGCCGGACGGGCTGGTGGAGCGGATCCAGTTCGAGCTGACTCTGGATGCGCTGCAGGCGGAGGTGGCGACCCTGACCCAGCTGGACCTGTCCAGCGCCGGCGCCCGCAGCGCGTCGACCGAGGCGGTGCGCACGATCACCTTCACCAGCGAGTCGATGACCACGATGGTCACCATCACCCCCGAGGGTGAGGACGCGGTCCGTATCGACGGCTGGGCCGCTCCCGGGGCGGGCATCCGGGTGGAGGTCCTGCTCGCCGACGGGGCGCGTGAGACGTACGCCGACGCCGACGGCCGGTTCGTGTTCGAGAAGGTGCCGACCGGGCTGGCCAAGTTCGCGCTGCACCCGGCCGACGGCGAGTCGACGACGGTGGTCAGCCCGACGATGGAGCTGTAGGCCCCGGGAGGCCGGCTCAGGAGTGTCGGTCCTCCGATGGAGGATGAACATCATGCGGGTGAGCGGACAGTCAGAACCGTTGGATCGGCTTCGCCGGCGCACCCTGCTTCTGCTGACCGTCGGCCAGATCCTCGGCGGACTGGGCCTTGGAGCGGCGCTCTCGGTCGGAGCGCTGGCGGTCAACGAGCTGGCCGGCGCGGCCTGGTCCGGCCTGGCGGCGACGGTGACGACATTGGGGGCTGGTCTGCTGGCCGTCCCCCTGGCCCGGCTGGCGGACCGCTCCGGCCGCCGGGTCTCGTTGTGCACCGCAGCCCTGATCGCCGCGAGCGGAGCGCTGGTCTGTGTCCTCGCGTTGGAGGCGCGCAGCACGATCCTGTTGTTTCTCGGTCTGGGCTTGGCGGGATCAGGGACGGCGGCGGCGCTGCAGTCGCGGTTCGCCGCCACCGATCTGGCCTCGGCCCGCAGCCGTGGCCGCGACCTCTCCTTGGTGGTGTGGTCGACCACGATCGGAGCCGTCACGGGACCCAACCTGGCGGAGCCCGGAAACGTCCTCGGCACGGCCCTCGGGTTGTCGCCGTTCGCCGGAATCTTCGTGTTCCCGCTGGTCACCCAGTGTCTCGCGGCCCTCTGCTACCTGGTCTGGATGCGACCCGACCCCTTGCTGGAGAGTCGCCGCCGCTCACTGGAGGCGGCGGCAACGGGGGTGATGATCAGTTCCGGGCCTGGCGACCTCGGGTTGGTCCGGGTGGCGATCATCACGGTCGCGCTCAGCCACGCCACGATGATCGCGTTGATGTCGATGACGCCGGTGCACCTTGTGCACGACGGCGCGTCCCTGTCGGTGGTGGGCTTCACCCTCAGCCTGCACATCGCCGGGATGTTCGCGCTGTCGCCGGTGTTCGGCGTGCTCGCCGATCGCCTCGGCCGGATGCCGACCATCGTGGGCGGTCAGCTGCTGCTGCTGGGCTCCGCGGTGGTCACCGCGCTCGGGTCGCACCAGACCGCCACGGTCGTGCTCGGCCTCACCCTGCTCGGACTGGGCTGGAGCGCCTCGACGGTGGCGGGCTCGGCGCTGCTCAACGACGCGGCCCCAACCGACCGGCGGATCGTCCTCCAAGGACGCAGCGACCTGGCGATGAACCTGGCCGGAGCCATCGGCGGAGCCGCCGCCGGGCCGGTGCTGGCCTGGATGACGTACGCCGGGCTGGCCTGGAGCCTGGCCCTGCCGATCGCCGTCGTCCTGGTGGCCTCGATCGCGTCCGCCAGAGCCGGCTCGTACGCCGCTCTTCGAGCATCGGAGCGCCCGGTGCCGACCGGAGGTACCACGAGCGAGGCCGCCCGCGAGCGCTAGCGAGCAGACCGGGGGCGGTTTCGCGAAGAGCGAGGACGACGCCACCCGAAGCGTGCGAGACGAGCACAGACCGCTCGTCGAGCATCGGAGGAGCGCCCGCTGGCGTTCGGAGGAACGATGAGCGAACACGCTTTTCGTTCGCGAAGAGTGACGACGACGGCAGCTCCCCGGGCGCGACGGGTGCGAGACGAGCACAAGTCAGAGCGGGACCAGACCGACTTTCGCGTACACGTCGGCCAGGGTGGGACCGGCCACGGTCCGGGCGCGCTCGGCCCCCCGGGCCAAGATCGCCTCCAGCTCGGTGCGCTCTCCCATCAGCTCCAGCGTCCGCTCCCGGAACGGCGTCGCGATCTCGGTCACAGCATCGGCCACCGCCGACTTGAGGTCGCCGTAGCCGCGACCGGCGAACTTGTCCACCAGGACGTCGATGTCGGTCTCGGTCAGCGCGGCCAGGATCGTCAGCAGGTTGGCCACGCCGGGCTTGTTGACCTCGTCGAAGGTGATCTCCCGGCCCGAGTCGGTCACCGCCGACTTGATCTTGCGGACGTTTACCTTGGGCTCGTCGAGCAGCTCGATGATGCCGGTGGGCGCAGACAGCGACTTGCTCATCTTCGTGGTCGGGTCGGCCAGGTCCCGGATCTTGCCGACCGAAGGCACGATGTAGGGCTCGGGGACGACGAAGGTCGGGCCGTAGCGGGAGTTGAACCGGGTGGCCAGGTCGCGGCTGAGCTCCAGGTGCTGCCGCTGGTCCTCGCCGACCGGGACGCGGTCGGCCTGGTAGAGCAGGATGTCCGCAGCCATCAGCACCGGATAGGTGAACAACCCGACGTTGGTGCTCTCCGCCCCCACCTTGGCGGCCTTGTCCTTGAACTGGGTCATCCGCTGCGCCTGGCCGAACCCCGTCAGGCAGCCGAGGATCCAGGCCAGCTGGGTGTGCTCGGGGACGTGGGACTGTAGGAAAACGGTCGACCGCTCCGGGTCGATGCCGGCCGCGATCATCTGCGCCGCGCTGCGCAGGGAGCGCTCGGCCAGCGTCTTCGGGTCCGTTTCGACGGTCAGCGCGTGCAGGTCCGCGACCCCGTAGAACGCCTCGTGGTCGGCCTGCAGCGGCACCCACTGCCGCAGCGCGCCCAGGTAGTTACCCAGGTGTAGCGAATCGGCGGTGGGTTGGGCGAGCGAGAAGACCCGAGGCGTACGCGGGCCGGCAGGGGACGACACGCGGCACATTCTGGCACGCAACCCCAGCCCCTCCGCTCCCAATTTCGGCGCGGCTAGTGCTCCTTGAGGCTCGGCTGCCCGCTGTCCAGCCGGCGCAGTACGAATGCCGACGCCCGGCGGCCGTCCAGCTCGCTGACCTGCAGCTCCAGCCGGGCGGTCCCCTCCGACGGGTTCTCACCGGCGCCGACCTCGACCTCGGCGACATCGCCCACGCTGGGCAGCCGACCGAGCTGGGCCATGAAGTAGCCGGCCAGGGTGTCGTAGGGACCTTCGGGCAGCACCAGCCCGGTGCGTTCGGTGAACTCGTCCAGCGTGGTCAGACCGTCGATCACCTCCTCGCCCCGGGCGCTCGCCGGTTGCTCGGTGACGATGTCGTACTCGTCGGTGATGTCACCGACCAGCTCCTCGACCAGGTCCTCCATGGTCACGATCCCCGCCGTGCCGCCGTACTCGTCCAGCACGATGGCCAGGTGGGAGGAGGTGCGGCGCATCTCGCTCAGCGCGCGCAGCACCGGCACCGTGTCCGGCATGGACAGCACCGACCGGGCGACCTCGCGCACCGGCAGGGTCCGGCTGCTGATGTCCGGGTCCAGCAGGTCGCGGACGTGCACGAAGCCGATGATGTCGTCGGCGGAGTCGCCGGTCACCGGGTAGCGCGAGTGCGGCGCCTTGGTGAGCTCGCGGACGGCCTTGTGCGCCGGCATGTCGCCGGGCAGGAAATCGACCTCGGTCCGCGGCAGCATGACCTCGCGCAGGCTGCGCTCGCCGGCGGCGAAGACGTCGTCCACGATCTGCCGCTCCTCGTCCGACAGGGTGGTCGAGCCGCTGACCAGGGCCCGGATCTCCTCGTCGGTGACCTCCTCGCGACCGGCCCGGGGGTCACCGCCGAAGATCCGTACGGCGACGTTGGTCGACACGTCCAGCAGCCAGATCACCGGCCGGGTGATCCGGGCGACGAAGCTGATGAACGGGCCGAGCATCAGCGCGACGCCCTCGGTCCGCTGCAGAGCCAGTCGTTTGGCGGTGAGCTCGCCGAGCACGATGGACAGGTAGGAGATCACGATCGTGATCAGCACCAGCGCGACGGTGGAGGCCACCCTCTCCGACAGGCCGAGCCGCTGGAGCACCGGTGCCAGATCATCGGACAGCGTCACGCCGCCGAACGCGGCCGACAGGAAGCCGGCCAGGGTGACCCCGATCTGCACCGCGGACAGGAAGAGGTTGGGGTTCTCGGTCAGCCGGGCGACGGTCCGGCCTCGTTTGCCCCGGTTGGCCAGCTGGCGGATCTGGCTGTCGCGCAGCGACACCAGCGCCATCTCGGCCGCGGCGAAGACGCCGCCGATCAGGATGAAAACCAGGATCAACGCGATGTTGAGCAGCACCGTGCTCATGGAAGGCTCAGAACATTCCTGGTCTCGTCGGTCGGCTCATGCCGCTCACCTGTGCAGCGTAGTGACCCGGAGGCGGTGCCGACTCACGGACCAGCGGGCAAACGCATTGCCGTCCCGGCGGCCCGGCCGGTTGGATGGGCCCATGCCCGACCCGGCTCCCCGTCCCGAGGCGATCGCCCGGCCGTTCCCGGAGGGGGTGCCGACTCTGATCGACCCGGCCGCGGGGGTCACCCTGCGGGCGACCAGCCGCGCCGACCTGCCGGCGATCGTGGAACAGAGCCGGGATCCGGAGACCATCCGCTGGACCACCAGCGTGCCGACGCCGCCCGGTGGCTACGCGCTGTCGGACGCCGAGGAGTTCTTCGCCCGGATCCGAACGGGCTGGACCGAGGGTCGCTACCCGAGCTGGACCGTCGAGGTCCAGCGCGACGGCGTACGCCAGGCCTGCGGGCACGTGGGGTTGCGGATCGAGGAGCCCGGCTGGGCCGAGATCGGCTTCGGACTGCATCCCCGGGCCCGCGGCCGGTCGGTGATGAGCACCGCGGTCCGGCTGGTGCGGGACTACGCCTTCGACGTCGCCGGGCTGACCACGCTGCGCTGGCGGGCGATCGCCGGCAACTGGGGGTCGCGGCGGGTCGCGGCCGCGGCCGGGTTCGCCTTCGACGGCACGGTGCGACGACTGCTCGACCAGCGCGGCACGCTGCGGGACGGCTGGGTCGCCACGATGACCCGAGAGGACCCGCGTACGCCCCGCCGGGGGCTGGTGCCGGGCGAGCTGCTCGGCGACGGGCTGGTACTCCGGCCGTTCGTCGAGAACGACGCCGACCGGGTCGTCGAGGCGTGCTCGGACCCGCGGACCCGGCACTGGCTGGTCAGCCTGCCCCGCCCGTACGCCGTCGCCGACGCCCTGAGCTACCTGGAGCACACCCGTGAGCTCGCCGCCCGGGGTACCGGGCTGGTCTGGTGCATCGCCGATGCGAAGGACGACCGCTGCCTCGGCTCGATCGGGCTGGAGGGCCTGAGCAGCTACGCTCCGCGGGCGGAGATCGGCTACTGGGCACACCCGCAGGCGCGGGGCCGGGGGACGGTCACCGCGGCCGTCCGGTTGGTCACCGGCTATGCCCGGTCCGCGGGGCTGGCGGCCTCGATCGTGATCCGCTGCGCGGCCGCCAACACCGCGTCCCGGCACGTCGCCGAGGCAGCGGGCTACCGCGAGGTGGGACGGATGCCGCAGGCGGAGCCGATCGGAAGCGGGGAGCTGTCCGAGCTGATCTTGTATGCCCTGCCGTGAGGGTCGCTATGGGAGGATTTGCCGCGTGAGCTTGTGTGTGAGTGTGATCGGCACCAACTACCTGGGGGCGACGCACGCCGCCGGCATGGCCGAGTTCGGCCACCACGTGGTCGGTGTGGACATCGACCCGGACCGGGTCAAGACGCTCAACGCCGGGCAGGCCCACATCTTCGAGGTGGGCCTGGAGCCGCTGCTGGAGAAGCACACGAGCTCCGGCCGGCTGCGGTTCACCACCGACTACACCGAGATCGCGGACTGGGCGGACGTGCACTTCTTCGCCCTGGGCACCCCGTCCGGGCCGGGCGGAGCGGCCGACCTCTCCCAGCTGCACGCAGCCGTGGACACGCTGGCCCCGCTGCTGACCGAGCCGACCCTGGTGGTGGGCAAGTCGACCGTGCCGGTCGGCACGGCGATGGCCCTGGAGGAGCGGCTGCGCGCCCAGGCGCCGGCCGGGGACGCGGTGGAGATCGCCTGGAACCCGGAGTTCCTGCGCGAGGCGTACGCGGTGGAGGACACGCTGCGACCGGACCGGCTGGTCTTCGGCACCCACTCGGCTGAGGCCCTGGCCATGCTGGAGGAGATCTACGCGCTACCGATCAGCGACCGGGTGCCAGTGGTGCGGTGCGACATCGCCACCGCCGAGCTGATCAAGGTCGCGGCCAACTCGTTCCTGGCCACGAAGATCAGCTTCATCAACGCCATGGCCCAGATGTGCCAGGCGGCCGGCGGCGACGTCACCCTGCTGGCGGACGCTCTCGGCTACGACCGGCGGATCGGCCGGGAGTTCCTCAACGCCGGACTGGGCTTCGGCGGCGGCTGCCTGCCCAAGGACATCAAAGCGCTGGCCGTGAGCGCCGACGGGCTGGGCGTGGGCGTGCTCAGCGACCTGATCCGGGCCGTCGAGGCGATCAACGACGGCCAGCGGGCCGAGCTGGCCGAGCTGGCCATCGACCAGGCCGGCGGAGACGTGGACGGCAAGCGGATCGCCGTGCTCGGCGCGGCGTTCAAGCCCGGCACCGACGATACCCGCAACTCCCCCGCGCTGACCGTGGCCGACCATCTGCACGCTCATGGTGCCGACGTACGGATCTATGACCCGCAGGCCCGGCTCCCTCCGCGCGAGGGATTCACCCAGGTGGCCAGCGTGGAGCAGGCCCTGCTCGGCGCCGAGGTGGTGCTGCACCTGACCGAGTGGCCCGAGTTCCGGCAGCTCGACCCGGAGAAGCTCGGCGAGCTGGTCAAGCAGAAAGTCATCATCGACGGCCGCCTCAAGCTCCACGCCCCCACCTGGCGCAACGCCGGCTGGAAGCTCGTCCAGATCGGCCGCGCCGCGACGTTGTGAATCTCGCGTGTCCGGGCGACCGGGAGCGCAGTCGACGAGCGAATGGCCACCCTGATCTCGGTCGACGGTCCGCTGGCCGTTACCCAGCCGATCGTGATGGAGGTCGTGGCCAGGCGACACGCGGACGCGGTCCTCGCTTTCGACGTCGACATCGACCGGATCTGCAGGGCCGTGGGCGTGCCCCTCGACCCGGCCTCGCTACGCGCCGAGTAGCCGTTCTCGGGTGGGGCGATAACGTTTCGGGGTGAGCCACAGCGACGCGACGATCATCTACACCCATACCGACGAGGCACCGGCGCTGGCGACGTACTCGCTGCTGCCGATCATCACCGCGTACGCGGGGGTTGCCGGGGTCACGGTCGAGACCCGCGACATCTCGCTGGCGGGGCGGATCCTCGCCCAGTTCCCGGACCGGCTGACCGAGGAACAGCGGCAGCCCGATGCGCTGGCCGAGCTGGGCGAGCTGGCCAAGACGCCCGAGGCCAACATCATCAAGCTGCCCAACATCTCCGCGTCGGTGCCGCAGCTCAAGGCGGCGGTCGCCGAGCTGCAGAGCCAGGGCTACGCCCTGCCCGACTATCCGGACTCTCCGCAGACCGACGAGGACCGTGACGTCCGCGCGCGTTATGACAAGGTGAAGGGGAGCGCGGTCAACCCCGTCCTGCGCGAGGGCAACTCCGACCGGCGTGCACCCGCCTCGGTCAAGCAGTACGCCCGGACCCACCCGCACTCGATGGGCGCCTGGTCGGCCGACTCCAAGACCAACGTCGCACACATGACCGCCGACGACTTCCGCTCCAACGAGACCTCGACCACCGTCGGGTCCGAGGGCACCCTGCGGATCGAGCTGCTCAGCGACGACGGAGCCACCACCGTGCTGCGCGAGTCGGTCCCGGTGCGGGCGGGCGAGGTGATCGACGCCACCGCGATGCACGTCGCCGCGCTCGAGGAGTTCCTCGCCGCCCAGGTCGCCCGGGCCAAGGCCGAGGACGTGCTGTTCTCGATCCACCTCAAGGCGACGATGATGAAGGTCTCCGACCCGATCCTGTTCGGCCATGTGGTCCGAGCCTTCCTGCCCGACGTCTTCGCCCGCTACGGCGACACCCTCGCCGCCGCCGGTCTCAGCCCGAACAATGGCCTGGGCGGCATCCTGGCCGGCCTCGACGCGCTGCCCGAGGGTGCTGCGATCAAGCAGGCCATCGAGCAGGGGCTGGCCGACGGACCGGCCCTGGCCATGGTCGACTCCAACCGGGGCATCACCAACCTGCACGTGCCCAGCGACGTCATCGTGGACGCCTCGATGCCGGCGATGATCCGCACCTCCGGGCACATGTGGGGTCCTGACGGCGAGGAGCACGACACGCTCGCGGTCATCCCCGACTCCAGCTACGCCGGGATCTACCAGGTGGTGATCGACGACTGCCGAGCCCACGGCGCGTACGACCCCACCACGATGGGCTCGGTCCCCAACGTCGGCCTGATGGCCCAGGCAGCCGAGGAGTACGGCTCGCACGACAAGACCTTCGAGATCGGTCAGGCCGGCACCGTCCGGGTGGTGGACGGTTCCGGGTCCACGCTGCTGGAGACGACCGTCGAGCCCGGCGACGTCTGGCGGATGTGTCAGACCAAGGACGTCGCCGTCGCCGACTGGGTCAAGCTGGCGGTCACCCGCGCCCGGGCCACCGACAACCCGGCCGTGTTCTGGCTCGACGAGACCCGCGCCCACGACGCCCAGCTGATCACCAAGGTCAACGCCTACCTGCGCGACCACGACACCGAGGGCCTGGAGATCAAGATCCTGCCGCCGGTCGTGGCCATCGCCTACTCCCTGGAGCGGATCCGCCGCGGCGAGGACACGATCTCGGTCACCGGCAACGTGCTGCGGGACTACCTCACCGACCTGTTCCCGATCCTGGAGCTCGGCACCTCGGCCAAGATGCTCTCGGTGGTGCCTCTGATCAACGGCGGTGGCCTGTTCGAGACCGGGGCCGGCGGCTCGGCCCCCAAGCACGTCCAGCAGCTGGTCAAGGAGAACTATCTGCGCTGGGACAGCCTCGGTGAGTTCCTCGCCCTCGCCGTCAGCCTGGAGCATCTCGCCGAGCACACCGACAACCCACGGGCCCAGGTGCTGGCCGACACCTTGGACCGGGCCACCGGCACCTTCCTCAACGAGAACAAGTCGCCGGCCCGCAAGGTCGGCCAGATCGACAACCGCGGCAGCCACTTCTACCTGGCCCTCTACTGGGCCCAGGAGCTGGCCGAGCAGACCCAGGACCCGGAGCTGGCGGCCGCCTTCACCGGACTGGCGCAGGAGCTCTCCGATCAGGAGCAGGTGATCAACGACGAGCTGCTGGGCGTGCAGGGCTCGCCGGTCGACCTGGGCGGCTACTACCGGCCGGACCCGGCGAGAGCGTCGGCCGTGATGACCCCTTCGGCTACGCTCAGCGCCGCCCTGGCCCGGCTCGGCTAGGGCGTGTCTCCTGAACCCCGGTCGATAGCGAGCGGCGGTCCGGGGATTGAGGGGCAAGGCGGAAGAGGAGGTCGTAGCGGTGTTCTACGAACGACGATTCCAACGCAGCCCATCGATTCCCGGGCGTCGCGCAGCCGATCGGGGTTCGGGAGACATGCCCTTAGCGCCCTGGTCCACGTCACCGCTGGTCAGTGGCCCGCGTCCGTGACGACAGCGTCGACCCGAGTCCACGGCTGCTGAGCCGCCGCGTACGCCTGCTCGCTCGGCCACCAGTCGGTGTGCCACCGCTCCCGGAACGCCGGGTAGCTGTCGCGGGCCCGGATCCGGCGTTCGCGTTCCGCCGCCGGGACCTCCAGCCAGAGGGTGACGTCCCACGGCACCGGCACCCGGTCGTCGGTCGCCGAGACTCCCTCGACGACAACCGGAACCCCGGGCGGCACGTCGACGTCGTCCCGCCCGGCGTCGGCGACCAGGTCCCAGTGCTGGTAGCGGGCCGGGCGGCCGGCGAGCAGCGGCTCGAGCACCTGCGCGGTGAACAGCGCCCGGTCCCAGCCGTGCACGCCGGCCCGGCCGAAGTCGTCCACCGCGACGATCCGGGCGCCGGGCAGCGCGGCGGCGATGCGGCGCGCCAGGGTGCTCTTGCCCGCCGCCCCGAAGCCATCGACCCCGACCCACCGGGTGCCGGTCCGCCCCCGCAACCGGGCAGCGACCCAGTCCGGCGCCGCGGCCAGGCTCAGCCACTCCGGCACCGCCCACCTCCTCCCGCACCACCGGTGCGGCCTTGCTAGCGTCGAGCCCAACCCGACCACCAGGAGTATCGCGTGCCCAACCCCGTCAAGATCGCCGTCACCGGCGCGGCCGGTCAGATCGGCTACAGCCTGCTGTTCCGGATCGCCAGCGGGTCCATGCTCGGACCCGACACCCCCGTCGAGCTCCGCCTGCTGGAGATCACCCCGGCGCTCAAGGCCCTGGAGGGCGTGGTCATGGAGCTGGACGACTGCGCGTTCCCGCTGCTGGCCGCCGTGGAGATCGGCGACGACCCCAATGAGATCTTCGACGGCGTGAACCTGGCCTGCCTGGTCGGCGCCCGGCCGCGCAGCAAGGGGATGGAGCGGGGCGACCTGCTGGAGGCCAACGGCGCGATCTTCAAGCCCCAGGGCCAGGCGCTCAACGACCACGCGGCCGACGACGTCAAGGTGCTGGTCACCGGAAACCCGGCCAACACCAACGCGCTCATCGCCCGCAGCAACGCGCCGGACATCCCGGCGGAGCGCTTCAACGCGCTGACCCGCCTCGACCACAACCGGGCCAAGGCCCAGCTCGCCGCCAAGGCAGGGGTCAGCGTCAACGAGGTTCGCAAGATGACCATCTGGGGCAACCACTCGGCCACCCAGTACCCGGACCTGTTCAACGCCGAGGTCGGCGGGCGCAACGCCGCCGAGCTGGTCGGTGACCAGGACTGGCTGGAGCAGACCTTCCTGCCGACGGTGCAGCAGCGCGGTGCGGCGATCATCGAGGCCCGGGGCGCCAGCTCGGCGGCCAGCGCGGCCAACGCGACGGTGGAGCATATGCGCGACTGGGTGCTGGGCACGCCGGAGGGCGACTGGGTGTCCATGGCGGTCCCTTCCGACGGTTCCTACGACGTGGCCGAGGGTCTGATCTCCTCCTTCCCGTGCACCACCGCCGGCGGGGCGTACACGATCGTCGAGGGCTGCACGATTCCGGAGTTCTCCCGGGCCAAGATCGACGCCAGCGTGGCCGAGCTCGCGGAGGAGCGCGAGGCGGTCCGCGCCCTTGGGCTGATCGGCTGAAACCGGCGGCAGCGGTGTCCGAACCAGGACTGGAGCCAGGGCTGGCCCGGCCGGTAGGCCAGACTTGGAGTCATGAACACCTCCGGACCCGGTGCGGACTCGGGCGGATCCTCCACCTGGGACAACCCGTCCTGGTCGTCCAATCAGTCCGACAGCAGCCTCTCCCGCCCGGAAGAGGAGCCGCCCAACCCGTGGAGCCGCGAGGGCTCCTCGACGGCTGACCCGGGCGCCTCAGGCCCGGCCTCCGCCCCATCGGCCACGCCACCCGCTGACCCCTACCAGCCGGCCCCCGCTGACCCCTACGCCGCTCCGGCCGGCTACGGCGGACCCTTCCCGGCGTCAGGTCCGTCGGCCTCCGAGCCGCCGCAGCCCGGGTTCGACCCGCAGCCGACCCCGCCGTACGGCAACGGCGCCTCCGGCACGTCCTACGGCAGCCCGCCCCCCGCGTACGCCAACCCGACCTCGGAGTACGGCGCTCCCCCACCCGCGTATGGCAGCAACCCGTACGAGGTGGCGGCCTACCAGCCCGCCTACGGCATGTCCAGCCCGTACGGCGTGGTGCCGGTCAGCCATCCGCAGTCCACCACTGCGATGATTTTCGGCATCCTGGGCATCGTCTTCGGCCTGAGCTGCGGCATCGGCGGTCTGCTGGGCATTCCCGGCATCGTCCAGGGCCGTCGGGCCCGCGACGAGATCGATGCCCAGCCGGGCCGCTACGCGGGGCGTTCGCAGGCGGTCGCCGGCATCATCACCGGCACCATCGGCGTGGTGATCGCTGCTCTGGTGGTCGTGGTGATCGTCGCCGTGGTGATCGGCGGTGTCGCCACCGGCGAGTTCTGAACCGACGCGGCGATTTGGTCCGCCCGTCTGGACCGCCATGCCCCACGGATAGGGAACAATGCTGCCCATGAGCAACCCGTATGACCCCCAGAACCCGCAGAGCCAGCCGAGCGCGAACCCGTACGAGCAGCCGGGCGGCCAGGGCGGCCAGTACCCGCCGGCCGGGCAGCAGTACCCGCCCGCCGGGCAGCAGTACCCGCCGGCCGACCAGCAGTACCCGGCGAGCCAGCCCTCCCCGTACGGACAGCCGGCCGACCAGCAGTACCCGGCGAGCCAGCCCTCCCCGTACGGACAGCCGCCCGCCCAGTACGGCCAGCAGCCCTACGGCGTCGCGACCGGGGAGCACCCGCAGGGCACGATGATCTTCGTGCTGGGCATCGTCGGCATCTTCGTCGGCGTCTGCGCCCCGATCGCCTGGTACCTCGGCAACAAGGCGCTTCGCGAGGTCACCACGTCGGGCGCCAACTACAGCAACGTGTCGCAGATCCGGACCGGCCGCATGCTCGGCAAGGTCTTCACGATCATCTACATCGTCTTCATCGTGCTGTACATCATCGCCCTGATCGTCATCTTCGGCGTGGCGGCGTCGCAGGGCGTGAACTAGTGCCCCGACGTCGGGGCTCCTTGACCGGACACTGACGCTATTCCTGCCCGACTGGGCGAGGAGGCGGCCGGACTGTCCGGCCGCCTTCGTGCGCTGCGCCGGGACCTGCACGCCGCGGCCGAGGTCGGGTTGCACCTGCCGCGTACGCAGGCTCTGGTCATCGACGCACTCGCCGACGCCGCGCTCGAGCTGACCCCTGGCCGGGCCCTGACCTCGGTCGTCGGCGTGCTGCGCGGCGCCAACCCGGCGCCCGCTCCCGCGGTGCTGCTGCGGGCGGATCTGGACGCGCTGCCGGTGACCGAGGAGACCGGCGAGCCCTTCGCGGCGCCAACCGGAGTGATGCACGCGTGCGGCCACGACCTGCACACCACGGCCCTGGTCGGCGCGGCGGTACTGCTCAGCCGGCACCGGGCGGAACTGCCCGGGGACGTCGTGTTCATGTTCCAGCCGGGCGAGGAGGGGCACGACGGCGCCGCGGCGATGCTCGCCGAGGGCGTCCTGGACGCGGCCGGGCCACGGGTATCGGCCGCGTACGGGCTGCACGTGTTCTCCAGCACACTGCCGCGCGGGGTCTTCGCCACGCGGGGTGGGCCGATGATGGCCGCTTCAGCGGGACTGTTCGTCACCGTACGCGGGGTCGGCGGGCATGCGTCCCGTCCGCACGCGGTGGCCGACCCGATCGTGGTCGCGGCGGAGATGGTGGTCGCCCTGCAGACCATGGTCACCCGGCAGTTCGACGTCTTCGACCCGGTGGTGGTGACGGTCGGACTGTTCGCCGGCGGCACCCGGCGGAACGTGATCCCGGAGACCGCCACCTTCGAGGCGACGGTGCGGGCGCTCAGCGAGGCGAGCATGTCCCGGCTGCAGGAGCGCTGCGCGCGGCTGTGCACCCAGCTCGCCGCGGCCCACGGACTGACCGCTGACGTGACCTTCACCGGTGAGTACCCGGTGACCGTCAACGACGCCGAGCACGCCGACTTCGCACTGGAGGTCGCCGCCGCCGAGTTCGGGCCGAACCGCGCCGTACGCCTGCCGGACCCGATGATGGGCTCGGAGGACTTCTCCCGGGTGCTGGCCGAGGTGCCAGGAGCGTTCGTGTTCCTGGGCGCCGTCGCGGGCGACGACCCAGCCACCGCCCCGACCAACCACTCCCCGCAGGCGCGCTTCGACGAGTCGGTGCTGCCGGACGCGGCCCGCCTGCTGGCCGAGCTGGCCTGGCAGCGGTTGGAGCGACTCAGCCGCTGACTCAGCTGCGCGACGGGACCAGGACCGCCAGCACGACCACCGCGACGGCCAGCAGCAGGAGCAACGTGATGTCGAAGGCTTTGCTGCGCACCTGAAGCAGGCCGGCCTCCCGGCTGGGCAGAGCGATCCGAAGCACCGCGCCGAGACCCAGTGCCGCCCCGATGACCAGGCAGCCCGCTCGCCAGGTCGCCGGACCCAGCACCGCGAGCCCCAGGCCGGCGACCACCCCGGCCAGCACGACCACCAACGGCCAGGCCCGCAGCGCCCGGGCCGCGGCGGCCGGCTCGTCCCGGGCCCGCCGGGGTGTGGTCACTGCCGCCATCACCCGGCGGACACGAGCTGCTCGGCCCGCTCCACCACGTTGCTGAGCAGCATCGCCCGGGTCATCGGGCCCACCCCGCCGGGGACCGGTGCCACCCACGAAGCCACCTCGTGCGCGCTGGCGTCGATGTCGCCGACCAGGCCGGTGTCGGTCCGCGTTATGCCCACGTCCACGCAGACCGCACCGGGCCTGACCATGTCGGCGGTGACCAGCCCCGGACGGCCGGCGGCGGCCACGATGATGTCGGCCTGCCGGGTGTGCTCGGCCAGGTCGGTGGTCCCGGTGTGGCAGAGCGTGACCGTGGCATTCTCGCTCCGCCGGGTCAGCAGCAGGCCGAGCGGCCGGCCCACCGTGGTGCCGCGGCCGATCACGCAGACGTTCGCGCCGCCGAGCGGGATCCCGTGGCGGCGCAGCAGCTCGACCACGCCGCGCGGCGTGCACGGCAGGGGTCCCGGGGCCCCGAGCACCAGCCGGCCCAGGTTAGTGGGGTGCAGCCCGTCGACGTCCTTGTCCGGGTCGACCGCCAGCAGGGCCGCGAACTCGTCCAGGCTGCCCGGCAGCGGCAGCTGGATCAGATAGCCGGTGCAGGCCGGGTCGGCATTCAGCTCCGCGATCTTGGCGTGCAGCTCCGCCTCACTCGTGGCGGCCGGCAGCTCGACCTGGATCGAGGCGATACCGACCTGGGCACAGTCCCGGTGCTTACCGCGCACGTAGGAATGGCTGCCCGGGTCGTCGCCGACCAGGACCGTACCCAGACCGGGGGTGACGCCGCGCTCCTTCAGGGCGGCCACCCGCTCGGTGAGCTCAGCCTTGATCGTGGCCGCCAGGGCCTTGCCGTCGAGAATCTGTGCCGTCATCGCGATACGTGTGTCCTCAGTGGAAGAAGTGCCGGGCCCCGGTGAAGTACATCGTCGCCCCCGCTGCCTGGACCGCGGCGACGACCTCCTCGTCGCGCACCGACCCGCCCGGCTGGACGATCGCCCGGACACCGGCGTCGAGCAGGATCTGTGGCCCGTCGGCGAAGGGGAAGAACGCGTCCGACGCAGCCACCGACGCGGCGGCCCGCTCCCCCGCCCGCTGCACCGCCAGCCGGCAGGAGTCGACCCGGTTGACCTGGCCCATGCCGACCCCGACCGAGGCGCCGTCGTGGGCCAGCAGGATCGCGTTGGACTTCACCCCCCGGACCGCCCGCCAGGCGAACTCCAGGTCGGCCAGCACGTCGTCGGTCGCGGGGTCCCCGGCCACCAGCTGCCAGCTCTTCGCCCGATCGTGCTCGGCGTCGACGGTGTCGGCGGCCTGGACCAGCAGCCCGCCATCGATCTCCCGGCTGGCCGGGCCGCCCCGGCGGTACGGCTCGGCGACCAGGATGCGAAGGTTCTTCTTGGCGCTCAGCACATCGACGGCACCCTCCTCGTACGCCGGGGCGAGGATCACCTCGGTGAACACCTCCGCCACCTGGCGGGCCATCTCCACGCTGACCGGCGCATTCGCCGCGATCACCCCGCCGAAGGCCGACACCGGGTCGCAGGCGTGGGCCCGGCGATGGGCCTCGGCCACGTCCGTCCCGACGGCGATCCCACAGGGGTTGGCGTGCTTGATGATCGCCACCGCGGGCTCGTCGAAGTCGTACGCCGCCCGCCGGGCCGCGTCGGCGTCGACGTAGTTGTTGTAGGACATCTCCTTGCCGTGCCGCTGCTCGGCGGCAGCGAGTCCGCGTCCGGCCTCCTCGGTGCGGTAGAGGGCCGCGGGCTGGTGCGGGTTCTCGCCGTACCGCAGTACGGCCGTCCGTCGGTAGGTCGCCCCGACCCACGTCGGGAACGGTTCGTCGGGCTCCACGACCTCCTGCCGTAGCCAGCCGGCCACGGCCACGTCGTACGCGGCGGTGTGTGCGAACGCCTCCGCAGCCAGGCCCTGCCGCTCGGCCAGGGTGAAGCCACCGGCATCCAGTGCCGCGAGCAGCGCCGGGTACTGGCCGGGGGACGTCACGACGGCCACCGACGCGTGGTTCTTGGCCGAGCTGCGCACCATCGCCGGGCCGCCGATGTCGATCTGCTCCACGCACTCGTCCGGGGTGGCCCCGGAGGCGACGGTGTCGCGGAACGGGTAGAGGTTGCTGACCAGCAGGTCGAACGGAGCGATGTGCAGGTCGGCGAGCTGGTCCCGGTGCGACTCCAGCCGCAGGTCCGCCAGCAGGCCCGCGTGGACGCCCGGATGGAGCGTCTTGACCCGACCGTCCAGGCACTCCGGGAAGCCGGTCACCTGCTCGACCGGGGTGACCGGCAGACCGGCCTCAGCGATCGCCCGAGCCGTCGACCCGGTGGAGACGATCTCGGCCCCGGCCGCGACCAGGGCCTGCGCGGTCGGCACCAGGTCGGTCTTGTCGTACACCGACATCAGCACTCGGCGGATCGGCCGCCGGCCGGCGTCGTTCATGACCAGGTCACCTTTCGGTCGTCGACCCGCCAGGCCCGGGTGGCCAGTCGGTGGGTGATCTCTACCAGCAGGTCGCGCTCCGCCACCTTGATCCGCTCGTGCAGCGAGGCTTGGGTGTCGTCCTCTGCCACTGGCACGGCCGTCTGGCCCAGGATCACGCCGGTGTCTACCCCCGCATCGACCAGGAACACGGTCGCTCCGGTCACCTTGACCCCATACGCGAGGGCGTCCCGCGGGCCGTGCAACCCGGGGAACGCGGGCAGCAGGGCGGGATGGGTGTTGATCATCCGGCCGGCGAACGCAGCCAGGAAGGCCGGCCCGACCAGCTTCAGGAAGCCGGCGCTGACCACCAGGTCTGGGGCGTACGCGGCGACCTCCTTGGTCAGCGCCTCGTCCCAGTCGGCCCGGCTCGGGTGGTCGGAGACGGCGTGCACGAAGGTGGGGATGCCCGCGGCGGAGGCCCGGTCGAGTCCGGCGACCGAAGGTCGGTCCGAACCGACGGCGACCACCGAGACGCCGTAGGCCGGGTCGCGGCTGGCGTCGATCAACGCCTGCAGCAGGGTTCCGGTGCCGGAGATGAGCACCACCACCCGGGCCGTCTCCCCGCGTAGAGGATCGACAGGCAGCGGCACAGCGACCACCCTATCCAGCCAGGGCGACGACCCCGTGAACCCCGCGGCGCGCCAAACAACACACGGGACGGCGCCCCTAGTTCTCCGGAGGCGGCGCTCCATCCCGATCGACGGGCGGGCGACGTAGCCGAAGCAGTCCGAGGACCAGGCCGGTGAGCAGTCCGGCCAGTCCCATGGTCGTTCCCGCCATCACCAGCAGCGGCAGCAGTCGAGGTCCGAGACCGGTCAGCCGGACGACCCCGAGGTCGCCGCCGGCCGCCCAGCCGAGCGCGACGAACACCACGCCGGCCAGCACTCCGACCAGGCCGCCCGCCAGACTGCTCGCGTCGAACCGCATCGCCGGCCGGGCGCGGACCACGAGCGTCGCCGCGAGTCCGCCGGCCAGAGCCCCGGCCGCCAGCCAGAAGAGCAGCACCGGGCTGCCCGGACCGGCGGCGGGCAGGGCGCCCAGCATCGGCAGGCCGGGCAGCAGGCCGAGCTCGGTGGCGGCGGGGGCGACCACCGAGCCGGCGCCGACCGCGAAACCTGAGCCGAGCGCGTACGCGGCCGCCCAGACCAGGGCGTTCGGGACCAGGGCCAGCTGGGCCAGCAGCAGCGCGATGCCCCCGGCGACTCCGGGGTTCAGTGCCTCGTGCAGGGCCGTGACCCGGTCGAGGTGGCGGATCAGCTGGGCCAGCACCAGCGCGGCCCCACAGACCAGCAGCACCAGCTGGGCACCGAGGACCGCGCGCGGCAGGGCCCGCGCCCAGTCCGGCCACCCGTCGGTGAGCCGCCGACCGAGAGACCGGCCGGCGCCCCAGACGGCGGACAGACCCAGCACCCCGATGACGGCCGCCCAGTGCAGCGGGTCGCGCCAGGGCTGGCCCTGCCAGGCGCCGATGGCCAGGACGGGGACGAGGTAGGTGGCCAGCAGCACGCCGGCCACGGTGAACGGTCCGGCCAGCTGCTCGGGGCGGACCCGCCGCGCGGCGAACCCGGCGGACCAGGCCATCATGTAGGCGACGACGGCGGTGGCGCCCCACGGAACCAGGGTGACGACCAGGCCACCGAGCGACACCCCGACCCCGTTGCTCAGCAGCCACAGCCGGGTGCCGACGCCGAGGGCGTTGCCCAGGGTGCCGGGATCGGCGGCCAGCCAGCCGACCACGGCCAGACCGGCGCACAGCACCCAGCCGGCGAGGGCGCTGACCAGCCCGCCGGCGACGGCGGCGACCGGCCAGCCGACCGGTGGACCGGCGCTGACCTCGACCGAGGTATCGGGTTGCTGCGGGCCCGCGTCACGGGCCCGCAGGGAGAGCCCGGCTATGGTCCGCCGAGGAGACAGCAACGAGGCCATGGTCGTCCCATGCTGACCCAGCCGGCAGGCACGAGTGGTCGCAACACGCCAGGCGCGGGTAAAGTCGTGGCTCAACGTCGGCGTACGAGATCCGGAACACCGGGTCCGCCGCCAGGGGAAGGCGGCCCTTTCACGACTCGCGAGGAGCAGTTCACCATGGTCGACCAGGAGTCCCGGAGCTATCGGCCCCGGCGCGCCTTCATCGAGCCAGAGGCCGAGCCGACCCCACCGCCGGCTCCGGACCCAGCTCCCGCGCCCGCCACGGTCAGCCGCCCGGCCGCCCCGAACTTCGACGACGAGGACGCCCCGAAGCCGCTGTACCGCGACGAGTACCTGCCGCGGACGCTCTACCACCCCGAACGCACGGCCAACGGGAGCGAGACAGCCGCGGCGCCGGTGGTCAACGGCGGAGCGTTCGCAGCCAACGGCGAAACGACGCCGGTCAACGGGGGAGCCGCACAACCGCCCGCCGCTCCCCCGCGCCCCGACGCGAACGACGTCGGCAGCGACGACACCGCGATCCGGTCCTTCACCTTCGCGCCGCGGACCCGCCGGACCGCGGACGAGGCGACCACGATCCTGGCCCGGTCCGGATCGACGGCCCGCGGCCGCTACGCACCGTCCGGCCCCTCGGGTCCTGACGACCTCGACGAGGGCGAGGACGAGGACGACAGCCGCCCGATCGGCGAGCGCGCCCGCTGGGCCCTGGCCATCGGCGTCGTCGCCGCGGTCGTCGTGCTCGGCCTGGCGATCGGGTACGCCGTGCTCGGCCTCGGCGACGACAACAAGGGCACTGTCCCGCCGCCCGCGGAGACCGCCGGCTCGGTCGGCCCGGGGCCGACGACCAGCGTCTCCGAGCCGCCGATGACCAACGGCGGAGCGCTGCTGACCAACGACCTGATGCTCAGTGCCGCCCAGGCCAAGCCGCTCGACCCGAAGCGCACCTGGAAGGAGTCCCTGACCCAGCGGGGCGGCTCCGAGGATGCGCCGGTCCCGGCCTGCTTCGGCGTCGAGCCCCCGGACGGGCAGCCCGTCTCCCAGCAGAAGATCCTGCGTGTGCTCAGCAGCAGCGGGAAGAGCGCGCCCAGCGCGCTGCACGACGCGACCGCGTACGCGACGGCTGAGGAGGCCGCCCAGGCCTACGCCGTGACGTCCCGCACCCTGGGCACCTGTCCGGCCGCCGGGGCGTGGCTCGCCTCGGGCCGAGTGGTGCGCGGCGTTGGTGAGCAGGCCACGGGGGTGACCGTGGCCGTGAAGAACGGCGATGCCACCGAGTGGCACAGCGTGGTGATCAGCCGGACCGGCCGGGTGCTGAACATCCTCGATGTCAGCAAGTCCGCCGATGCGATCGCTCCCGCCACCGTGGCCGGCGTGCTGACCGACGTCATCGCCAAGCAGTGCGGACCCGCCGGCGGCAAGTGCGGCGGCCAGGCGCTGGTGCGGGTCGGACCGCCGCCACTGGGCGGTGACCAGCCCGGGTACCTGGCGGCCGGTGACCTGCCGCCCGTGGCCGGCTCGGTGTCTCCGTGGAACGCCGCTCCGGTCGAGCTGCCGCAGGAGGACTTCGTCGGCGCCAGCTGCGAGAACGTCGACTGGTCGACGGTCGCGGCGGAGGCGCGGAGCTCCCGGGTGTACCTGCATCCCGATAGCGGGACGAGCTACTTCGGGGTGAACCAGATCGTCCTCACCCTCAAGGACGAGAAGTCGGCGAAGGCGCTGGTCGAGAAGATCAAGACCAACCTCGAGGAATGCAAGGAGCGGCGGCTGACCGCCACGGTGTCGGACCCGAAGAAGGTCCGCGGGATCGGCACGAAGGCCACCGCGATCACCGGCTACACCGCCACGGTGGAGCAGAAGGGCACCCAGGGCTCGGACGAGTTCCGCGTCGGCATCGTGCAGGCCGGCACCAAGGTCGCCTACTCCTTCGCCAACCCGAAAGGCGACTTCGACTTCACCGACGCCCAGTGGAACACCATCTCCGTACGAGCGGGCGAGCGGGTCACCCAGGCCCCGTAACCGGAGAAACCGGTCACAGACCGCAGGGATCCGACACGGAACCTGCCGTCTGTGACCGGTTTCTGGTCTGAGCCGGGCTATCCCGTCGGGCTCAGCGAGGTCATCACCTGGCGCATCAGCTCGGCCGTCTCGCTCGGGGTCTTGCCGACCTTGACGCCGGCGGCCTCCAGGGCCTCCTTCTTGGCGGCGGCCGTGCCCGAGGAGCCGGAGACGATGGCGCCGGCGTGACCCATGGTCTTGCCCTCCGGCGCGGTGAAACCGGCGACGTAGCCGACCACCGGCTTGTCCACGTGGGCGGAGATGTACTCCGCGGCCCGCTCCTCCGCGTCGCCGCCGATCTCGCCGATCATCACGATGGCGTCGGTGTCCGGGTCCTCGGCGAAGGCAGCCAGGCAGTCGATGTGCGTGGTCCCGATCACCGGGTCACCGCCGATGCCGACCGCGGTGGAGAAGCCGATGTCACGCAGCTCGTACATCATCTGGTACGTCAGCGTGCCCGACTTCGAGACCAGCCCGATCCGGCCGGCCTTGGTGATGTCGGCCGGGATGATGCCGGCGTTGGACTGCCCGGGTGAGATCAGCCCGGGGCAGTTGGGTCCGATCAGCCGGGTGGCCGAGCCTGAGGTGAGCGTGAAGAACTCCGCGCTGTCCTTGACCGGTACGCCCTCGGTGATCACCACGCAGAGCGGCACTTCGGCCTCCACTGCCTCGACCACGGCCGCCTTGGTGAAGCGGGCCGGCACGAAGATCACCGTGACGTTGGCCCGGGTGGCCTGCACCGCCTCGCCGACCGAGCTGAACACCGGCACGCCGCCGGTGTCGAACTCGACCGTCTGACCGCCCTTGCCCGGCGTGACGCCGCCGACGATCTGAGTGCCTGACGCCAGCATCCGGGAGGTGTGCTTGCGCCCCTCCGAGCCGGTCATGCCCTGGACCAGGACCCGGGAGTCCGCGTTGAGAAAGATTGACACCGTCTCGCCTGCCTATCCGGCCGCAGCCAGCTCGGCGGCCCGGCGGGCCGCTCCGTCCATCGTGTCGACCTGCTCCAGACCGGGCAGCTTCGCGTCGGTGAGGATCGTCCGGCCCAGCTCGGCGTTGTTCCCGTCCAGCCGCACGACCAACGGCACGTCGACATGTTCGTCCCGGCTGGCCAGCAGCTCGAACGCCTGCACGATCCCGTTGGCCACCGCGTCGCAGGCCGTGATCCCGCCGAAGACGTTGACGAACACGCTGCGCACCTGGTCGTCGGAGATGATGATCTCCAGCCCGTTGGCCATCACCTCGGCGCTGGCCCCGCCACCGATGTCGAGGAAGTTGGCCGGCTTGGGCGAGCCCGCGAGCTCCTCCCCCGCGTACGCGACCACGTCCAGGGTGCTCATCACCAGGCCCGCCCCGTTGCCGATGATCCCGACCGACCCATCGAGCTTGACGTAGTTCAGGTCCTTGGCCTTGGCCGCCGCCTCCAGGGGGTCCTCGGCCGACTTGTCGGTCAGCGCCTCGTGCGCGGGCTGGCGGAAGCCGGCGTTCTCGTCCAGTGACACCTTGCCGTCCAGCGCGATGATCGACCCGTCGCCGGTCTTGACCAGCGGGTTCACCTCGACCAGGGTGGCGTCCTCGGCGCGGTAGACCTCCCAGAGCAGCTGCAGCACGCGGGCGATCTCCGCGGCGTCGTCGCCGGAGAACCCGGCCGCGGCCACGATCTCGTCGGCCTTCGCCTGGTCGATGCCGACCAGCGGGTCGACCTGCACCCGGGCCAGGGCATCGGGTCGCTCGACGGCCAACGTCTCGATGTCCATGCCGCCCTCTTTGGAGCACATGGCGAGGTAGCGCCGGTTGGCCCGGTCCAGCAGCAGCGAGAAGTAGTACTCCTCGGCGATGTCTGCCCCTTCGGCGATCATCACCGTGCGGACCGTGTGGCCCTTGATGTCCATCCCGAGGATGTCTCCCGCCCGCTCGGCCGCCTCGTCCGGGCTGCGGGCGATCTTCACGCCGCCGGCCTTGCCACGTCCCCCGGTCTTGACCTGGGCCTTGACCACGACCACCGGGGTGCCCAGCTCGGCCGCCGCGGCCCGAGCCTCCTCCGGCTCTGTCGCGGTGATGCCGCGGAGCACGGGCACGCCGTGTGCCTCGAACATGTCACGGGCCTGGTACTCGTACAGATCCACTGCGCCTCCTGGCATCGCCGCGGCCCGCGTACGGCACCGGTGCCGTCCGCGCGAACAGGCCAAGCAAGGAGCCTAGTGGTCTGGGTGCCTCCTACGGGCAGCCGGTCTTCAGGAGCGGCTAGGGCCACCTACGTTGGCGCGGACCCAGGCCACGATGTCGGCCATGGTCGCGCCCGGGGTGAAGACCTGGGCCACACCCAGGTCGGCCAGCAGGCCGCGGTCGGCCTCGGGGATGATGCCACCACCGAAGACCACGATGTCGTCGGCGTCGGCGGCCCGGAGCAGCTCGATCACCTTGGCGAACAGGGTCATGTGCGCCCCGGACAGCACCGAGAGACCGATGGCGTCGGCGTCCTCGGCCAGCGCCGTCTGCACGATCTGGTCCGGGGTCTGGTGCAGACCGGTGTAGATGACCTCCATGCCGGCGTCCCGCAGCGCCCGGGCGACCACCTTGGCGCCGCGGTCGTGACCGTCCAGACCCGGCTTGGCGACCACGATCCGCAAGGGTCCGGTCACCGCCGTCGGCGCATCCGCCATCACGGGTGTCAACCTACTCCCGAGTAGAATTCGCGGATGCAGCGCCGCGGGCTCGGGGACCTTTCTCGGGTCCTGACCAGTGACGTGCCCCGCGTGGTCAGCGGCGTCGCGATCGAGACCATCTGGGCCGCGGCCCACCTGGCGATGTACCCCGTGGGCCTGGTTTCCGAGACCGCCGCCCGTGGCCGTCACGGCCTCGCCGGGCTGAGCCCGGAACAGCGCGGCCTGGTCCACTCCGGGCTCGCGGCGGCCGAGACCCCGATCCTGCTGGTACACGGGATCATCGACAACCACTCGATCTTCACCCTGCTGCAGCGGGCGCTTCGCCGGCGCGGCTTCGCCACCGTCTCCTCCTTCGACTACGGGCTGCTGACCCGGGACGTTCCCGCGGCCGCTGCCCAGCTCGGCGAGGCGATCGAGAAGCTGGCGGCCAACTCCGGCTACGAGCGGATCCACGTCGTCGGGCACAGTCTCGGCGGCCTGATCGCGCGCTACTACGTGCAGCGGCTCGGCGGCGACGCGCGGGTGCACACCCTGGTCACCCTGGGCACGCCCCACGCCGGCACCGAGGCCGCGCGGCCGCTGCGGATGCTGCCGCTGCTGGGGCAGCTGACCCCCGGGTCGCCGATGCTTCGGGAGCTGGCCGAGCCGGCACCCAACTGCCGCACTCGGTTTCTGGTCTTCGCCAGCGACCTGGACCATGTGGTCCGACCCAGCCGCAACGCCCGGCTGGAGCATCCCGACCTGTCGGTGCGCAACATCGCGGTCAGCGGCGTCGGCCACCTCTCGATGCCCAACAACTCCTCGATCGCCTTCACGATTGCCTCAGCATTGACCGAACTTGAGCCGTTCGAGACCCCGAGCGACCCGGTCTGACCTAAAATCGAAGCCGCTTGGTCGTCTTGTCCGACTTTGGGCCCGTCGATTGAGCTTGCGTGACCTGTTTGTTATGTTTCTCACAACTGTCCGGTCCGTCGGGGCCCGCAACCGCGGGGTAAGGATCGGCCAGGAGTTGGTGCATCATCTGGAGCCTTCCCCCTCCGGACGCATGATCGGGCTCGCCGGGCCCGGCGCGTACCAGCGCGACCGAACCGTGCGGGCACACCGCCGATGCGGTCCGACCGTGGTGTGGGTTGAAGGACGAGGAGAGCTTTAGGTGGCATCGCAGCCGGTTCGGCGGGAGACTCGTCGAACCATGACGGCTGACGTCGAGTCGGAGGATCGCCGGGGCTGGCTCTCGTATGGGCTGGCCGGGCTGGCCATCTCCGCTCTCGGACTGGCGATTGCCGGATCCGTATCGCTGACCACCAGCGCCCAACCGCTACCGGTCAAGGAGCCGACGGCCGCCGCGGTCGCCCGGCCACAGACCGGTCCGGCCACCGGCGGCACCCAGAGCAAGCTCAGCAAGGCCGACGCCGCCGCGCTGGCGGCGTTCGCGCCGCGTGGGGCGTCCGGCGCCGAAGGCGCCGGCAGCGCCGCCCTGCGGACCGCCGTCCTCAAGGAGCAGGCCGCGCAGCGGGCCGAGGAGCTGGCCAAGGGCGCCGACGACATCACCCGCGCCGCCAGCACCGCCTCCAGCAACGCCCGGCAGAACCGGCTGACCGCCGCGGACCGGGCCAGCCGTGAGGCCGCCGCCCGGCTCAACGAGGATCGGATCAAGCGGGCCGTGGCCGCGCGGATCGCCGCGGCCTCCGAGCGCGAGACCCAGGAGACCACTGAGCGCACCGCGAGCGCGCCGGAGGTCACCCAGCCCGACGTGGGCAGCATTTCGACCGGCGGGGGGGCCGCCTCGCCCGTACCGGGCGCCGTGATCGGCTCGCACTTCGGACAGTACGGAGTCTGGTCGCGGTACCACACCGGCCTGGACTTCCGGGCCGCGTACGGCACGCCGATCCGCGCGGTCAAAGCCGGGATCGTGCTGTTCGCCGGCAACTCTGGGGACTGGGCGGGCAACCATGTGGCCATCCGCCACGGTGACGGCAAGACCACCATGTCCTCACACATGTCCTCCATGGCGGTGCGTTCCGGCCAGACGGTGAGCGCCGGCCAGGTCATCGGCTACGTCGGCCAGACCGGACGCGCCTTCGGCGCCCATCTGCACTTCGAGCTGTACCCGGTCGGCGTCCGGTACGGCGACGTCTACAAGGCGATCGACCCGCAGCCGTGGCTCCGGGCCAACGGCGTCCAGACCAACTGAGCGCGGGCTGCGCAACGTCGGAGTGAGACGCACCTCACATGGGCAAATACCAGCACGTGAGGTGGACGGGCCCTATTTTTTGATCTGCCGTTACAGGTCCGTTATTGTTTTGCGAGTCTGTTCGGCAACGCTGTGGCAGACGGGTCCGGACAGGACGGGGACAGTACCGGTCTTAACGAGGAGAAATCTGCTTGCCTAGCTCGTCATCGCGTGCCACCGCGCGCCGCGCTCTGATAGCCGACATCTCCGCCGACCGCAAAGGATGGCTCCAGCACGGCATCGCCGCCCTGGGTGTCTCCCTGCTCGGCCTCGGTGTGGCCGCCTCGGTGTCGCTGACCGGGTCCGCCCAGGGCACGACTGCGCATCCGGCCTCGGTGGTCAAGGCCGCCGAGTCCGCCGTCGCGGCGGAGAACGACACCGCCCCCAACCCACGGCTCGCCGCCCGCGGCGGCTCGGCCGACACGGTGGACGCCAACAGGCTGAAGAGCCTGGCCGACCAACGGGCCGAGGAGCTGGCCGAGGCGAGCGAGGACTACGCGATCGCCGCCAGCACCACATCGGCCGACGCGCGAGACAAGTCGCTGAAGGACCAGGCGGCCAAGGCCCGTGCGGCGGCCAAGCGGCTGGCCGCGCAGGAAACCACTGCGGGCAACGCGTCCGGACTACCCGAGCTCGACGCCAGCGCCATCCAGGGCAACGGGAAGGCCTGCCTCCCCCTGGCCTCCTACCGCATCTCCGCCCGGTTCGGACAGGTCGGGATCTGGTCGCGGTACCACACCGGCTTCGACTTCTCCGCCCCCATCGGCAGCGCCATCCGCGCGCCTTCGGCCGGCGTGGTGACCAACGCCGGCATCGGCCCGGCCAGCGGCTGGGCCGGCAACTACGTGGCCATCAAGTACCCGGACGGCACGCAGACCCTGATGGCCCACATGTCCACGGTGTCGGTCTCGGTCGGACAGACCGTCTCCGCCTGCCAGGTCGTGGGCGCCGTCGGGATGACCGGACGCTCGTTCGGCCCGCACCTGCACTTCGAGGCCTACCCCGCCGGTATCGCCCCCGGGGACATCTACCAGGCGGTCAGCCCGGCCGCCTGGCTGAACGCCCGCGGCATCAACCCCTAGGTTGGGGACGAGCGCAGGCGCTGGCCGCTGGCGGGCGCCGCGCGGAGCGTGGACTGGCCTGGCGGGAGCCCGAGCCCGCGAGGGCGGATGGTTGCGATGCGTGGCGTCCGCCAGCGATCAGTGCATGAGCGAGGATCACAGCTTTTCGAGCGGGGCGAAGCGTATGGCCAGCCGCTTGACGCCAGTGGAACCGAAGTCGACGTCCGCGGTCGCCTTGTCGCCCGAGCCGCTCGTCGCCACCACCTTGCCCATGCCGAACGAGGTGTGCAGCACCCGGTCCCCAGCGGTCAGCACCGGAGCTTCGCGGACGGCTCGAGCCTTGCCCGCGCCGTAGCCGACCGTGCTGCGCCAGGACTGGTTGGCCGCCGTCGCCGAGGTGCTGCGCCAGCTGGTCGTTGCCGACTCCAGCCGACGCCAGTCGACCAGGTGGTCCGGCACCTCGGCCAGGAACCGGCTGGGCGGGTTGTGCTGCGGCGTTCCGTACGCCGAACGCACGATGGCGCGGGTGATGTAGAGCCGCTGCCGGGCACGGGTGATCCCGACGTAGGCCAGCCGGCGCTCCTCCGCCAGCTCCTTGGGATCGGTCAGCGCGCGCTGGTGCGGGAACACCCCGTCCTCGCAGCCGGTCAGGAAGACGGTGTCGAACTCCAGCCCCTTGGCGGTATGCAGGGTCATCAGGGTGACCACCCCGGCGGCCGCGGCATCCGGCGTGTCGGGAATCTGATCCGAGTCGGCGACGAGAGCCACGCGCTCCAAGAAGGCGCCGAGTGAGTCGTCCGGCTCGGCCGCGCCGGCCGCCAGGTCCGCCTCCGGGTCCAGGGCCAGCTCCAGGTCCGCAACCACCCCGTAGTCGTCGACCAGCTCGTCCTCGCCGGCGGTGAGGGCGGCAACGCCGCTGACGAACTCGCGGGCCACCGTGATCAGCTCACGCAGGTTCTCCAGCCGGGTCTCGTCCTGGGGGTCCTTCGAGTCGTGCAGCTCCGACAGGTACCCGGAACGCTCCAGCACGCTGGTCAGGATGGCGTCGGCGGGTAGTCCCTCGGCCACCATCGCCTCGTGGTCGTCCAGCAGCGTGGCGAACCCGCGGAGCTGGTTGGCCGACCGGGTGGCGAGCCCCGGGATCTCGTCGATCCGGCGGAGCGCGTCGCCGAAGCTCAGGCCCTGCTTGGTCGCCCAGTCGGCCACCGCGGCCTCGGCCCGGTCGCCGATGCCCCGCTTGGGCACGTTGAGGATGCGGCGCAGCGACACGTCGTCGGTCCGGTTGGCGATGGTACGGAGGTAGGCGATCGCATCGCGCACCTCACGCCGCTCGTAGAAGCGAACACCGCCGACGACCTTGTAGGGCAGGCCGAGCCGGATGAAGACCTCCTCGAAGGTACGGGACTGGGCGTTGGTCCGGTAGAAGACCGCGGCGTCGGCGTACCGTGCCCCCTCCGCCTGGCGCAGCCGGAGGATCTCGCCGGCCACGAACTGGGCCTCGTCGTGCTCGGTGTCGGACACGTACCCCGTGATCAGCGGGCCGTCGCCGGCGTCGGACCACAGGTTCTTCGGCTTGCGCCCGGTGTTCTGGGTGATCACCGCGTTGGCCGCGTTCAAGATGTTCTGGGTGGAGCGGTAGTTCTGCTCCAGCATGATCACCGCGGCGCCGGGGAAGTCGGACTCGAAGTCGTTGATGTTGCGGATCGTCGCGCCGCGGAAGGCGTAGATCGACTGGTCGGAGTCGCCCACCACCATCAGCTCGGCCGGCTCGATCCGTGGCGTGCCGTCCGCCGCCGGCTCCCCGTCCGGCTCGTCGGCACACAGCTCCCGGACCAGCGCGTACTGGGCGTGGTTGGTGTCCTGGTACTCGTCGACGAGCACGTGCCGGAACCGGCGCCGGTACTGCTCGCGCAGGTCCGGGTAGGCCTGCAGCAGGTGCACCGTGGTCATGATCAGGTCGTCGAAGTCCAGCGCATTGGCGGCCAGCAGCCGCCGCTGGTACTCGCGGTAGGCCTCGGCGTAGGAGGTCTCGACCGGAGTCTCGGCCTGGGACAAGGCGCTCTCGTGGTCCACCAGATCGTTCTTCCGGGCGGAGACCCAGTTCAGGATCGCCCGCACCGGAAACCGCTTGGCGTCCAGGTCGAGGTCGTGCGCGACCAGCTGCATCAGCCGCTTGCTGTCGGCGTCGTCGTAGATGGAGAAGGTCCGGCTCAGGTTGAACCGGCCGATCTCACTGCGCAGGATCCGCACGCAGGCGGAGTGGAAGGTGGAGACCCACATCAGCTTGGCCCGGTTGCCCACCAGGTCGATCACCCGGCCGCGCATCTCGGCGGCGGCCTTGTTGGTGAACGTGATGGCCAGGATCGCGCCAGGATGGACCCGGCGCTCGCTGACCAGGTAGGCGATCCGGCGGGTCAGCACCCGGGTCTTGCCCGACCCGGCGCCCGCCACCACCAGCACCGGACCGCCCTCGTGCAGCACCGCCTCCCGCTGGGGCGGGTTCAGCCCCTCGAGCAGCTTCTCCCGGGTCAGCCGAGCGGGCCGAGCCGGCGTACGCGGGGCAGATTCGGTCGTCGCGGCCTCGGTGATGCTGGCGGTCATGGTGGCCACCACCCTAGACCGGGGTTCCGACACGACCCAGTGGACCGAAGGGGCCTGGCGTCTCTCGGCGTACATTGGGGCTCGTGCTGTGGCGAAAAATCCGTCTCCGCCGCGTGCTCCTCCGGTTGTTCCAAGCCGTGGTCGCGGTGCAGGGCGCGACCCTGCTCGCGCTGGCCATCGTGGACCATCGCCGCAAGCAGCTGCGCAAGCCGGCCACCTTCCCGCGCATCGCGCCGAGGTCGGTGACCGCCGGTGGCTCGGAGGTCACCGTCTACACCTACGGCGAGGACCTCTACCGCGACATGTTGGACGCCATCGGCCAGGCGAAGTCCCGAATCTTCTTCGAGTCCTTCATCTGGAAGGGCGACGAGGTGGGTCAGGCGTTCAAGGACGCGTTGATCGACGCGGCCAACCGGGGCGTCAAGGTCTACGTCGTCTTCGACGAGTTCGCCAACCTCGTGGTGCGGCGGAGCTTCTACACCTTTCCGGGCAACGTCGCGGTGCGCCGGCACCCGCTGATCGCCTCCGGCCTCCGGTTCCCCCGCAACACAGGCCGGGACCACCGCAAGATCCTCGTCGTCGACGACCATGTCGCTTTCCTGGGCGGCTACAACGTCGGCAGCCTGTACGCGACCGACTGGCGCGACACCCACGCCCGGCTCACCGGCGACATCGTCTGGGACGTGCAGAACGCCTTCATCGACTACTGGAACCTCTGGGCGGGACGCCGCCGGGCCGCGCTGCCCGACTTCGGCAGCCGGAGCTGGCAGCCCGACATCCGGATCCACCGCAACATGCCGCGGACCATGGTCTTCCCGATCCGCGGGATGTACCTGGGGGCGATCGACCGGGCCGCGCACCACATCTACATGACCTCGGCGTACTTCATCCCGGACGAGGACATGGTGTCCGCGCTGATCCGGGCGGCCCGTCGCGGGGTGGACGTCCGGATCATCGTCCCGGAGGAGTCGAACCACATCGTGGCCGACTGGCTCTCCCGCGGCTTCTACGCCCAGCTGCTGAGGCACGGCGTACGACTGCTGCTCTTCCAGGGCGCCATGGTGCACGCCAAGACGGCGACCATCGACGGCCAGTGGTCCACCATCGGCACGGCGAACATCGACCGGCTCAGCCTGCTCGGCAACTACGAGATCAACATGGAGGTGTTCAACGCCGACGTGGCCCGGCAGATGGAGGAGATCTTCGACATCGACTCCTCCAACACCCGCGAGCTGACCCTCCCCGGGTGGCGGCGCCGGCACTACATGGTCAAGTTCTCCGAGACCGTGCTGACCCCGTTCCGGCCGCTTCTCTAGCCCGGTCAGGCGTGGGTGCCCTCGGTGACTGGCTGTGGGCTGGTCGCCGACTCGGCCGCGTCGGTCTGCCGCTCGACCGCGGCGGTCCGGCGGGCCCGCAGGCCGGCGACGTGGAGACCGACGACGGTGACCAGCAGGACGGCGACGTAGGACACGATCCGGATCGGTTCGGCCACGTCGTACGCCCGGAAGAGCGTCCGCGTGTTGGTGAGCAGGATCACCCCTCCCACGGCGACCCCCAGCAGGTGGGCCGGTGCCACCTTGACCAGGTACGCGGCCAGCGGGGCAGCGATCACGCCACCGACGAGCAGGGCCAGGGCAAAGCCCCAGTTGATCCCGGACGCGCCGAGGCCGATCAGGAAGCCGATGCTTGCGGCCGCGCTGACCGCGAACTCCGAGGTGTCCACGGTGCCGATCACCTTGCGCGGCTCCAGCCGACCGTCGGCGAGCAGGGCGGGGGTGGCCACTGGCCCCCAGCCGCCGCCGCCCGTGGCGTCGACGAACCCGGCGAACATGCCCAGTGGGGCCAGGAACTTCAATCCCGGCCGCGCCGTCGTCAGCCGCAACCGGACGCCGAGGATGAACCGAGTCAGGATGTAGATGCCCAGGGCCACGAGAATTCCCGACATGACCGGCTGCGCCGCCTCGGTGGACAGGCTGGACAGCACCGTCGCCCCCAGAAAGGCGCCGACCGCTCCTGGTCCGGCGATCCGGGCGACGATCCGCCAGTCCACGTTCTGCAGCCGCCAGTGGGCCACGCCGGAGGCGACGTTGGTCCCCAGCTCGCTGAAGTGCACCGATGCCGATGCGGCGACCGGAGTCAGGCCGGCCAGCACCAAGAGGCTGGTGGACGTGACGCCGTAGCCCATGCCCAGGGCGCCGTCGACGAGCTGAGCGGCCAGTCCGACCAGGGCGAGCACGAGGAGTTTGCGCACGGCGGGTTCCTTCGCGGCAGAGCAATGCCTACTAGATTAGTAGGAATTACCGACAACGCTACGACCGAACCTCCGTGAGACCATGCGTGTCTCATCATCCAGACACCACGGCCAGCATTCAGACGCCCAGCGTCAGCTCCACGCGGCTGGGTCGGCGACCAGCTTGGTGACCGATGGCGGCATCTCGTCGGCCACCACGTGAGCCAAGGTGACCCCCTCGAGGATGGCCCGCTCCGAGGCGCGCAACGCGATCCACACCTGCTGGAGCGGGGCCGCGGCCCCGGTGTACGCGAGGTGCTCCGGTCGGCTGCCCCGCACGTTCGCCAGCTCACCGTCCAGCGCCCGGATCACGTCGGCGATGCTGATCTCCCCCGCCGGTCGGGCCAGCCGGTGGCCACCCTCGGGACCCCGCTGGCTGCGGAGCAGCCCGCCCCGGCGCAGCTCACCCAGGATGTTCTCCAGGTACTTGCCCGGAATGTGCTGGGATGCCGCGAGCTGGTCGACGGTGCGTGGCGCGTCCGCCGCTGCGAGCTCCGACATCGCCCGCAGCGCGTAGTCGACCCGGGCCGAGAGCCTCATCCGGGACCCACGTCAGGTCCGGCTACGCCGGGTCAGCCCGGTGTAGATGAAGCTGAGCAGAGCCGCCCCGGCGACGCTGATGGCCAGCCGGATCCAGTCGATGCCCCGGGTGTCGCTGCCTCCCAGCGCGCCCCAGACCCAGTAGCCGATCAGGGCGCCGGCGATGCCCAGCAGGATGGTGACGATCCAGCCGTACGCCTGGCGGCCAGGCAGGACGGCGCGGGCGAGGACGCCCACGATGGCCCCGAAGATGATGGTGCCGAGGATCTGCAGCATGACTGGCTACTCCCGTTTGTTCTCGTGGCGGTTCAGACGAGCCGCCGGTCGGTGGCCCAGCGGGTGAGCTGGTGCCGGTTCGATAGTTGCAGTTTGCGAAGCACGCTGCTCACGTGGGTCTCCACCGTCTTGATCGAGATGAAGAGCTCGCGGGCCACTTCCTTGTACGCGTAGCCGCGGGCGATCAGCCGCAGCACCTCGCGCTCGCGGACCGACAACCGGTCGAGGTCCTCGTCGATGCTGGCCAGGTCGATCGCTCCGGAGAACGCGTCCAGCACGAAGCCGGCCAGCCGCGGCGAGAACACCGCGTCGCCCTCGGCCACCCGCCGGATGGCGTCGATCAGCTCCGGGCCGCTGATGGACTTGGTGACGTAGCCGCGGGCCCCGGCGCGGATCAAGCCGATCACGTCCTCGGCCGCGTCTGAGACCGAGAGGGCCAGGAAGCGCTGGTCGGGGTTCTGCTCGTGCACCTTGCGCAGCACCTCGATGCCCCCGCCGCCGGGCAGGTGCACATCCAGCAGCACCACATCCGGCGCCGTCCGCAGCACCGTCGCGATCGCGGATCCGGCGTCGGCCGCCTCGCCGACGACCTGGACCGCAGTGCCGATCTCGGCCTTCACCCCCGTCCGGAACATGGCGTGGTCGTCGACCACCACCACCCGGTAAGGCCCACGGGGCGCGGGGGTAGGAACGGTCTCGGGGGCAGGGGTACTCATCGGTTGATCTCCAGTCGTACTTCGGTGCCCTCACCGGGCCGGGAACGGACGGTGGCGGTTCCGCCGTGGCGGGCCATCCGGTTGAGGATGCTGCCCTTGACGCCCATCCGGTCGTCAGCGACCGCATCGAGGTCGAAGCCCTGGCCGCGGTCACGGACGAAGACCTCGATCCGCTCCTCGTCGACCTCGGCGTACACGTCGATCTTGTCGGCTCCGGAGTGCTTGGCCGCGTTGACCAGCGCCTCTCGAGCGGCCCGGACCAGGGCCTGGACCGGCTCGGAGGTCTCGCAGTCGCCGACCATCACCACCTCGATCGGTACTCCGCGCTCGTCCTCCACATCGGCCGCCGCCGCGGTCAGCGCCGCCTTGAGCGTCTCGGTCTGCGGCTCTTCGCCATAGAGCCAGGTCCGCAGCTCGCGCTCCTGACGGCGGGCGAGCTGCTGGACGGCCTTGGGGTCGTCGGCCTGGCGCTGGATCAGGGCCAGGGTCTGCAGCACCGAGTCGTGCAGGTGGGCGGCCATGTCCGCCCGGGCGTCGGCGCGCACCTTGTCCGCCCGGGCCTGGTTCAGCGCGGTCCGGGACCGGTACAGCCACGGAGCCAGCACGATGCCCAGCCCGGCCAGGGCCAGGGTGGTCATGGCCAGCACCTCGGGCAGCTGGTCGATCTGGCTCTGCTGCGCGATCACGATGCCGAACGCCGCCCCGACCAGGCCGAGTCCCAAGATGACCCGGACCAGCGCCGGCCAGCCGCCACGGGCGATGAAGGGCGCGAGCCAGACCTTCCCGCCAGCTTCGGCGCGCCAGCGCCGCTGCTCCGCGCTGTCGGCCTGCCGCCAGACCAGGGCGGCCCCGGCGCAAGCGAAGGCAACCGGCCAGAAGAGCCGAGAGCTGATGCCCAGCCCACTGCTCTGGACGATCCACAACAGTCCGGTGCCGAGCGCGGCGAGGGCCAGCAGCATGCCCCAGTCGACCCGTCGCCGCGGCCTCGCCTCGTCCCGCATGTTGGCGCGCGCAGCCGACTCCAGGCCCGGGGCCTTGGCCACCGACTCCGGGGGCATCAAGAGCCAGAGCGCGCCATAGGCGAGGACACCGATGAACTGGAACGTCATCAGCGCCACGAACGCGATCCGGATCACCACCACCGGCCAGCCGAGGTGTCGGGCCAGACCCGTGCTCACCCCGCCGAGCCAGGCGCCGTCGGCGACTCGCGTGGCGCGCGGCCGCGGCTCCGGCGGAGCCGTCGGCTCGGAACCCGGCTCGGCGCTCGACGTCGCGCCGAGAGCGGTCGCGGCCACGGCCGGCCGGTCCGGCGACGAGACGCGGCTCGAGTCGGTGGCGGTCATTGTGTACTCAGCCTCACACGCCTCTTTCGCCACTCCTAGCAGGGACGACCCCGACTCGACCCCCAAGTCCTCGCCAGAGGGTGGTTTGGGGGTGGTCCCTGATGGTTCGAGCGTAGTCCCGTCGGCCAGGATGGCAGGCATGAGTTCCGTCTGGACCATCCGCCGCAGCACCAGCGACGTCAAGCTCGCCGGTCTGTGCGGCGGGGTCGCCCGCCATTGGGGCATCGACCCGGTACTGGTCCGTGTCGGCTGGGCGCTGCTCGCCCTCAGCGGGGGGATCGGCGTCATCCTGTACGTGGCCGGTTGGCTGCTGCTGCCGGCCGACGGCCGCGACACCGCTCCGGCCGAGGACATGTTCGGCGACACGCTGCGCAGGTGGCCGCGCGAGGTCTGGGTCGCCATCGTCGTGATCGCCTGCGTGGCCGGTTTCGCTCTGTTCAAGGGGATCACCCCGTTCGGCATCGGCCCGGCCGTTGTGGTCGCCCTGATCTGGTACTTCGGCTTCTACCGGAAGCGGATGGCCAAGGCCGGTCCAGCCTCGCCGCCGCCGGCCGCCGTGCCGGCCCCGCCGGTGGCCCCCTTCCGCTACCCCGGTCCACCGACCGCCTTCACCGAGGCGGCTGAGGCCTGGCAACGGCGGATCGCCGAGTACCAGACGACCCAGCGGGCGACCGTTCCCCCGGTCCCGCCCTGGACTGGCCCACCCCCGGGCAACTTCACCCCGCCCCCGGCCCCCGCTCCGGCCGCCTACCAGCCCGCTCCGGCCGCCGGCCCGGTCCCGGTCGCCGACCCGGAGCGCGTACAGCGGGCGGCCTTCCTCGCCACCCCCGATCCGGTGGGCCTCTACGTCGAGCCGACGGGATCCAGCGTTCGGGTGCCGCTGGTCCGTCCCGGGCGGCGACCGTCCGCTCGCCGACTGCGCTGGGCGACGCTGCTGGCCCTGGGCCTGACCATGAGTGGCCTCGGCATCGCGGACTCCCTGGGCGCAGACATCACCCCCGCCGTGTATGCCGCCGCGGCACTGCTGGTCGTCGGGATCGCCCTGGTGCTGGCCACCTGGCTGGGACGCGCCCGTGGACTGCTGCCGGTGGGAGCGCTGCTGGCCCTCGTGGTGCTCGGTCTGTCCGCCGTCACCCCGGGCGGGTCGAATATCCCTGTGCCGACCGGTCCGAACTCGTCGATCACGTACGTCACCCCGGCCCAGTTGCCCGCCGGTGGGGATGCCCGGGACGTTGGCACCCTCACTGTCGACCTCAGCCGGATAACTCTGGGCGCCGACGCGACGTACGCGGCCCGGGTCGATCTCGGCACGATTGTGGTGACCGTGCCCCAGAACACCCAGGTGGTCATCAACTACCGCACCGACGCCGGCTCGGTGACGGCATACGGCCGCCCGGTGGCCAGCGGCACCGAGCTCGCCGGAACGATCCCTGATCCTGAGCCCGACCAACCCGGGAAGCCCACACTGACCCTGGATCTGGGCGTGGACGTCGGCTCGGTGGAGGTGCGACGATGAAACGGACCTACGACGTCGTCGCCTTGATCACCGGGGTGCTGTTCACGGTGGTCGCCCTGGGTGGGCTGTGGCTCGCCCTGGTCGGTCCGCTGCCGTGGGGCGTGATCAAGATCGTGGCACCCCTCGGGCTGGTCGTCCTCGGCGTAGGCGGCTTGTCCTTGTCCCGCAGCCGTTCCCAAACCTGAACCAAGGAAGGTCACCGATGAGCAACCCTTACCCGTCACAACCGCCGAAGCGGCTCGTCCGCAGCACGTCCAACCGGGTCATCGGTGGGGTCTGCGGCGGCGTGGCCGACTACCTCAACATGGACGCGACCCTGGTCCGCGTCCTGACGGTGCTGATCTCCCTGTTCACCGGCGTGCCGGTGATCCTCTACATCATCGCGTTGTTCATCGTGCCGGAAGGCACCACCGTGCCCACCGCGCCGCCGCCGGTCACGGGTGCATCGACGTACTCCGGTCCGTTCACGGGCCCGCAGTCCGCGACCCCGCCGCCCGCGTACGCGCCCTTCCCGAACGCCGGGGCAGGAGCGGCGCGACCGACCGCCGAGGACTCCGTCTGGGGCAGCGAGGGGGCGCCGTGGGAGCAGCGGCAGCCGGATACCACGGCGACCACGGCCTCGGAGCCGGCTCCCGAGCCGGCGGCCCCGTCCGAGCCGGAGGCGCCAGTGGTCCCGCCGAAGAACGAGGAGCCGAAGGCGACCTGAACCGTCCCGGCCCCGTCGTCAGAACCTCTGCGCCACATGTGGTGCGGAGGTTCTGACAACTCGGGGATCAGGCGGCGCGGACCAGGTCCAGGAAGTAGCGGTGGATCCGCCGGTCGGCGGTGACCTCGGGATGGAACGACGTGGCCAGCACACTGCCCTGCCGGACCGCGATGATGTGGGCCTCATCGGTTCTCGGCGGGATGACCTCACCCAGCACCTGGACCCCGTCATGCACCTCCTCCACCCAGGGGGCGCGGATGAACACCGCATGCACCGGCCCGTCCGGCAGCCCCTCCAGCTCTACGTCGGCCTCGAACGACTCCACCTGTCGGCCGAACGCGTTGCGCCGGACGGTGATGGCCAGTCCGCCGAAGGTCTGCTGGTCGGCGGTGCCGTCCAGCACCTCCTCAGCCAGCAGGATCATCCCAGCGCACGACCCGTAGGCGGGTAACCCGGACCGCAGCGCGGCGACCAGCGGCTCGCGGACACCGAAGATCCGGGACAGTTTGTCGATGGTGGTCGACTCACCACCCGGCAGCACGATGCCGTCGAGGTGCTCGATCTCCTCGGGCCGCCGAACCGGCACCGCTGTCGCCCCACAGGCCGTGAGGGCGGCCAGGTGTTCGCGGACGTCGCCCTGCAGCGCGAGAACCCCGACGGTCGGGGCGTTCACCAACCCCGCTCGGCCAGCCGGTGCGGCTGCGGGACGTCCTCGACGTTGATGCCCACCATCGCCTCACCGAGCCCGCGGGAGACCTTGGCGATCACGTCGGGGTCGTCGTAGAAGGTGGTGGCCTTGACGATGGCCGCGGCCCGCTCGGCCGGGTTGCCGGACTTGAAGATGCCGGAGCCGACGAAGACGCCCTCGGCCCCCAGCTGCATCATCATCGCCGCGTCGGCGGGGGTCGCGATGCCTCCCGCGGTGAACAGCACCACCGGCAGCTTGCCGGCCGCGGCCACCTCGACGACCAGCTCGTACGGTGCCTGCAGCTCCTTCGCCGCGACATAGAGCTCGTCGGCCGACATCGAGGTCAGCCGGCGGATCTCGGCCCGGATCGACCGCATGTGGGTAGTGGCGTTGGACACGTCACCGGTGCCGGCCTCCCCCTTGGAGCGGATCATCGCCGCGCCCTCGGTGATCCGGCGCAGCGCCTCGCCGAGGTTGGTCGCGCCGCAGACGAAGGGCACGGTGAAGGCCCACTTGTCGATGTGGTTGGCGTAGTCGGCCGGGGTCAGCACCTCGGACTCGTCGACGTAGTCCACGCCGAGGGACTGCAGCACCTGGGCCTCGACGAAGTGTCCGATCCGGGCCTTGGCCATCACCGGGATGGACACCGCGTCGATGATCCGAAAGATCATGTCCGGGTCGCTCATCCGCGACACCCCGCCCTGGGCCCGGATGTCGGCGGGCACCCGTTCCAGGGCCATCACCGCCACCGCGCCGGCGTCCTCGGCGATCTTGGCCTGGTCGGGCGTGACCACGTCCATGATCACGCCGCCCTTGAGCATCTCGGCCATCCCGCGCTTGACCCGGGCGGTGCCGGTCAGGCTGGTCGCGGAGTCGGGGCGGGCGTTCTCGGACACGGGTCGTTCCTCTGCTCGGTGACGGGCGTTTGCGCTGGTCAGTCTAGGTCGAAGCGCCGCCAGGCCCTACCGGGTTACTCCCACTCGATGGTGCCGGGCGGCTTGCTGGTGATGTCCAGCACGACCCGGTTGACCTCGCGGACCTCGTTGGTGATCCGGGTGCTGATCTTCTCCAGCACCTCGTACGGCAGCCGGCCCCAGTCGGCGGTCATCGCGTCCTCGCTGGTCACCGGGCGGAGCACCACCGGATGTCCGTAGGTGCGCCCGTCACCCTGCACGCCGACCGACCGGATGTCGGCGAGGAGCACTACCGGGAACTGCCAGATGTCGCGGTCCAGGCCGGCGGCGGTCACCTCGGCGCGGGCGAGGGCGTCGGCCTGCCGGAGCACCTCGAGCCGATCCCGGGTGACCTCGCCGATGATCCGGATGCCCAGGCCGGGGCCTGGGAACGGGTGCCGCCAGACGATCTCCGGCGGCAGTCCCAGCTGTTCCCCCACCGCGCGGACCTCGTCCTTGAACAGGGCCCGCAGGGGCTCGACCAGCCGGAACTGCAGGTCGTCGGGCAGTCCGCCGACGTTGTGGTGGCTCTTGATGTTGGCCGCGCCCTCGCCGCCGCCGGACTCGACCACGTCCGGGTAGAGGGTGCCCTGGACCAGGAACTCGACCTCCCCGGCCTCTCCCACGACCTCGCGGGCCGCAGCCTCGAAGGTGCGGATGAACTCCCGGCCGATGATCTTCCGCTTGGTCTCCGGGTCGGTGACCCCGGCCAAGGCGTCGAGGAACTGGTCGGCGGCGTCGGCCACCTTGAGGTCGACCCCGGTGGCGGCCACGAAGTCCCGCTCCACCTGCTCCGCCTCGCCGAGCCGCAGCAGACCGTGGTCGACGAACACGCAGGTCAGCTGGCTGCCCACCGCTCGCTGCACCAGCGCCGCCGCGACCGCGGAGTCCACGCCGCCGGACAGCCCGCAGATCAGGTGCTTGTCCCCCACCTGGGCCTGGATGGCGTGTACCGCGTCGTCGACGATGTTGGCCGGCGTCCAGTCCGGTCGGCAGCCGGCGATGTCGAACAGGAAGTTCTCCAGCACCCGCTGCCCGGCCTGGGTGTGCAACACCTCGGGGTGCCACTGCACGCCAGCCAGCCCACGGGCGGTGTCCTCGAACGCGGCGATCGGCGCTCCCGCGCTGCCGGCCAGCGCGGTGAACCCGGCCGGGGCCGCTGCCACCGAGTCGCCGTGGCTCATCCAGACCTGCAGCGACGTAGGCACGTCGGCCAGCAGGTGGCCGTGCGTGGCGATGGTCGCCTCGGTCCGGCCGAACTCACTCAGCCCGGTCTTGGCGACGTCCCCGCCAAGGGCCCGGGCCATTGCCTGGAACCCGTAGCAGATGCCGAACGCCGGTACCCCGGCCGCGAACAGGTCGGGGTCGACCTGCGGTGCGCCGGGAGCGTACACCGACTGCGGCCCGCCGGACAGGATGACCGCCTTGGGCCGCCGGGCGGTGATCTCGGCCACCGTGGCGGTGTGCGGCATGATCTCGGAGTAGACCCGCGCCTCGCGTACGCGGCGGGCGATCAGCTGGGCGTACTGGGCGCCGAAGTCGATCACCACGACCAGGTCGTGGTCGGGATGGCTCATCGCCGCGTCCTCCTGGATGCAGACCCCGAAAGCGCCGAGTCTAGGGCTTCGGACGTGAACCCGATGCGCACTCAGGCTCGTCCGGCGCCCTTGAGGACTCGCATCATCCCGGTCATCACCGTGGTGAAGGTCTTGGGGTTCAAGCCGTGGCTGGGGGCGATCGGCAGGCCGGCCTGCGTGCCGATGGACTGCACCTCGACGAACCGGTGGATCCCCTCCCGTCCCTGGCGGCGACCGAGCCCAGAGCTCTTCATCCCGCCCATCGGGGCGTCCAGGCTGCCGAAGGTGGCAGCGAACCCCTCGTTGACGTTCACCGTGCCGCACCTCAGCCGGCCAGCGACCCGGCGGCCGCGCTCGGGGTCGCTGGTCCACACGCTGCCGTTCAGCCCGTACTCGGAGGCGTTCGCCCGGGCCACGGCCTCGTCATCATCCGCCACGGCGTACAGGCTGACCACCGGACCGAAGGTCTCGTTGGCGAACGCATCCATCTCGGGGGTGACGCCGCTGAGCACGGTCGGCTCGTAGAACAGCTCGCCCAGGTCGGGCCGGGCCCGCCCGCCGGTCAGCACCGTCGCGCCCTTCGCCCGGGCGTCCTCGACGTGGGCGCTGACCCGCTCCAGCTGGTCGGCGTTGATCAGGCTGGCCATGTCGTGGTCGTAGTCCAGGGCGGCGCCCAGCCGCAACGCCTGCGTACGCCGGACGAAGGCCTCGGTGAACGCCTCCCGCACCGGCTCGGCCACGTAGATCCGCTCCGCGGCGACGCAGAGCTGACCGGCGTTGGAGAAGCAGGCCCGGACCGCGCCCTCGGCGGCGGTCTCCGCGTCGGCGTCGTCCAGGACCAGCAGCGCGTTCTTCCCGCCGAGCTCCAGCGAGCAGCCGATCAGCCGCTCCGCGCACTGGGCCGCGACCTTCCGCCCGGTGGCGGTCGACCCGGTGAAGCAGGCGTAGTCGCTCACGTCGATGACCTGCGGCCCGACCACACTGCCCTCGCCGTGCACCACGGGCCAGAGGTCCGGCTCCAGCCCGACCGAGTGCAGCAGCTCGACGGCGGCCAGGGCGACCAACGGCGTCTGCTGGTCCGGCTTGAGCAACACTGCGTTGCCGGCGACCAGCGCGGCCAGGCCGTCGGAGATCGCCATGGTCAGCGGGTAGTTCCACGGAGCGATCACCCCCACCAGGCCCTTGGGAACATAGTTCCGGTCGATTCGGGTGAGCATCGGGACGATGCCCGAGCCACGCTCGGCGTGCAGGTAGCGCCGAGCGGTCCGGCCGTAGTAGCGGGCGGTCAGCGCGACGTGCAGCACCTCCTCGGCGGCGCTGAGCCGGGCCTTGCCGCCCCCGGACTGGACCAGGTTGACCAGCGCATCCCGGCGGTCCAGCACCGCGTCGTGGAAGGCGAGCAGCAGGTCGGCCCGCTCCTCCACCGGTCGCGCGGCCCACCGGACCTGGGCGGCCCGGGCCCGTTCGGCCGCGGCCGTTATGTCGGCCTCGGTCGAGGTGGGCAGTTCCCCGATCCGGGTACCGGTCAACGGTGAGCGGAGCTCCATCGCCGGGCCGGTCGCACTCAGCAGACCGGCCAGGCGTTGCAGGTCGGACGGGGCGGCGGTCACGGGCCTCAGAGTAATCCCGTCCTCCCTCCACCAGATGTCGGCGGCAACTTCGCGCAGCTGTTCGCTGAACTTCCCCGTCGGGCTCGCTGCGAGCAGCAGGGCGCGAGCCTCGTCGAGGAACCTCGCCAGCCGGTCGCCGAACAGGTGCGGAGTCGAGCTCGACAGGGACAGGTGGGCGGCGATGACCTCCTCGATGGACCGCGTGACGACCGGCCGCGAGACGGTGATCGAGGTCGGCCCGCGGAACCCGGCGGCGCGGTAAACCTCGGACTCCCCGCTCCGGCCCGGTCCACCGAAGCGTGGCGGCGGCGGACCGAGGTAGCGGCGGCTCAGCTCGTCCAGCGCCGGGTACGGCGGAGACGGCAAAGGCAGCTGGTCGTCGGTCTCGATCCCTCGGTGGGTGGTGGCGTGCACGTGAACGGAGGCGCCGTCCGGCGTGAGCATGCCGTGCACCGCCCGGGCCACCCGATGCTGGTCCATCCAATGGAAGGACTGGGCAAAGGTGACCAGCCGGAACGTGCCCAGGTCAGCCGGCAGCGCCTCGGCGTAGAGCTGCCGCCATTCGACGTTGGCGACTCCGGCCGCCCGGGCCAGGCGGTCGGCCTCCTGCAGCATGCCGGAGTCCGCATCGATGCCGACCGCCGCCGCGAACCGGTCGGCCAGCAGCAGGGTCAGCGAGCCGGGGCCGCAGCCCACGTCCAGCAGCCGCCCCGACCCGTCGAGGTTCAGCTCGGCGGCGATCCGGTCGGCCAACTCAGGCGGGTAGGCCACCCGGCCGATGACGTAGAAGGGGGCGGCGCCGGTGTACAGGTTCGGGTTGCGCTTCTCGGGCACGCGCCAGTGTCGCAGGCCGTCCGAGGGCGGGTCGATCTGGCACCATCACAGCTATGGATGCCGACGTCATCGTGGTCGGCGGCGGGCTCGCCGGCCTCGTTGCCACCTACGAGCTGGCCAGCGCGGACCGGTCGGTGCTGCTGCTCGACCGCGAACCCCTGGAATCACTCGGCGGCCAGGCGTTCTGGTCCCTGGGCGGGCTGTTCTGCGTCAACACGCCCGAGCAGCGGCGGCTGCGGATCCGGGACTCGGTCGAACTGGCCCTGGCCGACTGGCTGGGCAGCGCAGCCTTCGACCGGCCGGAGGACTACTGGCCGCGCCGTTGGGCCGAGGCGTACGTGCAGTTCGCAGCCGGAGAGCAGCGGGCCTGGCTGCACGAGCTCGGGGTGCGCTGGTTCCCGCTGGTGCAGTGGGCCGAGCGGGGCGGTTACTGCGCTCCCGGCCACGGCAACTCGGTCCCGCGCTTCCACGTCACCTGGGGCACCGGTCCCGGATTGGTCGAGCCCTTCTCGCAGCGGGTGCTGCAGTCGCGGAAGGTACGGATCCGGGCGCGGCACCGGGTCACCGCGATCGACGCGGGCGCCGACGGCGTCCACTTGACCGGCGAGGTGCTGGAGGGCTGCGAGCTGCCCCGCGGCGTACGGTCCCCGGACGCCGTCGTCGGGAAGTTCTCCCTGTCCGCGCCGGCGGTGGTCGTGGCCAGCGGGGGGATCGGCGGCAACTTCGACCTGGTGCGGCAGAACTGGCCGGCCGGCTGGGGCGACCCGCCCCGCGATCTGGTGGCAGGAGTCCCGGACTACGTGGACGGCGCGCTGCTGCAGGCCACCGAGCAGGCCGGCGCGCGGGTGATCAACCTGGACAGGATGTGGCACTACCCGGAGGGGATCAAGAACCACTCGCCGATCTGGAGCCACCACGGCATCCGGATCCTGGCCGGCCCCTCGTCGCTGTGGCTGGACGCCCGCGGCAACCGCTTCCCGGCGCCTCTGTTCCCGGGCTTCGACGCGTTGGGTGCGCTGCGCCAGGTCACCACCAGCGGGTACCCGTACTCCTGGTTCGTGCTGGACGCCGACACCTTGGCCAAGGAGTTCGCCCTATCCGGGTCGGAGCAGAACGGAGACCTGACCGGCAAGGACCTGCGGCTGCTCGCGGGCCGGGTCCGGCCGGGCCCCACGCCGGAGGTCCAGGCGTTCTGCGACCGGGGCGTGGACTTCGTCTCCGCCGGTTCGGTGGCTGAGCTGGCGGCGCAGATGAACCAGCTTGTCGGTGAGCATCTGGTCGACGCCGACGCGCTGCTGCGCACCATCGAGTCCCGTGACCTGCAGGTGCACAGCGGCCTCGGCAAGGACCCGCAGGTCGTGGCGACCGCGGCCGCCCGCCGCTTCGTCGGCGACCGGCTGCTGCGGGTAGTGCCTCCGCATCCGCTGCTCGACCTCAAGCGGCCGGGTGAGGGTCTGGTCGGGCACGGCGGCCCGTTGTACGCGGTGCGGCTGCACGTGCTGACCCGGAAGACGCTGGGCGGTCTGGAGACCGACCTGGAGGGCCGGGTGCTCACACCCGACGGATCACCGCTGCCCGGGGTGTACGCCGCGGGCGAGGTGGCCGGGTTCGGCGGCGGCGGCGTCCACGGCTACCGCTCGCTGGAGGGCACCTTCCTGGGCGGCTGTCTGTTCACCGGCCGGACCGTCGGACGCGCGCTGGTCAGGGCTCTGTAGGGCGCACCTGCGGGACCGGATCAGGCCGGTCGGTGCAGGGCCTCGTGGTGCCGGACCACCTCGGCGACCACAAAGCCGAGGAACTTCTCGGCGAACTCGGGATCCAGCCGGGCCTCCTCGGCCAGCGCCCGGAGGCGGGCAATCTGCTGCGCCTCGCGTATGGGGTCGGCCGGCGGCAACCCGTGCGCCGCCTTGAGCTCGCCGACCTGCTGGGTGATCTTGAAACGCTCCGCCAGCAGATGGACCAGGGCCGCGTCCATGTTGTCGATACTGGCCCGCAGCCGACCCAGCTCGGCGGTCACCTCCTCGCTCACCCGGTCAGCCTAGTGACGAGAAGGGCTGACCGGGTGACCGCAAGGCGTTAGCTGATCTCCAGGTATGTGCCGCCCCCACCCGGGTACTCGATGAAGCCCAGGTACGGCCGCGCCGGGTCCAGCCCGGTCCAGGAGGCCGTCACGGTGAACGACTGACCGTTGGTCACTCTGCTGCCGCCCGGAGGCCGCTAGATCGCGCCCGGCAAACGCCTGGATCTGCTACCCGAGACGAGCCTCCACCGTGCAACACGCCGGTCGGTGGTGAAACGCGCGTAGCGAATCCAGGTGCAGGGCGTCAGTCAGCCGACGACGATCTCCACCCGCTGGAACTCCTTGACCTCCGTGTAGCCCGTGGTGGCCATCGACTTGCGGAGGGCTCCCACCAGGTTCATCGTGCCGTCGGGGACGGTGGATGGACCGAGCAGGATCTGCTCCAGGGTGCCCACGGTGTCGACCTTCAGCCGCTCGCCGCGCGGCAGGTTGGCGTGCCAGGCCTCCGGGCCCCAGTGGAATCCGCGGCCGGGCGCCTCCTCGGCCTTGGCCAGCGGCGAGCCCACCATCACCGCGTCCGCACCGCAGGCGATCGCCTTGGCGATGTCGCCGGACTTGAGCACCGAGCCGTCGGCGATCACGTGCACGTAGCGCCCGCCCGACTCGTCCAGGTAGTCCCGGCGGGCCGCGGCGACGTCGGAGACCGCCGACGCCATCGGTACCGCCACCCCGAGCACCGACTTGGTGGTGTACGCCGCCCCGCCGCCGAAGCCGACCAGCACGCCGGCCGCCCCGGTCCGCATCAGGTGCAGCGCGGCCGGGTAGGTGGCGCAGCCGCCGACGATCACCGGCACGTCCAGGTCGTAGATGAACTGCTTGAGGTTGAGCGGGGTCAGCTCGGAGGAGACGTGCTCGGCCGAGACCGTGGTCCCCCGGATGACGAAGAAGTCGACGCCGGCGTCGACCACGGCCTGGGCGTACGCCTGGGTGTTCTGCGGCGACAGCGCCCCGGCGGCCGGGACCCCGGCCTCTCGGATCTCGGCGACCCGCTTGCCGATCAGCTCGGGCTTGATCGGCTCGGCGTAGATCGCCTGCATCGCCCGGGTGGCCTGCATCGGATCCGCGACCGCGCCGATCTCCTCCAGCAGCGGCTGCGGGTCGTCGTACCGGGTCCACAGGCCCTCGAGGTTGAGCACGCCGAGGCCGCCGAGCTTGCCGAGCAGGATCGCGGTCGCGGGCGACATCACCGAGTCCATCGGCGCGGCGATCAGCGGGAACTCGAAGGAGTACGCATCGATCCGCCAGGACAGCGACACCTCCTCCTCGCCGCGGGTGCGACGGGACGGGACGATCGTGATGTCGTCGAACGCGAATGCTTGCTCGGCCCGTTTGCTGCGGCCCACCTCGAACATGTTTGTCTCCTCTTTGTCGGCTCGCGCCCGGCCGCGCCCGGGTGGTCCGACCTTCCTTCTCGTTCGACGACACTGCCGCCGACGGCGATGTCGGCCTTGCGGGTGTCGTCTCTCTCGTCGTCCAGGATCGGACCGGGGCGCGACCTTACCGACGCTCGCCGACGATACGGCAGTCGACCACCGGTCGGGTACTCCTCAACCCGAATAGTTCGGTGCCTCGACGGTCATCTGGATGTCGTGCGGATGCGACTCGCGCAGTCCGGCCGAGGTGATCCGGACGAACGACCCGCGCTCCTGCAGCTCGGGGATGGTGGATGCCCCGGTGTAGAACATCGACTGACGCAGGCCGCCGATCAGCTGGTACGCCACGGCGGCCAGTGGTCCGCGGAACGGCACCTGGCCCTCGATGCCCTCGGCGATCAGCTGGGCGTCGGAGCTCACGTCGCCCTGGAAGTAGCGGTCCCTGGAGTACGACGCGCTCCGGCCGCGGGTGGCCATCGCGCCCAGGGAGCCCATCCCGCGGTAGGCCTTGAACTGCTTGCCGTTCACGAAGATCAGCTGACCCGGGCTCTCCTCGCAGCCGGCCAGCAGCGAACCCAGCATCACGGTGTCGGCCCCGGCGACCAGCGCCTTGGCGATGTCGCCCGAGTACTGCAGACCGCCGTCCCCGATCAGCGGCACCCCGGCCGGCCGGCAGGCCCGGCTGGCGTTGTGGATGGCGGTCACCTGCGGCACCCCGACCCCGGCCACCACCCGGGTGGTGCAGATGGATCCCGGCCCGACACCGACCTTGACGCCGTCAGCACCGGCGTCGACCAGCGCCTTGGCCCCGGCGTACGTCGCCACGTTGCCGCCGACGATGTCGACGTGCGCCGCGGCCGACTCGGCCTTGAGCCGGGAGACCATCTCCAGCACGCCCTGGGAGTGCCCGTGCGCGGTGTCCACCACCAGCAGGTCGACGCCCTCCTCGATCAGCGCCATCGCCCGCTTCCAGGCGTCGCCGAAGAAGCCGATGGCGGCGCCGACCCGGAGCCGGCCCTGGTCGTCCTTGGAGGCGTCAGGGTACTGGTCGGACTTGACGAAGTCCTTGAGGGTGATCAGCCCGCGCAGCCGGTCGTGCTCGTCGACCAGCGGCAGCTTCTCGATCTTGTGCTGGGCCAGCAGCCGCATCGCGTCCGCGCCGCTGATGCCCACCCGACCGGTGACCAGCGGCATCTTGGTCATCACCTCACCGACCAGCCGGGCCGGGTCGGGCTCGAACCGCATGTCGCGGTTGGTGATGATGCCCAGCAGCTTCATCTGCGCGTCGACCACCGGCACCCCGGAGATGTGGAAGCGGGCGCACATCGCGTCGGCCTCGCCGATGGTGGCCTCCGGCGAGATGGTGATCGGCTCGTCGATCATCCCGGCCTCGGAGCGCTTGACCACGTCGACCTGGTGCGCCTGGTCCTCGACGGAAAGGTTCCGGTGGATGATGCCGAGCCCGCCCTGCCGGGCGATCGCCACCGCCATCCGGGACTCGGTGACGGTGTCCATCGGCGAGGAGACCAGGGGTACGCGGACGGTGACCCGCTTCGACACCCGGGACGACGTGGCCACCTGCGAGGGGACGATGTCGCTCTCCGCCGGTTGCAGCAGCACGTCGTCGAAGGTCAGCCCGAGCCGCTCGAAGGGCAGCGGCACGCCGGCCGCACTGAGATCATCGGACGGCAGCACGGCCCAGCCTTTCGCGCGACGAAGTGATGGCCCACATGGTATCTCCGCGTCCTCTCCGGTCGCGGACGCCGGCAGCGGCCCCGACTGGGGAGTGGGACGCCGCGGTCGACCGGCGGCTGGTCCGACTGCGTGATCAGCCCGCGGAGCTTGCCGCTCGCCCGGTGCTGGGTCACGCGTACGGCGTTGGCGGTGCCCGCGGTCGGTGGGGCTGGACCGGCCGCTCAGCGGGACTCTCGGGCGCGTCAGAAGACACAGAACGGGGCCCTTCCGTTATGGAAGGACCCCGCCCTTACTAGACCGCTCGCGCTCGGCGCTCTACCCCGCCGTCGTCGTCACTCCTCGAGAACGAAAAGCGTGTTCGCTCATCGATCCTCCGCTCGGCGGCGCGCCTAACCGACGCTTCCGGTCCTTCAGTGCGTGTGACCGTGCCCGGCCGCGACCGGCGCCTCTTCCTCCGGCTTCTCCACCACCAAGGTCTCCGTGGTGAGCAGCAGGGAGGCGATCGAGGCGGCGTTGGCCAGCGCGGAACGCGTCACCTTCACCGGGTCGATCACGCCGGCGCCGATCAGATCGCCGTACTCGCCGGTCGCGGCGTTGAAGCCGTTGCCCGGCTTCAGCTCCGCCACCTTGGCCGTGACCACGTAGCCCTGCTCGCCACCGTTCTCGGCGATCCAGCGCAATGGCTCGGCCAGAGAGCGGCGGACGATGCCGACCCCGCTCCGCTCGTCCCCGGACAGGCCGAGGTCGCCGTCCAGCGCCGCGGCGGCGTGGATCAGGGCCGAGCCGCCGCCGGCGACGATGCCCTCCTCGATGGCCGCCCGGGTTGCCGAGACGGCATCCTCGATGCGGTGCTTCTTCTCCTTGAGCTCCACCTCGGTGGCGGCGCCGACCTTGATCACGCAGACGCCGCCGGCCAGCTTGGCCACCCGCTCCTGCAGCTTCTCACGGTCCCAGTCGGAGTCGGTCCGCTCGATCTCGGCCTGCAGCTGGGCGACCCGGGCCTTGACCTCGGTGCCCTCGCCGGCACCGTCGACGATCGTGGTGTTGTCCTTCGTCACCACGATCCGCCGGGCCCGGCCGAGCACGTCGAGCCCGACCTGGTCGAGCTTCAGCCCGACCTCCGGCGCGATGACCTTGCCGCCGGTCAGGATGGCGATGTCCTCGAGCATGGCCTTCCGCCGGTCGCCGAAGGCCGGAGCCTTGACCCCGACCGAGGTGAAGGTGCCGCGGATCTTGTTGACCACCAGAGTGCTCAACGCCTCGCCGTCGACATCCTCGGCCACGATGAACAGCGTGCCGGAGGCGGCGATGACCTTCTCCAGCAACGGGAGCAGGTCGCTCATCGAGGAGATCTTGCCGGAGTTGATCAGGATGTAGGGGTCGTCGAGGACCGCCTCCATCCGCTCCGCGTCGGTGACGAAGTAGGGCGACAGGTAGCCCTTGTCGAACTGCATGCCCTCGGTGAACTCGAGCTCGGTGCCGAAGGTCTGCGACTCGTCGACGGTGATCACACCGTCCTTGCCGACCTTGTCGAAGGCCTCGGCGATGAGCCCGCCGATCTCCTCGTCCCGGGCCGAGATGGTGGCCACATGGGCCATGTCCTCGGTGGTCTCGACCTCGCGGGAGTTCTCCCGCAGCCGCTCGACCACCGCGGCCACCGCGGCGTCGATGCCCCGCTTGAGGCCGACCGGGCTGGCCCCGGAGGCGACGGCCCGCAGGCCCTCGTGCACCAGTGCCTGCGCCAGCACGGTCGCGGTGGTGGTGCCGTCACCGGCGACGTCGTTGGTCTTGGTGGCGACCTCCTTGGCCAGCTGGGCGCCGAGGTTCTCGTACGGGTCCTCGAGCTCGATCTCGCGGGCCACGGTCACGCCATCGTTGGTGATGGTCGGCGCACCCCACTTCTTGTCCAGGACGACGTAGCGGCCCTTCGGGCCGAGCGTGACCTTCACGGTGTTGGCGAGGATGTCGACACCGCGCTCCAGGGAGCGCCGCGCCTCCTCGTCGAACTGAAGGATCTTTGCCATAGGTGCTAAACCCCTTACTTGGTAACGACGGCGAGGATGTCGCGCGCGTTGAGCAGCAGCAGTTCCTTGCCGTCGTACTTGACCTCGGTGCCGCCGTACTTGCTGAAGATCACGACGTCACCCTCGGCGACATCGAGAGGGACGCGGTTGCCGTTGTCGTCCACGCGGCCCGGCCCGGTGGCGAGCACCTTGCCCTCCTGCGGCTTCTCCTTGGCGGTGTCGGGAATGACCAGGCCGGAGGCCGTGGTCTGCTCGGCTTCGAGCGGCTCGACGAGGATGCGATCCTCGAGCGGCTTGATCGTGACTGACACGTCAAACCCCTTTCACAGGTGTATGTGCGGATGTCTGGGTGGTCGGAATGTCGTCGCGGTGCCACTCCGGCCGACCAGCCCGGGGTGGGCTGGCACACTCCGGGTGAGAGTGCTAATCCGACATTAGCACTCGACCTGTAGGAGTGCCAGCACGACCGGACTGTCTTATCCGTCGACCCGTTCGGCAACCAGCACGACCGTGCCGCGGGGGGTACGGGAGACGATCAGCGTGGCCGCATTCGGCCCGGCCGGTCGTAGCTCGCGACGCAGTTTCGCCGGGTCGACCGTGGTGCCGCGCTGCTTGATCTCCAGCCGCCCGACCTGCCGGTCGGCCACCCAGCGGCGTAGCGCCCGCACGTCGTAGGGCAGCCGGCCCCGTACGGCGTATGCGGTGGCGTACGGGGTGGGCACCGCCCGGTCGCCGGTCAGGTAGGCGAGGTGCGGATCGAGCAGCCCGGCCTCCAGCCGCCGGCCCAGCTCGGCGATGCCGCCCGAGCGGATGACCGCGCCGACCGGCTCGTACAGGTAGTCGCCGACCTCACGGACCGACAGCTCGGGTGAGTCGGGGCGGGTGACCAGCCGGTGCCACTCGTCGCCGGCCCGGACCAGGGCCGACCGGCGCTCCGGCGCCGATCCCGGTCCCGCCCACAGCGCCACCTCGACCGTGTCGCCGTGGTCGGTCAGCCACTCGGCCTCGGCGTCGCTGGGAACCAGGTCGTGCGGCAGCGCCGGACCGAGCTTGACCCCGCTCGTACGCCGTCCGTCCAGCAGCCGGGTGACGAGCGACCAGCTCGGGGTGAAGTCGGTGACCCGCCACAGCCGGCCGCGCGCGGTGCTGATTCCCGGGGGGAACCCCCCCGAGCCCCCCCGATGGTTCGCCGGGCCGGGTCGCAGAAGGCCCCGACGCCCGGCGCGAGCAGCGTGTCCGCCACCTCTTCCGCATCGGCGCAGAGCACCTCGGCTCGGCCGGCCAGGTTGGCCCTGGCCACGGCGGCGGTATCGTGGTCGCGCTCCACAGCGACGACCTCCAGGCCCGCGCGAACGAAGGCCAGGGCGTCAGCGCCGATGCCGCAACCCAGATCGACCACTCTGCGTACGCCCGCGGCCAGAAACCGCTGCGCGTGCTGGTCGGCGACCACCGGCCGGGTGGCCTGCTCCAGCCCGACGCGGGTGAAGAACATCGTCGTCGCGTCGGCCCCGAACTTGGCCGCAGCCTGGCGCCGCAGCGCCGCCTGTTGCAGCGCGGCCGCGGCCTGTTCCGGCTCGGCGAGCCGGCGCAGCCGGGTGGCGGCCGCCAGCGTCCCCGGGTCCGGCTCGGCCATGGCCGCGGCCAGCACCTCCTCGGTCAGGCCGAAGGGCAGCAACGATGGCGGTCCGGTCACACCAGCACGGTCTCGACCGGCAGCGACGAGTCGGCTCCGATGTCCAGGGCCGACGGCCGGCCGCCGGCAGTCACGATCTCTGCGCCGAGCACCGCGATCATCGCCCCGTTGTCGGTGCACAGGCCGGGCCGAGGGGAGCGCAGCGCGATACCCTGCTCCCCCGCCCGCTCGGCCAGCAGGGCTCGCAGCCGGCGGTTGGCGGCCACCCCGCCGCCGATCAGCAGGAAGTCCGCTCCGGTCGCTGTGCACGCGTCCAGCGCCTTGGCGCTCAGCACATCACAGACCGCCTCCTGGAAGCTGGCGGCCACGTCGGGCACCGGCACCGGGCGACCGCTGAGCTGCTCGGTCTCGACATGCCGGGCCACGGCCGTCTTCAGCCCGGAGAAGGAGAAGTCGAACCGGTGCCTCTCGAGGTCCTTGCGTGCGGTCAGGCCACGCGGGAAGCTCACGTGCCGCGGGTCGCCGGTGGCCGCGCGGTCGATCTCCGGCCCGCCCGGATAGGGCAGCCCGAGCAGCCGAGCCACCTTGTCGTACGCCTCGCCGGCCGCGTCGTCGGTGGTCGAGCCCAGCTCCGTGATGCCTGAGGTGATTCCGTCGACCTGCAGCAGCGAGGTGTGCCCGCCGGAGACCAGGAGGGCGACGCACCGCTCGGGCAGCGGCCCGTGCTCGAGCAGGTCGACGGCGACGTGACCGGCCAGGTGGTTGACGCCGTAGAGCGGCTTGTCCAGCGCGTACGCCAGCGCCTTGGCCGCGGCCAAGCCGACGACCAGGGCCCCCATCAACCCGGGCCCGGCGGTGACGGCGATCCCGTCGAGCTCGCTCAGGTCCACGTCGGCCGTCGCGCAGGCCCGCTGCAGGGTCGGCACCATCGCCTCCAGGTGGGCCCGGCTGGCCACCTCCGGCACCACCCCGCCGTACCGCGCGTGCAGGGCGACGCTGGAGGCGACCTCGTTGGCCAGCAGCTCGTGGCCGCGGACGATGCCTACCCCGGTCTCGTCGCAGGAGGACTCGATCCCGAGGATCAGCGGGCCGCTCACCTGCCCTGCACCTCGCGCCCGCTCCTCAGCTGCGGACCCCGCCTTCCTCCACGCGCTCGGCACCGATCATGATCACTGGAGGCCGCGGACGGCGGTGCCTCGCTTGGTCGTCCAGGCGGGGCCGGCTCCCTCGCTTGCCGACGCTCGGTGCTCATAGCTCGTACCGTTTCAGGATCAGGGCATGGTTGCCGGGGCCGTAGTAGTTCTCACGGACGCGCAGCTGTTCGAAGCCGAGCCGCTGGTAGAGCGCGATGGCCGGTTCGTTGGTGTAGCCGACCTCGAGCATCGCAGCCCGGGCGCCGGCCCGGCGGACCGCCTCGATGCCGGCCTCGACCAGCCGGGTGCCGATGCCGGTCCGGCGGTGCGCCGGGGCGACGACGAGCCGGAGCAGCTCGGCCAGCTCCCCGGTCACGCTCCAGGTGATCACCCCAACCGTCGAGGCGGCCCGGGCGATCAGCACCCGGCGGTTGTCCATCACCAGCTCGCCCAGCCAGCTGCGCTTGCTCCACTGCTCGGGTTCGGCAAAGCCCTCGCGCTCCAGGGCCATGATCGCGTCCAGATCCACGCGCCGGGCGGGCAGGATGTTGAGGTCAGCGACCATCTAGTGATCACGCCCAGAAGGTCGTCGGGGCCCGCCCCGTCCGGGCGGCGCCTCGCGGCGTTCTCCTCGGTCGAGATAGAACCCCGCTATCCCTCCCTCGTCGGCCTGGCGAGCCATCCACCCGGACGACGCAGGACCGCTCGACGAACTTCCGGGCGCAACCACTAGCACCGACTTGGGCCGGCTGGGCTCGGTGGCGTCCGGGCGGCGCAGGTAGAGCGGTTCCCGTCCGGCATCGGGCAGGGCCAGCCCCTGGACCGCCATCACCCCAGGATCGAGGCTCCGCGGTCCGGCCACGCCGTCGAGCTGGTCCGGGTAGAGGTCGACGGCCGGCCCGACCGTCGGACACCGCGGCACCGCGTCCGGGCGGTCGACCGCCGGACCCGCTAGCCGGATGCCGTGCGGGGCATAGCGGGCCCAGTACACCTCGCGCCGTCGGGCATCGGTGGCGACCAGGAACTCGCCGGTGGGGTGGGCGACCGCGTACTCGGCGGCCAGCACGTCCAGGCTGCAGACGCCGTGCAGGCCGATCCCGGCCACGGTGGCCAGGATCTGGGCGGTCACCACCCCGACCCGCAGGCCGGTGAACGGCCCGGGTCCCAGGCCGACCACGATCCGGTCCAGATCGGCGACCCGTACGCCGGCGTCGGACAGCACCTCGGCCACTCGCGGCATCAGCTGCTCGGCGTGGGCCATCCGGTCGAGAACGGTGGCCGCCGCCAGCACCTGGGTCCCCCGGGCCAACCCGACGTTGACCACGGTGGCGGTGTCCAGGGCCAGGACCAGCGAATCAGTCATCGCCCGCTTGGGTCAGTGCGGCCAGCCGGTCGGTCGACCAGCGGGATCCCACCGTACGGAGGGTGACGACCCGGTCACTGTCGGGCTCGCTGCCGCCGTTGCTGCTCGGCGAGCGCCAGATGTCGATCTCCAGCCGGTCCGCGGCCAGGCCCTCGGCCACGCCGCGGCCCCACTCGACGACGGTCACCGAGTCGGTCACCGTGGCGTCCAGGTCCAGGTCGTCGAGCTCGGCCGGGCCGCCCAGCCGGTAGGCGTCGACGTGGACCAGCCGGGGTCGGCCGGTGGTGGAGGGATGGATCCGGGACAGGACGAAGGTGGGTGAGATCACCCGGCCGGCCGTTCCCAGGCCACGACCGATCCCCTGGGTCAGGGTGGTCTTGCCCGCCCCCAGCTCGCCCGTGGCGATGACCACGTCGCCGGGCCCGAGCAGACCCGCCAGCCGCTCGCCCAGCCGCCGCATGTCGGCCGCCGTCGGCACGTGCACCACCAGCGGGAGCGCACAGGCCAGGATCATCCCGTGCGGCACGGTGCGGTCGACCCGGAACCCCCGGTGCCGCCAGAACTCGACCAGCTCGGCCAGCTCCTCGCGGGCCAGGAGCTCGACGGTGTGGTAACCCCCCCGGGCGGCCAGGCTCTCCGCCTCGACCACCATCGCCGAGGCGATCCCGTGCCGCTGGAACTCCGGATGCACCGAGACGCGGGTGAAGGTCGCCACCCCGGGCGCCGTGCCGGGCTGGACCAGGATCGCGCCGGCCGGTCGGCCGTTCACCTCGGCATAGACGCCGCCACCCCGCCGCAGGCTCTCGGTCACCGAGGTGACCGTCTCCGCATCGGCGGTGGACGGCGGGTCGAGCGGCGGCCGGGCCCCGAACGCGGCATGGATGACCTCGACCATCCCGGCGGCGTTCTCCTCCGAGGCCACCGAGACGACAAGATCAAGGACCGAGACGCTCACCGCCGCTTATCGTAATGTCGCGGCCGCTTGGCGGCCGGGCGACGACGGGCGACGGGCGGCGCGATCAGCCGCTGGTAGTCCGCGTCGCTGACCGGGTCCGCCTTGGGCCGGGTTCCGTTGCTCAGCCGGGAGTCGTCGGGCGCCGCCGAGTCCACCCCGCGTACGCCGGCGCGGTCGAGCAGCCGACGCACGTCCCGCCGCTGGTGCGGCAGCACGAGGGTGACGACCTGGCCGGTGCCCCCGGCGCGGGCGGTCCGACCGGCCCGGTGCAGGTACTCCTTGCTGCCGTGCGGCGGGTCCACCTGCAGCACCAGGCCGACGTCGTCCACGTGGATCCCACGGGCCGCGACATCGGTCGCGACCAGAGTCGGCAGGGACCCGTCCCGGAAGGCAGCCAGGATCCGGGTTCGCGCCCCCTGGGGCAGTCCGCCGTGAAGCGCGCCCGCCATCACCCCGGCGGCGCGCAGCTGCTCCGCGACCCGGTCGGCCCCCAGCTGGGTGCGGACGAACAGGATGGTCCGACCCGGTCGTCCAGCGAGCTCGGCGGTCACCCGGGTCTTGTCGGCTGGCGCGACCGGCACGACGAGATGGGCCATCGTGGCGACGCTGGCGGTCGCCGCGTCCACCGATACGGTGACCGGGTCGTTCAGGTAGCGACGGACGAGCTGGTCGACCGCCTCGTCCAGCGTGGCGGAGAACAGCAGCCGCTGGCCGGTGTCCGGGACGGTGTCGAGGATCTGGGTCACGGCGGGCATGAAGCCCAGGTCCGCCATGTGGTCAGCCTCGTCCAGCACGGTCAGCTCGACTCGGCCGAGGTCGACCACGCCCTGGTCCATCAGGTCGATCAGCCGCCCCGGCGTCGCGACCACGACATCCACGCCCCGCTCGAACGCCCGCTGCTGCGGCGTGTAGGACATGCCGCCGGCGACCAGCGCGACCGCCTGACCCGCACTCCGAGCCAGCGCCGTCAGCACCTCGGTGACCTGCATGGCCAGCTCGCGGGTGGGCGCGAGCACCAGACCGCGGGGCGCGCGACCCCGGCTCAGGTCACCGTCGGCCAGGCGGGCGAGCATCGGGAGCCCGAAGGCGAGGGTCTTGCCGGACCCGGTCTGCGCCCGGCCGAGGACGTTCTGGCCGCGCATCGCCGCCGGGATGGTGGCCGCCTGGATGGGGAACGGGGTCGCGATACCCGACTCGGCCAATGCGGTGATCAGGCCGGCCGGCAGACCGAGGTCAGCGAAACTGCCCAACCCGGTCGCGGGCGGCGTGCTGGGCAGGGGCGTTGGCGCCGGCGCCGACGCCGCCGGCCAGTCGGATCGCTCGGTCCGGCTCGGGCGCTCCGGGCGCTCCGGGCGCTTGCGCTGCTCCGGCCGCTCCCGCTGCTCGAACCGCTGCCGCTGCTGGGGGCGCTCTCGTTGCTCGAACCGCATTCCTTGCTCCGGCCGCTCCCGTTGCTCGAACCGCGGCTGGTCCGCGCGCTCGCTCCGCTCGGAACGCTGACGGCGCTCCGGGCGGACCTGCCGGGGCTTGCGGACCGGCGGCTGCTCGGAGCTCGGCCGCGCCTTGACGGCGGCGCGCGCCACGACCGGTCGGTCGGGACGCCGGCTGGTCTCCGGGCTGACGGCGGCGTGCCCCTTGCGGGGCTGACCGCCACGGCGGCGCGGGGCATGGCCGCGAGCGGCGCGGTCGGCGGCCGACCAGCGGACCTTGGGCGTGCCGTCAGCCTTGCGCGACTTGGCGGGCATGGTTGTTCTACTCACTTCTTCGGCTGGGAGGACCGGGCCATCACCAAGGCGCGCCGGCAAAGAACCAAGACTACCAGGACGGCCGCCTCCCCGAGACTGGTCCGGTGACCCCGCTGCTCCTCCTCAAGGTGCTCCTGGCGCCCGCGCTGGTCGTCGCCACCAGCCTGGCCGGGCGCCGTTGGGGCCCGCAGGTCGCCGGCGTGCTGGTCACCCTGCCGATCGTGGCCGGACCCATCCTGGTCATCCTGGCGGTCGAGCAGGGCACGACCTTCGCCGGTCAGGCGGCGGCCGCCTCGCTGCTCGGCATCGTGGCCCTCGGCGCGTTCGGGATCACCTTCGCCGTCGCCGCACGGCGCGTGCCCTGGCCGTTCACCCTGGCCTTCAGCTGGCTGGCGGTGCTCGCTGCCGACCTCGCGTTGTTCCGCGTACGCCTGCCCGCGGCAGTCGGTCTCGTGCTGGCGGTCGCGGCGGTCCAAGGCGTCGCGGCCAGACTCCGGCGCCGCATCCCGGACCACGGTCCGGAGGTCGCGCACTGGCCGTGGTGGGACCTGCCGGCCCGCGCGGCGGCCACGGCCGGCCTGGTCCTGGCCGTGACCGGCGCCGCGGGTGTGCTCGGTCCCGCCCGCGCCGGCATCCTGACCCCGTTTCCGGTGGCGGTCAGCGTGCTGTGTGCGTTCGTTCTCGCCGAGGAGGGGGCGGACGCGGCGGTCATCCTGCTCGAGGGCGTGCTGCGTGGGCTCACCGGGTTCGCGGTCTTCTGCTTCGTGCTGGCCGTCCTGCTCCCCCGGCTGTCGCCGGTTGCCGCTTTCGGGCTGGCCACCGCGGCGGCCGTCGCTGTCCCGCTGCTGGCCGGGGTCCTCAGTGGGCGGCGCGGACCCGGTCCAGCAGGTCCTCGAGAAGCGCGTTGACCGCCTCAGCGTGCTCGATCATGCCCAGGTGCCCGCAGTCCTTCAGGCGCAACGCCACGGCATCGGGGAGGAGCTCGGTGATCCGATCGGTGTGCGCGACCGGGGTGAACAGGTCGTCCTCGCCGCCGACCACGACGACCGGCAGCCGGCTGAGCCCGGGCAACGCCTGGTACTCGTCCAGCTCGTCGAACGTCCGGTAGAAGTCGGCGACGACCTCCAGGGGCGTCTGGGCCAGCATCTCGCTGACGAACTCCACGTAGCTGGTCGGGACGTCGGAGGCGAAGGCCATCCGCCGGGTGGCCACGTACGCCAGGTCACTGCCGGCTCGCCGGGTCCGCTCGACGAGCTCGGGCAGCCGGTTCAGCGAGGCCATCATCGGCTCGGCCACCCGGGAGAATGTGCGGCCGGGCAGACCGCGGATCGGTGAGTGGTTGGCCAGATCCCCGGCGGAGGTGTGCAGCAGGCCGACGCCGACCACGCGGGTGCCGAACAGCCGCGGCCGGCTCTGGGCCAGCCGCATGATGGTCATCCCGCCCATGGAGTGCCCGACCAGCACCACCGGTCCCGGCCCGGCCACCTCGTCCAGCACCTGCTCGAGGTCGGCCGCCAGCTGGTCCAGCCGGCAGTGCTCCCGCGCCGAGCGGCTGGACCGTCCGTGGGACCGCTGGTCGTAGAAGACCTGTCGGAACCGGCCCCGGAAGTGCTGGCGTTGGAAGTGCCAGTTGTCCAGGCTCAGGGCATAGCCGTGCACCCAGACCAGGGTGAAGTCGTCAGCGGGGCCATCGTCCACCTCGGTGTGCAGAACCACACCGTCCGCTGTGGTCACCGTCGGCCCGTCGGACCGGAGCGCGAAGAACTGCTCGAGCTCAGCCTGGCTGGTGCGCTCGATCCGCCTACTGACCAACCGCCGCTCCAGCTCCAGCCCGGCCGCGATGCCGCCCATGGCCAGGGCAGCCACGCCGGCGAAGAGCCCGACGCCCTCGGCCAGTCGGTTCCGGGCGACCACTAACCGCCCTCACCGAGGCCGCCGCGGTACACCCGCGGGACCCGGGCACCGATCCGGGTGACGATCTCGTAGCCGATCGTGTCGCACCACTCGGCCCAGTTCTCCGCGGTCGGCTCACCGCCCTCACCGGAGCCGAACAGGACGACCTCGGCGCCGGGCTCCGAGGACGCTCCTGGACCCAGCTCGACCACGAACTGGTCCATGCAGACCCGGCCGCGGATCGGCGCACGACCACCGGCCCAGTTGACCTCGGCCCGGTTGCCCGCGTGCCGCGGGATGCCGTCGCCGTAGCCGAGCGGCACCAGCCCCACCGTGGTCGGGCGGTCGGCGGTCCAGGTCAGGCCGTACGACACCCCAGTACCCGCCCCGATCTCCTTGACGTTGACCAGCTGCGACCGCAGCGACATCACCGGCCGGATGGGTACGCCGGCCGCCGCCGCGATGCCCGGTGCGGGATCGATCCCGTACGCGGCGATGCCCACCCGGACCAGGTCCAGTCGGGCCTCCGGCACGACCAGGGCCCCAGCCGAGTTGGCCAGATGCCGTAGCGCCGGCTCCAGGCCGGCGGCCCGGGCCACCTCGTAGCCCCGCTGGTACGCGGCGACCTGCGCGGCCACCGAAGGGTGTCCGATCTCGTCCGCGGCGGCGAGATGTGACCAGACGCCGACCACCTCGAGGGCACCGGCGTCCTCGGCCTCCGCCGCGGCCGCGCAGACCTCGGGCCAGTCGGCCACGGCCGCCCCGTTGCGGGACAGCCCGGTGTCGAGCTTGAGGTGGACCCGGGCCCGCCGCTCGGTCGTGGCCGCCGCGGCGACCAGCCGGGAGATCTGGTCGACCGACTGGGCCGAGACGTCGACGTCGGCGGCCACCAAGGGCGCCAGGTCCTCTTCGACGCCGTAGAGCCAGGCGAGCAGGCGTCCGTCGTCGCCGGCCTCGCGCAGCGCCAGGGCCTCGGCCGGAGTCGCGACCCCCAGCCAGGCGGCCCCGGCCGTCCGGGCCTCCCGGGCGCAGGCCACCATGCCGTGCCCATACCCGTCGGCCTTGACCACCACCATCACCTCGGCCGATCCGACGTGGGCCTTGAGGGCGGCGACGTTGGCCCGGAAGGCCGCCAGGTCGATCTCCGCCCGCGCGGTCGCCAGCGCGATCAGTCCGGTCACCATCCCGTACGGGCGATCTCGTCGTCGATGGCCCGGGCGCGGCGCTGCATCTCGGCGATGGTCTCGGGCAGGTGCTCAGCCAGCTGCTGCGGCGGAACCGGGCCCGGGTGCCGACGCGCGGCGTACGCCTGCACGGACGCCGCGTAAAGAGCGGCCTGCTCGGGCCGCTGCCCAGCCGCCAGCAGGGCAGCGCAGATGCCGCCGAGCACATCACCGGACCCGGCCTGCCCGGTCCACGCCGGTCCCGGCAGGGCCACCCGAATCGAGGCGTCGTCGTCGGGCCCGGCCACAAGCTGGCTGGCGCCCTTCAGCAACACGGTCGCCGCGGTCTTCTCGACGCCGGCTCGGACCGCCCGCACCGGGTCCTCGGTGACCCACGAGCGCTCCTCGCCGAGCAGCTTGGCCAGCTCGCCGGCGTGCGGGGTGAGCAGCCAGGTGTCCGGGCAGCGCTCGGGTAGGAAGGTGAGCCCGTCGGCGTCGACCACGGTCGGCAGCCCGGAGTCCAGCGCGGCGGCCATCTCGTTCCGGCCGTCCACCTGGTTGCCCCAGCCCGAGCCGAGCAGGTGAGCCTGCACCCGGCCGGGCGAGAAGACCACGTTGGGCAGCCGGGCCCGGATCAGCTCAGCCGGCTTGTCGGTACCCAGGAAGCGGACCATGCCGGCGCCGGCGTACACCGCACCGGTGGTGGCCAGCACGCCCGCCCCGGGATACTCGTCCGAGCCGGCGTGGACGCCCACGACGCCGCGGGAGTACTTGTCGCTGCGGCCGTCCGGATAGGGCCAGCAGGTCGCCAGCTCGTCCTCGTCGGCCTGCTGCAGCCACCGATGGGCATGCGGGTCGTACGGTTGAAGACCGATGTCGACGACCTCGATCTCGCCGCACCGGCTCCGGGCCGGTTCCAGCAGGTGGCAGAACTTGGGCACCCCGAAGGTCACGGTGCGCCGGGCCTCGATCGCCGCCCCCGGCACCGCTCCGGTGTCCGCGGCCACCCCCGAGGGCAGGTCGACGGCAACGATCGGGATCGGCCCGGAGTCCCCCAGGGCGAAGGCGAGGTCGGCGACCGGCTCAGGCAGCCCGGGGCGACCGCCGATGCCCAGGACCCCATCGACGGCCAGGTCGAAGTCGAGCCGCGGCTGTGGCCGCCGGCCCCGCTGGTCGCGGGGCACCACGTCCAGCTCGTCCAGACCGAGGATCCGGCCGCCGGCCGCTCGGAGCGCGGCAAGGCCGCGGGCGTGCGGCTCGCCCAGGCAGCGCACGGCGGTGACGGACACTCCCCGGCGGGCCAGGCGAGCCCCGGCGAACAGGGCATCCCCGCCGTTGTTGCCCGGTCCCACCATCACCAGCACCTTGGTCCCGTAGACCCGGCCGCGCAGCTCGACCAGCTCCCGGGCCACCGCAGCGGCCAGGCCGGCAGCCGCACGTTGCATCAGGATGTCGCTGTCGCCCAGCCGTTCGATCGCCGCCGCCTCGAGGGCACGAACCGTCTCGACCCCACAGGCGTCCACTCAGCCCTCCTCCATCCGAAAACCGGTCACAAACGGCAGGTTTCGGCCCTCGAGACCTGCCGTTTGCGACCGGTTTCGGGAAGACATCACGCCTCGCAGACCACCACGGCCGACGCGATGCCGGCGTCGTGGGACAGGCTGACGTGGATGGTCGCGATCCCCAGCTCGGCCGCCTTGGCGGCGACGGTGCCGGTCACCTTGAACTCCGGCCGGCCCCGCTCGTCGGTGACGATCTCCGCGTCGTGCCAGGACAGGCCGGCTGGCGCGCCGAGCGCCTTGGCCAGCGCCTCCTTGGCCGCGAACCGCGCCGCCTGGGACGCCAGAGGCCGTTCGGCCTCGGCCGGGGTGAACAGACGCCGGACCAGGGCCGGCGTCCGGCGTACGGACTCGGCGAACCGCTCGACGTCACAGACGTCGATCCCCACCCCGATGATCATCTACTCGACGGTGACGGACTTGGCCAGGTTGCGTGGCTGGTCCACGTCATGACCTTTCCGGGTGGCGAGCTCACAGGCGAACATCTGCAGCGGCACCGTGGCGACCAGCGGCTGCAGCAGGGTCGACACCTTGGGCAGCCGGATCAGCACGTTCGCGTACGGGACGACATCGTCGTCGTCCTCCTCGGCCAGCACCACGGTCTGGGCGCCGCGGGCGCGGACCTCCTGCAGGTTGGACAGCACCTTGTCGTGCAGCAGGTCGCGGCCGCGCGGCGGGATGACCACGAACACCGGCAGCCGGTCGGCGATCAGCGCGATCGGACCGTGCTTCAGCTCGCCGGCCGCGAACCCCTCGGCGTGGATGTAAGCCAGCTCCTTGAGCTTGAGCGCGCCCTCCAGAGCCACCGGGTAGCCGACGTGTCGACCGAGGAACAGCACCGACGGCTGGTCGGCGAACTCGGCCGCCAGCTCCAGCACCGGACCGATCCCTTCCAGCACGCTGGTGATCGCCGCGGGCATGGTCTGCAGCTCGCGCAGCGCAGCGCTGACCTCGTCGCCGTACTTGGTCCCCCGCACCTGGGCCAGGTAGAGCCCGAGCAGGTAGCAGGCCACCAGCTGGGTCAGGAAGCCCTTGGTGGACGCCACTCCGATCTCCGGGCCGGCGTGGGTGTAGATCACCGCGTCCGACTCGCGCGGGATGGTGGAGCCGTTGGTGTTGCAGATGGCGAGCACCCGAGCTCGCTGTTCCCGGGCGTGCCGGATGGCCATCAGGGTGTCCGCGGTCTCGCCGGACTGGCTGATCGCCACGACCAGGGTGGTCGGGCCGACGATGGGGTCGCGGTACCGGAACTCGCTGGCCAGCTCGACCTCGCAGGGGATCCGGGTCCAGTGCTCGATCGCGTACTTGGCCACCAGCCCCGCGTAGAAGGCGGTTCCGCAGGCGACGACGACGATCTTGTCCACGCTGCGCAGCTCGGCCTCAGAGATCCGGATCTCGTCCAGGGTGAGCCGGCCCAGCGCGTCATGCCGCCCGAGCAGCGTGTCGGCGACCGCCTTGGGCTGCTCGTAGATCTCCTTGCGCATGAACCAGTCATAGCCACCCTTCTCGGCGGCCGACAGGTCCCAGTCCACGTGGTACGGCCGGACCTGGGCCGGCTCGCCGGCGAAGGTGGTCACCTCGACCGCATCGGCGGTGATCTTCACCACCTGGTCCTGGCCGAGCTCGATCGCCTCGCGGGTGTGCTCGATGAAGGCGGCCACGTCGGAGGCGACGAAGTTCTCGCCCTCCCCGACCCCGACCACCAGCGGTGAGTTGCGGCGGGCGGCGACGACGGCACCGGGTTGCTCCCGGTCCACCGCCACCAGGGTGAACGCACCGTGCAGCCGGCGGCATACCGTTCGCATCGCCTCGGCCAGCGGCACGCCGGCGCTGACCTGCTGACCGAGCAGCTGGGCGACGACCTCGGTGTCGGTCTCCGAGGTGGGCGTGATGCCGGCCTCGGCCAGGTGGGCCCGCAGAGCGACGTAGTTCTCCACGATGCCGTTGTGCACCAGGGCGATCCGGCCGTCGGCGGAGGTGTGCGGATGGGCGTTGACATCGTTGGGCGCACCATGGGTGGCCCAGCGGGTGTGGCCGATCCCCAGACCGTCCCGCGGCAGCGGCTCCTCGGCCAGCAGCTTCTCCAGGTTCCCGAGCTTGCCGGCCTTCTTGGCCACGTGCAGCTTTCCGTCGGTCACCAGCGCGACGCCGGCGGAGTCGTAACCGCGGTACTCGAGCCGCCGCAGACCTTCGACCACGACATCGAGGGCGACCTGCGGGCCGACGTACCCGACGATTCCACACATAGCCGCGAGCCTACCGGTGAGCCTGTCGCCGCACCGGGCGTTGGACCGGACCGCCCGCGTACGCCGCCCAAACTAGATTTCTCCGCATGACGCCGGACACCCAGCTCCTCGGCCCGTACGTGGAGCTCAGCCGGCCGGCCTGGGCCGAGCTGGCGGAGCAGGCCCAGACCAGCCTGGACGCGACGACCCTGGAACGGGTCCGCGGCCTCGGCGACCCGACCAGCATGCTCGACGTCCGCGAGGTCTACCTGCCGCTGACCCGCCTGCTCAGCCGCTACTTCCTGCACACCTCGGAGCTGCACCGCTCGACCAACGACTTCCTCCAGCTCCACGTCGGGCGGACGCCGTTCGTGATCGGCATCGCCGGCTCAGTGGCGGTCGGCAAGTCCACCACCGCCCGGCTGCTGCGCGAACTGCTGGCCGGCTGGCCCGAGCATCCGCGGGTCTCCCTGGTCACCACCGACGGGTTCCTGCTGCCCAACGCCGAGCTGGAGCGGCGCGGCCTGATGGAGCGGAAGGGGTTCCCGGAGTCGTATGACCGGCGGGCCCTGCTGCGCTTCGTGATGGCGGTGAAGTCGGGGGCGAACGAGGTCACCGCGCCGGTGTACGACCACCTCGGCTACGACATCGTGCCGGGCGCCGAGGTGACGGTGCAGCGGCCCGACATCTTGATCGTGGAGGGCCTCAACGTGCTGCAGCCGGCCCGGGTCCGGTCCGACGGCACGACCGGCCTGGCCGTCAGCGACTTCTTCGACTTCTCGGTCTACGTCGACGCCGACGCCGACGTGGTCCGCGACTGGTACGTCACCCGGTTCCTCCGGCTGCGGGAGACCGCCTTCCGCGACCCCCGCTCGTACTTCACCCGCTACGCCGTGCTCACCCCCGAGGATGCGGTCCGCCAGGCCCGGCACCTGTGGGACACCATCAACGGGCCCAACCTGGTGCAGAACATCCTGCCCACCCGGGGCCGGGCCACCGCCATCCTGCGTAAGGATGCTGACCACCTGGTCCAGTGGGTACGCATCCGCAAGGTCTGACGCCCGTCCGCTGATGTATCTGGCCACTGCCTTGGCATCTCTTTGTTGACAAGTCCCGCAGGCAGCAGCCACGCCTGTCGCTGGGGGGTCACGCGCTGGGGGAGCGCGTCAGAAGGAGGGGCACGAGTGCGGGCCGACTACTAGACCGGTGGTCGGCCCGGGCTGCGTATAGCGTCTGGCCCATGAGCAACCTGTACCCGGCCTCAGGCTCGACGCAGATCTCGCCGGCGGTCGACTCGCCGAAGGTCCGGATCACCGCGGGCACCGCCTTCAAGCTGGGCTTCTTCGGCGCCCTGGGGATCTTCGTCTTCTACCTGATCATCTCGATCATCTTCGGGATCTTCGCCGCCATCGCCCTGGCCGCCGGGCTGCTGCCCAGCCTCCCCCAGCTGCTCCAGGGCCTCTGAGCGCAGCCTCGCCACCGGGGGCCGCCGCTCGTGAGGGCGAAAACTCCACCAGTGGCGACTTTGCGACCCCGATCCGGCTGTCGGGGGTCGAAAAGTCGACCGTGGTGGAGTTTTGGTCAGGGGGACGTCGGGGCGCGTACGCCGAACGCCGAACCTAGCGCAGGGCCAGCGAGGACTTGACCACGTCGGCCAGCCGGGTGGCGACCTCGTTGGCCGTCTCGTACGTCGCGGCCTCGACCATCACCCGGACCAGCGACTCGGTGCCGGACGGCCGCAACAGTACCCGGCCGGACTGGCCGAGGTCGCTCTCCGCCGCCGTCACCGCCGCCAGCAGGGCGGCATCGCTGTCGGCCCGGCTCTTGTCCACGCCCGGCACGTTGATCAGCACCTGAGGCAGCCGACGCATCACCGAGGCCAGGTCGGCCAGACTGGTCCCGGTCGCCGCCATCCGGCTCATCAGATGCAGTGCGGTCAGCACGCCGTCGCCGGTGGTGGCGTGCTCGGTCATCACGACGTGACCGGACTGCTCGCCGCCCAGGGACAACCCGCCCGCCTTCATCGCCTCCAGCACGTAACGGTCGCCGACCCGCGTCTGCTCCACGGTGATCTCGGCAGCCTGCATGGCCTGGACGAACCCGAGGTTGCTCATCACCGTGGCCACCACGGTGTCGTTCCTCAGCCGACCGGCATCTCGCATGGCCACGGCCAGGATGGCGAGGATCTGGTCCCCGTCGACCGTGTTGCCGGCGCGGTCCACGGCGAGGCAGCGGTCGGCGTCACCGTCCAGCGCGATGCCCAGGTCGGCCTGCTCGGCGACCACCCGGCTGCGCAGCGAGTCCATGTGCGTCGAGCCGCAGTTCTCGTTGATGTTGATGCCGTCGGGGGTGGCGTGGATGCGGACCACCTCGGCCCCCTGGGCCTCGAGCGCCGCCGGAGCCGCGACGTACGCCGCCCCGTTCGCGCAGTCGACCACGACCTTGAGGCCCTCCAGGCTGACCGGGCGGCCCAGGCTGTTGACCAGGTGGGAGATGTAGTCCTCCACTCGGGACCCGTCCTCGGTCACCCGCCCCACCCCGGCGCCGGTGGGTCGGGCCCACTTCTCCCTCATCCGGGACTCGATCGCGTCCTCGAGGGTGTCGTCCAGCTTGGTGCCGCCGCGGGCGAAGAACTTGATCCCGTTGTCCGGCATCGGGTTGTGGCTGGCCGACAGCATCACGCCCAGGTCGGCGTCGCTGTCGGCGGTGAGGAACGCGACGCCCGGCGTGGGGACGACGCCCAACCGGACCACGTCTACGCCGGCGCTGGCCAACCCGGCGACCACGGCCGCCTCCAGGAACTCCCCCGACGCCCGCGGGTCGCGGCCGACCACCGCGAACGGGCGGTCACCCTGGAACTCACCGGTCTCGGCCAGCACGTGGGCCGCAGCCACGGAAAGGTCGAGCGCCAGCTCCGCGGTCAGGGCCTCATTGGCCTTGCCGCGGACGCCGTCGGTGCCGAAGAGACGACCCATTCGGGCAGGCTACCGGGGCGCGGTGATCAGCGCTTGCTGTACTGCGGAGCCTTCCGAGCCTTCTTCAGGCCGGCCTTCTTGCGCTCCTTGATCCGCGCGTCGCGGGTCAGCATCCCGGCCTTCTTCAGGGCCGGTCGGCTGGCCTCGCTGTCCACCGCGTTGAGCGAGCGGGCCACGCCGAGGCGCAGCGCGCCGGCCTGGCCGGTGGTGCCGCCGCCGTGCACCCGGGCGATGACGTCGTAGGAGCCGGCGACCGCAGCGGCCGAGAACGGCTCGGAGACGATCTGCTGGTGCACCTTGTTGGGGAAGTAGTCCTCCAGGGTGCGGCCGTTGATGGTCCACTTGCCGCTGCCCGGCACCAGCCGGACCCGGGCCACGGCTTCCTTGCGCCGGCCGGTCGCGCCGGTCGCGGCCACCACGGCGGGACGGCCGGACGGTCCCTGCGACGTCTGCGCGGTCGCCTCGGAGCGGTAGGCGATCTCGCGGTCGCCCTCGGTGAACGGGGTGACCTCGTCGGGTGCGGTCTCGGGCGCGGCGTTTGACACGATGGCTTTGTCCTTGGTTCTACGGAGGTGGTTACTGAGCGATCTGGGTGATCTCGTACGCCTGCGGCTGCTGCGCGGAGTGCGGATGCTCCGGTCCGGCGTACACCTTGAGCTTGGTGATCAGCTTCCGGCTGAGCCGGTTCTTGGGCAGCATGCCCCACACGGCCTTCTCGACCACCTGCCGGGGGTCGCGGGCGAGCAGCTCACCGGCGGGCACCGACTTGAGGCTGCCCGGCCGGCCGGAGTGCCGGTGGTAGAGCTTGTCGGTCCGCTTGCTGCCGCCGAGGGCGATCTTGGACGCGTTCACCACGATGACGAAGTCGCCGCCGTCCACGTGCGGGGCGAAGGTCGGCTTGTGCTTGCCGCGCAGCAGGGTCGCCGCGGTCACCGCGAGCCGGCCGAGCACGACATCATTGGCGTCGATGACGTGCCAGGACCGGGTGATCTCCCCCGGCTTGGGGCTATACGTGGACATGACCGCACTTCCTCAGACGTTCAGACTCGGGAAACTGTTGGACCTGCATCGCGCCCAGTCCTGGAGTTCCAGGCGGCGCGGTGAGGGCACGCGCGTGGACGCAACAGCCGCCCAGACTACCTGGCCTTTCCAGAACGGGTCAAAACCGACGGTGTCAGCCCGGGAGGTGGCGCGGATCATAGGGTGGCCGACTATTGCCGTCGGGCCGGCCCGCGTAAGTTATCGCCATGACGGATTCGCTCACAGTGCGCGACAACCGTACGGGCCGCGAGTACGAGATCGCGATCACCGACGGAACCATCCGCGCCGCTGACCTGATGCAGATCGCCGTCGACGGGGAACCGGGGCTGGCGACGTACGACCCGGGATTCGTCAACACGGCGTCGTGTCGCAGCGCGGTCACCTTCATCGACGGCGACGTGGGCATCCTGGAGTACCGGGGCTACCCCATCGAGCAGCTGGCCGAGCAGTCGACCTTCCTGGAGGTCTCCTACCTGCTGCTGAACGGCGAGCTGCCCACCGCCGACCAGCTGGACCAGTGGGTGCACGACATCACCTACCACACCTTCATCCACGAGAACCTGAAGCAGTTCATCGAGGGCTTCCGCTACGACGCCCACCCGATGGGCATGCTGATGGCCTCGGTCAGCGCACTGTCCACCTTCTACCCGGCCGCCAACCAGATCTCCGACCCGGAGAACCGGCAGCTCCAGATCACCCGGATGATCGCCAAGATGCCGACCCTGGGCGCGTTCGCCTACCGGCACCAGCAGGGCAAGCCCTACGTCTATCCCGACAACGAGCTGTCCTACACCGCCAACTTCCTGGCCATGCTGTTCAAGATGAGCGAACCCCAGTACGCCGCGGACGAGCGGCTGGTCAAGGCGCTCGAGGTGCTGCTCATCCTGCATGCCGACCACGAGCAGAACTGCTCGACCAACGCGGTCCGCTCGGTCGGCTCGTCGCAGGTCGACCCGTACTCGGCAGTGGCCGCCGGCATCGGTGCGCTCTACGGGCCGCTGCACGGTGGGGCGAACGAGGCGGTGCTCGCCATGCTGACGCGGATCGGCAGTGTCGACAACGTTCCCGACTTCATCGCCGGGGTTAAGGACGGCAAGGAACGGCTGATGGGCTTCGGCCATCGCGTCTACAAGAACTACGACCCGCGGGCCAAGATCATCAAGAAGGCCTGTGACGACGTCTTCGAGGTGACGGGGGTCAACCCGCTGCTCAAGATCGCCCAGGAACTGGAGAAGATCGCGCTGGAGGACGAGTACTTCGTCAAGCGCAAGCTCTACCCCAACGTCGACTTCTACTCGGGACTGATCTACGAGGCACTGTCCTTCCCACCGGAGATGTTCACCGTGCTGTTCGCAATCGGCCGGACCCCGGGCTGGCTGGCCCAGTGGTCGGAGCTGGTCCAGGACAAGGAGCAGAAGATCGCCCGGCCGAAGCAGATCTACACCGGCATCCGGTCCCGGGACTTCGTGCCGATGTCCGAGCGGTAGAACGGCTCGGGGTGGCGGTCCAGCCACCACTGCACCACCAGCAGGTTGACCACCCAACTGATCCACATCGAGACGCCGATGGCCTGTTCCATGGCGATCGGATCGACCTCCGCGCCGAGGTAGAGCTCCGGGACGAACACCGCGAACAAGATCATCAGCCAGACCCGGTTGGCCACGATGGAGAAGGCCAGGGCGACGCTGCGCAGCATCCAGCGCCGATGGTCGGCGAAGCGGCCCTGGCGTACGGCCCGGAAGCCGGCCAGCGTCGTGCCGAACCAGAGCACGGCGAGCATCGTGTTCGCCACCTGGCCGCTGGCGCCGTGCAGGGTCAGCGGACTGATGATCATCACGCAGACCGCCGCGGGGAGTGCCGCGGCGACGTAGGTGCGACCAGACATCCGGTGCACCCGCGGGTGGGTGCGACGCAGCCACGGCCAGACCTGCAGGCAGGCCGTCAGCAGGACCACCGAGCCGAGAAAGATGTGTGTGACCAGCAACGGGTAGAACAGAGGCGACTCCGGTAGCGGCTGTAGCCGGGCCTGGGCCGGGTCCAGGCGTCAGGTACGGCGGCACCGCGTACGCCACGAAGATCACCGTCAGTAGGGCCAACGGCACCACCCAGGGCCGTCGCCACAGCGGCGTACGCGGGCGGGCCGGGGACTCGGCGGGGCGGTGGGTGGGCGGGCTCAGTTCGTCGGTCGACATGGTATTCAGCCTGGTCAGCGCAGCCGGTCTGCACACTGGCGCTGCCTGCCGAATCGGCGGTGGGGTTAACCCCCGGTCTCAGCGATGGAGCCGCCGGCGTATGCGGCGGACCAGCCGGAGAACGCGATCCCGTATCCGCGGGCGGTGCCGCCGCGGCCGAACCGGCTCGATGGGGTCTCGTAAGGACTCGGCGATGAGAACGGCACTCAGCACCGCGGGCTCCAGCACCCGTCGCCACCGGTCGGGGACGTCGCCGCCTCGCTCCATCGCCCCAGACTAATTGGGCGCGGCGAGCGGCACCCGCAGGTCGCGGCCGGTCAGGTTGACCCGGTGGTCGTAGCCGCCCACCAGCCACAGCTCGTCGCCGACTAACACTCAGCGTCCCGTATCTGGTGGTCATCCAGCCTGGCCTGGATCCCGGCACCGCCGAGCAGAGCGAGATCGATGCCGAGGCGTTTCCGCTGATCGTGTACGTACAGGGCTCGTGCGTGGCGGGAGCAGCAGCTCGGATCCGGCGTGGCCAGGCTCGCGAACTCTGCCCAGCGGGGCTACGTGATTGCGATCATCGAGTACCGGCCGTCCTCGGTGACAACGTTTCCCGGCCAGGTCGCCGATGCCATCACCGCGACGCGCTGGCTGCTCCACCACGCCCGGGACTTCCACATCGACCCGCGGCGGGTGGCGATGTGGGGCGACTCCTCCGGCGGCCACACCACCTTGATGGTGGCGGTGATCGGGCACGACCCGTCCTTCACCGACGAAGAAGGTTGGCCCGCCGTGGCCCGCCCTGCGGACCCTGACCTGACCGACGGGTAGCCCGCGTCAGGGCACGAGGCCCGCGCCGAGCACGGTGGCGGCCGCCTCGCGGGAGCCGGTCACCGTGAGCCGCCGATCCTGCAGCCCCACCCGGCCCCAGAGCAGTAGGACCAGAGCATCTGCCGGACCGGTGACGGCGGCGTCCACCGTGCCGGTGGGCCCTCCGATGCCGTTCCCGTGCAGCACCCAGGTCGGACCGTCGGCGACCGCCACGGCCAGCGAACGGGTCAGCGGCGTGATCCGCTGCAGCCGCACCTGCCGCGGGAAGAACAGAGTGGCCACCTCGTCGATACCGTCGACGGCCAGCTCCGCCGGGTAACCCAGGTCCCGCCGCAGGGCCGTCCCAAGATCCCAGCGGTGCACCGCCACCTCGTGCGCCTGGCGCCGGAACCAGAACATCGTCTCGCGCGGTCGCGGCCCGAAGGTCCAGCACGGCGCGTCCGGGCTGGTCGTCCGCAGGGTCTGCACGAGGGTGTCCGCACAGTCGCGGTACCAGCCCGCCAGGGCCGCCCGGTCACCGGTCGGCGGATCGGCCTCGGGCGAGGCCGGGTCCCCGAGCCGGACACAACGATCGGCCCACAGATGCGTCTCCCCCAGGTGCGCCACCAGCTGGGCGACCGTCCAGTCCGGGCAGGACGGCACGGCGGCGCCGAGGTCCGCCTCGGCCAGCAGCACCGGTACCTCGGCGGCCAGCCGCTCCAGGGCCAGGAGCGCCCGTTGTGGGTCGATCACCGGGCCCGCTGCACCCGACGCTCGTCCCACACCGGCTCGTCCGCCGCGTACACCTCGCCATCGGACCCGAAGACCAGGAACCGGTCGAAGTTACGGGCGAACCACCGGTCGTGCGTGACCGCCACCACCGTCCCGGCAAAGGCGTCGAGGCCGTGCTCCAGCGCCTCGGCCGACTCCAGGTCCAGGTTGTCGGTCGGCTCGTCGAGCAGCAGCAGGGTCGCTCCGGACAGCTCGAGCAGCAGGATCTGGAACCGGGCCTGCTGCCCGCCGGACAGCGAGTCGAACCGCTGCTCGGCCGACCTGGCCAGCTCGTACCGGTCGAGCTTGCGGGAGGCCTCCTCCCGCCCCATTCCGGCCCGGTGCGCGTCGCCGCGGTGCAGGACCTCCAGCAGGGTGCGGCCGAGCAGCTCGGGGTGGGCGTGGGTCTGGGCGAACCAGCCGGGGCGTACGCGCGCGCCGAGGCGGGCGGTTCCGGTGTGGGCCACCGGAGCGATGTCCAGGTCCTCGACCGGCTGGTGCTCCACGTCCGGGTTTGAGCCGCCGGCCGCCAGCAGCCGCAGGAAGTGTGACTTGCCGGAGCCGTTGGAGCCGAGCACCGCGACCCGGTCGCCGAACCAGATCTCGGTGCTGAACGGCTTCATCAGCCCGGTCAGCTCCAGGTCGGTGACGACCACCGCCCGCTTGGCCGTCCGGCCGCCGCTCAGCCGCATCGACACCCGTTGCTCCAGCGGCACCGCCTCGGGCGGCCCGGCCTCCTCGAACTTGGCCAGCCGGGTCTTGGCGGCCTGGTAACGCGACGCCATGCCGGAGTTGTACGCGGCCTTGTTCTTGTACATCAGCATCAGCTCGCGCAGCTTCTCGTGCTGCTCGTCCCAGCGGCGGCGCAGCTCCTCGAACCGGCTGAACCGTTCCCTCCGGGCCTCGGCCAAGGTCGCGTAGCGTCCGCCGTGGATCCACACCGAGTTCCCGGCCGCCCCGAGCTCGAGCACGGCGACGGTCCGGGCCGCCTGGTCCAGCAGCTCCCGGTCGTGGCTGACCAGCAGCACCGACTTCTGCGTCGCGGCCAGCTGCGCCTCCAGCCACCGCTTGGCCGGCACGTCGAGGTAGTTGTCCGGCTCGTCGAGCAGCAGCACCTGGTCGGGGCCGCGGAGCAGCGCCTCCAGGGCCAGCCGCTTCTGCTCCCCGCCGGACAGGGTGCCCAGCTCGCGCCAACGGGCCCGGTCGTAGCCGATGCCCAGGGCGGCGGTGCAGCAGGCGTCGAACCTCACCTCGGCCTCGTAGCCGCCGGCGTCGGCGTAGTCGGCCAGCGCCTGGGCGTACGCCAGCTGGGTCCGCTCGCTCTCCTCGTTCATCAGCGCGAGCTCCAGCGCGTCCACCCGGGCCACGGCCTGGCGTAGCGCCGGCGGGGCGAGGGAGAACAGCAGGTCCCGCACGTTGGTCTCGTCCCGGATGTTGCCGATGAACTGCCGCATCACCCCCAGTCCGCCGCTGCGCGACACCGAGCCGGTGGTCGGGGTCAGGTCGCCGGCGATGATCTTCAACAGAGTCGTCTTGCCGGACCCGTTCGGCCCGACCAGGGCGACGACCGCGCCCTCGCCGACCCGGAAGGACACGTCGTCGAGCAGCACCCGGCCGTCGGGCAGGGAGTACCCGACCCCGGCGAGATCGACGTGGCCCATGGGCGCTCAGCCTAGGCAGCAGGCCCCGCGTACGCGACCCCATTTGTCCCCGGCGGCCATCACTCACGCCCGCCGGTCGGTTCCCCACGCAGCGTGGGGAACCCACCCAGAACACAGGTTGCAACCTGGGTTCAGCGTGAGGAACCTGGGCTCAGTCGGTTGGTTCCCCACGCAGCGTGGGAATCATGGGGCGAGCGGGCCGTGAGGGCGTACGCGGGGTAGGGCGGATCAGGCCGCCAGCAGCATGGCCAGCGCGGCAGTGTCGGCGTCACCCGAGGGGTCGATGCCGACCTTGCTGACCAGGTGGGTCACCGTTCCCTCCACGTCGGCCTCCACCCAGGCGGCCCGGTGGTCCAGCCCGAGGTGCGGCAGCCCGGGCAGGAAGACGCAGCCTGAGGCGACCTCGTAGTCCGGTACCGAGGAGAGCGTGCTCGACGGCGGGTGCAGCACGATCAGGCCCGGCGGGGTGTAGGCGGCGAACTGACCGGGCCGCAGCGGGTGGTCACCCATCAGCAGACCCTCGGCCACCACCAGGCCGACCGCCCCCGGCTGCGGCTGCTCGGGCAGCTCCTCGCGCACCCGGAACACCGTGCTCGCCGGCAGCAGCCCTGGCACGGCGGCCATCTGAACGGCCAGGACCAGGAACTTGGCCCACTCGACGGTGTCGTGCGGCCACCGGTTGATCAGCATGAACCCGTACAGCGACCCCTCCGACTGGAGCGGAGCCACCTCGATCGACGGCCGACCATCCATGACGACCTCCCATCCGAGCTCACCAGACGACGTCCCGAACGGGCGAAGTTGATCACCCGCAGGTGGCTCCATGGTCCACTCCGGTGCGTTAGCAGACAAGGGGGTAGGAGTGCCAACCGGCTTGTCGAACCATGATCGATACGCAGTCGTAACGGGGGCCCTATGTTGATCTTGCTCCGGGCAGCCGGACCACGGCCTCCAGCCGCCAGGGCGGTTCCCCATCGGCCAGCGCGACCTCCCCGCCCGCCCGGCGGACCAGCTCCCGCACGATGGCCAGCCCCAATCCGGTCCCACCGAAGTCGCGGGCCCGGGCGTCGTCCAGCCGGGTGAACCGCTCGAAGACCCGCTCCCGGTCCGCCTCGGCCACGCCGGGGCCGTCGTCACGGACCCGGACCACCACCTCTGGACCGGCCACCTCCAAGGCCAGCTCGACCGCCGAGTCGGCGTGCCGGACGGCGTTGGCGACCAGGTTGTCCACCGCCCGGCGCAGCTCGCCCTCCTCGGCCAGCACGTCCGCGTCCGGCCCCGGCGCCACCCGCACCGGCACCCGCGCCTCCGCGTACGCCGCCGCCACCTCGACGAGCAGTGCCCGTCCGGCCACCGGTTTCAGCCGCGCCGGCGGTCGGGTGTCGGCATCGGCGCGGGCCAGCAGCAGCAGGTCCTCGACCAGCCGGGAGAGCCGGTCGAGGTCACCCAGCAGGTCGGCCGGAAGGGTGCCGCCCTCCCCCAGCCGCTCCGCCACCTCGACCTGCGCCCGGATGCTGGCAAGGGGCGACCGCAGCTCGTGCGCCGCGTCGGCGACGAACAGCCGCTGCCGCTCCCGGGCGGCGGCCAGCCGGTCCAACATCCCGTTGAGGGTCACGGCCAGGGCCTGGATCTCATCGGCGGCCGGCGGCACCGGCAGCCGCTCCTCCGGCGGCGCTCCGTCCCCCAGGGCGCGGGGCGCGCTGATCTGCTCGGCTCCGGCCCGCAGCTGCTCCACCGGGCGCAGGGTCCAGCCGATCACCCGGTAGGCGATCACCCCGAGCACCCCCAGCAGCAACGGCACGCTGATCAGCAGCGCATTCCGCAGCGCCGTCCGGATGGCCAGGACGTCACCGAAGGGCACCGCCGCGATGACGGCCAACGGCTCGGCGCCCGACCCCGCCGAGACCGCCCGCACCCGCAGCGGCTCGTCCCGGCCCAGGCGTACGCCCGAGACCACCAACGCCTCCCCGGCCAGCGCCCGCTGCAGCTCGTCGGGCCGCAGCAGCGGGGTCAGCCGGTCCGCGGTGGCCGAGCCGGCGACCACCCGCTGCTCGGCGTCGACCACCTGGATCACCTGGGTGCCGGAGACCGGGACCGGGTCGGACAGCCGGCCGGTGTCGACCAGGGTGGCGACGTCGCGGGCGCTGGCCTGGGCCTCGTTGTCCACGGTGCGGTTGAGCGACAAGGTCAGGGCGCCGTAGAAGGCCAGCCCGCCGGCCACCAGCGCGACGGCCAGCCCGGTCAGCCCGATGATCATCAGTCGGGCCCGCAGGCTGAGCCGCCAGAACCAGTTCACGTCTGCAGCCGGTACCCGACCCCGCGTACGGTGCTGAGCCGGTCGGTGCCGATCTTGCGCCGCAGGTACCCGGCGTACACCTCCACAGTGTTCAGGGTGACATCGGCGGCGCTGTCCCAGACGTGGTCGATCAGCTCGACCTTGGCCACCACCCGGCCGGCGTTGCGGATCAGGTACTCGAGCATGGCGAACTCCCGAGGAGTGAGCTCCACCAGTGTCCCGGCGACCCGGACTTCCCGGCTCGCCGGGTCCAGGCTGAGGTCGCCGGCGGTCAGCACGGCCGGTCGGGCCACCGCCCCGCGGCGGAGCAGCGCCCGGATCCGGGCCAGCAGGACCACGAAGGAGAACGGCTTGGTCAGGTAGTCGTCGGCCCCGTCGTCCAGCGCGTCGGCCTGGTCGTACTCGCCGTCCTTGGCCGACAGCATCAGGACCGGTACCCAGTTGTCCTCCGCGCGCAGCCGGCGGACCACCTCGTAGCCGGAGATCCCAGGCAGCATCACGTCCAGCACCACGGCGTCGAAGTCGCCGTCGCGGGCCAGGGCCAGCCCGGTCAGCCCGTCCCGGGCGCTCTCGGTGACGAAACCCTCCGCGTTCAGCCCACGGCGCAGCGCGGCCACCATCCGTTCCTCGTCGTCGACCAGCAGCACCCGCACGGCACTCAGTATTGCGGCGGACCGCCCCTGCGCGGGCCGAGACACCATCTCAGTGATTCCACAGCGATGCCGACGACACTGGGCGCATGCGGATCTTCTCCTCCCGGCCGGCCGTGCGATGGCTCGCGCCACTGGCGTTCGTGCTGGCCATCTCCGGAACGGCGCTGGTCGCGACCAATGCGACGGCCGAACGCAAGCTCCCGACGCGGACGGCTGAGCAGCTGCTGGTCGATGTGCAGCAGGCCCGGGTCGACGGCCTGTCCGGCACAGTGATCCAGCGGGCCAACCTGGGCATTCCCGAGATCCCGGGCGCCGGCGAGAACTCCGAGCTGGGCTCGCTGGTCTCCGGCACCCACACCCTGCGGGTCCGCTACTCCACCCCGGACAAGGTCCGGCTGGCGGTGCTGGGTACCTACGGCGAGACCGACGTGATCACCAACGGCAAGGACCTGTGGATCTGGTCCAGCCGCGAGCAGGCGGCCACCCACCGCACCCTGAACCCCGGCAGCAAGCCGGAGGAGCTGGATCCGCGGGGCGAGCTGCCGCGTACGCCCGAGGAGGCGGCCGAGCAGGTGCTCGCCGCGCTCGAGCCGACCACCACGGTGACCACTGACAGCGACGTGACCGTGGCCGACCGGGCCGCGTACGAGCTGGTGCTGGATCCGAACGACGACGACTCGCTGATCGGGCAGGTCCGGCTGGCCGTCGACGGCGACACCAAGATGCCGCTGCGGGTACAGGTCTTCAACGTGAACGCCGCTCTGGTGTTCGAGGTCGGCTACGACTCGGTCAGCTTCACCCGGCCGGAGGACCGCGAGTTCGAGTTCAAGGCCCCGCCGGGGACCAAGGTGACCGAGGCGGAGTCGGTCACGCCGCGGACGCCGAACAAGAAGGCGCGCGAGCAGGTGCGCGAGGAAGCCCGGGAGGCCCGCGACTCCGCCAAGGTGGTCGGCACCGGCTGGAGCACCGTGGTGGTTCAGAACCTGGGGCCAACCGACGGCAGCGAGTCGCCTGACCTGCAGGGCTTCGTCGGTCAGCTGCCTCGCGTCAGTGGCGCCTGGGGTTCGGGTCGGCTGCTGTCCGGGACCGCCTTCACCGCGGTTCTGACCGACGACGGTCGGCTGGCCATCGGGGCGGTCCGCCCTGAGAAGCTGTACCAGGCGCTCGGGTGAGCGAGGCGCCGGTCGTCACCACCGGCCTGACCAAACGGTTCCGGCGGCAGACCGTCGTCGACCAGATCGACCTCGAGGTGCCCGAGGGAGCGGTGTACGGCTTCCTCGGGCCCAACGGGTCCGGCAAGACCACCACGATCCGGATGCTGCTCGGGCTGATCTCGGCCACCGCGGGCCAGATCCGGCTGCTCGGCCATCCGATGCCCGCCGGCGGCGGGACCGCGCTGCCTCGGGTCGGCGCCCTGGTCGAGGGGCCGGCGTTCCACCCCTACCTCTCCGGGCGGGCCAACCTGGCCCGGCTGGACGCGGCCGACCGGGCCAGCGATCCGCGTACGTCCCGGGCCCGGGTCGACTCCGCGCTGGACCGGGTCGGGCTGCTGGCCGCGGCGCAGAAGCGCTACCGGGCGTACTCGCTGGGGATGCGACAGCGGCTGGCCATCGCCAGCGCCCTGCTGATGCCCCGCGACCTGATGGTGCTGGACGAGCCGACCAACGGGCTGGACCCACAGGGCACCCGCGAGGTGCGACATCTGATCGGTGACCTGGCCGCCGGAGGGGTGACCGTCCTGGTGTCGTCGCACCTGCTGGCCGAGGTCGACCAGATGTGTAGCCACGTCGGGGTGATGTACGAGGGAAAGCTGGTCTCCCAGGGTTCCATGTCCGAGCTGCGCTCCTCCACGGTGCACACGGTCCGGGTGGACACCGATCCCAGCCGCACCGAGGACGCCGCGCAGGTGCTGCGCGAGCTGAGCCTCGCCGACGTCAGCGTCGGGACGGGCTACGTCACGGCGAACCTCGGTGAGGTGGCGGTGGAGAAGATCGTGCCGAACCTGGTCAACGACGGCGTACCGGTGCTGGGCTTCGCCGTCCAGCGGCCGAGTCTGGAGGACGTCTTCGTGTCCCTGACCGGTGAGGGGTTCGATGTCAGCGGCTGAGGTCATGGCCACGACCCGGGAGCCGGTTCCGGCGCCGGCGCCGGTTCGCGCGCAGCCGGTGCGTTTCCTGGGCTCTGAGCTGGGGATCATCTTCGGCCGGCGGCGCAACCTGGCCGGGCTGGCGGTGCTCGCCGTGGTGCCGATCGTCCTGAGCATCGCCATCAGGGTGGAGTCGGGCGCCCAGGGTGCGGGTCCGGGCTTCATCGTCGGGATCACCGGCAACGGGCTGTTCGTGGCCTTCGCCGCCCTGATCCTGGAGCTGCCGCTGTTCCTGCCGCTGGCGGTCAGCGCCATCTCCGGTGACGCGGTGGCCGGCGAGGCCAACCTGGGAACGCTGCGCTACCTGCTCACGATCCCCGCCGGGCGGTTCCGGCTGCTGGTCGTGAAGTACGTCGCGATCGTGATCTTCGCGTTCGTCGCCACGTCCGTGGTGGCCGTCGTCGGCACGGTCATGGGACTTTCGCTGTTCGGCGCCGGCGACATGACCCTCCTGTCCGGGACCCAGACGTCGCTGGCCGACGGGCTGTGGCGGCTGCTCCTCGCCGTTCTCTACCTAACCGTGCAGCTCTCGGCGCTGGGAGCGATCGGGCTGTTCATCTCCACCCTCACCGAGCAGCCGATCGGCGCCACCATCGCCGTGCTGCTGGTCAACGTGGGAATGCTCATCCTCGGCCAGATCAGCCAGCTGGACTTCCTGCACCCGTGGCTGCTGACCAACTGGTGGCCGGCGATCGGGGACCTCCTGCGGGACCCGATCTTCTTCGACAATCTCCAGCGCGGCCTGGTTACCGCCGCGGTGTACGCCGGCACGTTCTGGCTGCTCGCCTGGGCCCGCTTCGCCGGCAAGGACGTCACCAGCTGATCCCCCGCCGGCTCGGTCCGCGGCCCCTCCTGCGATTTCCCGGGTAAACCCGGGAGATCGGCACTGAACCCACATCGACTCCCGGGCTCGACGCCACTTTCGCGAGTAAACCCGGGAAACGGCGCCGACCGGAACCGGACCGGCTAGATTCACATCTGTCATGACCGATCTTGCCCCGACCGCGACTGACCGGCAGTTCCCTATCCGCCGTGAGGTGGTCTCGTTCGTCCGGCGCAGCAACCGGATGCGAGCGGGCCAGCGACGCGCCTGGGAACAACACCGCGACGCGTTTGTCCTCGATATCCCCCGGCTCGACACGTCGACGTCGGTGCACCCCGACTGCAACCTCGATCTGGACGGCGAGTTCGGCCGTCAGGCCCCGCTGATCGTTGAGATCGGTCCCGGCACCGGTGAGTCGCTGGTGCCGATGGCCCGCGCCCGGCCCGAGTGCAACGTCTTGGCCTTCGAGGTCTACCAACCGGCAATCGCCCGGTTGGTCGGAAGCCTGGTCAGCAACGAGGTCAACAACGTCCGGGTGGTGGCGGCGGACGCGGTCGCCGGGCTCACCCACCTGCTGCCCGAGCGCGCGCTGGACGAGCTGTGGACCTTCTTCCCGGATCCCTGGCCCAAGGCCCGGCACCACAAGCGCCGGCTGATCCAGCCCGCCTTCGCCGAGCTGGTGGCCTCACGGCTGAAGTACCGCGCGCGCTGGCGGCTGGCCACCGACTCGACCAGCTACGCCGAGTCCATCCAGGGCATCCTGGACGACCAGCCGGGCCTGGTGGCCGAGCACGATCTCGACGGAGCGCAGCGCTGGGCGTGCCGGCCGCTGACGCGGTTCGAGCAGCGCGGGGTCATGGCGGGCCGGCCCGTCTTCGACCTGACCTACCGTCGTGTCTCCTGAGGGAGACCTGCATATCCCCGGCGGGGACGACCCTCCCGAATCCTCCCGAACAAGCCACAAGGTTCGCTGGCGTCTTGACCTGGGCTATGACGGGACCGCCTTCTCGGGCTGGGCGGCCCAGGCGGACCGGCGTACGGTCCAGGGTGAGCTGCAGACCTGGCTGGGCCGGGTGCTGGACGTCGAACCTTTTCCCCGGCTGGTCTGTGCCGGGCGCACCGACGCCGGGGTGCACGCCCGGGGCCAGGTGGCCCACCTCGACCTCGACCGAGGAGTCGAGGTCGATGCGGCGGCCGCGGTCCGGCGGTTGAACCGGGTGCTGCCCGCCGACCTGGTGGTCTGGCGGCTGGCCCCCGCCGCGGCCGGCTTCGACGCCCGCTTCGCCTCGATGTGGCGCCGCTACGTCTACCGGCTGGCGGAGCCGTCAGCCCCGGTGCACCCGCTGTACCGCGGGATGGTCACCCGGTTGCGGTCCGACCTCGACCTCGACCGGCTGAACGCCGCCGCCCCGGGGCTGCTCGGGCTGCGGGACTTCGGGGCCTTCTGCCGGGGCCGCGAGAGCGGGACGACGATCCGGACCCTGCTCGACCTGTCCTGCGTACGTGTCGGCGAGGGTCCACTGGCCGGCGCGGTCGAGGTGACCGTACGCGCCGACGCGTTCTGCCACTCGATGGTGCGGTCCGTGGTGGGCGCGCTGGTCGAGGTCGGTGTGGGTCGGCGGGACGAAGCATGGCTGACCACGGTGACCGAGCGCGCGGTCCGCGACCCGACGGTGCCCGTGCTGCCGCCGAGCGGGCTGACCCTGGAGGAAGTCGGCTACCCACCCGACGGCGAGCTGGCCGAGCGGGCCGTCCAGGCCCGCAGCACCCGGAGCCTGGACGAGCGATGACCTCGCACTACTTCGATGCCGAGCCCGCCGGGCCCGAACGCCGGCAGCGGGTCACCGCGACCGTCTGGGGACGCGAGCTGTCCCTGCTCACCGCCGGCGGGGTGTTCGCCGGCGAGGGACTGGACCGGGGCACCGCGGTCCTGCTGCGCGAGTCGGAGCCGCCCGTGGGCACGCCCCGGGTGCTGGACCTCGGCTGCGGGTACGGACCCATCGCCGTGGCCATCGCGCTCGCCTGCCCCGGCGCGAGGGTTGACGCGGTGGACGTCAACGAGCGCGCCCTTGGGCTCTGCCGGGACAACGCCAATGCCGCCGGGGTGGCCGATCGGGTCCGGGTGCTGCGGCCGGAGGACGCCGACCCGGAGGCGCGCTACGACGAGATCTGGTCCAACCCACCGATCCGGATCGGCAAGGCCGCTCTGCACGAGCTGCTGCTCACCTGGCTGGCCCGGCTCGCGCCGGACGGGATGGCCCGCCTCGTGGTCGCCAAGAACCTGGGCGCCGACACCCTGCAGCGCTGGCTGACCGAGCAGCGGTACGCGGTCGACCGGGTCGCGTCGAGCAAAGGCTTCCGCCTCCTGGTGGTTGCACGCATGAGTTCTGGGTAGGCGGTCTACGGCGGCCAGGTGCGGAGTTCAAGCCCCGTTCTCCGCATCTGGCGGCCATGCCAGCCCCGTCAGCCGACCCGCTCTGAGACCGCCGAGAGCGCCTCCGGCCAGCGGCGCTCCAACAGCCGTCCGCCCCAGCCGATGCCGATCTTGAACACAAGCAGACCGGACGCCAGCCCCACCACCAGCGCCAGGGTCCCCGCCCATGGGGTGAAGATCGACCAGACCACCAGAGCGAGCGTGGGCAGGCTGACTATCAGGGTCGCGAGCGTGGTGACGGTGACGCTGAGCAAGGACGGCAGCCCGCCCTGGTTGCTGCTGGCGAACGGGTTTGCGCCGGGCGGCGGAGCAGGCCACTGCCAGAGCGCCCCGACCACCGACCCGACGCCCAGGCCCGCCAACGCCGAGCCCAGCGAGAGGGCGGCCGCCGGGGCGGCCAGGCCCCAGCTCCCGGTGATGGCCAGGCTGACCAGCAGCAGCACCAGGATCATCGGCACGAAGATCACCAGGGCGGACCACGCGCGGCCGGCGCGGTCGTCGGCGCCGCGCAGACCCGAACCGACGTGCAGCCACAGTGCGGAGCCGTCAAAGGACAGGTCCTGGGCCAGGCTCAGGCCCACCAGCAGACCGACCAGAGTGGGCGCGAAGACAGCGACCAGGCCGTTCCCCACGGGATTGATCACCTGCAGCACGATCAGGATGATCGGTCCGACCAGGAAGCCGGCCACGCCGGCGAGGTAACGGGGGTCCCGTCGCCAGTAGCGCAGGGTGCGCGCCGCCACCCCGCCCGCCGGGGTCTCCGGGAAGATACGGTCCACCCAGCCGGACTCCTTGATCGGACGGCTGTCGCCAGGCTGCACGACCGGCGAGGTGAGCCGGCGCTCCAGGACGTACGACCAGCCCCACCACAGCCCGACGACCAGCCCGGCGGCGAGCACCAGGTGGATACCAGCGACGAGCCAGTCGCCGCGGGCCACATCGGCGGGGACCGCCCAGGCCCAGCCGAACGGCGACCAGCCGAGCGCCGCGGCCACCGCGCCCAGGGCGGCCCGCAGCCGCGCCGGGTCGCTGTCAGCCAGACGGCCGAGCACGTTGCTGGCCAGGGCGAAGCCCACGCTGAGCAGGACGATGCCGACCACCGCCAGGTCCCGGAACCGCCGGGACGACAGCACCGCGGCCAGCGCCGCGGTGGCTACCCGGGCCAGCAGCACGCAGCTGACCACACCGATCGGCATGGCCAGCACCGCCGCGGCGGTCAGCGGCAGGGATCGCGCCCAGGTGACCACCAGCCCCAGCCCGACCAGCACGGTGGCCACGCCAGGCACCCCCACCAGGGCCGCGGCCAGCAAGCCCGGCAGCAGCTCGCGCGCCCGGACCGGCAGCAACGCGAACCGAGCGGGGTCGACGGTCTCGTCCACCCCGAAGACCAGCAGCGACATCAACAGCCAGCCGACGGTCAGCAGCGTGAACGCCACCACAGTCACGTCAGCGGTCAGCTCCGCGCTGGTCCAGCGCAGGGCAACCAGCCCGGCCACCACCACGGCCACGATGCCGAGGCCGTACAACGTGCCGAGGATCAACCCGACGGTGCGCCAGACGCTGCGTCGGAGGCTGTTGCGCAGCAGGGTCAGCTTCAGCCGGACGAGGAGCGCAACCACGCCAGTGACTCCTCCCCCGCCTCGGTGAACCCGACCAGCGCGAGGAAACGTTGCTGCAGGGTGGAACCTGCCCGGACCTGGTTCAGCGTGCCCGCGGCGAGCACCCGGCCCTGCGCCACCACGGCCAGCTCGTCGCACAGGCTCTCCACCAGCTCCATCACGTGGCTGGACATCACCACGGTGCCGCCGCCGCGGGCATAGTTGCGCAGGATCGATCGGATGCCCTCCCCAGACACCGGGTCCACCGCCTCGAACGGCTCGTCCAGGATCAGCAGCCGCGGTGCGGAGATCAGCGCGCAGGCCAGCCCGATCTTCTTGGTCATGCCGGCGGAGTACTCGACCACCAGGGTGTTGCGGTCAGCGCTCAGGCTCAGGGCCTCGAGCAGCTCGGCCGAGCGGCTGGCGATGTCGGCCGGCGGCACTCGGCGCAGCAGGCCGACGTAGCGCAGCAGCTCGGACCCGCTGAGCCGGTCGAACAGGCGCAGCCCGTCCGGGAGCACGCCCATCAGCGCCTTGGCCGCGGTCGGGTCGGACCAGACGTCATGGCCGAGGACGTACGCGGAGCCCGCGTCGGGGCGCAGCAGGCCGGTGGCCATCGACAAGGTTGTGGTCTTGCCGGCGCCGTTGGGGCCGACGAGCCCGAACCTGGAGCCCGCCGGCACGGTCAGGTCGAGCCCGTCGACCGCGCGTTTGGCGCCGAACGACTTGGTCAGACCGCGCAGCTCGAGGGCGGGGACGGGGGTCATGACTTTCAGTCTCGCAGCCCTCCCTAGGATGCGAAGTGTCAGATGTCACCGGACAAGTGCCTCAGCTGTCCCGGGACAACTTCAGCCTGAGAGGACTGCCCATGGCGGCGTACGAGCTTCCGGATCTTCCTTACGACTACGACGCGTTGGCCCCGCACATCTCCGGCCAGATCATGGAGCTGCACCACGACAAGCACCATGCGACCTACGTCAAGAGCCTGAACACGGTGCTCGACCAGCTGGCCGAGGCCCGCGACAACAACTCCTTCGGCAGTGTGGGTGGACTGGAGAAGACGCTGGCCTTCAACCTGGGTGGCCACATCAACCACTCGGTGTTCTGGCCCAACATGTCCCCTGACGGCGGCGACAAGCCGGACGGTGAGCTCGGCGCGGCGATCGATGAGTACTTCGGCAGCTTCGACAAGTTCCGCGCCCACTTCGAGGCCAACGCCAACGCGATCCAGGGCTCGGGCTGGTCGATGCTGGTCTGGGACACCCTGGGACAGCGGTTGAACATCGTCCAGCTCTACGACCAGCAGGCCAACCTGCCGCTGGCCCAGCTCCCGGTCCTGCTGCTGGACATGTGGGAGCACGCGTTCTACCTGGACTACAAGAACGTCAAGGCCGACTACGTCAAGGCGTGGTGGAACGTGGCCAACTGGGCCGACGCCGGCGCTCGCTTCGCCGCCGCCCGGGCCCAGACCGCGGGCCTGATCGCCCCCTACTGACCCACCGACGATCAATGGGGAAGCCAGCCACCCGTCTAAGCCGCTGAGCTTCCCCGTTGTGTGGTTGTCCACAGATATCTCACCGTCGCCGGGACGCCGGACTGGACCGTCCTGGTCTGGGCCGGGGTGCTCGTCGGTGGTGACCGCGCCGGCGTGGGCGGTGCTGTGGCTGGACACCTCCACGGACTGGTCAGCACTCCACCAGCGGCAATCACGATCCTTCTCCCGCACGAGATCCGGCGGCAGGACCAGCCACCCTGTGTGTTCTCGCGCCGGCGGTCGGACGACAGGCTTCGGTTCCGCGGTAGCCCACCCCGGGCGGGAGTTGAGGAGACGGCCACGAGGGCCTGGGCCGCTTCCGCGACATGTGGCGCGACAACCTGGCGGCCCTGGACGCCCTGCTGACCCTCCGCTACGGGAGCACCGACGTCTGCGGGCGACCGTGCGCGGTCGCGGGGCAGGTCGGTGCCGCGCTGGCCGCTCGGGGCTGGGACGGCCTTCTCACCCGATGCACCCGCTGCCGCCTGGTGCCCGACTCGGTCTTGGGGAAGATCGGCGCCTGAGACGGGGCTGAGCTTCCCCAATCCGCGTCCCGGGGCTAGGGAGCGAGGCGAGTGAGGGTCCAGCCGGCCCCGTCGCGGGTGTAGAGCAGCCGGTCGTGCATCCGGCTGGGTCGGCCCTGCCAGAACTCCACCGACTGCGGCGTCACCCGGAATCCACCCCAGAAGTCCGGGCACGGCACCTCCTGCCCGGCGAACCGCTGCTCAACCGCCGCGTACGCGTCCGCCAGCTCCACCGCCGAGGCCACCGGGCTGGACTGGTCCGAGGCCCAAGCGCCGAGCTGGGAGCCGCGCGGACGGGTGCGGAAGTAGCTCTCCGACTCGGCCCGGCTCACCGCCGCGGCCGTTCCCTCCACGCGCACCTGTCGCTGCAGCGCGTACCAGCCGAAGTGCAGCGCGACGGCTGCGTTGGCCGCGATCTCGGTGCTCTTGTGCGAGCCGTAGTTGGTGAAGAAGACGAAGCCCTCGGTCGAGACGCTCTTCAGCAGCACGGTCCGGGCGTGGGGCCGGTCGGCCACGCTGGTGGCCACCACCATGGCGTTCGGCTCGGCCAGCACACCCTGGTCGCGAGCCACGATGGCGTCGGCCAGCCAGACCTCGAACAGCGGCACCGGAGCACCGGGGACGTCGGTCTCCAGCAGGTGCCCCGCGGTGTAGTCGACCCGTTCGGTCGAGAGATCGTGCACGTCGGCAAGCGTGGCACAATCGTCGGTCGTGACCACCCTGACCATCCCACGTGAGCTGCTTCCCGGCGACGGCCGCTTCGGCTGTGGGCCGGCCAAGGTCCGACCGGACGCGGTGAGCGCATTGGCGGCCACCGGCACCACGCTGCTCGGCACGTCGCACCGCCAGGCCCCGGTCAAAAACCTGGTCGGCGCGGTCCGGGCCGGGCTGACCGAGCTGTTCCGGCTGCCCGACGGGTACGAGGTGGTGCTGGGCAACGGCGGCTCGACGCTGTTCTGGGACCTGGCCGCCTTCAGCCTGGTCGAGCGGCGCAGCGCCCACGGGACCTTCGGGGAGTTCTCGGCCAAGTTCGCCGCCGTCGCGACCGCGGCGCCGCACCTCGAGGCGCCGAGCGTGGTCAGCGCCGAGCCCGGGTCGGTCGCCCTGCCCGAGGCGACGCCCAGCGCCGACGTGTACGCCTGGGCGCACAACGAAACCTCCACCGGCGCGCTGGCCCCCGTGCAGCGGATCGCCGGAGCGGACGACGGCGCTCTGGTGCTGGTCGACGGCACCTCAGCCGCCGGGGGCACCGCGCTCGACGTCGCCGCAACCGACGCGTACTACTTCGCTCCGCAGAAGAGCTTCGGCTCCGACGGCGGACTGTGGCTGGCCCTACTGTCCCCCGCCGCGATCGAGCGGGCCGAGCGGATCGCGGCCTCCGATCGCTGGGTCCCGGAGAGCCTCAGCCTGACCACCGCGATCACCAACTCCCGGCAGAACCAGACCCTGAACACGCCGGCCATCGCCACCCTCTACCTGCTGCACGACCAGCTGACGTGGCTCAACGAGCAGGGGGGACTGACCTTCGCCGCCGGGCGCACAGCCGACTCGGCTAAACGGATCTACGCCTGGGCTGAGGAGTCGGCGTACGCGGTGCCGTTCGTGGCCGAGCCGGAGTACCGCTCGCCGGTGGTGGCCACGATCGACTTCACCGGGGTCGACGCCAAGGCGATCGCGGCCACACTGCGGGCCAACGGAGTGGTCGACACTGAGCCCTACCGCAAGCTCGGCCGCAACCAGCTGCGGGTCGGGATGTTCCCGAACGTGGAGCCGGAGGACATCAGCCAGCTCACCCGGTGCATCGACTGGGTGGTCGAGCGGCTCCCTTCTTGAGTCGCTCGCGCCCACCGGCGCCGGCGGCTGTTCAGCCTCGCCAACGCAGGTCGGCCACGACCGCCCGGTGGTCGGAGGGGTAGACGCCGTCCACCGCGTCGCCCTCCAGCCGGACGCCCTCCACGAGGACCTGCTGGTCCTCGCGGCCGGCGCGGAAGAAGATGTGGTCGATGCGCTGGTCGACCAGCTCCGGTCCGGCCTCGAGCGGGGCCGAGGGATGCGTCGAGGGCAGCGTGACGGCGTCGGGAGCACCGTGACCAGCGCTCCAGGCATCGGTCATCCGGTCCCCCACCGATCGCAGCACCGGTGAGTCGGCCGCGGCGTTCAGGTCGCCCATCAGCAGAACCGGGCACGGCCCGTCGAACCGGGGGTCGGTGGCCAGGTCGGCCACGAAGTCCCCTTGGGCGATCCGGTCATCGGTGTACGGGATGCCGTGCTCGAGGCAGGTGGCTACGACCGGCAGCGGCCCGGTGGGATGGTCCACGCGCACGGTCAGCGCGACCGGGTCCCAGCTGCGGTGCCGGGCCGGCATGACGAGCGCACGATGGTCCAGGATGGGCCAGCGGCTGAGCAGCGCGACCCCCAGCGTGATGCCGGCCCAGTCGGCCCGGTCCGGGTCCTGCGGCGCGACCGGGTAGGACGGCGCGGCGAAGACCGCGTGCATTCCCAGCGCGTCTGCCAGCTCATCGGCCTGGGTCGTCTCGCTACTGCCCCAGACTTCCTGCAGGGCGACGACGTCAGGGCGGACCCGATCCAGCGTGGCCAGGACACCCGGCTGCCGGTCCGACCAGCGGGGTCCGAACCGCCACCAGAGGTTCCAGGTCATCACCCGGGCCGCGCTGTCGACCATCGCCAGGCCTTGTGCGTTCTAGGGCTTCCGCACCAGGGCGACCACGCTGCCCGCGATGATGGCAACCAGCCCGGCCAGACCGAGGGCCAGCATGGTCCTTGCCCGGCCCTGCCCGGTCGTCGTCTCGGCCTCCGCCTCGTCCGCCGGATCGGGCTCGTCGCCGCCACTGTCGCTGTCGCTGGGGGTCGCCGTGGGGGCCGCGGTGCTATCGGCTTCCGGCATGGGAATGGCGTAGACCACGGAGTCCTCGCCCTCGCTGCCCACCAGGAACGACTTCCCGGTCAGGCTGACGGTGAGCGACTCCGGCTGGTGCTGCGCCGGGACGGGGACGGTGCCGAGCTTCTGGTAGTCGTCCGCGTCCAGGATCTCGATCGTGCCGAAGGCCGTCAGCAGCGCGATCCGGTCCCCGCTCGGCAAGAAGGTCCCGTCGGTCACCGCGGACGGGGCGTCGCCGACCCGGGTCAGCTCGTTGACTGCGGTGCGCTTCGGCGACTGCGGGGCGGCGTACACCGCGCCGGCAGCGCCTTTGGTGACGATGAAGACCCGGCCGTCCTCGTTGACCAGCAGGGCCTCGGCGTCGTGGGCGCCGTCGGGGTAGCGGAAGTCCCAGGCGCGGTGGCCGACGGTCTGGTCGTTGGCCTTCGCGTCGCCGAAGGAGTAGACAGTGACCGTCTCCCGCTCGGCGGCGTTGTCGCCGATGTCGGCGACGTAGAGCCGGCCCTCGTGCATGGCGACGGCCTCGACGTCGATCGGTTTCGCCCGGTACTCCAGCGTCCCGGTGACCTCGCCGCTCGGACTGACCCCGTACGCGATTCCGGAGTCCCCGGAGTCGTTCACGGTCCAGTAGCCGTCCGCGCCGGGGTCCCGAGCCAGCCCGGACGACTCAGTGATCCGGGAGTCGCGGATGGTGAAGGCGATGGTGTCGTCAGCCGTGGCAGCTGCGGGGATGCCGAGGACCAGACCCAGTGCCCCCAGGAGGGCGAGAGCGCTGCACAACGCCCGGCGGAAGGCCATGGTGCTGGGAGGTCCCTTTCGTTTCCGACGCGTACGCGACCCTAACGCAGCGAGTCCCAGACCGCAGCGAGGACCACGATCAGCACCAGGCCGCCGAGTACGCCGGAGACGATCAGCCGGCGAACTCGCGGGTTCATCGGCCCAGGATAGGTGCGCGAGGCAGGGGCGACCACCGGCCGCCGTGCCCGCGGCGACGGGCCGCAGGGCCCGAAACGCACTACCGTGTCCTTGTGGGTGAGCTCCGGTTGTACGCGATCGGCCTGGAGGAGGTTCGGGGCATGTTCGGAGCCTCACCCCCGGTGGCTGAGCACCTGCGCGGCGTGGCGCAGCGGGCGTTCGCTCCCCCGGTCGAGGCCGGCCGGTCGGGGCTGCTGGGCAAGCTGGGGCCGATCTTCCGCAAGGTGCCCGCGACGCCGGTGATCTCCCCGACGCAGCCGGAGCCGCAGGACGTCGAGGTGCTGCTGGCCGGGGCGTACATCCCCCCGGACCGGATGGGTGCGACCTGGCGGCTGCTGGAGACCCTGGTGCAGGGCACCGCCTGGGGCTCGACCCGGATGCGGCTCACCGAGGCGGGCCTGGATGACCTGGACTTCGCGCTGGCCCGGGGCGGCGTGTCGGCCGCCGTGGGCCTGCGCCACCTGCTGAACAGCAAGACCGGGCTCAGCCTGATTCCGGTGTCGGGGTTGACCGTCGGCTGGCACTGGCACGACAAGGCGCTGGCCATGAACGATGCGTACCGGCTGGCGATGCGTGAGATCAAGACCGACGAGCAGCGGGAGATGATCAGCGCCCTGACCGTCTGGCTGGACGGTTTCGTGCCCTGGGCCCAGGTCGCCGCAAGCCTGGGCCGCCCCGTGCCGGACCTGATCGGTTTCTGGGCCCACTGACCGAGTTGTCGGTGGGATCGGACGTCAGGGAGCAGTCATCAGGCCGCTGTGGTACGCGAAGACGACGGCCTGCGCGCGGTCATGGGCGTCGATCTTGGCCAGCAGCCGCTTGACGTGGGTCTTCGCCGTCGATTCCGCGATCACCAGCAGCTCCGCGATCTCGGCGTTCGACCGCCCCTGAGCGACCAACCGCAGCACCTGTCGCTCGCGTTCGGTCAGCCGATCCAACTGCCGTCGAGCCTCGGTGGATGGGCCTGGAGCCTCAGGTGGTCCGGCCAGGTACCGATGGATCAGGTCCCGGGTGACGGCCGGATCCAGCAGGGCCTCGCCCGCGGCCACGGTGCGCACCGCGTCGAGCAGTCGCTCCGGCGACGCCCGCTTGAGCAAGAAGCCGCTGGCTCCGGCCCGCAGTGCGCCGTAGACGTACTCGTCATCGGGGAAGGTGGTCAGGATCAGCACTCTGGTCTCGGGGCACGCCGCAAGCACCCGTCGGGTCGCCTCGATCCCGTCGATCCCCGGCATCCGTACATCCATCAAGGCGACGTCCGGGTTCTCCGCCACGCATCGCGCCACCGCCTGCAACCCGTCGCCGGCCTCCGCGACGACGACCACGTCGGCGGCGGTGCTCAGGACGACCGCCAGCCCGGCGCGGAGCAAGGCGTCGTCGTCCGCCAGTACAACCCGGATCGTCATGGCAGGGGCAGGACCGCTCGCAGGCGGAACCCGCCGTGGTCACCGTTGCCGTGCTCCAACACGCCGCCGCACCGCGCGACGCGCTCCGCGATCCCGATCAGGCCGCGGCCGGGAGGCGCACCGGTCTCGCGACGACCGGGTCCGTCGTCGGAGACCTCGATGACGACCGCGTCATCGGCCCGCCTGACCGCGATATCGGCCGAGCACGGAGCGGCGTGCTTGAGCGTGTTCGTCAACGCCTCCTGGACGATCCGGTACGCCGACAGGTCCAGGTCGCGCGGCAGCCGTAGGGTGGGGTCCAGCGACAGGCGAGCGACGACCCCGGAGTCATGGAACCGTCCGACCAGGTCGGGCAGCTCGGTCAGGCCCGGTGCCGGGATGGCCGGATCTCGACCGGGACCGTCGTCGTACGGATCCCCGCGCAAGGTGGCCAGCACGCGGTCCAGGTCGGCCAGGGTCGTCCGGCCCGTCTGTTCCATCCCGCGCAAAAGCTCCCGGGCCAGCGCCGGGTCCCGGTCCAGGCTCACTCGGGCCGCTCCGGCCTGGACGACGAGCAGGTTCACGGTGTGTCCGACCAGGTCGTGCAGCTCCCGGGACATCCGGATCCGTTCCTCGGCGATCGACTGCCGCTCGACCGCCCGCCGGGTGCGGTCCTGCTCCTCCCGACGCCGGGCCGCACCGTACCCGAGGGCCCAGGCGGCCAGCCAGATGAGCAGTACCGAGACCACTTCCACCGGGTCCGCTCGACGGAGGCCGGGCGTGCCGGCGAAGTAGCTGACGACGCCAACGACGACCAGCACCGGACCCCAGCGGGCCCGGTTCAGGCTCGCGTACCGGCCGATCGAGTACGCGGCCACCAGGGTCGCGAGCGGCGACAGCTCGGTTGCGACGCCGAGCACGGACTCTGTCGTGAGCGCCCCGACGGCGACGACACAGGCGGCCAGCGGGGCCCTCCGGCGCAGCAGGAGGCACGCCGTCAGCACGAGGGTCAGCCCGGCCGCGGCCAGGTTGGCCGACACGCTGGGCAGCGGGCCTTGGATCAGCTCTGCCGCGACCAGCCCGGCGAAGAGGGCGCCGATCCCCAGGTCAACGGCGAGCGGCGGCAGGCGGCGGAGGCGACCTCCCGTCGGAGTCAGCGCGCCGAGGACCACCGCTCACCTCCTCGCGACCCGAGCATCCGGCGGCTGCGGGCCACGGTCCCAGCAGAGCACGGGCCGGAGCCGACCGCCAGCCCCGTCACGCCGGGTCAGGCGAGCGCCGGGTGATCCACAGGGCGATCAGCAGGTTCGGCACCCAGCAGAGCCAGGCGATGCCGGCGTACGCCGTCTCGAAGGAGAAGTCGACCACCCCAGCAGAATGGAGCCCGTAGTAGATCATGCTCTCCACCCGCAGCATGACCCCGGCCAGGATGAGGGAGAAGCTGCGGATCATCCAGCGCCGGTGGTCGGCGACGCGGCGGGCCACGATCATCCGGAGGGCGGTGGCCGTGGTGAACAGCATGGCCAGGTCGAGCAGGGTGAACCCGGCGACCGCGATGGCGCCGGTGTACGCCGTCGGCACGAAGACCAGGCCCGACAGTCCGAGGGCGAGTGCGCTGGCGACGTAGACGGCTCCCATGAACCGGTGCACCCGCACGAACCGGCGGCGGATCCCGGCGACGAACTGCCACGGTCCCACGATCAGGGCGATGATGCCGCTGAGCACGTGCACGCCGAGGGCGAACTCGTGCCGGACGTAGTTCTCACGCTGCTCGGAGAAGAACGCGTCGGGGTCCAAGCTGAGGTAGGGCGACACGACCAGGACGACGAAGAGCGCGAGCAGGGTCACGACGACCCAGGCCACCGCGGCGAGGAGTCGGGCGATGGGTGGTCGGACTCGGGCCCGTTCGATCGGTCGGCGGTTCCGAGTCGGCTGGAGGGTGGCGGTCATGGAACCCGACGCTAGGGAGGCGGAGCTCGCCGGGCGTCCCCCGACGGGATGAACTCCGGCTACCCCGGCTGGGGTAGGAAAGGCGCAGCCGCCAGCTCGGCGGTGCGGGGATCCGCACTACACCGTGCCTTGGTCCCGAGCCGGGCTGGTGCTCTCGGCGTATGGAGAAAAAAGCTGCTGATCTGAGCGTCGGCCAGGCCGTGGTGGCGTTCTGGTGTCATGACCGCTAGACAAGTCCACCACTCTGGTGTCATAGTGGTGTCATGCAGGTGTCACCCCATGTGGAAGAGCTTCAACGCCAGTTCCTCAACGCGGCCGCGACCGGCGGTCCCGAGACGTCGGAGATGGCCGAGCGCTTGGCTGTCGCCCTCGAGGCGGCCGCTCGGCTGGTCATCCTGGACGCACTCTCGGAGGCGGCAGGCGAGATAACCCGCCAGCTCGCGCCCGGCTCGGTCGACCTGCGGCTACGCGGTCGTGACGTCGAGTTCGCCGTCGCCCAGCCGGCCGCCGAGCCGGCCGAAGGTGCACCTGTCCCGCGCAGCCAGCCCGTAACCGTCGAGGACGACGACGACAGCGCCGCGAGCCGCACCACCGTGCGGCTGCCCGACGCCCTGAAGGCCCGAGCGGCCCAGGCGGCGGCCGCCGAAGGGGTGTCGTTCAACACCTGGCTCGTCCGCATCGTCGCCGCGGCGGTGGAGCCCGCCCGACCCGCCGTACGCGAGTCCCAGGGCTCGTCCTACTCCGGGTGGTTGCGCGGATGAGCACCTATGCCGTGAGCGGAACCCCGGAGGTCCGGATCGACATGCAGGTCGGTCGGGTCGACCTCGTCGCCACCGATCGTTCGGACGTCGTCGTCACGGTCACCCCGAGCAATCCCGGCCGATCCGGCGACCGGGCGGCCACCGACCGGGTGCGCGTCGACCAGATCGGCGACACCGTGCGGATCACCGGTCCCGTCCGGCTCAGCCTCTTCGGTCCGGGGGACTCCGTCGACGTCCTGGTGGAGGTGCCCGTGGTGACGACGGCCAACGTCGACGTGAAGTACGGCTGGGTGAACGCATCCGGGGCGCTCGGCGCCTGCCGGATGAACGTCACGTACGGCAATCTCACGCTGGAGAGCGCCACCCGGCTCGACCTGTCCGTCGGTCACGGCGAGGTGCGGGTCGCCCAGGTGGCCGGGGACGCGGAGATCCGGCTGAAGTCCGGCTCGGCGCGCGTCGGCCGCGTCGACGGCACCTTGCGACTGTCCGGATCGGACGCCTTGGTCTTGGTCGATTCCGTGGGCTCCGCGGCAGACGTCACCACGTCCAGCGGAGCGGTCGAGCTCGGCCGAGCGGGCGGCAGCGTGCGCGTGCAGTCCGCCTACGGGATGGTGCGGGTCGGCGAGCTGGTCCGGGGGTCGGCGAGGATCGACGGCTCGTACGGCGGCGTCGACGTCGGCATCCGACGTGGCGTCTCGGTGTGGCTGGACGCGGTGAGCCAGCACGGGGTCGTGCGCACCGACCTCCCCGCGAGCACTGGTCCGGCCGACAGTGACGACACCCTCGAGCTGCGCGTGCGTACCGGTTATGGCGACATCACGATCCACCGCTCCGACCCGCTGGTCCCGCCGGAGGACTCGCCTCCGGCGGCCTGGTAGAGGGGCATCCACAACCAATGAACACATCGAGGAGAGGGGCGAACGTGCTATCCGCCATCCAGACTGAAGGGCTCACGAAGCGCTTCGACAAGCAGGTCGTGCTCGACGGCATCGACCTCGACATCGCCGCGGGCAGCGTCTTCGCGCTGCTCGGACCCAACGGCGCCGGCAAGACCACCGCTGTCCACATCCTCTCGACGCTGCTCCGGCCCGACGCCGGGGTCGCGCGGGTCGGCGGTCACGATGTCGTCCGGGAGGCCGCCGCGGTCCGTCAGCTGATCGGGGTGACCGGACAGTTCTCCGCCGTCGACAACATGCTCACCGGCGAGGAGAACCTGCACCTCATGGCTCGGCTCCGCCACCTGCCGCGGGCCGACGGCCGCAAGCGGGTCTCGGACCTACTTGAGCGTTTCGAGCTGACCGACGCGGCCCGCAAGCCGCTCGCGACCTACTCCGGCGGGATGCGGCGACGGCTCGACCTGGCGATGACCCTGGTCGACCGTCCGCAGATCGTCTTCCTCGACGAACCGACCACCGGCCTCGATCCGCGCAGTCGAGCCGAGATGTGGCAGATCGTCCGGGAGCTCGTCGCGGCCGGTACCACGGTCCTGCTCACCACCCAGTACCTGGAGGAGGCCGACGAGCTCGCCTCGCACATCGCCGTACTGGACCAGGGACACATCGTGGCCGACGGCACGCCGAGCGAGCTGAAACGCCTCGTCCCCGGCGGCCGGATCCGACTGGAGTTCAGCGAGGCCGAGGAGCTGGACGCGGCGGCCACCGTCTTCCGCGACGGGATGCGAGACGGCCAGGCGCTCGCCCTCGACGTCCCCAGCACCGGTGACCTGGCCGCCCTCCGGGCGGTGCTCGACCGCGTCGACCACGAGCAGCTCACCGCCCGTGCCCTGACCGTCCACACCCCAGACCTCGAGGACGTGTTCTTCGCCCTGACCGGGCGACGCGGCACCGAGGAGCCGCCGAAGGAGCTGGCGGAAACACAGAAGAAGGAGTCCTGATCATGACCGCCCTGCAGTACACCCTGACTGATTCCGTCACCATGCTGCGACGGAACCTGATCCACGCCATCCGCTACCCAGTGTTCCTGTACATGATCGGCGTCCCGGTCGTGGTCCTGCTGCTGTTCGTCTACGTCCTTGGCGGCACCCTGGGAGCCGGCCTGCCAGGCGGCGGCGACACCAGCGCCTACCTCACCTACGTCGTTCCCGGCGTCGTGTTCCTTGCCGTCGGCAGCGGCGGGCAGCTCGCGGCGATCTCGGTGTCCCAGGACATGACCGAGGGGATCATCGCCCGCTTCCGCACCATGGACATCTCTCGTTCGGCGGTGCTGGCCGGCCATGTGCTGGGCAATGCGCTGCAGCTGTTCCTCGCCACGATCGTGACGATCGTGCTGGCCGTCGTGATCGGCTTCCGGGCGACCGCGGGCGTTGGGGGCTGGCTGGGTGCCCTCGGGTTCATCCTCCTGGTCACCTATGCCCTCACCTGGCTGTGCGTCGCCATGGGCATGCAGGCTCGTAGCGTCGAGAGTGCCAGCAACCTGCCCATGCCGCTGACCCTGCTGCCCTTCCTGGCCAGTGGGTTCGTCCCGACCGAGTCGATGCCGGCGGGCTTGCAGTGGTTCGCCGAGTTCCAGCCCTTCACGCCCTTCATCGAGACCCTGCGCGCATTCCTGCTGGGCACGCCGATGGGCATGAACGGATGGCTCTCGCTCGCCTGGTGCGCCGTCATCGTGCTGGGCGGGTGGGCCTGGGCGCGCTCCCTGTACGAGCGCAAGTCACTGCGTTGAGAGGTCATGCTCGGAGCTGTCTTCAAGCTCAGCACCCTCTGTGGTGCTGAGCTTGAGACAACTCGGGACCTCAGGCGGGCGAGATCACCAGGACGAGGTCGCCGCCCTCCACCTGCTGCACCGCCCCGATCGCGAGCCGCTGCACGGCGCCGGCGACCGGGGCGGTGATCGCCGCCTCCATCTTCATCGCCTCGATCGTCGCCACGGTGGCGCCGGCCTCGACCTCGTCGCCCTCGGCCACGGTCGGCGTCACCACGCCGGCGAACGGCGCCGCCACGTGCCCGGGCTTGGTCGGGTCAGCCCGCTCGGCCACCTTGACGTCGACCTGGATCGAGGTGTCCCGGACCCGGATCGGCCGGAGCTGGCCGTTGATGGTGCACATCACCGTCCGCATCCCCCGCTCGTCCGGCGTGCCGATGGCCGACAGCCCGAGGATCAGGCTCACCCCCTTGCCGATCCGGGCGATGTGCTCCTCGCCGGGCTGCAGCCCATAGAGGAAGTCCAGGGTGTCCAGCCGCCCGACGTTGCCGTACGTCTCCCGGTTGGCCAGGAACTCCTTGGTCGGGCCGGGGAAGAGCAGCCGGTTCAGCGTCGCCTGGCGAGTCGCGCCCACCTGGTCCAGGGCGGCGGAGTCGTCCTCGGCGAGTTCCTCGTCGCGGAGCTTGACCGTACGCCCCTGCAGCGCCCGGGTTCGGAACGGTTCGGGCCAGCCGCCGGGCGGGTCACCCAGCTCGCCGCTGAGGAAGCCGATCACCGAGTCGGGGATGTCGTAGTTCTGCGGGTGGGCGGCGAACTCGTCCGGATCGGCACCCACGGCCACCAGGTGCAGGGCGAGGTCGCCGACCACCTTGGACGACGGAGTCACCTTGGTCGGCCGGCCGAGGATCCGGCTGGACGCCGCGTACATCGCCTCGATCTGCTCGAACTTCTCACCCAGCCCGAGCGCGATCGCCTGCTGCCGCAGGTTGGACAGCTGCCCGCCCGGGATCTCGTGGTCGTAGACCCGCCCGGTCGGGGCCGGCAGTCCCGACTCGAACGGCGCGTACACCTTGCGCACCGCCTCCCAGTACGGCTCCAGGTCCATCACCGCGCGCAGGTCGAGGTTGGTGGCCCGCTCGGTGTTCTCCAACGCCGCGACCAGGGCCGATGCCGGCACCTGGGAGGTGGTCCCGGCCATCGGGGCCGAGGCCACGTCGACGGCGTCCACCCCGGCGTCGACCGCGGCCAGCAAGGTGGCCAGCTGGCCGCCGGCGGTGTCGTGGGTGTGCAGGTGCACCGGCAGGTCGAAGTTCTCCCGCAGGGCGGTGACCAGCTTGCGCGCCGCGTACGGCCGGAGCAGGCCCGCCATGTCCTTGATGGCCAGGATGTGGGCGCCGGCGCCGACCATGTTCTCGGCCAGCTTGAGGTAGTAGTCGAGGGTGTAGAGGTCCTCCTTGGGCGAGGTGAGGTCGCCGGTGTAGCAGAGCGCGACCTCGGCGATCGTCGATCCGGTCTCCCGGACCGCCTCGATCGCCGGCCGCATCTGCTCGACGTCGTTCAGCGCGTCGAAGATGCGGAAGATGTCGATGCCCACCTCGGCCGCCTCGGCCACGAAGGAGGTGGTGACCTTGGTCGGGTACGGCGTGTAGCCCACCGTGTTGCGGCCGCGCAGCAGCATCTGCAGGCAGAGTCCGGGCATGTTGTAGCGCAGCGCGGCCAGCCGCTCCCACGGGTCCTCGGCGATGAACCGCAGCGCCACGTCGTAGGTCGCCCCGCCCCAGCACTCCACGCTCAGCAGCTGGGAGGTCATCCGGCCGACGTACGGGGCGATCCGCAGCAGGTCCTTGGTCCGGACCCGAGTCGCCAGCAGCGACTGGTGGGCGTCCCGGAAGGTGGTGTCGGTGACCTCGGTGTTGGTCCGCGCCCGCAGGTCGGCGGCGAAGCCCTCCGGGCCAAGCTCGAGCAGCCGCTGCCGCGACCCCTTCGGCGACGGCACGGTCAGGTCCACCCCGGCCGGCCGCTTCACCCCCGGGTCGAGCCGGGTGGGCGCCTCGCCGTGGGGCTTGTTCACCGTGACCTCGGCCAGCCAGCGCAACAGCTTGGTGCCCCGGTCGGCCGGGGCGTGGGTGGTCAGCAGCTCCGGCCGCTGCTCGATGAACGCGGTGGAGATGTCCCCGGCCACGAAGTCGGGGTCCTCCAACACGGCCTGCAGGAACGGGATGTTGGTGCTCACCCCGCGGATCCGGAACTCGGCCAGCGACCGCTTCGCCCGGGCCACCGCCGCCTCGAACGTGCGGCCGCGGCAGGTCAGCTTGACCAGCATGGAGTCGAAGTGGGCGCTGATCTCCACGCCCACGTCGGCCGTGCCGCCGTCCAGCCGTACGCCGGCGCCGCCCGCCGAGCGGTAGGCGGTGATCGTGCCCGTGTCGGGGCGGAACCCGTTGGTCGGGTCCTCGGTGGTGATCCGGCACTGCAGCGCGGCGCCGTTGATCCGCAGCTTGTCCTGGCTCAGTCCGAGGTCAGCCAGACTCTCGCCGGAGGCGATCCGCATCTGGGCCTGGACCAGGTCGACGTCGGTGATCTCCTCGGTCACCGTGTGCTCGACCTGGATCCGGGGGTTCATCTCGATGAACACGTGCTGGCCGGCCCGCTCGCCCTCGGTCTCGACCAGGAACTCCACGGTGCCGGCGCAGGAGTAGTCGAGCGACTCGGCGAACCGCACCGCGTCGGCGCAGAGCGCGGCCCGCAGCTCGTCGCTGATGTGCGGCGCCGGGGCGATCTCGACCACTTTCTGGTGCCGGCGCTGGATCGAGCAGTCCCGCTCGAACAGGTGCAGCGTGGTGCCCTGCGTGTCGGCCAGGATCTGCACCTCGATGTGTCGCGGCCGGCCGACGGCCTGCTCGATGAACACCGTGGGATCCCCGAACGCGCCCTCGGCCTCGCGCATCGCCGCCGACACGGCCTCGCGCAGCGCCTCCGGCTCGTCGACCCGGCGCATGCCCCGACCGCCGCCGCCGGCCACAGCCTTGACGAACACCGGGAAGCCGATCTCGTCCGCCCCGGCGACCAGCGCGTCCAAGTCGGCCGAGGGCGGCGTGGACTTGAGAGTCGGGATACCCGCGGACCGCGCCGCCTCCAGCGCCCGCACCTTGTTGCCGGCCAGCTCCAGCACGTCGGCCGGCGGTCCGATGAAAGTGATGCCTGCGGACGCGCAGGCCCGGGCCAGGTCGGGGTTCTCGCTCAGGAAGCCGTAGCCGGGGTAGATCGCGTCAGCGCCCGACTGCCTCGCCGCACGGATGATCTCGTCGATGTCCAGGTAGGCCCGGACCGGGTGCCCCCGCTCCCCGATCTCGTACGCCTCGTCGGCCTTGATCCGGTGCACCGCGTTGCGGTCCTCGTACGGGTACACCGCGACGGTCGCCGCGCCCAGCTCGTAGGCGGCCCGGAAGGCCCGGACCGCGATCTCTCCCCGGTTGGCCACCAGCACCTTGGCGAACATGCCGCGAATCTATCGGCTGGTTGTTACTCCCCTTGTTACGTCCGCACTCGGAAGTGTCCGACCTCCGCTACCCGGAGGCCAGCGTGAACCGGACGGTGACGTTTCCGGAGACCGTCTGCAGGGCCGGCTCGAAGGCGAACGAGGCGTCCGCCGCCGCGGCCATCTCCATCGCCATGCCCTTCATCCGCATCGGCGGTACACCCATTCCGCTGTCCAGGTCCGACACCTCGACCAGCTCCGAGACCGTGGCTCCGAACGCCGCGGCGTAGTCCTCGGCCCGGCGGCGGGCCTCGGCGATGGCCGCCAGCCGCACCTCCCGGTACATCGGGTTGTCCGGCTTCAGGGACCACCATGGCCCGTCGACCTGGCTGCTGGGCAGCGCCGACAGGGCCAGGATCAGCTCCGACAGTGCCTCGAAGTCCGACACCACCAGCGTGGTGGTGAAGGTCCCGGTGTACCCAGTGATCTTGGTCGGGTTGCGGTGGTTGAAGGTCGGCGAGACGTGCAGCCCCGAGGTGCCCGTCCGCTCCAGAGCACCGGCGAACTGCTCCAGCAGCGCCGCGACGGCCTGCGATCCGGTCGCGAGCTGGGCCCGGGTCGCCTCGGCCGAGTCGCCGGAGGCGTGCAGCGTGCAGGACAGTCCGGCCAGGTCCGGCGGCCCCTCGAGCTGGGCTTCCCCGCGTACGGTCACGATCGGTGCGGTCATGCTTGGAACTCTAGGGCTGCCGGTAGGGACCGGCGCAGGTCCATGAACACGTCGAAAGGCTCGACGAGCCGGTCCGCCAACCGGCCGGCCACGTGGCGGGTGTCCTGGCGCCGGTAGCTCACGAACACCCGGGCGGTCCTGCTCATCCCAACCTCCGACCCGCAGCCCGGCTGACGGGGCCCTTGTTTCATCGGGAGGGGGTACGCCGGGCGGTTGCGGCAACAATGCGGGACCGGTCACCACTGACGTGAACGCTCCGGCCGGGTGTACCCGGCCGGAGCGTTCACGTTGTCACCGACTACTCACTGGGGCTCAGCGGACCAGGGCGAACCCGCCGCTCCAGCTGGCCTTGCCGCCTGCGGCCAGGAGCAGCTGCAGGAAGCCGAAGGCCTCGAGCTCGCGGGCCCGGTTGAGACCACCGGCGTCGACGGCCTCGACGCCGCCGTCGGTGAGCGCGTCGGTCAGCGTGGCCTTCGCCTCGGCGTCGTCACCGGCGATCAGCACGGTGGTCGGATTGCTGCCCACGGACTTGCTGGCCAGCGTCGCGGCGAAGGTGGTGTTGAACGCCTTGAGCACCCGTGAGGACGGGAGCTTCGCGGCGAGCTCGGCGGCCGCCGAGCTGTCCGCCGGCACCGTGAGCGAGTCGAAGGTCTCGAAGTTGAGCGGGTTGGTGATATCGACCACGACCTTGCCGACCAGCTGGTCGCCGTACGCCGCGGTGATCGCGTCCAGTGCCGGGTAGGGCACCGCGAGGACCACCAGGTCGCCGGCCACGGTCGCCTCGCCCTGGTCGGCGGTAGTGATGTGCTCGACGGTTGCGCCGCCGGCGGTGAGGATGCCGGCGATGGCGGTACCCATGTTTCCGTCGCCGAAGATGGTGGCCTTGGTCATTGTGAGAACTCCTTGATCTGAGAACTAATAGTTGAACCTACAACTAAATCGTAGCCGAGGTTAGTTGTAGTTGCAACTTTTCGGTAGACTGGAGGCATGACCGAGCCACGGTGGCTGACCGCCGATGAACGGGCCGCTTGGCTTCGCTTCGTCGCCGTGCTCCAGCTGCTGCCGGCCGCCCTGGACACGCAGCTCAACCGGGACGAGCGGCTGACCCACTTCGAGTACTTCTGCCTGGCCATGCTGTCCGAGGCGCCGCAGCGCACCCTGCGGATGACCGAGCTGGCCACCCGGACCAACGCCACCCTCCCCCGCCTCTCCCGGGTCATCTCAGGCCTGGAGAGCAACGGCCTGGTTCGCCGGGTGCCCTGCCCCACTGACCGGCGAGCGACCAACGCTGTGCTCACCGAGGCCGGCTGGGACAAGATCGAGCAGGCCGCGCCGGGTCACGTCGCCAGCGTCCGCGAGTTCGTGATCGACGCGCTGACCCCGGCCCAGCTGGCTCAGCTGGGCCGGGTGTCGGAACGCATGCTGGCCCGCCTCGATCCCGACGGCAAGGTGGTCGGTGGCTTCAGCCAGGACTGAAAGCCGGCTACCCCACCAGGTCGGGCGCGAACTGGGCCATCGCGGCCTGCTTGGCCCCGGTGATCGTCTCCGCGTCCGCGCCGCTGGCCTCGAGGACGCCCACCCATGCCGACACCGACTCCGCGGAGAACTCCTGCGCCTCCGGCGAGTTGGCTGCGGCGACCGGGTCGTCGCTCACGTGGCCATCAAGGTAGAGACCCAGACCCAGCAGCGCCCCGTCCCAGCCCGGGCCGACGTAGAGCGCCCCGGCCACCCCGCCGGCCATCGCCTTGGGCACCGTGTGCTCGAGGGTCAGCACCGTGCCGGGCCCGGCCTCGACCAGCCGTACCTCGACGAGGCTGCTCGGGTCGCCGAAGGTCACCCGAAGGACGCTCGGCCGCTCGCAGTGCAGGATCTCACCGCCGGCGTTGCCCTCGAGCTGGAAGTTGCCGCCTACCCGGAAGTCGCCGCTGATCGGCATCATCCAACGGCTGATCCGCGCCGGATCGGTCAGCGCGTCCCAGACGTCGGTCGTCGGCGATGGGTACCGGCGGTCCATCTGCACCCGCACCAGGTCACCGTCCTCGGCGACGTCACGGCGGATGGCGCCGATCTGCTGGGCGATGTCCAGAAAGCGCGGTTCGGTCATGGTTTCTCCTCCTGGTCAGTGGTGGTCGACCGCCGGGCGCGGCGGCCGCGAGCCAGCTCGGTGCCGAGGGCATCGAGCCGGGAACTCCAGAACGTGCGGAACTGCTCGAGCCACTCGTCGACCTGGCGGAGCGACTCGGCCTCGAGGGCGTAGATCCGGCGGGTTCCGGACTGGCGTACGCGAGCGAAGCCGCTCTCGCGCAGCACCCGGAGCTGCTGGGACACTGCCGGCTGGCTGATCCCGAACTCGTGCGAGATCACCGTCACCACCTCGCCGGCCGCGTGTTCTCCCTCGGCCAGGACCTCCAGGATCCGCCGCCGGACGGGGTCGCCCAGTATGTCCAACGCGTGCACACGCTGACTCTATCGATGTTTGCTTATATAAGTCAATACCGATGGACGGGCGGTTGGTGCGGCAAGAGCAGAGACGCAAAGCTGGGCAGGGCTAGGAGGTCGGCGCGCGAGGAGGCGGAGCAGGGGTAAGGCTAGGAGGCCGAGGACGTGGAGCGGGCGGCGGCGCGCTTGGCCACGTAGCGGCTCATTTTGACGGCCTTGCCGCAGTCGTCCATCGAGCACCAGCGCCGGCTGCCGTTCTTGGACTGGTCGAGGTAGAGCCACGGGCAGGCGTGGCAGCGCTTCACCCGGTCCAGCGGACCGGAGGTCAGCAGCTCCCAGGCCGCGTACGCGATCGGGCGGCCGAAGGCCTCCAGCGTGTCCAGCTCCCAGGTCGGGCGCACCCGCTGGTCCCGCAGCTCCGGCTGAGCACCAGCCACTGCCTCGCCGGCCGCACGGCGGAGGATGGCCCACGCCGGCTCAGGCACCCGGCTCTGGTCGGCGATCACGCCGAACACGTCCACCACTGCCCGCCGCAGCCGGTGCAGCCGACGCAGCTCGGCCGCCGCCTGGTCCGGCGCCTGCTCAGTGTGCCAGGCCAGCCCCGCACGCTGCTCGTGGTTCACCAAACCGACCTGGTCCGCCCAGGCCAGGGTCCTGGTCGAGTCCTGCAGATGGTCGAACTCCGTCGGCAGACCCGGCTCGTCGACAGTGTTCGCCAGGTCGAGCGCCAGATTGCCGCCGACGATCAGCAGTGGTCGGGGCCGGAGCAGAGGTGTTTCCATCAAAATCCATTTTACCGGACTTGACCACCCTCTGGGGGCCTTGCATAGGGTTACTACTGTGAAGCATTTTGCCGGTAACCGCTCCGCCTTCGCCGTGGCGCTGGTCTGCGTCGCCCAGTTCGTCATCGTGCTGGACGTCACGGTGGTCACCACTGCCCTGCCCGCGCTCGGCCGCGAGCTCGGGCTCCGCGCCGACGACCTGCAGTGGGTAGTGACCGCCTACGTGCTGGCCTTCGGCGGGTTCCTGGTCGCCGGCGGCCGGGCCGCGGACCTGTTCGGCGCCCGGCGCGCCTTCACGATCGGACTGGCCGGGTTCGCCGCCGCGTCGCTGGTCTGCGGCCTGGCCCCGTCCGGCTGGGTGCTGATCGCCGCCCGGGTGCTGCAGGGGCTGGCCGCCGCCCTGCTCACGCCGGCCGCGCTCGCGTTGCTCAACGCGGTGACCGAGCCGGGCGCCGCCCGGCGGAGGGCCGTCGGGATCTGGACCGCGGCGGCCGCCGGCGGCGGGGCGTCCGGGTGGGTGCTGGGCGGGCTGCTCACCGAGTACGCCGGGTGGCGCTGGGTCTTCCTGATCAACGTCCCGATCGGCGTGGTGGGGTTGTCGGTGGTCGCGCTCGTCCTGCCGCGGGTGCCGCCGGAGACGGCACGGCGGCTGGACCTGCTCGGGGCGATCGGACTGACCGCCGGCCTCAGCTTGGTCGTCTACGGGCTGAGCGGGGCCGCGGCGGACTCCCCCGACCTGTTCGTCGTCGGGACCTCCCTGCTGCTCGGTGCCGCGATCCTGGCCGGCACCCTCGCGTACGAGCGTCGGGTCCCCGCGCCCCTACTGCCACGCGGCCTGCTCCGGCCGCCCGCCGTACGCGGGGCGAACCTGCTGGCCGCGGCGCTCACCGCGAGCACCAGCCCGGCGATGTTCCTGGCCGTGCTCTACGTGCAGGAGGTGCTGGCTCTGAGTCCGGGGCGGGCGGCCTGGTTGTTCCCCGCGCTCAACCTGACCGTGATCGCGGGCTCACTCGCTGGGCCGACCCTGATCGGCCGGCTGGGCCCACGCCGGGCGGCGACGGGGGGCCTGGTCCTGATCGGTGCCGGCAGCCTGTTGCTGAGCACTCTGCCGCCGACAGGACTCCCGGTACTCCGGCTGCTGTCCGCCTTCGCGTTGATGGGCCTCGGCCTCGGCGTCGCGTCGGTCGCCTCTACGGCGGTGGGCACCGCCACGGTGGCCCCGGCTGACCGGGGAGTGTCGGGCGGGGTGCTCAACTCCGCCGCCCAGCTCGGCACCGCCCTTGGGCTCGCGGTGCTGATCCCGCTGGCCACGCGGGCCGGAAGCGGTCCGGACGGCGGCTTCGACGGACTGTGGCTGGGCTGGGTCGGCGCCGCCGCAATCGCTGCGCTGGGCCTCGGCGCAGCGGTCTGGCTGCCTCGGCGCGAGCCACCGTTGGTCGAGGAACCCGCGGCGGACCCCTCGATGAGTTCGACGGCTGAGCCTGGTCGTAAGACATAGACCGAAGGCGACGATCAGGGAGTCGGCAGCTCGTGACCAGCGCGGACGAACATGCCCGGACCGAGAAGAGCGACGAGCTCCGCCGCCCCGGGATCACCGGCGAGCGACGCCGGCGGTGGTTGGGCCTGGCCGTGCTCGCCCTCCCGACCATCCTGATCTCGCTGGACATGAGCGTGCTCTACCTGGCGCTCCCGGCCCTGAGCCAGGACCTCGGCGCGGACCAGGTCGAGCAGCTGTGGATCACCGATATCTACGGGTTCATGGTCGCCGGGCTGCTGATCACCATGGGCTCGCTCGGCGACCGGATCGGCCGGCGTCGGCTGCTGCTGGCGGGTGGGGCGCTGTTCGGGGTGGCCTCCCTGCTGGCCGCATTCTCGATCAGCCCCGAGATGCTGATCGCCGCCCGGGCGCTGATGGGCATCGCCGGCGCGACCGTGGCCCCCGCGACCCTCGCCCTGATCAGCAACATCTTCGACGACCCGAAGCAACGTGCGTTCGCCATCGGTGTGTGGCTGGCCTGCTTCATGGGCGGCAACGCGGTCGGCCCGATCATCGGCGGACTCCTGCTGGCCAGCTTCTGGTGGGGGTCGGTGTTCCTGCTCGCAGTACCGGTGATGGTCGTTCTGCTGGCCGCCGGACCGGTCCTGCTGCCGGAGTACCGACATCCCGAGAACACCCGGCTGGACCTGGGCAGCGTTGGGCTCTCCCTGCTGGCCATACTGCCGTTCATCTACGGGCTGAAGGAGTTCGCCCGGGCTGGCGCGGCGCCGTTGCCGATCACGGCCATGGGCTTCGGCATCGTCGTCGCGGTGGTCTTCGTCCGGCGGCAGCAGACCGCGGCCAGCCCGCTGATCGACCTGCAGCTGTTCCGGAGCGTCCCGTTCAGCGTGACGCTGGTCATGATGATCATCACCGCGATGCTGATGGGCGGCACCTTCTTGTTCATCTCGCTCTGGTTGCAGCTCGTGGCCGGCCTGACGCCGTTCGTCGCCGGGCTGTGGCTGGTTCCGCAGATGATCGCCATGATCATCGGCACCCTGCTGGCCCCGATCCTGGCCCGCCGCGTACGCCCGGGACTGCTGGTCACGCTCGGTGTGCTGATCACCGCAATCGGGTTCGTCGTGCTCAGCCGGACAACCGCCGACGGCGGCCTGGCCACCGTGGTCATCGGCTTCACGCTGGCCTGCGGCGGGATCGGCGGTGCGGTGGCATTGGGCACCGACCTGGTCGTCGGGTCGGCGCCGCCGGCCAAGGCCGGCTCGGCCGCCTCGATCTCGGAGACCAGCAACGAGCTCGGGATCGCTCTGGGCATCGCCATCCTGGGCAGCATCGGTTCGATCGTCTACCGGACCCGGCTGGCCGGGGCCGGCGACGCCGTGCCGGAGGAAAGCCGAGAGGCCGCCCTGTCGGGCATCACAGGAGCGGCTGAGGCGGCGCAGCAGTTGGGCGGCGCAGCCGGGGACCGACTGCTGGCCGCGACCGGGGAGGCGTTCACCAGCAGTCTGACCACGGTGGCCACCCTTGGCGCCGCCTTGGTGCTGGCCGTGGTCGCGCTGTGCTCGGCGACCATCGCCCGGTCCGCGTACGCGCTGGAGCCCGAGCCCGAGCCCGCGGAGGACTCGGCCACCTAGAGGTCCGCGTCGTCCAGCCCCGCCAGCACCTTCTCCAGCAGGTCGGCCAGGGTCTGCACCTGCCGCGAGGTCAGCCCGGCCAGCAGGTCGGCCTCGACCAGGTCAGCCTCGCGGATGGCCTGTGCGTACAGCCCGTAGCCGGCGTCGGTCAGCCGCACCCGTACGTGTACCCGGTTGTCCGGATCGGCGTTCCGCTCAATCAGGCCGCGCTCCACCAGCCGGTCGAGCCGGTGGGTCATCGACGACGGCGCGACATTGGCGGCCTCGGCCAGCTCACCCGGGGTCAGCGGCGCTTCGTCCGGGCTGCGGGCCAGCCGCTCCAGCACCGTCCATTCCCCCGCGGTGATCCCGAGAGCGGCGAACTGCCGGTCGTACCAGCGGGTCAGCCGGCGGGACAGCCGGTGCACCGCGGTGATCACCCGCTGCACCGACTCGTCGGCTCCGGCGGCCACGAACGCGGCAACGACCTGCCGGACCTCCTGAATCTCGGTCAGGTGCGCCGGCTGTCGGTCGGCCACGAGCTCAGTCGAACAGGGAGATCGGGGCGTCCCACTCGATGGTCTCCCAGACTGGGGCGGGCAGCTCCTCTCCCCGCTCCTCGGAGGGCACGTTCGAGTGCGCCCCGCACCCGTGGTCGATGCTCACCACCGTCCCCTCGGAGGCGGAGAACGCATTCGCGCAGGCGCCGAACAGCACCCCGAGCTGTCCTTCCAGCCGGACGAAGAACCCGCAGGTCTCGCAGACGTCCGGCGCCAGCCGGGTCATCTGGTTGTCCGGCCCGCCCGGCCCGGCCAGCCACCGCTCGGCGGCCTCGTCCCGGCCCTCCTGGGACAGGACCCGCTCCCGGCCCAGGCCCAGTTCGGCCACGACGGCCCGGACCAGGCTCTGCTCGGCGGGGTCGGCATCGTCGGCGGACTCGCCCCCGGTGTATCCGGGCTCGAGGCGTGCGTCATCGGCGGCCGCGGACATCAGCAGGCCGGAGGTGACGTCTCCGGGCTGGATCCTCATCGCCCAGGGCACCCAGTCCGGGGCTGCGAGGGCGCCCTCACCGGGCAGCGGCACCACCTCGTCCACGGTGACCAAACGGGCTCGGGAGGCCCGGGCCACGGTGACCGACCAGCGCCAGCCCCGGTAGCCGGGATGCGGGCAGGCGAAGAAGTGGCTGACCACCCGGTCGTCCTCGGCCACGGCACCCAGGTGATCACCGACGCCCATCACCCCGGCCGCCTCGACCGCCGCCTGGTGGGCGAGGTCCACCGCCGCCAGGCACGCCGCATCGGGCTTGATCGTCCGGGTACTCGCCGCCATGCCGCCATTGTGCCGCACCGGATCGACCGGACCGTCGCCTTCCATTGTGTGCAATGGGTGCCGTGAAGGAGGACCTCCGGCAGCGCTCGACGCGCGCGGTCGCGAGCAGCGGTAGGTTCGTCGGCGGCCAGGTCAGGCGCGGGGCCGGGGCCGTCCACCGCTACACCCTGTCGGGCGGGGCGGGCGAGAGCGGGCTGGCCCGGCTGACCCACCTGCAGTTCCTCGCCGCCGCCGGGGACGCCACGGTCGCGGTGTCGCTGGCCGGGACGCTCTTCTTCACCCTGCCCACCGACCAGGCCCGACCCCAGGTAGCCCAGTTCCTGCTGCTGACCATGGCCCCGTTCGCCATCGTCGCGCCGCTGATCGGGCCGTTCCTCGACCGGTTCCGGCACGGCCGCCGCTGGGCGATCGGGGTCACGCTGGCCCTCCGGGCGTTCCTGTGCTGGGTGCTGGCCAACGTGCTGGACAACTCGCTGTGGCTGTTCCCCGCGGCGCTGGGCTGTCTGGTCGCCTCCAAGGCGTTCCTGGTCACCCAGGCGTCGGCCGTCCCCCGCCTGCTGCCGGAGAACTTCACCCTGGTCAATGCCAATTCGCGGATCTCGATGGCCAAGGTGGTGGGGGCCGCGGTCGGCGGCGGCATCGCGGCGGGCCTCGCCCAGCTCGGGCCGGAGTGGTCACTGCGGTTCGGCGCCGCCATCTTCATCGGCGCCACCGTGCTGGCCATCCTGCTGTCCCCCAAGGTTGACTCGACGGCGGGCGAGCGGGACATCGGCGGCTGCTGGGTGGTCGGCGGCACACTCGGCATCGTCCTGCCGTTGATCCCAGCGCTGGGCTTCGGTCTGGTCGCGGGGCTGCTCTGCGCGCTGCTGACCTGGACGGTCGTCGCCGACCGGCGGGCGGCTACGTAGCCCGCGCCCACGCGAAACCGGTCACAAACGGCAGGTCTCGGGCTTCAGAACCTGTTGTTTGTGACCGGTTTCGGAACTAGAGCTCGAGCTCGTCAGCGACGGCCCGGAGCACCGAGGCCACCTTGCTGCTGGTCCGGGAGTCGGGGTAGCGGCCGCGGCGGTAGTTGTTGCCCACTCCGTCGAGCATCTTGATCAGGTCCTCGACGATGACGGCCATCTGCTCCGGCGGCTTCCGCGACGCCTTGGCCAGCGACGGCGGCGCCTCGAGCAGATGCAGCGACAGGGCCTGCTCGCCCCGGCGCCCCTCGACCACGCCGAACTCGACCTTCTGCCCCGGCTTGAGCGTGGTCACCCCAGGCGGCAGGGCGTTCGCCCGGACGTAGACGTCACCGCCCTCGTCCTTGGTCAGGAAGCCGAAGCCCTTTTCAGCGTCGTAGAACCTCACCTTGCCAACCGGCACGTCTCGACCTCACTCGCTCCGCGCCGACAGCCGACGCCCCCCAGCAGACATTTGTTTACATCCGAAACTCGCGCGCTAAGCGTAGCCGCTACGCTGCCGCCACCCAACCCATCGAGTCCCCACCACGGGGCCCCGGCGATGACCCGGGGGCGACCGCCGCACGCGTCTACGATGACTGCATGGCGACCTGGGAGGACGGGCCGGAGTACGCGCCGATCGCGCGGCCGTCCGACTTCGCCGACGCCGGAGCCGCCCCGCTCCCGATCGCCCCACCGGTGATCCAGATGGCGGCGCAGGCGCCCAAGGACCGCCCCTTCTTCGACCAGCCGCCGGCTCCGGTCGCACCGCTGGAGACGCTGGTCGCCACGCCCCCGGAGACCCGGGACCCGCAGGTGCCGTTCGCCGTCGCCAGCTCGATGATGACCTCCGACTCGGCGTGGGGCGCGCTGCACTGGGGCGCCCCGAGCGCTCCGCCGGCGCCGGCCGCCCCGACCGCCCTCCCCATCACCTCCGACCCCTGGTCCCGGCAGACCCAGCCCAGCGGAACCGCGCCCCTGGTTCCGACGTCCACGCCGCCGCCCGACGGCCACTTTCCCGCCCCGGGCACGCCGGCCTGGTTCGGCCCGGGGCCCTACGGTGAGCAGCCGGCTCCGCCCGCTCGGGTCAACCCGAAGGCAGTCTGGGACGCGGCCATGCCCGGGCTGTGCATCTGCCTGGCCGTAGGCGGGCTGGTCTACGTGCTCGCCCCGATCATGTACGCCGTCGCGTTCGGTCTGTCCGGCCGGGTCAAGGTCGCCCAGCAGCGGGTGCGGGGGGCGTTCGCCCTCGGCTCGGTGTTCCTCGGGCTGGTTGCCGTCATCGCGACGCTGACCAACGACTTCGGCTTCGGGGAGTGGTGGTCGACGGTCGGCGCCTGGTCGCTGGTGGCCTGCTGGGCCCTGCTGCTCACCACCCTGGTCCTGGTCTACCGGGGCCTGCGCGCCGGCGAGCAGCCGGAGCCGGTCGACCGATCGAACTGGGGATGAGCGGGGCGGCCCGGCCGCGGACTCTCGCCGAGGCCTTGCGCGCCCTACCCGCGACCAGCCTGAGCCGGCTGTTGCAGGACCGGGACGACCTGGCCGACCCACCTCCCGCGGATCTGACCGAGCTGGCCAGCCGGGCCACCACCACGACCTCGGTGACCCGCGCCCTGGCTCGGCTGGACGCATGGCGTCGGACCGTCGCCGAGGGGCTCGCCGCGCTGCCCGACCCCGCCCCGACGGACGCCCTGGCCGCGCTGCTGGACCAGCCGGCCGCGCTCGTGGCGAAGGCGGTGGAGGAGCTGCGCGCGCTGGGTCTGGTCTGGGGCGAGGCCGACCAGCTGCACCTGGTCCGGCCCGCCCGCGAGGCCTTCGAGCCGTTCCCCGGGGGGCTCGCCCCGCCGTCGCCCCGCCCGATTCCCGATGCCCAGATCGACGAGGCGCTCAAGGGGTGCGGACGCGGAGCCCTCACCGTACTGGAGCGGCTGCTCTGGTCCCCCACCGGAAAGGTCCGGAACGCCGACCGGGCTCGGGGCAGCGCCGGGCAGTCGCCGGTCGACGAGCTGTTGGCCCTGGAGCTGCTGCGCCCGCTGGACGCCGACACCGTGATCCTGCCGCGCGAGGTGGCCTGGCGACTTCGCGGGGGACGGCTGCGGCGGGAGCCGGTCGCGACGACACCGCCACTGTTGACCGGACGGACCCGCAACCGCGTCCTCGTCGACCGGGCCGCCGCCGGCGCGGCCTTTGGCCTGCTGGACGACCTGGAGCTCCTCGTCGAGAGCCTGAACAGCACCGCTGCCCGGCCGCTGCGGACCGGTGGGCTGTCCACCCGCGACGTCACTGCGCTGGCCCGCCGGCTCGACATAGATCCGTACCACGCGACCTTCCTCCTGGAGGCTGCGTACGCCGCCCGCCTGGTCGCACTCGGACCGGCCGGCCTGGCCCCCACCACCGCGTACGACGCCTGGCTGACCGAACCGGCTCCGCACCGGTGGCGCCGGGTCGCTGAGGCCTGGCGGGCCGTGCCCCGGTTCTTCGCCCGCTCGACCGCAGCGGGAGCGCACGTCCTCGGGCCCGAAGCGGACTTCTCGGCTGCGCCTGACCTCCGCGACACCCTGCTCCTGGCCGCCACCGCAGCCGAGCCGGGGACCGTCGTCGACCGGGACGCGCTGGCGGCGGCCCTGGCCTGGCACCGGCCGCAGCTCGCCACGACGCCGGTCGACGCCGCCACGGTGGTCGACTGGACCTGGCCGGAGGCGACGTGGCTCGGGTTGGTGGCGCTGGACGCCATCTCCTCCTTCGCCGAGCTGGTGACCGCCGGACAGGACCAGCCGTGGCCGGCCGAGCTGGCCGAGCTGTTCCCGGCCCCGGTGGACGCGGTCGTCATCCAGGCCGACCTGACCGCGGTCGCGCCGGGCCCGCTGGACCATACCGTCGCCGCCGAGCTCCGGCTGTTGGCCGACCAGGAGTCCCGCGGGGCCGGCGGGGTCTACCGGTTCAGTCCCGCCTCGCTGCGACGCGCGTACGACCGCGGCTGGTCGGCGGCCGAGCTGCACGACTGGCTGGCCCGGCACTCGGCGACCGCCGTACCGCAGGCCCTGGCGTACCTGGTCGACGATGTCGGCCGGCAGCACGGCAGCATCCGGGTCGGGCCGGCGGCATCGGTCCTGCAGCTCGAGCACGCGGCCCAGGCCGCCGCCCTGCTGAAGCATCCACGGGCGAGCGAGCTCGGCCTGCGTCAGGTCGCACCCACGGTGCTCGTCGCGGCGGTGGAGGAGCCGGAGGTCGTCGCCCTGCTGCAGGAGGCCGGCCACGCCCCGGTGGTCGAGGACGCGGCCGGCCGCGCGCTTCGTCCGCCGGCCCGGTTGCGGGTACAACCGCCGCCGCGACCCCCGACGACCGGCCTCGACCCCGCGAGGGCGGATGCCTTGGCCGCCACCCTGCGGGACGCGGACCGGCGCATGCGGGGTGCGGGCCGTCCGGCCGGCGTGCCCGCCACCGACGTGACCCTGGACCGGTTGCGGTCCGCGACTCAGCAGGCCCAGGCGGTGCGGGTCGGCTACGTCACCGCGGACGGCCGGACGATCGAGCGCGAGCTCGCCCCGTTGGACCTGGCGGCGGGTTCGGTTCGGGCGGTGGACCGGGCCAGTGCACAGGTCGTGACCATCCCGCTCGCCCGAATCTCGGCGGTGTCCCCCCTTGCCTGACAGTGACCCATCCGTGACCTCTTGACCTAACACCTGCCTAACGAGGTACTACATCACGCGAAGAAACTGTCGGTCCCTGCCATTAGACTTCGGTGAGTGAGCCCCGTGACGATCAGACGCATGATCGTCTTTGGGGTGTGCTCGCTCGGCGTGGCCGCGCTGTACGTCGGGCCGAGCGTCGCCGGATCTCCCAGCCCGGTGGCCATCCCCCAGATCGCTGACGAGCCGGAGCCGAGGACGTCTGGCCGGACGACCGTTCGGGTGCCGCAGGCCGGCGCCACCGGAGTCGGTCAGCCTGTGGATGCGGAGCTGCCGTCGGCCGAGCCCACCCCGGCCCCCGTCCAGCAGCCGGCGCCGGTCGACGAGCCCACCCGGGCGGCATCGCGGCCCACCGACAAGGGGCGGACGGCCTTCGACCCCGCCGAGGCCCCCGATTCCGAGCCGCCCGCCGCGGTGACGACCATCTCCCCGGCCAAGGTGACAACCGACGAGCTGAGCCTGAGCTGGCCCGCAGCGACCGACAACCGACGGGTGATCGGGTACCGGATCTGGCTCAACGGCTACGAGGTGGCGACCACGGCCGAGACGCGGGCTACGCTGCGCTGGTTCAACGACGACGAGGGCCAGCACGTCGTCCAGATCAAGGCGATCGACGCCGCCGGCAACCAGAGCGCCGTCTGGTCCACACTGCTGGTCACCCGGCCGGCGCCGGAGCCAGCCGAGACCCCGGAGCCGCTGACCACGCCGACCCCGACGCCGACGCCGACCCCGACGCCCACCGAGTCGCCCAGCGTGAGCCCGGAGAGCCAGCCGACGAGCTCGCCGACCAGGGCAGGCGCCCGCCGGCCCAACCCCAACCCCACCGCCACCGGCCAGTGACCTCGGGACCTGCCTCCGCGCCGGGCCCGCTGGTCGTCCAGTCCGACCGCACTCTGCTGCTCGAGATCGATCATCCGGCCGCCGACGCGTGCCGGATCGCCATTGCGCCCTTCGCCGAGCTGGAGCGGGCACCGGAGCACATCCACACCTACCGACTGACTCCGCTCGGCCTGTGGAACGCCCGGGCCGCCGGGCATGACGCCGAGCAGGTGGTCGACACCCTGCTCACCTACAGCCGCTACCCGGTGCCCAACGGCCTGCTGGTCGACGTCGCCGAGACGATGGACCGTTACGGCCGGCTGCGGATCGAAAGGCATCCCACCCACGGTCTGGTGCTGGTCACCACCGACCGCCCGGTACTGACCGAGGTACTGCGCAGCGCCAAGGTCAAGGGGCTGGTCGGCGGCCGCGTGGACGACGACACCGTCGTCGTGCACCCCTCCGAACGCGGACATCTCAAGCAGGTGCTGCTCAAGCTGGGCTGGCCGGCCGAGGATCTCGCCGGTTACGTCAACGGCGAGGCACACGCCATCGACCTGGACCAGACCGGCTGGGACCTCCGGCCCTACCAGGACCAGGCGGCGGAGTCGTTCTGGCATGGCGGGTCCGGTGTGGTGGTGCTGCCCTGCGGGGCCGGCAAGACGATCGTCGGCGCGGCCGCAATGGCCCGGGCCCGGGCCACCACCCTCATCCTGGTCACCAACACCGTCGCGGCCCGCCAGTGGCGGGACGAGCTGATCCGGCGGACGAGCCTGACCACGGACGAGATCGGGGAGTACTCCGGGTCGCGGAAGCAGATCCGGCCGGTGACGATCGCGACCTACCAGGTGATCACGACCAAACGGGGCGGCGTGCATCCGCACCTGGAGCTGTTCGACGCCCGGGATTGGGGCCTGATCATCTACGACGAGGTGCACCTGCTGCCGGCACCGGTCTTCCGGATGACGGCGGACCTGCAGGCCCGACGGCGGCTCGGGCTGACCGCCACCCTGGTACGCGAGGACGGCCGGGAGGGCGACGTCTTCTCGCTGATCGGGCCCAAGCGCTACGACGCGCCGTGGAAGGACATCGAGGCGCAGGGCTACATCGCCCCGGCGGACTGCATCGAGGTGCGGGTCACCCTGAGCGAACCCGAGCGGATGGCGTACGCGGTGGCCGAGCCGGACGCGCGCTACCGGCTGGCGGCGACCGCCGACTCCAAGACCGATGTGGTCGTCGAGCTGGTGGACAAGCACCGCGGTACGCCCACGCTGGTGATCGGGCAGTACGTCGACCAGCTCGAGGAGCTGGCCGACCGGTTGGACGCGCCGCTGATCACCGGGGACACCACGGTGCGGCAGCGGGAGCGGCTCTACGAGGCGTTCCGGACCAGCGAGCTGGAGCTGCTGGTCGTCAGCAAGGTGGCCAACTTCTCGATCGACCTGCCGTCGGCCCAGGTGGCGATCCAAGTCTCCGGGGCGTTCGGGTCACGGCAGGAGGAGGCGCAGCGGCTCGGCCGGCTGTTGCGACCGAAGTCCTCCGGAGTGACCGCCCGCTTCTACGCCGTGGTCGCCCGGGACACCGTGGACACCGAGTTCGCCGCCCACCGACAGCGATTCCTGGCCGAGCAGGGCTACGGCTACCGCATCATGGACGCCGAGGACGCCCTCGCCGCCGACTGACTTCGGCCCGGCCGGAGGCCGACGTAGTCTCTGCCGTAGTCGGCGTCGAGGAGCGGCCGTGGCCAAGAACAAGCTCAAGAAGCGCGTCCGCAAGGCGGTACGCAAGGAGCTGCGGCGCCGGGAGGCCCTGCGGCACCCGCTGGGACCCGGCCGTAGCTCAGGCCCGGACGAACCGGGGGGTCCGGGGAGCGAGTCGGACTGGCCGCGCGATGACTGGGAGGATCCGGACGGTGGCGCCGGCGTCCGCGAACCCCGTCGTCCGTGGCCGAACATGCCGGCGGCGGCGCTCGAGCTGGACGAGCCGAGTCCGCTCTACCTCGACCTGACCCGCTGAGCTCACTGGAGGACGCTTGGAGTTGGACAGACGTTGACGCGTCTTGTCTGCACCCCGGTGTCGCCGAGTCACTGCCGAGCTGAGGAAGCCTCGTTGGTGAAGGCCTGGCTGAGAGTTGCAGGGCTCGGCGGCCCGGGACGTGCAGACCGGCCATAGGGCTTTGCGCTGCGAGCGCCTCAGTGAGCGACCGGCCGTCACGTCCCGGACCGGAGTGCTTCTCCGTGGCCTAGACGGAAGGAGCACCACCATGGAGGCTACGCCGCTGTTCGCCGGGATCGACTGGTCCTGGCAGCATCACGCGGTCTGCGTTGTCGATGACGCTGGTCGGCGGGTGCACGAGATGACCGTCCCGCATGTGAACGCCGGGCTGGACAAGATCACAGCCCTGTTCGCCCGGATTGGCGTTGGCCGGGTGGCGATCGAGCGGGGCGACGGACCCCTGGTGCAACATCTGCTGCGGCACGGGGTGGAGGTTGTGGTGATCTCGGCCCGGCAGGTGAAGTCGCTGCGAGCCCGTTATGGGACGGCCGGCAACAAGGACGACCGGTTCGACGCGTTCGTCCTCGCTGACGCGCTGCGCACCGACGCCGGCCGCTGGAGCATCGTCCGGCCGGACCAGCCCGATACGGTCGCGCTGCGGATGTTGGTGCGGGCCCGGCAGGACCTGGTCGGGCACCGGATAGCGGTCGCCAACCAGCTGCTGGCGGTGTTGCAGCACAACTTCCCCGGCGCGGTGGGCCTGTTCAGCCAACTCGATATCCCCATCAGTCTGGCGTTCTTGCAGCGGTTCCCGACCGAGGCCAAAGCCGCGTGGCTGTCGCCAATGCGGATGGCGCACTGGCTTCAGGCGCACAGCTACTGCGGCCGGCACACCGCGAGCCAGCTGATGGACCATCTCGCCCAGGCCACGCGGGGACGGCGCGGGGACGCCGCTGCCGACGCGAGCGAGGTCATCGTGCTCAGCCTGGTCGAGGTGTTGGTCCACCTTCGCGACCGGATCGCGGCCCTCGAGGCCCGGATCCGTGAAGGGCTTCTCGCGCACCCCGACGGACCCATCTTCACCTCGCTGCCCCGCGCTGGCACCGTCCGAGCAGCCACCCTGCTCGCCGAGGTCGGCGACTGCCGGGCCCGCTTCCCAGACGACACCGCTCTCGCGGCCGCCGCGGGCGTGGCGCCCTCCACCCGACAGTCCGGGAAGTTCCTCCACGTCGGCTACCGCCGAGGCTGCAACAGCCAACTGCGGGCCGCGCTCATCGACTGGGCCCAAGACACCCCCCGCGCGAACGCCTGGGCCGACGACACCTACCGACGCGCCCGCCAACGCGGCTGCCGCCACCCCCACGCCACCCGCATCCTGGCCCAGGCATGGACCCGAGTCCTCTGGCGATGCTGGCACGACCACCAGCCCTACGATCCCGCCCGGCACGGGCAACTCACCCACCTGACCACCAGCACGGCCTGACCTCACACCACCGCCGGCTCCTCCATCACCGCCAACCCCGCCGGAGCGCAGGCGCGGTCAAGATGGAGCCCCCCACCGGAGGAACGACCTTGACCGCGCCGAGCACCGGCACACCCTCAAAGGCAGAGGATCCGGCCACACCCCCCAAGGGTTGACATAGGGCTCTCAGTGGGTGTCGAGGACCGTCGACTCCTCCTGGGTACCCAGGTCGACCGGCCAGCGGTCCGGCTCGCCGACCAGCGACCACAGCTCCACCAGCTCGACCGGCCAGATCCAATCGTCGGTGAGCCGCAGGTCGTCGTAGGACCACCAGCGGTGCTGCAGCATCGTCTTCTGCTCGTCGGGGGTGTGCGCGGAGATGTCGACCTCGAACGGCTGCACCATGGCCAGGAAGAACGCCTCGTCCTGCTCGATCACCTGGTCGGAGTAACCGTGCACCACGTGCCGGAAGGCGATCGGCCCACGAAGGTCGGCCTCGCTCAGCGAGTACCCCGTCTCCTCGGCGACCTCACGGATCGCCGCCTGGATCATGGTCTCGTCCGCCTCGATCTGCCCGCCCGGCGTGACCCACCACTGCGCGTCCGGCACGCCGGGATCGCTGTCCTCGAACAGCAGGGTGCGGTCGTGGTCGATCATGATCACGCGAACGGTCTCGCGCCTGGTCCGCGGACGGTCGGCCGGGTTCTCGACGGGAACATAGCTGCGTTCGGTCTCAGCAGAGGACACGGCTTCCACCTTAGAACCAGGCCGGAGGCCGCCGGCGGTAACCCGGATATCGACCTCCAGTCTGGAAATCCGTGAGCCGGTTGAGCGGTTAACCGGTGGCGGTGCCGCCGACGGCGGAGTAGCGTCTCGGCTCGCTCCCCCAACCGACCGGCCTCCGGAGGTCCCTGCATGCCCGAGTCCGACGCTGTCCTCACCGCGGAGCGGGGCCACCTGGCCGAGTCGCGGGAGGCGCTGCGGCGGATGCGCGAGCACACTGCTGGCCTGACGGCGATCGGCGGCGACCACGTCTCCACCGAGCACCTCAAGCAGACGCTGTACCGCCGGATGCAGGCGCTGCGCGACGACCCGACCGTGCCGCTGTTCTTCGGCCGGCTCGACTACGACGACCAGCTGGGCGCCGAGCAGGACGAGACGCTCTACATCGGCCGCCGCCACGTCACCGGCGAGGCCGGCGGCGAGCCGTTGGTGATCGACTGGCGGGCCGGCATGTCGCTGCCGTTCTACCGGGCCCGGCCCGGCGAGCCGATGGGGGTCCGCCGGCGCCGCCGGTTCGGCTTCGCGCACGGCCGGCTGACCGCGTACGAGGACGAGGACCTGACCGCCGACCAGCCCCTGGCCGCCTCCGACATCCTCGAGTCGGAGATCGAGCGGCCACGGACCGGGCCGATGCGCGACATCGTGGCCACCATCCAGCCGGAGCAGGACGTCATCGTCCGGGCTGGCCTGGCCCAGTCGCTGTGTGTGCAGGGCGCACCGGGCACCGGCAAGACCGCGGTCGGGCTGCACCGCGCGGCGTACCTGCTGTACGCGTTCCGCGACCAGCTGGCCCGGTCCGGTGTGCTGGTGGTGGGCCCGAACGACAGCTTCCTGTCCTACATCGGGGACGTGCTGCCCGCCCTCGGCGAGATCGACGCCACCCAGGCCACCGTCGCGTCCCTGGTCACCGGGGCGCACGGCGTGCTGATCCGCGGCCTCGACCCGGTCCCGGCGGCGCTGGTCAAGGGCGACGCCCGGATGGCGGAGGTGCTGCACCGCGCCGTCTGGCAGCACCTCCGCCGACCCGACGGCGCGCTGGTCGTGCCCCGTGGGGCGCACCAGTGGCGGGTCGGCGGCTACCTGGCCGAGGAGATCCTCGAGGAGCTGCGCGACCGTGGGGTCCGCTACGAGGCCGGCCGCGCCATGCTGCCGCAGCGGCTGGCCCACCAGGTGCTGCTGCGGATGGAGGCGGCCGGGGACTCCCCGGACGACCGGGTGCAGAACGCCGTCGCCCGCAGCAAACCGGTCCGGGCGTACGCCGACGCCCTCTGGCCGGCGCTGGACCCGCGGAAGCTGGTGCTCCGGCTGCTCGCCGACCCCGAGTTCCTGGCCGGGGCGGCCGAGGGCGTGCTCAGCGACGCCGAGCAGCAGGCGATCCTGCTCCGTCCGGCCCCGCGCTCGGTCGCGGCGGCCCGGTGGTCGCTCGCGGACGCGATCCTGATCGACGAGGCCGCCGACCTGCTGCAGCGCACGCCCAGCCTGGGCCACGTGATCCTGGATGAGGCCCAGGACCTCTCGCCGATGATGCTGCGAGCGGTCGGCCGCCGGGCCAGCACCGGCTCGGTCACCGTGCTGGGCGACCTCGCCCAGGCGACCACACCGTGGGCCACCCGGTCCTGGTCCCAGTCGCTGACCCACCTCGGCCACCCGGAGGCGCTGGTCGAGGAGCTGGTGGCCGGCTTCCGGGTGCCCGGCGCGGTGATCGACTTCGCCGCCCGGCTGCTGCCGCACATCGCCCCGACCCTGACTCCGCCGCATTCGGTTCGTCGGCACCGCGGCGATCTGGTGGTCACCACGGTCGCCGACGCCGAGGGCGCGCTGGTCGAGGCGGCCCGGGGCATGCTGAACCGGGAGGGAACGATCGGGCTGATCGTGCCGGACGCCGTCGTGGACCGGGTCCGCGCGGGGCTGACCGTCGCCGGCCTGGCGCACGAGGTGCTCGGCGAGACCCCGCCGACCTTCGAGACCCGGCTCGACCTGGTGCCGGCCACGCTGGCCAAGGGTCTGGAGTTCGACCATGTGGTGCTGCTCGAGCCCGCCGCCATCGTGACCGGCGAGCCCGATGAGGTGACCGGGCTGCGCCGCCTCTACGTCTGCCTCACCCGCGCCGTGACCTCGCTGGTCATCGTGCATACCGCTCCGTTGCCGCGAGAGCTCTCACCGTAGGGTCGGCACTATGCAGGCGGTCGTGCAGACGCGGACCGGCGGGCCGGAGGTGCTCGAGGCCCAGGAGCGGCCCGAGCCCGTGCTCGGCGACGGCGACGTGAAGATCGCCGTGCGGTTCGCCGGAGTCAACCATGCCGACATCATCGCCCGCGCCGGGCTCTACCCGCCCGCGCCGAAGCCACCCTGTGTGCTGGGCTACGAGCTGTCCGGCGTGGTCGAGGAGATCGGTCCGGCCGTCACTGGAGTGCAGGTGGGCCAGCGGGTGATGGCCGGCACCCGGTTCGGCGGCCAGGCCGAGATCGTGGTGGTGCCGGAGAAAGCCGTCCTGCCGCTGCCGGATCGGCTGAGCTTCGAGCAAGGCGCGGCGTTCGTGGTCAGCTACGCCACCGCGTACGCCGCCCTGCACGTGCTCGGCGGGATGCGCCCGGGCGAACGGGTGCTCATCCACTCCGCAGGCGGCGGGGTGGGCATCGCCGCGACCCAGCTGGCCCGCAACGCCGGCGGGGAGGTCTTCGGCACCGCGTCCGCGAGCAAGCACGAGGCGATCCGCCGCCAGGGTGTACAGCACCCGATCGACTACCGGTCAGCCGACTTCGCCGCCGAGATCCGAGGAATCCTCGGCGGTCAGCGCCGTTGCCTCGACCTCGTCATCGACGCACTCGGTCCCCCGTCCTTCCGCAAGGACTACCGACTGCTCCGGCCGGGCGGCCGGCTGGTGATCTACGGCCTCTCGGACGCCTTCGACGAACGCGGCCGCAACCTGCGCAGGCTGCTGGCCAGCCTGCTGCGGCTGCCCACCGCCACGATGCCGTGGTGGAACGCGCCTCGGATGCTGAACACCAACCGCAGCGTCGGCACGCTTAACCTGCTCAGCTGGTGGGACGCCGACGGTCATCTGGACCGGCTGATCCGTCCGCTGCTGGTCGACCTCGAAGCGGGGCGAGTGGAACCGATGGTCAGCGAGGTGTTCCCGTTCTCGCGGGCTGCCGACGCCCACCGCGCCCTCGCCGAACGCCGCAACATCGGCAAGGTGGTGCTGGCGCCCGACTAGTGGTTGCTGGCCAGGAACTGGAGCACGGCCGCGTTCCACTCGTCGGGGTGGCTGACCAGGATGCCGTGCGGCGCGTCCTCGAGCACCACCAGGACCGAGCCGGGAATGGTGGCCGCCGTACGCTGGCCGCTGACCTCGATCGGCACGATGTTGTCGGAGTCGCCGTGGATCACCAGCGTCGGCACGGTGATCTTGGTCAGGTCGTCGCGGAAGTCGGTGCGGCTGAACGCGGTGATGCAGTCGATCGTGGCCTTGGGCGAGGCGACGGCCAGCTGCGAGAGCGCGTACGCCTTCTGCTGCGGGCTGACCTTCATCGTCTTGCCGGCGCTGAAGTAGTTGTCCAGGAAGCCGTCGAAGAAGGCCATCCGGTCATGCTTCACCCCGCCGATCATCGACTCGAGCACTTCGTCCTCGACACCGCCGTCAGGGTTGTCGTCGGCTTTGTAGAGATAGGGCGTCACGGCGGAGGCGAGCACCGCCTTACTCACCCGGTCGGCGCCGTAGCGGCCGAGGTAGCGCACGACCTCGCCGCCACCCATGGAGAAGCCGATCAGCACCACGTCGCGGAGATCGAGATGGTCCATCAGCGCGGCCAGGTCGGCGGCGAAGGTGTCGTACTCGTAGCCGTGCCACGGCTGCGACGACTGCCCGAAGCCGCGCCGGTCGTAGGTGATCACCCGGTACCCGGCCTCGATCAGCGCCGGCACCTGCGCTTCCCAGGACCGGGCGCTGAGCGGCCAGCCGTGGATCAGCACGACCGGCTGGCCCTCGCCGTAGTCGGTGTAGTGCAGATCGATCGGCAACCCGTTTTCTGCGCCGACAGCAAACTTCCCCATGCGTCTCCTCGATCGATGTATAGGTCCACGCTATCGCCGGGTCATCCCAGCGTCAGCGTGCCCGTCGGGCCGACCCCGTCCAGCCGTACCCGGGCACCGAGCGGCAGGGCCAGGTTGCGGGATCCATGGCCGACGGGAGCGTCGACCACCACCGGGACGTCTAGATCGCCCAGCCGGTCGGTGACGGCCGGCGAACCAGCGCCCACCTCGCCGACCAGCACCCCGCGTACGCAGTCCAACCAGCCGGCGCGGAGCAGCTGGGTGAGGTATCGGTCGAGCCGGTACGCCGGCTCGGCCACTTCTTCGAGGAGCAGGATCGTGTCGTCTGCCGGCGGCGGCTCCACGCCGACGTCGCTGGCCAGCAGGCTGAGGTTGCCACCCCAAAGCCGACCCTCGGCATCTCCCGGCACCAGGGTCCGGCCTTCAGCCAGCACCATCTCCGCAGACGGGAAGCCCAGAAGCATCCGACGGAGCGACTCCACGGTGGGTGGGTCACGAAGCTGAGCCACCGACGCGGCACCCGGCCCGTGCACGGTCACCTGCGCGAGCTCCCGCCCGAGCCGGCCGTGCAGCGCCGTCAGGTCGGAGAACCCCACCAGGTGCTTCGGCCCTGCCGCCCGCAGCGCCGCCCAGTCGAGGGGGTCGAGGATCCGCTGGCTGCCGTAGCCGCCACGGGCGGCCCACACCGCGGCCACGTTCGGGTCGGTCCAGGCGGCGGCGAGGTCGGCCGCCCGAAGTGCATCGGCGCCGGCCAGGTAAGGCAGCCCGTCGTCGACCGTACGCACGTGGTCCCCGACCTCGACCGTCAGTTCCCAGGACGCGATGATCTCCACTCCCGCGGCCAGTCGGCCAGCGTCCACCGGACCGGCGGGCGCCACCACACGGACCACCGAACCCGCCGTCAGCGGTGCCGGCCAGGCCCGGGGCTCAGCCAAGCGCCGGCGGCTCGGCGAGCGGCAGCCGGACCTGGAACCGGGTGTTCCCCGGCTGCGAGACCACCTTGAGGTCCCCGCCGTGCCGCTGGGTGATCACCCGGTACGAGATGTCCAGCCCCAGCCCGGTGCCCTCGCCCACCGGCTTGGTGGTGAAGAACGGCTCGAAGATCTTGCTCTGCAGCTCTTTCGGCACCCCGGGCCCGGTGTCACCGATCTCGATCAGCACCCACTCCCCCTCCAGGGCCGTACGGATGGTCAGCGTGCCCCCCTCGTCGGCCATCGCCTGGATCGCGTTGTCGATGAGGTTCGTCCAGACCTGGTTCAGCTCGGCGGGGTGCGCAGGCACCAGCGGCAGGTCCTCCGCGTACTCCTTGACCAGGCGGATCCGGCCGGACCCCTTGATCTTGTGGTGCAGCATCACCAGGGTGCTGTTCAGCCCGTCGTGGACGTCGACGTCCTGGTGGGCGGCTCGGTCAATCTGCGAGTACTGCTTGGCCGCGGCCACCAGGGTCGAGATCCGGTCGGTCGAGTCCTCGATCTCGACCATCAGCTGCTCGGTCTCCAGCGCATAGGCCACCCAGTGGATGCCATCGGCCAGCAGAGCTTCGGGGAGGCTGTCGGCGATCTCGTCCAGCCCGTCGGTCTTCACCCCGGCGGCGACCAGCGCGGGCGCCAGGTCCCAGCCGTTGTCGATGCCGTGGTCGTCCATCCAGTCGGTCAGCTCGTCCTCGGCCTGACCGACCTGCATCGGGGTCAGCTTCTCGGCCTTGGCCATCCGCTCGACCGCGACCTCCTGCAGCTCGGTCAGCACCTCCAGCGCCTCCGGGTCGATGTCCGCGGTGGCCAGGTGGGCCAGCTTGCGCCGCATCTTGCTGACCCGCTCCCGCAGGGTCGCGGTGGCCCGGACCGCTGCGGCCGCGGGGTTGTTCAGCTCGTGGGTGAGCCCGGCCGAGAGCCGGCCGAGGGAGAGCAGCCGCTCTCGTTGCCCGACCATCGCCTGGCTGGCTCTCATGCCCAGGGCCAGCCCCTCCAGCATGTGCATGGCCATCGGGAACCACTCCCGGATCTTCATGCCGAACTCCGGCGCGTCGATGATCCAGAAGGTGCAGTCGGTCACCGCCCGCACCGAGGTCGGGTAGGGCTCGTCGCCGGTCAGGAAGGCCTGGGTGGCGCCGGAGTAGACGCCCCGCTGGTTGGTCCGGGTCGTCTCCACCTCGGTGTTCTCCACCTGGCGATGCATCGACAGGGTGCCCTCGAGCAGCACGAAGAAGCAGGTCGCTGGTTCGCCCTCCGCGTACACCGTCTCCCCGGCCGACCAGTGCTTGACGTAGCCCTCGCCACTCAGCCAGTCCAGCTGCTCGGGGTCCAGCGACTCGAACAGGAACAGCTCGCGCAGCTCGTCCGCGGTCAGCCGTTGCGTACCGTCGCTCATGATCAGGCTCCTCTTGCCAGGTACCGGTGTACCAGGGTGACCGCCAACGCTCCCTCGCCGACCGCGGAGGCGACCCGCTTGACGGACTGGGCGCGCACGTCGCCGGCCACGAAGACCCCGGGGATCGAGGACTCCAGCAGGTACGGGTCGCGGTCCAGGTTCCAGGTGTCGGGTCGCCGGCCGCCCGCGACCAGCTCCGGCCCGGTGACCACGAAGCCGCCCCGGTCGCGGACCAGAGTGGTGGGCAGCCAGTCGGTCAGCGGGGCGGCCCCGATGAAGACGAACAGGTACGCCGCGTCGACCACCTGCTGGCCGCCGGTGTGGTCGACCAGGGTGACGCACTGCAGGTGGTCGCTGCCGTCGCACTTCAGCACTGAGGTGTTCAACCGAACGTCGATGTTGTCGATCGCCGCGATCTGCTCGATCAGGTAGCTGGACATCGACCTCTCCAGGGAGTCGCCGCGGACCGCCATGGTCACCCGCGACGCATGGCGGGAGAAGAACACCGCGGCCTGTCCGGCCGAGTTCGCCCCGCCGACGATGATCACGTGCTGGCCGGTGCAGCCGGCCGCCTCGGTCGAGGCCGAGCCGTAGTACACGCCGCGGCCAACCAGGTCGTCGGCGCCGGAGGCCTCGAGGTGCCGATAGCTGACCCCGGTGGCCAGCACCACCGCGTGCGAGCGGATCGCGATTCCGTCGTCGAAGGTCACCTCCCGGGCCGGGCCCTTGGCCGTCAGCCCGGTGACCGCCCGGGCGGTGAGCAGCTCGGCACCGAAGCGGAGCGCCTGCCGCCGGGCCCGCTCGGTGAGCTGGCTGCCGGCCACGCCGTCGGGGAAGCCGAGGTAGTTCTCGATCCGCGAGCTCTGTCCGGCCTGGCCGCCGGGCGCCGCGCGTTCGACGATCACGGTCCGCAGGCCCTCCGAGGCCGCATACACCGCCGCCCCCAGCCCGGCCGGGCCGCCGCCGACGATCACCAGGTCGTAGAACTCCCCGGCCGGGGTGGTGCTCAGCCCGACCGCGTTGGCCAGGTCGACCAGGCTGGGCTGGACCAGCGGCTTACCGTCGGTGGTGATCACCACGGGGGCCTGGCTGGCCTCCGCGCCGGCCGCGGCCAGCAGTTGCGCGCCCTTGGGTTCCTCGACGTTCAGCCAGCGGTACGGCACCAGGTTGCGCGCCAGGAAGTCCCGCACCTCGTACGAGGCCGGGGACCAGGGATGGCCGAGGATCTTGATCCCGTGCTCCGGCGGCTTGCCCTCCCGCTGCCAGGTGGCCAGCAGCTCGTCGACGACCGGGTAGAGCTTCTCCTCGGGCGGTTCCCACGGCTTGAGCAGGTAGTGGTCGACGTCGACCACGTTGATCGCGGCGATGGCCGCGTTGGTGTCGGCGTACGCGGTGAGCAGCGCTCGCCGCGCCTGCGGCACCAGGTCCATCGCCGCTTCCAGGAAGTCCACGCCGTTCATCCGCGGCATCCGGTAGTCGGCCAGGATCGCCGCCACCGCGTCGCCCTTGAGCACGACCTCCTTGAGCGCCTCGAGCGCCTCCTCACCGGAGTCCGCCCGCATGATCCGGTACTCGGCGCCGTAGCGCCGGCGCAGGTCGCGGGCGACCGAGCGGGAGACGCTCGGGTCGTCGTCGACGGTAAGCAGGATCGGCCGTCGGTTCCGGTCCGGCCGCTCGGTCTCGGACCGCTCCGCCGTGCCGGTCGTCATGCGCCGACCCGGTCCGCGTAGCACCAGCGCCACTGCTCCCCCGGCTCGGCTGAGGTGACCACGGCATGGCCGGTCGCACGGGCGTGTGCGGTGGCGTGGCTGGCCGGGGAGGAGTCGCAGCAGGACACCCGCTGGCAGGTGAGACAGCGGCGCAGGTGCACCCAGTAGCCGCCGACCGCGACGCAGTCGGCACAGACCGCCTCGAAGTCCGCGGGGACCGGGGTCAGCGGGGTGTCGTCCAGGTGAGCGCAGGTGGGCACGGGCTCAATCTTCCTCGCCCGTCAAGCCTTCCGCCGGGGTCTTCAGCGGGCGAGGCGGGAGACCTTGCGGCGGCGGAGACCGGCCGCGTGCAGGCGGGCCACGATCTCGCGGCTGCTCACCGGCCGGGCGCCGGCGGCGACGGCCCCGGCGTAACGCTCGTCGATCACGTCGTAGTGGTCCCGCTCGAACGCCCGGCGCGGGATGCCCAGCTCGGCCGCGAAGGCGTGCAGCTCCTCGTACGAGGTGTCGCTGACCAGGTGCGACCAGAGCCGGCCGTGGCCCGGCCAGGTCGGCGGGTCGATGTAGACCGTCACGCCGGATCCGGCGCGCGTCGCATCGCGTCGTCGACCAGCCGACGCCACGTCCGGACCAGGTCGGCGTCGACGTACGCCTTGGACGAGCCGAGCGGCCGCACCGCCGCGCCGACCTGGAAGGCGCGTACGCCGGCTCGGGACAGCCAGGGGACGTGCTCGGGCAGCAACCCGCCGCCGGCCATGATCACTGACCGGGCGAAGGGGTCGTGTTCGGCCCGGGCGACGAGGTCGTCCAGCCCTTCGGTGACCCCGCGCGGCGAACCGGCCGTGAGTACGGCGTCGAGACCGGGCAGCCGGCGGAGCTCCCGCCAGGCTCGGTCCACCGAGATGCAGGAGTCGACTGCCCGCGAGAACGTCCAACCGAAGTCTCCGTCGCCGACCAGGGCGCTCACCACGGCCACATCGACCTCGGTGTGGGCGTTGAGGAAGCCCAGCACCAGCCCGTCCGCCCCGACCTGGCGGTAGGCCGTGACCAGTCCTTGCAGCCGGACCAGCTCACCGCCGTCGGTGCCGAAGCCCTCTCGCAGCCGGAGCATCACCCGCAGCGGGCGCCTGGTCACCCGACGTACCCGGCCGACAAGGGCCGGTTCGGGCGAGCGCGGGTCCTCCTCGGACCCCGCCACCAGGCTGAGCCGGTCGGCCCCACCGGCGTCGGCTCGTTCGGCATCGGCGGCGTGCCGGACGACGACCTCGAGCAGCCCGGTCACGTGTCCTCCTCGCTAGCGCTCGTCGGCCACGTTCCCGCCGGTGCTGTGCTGAATGGTGAGCTCGCAAGCTCGCTCACGAGTCGAGGGCCTCGATGGTGGCCAGAGACGGGTGCTCGGTCCACCGCGCCCGCGCCACCGCCTCGGCGTCGTGCAGCACCCGGCTCAGGTTGCCCGAGGTCAGCCGACCGAGGTCCCTCCGGGACCAACCCCGCCCCCGCAACGCGTCGAGTAGCCGGGCGTAGCCGGACACGTCCTCCAGGCCGGCCGGCAGGAAGCCGACGCCGTCGTAGTCGCCGCCGAGACCGAGATGGTCGATCCCCGCGACCTCCCGTGCGTGTTCGAGATGGGCCACCACGTCGTCCACGGTGGCCGGCGGGGGCGGCGTCGGGTAGGACTCCTCGTACGCGTCCAGCGCCTCCAGATCGCGCGAGTCGATCCCGGCCTGCTCGGCGGCGGCCCGCACCTCCAGACCCCAGGCGTAGGTGGCCGGGCTGACGAAGTGCGGCACGAACGTGATCATGCAGATGCCGCCGTTGTCCGGCAGCCGGGTGAGCACGTCGTCGGGCACGTTGCGTGGGTGGTCGCAGACGGCGCGGGCCGAGGAGTGGCTGAAGATCACCGGGGCGGCCGTGGCGTCGAGCGCGTCGTGCATGGTCGTCGCGGCGACGTGGGACAGGTCGACCAGCATGCCGAGCCGGTTCATCTCCGCCACCACCGCGCGGCCGAAGGCGGTCAGGCCGCCGTGCCGCGGCTCGTCGGTGGCCGAGTCCGCCCAGTCGGTGTTCTCGTTGTGGGTCAGCGTCAGGTAGCGCACCCCGAGCCGGAAGAAGGCCCGGAGGACGCCGAGCGAGTTGTCGATGCAGTGCCCGCCCTCGGCGCCGAGCAGGCTGCCGATCGGTCCGTTCCCGGCCAGCACGGCGTCCAGGCCGTCGGCCGAGGTGACCAGCACCAGGTCGTCGGCGTACCGCTCGACCATGGCGTACACCGCGTCGATCTGCTCGCAGGTGGCGGTCACGGCCGCTGACCCGACATAGGTGCACGGCACGAACACCGACCAGAACTGGGCCCCTACCCGGCCCTGGCGCAGCCGCGGCAGGTCGGTGTGCAGCGTGGGCTGGACGACCGCGATGTCCAAGGCCTCGAAGTCGTAACCGACCTGGCGCATCGCCCACGGCAGGTCGTTGTGTCCGTCGACGACCCTCAGCTCTGACGTGGCCACATCGGTCACGATAGCGACGCCTCGTCGGCTGCGGGCCGCGCTCGTACGATGGCGTCATGGCGGCGGCGTTGATGCGGCCGGCCGCGTGGGCCTGCGCGGCAGTCCTGGTGCTGATGTCCGGCTGCACCTACAGCGCTGACGAGCCCGGCCTCTTCCCCACCCCGCGAGCGCGGAGCGAGTCGGCTGTCGCGCCTGGGGGCGGACGGTTCAAGCCGCAGCCGACCAACCCGGACCTGCCGGTGGCGGGTGAGCGGATCTGGGTCAGCGGCTTCAGCCAGCTGCCCATCACGGTCCGGATCGCCGTGCACGCGGTCCGCCGGATCGACCGGGCGACCGTGCTGGACTGGTCGCTCACCCCGATCGCGGCGCCGGGGTTCGAGTTCGGCGACAGCCTGCCGGGGACCGAGCTCGGACTCGAGCCGGCGACCCGCCCGAGCCTGGCCATGTCGCTGCTCGACCCGGCCGCCGACCTGGCGTACCAGCCGCTTGCGCATCGCTCCCGCCAGCAGTTCAACCACTGCCTGTGCGTGCCGCTGCTCCGGCTGCAGCCCGACCTGCGGATCGGGGAGACGCGGTTGCTGCAGACCGCGTTCCCGGCGTTGCCGCCGTCGCTCGCCTTCGTCGACGTCAACATCTTCACCGTTGCGCCGATTCGGCACGTCCCCGTCAGCCCCGTCGGCACCGCACCGGTGGCCCGGCAGCCCACCGACCTGGCCCGTCCGGGCGACGTGGTCCCGCCGGTCGGCGACCACCTCGACTTCCGCAACCCGAGCAAGTCCGACCAGCGGCAGCGGATCCACGTCACCCGGGTCCTGGTCGCCCCCGGCCGGACCACCCTGGAGTGGACCCTCACCTCGCTCGACGGCCAGCCCCGTACCCGGGTGCTCGACTACGACGAGGCGCCGGTGACCAGTACGCCGCCGGACGGGGTGCAGGTGGCGAACTTCAGTCCGGCCAGTGGGCCGGTGCTGCGGGTGGCGAGGACACACCTTTCGGCGCTCTGGTCGCGCACCAGCCGGAACAACCGGACCGCGTACGAGTGCCAGTGCACGGAGATCGGCCTCTGGGCGGCCGGGCTGCGGTACCCGGCCGTGACCGTCGGCTTGGTGACCAACTACCCGCCCCTGCCGGCCGGCACGCGTACGGTCGACGTCGAGTTCCCCGGCCTCGGCACCTTCCGAGCGGTCCCCATGGCCGAGGCGGAGGATGCGGCGGAGAACCTCGGTCCAGCCGCGCCGGCCAAGACCGGCCAGTGGACGTACTCGACGGAGGATCCCCCGTACGGCTGGCCCACGTCCGAGTGGCCGACCGACACGCCGGACACCTCCAAGCTGGCGGACTACGAGAGCCGGGTCGAGCCGCTGGTCACCCTGCCTGCCGCTCGCTGACCCTGGTGACGTCTCGGCACTCAAACGCGAGAGGCGGCCCGATGGCTCGGGCCGCCTCTGCGGTGTTGCGAAGTGGGACTGGACTCAGAAGTCCATGCCGCCCATGCCACCCGGGTCGCCGCCCGGCGCCGGCGCAGCCTTCTCGGGCTTGTCGGCGATGACGGCCTCGGTGGTGAGGAACAGCGCGGCGATCGACGCGGCGTTCTGCAGCGCCGAACGGGTCACCTTGGCCGGGTCGATGATGCCGGCGGCCACCAGGTCGCCGTACTCACCGGTCGCGGCGTTCAGGCCCTCGCTGATGCCCAGGTTGCGCACCTTCTCCGCGACCACACCGCCCTCCAGGCCGGAGTTGATCGCGATCTGCTTCAGCGGCGCCTCGGCCGCGGTCAGCACGATCTGCGCACCGATCCGCTCGTCGCCGGTCAGGTCGTCCACGTTGACGGCCTGGGCCGCCTGCAGCAGGGCGACGCCGCCACCGGCGACGATGCCCTCCTCGACGGCCGCCTTGGCGTTGCGCACAGCGTCCTCGATCCGGTGCTTGCGCTCCTTGAGCTCCACCTCGGTGGCCGCTCCGACCTTGATCACCGCGACGCCGCCGGCCAGCTTGGCCAGCCGCTCCTGCAGCTTCTCGCGGTCGTAGTCGGAGTCGGAGTTCTCGATCTCGGTCCGGATCTGGTTCACCCGGCCGGCGATCTGGTCCGAGCTGCCGCCGCCCTCGATGATGGTGGTCTCGTCCTTGGTGACCACCACCGAGCGAGCCTGGCCGAGCAGCTCCAGCCCGACGCCGTCGAGCTTCAGGCCGACCTCCTCGGAGATCACCTGGCCGCCGGTCAGGATGGCGATGTCGGTCAGCATGGCCTTGCGCCGGTCACCGAAGCCCGGAGCCTTGACGGCGACGGACTTGAAGGTGCCGCGGATCTTGTTGACGATCAGCGCGGCCAGGGCCTCGCCGTCGACGTCCTCCGCGATGACCACGAGCGGCTTGCCCGCCTGGATGACCTTCTCCAGGATCGGCAGCAGGTCCTTGAGGTTGGAGACCTTGGAGTTGACGATCAGCACGTACGGATCGTCGAGCACCGTCTCCATGCGCTCGGTGTCGGTGACGAAGTAGGGCGAGATGTAGCCCTTGTCGAAGCGCATGCCCTCGGTGAGCTCGAGCTCCAGGCCGAAGGTGTTCGACTCGTCGACGGTGATGACGCCTTCCTTGCCGACCTTGTCCATCGCCTCGGCGATGATCTCGCCGACCTGGGGGTCCGCGGCGGAGATCGACGCGGTGGCGGCGATCTGCTCCTTGGTCTCCACGTCCTTGGCCGTCTTGGCCAGCTGCTCGACGATCGCGGCGACGGCCTTCTCGATGCCCTTCTTCAGGCTCATCGGGTTGGCGCCGGCCGTCACGTTGCGCAGGCCCTCGCGGACCATCGCCTGGGCCAGGACGGTCGCCGTGGTGGTGCCGTCACCGGCCACGTCGTCGGTCTTCTTGGCCACTTCCTTGACGAGCTCGGCGCCGATCTTCTCGTACGGGTCCTCGAGCTCGATCTCCTTGGCGATGCTCACGCCATCGTTGGTGATGGTCGGAGCACCCCACTTCTTCTCCAGCACGACGTTGCGGCCCTTGGGTCCAAGGGTCACCTTGACGGCATCGGCGAGGGTGTTCATCCCCCGCTCGAGGCCGCGCCGCGCCTCAGTGTTGAACTGAATCAGTTTTGGCATGGTGTCCTCTAGTGAGTGGATGGCTCCTCCAGCGGTGCCCGCGACGGACGGCTCGTGGGAGCCTCACCGGCTGAGAAGGTGGCACTCTCATGCCGAGAGTGCTAATCAAGTTTTAGCACTCGCACCACCCGAGTGCAAACAGGTCCACCCAGCCCGAGCCCGGACTTTGCGTGAGCGATCCGGCGTCGATGTTGCGGCGGATCCCTCTCGCATGACCGGCGAGATCTGGTCAGTCGGGAATAGGACCCCGTTCCCCGGGAGTTGCCGCTTTACGTGGCCCAGGAGACGATCAGCCGTGCCGACGTAGGCCTTCGATCCGAGCGCGGGCCGATCCTGGCCTCGGTGATGCTCAGCGTCGCGCTGGTGGCCCTCGACTCGACCATCCTGGCCACGGCCGTCCCCTCGATCGTGGACGACCTCGGCGGGTTCGCGCAGTTCCCCTGGCTGTTCTCGATCTTCCTGCTGGCCCAGGCGGTCTCGATCCCGATCTTCGCCAAGCTCTCCGACCTGGTCGGGCGCAAGCCGATCATGCTGATCGGGGTCGGCGCCTTCGTGCTCGGCTCGATCGGCTGCGGCTTCGCCTGGAGCATGCCTGCGCTGATCGCCTTCCGGGCGGTGCAGGGCCTCGGGGCCGGTGCGGTGATGCCGATGTCCATGACGATCATCGGCGACCTCTACACCGTGGCAGGAGCGGGCCAAGGTGCAGGGCTATGTCGCCAGCGTCTGGGCCATGTCGGCGGTGGTCGGTCCGACGCTGGGCGGGCTGTTCGTCGACTTCGCCGACTGGCGCTGGATCTTCTTCATCAACATCCCGCTGGGGGCCGTCGCGGCGTGGTTCCTGGTTCGCCGGTACACCGAGCAGGTCGAGCGGACCCGTCCGAAGCTCGACCTCGCCGGGGCCGGCCTGCTGACCGCGGGCAGCTCGCTGCTGATCCTCGCGCTGCTCCAAGGCGGAGTCGCCTGGGCCTGGTCCTCGGCCCCGAGCGTGGTCCTGTTCGGCCTGTCCGCCGCGCTGCTGGTCGGCTTCGCACTGGTCGAGCGGCGGGCTCCGGAGCCGGTGCTGCCCGGCTGGCTGTTCCGGAGCCGGCTGCTCAACTCGACCAACCTGGCCTCGCTCGCGGTCGGCGTGATGCTGATCGGCCTGGTCTCCTACATCCCGCTGTACGCCCAGGGCGTGCTCGGCACCAGCGCACTGGTGGGCGGCTTCGCCGTCGCCGCCCTCACCCTCGGCTGGCCGCTGGCCGCGTCCAACGCCGGGCGGATCTACCTTCGGATCGGGTTCCGGGCGACCGCCCTGATCGGGGCGGTGATCCTGGTCGGCGGCGCCGTGATGCTCTGGCTCATCTCGCCGCAGAGCTCGGTCTGGCAACTGGCCGCCACCTGCTTCGTGGTCGGCCTCGGTCTCGGCCTGTCCGCCGCGCCCACCCTGATCGCCGCCCAGTCCTCGGTGGACTGGGCGCAGCGCGGGGTGGTGACCGGCACGAACGTCTTCGCCCGCTCCATCGGCAGCGCCCTGGGTATCGCCGTGTTCGGCGCGATCGCCAACGCCTCGCTCAGCACCCGGATCGGCGGCCACGCCACCACCGCGGCCAGCATCCCGCCCGAGGCGCTGCACTCCGCCCTGCATCTGGTGTTCGTCGCGTCGGCGGTCGTCGCCGCCGTGCTGCTGGTGGCCGTCGCGATCATGCCGCGTACGCCGGCCCCGAATTCGTCACCGGCGTAGCATCCCCCCATGGGGGTTGGTGCGACCCGCAGACCTCGACTGGCCGCCGCGCTCCTGGTCCTGGCCCTGTTGGCTGGGTGCAGCTACGACGACGACGAGCCCGGCCTGTTCGGCCGCACCCCCGCCGCGGAGTCGCCGGGAACCGAGGTCTCGGCTGACACTCCGGAGAGCGCCGCGGCCATTCCGGTACTCGGCGAGGCCACCTGGACGACCGTCGACCCGCCGGACATCTCCGTCCGGATCGCCATCCACGGCGTCCGCCGGGTGCCGGGCGGCACAGTCCTCGACTGGAGCGTCACCGCGCTGAGTGCGCCCGGCGGCGTCCCCGGCGAGCGCGTGACGGGCGGTCTGCGGCTGGGCCTCTCCGAGCCCAGGGATGTGCTGCTGGTTGACGCGTCGGCGGGCCGGGTCTACCGGCCGCTGGTCAGCCGGGACGGGACCAACCGCTGCCTGTGTGCCGCGGCCGAGCTGGCCGAGGACGACCTCGCCCTCGACGAGCCCCGGCTGCTGCAGGTCGCCTACCCGGAGCTGCCGGAGTCCACCCGGGTGATCGACGTGTCCGTGGCTCCCGTGCCGGTCTTCTCCCGCATCCCGGTCACACCGGTCGGTCAGATGGCCGCGCCGATCGCCAGGACCGACCTGGCCCGGCCGGTGGAGGCGCCCGGGCCGGCGGCGCGTACGGCGGACTTCACCTTGCCCAGTGGGCAGCGGTTCGCCATCGAGGTGATCACGGTGCTGGCCAGCGGCAGCACGACGTCGGTCGTCTGGTCGATCGAGGCGCTGTCCCGAGGGCCTGGTCCGGCTCCCGGCCTGCGGCCGGAGCTGACCCGCAACGACGCCTGGCGAGTGACCCCGATGCGGCTAGGCCCGACGGAGGGCGATGGCCCGGCCTGCCTGTGCCTGGATCCCGCCGCCTGGCGGGAGCATCTCGAGGAGCCTGGCCGCCGGGTCACCGTGGTCACGAACTTCGGCGAGATCCCCCGGGGCACCACCACCGTCGACGTGCTCTTCCCGAAGGTGTCACCGCTCAGCGGGATTCGGGTCACCCCGGCATCCGACGGCGCCTTCCGGTCGGCGGGCACTGCCCGCGCTCCCACCGCGGAGCTGGACCTACCGGACGAACCGGCCCCAACCGGGCTGGGGGTTGTACGCCTGGCCCACCCCCGCTCCGAAGATCACCAAGGGGGCCTTCACCGCCACCGTCGACCCGATCCTGGCCTGACCTGCGTCCCCTGACCGGCTGGCAGCGCGGGCGGCGCGAGCTCGCCGACCAGCGGGACCACGTCGACGATCGAGTCGCACACCCGGGTCGGCCGGTAGGGGAACAGTCCGATCTGCTCCGCCCGGGTGGACCCGGTCAGCACCAGGATGGTCCGCAACCCGGCCTCGATGCCCGAGATCACGTCGGTGTCCATCCGGTCGCCGACCATCACCGTGCTCTCGGAGTGGGCGTCGATGGAGTTCAGCGCCGACCGCATCATCAGCGGGTTGGGCTTGCCGACGAAGTAGGGCCGGATCCCGGTCGCCTGGGTGATCAGCGCCGCCACCGAGCCGGTCGCCGGCAGCGGGCCCTCCGGCGAGGGCCCGGTCACGTCCGGGTTGGTGGCGATGAAGCGCGCGCCGCGCTCGATCAGCCGGATGGCCCGGGTGATGGCCTCGAAGGAGTACGTCCGGGTCTCGCCGAGCACCACGTAGTCCGGGTCACGCTCGGTGAGCACGAACCCGATGTCGTGCAGCGCGGAGGTCAGCCCTGCCTCGCCGATCACGTACGCCGAGCCGCCGGTGCTCTGGTCCGCCAGGAACTGGGCCGTGGCCAGGGCGGAGGTCCAGATGCAGCGCTCGGGCACGTCGATGCCGCTCGCGAGCAGCCGGGCCCGCAGGTCCCGGGCGGTGAAGATCGAGTTGTTGGTCAGCACCAGGTAGCGCCGGTTGTGCTCCTGCAAGGCGGCGATGAAGTCGGCGCCACCGGGCAGCGCGTGCTCCTCGTGGACCAGGACGCCGTCCATGTCGGTCAGCCAGCACTCGACGGGCCTGCTGTCGCTCATGGCTGCCTCCTTCCCGCCTGCTGCGACACTCACCCTATGAAGGCCGACGGGGGGCGACCCCCTTGCACCCCCGCGGCGCGCGCACCAACACACGGGAGCGCGCCCAAATGACCGCGCCTCGGCTACCCGACCCCGCCGTGGTCGTGTTGGCCGGCGCAGCGGGATCGGGCAAGTCGACCTGGGCCGCGGCCCGGTTCCGGCCCACCGAGACCGTCTCCTCCGACGCGCTGCGCGCAGTGGTCGGCAGCGGACCCGCCGACCTGGACGCAACGACCGAGGCCTTCGACCTGCTCGACCAGATCGTCACCGCCCGGACGCGGCGGGGCCTGACCACGGTGATCGACACCCTCGGTCTGGACCCCAACCGACGGAGGGACTACCTGCGGCTGGCCCGGACCGTGGGACTACCCGCCGTACTGGTCGTCCTGGACACCCCCGCCGCCCTCTGCCGGCAACGCAACCGGGACCGGGACCGGCCGGTGCCCGCCCCCGTGATCACCGAGCAGCTCCGCCGGGTCCGGCGACTGGTGGCCGAGGCGGAGGACGAGGGCTGGGACCTGGTACTGGTTGAAGCCGCGGGCACGGAGATGGTTCCGGCCGAGGGTGGCCCTTCGACAGGCTCAGGGCGCATTTCAGCCCGGGCCCACCAGTTGGGCCGGCCGGAGGTGATCTTGCAGGTGTCCCGGTTCCCGTGGCCTGAGGAGGACCCGACGGCCTGGCTGGTGGACCTGGCCCGGGCGGCCGACGCGTACGGGTTCGCCGGGCTGGCCCTGATGGACCACCTGATCCAGATCCCGCAGGTGGACCGGGCCTGGGAGCCGATTCCCGAGCCGTGGGTGACCCTTGGGCTGCTGGCCGGCCTGGACACCCGGCTGCGGCTGGGCACGCTCGTCTCGCCGGTGACCTTCCGCGCGCCCGGGATCATCGCCAAGGCCGCGGCCACCCTCGACGTGCTGAGCGGCGGTCGGGCGTTCTGCGGGCTCGGGGCCGGGTGGTGGCTGCGCGAGCACCAGGCGTACGGGCTGGACTTCCCTTCCGACCAGGAGCGGCTGGACTCGCTGCAGGTCTGCATCGAGACGCTGCGGGCGTTGTGGGCGCCGGGCACCAAGGCGTACGCCGGCCGTTACGTGCACCTGCCCGAGACCACCTGCTACCCCCGACCCGTGGGTGACCTGCCGATCCTGGTCGGTGGCGGCGGCGAACGGAGGACGCTGCGGATCGTGGCCGAGCAGGCCGACGGGTGCAACCTGCCGTCGGACCCGAAGACTCTGCCGCGCAAGATCGAGGTGCTGCGCCGGCACTGCGCCGAGGTCGACCGCGACCCCGCGGCGGTGGAGGTCACGGTGCTGGACCTGCCGATCGTCGGCCGTGACCGCGAGGACGTCGCCGCCCGGGTGGAACGGCTGCGGGGACGTACGCCGGCCCCCGTCTTCGCGGCCCGGCATTCCGCTGGACTGGCCGCCGACCACGCCGAGCGCTACCGCGGGCTGGCCGACCTGGGGGTGGGGACGGTGTTCCTGGCCCTGCCCGACCTGGCCGGGGCCGAGGACCTGGAGCGGTGTGCCCCGCTGCTGGACGCCCTCAACTGACCGGGACAATGGCGGGCATGGACCGTGCGGCGGTGATGACCTGGGTGGGCAACTACGAGCGGTCCTGGCGGGACAGCGACGCCAATGCGGTGACCACCCTGTTCACCGAGGACGTCCGCTACCGGCGCTCGCCCTACACACCGCCGCTGGTCGGGCACGCTTCCCTGGCCGAGTTCTGGACCGAGGACGAGGGCGCGGTCTTCACCATGTCGGCCGAGCCGGTTGCGGTGGAGCGAGAGACCGCGGTCGTACGGGTTCTGGTGCGCTACGGCGGCGACAAGCCGCAGGAGTACACGGATCTGTGGGTCATGCACTTCGCCGAGGACGGCCGGGTCGACGACTTCGAGGAGTGGGCCTACTGGCCGGACAAGCCTTACACCGCCAGCGGGGAGGCGTAGCTCAGATCCTGCTCAGGGTCTCCGGGTCGGGACCGGCGAAGAACTGCGCGAGCACCGCCGTGTACGCCGACTGTTCCGGGTCGGCCGCCGCGAACAGGGTCATCGACGAGCGCAGCTTCATCGCGTCGAGCCAGGAGAAGATCTGCTCCGCTGTCTTGTCCTGGTGCCCGGCCACGATCTCGGCGCACTCGACCAGCCGCGGGCCGAGCACCGGATGGGCCAGGTAGGCCCGCGCCTCGGCCAGGTCGGCGATGGCGTACGCCTGGGCGGTGGCGCTGCGGCCCAGCCCGGCGATCTGGGGAAAGACGAACCACATCCAGTGGCCGGTCTTGCGTCCGGCGCGCAGTTCGGCGACGGCCCGGGTATAGGTCCGGTGCTCGTTCTGCGCCTGTACGAAGCGTTCGAGATCCACGCCCCGACGTTAGTCCGCCGCGTTCTGCCTAGATTGGCTATTCAATGACGAACGTCCCGGCGGACCAGCCGCCCGCCGACCCGACGCGCTGGCGGTCGCTGGCCCTGTGCCTGACCGCCTCCGCGATGACCCTGCTCGACCTGAGCATCGTCAACGTCGCCCTGCCCAGCCTGCGGTCGAGCCTCGGCGCGGACGACAGCGACCTGCAGTGGATCGTCGCCGGATATGCGTTGGCCTTCGGCGTGGTCCTGGTTCCAGCGGGACGGCTGGGCGACGCCCGGAGCCGGCGGGCGGTCTTCCTCGCCGGCGTCGCGCTGTTCACCCTGTCCAGCGCCGTGGCCGGAGCCGCACCAGACCCGACAGTGCTGGCCGTGGCCCGGGTGGCGCAGGGGTTGGCCGGCGGCCTGATCGCTCCGCAGACCTCCGGGTTCATCCAGAACCTGTTCCGTGGCCCCGAGCGGGCTCGGGCGTTCGGGTTGCTGGGCGCCGCCATCGGCGTCAGCACCGCCATCGGCCCGCTGCTCGGCGGGCTGCTGGTCAACCTGGGCGGTCCGGACCTCGGCTGGCGGTTGGTCTTCTACGTCAACGTGCCGATCGGCCTGACCCTGCTTCCCCTCGCGTACCGCCTGCTGCCGCGCGGTGAGGTGAAGCGCAAGCGCCAGTCGCTGGACCCGGTCGGAGTGTGCCTGTTCGCCGCCGGCATCCTGTTGATCCTGTTGCCGTTGGTGGAGGGTGAGCAGGACCAGCCGTTGAGCGACCGGCCGTGGCGGCTGCTGGCTCCGGCGCTCATCTTGCTCACCGGCTGCCTGTTCTGGGAGCGGTGGTGGGCGCGGCGCGGCCGGGAGACCCTGATCGACCTCCCGCTACTCCGGGTGCGGTCATTCGTGTTCGGCCTGAGCCTCGGCACCTTCTACTTCGCCGGGTTCACCTCGATCTTCCTGGTGCTCACCCTCTACCTGCAGGTCGGGCTCGGCTACAGCGCGCTGGAGGCCGGGGCCACCCAGACCCCGTTCGCGGTCGGGTCGGCGATCGCGGCCATCCTCGGTGGGCGGTGGCTGCCCCGGGTCGGACGAGGACTGGCGGTTGTGGGGCTGAGCATGGTGATCACCGGGCTGCTCGCGGTCGACCTTTTGGCGCCGACGTTCGACGCGTACGTCGGGCTCAAGCTCACCCCACTGTTGCTGTTCGCCGGCTTCGGCGGCGGGCTGGTGATCAGCCCGAACGTGACCCTGACCCTGGCCGAGGTCGACCCGCGGCGGGCCGGTTCCGGCGGCGGCATGCTGCAGACCGCGCAGCGGGTGGGGTCCGCGATCGGGGTGGCGGTCGTGCTGGCCCAGTTCTTCGCGGCGCTGGCGACCTCGGCCGGCGACTACGGAGCCGCCCTGTCGGTCAGCCTGCGCACCACGATCGGGCTGATCGGCGTGGCCCTCGTCTTCGCCGTCCTCGACCTGATCCGCCGCCGAACGAGCGCGGAGTCGACCTCGACATACTGGGACCATGCCCGAGGAGAACAACCGCGACGTGCCGACCGTGATCGTCCTGTACGGCGGCACCGGTGACCTCGCGAAGCGCATGGTGCTGCCGGCGATCTACGAGCTCTTCAGCCGGGACCTGCTGCCGAAGCAGTTCCGCTTGGTGGGCAACGGGCGGGGCGACGTAGCCCACGAGGACTTCCGGGCCCGCGTACGCGAGTCCCTGGACGAGTTCGGCTCCGACCTCGACCTGTCCCGTTTCGACGAGTTCGCCGAGCACGTCCTCTTCGCTGGCGGTGGGTTCGTCAAGTCCGACCCGGGCAGCCTGCTCGACGTCATCGACGAGGCCGAGCGGGAGGTCGGCGAGCAGCCGACGTTGATCCACTACCTGGCCGTGCCGCCCCGCGCGTTCGGGCCGACGACGGAGGCGATCGCCGAGCACGGGCTGGCCGAGAACGCCAAGGCGGTCTACGAGAAGCCCTACGGGACCTCCACCGAGAGCTTCCACGAGCTGGACGAGCTGGTGCACAAGACCTTCGACGAGGAGCAGGTGTACCGGATCGACCACTTCCTCGGGAAGGAGGCGACGCAGAACCTGCACCTGGTCCGGTTCGCCAACCGGCTCTTCGGGGACGCGTGGAGCGCCGACCACCTCGCGCAGGTACAGATCGACGTTCCGGAGACCCTGGACATCGACGACCGCGCCGAGTTCTACGACGCCACCGGGGCGGCTCTGGACATGCTGGTCACCCACCTGTTCCAGGTGGCGGCCGAGGTCGCGATGGAGCCGCCGCTGAGCATGAAGGCCGCCGACCTGCAGGATGCGCGGGAGGCGGTGATCTCCGCGTTCCGCCCGCTGGACCCGTCCGAGGTGGTCCTCGGGCAGTACGCCAGCTACCGGCAGACCGAGGGCATCGCCTCCGACTCGACGACCGACACCTACGTCGCCGCGCGGCTGTGGATCGACACCGACCGCTGGCGGGGCATGCCGTTCGTGCTGCGGACCGGGAAGAGGATGGCGGCCAGTGCCCAGCGGGTCAGCCTGATCTTCCGGCCGGCAGAGGGGCCACTGCACTCGACCGGATCGTTCCCCAACGTCCTGGCCTTCGACCTGAAGGGCAACGGGGCGATCGAGATCGAGATGACGGTCAAGAAGCCCGGCCCGGAACCGGAGCCGGCCGAGAGCGCGACCCGGCTCAACCTGGAGAACGTGGCCGAAGGGTCGATGGCGCCGTACACCTCGTTGCTCTACGACGTCCTCACCGGGAACCGGTCGCTGTTCACCAGCTCAGCGGGCCTGGCCGAGGCGTTCCGGGCCTTCCAGCCACTGCTCGACAACCCGCCGGCGCTCGAGACCTACGACGACGACTCCTGGGGACCCGGGGCCGCCGACCGGCTGACCGACGGCTTGGCCTGGCAGCTCACCGCGGCTACTCCGAAGGGGGCCTGAGCTGGGCGAGGAAGCTCCGCACCGGCTCAGTCTAGATCTGCACCCCTTCCTTGGATCTGCACCGGCTGCAGAGAGTGCAGATCCAGGGAGACGATGCAGATTCGCGGGCGTGGCGACAACGTGGAGGCGGTCACCAGACCTTTCGCGACCTGACGCCCGGCCCTAGCCTCAGCCGGGGAGCTGGTGGACGACGAGAGGCAGCACCGCTTTCGCGCCCGCCTGGGCCAGCAGAGAGCCGGCCACGGTGACGGTCCAGCGGGTGCGGATGGTGTCGTCGACCAGCAGCACCGGACCGTCGAAGGCAACGCCGTCCCGCAGGGTCGTCCGGTAGAGCAGGTCCTTGGCCCGCACGGCCGACGAACCGTCCGCACTCGGCGGCGGGCCGCTGACCGCCAGCGCATCGACCAGCGGCAGCCGGCCGACCGAGGCGATGTGCTGCGCCACCGATTCGACCAATGACGGGAACCGGCGCGACGGCATGGCCACCACCGCGACCGGACGGTCCCAGCTCCTCGACCATCGCTTGAGTACCTCGACCAGCCCGTCGAGGACCGCGGGCGGGGCCGGTCGGTCGGTACGCCACAGCTCGGCGAGGTCGATGTTCCAGGCCGGATCGTCGGCGAACGCCAGGGCCCGGCCCGGAGCCAGGAAGGTGATCCTGCCCTTGCGGCCGGGGAGCCCGCTCGCCCACTGCTTGCGCGGCTCGACCACCACGTCCTGCCCGCGGAAGAACCGACGGGCGGCGTCTATGGTCTCGGTCACCGGTTGCGCGCCTGGGGCCGGCAGCTGCCCGGTGCAGACCGAGCAGCGGCCGCACGGGCGCTGCTCGGGGTCGTCCAGGGCCTGCTGCAGGAACTGCATCAGGCAGCCGTTGCCGTGGGCGTACGACCGCATCAGGTCCGCCTCGGCCGCCCGCACCTGGCGCAGCGCCGTCCATTTGGCCTCGTCGAAGTACCACGGCTGCCCGGTGGACGCCCAGCCGCCGGAGCGGCGCTCGACCACGCCGTCCACGGCCAGGATCTTCAGCAGCGTCTCCAGTCGGCCGCGCCGGATCCCGGTCGCCGCCTCGACCGCGACCAGCGACTGCGGCTCGCCGCTCCCGAGCACGTCGAGCACCCGCTCGACCTGCGCCTCGTCCGGGATGCCGGAGGTGGCGAAGTACTCCCAGATCCGCTCGTCCGCCTCCGCCGGCACCAGGACGGCGAGGGCGTCGTCCAGGGCGCGGCCCGCCCGGCCGACCTGCTGGTAGTAGGCCACCGGCGAGGCCGGCGAGCCGAGGTGGATGCAGAAGGCCAGGTCGGGCTTGTCGTAGCCCATGCCCAGGGCGGACGTCGCCACCAGCGCCTTGATCTCGTTGTCCCGCAGCCGGTCCTCGAGCAGCTCGCGGTTGGTGGTCTGCCCCGAGTACGCGGCCACGTCGTGACCCTGCTCGGTCAGGAACGCGGCGACCCGCTCGGTCTCCGCCACCGTCAGCACGTAGACGATCCCGGAGCCGGGCAGGGTGCGAAGCGCATCCGCGACCCAGGCGTAGCGGTCGAGCACGCTGAGCCCGGGCACCACGGCCAGCCGAAGCGACGCCCGGGCCAACGACCCGCGCAGCGTCACGGTGTCCTGGCCGAGCTGCGTCGCAACGTCGGCCGTCACCCGCTGGTTGGCCGTCGCGGTGGTGGCCAGCACCGGGGTGCCGGGAGCGAGGGCGAGCAGCGTACGGGTCAGCCGCTGGTAGTCCGGCCGGAAGTCGAAGCCCCAGTCCGAGACGCAGTGGGCCTCGTCGATGACCAGCAGCCCGGTGGCCGCCAGCAGGTCGGGCAGCTGGCGGGCGAAGGAGGGGTTGGCCAGCCGCTCGGGCGAGACCAGGAGGACATCGATGCGCCCTCCGCGCACGTCGGTCATCACCTCGTCCCAGTCGTCGACATTGGTCGAGTTGACCGTGGCGGCGCGGAGCCCGGCCCGGGCAGCGGCGGCGATCTGGTCGCGCATCAGCGCCAGCAGCGGCGAGACCACCAGGGTGGGACCGCCTCCGGCCTCCCGCAAGGCGGCCGTCGCCGCCCAGTACACCGCCGACTTGCCCCAGCCCGTCGCCTGGACGACCAGTACCCGCCGCCGGTGGTCGACCAGCTCCTCGACCGCGGTCAGCTGGTCGGGGCGCGGGACGGCGTCAGGCCCGGCCATCGCGGCGACCACCCGCTCCAGGGCGGCGCGGCTGGTCGACGTGGTTGTGCTGGACACCATGCCCGCCATCCTCCCTTGCTCCACCGACAGGGCAGAGTATGCGCGTGCTCTCCGCCTACGCCGAACCCATCGCCGAGGCGTACGACCTGGGCTCGGTGCTCGAGTTCACCGGCCCGGTGGCCCGCGGTGAGCAGGGCGAGGTGTGGCGGCTGCAGACCGACCGCGGCATCTGGGCGGTGAAGCGCTCCTACTTCGAGTTCGCGGAGGCGGACGCGCAACGGGCGGGTGAGTTCCAGAACCTGGCTCGGGAACACGGCGTGCCGACACCGGCCGCGATGACGACGCGGGCCGGCACCTACGGCCACGACATCGCCGGGACCCTGATCCGCGTCCAGAGCTGGGTCGACGTCCTCGAGCCCGACTCGATGATCGACCCGGCGCGCGTCGGGGCCACCGTCGCGGCCCTGCACCAGGCGGTACGCCCGGCCGAGGGGGTGCCCCACGAGTGGTCCACCGCCCCGATCGGCGCCGCCGGCTGGAACGCCCTGCTCGCCGAGGCACGGCGTCAAGAAGCCCCGTTCGCCGACCGGCTCGCCAGCCTGCGCGGCGAGCTGCTCGCTCTGGAGGCCCTGCTCACCCCGATGGACCCGGTGCAGACCTGCCACCTCGACCTGTGGTTCGACAACCTCCGGGCCACCCCGAGCGGCGAGCTGTGCCTGCTGGACTGGGACAACTGCGGGCCCGGTGACCCGAGCCGGGAGGTCGCGATGGTGCTCTTCGACTTCGCCCGCACCAGCCCGGACCGGATCTCGACCCTGTACGCGGCCTACCGCGAGGCCGGCGGGCCCGGCCGGGTCCGCACACCCACGGACTTCTCCCTGCTGATCGCCCAGCTCGGGCACATCGGCGCGATGCAGCTGCGCCGCTGGCTCGACCCGGCGTCCTCCCCCGCCGAGCGCGCCTATGCCCTGCGCGGCCTCGAGGAGTTCCTGGACGACCCACTGGAGCGGACCACCATCGACTCGATCCTGGCCGTCGTCACCTGACCTGGCTGAGCAGGTGGTTCCGGCGGGCCAGCAGCACGTCGAGAGAGGCGGAGGCGGTCCGGGGCCCGGGCACGGCCTGGCGTAGGTCGACATGGACCTCGGCGTGCTTGCGTCCGGTCCGGGCGGCGACCTGCGCCACCAGCCCGTTGATCTCCTTGCGCAGGGCCTCGACCTCGCGCCACGACGACGGCGGCTCCGTCTCGTCGGGTCCGGAGTCCAGGAGCCCGGCGGTGCGCCGCCGCAGCTCGATGTCGCGCGACGCGAGCAGCGCGGCGGTCTGCTCGGGGGTCAGCAGTCCGGGCAGTCCCAGGTAGTCGTCGGCCTCGCCGTCCGTGGGCCGGCCCTCACCGGTGATCGCCTTCCCGGCGTGCAGCACGTGGGCGAACGCAGCCTCGGCGGTCAGCGGCGTGAACTCGCCCTCCCCGGTGAGCTCGTCCGCTCGGTCCTCGGGCGGATCGAGGGCGTCGAGGTCGTCACTGGCCGGACCGCTGATCCGTACGACATGGTCGCGCTGCTCCTCGAGGTCGGCCGCCAGGCTCAGCAGCGGCCGGACGGCCGGCAGGAAGACGGTGGCCGTCTCCCGCCGGTTCCGGGCCCGCACGACACGACCCACGGCCTGGGCGAAGAACAGGGGCGTCCGGTAGGAGGTGAGGAAGCCGAGGACGGCCGCCCGGGGAATGTCGACACCCTCGGACACCATCCGGACGCAGACGGCCATCCGGTGCCGGCCGTGCTCGAACTCGGAGATCTTCCTGCTGGCCCGCGGGTCGTCGCTGAGGATGACCACTGGCTTCTCGCCGGTGATCTTCTTGACGATATCGGCGTACGCCCGGGCTGCCTCCTGGTCCGAGGCGAGCAGCAGCCCGGCGGCATCGGGCATCCCGGTCTCGCGCAGGTGGCCGATCCGATCGTCGATGGCCGCGATGACGTGCGGGACCCAGGCGCCGGCGGGGTTGAGGGCGGTCCGCCAGCCGGCATCCTCCAGGGCGCGGGTGGAGCCCTCGCCGAGGTCGGCCGCCAGCACCTCACCGGCCGAGTTCATCCATCGGCTCGTCCCGGCGTACGCGGCGAAGACCACCGGCCGGACGACGCCGTCGGCCAGAGCCTCGCGGTAGCCGTAGGTGTAGTCGGCCTCGCTGACCACCTCGGCGGGCCCAGCCGCCCGGTAGGTGACGAAGGGGATCCGCTCTTCTCGGTTGGTGCGGAACGGCGTCCCGGTCAGGCAGAGCCGGCGACGCGCCGGGTCGAACGCCTCGTAGACGGCGTCACCCCAGGAGTGGGCGTCACCGGCGTGGTGGATCTCGTCGAGGATGACCAGGGTTCGCTTGCCCTCGGTGCGGATGCGGTGCAGCAGGGGCCTCGCCGCCACCTGGGCGTAGGTGGTGACGTAGCCGTGCGCGCCGTCCCGGATCCGGCCGACCCCGTTGGTCAGGTTGGGGTCGAGGACGAGCCCGCTCCGCACCGCCGCGTCGGCCCACTGGGTCCGCAGATGGTCGGTGGGCGCGACGACGATGATGCGGTCGATCACCCGGGCGGCCCACATGCGGGAGGCGAGGGCGAGGGCGAAGGTGGTCTTGCCCGCTCCGGGGGTCGCGGTCACCATGAAGTCGTCCGGAGCTTCGGACTCGTACTTCTCGATGGCTTCGGCCTGCCAGGCGCGCAGGGGCATTGCGTCGATCGTCAAAGAGGCACCAGATTCTCGGGTCGGCGGCGGGCGGAGCCACCGAGTCTCTCAACCCCGGCGGCGCAAAGGCGACGTTGACCCCGGCGGGACTCCGGGATGGGTGGGCCGGGCTCAGCCGCCCGCGACCGCCGGAATGATCGAGATCCGCGCGCCGTCGGAGATCTCCGCGTCCAGCCCGCCGATGAACCGTACGTCGTCATCGCCGACGTAGACGTTGACGAACCGGCGCAGCGCGCCCTGCTCGTCGACGATCCGGTCGCGGATGCCCGGGAAGCTGGTCTCGAGGTTGTCCAGCACCTCGCGCAGGGTCGAGCCCTCGGCGGTCACCTCGCCGGCGCCGCTGGTGAAGGTGCGCAGGATGGTCGGGATGCGGACGGACGCGCTCATGGCCGACGATCCTTCCAGAACGCGGTGAACGCCTCGTAGCGGGGCGGGATGGTGGTGGTCGGCCCGACCCGGTCCACCACGGCGTCCAGGGTCTTCAGCCCGTCGCCGGAGTTGATCACCACCGTCTCCGCGTCCGGGTCGAGCAGCCCGTCGGCGGCCAGCTTCGCGGTCACCCCCACCGTCACTCCCCCGGCCGTCTCGGCGAAGATCCCCTCGGCCCGGGCCAGCCGTTCGATGCTCGCCGCCACGGTCTCGTCGTCGACGTCGGCCACCGCCCCGCCGGTGCGCCGGACCACGTCCAGTACGTACGGGCCGTCCGCCGGGTTGCCGATGGCCAGGGACTTGGCGATGGTGTCAGGCTTGACCGGCGCAACGAAGTCGAGCCCCGCCCGGTACGCCGTCGCCACCGGGGAGCAGCCGGTCGCCTGGGCCCCGAAGACCGCGTACGGCTTGTCCTCGACCAGGCCGAGGCTGACCAGCTCCCGGAAGCCCTTGTCGATCTTGGTCAGCTGGGCCCCGCTGGCCACCGGGACCACGATCTGGTCCGGCAGCCGCCAGCCCAGCTGCTCGGCGATCTCGTAGGCCAGGGTCTTGGACCCCTCCGCGTAGTAGGGCCGGACGTTGACGTTGACGAACGCCCAGCCCTCCTCCTCGGCGGCGATCTCGCTGGCCAGCTTGTTCACGTCGTCGTAGCTGCCCTGCACCGCGACCAGGGTGGTGCCGTAGACCGCCGACGCGGTGATCTTGGCCTGCTCCAGGTTCTGCGGCACGAAGACCACCGAGCGGATCCCGGCCCGAGCCGCGGCGGCGGCCACCGCGTTGGCCAGGTTGCCCGTCGACGGGCAGGCCAGCACCTGCAGCCCGAGCTCGCGGGCGGCGGAGAGGGCGACAGCGACCACGCGGTCCTTGAACGAGTGGGTCGGGTTGCCCGAGTCGTCCTTCACCCACAGCTGACGCAGGCCGAGGTCGTCGGCCAGGTGCCGGGCGTCGACCAGCCGGGTGAACCCGGGGTCAGTGGAGCGGAAGGTGGCGATGTCGGCCGGCACCGGGAGGAGCGGCGCATACCGCCAGATGCTGCGCGGCCCGCTCTCGATCTGCTCGCGCGTGATGGTTCCGAACGCGTAGCCGACCTCGAGCGGGCCGAAACACTCCAGACAGGCGTAGTGCGGGCCAAGCGGGGCTTCCGAGCCGCAGGCGCGACAGACCAGGTGGGTGGCGTTCCCGAAGGCCCCGGGGCGTACGCCCGCCGGGGTCGGGTGCGGATCGAGTACCGCGGTCATGAGCGACGTCCTTCATCATCTGCCGTGGTCGGCTTTCGGCCACGCCGGATTTGGCACCGTGTCTGATCGGTCAGCCGGTTGCCGGGGAGTCGTCGGGCCGGTCCCTCGTCCCCTCTGGATGAACACGCTCAGCGTATGCGGCGCCCGGCGGTCGGCGCATACCGTTGTCCAGATGATGGGAACTACGTCCAAATGGTGAACATGCGAAGACCCCGCACCCGGCCCCAGGATGCCGGGCCGGGAGCGGGGTTCGCCGGAAGAGGCTCAGCGCTTCTTCTGGCCTGTGCACGGCCGGACCGAGCGGACCGCTCGAGGATGGTTCGATACAACATCGTATGCGGATTGGCTCGGGGACGTACGGGCCGGCGGTGTACTGCCGGACCCGGTACGCCTCTCCTCGGCGTATGACGAACTCCACGACGACTGACAGGATCACCTCTGTGGCGTCGCGCACCCCGCTGACCGGCTGGCAATGGTTCCGGCTGGTCGGAAACGTCGCCAACCTGAGCACCCCGGCCGGGCTGCTGGTGGCGGTGGTCGGTAGAGCCAAGATCCGGCGCGGGCCACGCGGGTTGTTCGTCGGCGAGGGCTACTCGCTGAAGTTCCCGGTGGCCAGCGCCTTCACCATCGGCAGCGTGATCACCACCTCACGCACCTGGGACGAGCTGCTCCGGCGGAACCCGCGGCTCTTCGAGCACGAGGAACGGCACACCTGGCAGTACCTGTACTGCATCGGGCTGCCGTTCTACCTCGCGTACGGAGTGTGCCTGGGTTGGTCGATGCTGCGGACCGGAGACCGGGCGGCGCGGAACTTCTTCGAGCGGCAAGCCGGCCTGGCCGCCGGCGGCTACCGGGACGCGCCGATCCGCCCGGTCGGGGAGAACATCCGCGCCGTGATCGGCATGCTCCGCCGGCCGAGGACGCTCGGAGCCTGAGGACGCGGCGTCAGTCGATGCTGAGGTCGATGCCCAGCCGCTTGGCGGAGCGGAACCGCTGGCGCGCGGCCCGCAGCCGGCGCAGTCGCTTGACCAGCAGCGGGTCCTGGGCCAGCGCCTCCGGCTTGTCGATCAGCGCGTTCAGCACCTGGTAGTAGCGAGTCGCGGACATCTGGAACTTGTCGCGGACCGCCTGCTCCTTGGCGCCGGCGAACTTCCACCACTGGCGCTCGAAGGCCAGGATCTCCACGTCCCGATCGCTCAACGTTCCCTCCGGGGTTGCGCCGCCGGGCGATGAATTGGGGGAGGCAAAGACCATGGCGTCATCGTAGGCCGAAATTACACCCATGTCATTCGTCGCCGCTGCGGCGTCTGGTTCGTCGATTGCTGTCATTGCGGTTGGATAGGGAGGTGACCGGAGAGAGCCTACGGCGAAACCCCGGGGGGCGGAGAGGAAAAGTCTCGTGATGGAGAGACTCGTCGGAGTGGTTCAGCCGTACGCCTGGGGGTCGCCGACCGTGATCCCGGAGCTGCTCGGGGTCGAGCCGACCGGTGACCCGCAGGCCGAGCTGTGGTTCGGGGCTCATCCGCTGGCGCCCTCCATCGCCGCGGGCGAGCCGCTGGACAAGATCGTGGACCGCGACCCCGAGACCGTGGTCGGCCCGGCATCGGTCGCGGCATTCGGGCCCCGGCTGCCCTTCCTGCTCAAGATCATCGCCGCCGACCGGCCGCTGTCGCTGCAGGCTCATCCCTCCCGACAGCAGGCCGAGGAGGGCTGGGCGCGCGAGGAGGCGGCGGGGGTGCCGCGCGACGCGCCGCACCGGACGTACCGGGACGGCTGGCCCAAGCCCGAGGTGCTGTGCGCCCTGCGCGAGACCGAAGCGCTGTGCGGATTCCGGCACCCCGACGAGACGTACGCCCTCTTCGGCCGGCTCGGCGTGCCGCGGGTGATGACCCTGCTCGAGCCACTGGCGGAAGAGTCGGTGCCGACGATGGAGCGGCTCTGCGTGGTCTTCGGCCGGCTGCTCCGGCTCGAGGCGGCGGACCGCCCGCTAGTGGACGCAGTGTTGGCCGCGGCCTCGGGCGTAACGGACAACGACGCGGACGTACAGGCCTTCGCCCGGACGGCGACCGAGATCGGGTCGTTCTACCCCGGCGACCCGGGGGTGCTGGCCGCGCTGCTGATGAACCGGATCACGCTGCAGCCCAATGAGGCGCTGTACCTGCCCGCGGGGAACCTGCACGCATACCTCTCGGGCGGCGGCGTCGAGATCATGGCCAACTCCGACAACGTGATGCGTGGCGGGCTGACGCCGAAGCACATCGATGTGACCGAGCTGCTCCGGGTGGTCGACTTCACGCCGGGTTTCGGCGGCCTGGTCGAGCCCCGGCAGGAGGCGCCCGGGGTCTGGCACTACCCGGTCCCGGCGCCCGAGTTCGCCCTCTGGCGGATAGAGCTCGGCGAGGACGCGGTTCCCGTTCCGGCGGCTGGGAGCGGGCGGATCCTGCTGGTCACCGACGGCTCGGTGACGCTGCAGTCCGGTGAGGACGAGCTCGAGCTGGCGCGCGGGGAGTCGGCCCTGCTGACCGCCACGGAGCACGCTACGGTGACCGGCCGGGCCACGGTGTTCGTCGGCGCCCCCGGCGTGTCCTGAATGGGTAGGCTGGCGCGGCACTGCTGGCGTGGCGCAATCGGTAGCGCACCCGCCTTGTAAGCGGGTGGTTGGGGGTTCGAGTCCCCCCGCCAGCTCTTCGTGTACGGCCAACCCCACCTGGCTTACGCGTCGAGCCGTCGGCTCATCCAGGATGCTGTCCTCGGTCTCGAAGCCTCGACGGTGGTGGAAGCGACGAGCCCGCTCCTTGTGCGCCTCGGTCTCGAGAAACATCGCCGGCCCCGCCGCAGCGGCCGCAGCACGATCCGCGGCCGGCTGGCCGTCGTCGGGCTAAAATCTGGCAGGCGCATAATCACTCTGCACTCGATCCCGATGCTAGGTTGGCCGCCAATGTCCAGGTTCCCTGCGGCCGCCCGTCACCTGTCCTCGCTCTGCCTGGGGGCAAGCCTGGCGCTGACGCTGGTGGCCTCGGCCTCCGGGCTGATCTGGCTGACGGCCGTCGCCGTCGTGCTGTCGGTCGGGTTCGAGGTCTGGGCGGGGATGCGCGGCCCCACGGGCACCCTGCTGCTCGAGCAGGCCGGGCTCGGCGTCATTACTCGGTTCCTGGTCCGCGTGCTGGCCGTCGCCTTGGCGGTGGAGCTGACCCCGGGACACGTGGTCGCCTTCCTGGTCGCCGTGTTCCTGTTCTCGGCCGGGCGGGGCGCCGCAGCCTTCTGCGAGGGCCAGCTGGCCAAGGCGTACGCCAGTCCGGCGCTGGTGCGGAACATGGACCTCCCTGACACCCCGCAGACTCGTACGCCTCCGACCTGGTTGCTCGTCGCCGGCGCCGCCGCGGAGGTGGCGGTCCTGCTGCCCACCCTCCTGCTCGCCCCGCCCTGGCTGGTGGTCCTGCTGGGTCTGCTCGCCGCCGGCGTGATGGCCCTCCTCACGGTGCCGCTGGCCCGCGAGGTGCTGCAGAACCGCCACAACCGCGTTCCGCCCGGTGAGCTGGCCCCCAAGCTGCGTCCGCTGCAGGAGTTCATCGACGGCTACCAGCCGGAGGTGCTGGTCCACCTGTCCGGCGGCCTGGCCGACACCTACCAGATCAACGTCTGGCTCGACACCCTCGAGCGGCTCGACGAGCGCGTCCTGCTGCTGATCCGGACGCCGGAGATGTTCGAGGCGATGGCCCGGACGACCCTGCCCGCGGCCTGCGTCCGCAGCGGCACCGACCTGATGAGCCTCGACCTGTCCGCCGCGACGGTGGCCCTGTTCCCGGCCAACGTCGGGTCCAACCTGCACGTCCTCCGGCTGCCCACGCTGATGTCGGCCTTCATCGGCCACGGCGACAGTGACAAGAGCGCCTCGGTCAACCCGTTCGCCAAGGTGTACGACGAGCTCTGGGTGGCCGGCGAGGCCGGTGCCAGCCGGTGGCGGCGCGCCGGGGTCGGCGTGCACGAGGACCAGCTGGTCAAGGTGGGCCGGCCGCAGATCGCGGCCGTCGAGCACCGAGCCTCCCGTACGCCGGGCGCGCGACCGACGCTCCTCTACGCCCCGACCTGGGAGGGCTGGAACTCCGCCCAGGACTACTGCTCGGTCTCGCCCATCGGCGCCCGGCTGATCGAGGCCGCGCTCGCCCACCCGGCGCAGCTCAAGGTGGTCTACAAGCCGCACCCGATGCTCGGCCGCCGTGACCCCAAGGTGCTGACGGCCCACCACCGGATCGTGCGCCTGCTCAGCCAGGCCGCTGGGGGCGGCCACGAGGTCGTGGACGTCGACCGCCCACTGTTCGACTGCTTCAACGACTCCGAGGCCCTCGCCACCGACATCTCCAGCGTGGTCAGCGACTACCTGGCCAGCGAGAAGCCCTACGCGGTGTACAACTTCACCGGCGCCGATCCCGCCGTCTTCACCGCCGACTACCCGACAGCCTCCGCGGGATACCTGCTGGGGCCCGACGGCTCGGGGATTCCGGCGTTCCTCGACCTCGTCGCAGGCGGGGCCGACCCCCAGCAGGCCGCCCGCTCCGCCCTCGCCACCCGGCAGCTGGGTCCGCCCGAGCTGCGGACCTGCGAGCCGTTCCGGCAAGCCGTGTCGGCCCTGTCCGCGCGCGCCCGGCGGGAACGGGCGGCTTACCGCTCGTCAGGGTCGGGAGACCTGGCGGGCGCGCCGGAGCCCAGCGGTCACCCAACGCCGTACGCGTCGCAACCTTGACGTACGCCGCACCGGCTGCTGCGACCGCAGCTGGGTGAGCGCCCGTTTCGTCTCGCGGAGGGTCTGCTTGAGCGCGTAGAGCTCCTCCGGTTCGGCCCCCATCAGGGTGTGCACCGGTGGCGGGAAGGCCGCCGCCGCCAGCGCGGCGTCGAAGGTCGCGGCGCTCTGGCCCTCCTCGTACGCATGGCTGAGGCCGTGGCGAGCGAGGAACGTGGCGAACGTCTCCCAGCGGGCCGCATGGCCGGCGTTCAACCCCTTCCAGTCCGCCACTGCGTAGAGCTCAGCGGCGTCGATCTTGTCGGCGTTGGCCAACGTCCGGCTGGGGATCTGGTGGTAGTCGGCGAGCTCGAGCGTCCGCGAGTCGTGAGCCAGCACCACGGCCGGTGTACCGGCCAGCACGGCAGCGATGTTGCCGTGGATCCGGGTGCCGAAGGAGAAGTCGTATCCGCGGAGGCCCTCGACCCAGGTCCGCGGGTCGAGGAAGAACCGCACCCGGTCCTGCCGGATCAACGGGTGGTCGAGGGTCACCGGGACATCGGTGGTGGTCGCCGCCCCAGCCGACTCGTCAGGGTACGAGCCGCGCAGCAGCAGGGTCAGCGTCAGGTGGTCCTGGGCGATGTAGTCGAGGTTGGGATACCGGGCCGCATGGTCGAGCGAGATGGGCCCCATGGCCTTGACGTAGGGCGAGATGTTCAGCGCGATGCGGGAGTCCGGGCCGAGCGACCCCACCCGTCGGGGCACGGGCAGGTCGGGACCGAACATGAACATGGACGGACAGCCGATGACGTCGATCTCGTCCGCGCCGAAGCCGAGGTCGCGCAGGTAGCGCTCGGTGAACTCACCGCGCACCCCGATGGAGGGCGAGCCCTTCAAGGTGGCGCGCACGAACCGCTGCACCGCAGGGTTGAGCTGGTCGGCCCCGCGGACGGAGCCGTTGAGGGACGCCTGGGCCCCGACGCCTACCACACTGACCGGAATCGTCACCTTCTCCAGCAGGTCGCTCATCGCATTGAGCGAGTCCAGGAAGCTCGTACGGAACGCGTTGGCGAGCGGGATGACGAGATGGTCGTAGGTCGCATTGATCTCCACGGCCGACGCGTTGACCAGCCGCCTGGTCTCCACCTCGTTGCGCTCGGTGGAGAGCAGCCGGAAGACGGCCTGGCTGAAGACGAGGTTGCCGACGTTGTTGCCGATCAGGTTCTTGGCGAGCGTCGCCTCCGCCGAGGCGACCCGCAGCGGGTGTTTGTGCGCGCGAACGAGAATCCTGGCGATGGTCGGAGGTCCTCACAACAGTCCGTGCCGGTCCCTCCGGCAGCGCTGATGGTACCAACGGCGCGACGACACAGGCCGGCAGCGACGGCGGTGACCGGGGCGGTGGGCACGGTCACGTAGGATCGACGAGTTCTGACGGACCCGTGAGCTACACCCGGCGACACCGTACGAAGGAGACCTCGATGCCCAAGCCGGTGCGAGCCGACCGGCGCGAGCTCCGTCTTCCGGCCCTCGCGGGCGGCAACCCGACGGTCGACATCTTCTTCGACGGCCACCGGGTCTGGTCCACCAAGCTACCGAGTCCCTCGGCACAGGGCGTGCGCCGCATCCCGTGGCCAGAGGCGATCCTCCCCTACCTGCGGGGCCGTTCCACGATCACGGTGCGCGGCTCGGCGACGGGTGAGGAGCTGGCCCGCGGCGAGGTGCGCTTCGGCGGTCCTGATCGCGTCGCCATCACCGACGCGCAGGGTCGATGGCTGGCCATGAACAAGTGGAACCGGCTCGGTCAGTCGTTCGACGGTGACGAGTCGGGCGTCCAGGACCGGGCGATCACCGCCGCCGCCGAGCTCGCGATGAGAATGGAGCAGTGGAGCTATCCCGTCTACATCGTGGGCGGCACCCTGCTCGGCGCGATGCGGTCCGGCGACCTGCTCTCCCACGATGACGACATCGACTTCGCCTTCTGGTGCGACGAGTCCGATCCGCAGCGGGTCGCGCTGGTCACCTTCGAGCTGGAGCGGCAGCTGGACGCCGCTGGCTACACGGTGGTCCGGCACAGCCACGCACACCTGGAGGTCGTCTTCTTCACGGCCGAGGGCAGCACGGACTGCTACATCGACATCTTCGCCGGCTACCACAGCGATGACGGCCTCTACAACCAGCCGTTCGCCCTCCGTGGGGACCTGGCCCCGACCGACCTGCTCCCGACCGGGTCGGTCGAGGTGCGCGGGGTCGCTCTTCCCGCCCCGGCCGTGCCAGAGGCCTGGCTCAGCTTCGCGTACGGGCCGAACTGGCGCGTACCGGACCCGTCCTTCCGCTTCGAGATCCCCCGGGAGACGCGTCGCCGCTTCGCCAACTCGTTCGGGGTCTTCAACCGGCAGCGGGTGTTCTGGGAGAAGACCTGGCAACACGTCGACAAGCGGGCCGATGCAGACGACGAGGACTTTGTCGACGTCGATCGCTTCCTTCGGCTGCTCCCCCCGCACTCGTTCGTCGTCGACCTCGGGTGCGGCGACGGGCGCCAGGCGGAGCGGATCGCCGCCGACGGCCACCAGGTACTCGGCGTGGACTACAGCTTCGAGGCGCTCCGGGTGGCCCGGCAGACGCAGCCGAACGGCGTGGACTACCGGTTCCTCAACCTCAACGACCGGCACGGTCTGCTGCGCTTCGCGTTAGAGCTGTTCGACGAAGGGCGGCGGCCCTACTTCTTCGCCCGCAACCTGCTGCACCAGATGCCGGCGCTGGGTCGCGCCGATCTGCTGGTTACGCTGCACGGCGTGCTGGATGCGCAGACGTTCCTCTTCGCCACCTTCGACAGCACCCGGGTCCCCCTGGTCCCGGCCAACCCGGAGACCTGGGCGCTGGACCCGTCGAAGCTGCAACGTGAGGCACGCCGCTGGAGGTTGGGCTTGACGGTGCTCGCCGACCGGTCCCGAGCAACCGCGTCCGGCGATCGCATGAATGTCACCGCACTCATCTGGGCCTAAGTACGCAAAGGACGTTCCCGTGAAGAAACTGCTGTCCAGTGCCGCCGAGCGGCTGGCCCCACGCACGCTCAAGAACCTCCGGCGGCTGTCGGCCCTCGATCCCGACCTTGACCGCGGGATCCCGCTGGTGCTCACCTACGAGCGCGAGCTCCGCGCGCTGCAGCGGGAGGTCGACGAACTGCGGCGCGACCACCGCCGGGTGGCTGAGTTGTACGACGCCGTCTTCGAGTACGCGCGCTCGAACACCGCCTCGCGCTCGGGTGCGCCTGAGGCGGACGCGACGGCCACCGTCGACCGGGTGGCCAAAGAGCTGAGGGAGGGCGAGTAGTTGGGCAGCGGTCTCGGGGAGACGGATCGTACGCCGCCCAAGGTCAGCATTGTCGTGCCGACCTACGCCCCGGGCGACCGCATCAAGCGGCTCGTCCGCTCGATCGACGCCCAGACCATGCCGACTACCGACTTCGAGGTCATCTTCGTCGACGACGGCTCGCCCGACCGGACCTGGGAACGACTCCAGCGCATCCGCGACAAGCGTCCCAACGTACGGATCGAACGGATCGAGAACTCGGGCTGGCCGAGCCGTCCGCGCAACGTGGGCCTGGAGCTGGCCCGGGGTGAGTACGTCTTGTTCATGGACCATGACGACGAGCTGTACCCCGAGGCCCTCGAGGCGGGGTACCGGATGGCGGCGCGGACCGGGGCCGATGTACTGAACGGCAAGGAGACCCGCACCGACCAGGCCAAGTGGGCGCTCGAGGTCTACGAGGAGAACCTGGACAACGCGGTCGACCGCACCGACATCCACCCGCTGATCCCGACCAACCCGCACAAGCTGTTCCGGCGGGACTTCCTGATGGAGCACGGCATCCGGTTCCCTGAGGGCGGTCGGGTGCTGTGGGAGGACGTCTTCTTCGCCCTGGACGTCGCCCCGCACGCACGGGTCATCTCGGTGCTGGCAGACACGCCGTTCTACCACTGGGTCCGCGGCGGCAAGACCGCGTCGTCGTCCTACACCGCAGACCAGAAGGAGTACTGGCGCTGGGTCCGGGAGATCGTGCTGCAGACGAACGCCAAGCTCTTACGCCCGGGCCTGAAGGGTCAATGGCGGCTGATGCTCCTGCACCAGTACCGCAGCCGAGTGCTGACCGCGCTCGGCAGCAGTCTGTTCGCCGCTGATCCCGAGGTGCAGGACTTCGTCCGGACGACCGCGACCGACCTGATCACCCGCCACATCCCGGAGACGCTGGACGCCGACCTGACGCCGACCCAGCGGGGTCGGGCCGCCCTGGTCCGGGCGGGACGCTGGGACCTGCTGGAGATCCTGGCCGGCATCGACTCCGGCCTGATCGGCATCAGCAGGACGACCTCGGTCGGGTGGGCGGACGGGAAGCTGCAGATCACCGCCGAGTCCCGCTGGGCCACGGCCGGCGGGGTGGGTCTGGCCATCCGGTACGCCGGGGACCGCATCGTGCGCGACCTGCCGGACGAGGTGGCCGCAGCGCTGCCGGACGAGGCGCTCGACATGACCGGCACGCTGGCGGCGGCCAAGACGGCGTTCGGGATCCGCTCCCGCGACACCAGCGTCACCTGGATGCTGCCGACCACCTGCGCGAGCCGCATCGACGACGTGGACGGCCGGCCCGAGCTGGTCGTCACGGCCACGGCCGCGCTCGACCCGCAGACGGCCGCCTTCGGACGACCGCTCGACAAGACCGCCTGGGACATTACCGCCCGCAACGAGCTGCTCGGCGCCATCAACCAGCGTGGGCTGCGTACGTCGACGACGGCCCGACCGGCCGTGCAGGAGGGCCACGTCTACGTCGCCTACCGGAACAAGTCCGGGATGCTCAGCATCGACGTCGACCAGACGATGCGGAGCCTGCCCGGATCGGCCCCGCTCGATCCCGGCCGCGTACGGTCCACGGTTCGGCGGGTGAACCCGCTGCAGAAGCTGCTGCACCGCGGCTCACCCCGGGTGAGCTTCGAAGTGCCCTTCAGCGGCGTGGCCACGCAGGACGCCACCGCCATCGCGGGAACGGTCGCCGTCGGCTCCAGCACCGCCCGTCCGGCCCGCATCGTCGCCCGTGGCGATGGGGCATGGCTGGAGTCGTCGGTCGAGCAACGGCCCGGCACCTACCCGATGACGCTCGGGTTCCACGGACGCGACCTCGAGTCCGGGCTGAGTGTCACCGTCGGCGCGGATGGCAAGGTCACCTTCAGGCGCGCCGGTCCAGATCGGCCTGGGCCATGATCTGGTCGGCGATGAGCAGGTCGGTCCGCGTCGTGATCTTGATGTTGTAGTCCTCGCTGCGGACGATCTTCACCCGGTGACCGGTGTACTCGGCGACGAGGTCAGCGTCGTCACTGACCCGGCTGTACTGGTCGGCCACGGCGCCCGAGTAGGCCTTCTCGAGCAGCTCGCGCCGGAAGACCTGAGGTGTCTGGCCCAACCAGCTGTGGGCACGGTCCAGGGAGCCCGAGATGAACTCCTCGTCATCAACCAGCTTGAGCTGGACGACCGTCGGCGTCCCGAGCATCGCCGCCCCGTACTCGATGCCGGCGTCGAGGACCCGGGTGATGAGCTCAGAGTTGACAAAGGGGCGTACGCCGTCGTGGACCGCGATCAGGGAGCCGCTGGTGGCGTCCAGCCCCTTCATCGCTGAGAGGAAGCGCTCCTCGCCGCCCTCGATCAGGGTGACCGGGAGCCCCGCCCGCTCGATCAGGATGTGCGCATACTCCTCGCGATGCTCCGGCGCGACGGTGACGATGATCTCGTCGATGGCCGGGTGGACGAACTCCCGGACCGTCTTCTCGAGGATGGTCACCCCGCTCAGCCGCACGAGCAGCTTGTTGCTGCCGAACCGAACTCCGCGCCCGGCGCAGGTGATGATCGCAGAGACCCGATGGGACTTGTACATCGTTTAGGCTCTGGCCTCTCGGACGAAGGATCGCAAGGCGGCGAGCTCGGCGGCCTCGTCCATCAGGTAACCGTCGGGCCCGCCGAACCGGTCGGCGTGGACGGTGCGCATGTCGCGCGTGTACATCGAGGCGAAGGGCGACTCCCCGCCGACCACCTGGTCGGCGATATCGATCCCGAAGCACTCGGAAGCGACCCGAGCGCTGGTCAGTGCCGGGGTCGCGGCGTTGAGCGCGTCCAGGTCCGCCGCGAGAGCCGCTTGCGTGTCGGCCCAGAGCCGCCGCAGGTCGTAGTACTGGAAGAGGCCGTCGGGTCGGATGTGCTCGACCCGGTAGGCGTTCAGCAGGTCGTAGACGATCCCCTTCTTGAGCCCGATCCCGTACAGCTGCGGCAGCCGCAGCACGAGGGTGTCGAACCGCTTCGCCAGCGACTGCTCCATGTGCAGCCGGTTGGCCCCGTACGGGGTCAGGCCGTCGGCCGTCAGCGGGGTCGTCTCGTCCGGTGAGGTGCCGCCGGGATAGACACAGACCGTCGAGATGACCACGAGCTTCGCCGCCTCGACGGAGCTGAGCAGCGCGAGAAAGTCGTCGATCTCGGCCAGATCCTCCTCGGCATGGGAGTTGATGCGGTGCGAGTCCGCTCTGCCGAAGGCGCTCACCACGAGGTCGTAGGAGCGGCCGGCAATGTCGCCGATGTTTCGACTGTTGAACTCATCGGTGAAGGGCTGAGCGGCGGCCAGGTTTGAACCCACGAACCCCGTATAGCCGATGAGGGCGGTCCTCAATGCCGTGCTCCGGTCATGGAACGGTTGCCTGAGCGAACGCCGATCCCAGGGACACTGGTGAGGATCTGCCGGTGAAGCATGCGCGGTAGTTTAGGGGCCACCCGCCGGCAGCTAGCGGCCCGGCTTCGCGAGCGCCCAGCGCGTGTGCGTCGGATGATCCGTAGCCTCCAGTGTCCGGCCTACGCCGGAACCGTGCGGAGGTGCGGCTAAAGTCCTCGGGTGACCACCGTCCGCGAGTTGCGCAATGTGGCCGTCGTCCTGGCCGGTGGGACCGGTGAGCGGGTTGGTTTCAGCATTCCCAAGCAACTGATCAAGATTGCTGGGAAGCCGATCATCGAGCACACGATCGCGGCCCTCGAGGCGTCGCCGGTGGTGGATGAGATTCTCGTCATGATGGCCCCCGGTTACCTCGACGAGGTGAGAGCCATCGTGCGCAGCGGCAGCTACCGCAAGGTCAGCCAGATTCTCGAAGGCGCCGGCACCCGTAATGACACCACCCGGGCCGCGCTGGCCGCGCTGGGCGAGGCCGAGTGCAACGTGCTGCTGCATGACGCGGTCCGCCCGCTGGTGTCCCAGACAATCATCGCGGCCAACGTCGAGGCCCTCAGGACCTACGAGGCGGTGGACACTGCCATCGTGTCGGCCGACACCGTCATTGCGGTGGACGAGGAGGCCGGCACCATCGCGGACGTCCTCCCCCGCCACCGGCTGCGGCGGGGGCAGACGCCGCAGTCGTTCCGCCTCTCCACCATCCGTGCGGCCTACGAGAAGGCCGCACAGGATGCCAGCTTCACCGCCACCGACGACTGCACGGTCGTTCTCCGCTACCTGCCCGAGGTGCCGATCGCGGTCGTGCCCGGACACGAGCGCAACATGAAGGTGACCGAGCCCATCGACGTGTACATCGCCGACAAGCTCTTCCAGCTGAACAGCGCCGACATGCCGGCCACCTTGACTCCGGAGGAATATCGGGAGCGGCTGGAGGGCCGGACCGTCGTCATCTTCGGCGGCTCGTACGGGATCGGACGAGACATCGCCGACCTAGCGCGCCAACATGGGGCCACCGTCAAGACGTTCTCCCGCACCACCACCGCCACCCACGTGGAGCGGCGTGCCGACATCGGCGCCGCCGCGCGCGCCGTGCTCGCCGAGACGGGCCGGATTGACTACGTGGTGAACACGGCCGGTGTCCTACCGCGCGGCGCGTTGGCCGACACCAGCGAGGAGACGATCTTCTCCGCCACCGACGTCAACTACCTGGCGCCGATCTTCATCGCCCAGGAGTTCTTTCCACACCTCGCCCAAACGGCCGGCTCGCTGCTGCTGTTCACGTCCTCCTCCTACACCCGGGGCCGGTCCGGCTACTCGCTGTACTCCTCGGCCAAGGCCGCGGTGGTCAACCTGACCCAGGCTCTCGCCGACGAGTGGGCCGCCGTTGGGGTCCGGGTCAACTGCGTCAACCCAGAAAGAACCAGCACTCCGATGCGGACCAAGGCGTTCGGAGCGGAGCCGCCTGGCACCTTGCTGTCTTCGGAGGCGGTGGCGAGCCGGTCCCTGGACGTGATGTTGTCCGATCAGACGGGGCACGTGATCGACATTCGTCGAGACGAAGGACCGGCGGCGCTTGACAACGGCTAGCCGGTGCCCGTCATCACGACCCTCGACCAGGCCGAGTGGTGAACCACGAGTGCGCACGAGTTGTGCTTCGATCATCCCGAAGTAACGAAGGTCGGCCTTTACGATGGAAGTTGGTACATGAGGCGAGCACTGATACTCCTGGCCGCGGTGTCCGCTGTTGCGGCTGCCGGCTTGGCGATCTTCGGCATCGAGGCGGCAACAGCCGCGCTGGCCGTCTCGTGGCTCTGCGGCCTGGCCTGGGTTGTGCTCTGGGCTCGAGCGGCGTCGACCAAGCTCGACCGACTGCAGGAGCACCAGCGCGCCACCCGTCGTGGACTGCGGCGGATGCAGACCCGCCTCTCGGAGCAAAGCCGGCAGGAGTCACAGGCGGCAAGGCAGCTGAGCCTTATCCGTAGAGACCTCTACAAAGTCCTCGTCTGGGTGCAGCGCACGCCGAGCGTCACGCACGAGCTCGGACGGGTTTACGACCGGCTGGTCGACCATGACCACCCCATGCCCGAACTCGGCGACTGGGCCATGTCGCCGTCCACCCTGATATGGCTGGTCGACCGGGTGTCTGACCCGTCGGTTCGGACGATCCTGGAATGCGGCTCCGGTAGTTCGACGGTCTGGTTCGCTACCGCATTGGCCAAGCGGGGCGGCGAAGGCCGAGTTGTCGCTCTGGAGTCGAGCTCCGACTACGCCGAGAGCACGCGAGCTGAGCTCGCCAGGCATGGGCTGCAAGATCGGGCCGAGGTGCTGCACGCACCGTTGATCGATACGGCAGTCCCCGGTCGAGACAACCAGCCTTGGTTCGACATCTCGGTGCTGCCGGACCTGCCGCCGGTCGATTTGCTGTTCGTCGACGGACCGGTTGGGGGGATTGCCCGCCAGGTGCGTTACCCGGCTTTTCCGCTGCTGGCCGACCGGCTGGCACGGAAGGCGACCGTGGTGCTCGACGACACCGGGCGGCCGGCGGAGGCGGCCATCGTCAAGGCGTGGCAGCAGGACTGCTTCAGCGGCCGGCGGCTTCGGGAGATTCGGCGCCTCGATCGGGCGACCGCGTTCGTTGCCGAGGACGGCTAGCGGGTCAGCGCGGGTAGCAGAGAAAGAACGTCCGCGTCGACAGGTAGAACGGCGTCAGGGTGTAGACGTCCCACCCGCGGTCGTCGAGCATCTGGTGCAACGCGGCCGGTGTGGCCCAGAACGAGCTCGCGTTCCCCCAGGCCGCGCGGGCGGCACCGGGCGAGTCGTCCCTCGCCTTCGGCTCGGAGTACAGCCGGCCGTCGTAGCCTCGCTGACGGACCGGCTCCGAGAGGTTGTACCGGTGTGGCGCATCGGTGGCCACGTGGGTGTCCAGGATCATCGGCGTGCCGACGGCCCGGTCGAGCAGGGCGAGCTGGTCGTCGAGCGTCAGGTGGTAGAACAGCCCGAGGTTGACGATCAGGTCGTACCCCTCGAGCTCCGTGTGGCGGACATCCTGGTGCACCCACCTGATCCGCTGGTCGTCCGGGAAGCGCGTCGTGCGAGCGTCGACCGCCGTGACCTCCCAACCCGCATCCGCCGCCCGGATGGAGAAGGCCCCGTGACCGGCGCCGAGGTCCACGAGCCGACCGGGAGCGAACCAGCCCAGCATCGTGTCGAAGACCCGCAGCCGGGTCTCGTTCAGGTCGCCCCGCAACACGTCCGCGACGGCGGCACTCCCGCTCTGCGGCGCGGCCGGGGGTTCGCGGACGGCGCGGACGGCGTACGGTCCGTCGGTCCGCCGCCACCCGGTGGGAGCCTCGACGCCGAGTCGCGCCCACACCTCCGACGGGGTCGGTGGCAGCGACTCGTGCCGAGCAGTGAACATCTGGCGGCTCGGCGCGGACCGACTGTCGTTCCACGTGTGCACCAGCCGACGCACCCGGGCGGCGGGCAGCAGGTCGATGGCGGCCTCCGGCTCGAGCGCTCGGAGGCGTAGCCCGAGGTCCACCAGCTCGAGCTCGTCGTCGAGAAGCGCATCGAAGCCGCGCAGTCGGGCGAAGTCACGGCCGCGGACCACGAACGTACGGCCGTCCGGCGCGCTCAGACCGATGCAGCCGGCATCGACATCGCTGAGCCGCTCACCGGCGAGGAGCGCCCCGGGAAGTGGACCGCCGGCGCCGATCGCCGCGCCGGCCGTTACCACGGCCCCCGACTCGTCCTCGGTGACCGGCTGCGCGATATAAGGCGCCGTCCGTTCGTCGGCGTAGGCCACCAGCTGCCGGAGAGCGTCGACCTGCGGCACCTCACCCGGGCCGAGTCTGAGCACGGTGGCACCTGTGGTGCAGCTGAAGCCCACATCGGTGGTGAAGGCGAACGAGACCCGCATCGGAATCCGTTCGTAGTGCACCGGCTCCGTCACCACGACCGACGCCACCAGGCCAGCGGCCCGGCGGTCCGGCATCGTGTCGACGACAACCGCCTCCCAGCGCCGACCCTGCAGCGCCTCGCGCACCACGCGCAGCTGCTCGAGTACCAGCTCGGGCCGCTCGCTGCACGACAGCACCACACTGACCAGATTCTCGTCACGCTCGAGCCGCTCCAAGCGCTCCCAGTCCATCCGGTATCGCAGCTTGACGTGGTCGTACCACGTCCACGGCTCACGAGCGCTGATGCGGTCCGTGCCATGGTTCTCGTAGTGCGCCCCGACCACCGGAATGTGGGCAAGCTCGACCCGGTCCGCGATGCGCAGCACCAGGTCGTAGTCGACCATGCGGCGCAAGGTGACGTCGAAGCCCCCGACCTGCTGAAGCAGGCTCGAGCGCACCACGAGGACGTTGAGATCGACGTGGTTGGCCACCCGAAGGTTCTCGGGGGTTACCTGGTGGGCACGGTAACGCGGCCCAGCCTTGGTCATCACCATCAGGGTCGCGTACGCAGCGTCCAGGCCGCGTTCGGTCATCCCGCCGACCATCGCCTCGAGATAGGCCGGCTGCCACTCGTTGTCCGAGTCGAGGAATGCGACGAACCCCCCACGCGCCTCGGCGAGGCCGGCATTGCGGGCGGCGGAGACACCCTCGTGCGGACGGGGGATCAGCCGGATACGCGGATCCTCCCCGGCCAGCCGGGTGACCATCTCGCGGGTGTCGTCCTCCGAACCGTCGTCGACGACCAACGCCTCCCAGTGCGTCCAGGTCTGCTTCCGCAGTGACGCCAGCGCCCGCTCCAGCTTGGCCGACCGGTTCCAGGTGGGGATCACCACCGAGACCAGCGTGTCCGGGGTGTGCTCGACCGGCCCCACCTTGGGCGGCGCAAGATCATGAGGCGGCTCGGCGAAGTATCGAGGAAGCCGAAGCCGCTGTTGGGCCGTCCAGCTCAGCGCCACGTCGCGCCAGGCCTGCGCGTCGCCCCAGCGGACCTGAGCCGGCCCGCCCAGCCCGTGCACGTCCAACAGCGTCGCGTCCGTGAGCCGCTCCGCCAGGTGCCCGAGCGGTCCATGGTCGTGGGTCGCTGCGTCGGGCTCGCGCCGAAGATAGGCGTCCACGTCCCATCCGGGGTGCGGAGAACGCCGCTGCGGGTTCGGCTGGGTGAGGTACGCGCCGAGCGGGGTCCTTCCGGCGGGCGGTTTGGTCACCGAGGTGGGGTCGAACAGCGGATGGGGCGAGAAGTGCTTGGCCGCGCCGGTGGTCCGGTAGTGCGCCACCGCCTCGTCGAGCCCCGAGAACGACTGCCCGGCCTCCCGCTGGTACCAGGTCTGGTCGAACGCCGCCGTGCTCATCAACAGTGCGGTCTCGTCGTCGACTGCCGGTACAGGCGCCGGTTGCTCCGCAGGCACCGCAGCGTCGACCGGACGGAGCTCCCGCACGGTCGAGGGCTTGGCGGTCACCCCGGCGAGGCGTTTGATCCGGCGCACCAACGCCGTGGTCACCCGGACGTCTGGACGTTTGCGCAGGTGCTGCTCCCGAGTGACCGCCGCATCCCGGGCCTTCTCGGCTCGGCGGACTCGGACGCGCAGCCGCTCGACCTGCCTGCCGAGCTTCGTCACCTTCTCGTTCAGGTTCTCGGCGCGCGGCTCCAGCGGCATCCCGCTCGGCCAGAAGGGTACTCAGCGCCTTCGCCGTGTCAGTCCGGGTCGAGGCGGCACAGTGTTCGGCGAGGAGCGCGTGGTCGACGGCCGAGCCGGTGGTGCATAACCAGAGCTGCTCGTCAGGCTTGATGCCGAGCAGATCGACCTCGATCGGGCGATAGAGGTCCTTCATCGTCACCGTTGAGACCTCGAGGCCCGCAGCCCGGAGTCGGTCTTCGAAGTCGTCACCGTAGAGGCGCACGTGATCGTGCTGCCCGAAGCGTCTCACTCGCTCATCGATCGACGCTTCCGGGTCCTCGTCGGTCGGTACGCCGGTGCGGCGCGGGACCTGCAGCACTGCGACACCGCTCGGCGCGAGGGTCCGCGCGATCTCGGCCATCGCGGCCGCGTCGTCAGGAATGTGCTCAAGCACGTGCAAGCAGACCATCAGGCCGACGCTGGCATCAGGAAGGGGTAGTTGCGTCAGGCTGGCTTCCACGTTGACGACCCGGTTGTCGGCGCCTGGGTCGAAGTCCATACCGAGATAGACCACGCCCGCATCCTTAGCAAGGGCGCGTAGCCGCTTGGAGATCTGTTTCGACGGAGCGACGTCCACCACGACTCCCTTGGTGGCGTACGTGCCCAGCCCGGGGAGTAGCCCAGCCAGTGCGCGGTGGCGCTCCAGGCTGCCGCAGCGTCGGCAGCGTGCGTTGGGTCGACGACCCGGTCCGGCCCCCAGTACGCCCACCTGCCCGCACACCGGGCAAAGGACGGCCGATGTCTGCGACAACTTCTACCCCTCGTCGTGTTGAATGCGCCGACCTTACCGTCCGCGGCGCCCCTGGCATCCGACCAATCAGAGCTGTGCCGATCGAGCCAACCAGCGGGCCGTACAGATCACACGATCGGCGGCCGACCGGCCGCCGACATACGGGCGATGGTGCGCCAGCCCAGCGGACGGCGCTCCCCACACGGCGTGACGAAGCCCTCGCGAAACCCGGCGAACCAGATCCGGAGGGCCGACCGCGGCTTCAGGCGGATCACGGTGAGGGCCGTCCAGGCGGCGAGGTAGACCGGGATCAAAGGCAGAGGCAGGTTGCGGCGGGCGACGTAGACCCGGTTGCGCGCGTTGTAGCGGTAGTACAGGTCGTTCCGCGCCGGGTCGTTGGCCGGGTGGTGCACCTCGATGTCGCCGGCGTACCAGGCGACGGCTCCGGTGTTCCAGACCCGCCAGGTCAGGTCGATCCCCTCGTGCGCATAGAAGAACTCGTCGGCCCAGCCGCCGGCCCGCTCGAAGATCTCGGGTCGCAGGGCGACGGCGCCTTCCCAGACCACCGTGGCATAGCTGCTGCGCCGCGGGTCGCCGACCCGCAGGCGAGGGGTCCACCGGCGTGGCGGCGGCGCTCCGTCCGGATCGGCAATCCGGGGCTGCAGCAGACCGAGCCGCGGGTCCTCCGCGAAGCGCCGGGCGATGGTGGCCAGGATGTCGTCGGTGGGGAGCAGGGCATCGTCGTCGAGGAAGAACAACAGGTCGCCACGCACCATGGACACCCCCGCGTTCCGGCCCGCCGGAATGCCGACGTTGTCGTGCAGGCTCACCGTCCGGACCTGGGGCGGGAGCCCCACCGGCTTCCAGCCGTTACCGACGACGACCACCTCGACAACGACGTCCCGCTGGGCGAGGACGGAGGCGACCGCCCGCTGCAGGTCGTCGGGTCGTCGGCCCATGGTGAGGATGACGACCCCGTACGTCGGGCACCGGCCCGCGCCCTCGCCGCCGGCGGACGGCCCTGTCAACGCAGCTTGCTCGACGTCAGGATGGCAGCAACGTGTCCCGGAACCGTCACCAACGCGGCGGCCAGGAGCCCGACCACAAGCACGCGGGTGACGGGCACGCCGCCACCGAGGAGAAGGTCGCCGACCGCGGCCAACAGGGCCAGGAACGTGAGCTCGATGGAGTGGTACATCCGGTGGAACGGCACGAACCGCGCCGCCGACCGCAGCCGCCGCACGGTGGCCTTGCGTGGGATCCCGACATTGGGCTGGTCCTTGATCGGGCTCAGCCCGGTGGAGGCCCGGGCGGCGTGCACCATGTCGTTCAGCGCCTTGTTGAACAGCACCAGCCCGGACAGCAGGGCCCCGAGCGTGGTCCAGCCACCGATCGAGCCGAGCCCGCCGTCGGCCCGCACCCCCAGCGCCAGCGGGATCAGCGCCTCGGCGGTGTAGTGCCCCAGCTTGTCCAGGAACACCCCGGAGGCCGAGGATCGACCGCTCCACCGGGCGAGCTCGCCGTCGGAGCAGTCCAGCAGCATCTGCATCTGCGCACAGATCACGGCGAGGACGGCCCCGGGCCAGCCGGGCAGCAGCAGCGCCACCCCGGCGGCCGCGCCGCTGATGATCATCAGCCAGGTCACCCCGTTGGGCGTGAACCGGGCGGCGAGCAGCAGGCGGGTAACGTACGGGGAGATCCGGCGCAGGTAGAGCGTGCCGGTCCAGTGCTCTGCGGGGCGACCCAACACCGTTGGTGGTTGGGTGACCGGGCGCATCTGAGCCACGGATGGCAGATGCTCCATCACCACTGGCCGACCTCCGAGTTTGATGTAGTGCAGCGAACTGACCTCGTAGCTAAGGCCCGAGCCGCTGGGACCCTACCCTGAACAGTCTATGAACAATCGATGACCTACCGGAAAACCTTCTCACGTGTTACCGAAGCGGTAGAATTTTCGCTTCGCTTTCCCGGGCCGGATCGTCGAATTCCTACGCTTGTCGAGACGTCCGGCGCACCCAAGCCCAGGCCTGACGACCCCACCTCGTCCGGAGCGCAACCGGCCGCAGCAGACGGGCGGCGCTGGCCACGGCCCGCGAACGTACCGCTGCCGCCGCAGGAGCGAGCGAAGCTCCCTCGGCCGGCACGAGGCGGAGGTCGGGAGCGATCTCGAGTGCCGGTCGGGCCACCAGTCCGGGCACGTGCAGCTCGACCCGGTTCCCGAGGAGCACCGCCGGTAGTGGCCGGCCGGCGTGCTGGGCCGCCGCCAGGCTGGCCAGCGCGGCCACCTCGCCGTGCCGGACCAGGACCGAGCGAGTGCGGTGCACCAGCGGGAGTCGCTCGTCGAGACGCGGCGGCACGTGGGCGTCCTGGAGGTCCCGGACCGCCCGCACCCAGGCTTCCCGGTACGCCGGGCCAAAGGCGGGAAAGCGGTCCGGGCTGAACCATTTGAGGGCCTTTCGCCGGTACAGCGCGCTGACCACGGCGTCCGCAACGTCCTCGTCGGCGCAATGGCGACGGACGATGGCGAGCATCGTCGCCACCGACGAGATATAGCCATCCGGGTCCACCGGGGTGCTGCTGATGTTTCCCTTGTCCGGCTGGGCGCGTTTGCGGTAGTAGTCGGCATCGGCCAGGACCGAGACCCGACGGGCCGTCACGTAGGCATGGGTCACGAAGATGCCGTCCTCGAGCCGCATCCGACCCTCGGGGAACCAAATGTCCCGCTCGTCGAGGAACGCCCGGCGGAAGAGCTTCCAGGGGCCGAGGGTGTGGATCACCCGAGGCAGCTCGGCGTCGACCCGGGTCCGCCGCCACACCTGGCTGGGCCGCTCCGGTCCTTCGAGCGGCACCACCTTCGGCACGACGACATCGCTGCCGTGCTCGACCGCGAAGTCGTACATCGCCCGCAACGCCTGGGAAGCCAGGCGGTCGTCGGAGTCGGCGAAGAACACGTACTCCCCGTGGCTGGCTGCCCGACCGACGTTGCGCGGACCGCCCGGCCAGCCGGAGTTCGCCTGATGGATCACCCGGAGGTTGCCATGTCGCGCGGCGTACGCGTCGAGCAGCTCGCCGGAACCGTCGGTTGAGCCGTCGTCGACGGCCACGACCTCGAATGCCTTCGGCGAGAGGTCCTGGGCCAGGACCGAGTCGAGACATTCGGCGAGGTACCGACGGGTGTTGTAGACCGGGAGAACGACGCTGACCGCGATCTCGCCGTCGGCGGCCGTCATGCTCCGACCGTCGCGATGTAGTCATCGACGGCCTTGGTCATCTCCTCCGTCCCCAGGTCCAGGTGCTCGAGGATCGTGTACCGGCCCGGCCGGGTGCGGGGGGCGAACAGGGCGGCCTCGGCGAACTGGTCAACGTCGAGACCGATGTCGGACGGCGCCACCGGAAGCCCGTGGCGGCGCAGGAAGGTGGCCAGCTCGACGGCGACGTCCTCGCTGCCGCGCAGGAAGGACGCGAACACGGCCCCGAGGCCCACCTGCTCGCCGTGGGAGACCGCCTTCTCGGGAAACAGCCGGTCGATCGCGTGGGAGATCTCGTGGCAGGCCCCGCTGCAGGGGCGGCTGGTGCCCGAGACGGCCATGGCCAGCCCGGACAGCACCAGCGCCTCGGCCAGGGTGAGCAGGAACTCGTCGGAGTCCGCGCTGTCGCGGCGCGGCAGCAGCCCTCCGGCCGCGCTGCGGGCCAGGCTCATCGCGAGCCCGTCGAGCGGCTCGGCGGTGACGTCGTGGGACAGCTGCCAGTCGGCGAGCGCGGAGACGTTGCTCACCACATCGCCGACCCCGGCGACGACGTAGCGCCGCGGCGCCCGGCGTACGAGGTCCAGGTCGATGATCACCGCGAGCGGCAGCGCGACGCCGTACGACCCTCGTTGCGGACCTGATCCCAGGATGCTGACCGGCGACGCGATGCCGTCGTGGGCCAGGTTCGTGGCCACGGCCACCATCGGCAGACCCAACCGGGTGCTCGCGAACTTGGCCGTGTCCAGCACCCGACCTCCGCCGATGGCCACCACGGCGTCGTAGGAACCGACCCGTACCTTGTCGGCCAGGTCCGTGGCGCTCTCCACCGTGGCGTCCCCGATGGAGAAGCGGTCCGCCTGGCCCAAGGCCGGCGCGAGCTCCTCGGCCACGTGACGGCTGGACTCGCCGTAGGCGACGGCCACCCGGCCGTAGGTGGAGATCCGCTGGTCGGCCAGCACCTCAGGAAGGTCCTTGACCGCTCCGGGACGGACATCGACGACCAGCGGCGTGGCCACCATGCGGGCTAGTAGCGGCACGCGATCTCCCTTGCTCGCGCCAGGTCGGCCTGGTTGTCCACCTCGACCCAGCTCACCGCCCCGATCGGGCAGATGTCGATTCTCATGCCCCCGTCGATGTACGCCTGGTAGCCGTCCTCGTAATACAGCCCGGGGTCGCGCCGCCACGTGGCCTCGAGCGCCTCGGTCAGCGGTTGCGCCGCCGCGGGCTCGATCAACGTCACCCCGATGTACTCACCGGCGGCCGTCTGCGGGTCCATGAGCTTGGTGATCGTGGCTACGCCGCCTTCGGCGTCCAAGGCGATCTTCATCTCCTCCTGAGCGAGTGCCTTCCGATCGTCCACGGCGATCCGCACCGGCGCGCCACGGGAGGCCAGCAGGTCCTCCTCCACTGACACCGGGTGGACGGTGTCGCCGTTGGACAGCAAGACGCCCTCCGACAGGTGGTCCCGCGCACACCACAGCGAGTACGCGTTGTTCCACTCCTCCGCCTTGTCGTTGTCCACGAGCTCGAGCCGGACGCCGTACCGGCGCTCCAGGGCGGAGCGGCGTTCGGCCACCGCCTCCGCGGCGTACCCGACGACCACGGCGACATCGCGCAGGCCCACCGCGGCGAAGTTGGCGAGGATCACGTCCAAGACCGTCCGGTCGCCGTCCACCGGCACGAGCGCCTTCGGCAGCCGGTCGGTGTAGGGACGCAGCCGCCGACCGGCGCCGGCGGCCAGCACGAGACCGATCACGTATTCCCACTCCTCTCCCCCGACCCCTGGTCCACCGGCTGCAGTCGCCGCCACAGATCCAGGCCCTGCACCACTGCGGCGGCGGCCATCAACAACGCCATGGCCGCGATCCCGACGGTGAACGCACCGGCGCCTCCGGCGGCGAGAGCGACCACAGCGAGCGTTCGCACCTCGAACCCGCCGAGACCGGCCAGAACCGACAGGCGGGACTCGGCCATGCGGTGCCGGGACCGGTGTCCCGCGTCGTAATGGTGCCAGATCACCACCAGGAGGTATGCGTAGGTGAGCGCGCCGATACCCGCGCCGCAGAGCCAGGCGGCCACCATGACGGTCGCGTACTCGATGGTGCGCAAGGCCGGCGGCAACAGCCAGCCCCAGCGAGGCCGCAGCGACCGGCCCCGACCGAGGGCTCGTGCGATTCTGGCGGCCAGCGGTCCCGCATCGCACATCCGCAGCAGGGCGGCGCCGGCCTCGGGCGCCGGCGCGGCGGCGGTCGGGCGCAGCGAGCGGCGGGCCTGCGCCGCGAGCATGTACACGGCCGCGACCCCGCCGGCGACGATCAGCACTAGGAAGACGACCCGCGGACTGCTCACGGCCGCGAGGACGGAGATCAGCAACCACCGCTCACCGATCGGCAGGATTGCCACCTTGCGCGCCCAGTGCCACCGGCGTCGTTCGCCACCGGCCCGGCGCTCGAGCCCCTCGTTCTTCGCACCGGCGGCGGCGGCGGTGACGGCGTACGCGGAGTCCAAGGCGTGGCGTACGGTCTGCAGCGCGAGCGCGAGTACGGCCAGCAGCCAGACGTCGTCGCCGGCCCGGGCCGACCCGATGGCGAGCCCCGCGTAGACGACGTACTCCTTGAGCCGGTCGAACATCGCATCCAGCCAGCCGCCGAGAGCTGAGAACGTTCCGGTGAACCGGGCAAGCTGGCCGTCCGCGCAGTCGAGGCCGAACGAGAGCTGGAGCAGCACCGCACCGGCGATGTAGGTCGGCCGCTCTCCCGCCGCGAAGCAGCCGGCCGCGAGCAGGGCGACGGCGAGCGAGGCGAACGTGACCTGGTTCGGGGTCAACCGCCGCTGGGCGGCCGCCCACGCGATGTACTTCGACCACGGCGAGACCAGGAAGGTGGTGAACGGCGAGTCGTCCGGCTTGACCGCTTGGTCAAGACGAGCACGGTCGGACGGGGAGAGAGTGATCGAAGGACGCTACCACTAGGGGTCCGGCGTGGACCGGGCGATGATCGCGTCGACCGTACGCAGCGTGTCGGGGACGCCGATCGGCCGGAAGTGGCCGATCGCGGGCAGGACGATGTTCTCCGCGCCCTCGAGGTGGCTGGTCTCCGGGATGTGCGGGTCGAACACGCTGTAGAGCGAGCTGATGATGCTGTTCACCACCAGGTTGGCCTGCAGCGCCCGGATCACCGGCCCGGTGGGGGTGAACATCCGCACGCTGCGGATCAGGAACAGGTTCGCGTACCGAGACCCGGCGAACGGCGTGTTGAGCGCGATCACCCGCCGGACCCGACGGAAGGTGTCGGGCTCGGCGAGCGCGGACTTGGCGATGAGCCCGCCCTTGCTGTGCGCGACCACGACCACGTCGGTCAGGTCCAGCTGCTCCAGGTAGTCGCGGACGATCTCCGCCATGGCCGGGATGGCGCCGGTGTTGTAGCCGAGCTTGTCCAGCACGTGCACCGGGTGGCCGGCCCGGAAGAGGTGCTCGACGACCGGCTGCATGAACCGCCAGCTCTCGTACACCCCGGGGATGACCAGGATCGGCGACTTGGGTCCGGCCGCCGGGTGGTGGAACTGGTCGGAACGGCCGCGGCCCACGAACGCCCGGACCGTCCAGTAGGTGACGTACGCGTAGTCCAGCACCCAGCCCCAGAGCTTCCGCGCCGCGCCGGGCGGCGAGCGGCGCGGTCGGGACGGCCGTCAGGTCGGTCGGCTCGGTCATCTCACCACGGTAGGCCGACGCGCCGGCCGTGGCACCTCCGCGGCGGGTTCGGCCGCTACGAGACCCGGGCCGGCGCGCCCAACACCTGCTTCAACGCACCCCAGCCTCCCTACGCGTCGGGCGGCTCGGCGCCGTTGCCGTTCGTGGCCGCGCGGCGCGCGCGGCCGGGCGGGCGTCCGCCCGGCGGCCAGACCGCCTTGTGGGTGCCGTCGCACAACGGGGCCAGGGCGCTCTTGCCGCACCGGCACAACGCCACGACCCGGCGGCGGGTCGGAATCGGGGTGCCGTCGGGCTCGGTGATCTCGAAGTCCCCGCGGAGCAGGATCGGGCCGTCCGGGTAGACGGTTGCGCGGGAGGGCCGCGGCGAGTCCGGGACGGGCGGCGTCATGATCATGCGGTACCCGCCCACCGAGCCGCTTAACCCGTCGGAAACAAGGGTATCGACCCGACATGTTGGTGACCGAACACGGCAGTGTGGCCGGGGGCGGCGTCGCTCCGAGCCAGGTGTTGGCTCGTGGACCACTCAGCGGCCGCCTGCTGCAGCTGCTGCGCGGCCAGCCGCGCCCGAACCCTGATCTCGTCGACGACGCCCGCGCCGTCGCCGGCCAGACCGCCGACTGTCTGACCGATGAGGACCTGCAGCTCAGCCTCTACCTGCTCTACGAGCTGCACTACCGCGGCCTGGCCGGGGTGGACGAGCGCTGGGAGTGGCACCCCGACCTGGTCGCCGCCACAGCGGTCCTGGAGTCTGTCGTCGAGGCGGCCCTCCGGCAGCTGGTGGCCCCGGCGCTCCCGCCGAGCCCGGCGGGTCCGAAGGACGTGCCGGCGACCCTGGCCCGGCTGGTCGCGGACGACCCGTCGCCCAGCCTGTCGGCCTACCTGTCCCGCGTCGGAACTCGCAGCCAGTACGGCGAGTTCCTGATGCACCGCTCGATCTACCACCTGCGGGAGGCCGACCCGCACAGCTGGGCCATCCCGCGGCTGTCCGGCCCGCCGAAGTGCGCCCTGGTGGAGATCCAGTCCGACGAGTACGGCGGGGGCCGGCCCGAGTGGATGCACGCCAGCCTGTTCGCGGCCAGCATGCGCGGGCTCGGGCTTCGCGACGACTACGGGCACTTCGCCAGCGCCGTCCCGGCGATCACCCTGGCCTGGGCCAACACCATGACCATGTTCGGGCTGCACCGCCGGCTCCGCGGCGCGGCGGTCGGACACCTGGCGGCTCTGGAGATGACGTCGTCGCTGCCCAACCGGCGCTACGGCAACGGCCTGCGCCGCCTCGGCTTCGGGCCCGAGGTCACCCGGTTCTTCGACGAGCACATCGAGGCGGACGCGGTGCACGAGCAGATCGCCGCGCACGACCTGGCCGGGGGCCTCGCCGTACGCGAGCCGGCCCTGGTGGACGACATCCTGTTCGGCGCGGCCGCCGCCCTGGCCACGGACGGACTGGTCGCCGGGCATCTGCTGGCCGCCTGGGAGGCCGGCCAGTCGTCGATGCGGTGCTGACCCACGGCGCGGCGGATCCCGGCGATCGGCTCGCGGCCGAGTACGTGCTGCCGTTGCGCTGGTCGGCGGCAGCCGATCCGGCGGAGCTGACGCGCTACCTCCGCCGGCTGAGCGGCTGGCTGGACGTCACCGTGGTGGACGGGAGCGAGCCGGAGGTCTTCGACCGGCACCATCGGCTGTGGTCCGACGTCGTCCGCCACGTTCCGGTCGCGCCCCAGGGCGTCCGGAACGGCAAGGTGGCCGGGGTGCTGACCGGCCTCCAGCTGGCCCGGCACGAGGCGGTGGTCATCGCCGACGACGACGTCCGCTGGGACCTGGCGCCGCTGCGCACGGCGGTCGGCCGGCTGCAGGAAGCGGACCTGGTGCGGCCGCAGAACTTCTTCGCCCCGCGGCCCTGGCATGCGCAGTGGGACACCGCCCGGTCGCTGGTCAACCGAGCGTTCGGATCGGACTATCCCGGCACGTACGCGGTGCGCCGCAGCACCTTCGCGGCGATGGGCGGTTACGACGGGAACGTGCTGTTCGAGAACCTCGAGCTGTCCCGTACCGTCGAGGCCGCCGGCGGTCGGGAGCACCGTGACGACGGGCTCTTCGTCCGGCGGGAACCGCCGACGCCGCGGCAGTTCCGGGGGCAGCGGGTGCGGCAGGCGTACGACAGCCTGGCCCAGCCGTCCCGGATGGCGGCCGAGCTGGCGCTGCTGCCGGCGACGCTCGGGCTGGCCGGGTTGGCGGGCAGCCGCTCCGGCCGGCGGCGGGCAGCAGGTCGGGCGGGGTTGGCCCTCGGCCTGGCCGGGACGGTCGCCTTGGCCGAGCGCGGTCGTCGCCGGGCTGGTGGGCGGGAGGTATTCCCCGTCACCGCGGCCCTCTGGGCGCCGGTCTGGCTGGCCGAGCGGGCGATCTGCGCCTGGCTCGCGCTCGGTCGCCGGCTCAGCGGCGGCGTGCCCTACGCCGGCCAGCGCCTGACCGTCGCCGCGCACAGTCGTCGTGAGCTGCGCCGGCGCTTCTCGGGGGCACCGCCCTCACTCGCGCCGTACGAACGTCGGCCAGCCGGCGTCGCTGCCGGGTAGCCCGAACCAGTCGCCGCGGAGGGGTCAGCCCCCTCACCGCCCTGCGGGTGTATCGCCGAGCGATTTCCGCGCTCCTTGTCCCGAGAGACCCACCATTCGGTAGGTTCCGCACCAGCCAGCCACGCTGGACGTCACAGTCAAGGAGTTACTCAATGCCCCGCACCCTCCGCCGCGCCGCCGCCGTCGCCGCGGCTGCCCTCGTGCCCGCCGCATTCTTAGTCCCGACCGCGCACGCCGACATCGCCACATTCCCCGACGTCGGCGCTCACATCACCAGCGTCCGGGTCAGCCACGGGCCGGCCACGGTCGGGGTCACCGCGTTCGACGCCGACATGGAGTTCACCACCTTCTACGAGTTCTGGCTCGACACCAACTCCAGCGACCCCGGTCCCGAGTACCGGGTCGACGTCCTGCCCAACACCGAGGTCATCCCGCTGATGAAGGTGGCCAACTTCGACAGCCCGGGCATCAAGCAGCCCTCGTGCACCGGACTGCGGGTCCAGGCCGACGCCAGCGACGGGGACGAGACCCCATTCGCGAAGGTCATCGTGCCGCGCAGCTGCATGGGGACGCCGAGCCGGGTCCGGGTCTCCGTCGTGGGCTACTACGAGGATCCCGACGATCATCGACTGGGCTCCGGGCACCGAGCGGTTCTACCCCTGGGTCAACCGCTAAGAGTTCGTCGCTCGACAGGCTCAGGACCCAGGAGCCCTGAGCCTGTCGGACGGCCACTCATGCTGACAAGTCGGGAATGACCTCGACCCGGCCGAGCCGGCGCGACCGCTCGGCGGCCCAGACGATCTCGTGGGTGTGCAGGCTCACCCGCGGTGACGTGAGGATGCGACCCGGGTCACCGTCGCGTACGGCGGCCAGGAAGCTGCGGGTCAGTGCCGCATCGGCGCCCAGATGACCCTCGCCGGCCAGCGGGTCGCTGGGGTCCACCACCTGCGTCGAGGTGGTCCGGCCGGTCAGGAAGTCGAACACGTCCACGGCGTAGCCGTCGCCCTCGAGCATGCCGCGGGTGCCGAAGATCCGGGTCTTGCGGAAGCCCATCGGGGTGAAGGCCGTCATGGTCAGCGACGCCGTCACGCCACCTGCGTACTCGATGTTGACCACCTGGTGGTCGACCACGTCGTTGTCGCAGTCGTACACGCACCTCCCGTACGGACCCGTCCGCAGGGCCTCGGTGATCGTCGCCCGGTTCACGTCGACGGCCAGGATGGACAGCGGCCACTGCTGCGCGGCCGGCTCGTCGACGTGGTCGAGGTAGATCCGGCAGGCCGAGTACGGGCATTCGGGCTCGACGGCGCAGTCCAGGCAACGCGACCCGGCCCCGGCCGGCTTGTTCGCCGCCGTGAAGTGGGTGAGGCTGCCGAACGACGACACCCGGACGGCGGGCCGATCGACGACGAAGGACAGCCAGTCGACATCGTGGCAACACTTGGCCATCAGCATCGGGCTGGACTGGTCCTCCCGCCGCCAGTTGCCGCGCACGTAGGAGTGCGCGTAGTGCCACCAGCCGACCGGCTCCAGGTGCTCGACGGCCACCACGTCGCCGATCGCCCCGGCGGCCAGCGCGGCCATGATCGTCGTGGTGTAGGCGGAGTAGCGCAGCACGTGGGCGACGCAGACCACCACGTTCGCCCGCTCGGCGGCGGCCACGATCTGGCGGGCCTCGTCCTCGTTCGGCGCCATCGGCTTCTCCAGCAGCAGCGGAAGCCCACGGGCCAGGAACGCGAGCGCCGGGGCGGTGTGCTGGCGATCGGGCGTGGCCACCACCACCGCATCGACGTCCAGGTCGTCCCGCGCGGCGAGGTCCGGCCAGCTGGCGACCGACCAGCCATCCGCGACCCCGAACTCGGCCGCGGCCGCGGCTCGACGGTCCGGTCGGGGCTCGGCCACCGCGGTGACCACCGCCGTGCCGGTCCGGACCGCCTCGCGACCGTAGGTCATCCCCCGTGAGCCGGTCCCGACGATGGCCAGCCGTAGCGGCGGCCCGCTGTCGCCTCGCGCGTCCGCGGCCATCACAGCCGCTGGAGACAGCGGGTGAAGTGGTCCGCGAAGCCGGCCGGGTCCACGTCGACGGCGATCTTGGCGTTGACGTCCTCGGGTCGCGGCTGCCGGTCGGCGACCGTCACGCCGCGGGCCACGCCGTCGAGCTGCACATCGAGGTGGACCTCGGCGACCTGCAGCAGGTCCGGCCGGGTGACCGCGGCGACGGCCAGTGGGTCGTGCAGCGCACACGAGTCCGTCCTGGGATCCTCCGTCTCGGCCAGGTGGTCGATCCAGGCGGTCGAGTACCGCCCGGCGAACGCGGTGAACGGGTGCGGGTCGGCCGCCATCGCCGCCGCCTCGGCGCGGGTCAGCCGGACCCGTCGCGTGACGTCCAACCCGACCCAGGTGGCCATCACCCCACTCTGCAGCACGATGTGCGCTGCGTGGGGATCGCTCCAGACATTGAACTCCCCCGGCATGTCCGTCCTCCCGGTCGTCCCGGCGAACACGCCACCCATGACCACCAGGTCAGCCAGCGACTCCGCGAAGGACGGCTCGAGCAGCATGGCCAGGGCCACGTTGGTCAACGGCCCGATGGCGACCAGGGTCAGCTCACCGGGGGCGCCGAGCACCGCCTCCACCAGGGCGAGGGCACCCGGCCCGGGCTCGGGAGTCCGGACAGCCATGCCGTCCGGCAGCCGTCCGAAGCGGCTGGCGCGATGAAGCAGAGCCCGGGTCGCGCCCTGGTGCACCGGGATGGGCGGCGCTCCGAGCCGGTCGAGCAGCTCGAACGTCAGGGCGGTCGCGGTCGCCGCGTCGGTGTTCCCGCTGACCGTGGTGACGAGTCGGAGGTCGATCCCCGGGTCGGCCACGGCCAGGGCCAGCGCGAACCCGTCGTCGATGTCGCTGCCCGGTGCCCCCATGGCCAGGTCGAAGTCCAGCAGGACGGGCGTCAACCCACATCACCCCAAGCTCCACCCAGCTGCGCCGCCTCGGGATGTGGATCCGGACCGGAGAGCAGGTAGATCATGAACGGATTGTGCCCCGAGTTGAGGAGACGCGATGAATGCACCGGAGCCGACATCGAGATTCGCACTGATCGTCCGTGGCGGCTGGCAGGGGCACTCCCCCGTCCAGGCCACCGACCGATTCATCCCCTTCCTCGAGGCCCAGGGCTTCGCGGTACGGGTGGAGGACAGCCCCGAGGTCTATGCCGATGCGGACGCCATGGCCGCGGTGGACCTGATCGTGCAGTGCTACACCATGGGTACCGCAAGTAAAGCCGCGGTAGCCGGGCTGCGAACAGCGATCGTCACGGGTACGGGGTTCGGCGGGTGGCACGGCGGGATCGCCGACTCCTTCCGCAACACCTCGGACTACCTGCACCTGGTGGGCGGCCAGTTCGCCGACCATCCGGCGCGGATCCCGGGTCACCGGACGGGCGACCCGAGCGACAACTACGTCAGGTACACGGTGAATATCCGCCCGGAGACCGCCGACCACCCGATCGTCGCCGGGCTGGAGGACTTCGAGCTGTATACCGAGCAGTACTGGGTGCTCGCTGATGACTACATCGATGTGCTGGCGACGACCACCCTGGCTGCCCGGCCCGAGGACCCGTGGCACCGGCCGGTCACCGCGCCGGCGATCTGGACCCGGACCTGGGGCGCCGGGCGGATCTTCGTCGCCACCCCCGGGCACAGCCCGGACATCCTCGACCACCCGACGGTGCGCACCGTGATCGAACGCGGTCTGCTCTGGGCTAGCCGAGAGAGGGAAACATTCGCTCCGAGAACGTGAGATGTTCTGGATTGGCGTCAGACCGACTGCTTCGCGTCCGCCGCCGCAGCCTCCAGGTCGGCGATAACGATCTTCTTCATCGCAAACAGGGCCTGCGCGGTCCGCTCCGCGACGCCGGGCTCAGTGCTGGACAGCAGCTCGCTGAGCCGGTTCGGCACCACCTGCCAGGATAGGCCGAACTTGTCCTTGAGCCAGCCGCACGGTCCCTCCTCGCCATCCTCGGTCAGGGTGTTCCAGTAGCGGTCGACCTCGTCCTGGTCGGCACAGGGGATCTGGAACGAGATGGCCTCGTCGAAGCTGAACTGCGGCCCGCCGTTCAGCGCGACGAACTTCTGCCCGTTCAGGACGAAGTCCACCGTCATGGTCTCGCCGTCGCGATCGCCGCCGACGTACGGGGTCACCCCCGAGATGCTCGAGTTCGGGAAGACGTCGACGTAGTACCGCGCCGCCTCCTCGCCCCGGTTGTCGAACCACAGACACGTGGTGAACTCGCTCATTGCTCCTCCTTGGTTTGGGCTAACTATCTGACGGTAGGACGCCGGCAGTCGGCAAAACTCATCGGCCTAGGTTGAACCTCATGACCGAGATCTCGTTCGTCCGGGGCGACATCACCGAGCAGGAGGTCGACGCCGTCGTCAACGCGGCCAACCACAGCCTGCTGGGCGGCGGCGGGGTGGACGGCGCCATCCACCGGCGCGGCGGCCCCGAGATCCTGGCCGAGTGCCGGCGGCTGCGGGAGACCCGGTTCCCCGACGGGCTGCCCACCGGCGAGGCCGTGGCCACGACCGCCGGGCGGCTGCCGGCCCGCTGGGTGATCCACACCGTCGGCCCGACGTGGGCCAAGACCAAGGACAAGTCCGGGCTGCTGGTCGCCTGCTACCGCAACTCCCTCGCCGTGGCCGACGAGCTGGGCGCTGCGACGGTCGCCTTCCCGGCGATCTCCGCCGGCGTGTACGGGTGGCCGATGGACGACGCGGCCCGGATCGCCGTCTCGACCGTGCGCGCCACGCAGACGAAGGTCGCCGAGGTGCGGTTCGTGCTGTTCAGCCCCGCCGCGTACGCCGCGTTCACCGAGCAGGGGTAGAACCCGGGAATCGCCCGATTGCTGAGCGGAGTACACGGGCGCACTCTGGAGGCGTGCGTACCGTGCTCAATCTCATCTGGTTCGTCTTCAGCGGCGTCTGGCTGTGGATCGCCTACATGCTCGCCGGCGTCCTCTGCTGCCTGCTGATCGTGACCATCCCCTGGGGCATCGCCTCGTTCCGGATGGCGAACTATGCCGTCTGGCCGTTCGGCCGGGAGCTGGTCGACAAGCCCAGCGCCGGCCTGCTGACGTTCCTCGGCAACGTGATCTGGGTGGTCGCGGCGGGCTGGTGGCTCGCCCTGACCCACATAGCGACCGGCCTGGCGTTGTGCCTCACGATCATCGGCATCCCGATGGGCATCGCCAACTTCAAGCTGATCCCGGTCAGCCTGATGCCGCTGGGCAAGCGGATCGTCGTCAAGCCGTAGGCGGCATCGGTCCGCCGCGGAGCGGCCGGTCGGCGGCGAAGCGATCCTCGCCCCGCCGCCACCGAGGGAAAACTCTACCAATGGCGACTTTTCGCCCACTGGCGACCACCTCGGGGGTGACAACTCGCCATCGGTGGAGTTTTCTCCCAAGACGTGATGGCCTCGGACCTGTTCAGTCGGCGCGGACCTTCTCGAACGCGGCGATGGCCCGGTCCAGGTCGTCGCGGGAGTGGGCGGCCGACATCTGGGTGCGGATCCGGGCCTTGCCCCGGGGTACCACCGGGAACGAGAAGGCGCGCACGTAGATGCCCTCGGCCAGCAGCCGGTCGGCCATCGCCCCGGCCTCCGCCGCGTCGCCGATCATCACCGGCACGATGGGGTGATCGGACTCCGGGATATCGAACCCGCGGGCAGTCATCTCGGACCGGAAGTAGGCGGTGTTGTCGCGCAACCGGGTCAGCAGCTCGCCCGAGGTCTCCAGCAGGTCCAGCGTGGCCAGGCCCGCGGCGACGATCGACGGGGCCACCGAGTTGGAGAACAGGTACGGCCGGGACCGCTGTCGCAGCATCTCGACGATCTCGGCGTGTGCCGCGGTGTAGCCGCCGCTCGCCCCGCCGAGGGCCTTGCCCATGGTCCCGGTGACGATGTCCACCCGGTCCTGCACCCCGAACAGCTCCGGCGTACCCGCTCCGGTCGGCCCGACGAAACCGACGGCGTGCGAGTCGTCGACCATGACCAGGGCGTCATGGCGCTCGGCCAGCCCGACGATCTGGTCCAGCGGCGCGACGTAGCCGTCCATCGAGAAGACCCCGTCGGTGGCGATCAGCCGGTGCCGCGCCCCCGAGGCCTCGACCAGCTTGGCCTCCAGATCGACCATGTCCCGGTTGCGGTAGCGGAAGCGGGCGGCCTTGCACAGCCGTACGCCGTCGATGATGCTCGCGTGGTTGAGCTCGTCGGAGATGACCGCGTCCTCCGGGCCGAGCAGGGTCTCGAACAGCCCGCCGTTCGCGTCGAAGCAGGAGCCGTAGAGGATCGCGTCGTCGGTGCCCAGAAAGCCAGCCAGCCGGCGCTCCAGCTCCTTGTGAATCTCGGTGGTGCCACAGATGAAGCGGACCGAGGCCATGCCGAAGCCCCACCGGTCCAGGGCCTGCTGGGCGGCGGCGACCATGGCCGGGTGGTCGGCCAGGCCGAGATAGTTGTTGGCGCACAGGTTGAGCACCGAAGCGTCCCCCACGCCGATCTCGGCGGCCTGCGGCGTACGGATCACCGCCTCGGCCTTGAACAGGCCGTCGGCGCGGAGCTGAGCCAGGTCGTCGGTGAGCTGGTCCTTCAGGGCGGCGTACATGTCCTCATTCTCCCCAGGTCATGATCACCTTGCCGCCGTGCCCCGACCGGGCGGCGGCGAAGGCCGCCTCGTACTGGGTGTGCGGGAAACGATCGGTGATCACTCCGGAGATGTCCAGGCCGCTCTCCAGCAGCACCGACATCGCGTACCAGGTCTCGAACATCTCCCGGCCGTAGACGCCCTTGACCGTCAGCATGTTGAGCACCACGGTGGCCATGTCGATGCTGACCTCCTCCGACGGCAGTCCGAGCACCGCGATCCGGCCGCCGTGGGTCATCTGGGTGATCATCTCCCGTAGCGCGGCCGGGCTGCCCGACATCTCCAGCCCGACGTCGAAGCCCTCGTGCATGTCGAGCTCACGCTGGGCGTCGGCGAGGCGGTCCCGGCCGACCAGCACCGCCTTGCTCACGCCCAAGGTCTCCGCCAGCGCGAGCCGCTGCGGGCTGAGGTCGCTGATCACCACGTGCCGCGCCCCGGCGTGCCGGCTGACCATCGCGGCCAACAGCCCGATCGGTCCGGCGCCTGTGACCAGCACGTCCTCGCCGAGCATCGGGAAACTCAAGGCGGTGTGCACGGCGTTGCCGAACGGGTCGAAGATCGCCGCAACCGCCCAGTCCACCGGATGCCGATGCACCCAGACGTTGCTCGACGGCAGCGCGGCGTACTCCGCGAACGCCCCGTCGACGTGCACCCCGATGCCCCGGGTGTTGATGCACAGGTGCCGCCGCCCCGCCCGACAGTTCCGGCACCGCCCGCAAACCAGGTGGCCCTCGCCGCTGACCACGTCTCCGACGTGCACGTCGGTCACACTGGCCCCGACCTCGACCACCTCGCCGGCGAACTCGTGGCCCACCGTCCGCGGCATCGTGACGTTCTTCGCCGCCCACTCGTCCCAGTCGACGATGTGCAGGTCGGTGCCACAGATTCCCGTCGCCCGTACGCGGACCAGCACGTCGCTCGGACCCACCGCCGGCTCAGCGATGTCGAGCAGCGCTAGTCCTGGCCCCGGCTCGCACTTCACAAGGGCTTTCACGTCGCCACTGTGCCACGGTAGCCACGCGACCGCCGGCTGCCCCTTGGCTGCCCCCGGACGCACTCGGCTGCGTGAGTCAGCTGCCGAAGGCCGTGACCCGGACGTCGTGGCCCCGGCCGCCGGCGACAACCTCGAGGTCCACGGTGGTGGGTCCCTCGGTCAGCACCACGCCGTTGAAGACCGCCGGCCCGTCCGGGCAACCGACGAACCGTACGCGGCGCTCGCCATCGGTGATCTGGTAGACGTTGCCGTCGTGAAAGCGGGCCCGGTCGTAGGACAGGGAGGTCCCAGCGGTCGTGGTCTCCACCGTCGCCTCGGCACCGACCTCGAGCCGCACCATGACCTTGAAGGTGCGGACCGAGACAACCCCCGTGGGCGCGGGGGACATTCGGAAGGCGACCAGTGAGACCGGTCCGGAAACCGCTGTGCGGTGCTCGAGACCTGGGTCGAACTCGGCCGCATAGTGCGAGCCGCAGCGGCGTACCACCTCACCACCCGGTGTCGGCCGGTCGGCATCGCTGGGGACCGCAGTAACCGGCGGCAGCGGGTCTGCCGACCTCTCGGCCCCGCAGCCCGTTCCCGTGATCACGAGCGCAACGACCAGCATTCGGCTGGCCCAGCCGATGATCCGCCTCACGTCAGAAGGACACCGCCACTCCAACCCGGGTTCGCCGTCCGAGCGAAGCGAGGACACGTGCTGCGCGAGCGGCCCTTCGACAGGCTCAGGGCGCATCGTCGCGCGAGCATAGGAAGAAGCGACAGGTGCGAGCGCGACACGGACAATTGGGTGAAGCCCCGGTCAAGTATGAGTTGACCGGGGCTTCGGGCGCCTGCGCCTTGGGCCGAAACCCGCCGCGCTGGCGTGAGACAGTTCTACTCCCGTCGGCCCCACGCCGCAAGAGGCAATTTCGTCGTTTCCTGGTCATCGGCGTGTCACCCGGTTTTAACGGCGTGTCGGGATCATAGACGCCGTAGGCGTGTCGCTCCGGCGTTCCGTGGCCCCATCCCCGGAGACTGAAGGGGCATGTTCTCCAAGCCCTGCCGGGTATGAGCCGGCAGGGCTTTTTGCATCGCCTTCCCGACCAGGGCGGACACTGGTCTGGTGACCGTAAGCGTCTTCGACCTGTTCAGCATCGGCATCGGCCCGTCCAGCTCGCATACCGTGGGCCCGATGCGGGCGGCCGCCCGGTTCGCCCGCTCGCTGGCCGACGACGGCCTGCTCGACCGAACCACCGGGGTGCGCGCCGAGCTGTTCGGTTCCCTGGGCGCGACCGGACACGGGCACGGCAGCTACAACGCCGTTCTCTGGGGGCTGGAGGGCGAGGACCCCGAGACCGTCGACGTCGAACACGGCCCGGCCCGGACCGCGGAGATCGTCGAGTCCGGCCGCCTGCGGCTTAACGGCGTCCACCAGATCGCCTTCAACAGTGACGCCGACCTGATCCTGCACCGCCGCCGGCGGTTGCCGTTCCACCCCAACGGGATGACCTTCACCGCGTACGCGGGCGAGGACCTGGTCAGTGAGCGCA